>JAMXFF010000016.1:0-67818 GCA_025370845.1 Laspinema palackyanum D2a | reverse complement strand
GAAGTCGGGACGTTGAACTGTTTTTTATAGGGTTTTAACGTAGGACAGCCAACTTTGTACCGGATGGAAGCCCATTGCGTCATACAAGCGCGGTGCACCTGTGGCACTATCGGCATCGACTCCTAGCTTGATGCTGGTTGCACCGGCAGAGTAGAGTCGTTGCATGGCGGCGAGGAGGATGGAACGTCCTAAACCCATCCGGCGAAAGCCCCGGCGGGTTCCTAACCAGCTAATCCAGCCGGTTTTGCTGGAGTGGGGTAAGGCGCTTTGGAGGGAACTTTGGCAGAGGGCGGCAAAGGTGCCATCGGGGGCGACTGCCACTAAATCAAATTCCGGTTGGTAGTTCGGATCCTGTTGCCAATCCTCAAAACTACTGAGGGTTAAATCGTGGTGATCCCAGTGGTCGATAAAGGATTCGTTATATAAGTCTACCCACGCTTGATTATCTCTGGGGGCCTCTACCGATCGCAGGGTAAATCCCGGGGGAAACTCTGGGGGGGGTAGGGTTTCCAGGTCGGATTTAACGAGGGTCAAAAAGGTGCGTTCTAGGCTAAAATTATGCCGTTCTAGGCTGGAAATTCTAACTAAGGCTTCGGCGCGAGTTTTGGTATGTAAGTGAATACTCAGTCCACTCTTGTTGCCAATCTCGCGCAGGCGATTTTCTGCCCAATCTAAAATCTCGGTTTCTAAAGGAATAATGCCATCGGTAAAGCTATTTTGCAGGGAATCTTTGGGGTCAACGTAGAACCACAAATATCCATCGAGTCGTTCGTCCGGTTCCGGTATCCAAAGTTGTCCAAACCCTCGCAGGTGACCGTTGGAGTCTTTCCATAACCGCCGGGACCGGACCGATGAGGTGGTGACGATCCATTTAAGATCTGCGATTGATTTATCTTCGTCTAGTAAACCATCGATTTCACAGGTTTTCACTAGATCAGCAATCTGTTGTAAGTCTGTTTCGCCCGCTACGGGGCATCTACTGATGATACTCATAAAAACATCAAGAAATTGAAAAAAAAGGACAGGACAAACGCCACTGCGTTTGTCTATAAGTTGGAAGGCAAACTGGAGATCCATGCGGTATAGTTCGGAGTCCATCGGGATAGAGTTAAGAAACTGAGTTTTTTGACCCAATCTCTGCAACGTCCTCACCCTCTGGAGGGAAGACAAATCATTTGGCATCAAGGAAACATCGGGACTGTAGATCCGGCAATCGGACCTGTTGAGCCTATTCCCTCAATTTTTTGTATAAAAATCAAGATTGAACGGCGATCGCTCGTCCGCAACAAGCGATTACAACCGCCCGATCTCCCCGGGCGATCGCCTCAGCCATTTGTTTCGGTGATGCTTTTTTTTGAGACTCAAACGCTAAGTATGAGGCAGTCTCATACAAGTTCTATCCTTATTAAATGACTGGGTTTGATTGCGGCAGAAAACTCAATCCAAGTCGAACCCTTCCGTTCGCTTGCATCCGTAGAGTGACCGAGTTTTCTGTTCTTGACTTATCGATTCGTTAACGTTTGGTTATATCCAATTAAAGTTATCCACCCCCAGTTTTAGGTTGGGTCAGTCTTTATTTGATTATACACCACAACCTAGACAATTTAGGGAAAATTTATAAATTGGGGGGAAGGGAAAGGCTGAAACCCGCTTTGGAGATAGATAAATCAACCCTTTAAAAGTTGCCCAACTGCCGCCTTGACCCCCTAAAAAATCCTGTATTATTAATACTTAATTCTTTATCTTACATCAGTTTAACTGCACCTGATGGTCCCCTCCCCTGTGTCTTGGGGAGGGTTAGGGTGGGGTCCTCAGCGATACGCCAGTCAGAGGGTCACAATCACAGCCAGTATCACGGCCATACTCACGGTCATAGCCACCGCCACGATCACAGCTACGACAATTGCGACCCCTCTCCCAATGTTGATGCCTACAAGCAACGGATTGGGCCAACTCCCTAACCCTGGAGGAATACCGGACAATTAAGGAGTGGGAGCATCTTGCTCTTTACTACTTAGGGAACTCCAAAAAATAAAATCTTCTAGGAGAGATCCCCCCAACCCCCCTTAAGAAGGGGGGCTTTTCCAATTCTGCAAAACTTCTAATGCAGAACTTTTTCTATGGAAATCCCTTAGAGAAAGCAAGATGCTCCCACGGACAAATAGAAGGGTTCAATTCCTCCAAACCGCCCTCTATCTTGTTTCCCCGTTCGGTAAGGGTCTGGAAATTATTAGGATTTCACCGCTTTGACTAACAACTTCGTCAGGACAGTAAGCTGTTTTTTATCAAAGGTTTCGATGAGTTTCTGTGCTGCTGCTTGTGGCTCTGCCGTAATGATAAACTCCTTGTCTTTGAGCTTGATACCTGCTGGGGGGGGTGACTGACCCGCCAATTCCAACAATAAGGAACTCGGGGGCATTGTATCCGGTTTGCCCACGGCGATAAAATCGCTGGCATATTTGAGTTCTTTAATCGTCACCGGGGCGATTAAATCATAGCTGTTCTTAGGATTGGCGATCGCCCTGGCAGCAGTTTTCACCAAAGTTTGCCAATTCTGCATCTGAGGACTCATTTCAGCCAGTTGATTGCACAAGGTCCCGATCCGTTTGCGGGTTTCTGCATCGGGCTTTTGCTTGAATAGCAGCAACATTTGTCGCAACAGATTAATGACTTCGTTGGCAATCTCTAACCCAACATCACGACTTGCATCCGCTTCACCCCCGCCCTTGACGAGAGCATCCAGATATTTTTTCAGTTCCTCAAACACAGGCTGGGACTTTTGGACAATTTCTGCCCCGTCTTCTTCTCTCAACCCAAAAGGCCCTTGGAGGCGTTCCAGTAATTTTTGGAGGGTGTCATACCCTTTTAAAAATAAGGTTTCCAACTTTTGGTCAACGGGAACTGGCTCCTCTTTGAGAATCTTAAAACAATCCTCTAAGCTGTGGGCTGTTTTTTGGATACTGCCAAAGCCCAACATCGCTGCACCCCCTTTGACCGAGTGTGCGGCGCGAAATAGTTCGTTCAATTGTTCTTGATCGTTCATGGTGGACTGTAACTCTAACAGTCCTTTTTCGATGGTTTCGAGGTGTTCCCGAGCTTCCTCGATGAAATACCCCATGATCTGTTGTTGCTTCTCCGGATCCACAGCCGACTCCCTCTAACTAACGATTCTCTCCCTCTCAGTTTTAACTGAGATCTGGCACCCATTGCATGAACGCTGGAGGGTTGAGCACCTGTAGTGAAGCCCGACTGGTTTTCACAGGCGATCGCATCCCGCATCCCAGATAGCGTTCACTGCCCTTGTGCCGATTTGCCGTCCCAACCTGAGGGGAGTTGATATGTTTTCACCTCGGGTACTTCCTGGAGGACCACTGCAATCGGGACCAGCCGTCCCACGGTGGTATAATGACCCCCTCCTCTAATCGGAGTCGTGGTGGACTTGGACTGAAAGCGATCGAGGTTGTCCAGAAACCAATCCCGGGTCTGAGGCATCGGCAGCAAGTACAACAGGCCGATTTTCACAAAATAATAGCATAACCAATCCGCTGCGGTGTAGAGAAAGCAACCGGGGGTATCTTTTTCCCGATTGCTGTGGGTTTCAAAAAAGAAATTTCCGGTTTTATGATAGCGATCGCCTTTGATTTCTAGCTTAGATTCTCCCCTGTCCGTCGTCACCAGTAAATCCACATCAATGGCGCGATAGTGCGGGTCATTTTCAACATTTTGAATGGAAATAGTCCGGGGTGAATTTTGCAACCACTGGGTAATATCCGCCGTGGCTCGATTCGCAACTTGGGTACTTTCTTGCATCGTGTAAGTCCGCATAGTCCTGCCTCGTTCGTGAGTAGTAGCGATCGCATCCTCAACCGGCTAAATTTTGCACCCCAGCTTCAACCCTCGCCCCGGATGCCCTCTCGATCCTGACTGCGATCGCCTCTACTTTACATCAAAAGAGGCGATCGCAGTTGGGGCAGATTCTCCAAATCTCTGAAAATCCTGACTTCTCTAAGTTCTAGGACTCCGGTGAAGTCTTAAATAAATAGGACCAGAAATCCGGTTTCTGGCCCTTTCTCTGTGGTGAATCAGCCAGAATTTTGTAAAAAAACCGGGTTTCTAACCCATCGGGTACCCTCGGACTGGGCTTTTCTTCACCGGAGGGACCCCCAACTAACCCTGATTTTTGTCAAAACCGTAACTAAAATAAAGAGAGGAGAAAAAGCGATCGCTTCTTCTCCTCTCTTTTTAACACCCATGCATCACCCAATCATTACATCAATAGGCAGTGTTTAAACTCCTATGAATCACCCAGAATTTTGTTGGAACTTAACAAGCTGCTAGTTGTTGCCCTAGGAATTGAGAGACCGTTGTGAAAGAGGAACTGCGCTCCTGCATAACTTGCAAGCGATCGCATTTCACCCGAGCCGCTAACTCTAAACCTGAATTTTTCGCCTTGTAAATTTCTAAATGGGCTGTAGAAAAAGCTTCAAAAAAAAGCCGTTGTCCCGGAAATACAACACGCTCAAAATCCCACTTTTCTCGACATTCACTTTTAATTACCTGAATCTCACTTGTGGAATTCAAATAATAACAAAGCAGTTCATCCGAGGATGGAAAAGAGAGAGAATTCGTCGATTTAGGCATAGCCATCTCGTTTGTTTCACTGTTCTCTTGTATCTTTTTCTCATAACTCAACCGAGGTTGACCTCTATCTAAAGGCATAGTTTAATTTTGAATAAATTATTTTTATATAATTAAAATTGATTCCACCCGGCTCAAAACCGAGCTGATGAGACCCTATACCCGACCAAAATGGTCAATGGAAAGGGATGGCTGACTTCATCGCGATCGTCATGCCCGGGATTAAACCCGAAAAACCCTCTTTTATAACTATAAAATTAACTTATTAGACCCGGCCTCTAGTCCCGCTCCTTCGGAGGGCGAGGTGGCATTTTGACCCTTTTCCTTGTACAGTAAAGGATGCAGACTCTATTGAGCCAACTCTACTGTGTCAAATCTTAGCACCCTTGCTCCCGTTGATACCTTGCACTTATTGGGGCGACTCGGGCTATCATTGTTCGTCGGGGCAGTGATTGGATTCAATCGCGAAAGAGAACATAAACCAGCGGGTTTAAGAACCTATATGCTGGTTACTTTTGGAACCACCCTCTTGGCATTGTTGCCGGTGCAACTGGGGGTAGCATTAGACAGTACCGATGCCTTTAGTCGAATCATTCAAGGCATTGTGACGGGGATCAGTTTTTTGGGAGGGGGAACGATTTTGCGCGATCGCGATCGGGTTCGGGGATTGACCTCCGCAGCCGCCATTTGGGTGGCAGCTGCCCTCGGACTGTTGATTGGTTGCGGGTTGTGGCAACTCGGATTAGGCAGTGTTTTAATCTGTTGGGTGATTCTCAGAGTAGTGAAACAAATAGAACCCCTCTAAATTAATGTTTTTATTTTTGACAGCATAACCTGATTTTTTGACTCCAGAATATTCATTCAAACAACGCAGGTTCCTCATAATCTTGATGCACGGGCAACTCAATGATTAACTCTGTCCCTTTTCCCACTTCCGAGGAACAAGTTAACCTGCCCTTATGTTGTTCCACAATAATTTGATAGCTAATCGATAATCCCAACCCCGTCCCCATGCCCACAGGTTTAGTGGTGAAGAACGGATCAAACATTCGTTGTTGAATCTCCGCTGTCATCCCTGGACCATTATCGATAATTCGGATGATAATCCAGTCAGGACTGGGCTGTTTTACAGAGGTCTGCTCACGGATGACTGCTTCAGTCCGAATGGTGATTTGGCGCGGGGGTTCCTGGGGTTTGAGAACATCGATCGCATTGGTGATGATATTCAAAAATACTTGATTGAGTTCGCTGGGGTAACAATGAACGCGGGGTAAATCTCCATACTCTTTAATCACGGTAATATTATGATCCGAGTTGGGGTTCGGGCTTTCATCTTTGAGATGGTGCTGTAATATTAACAGCGTACTATCAATTCCTTCATGAAGGTTCACCTGTTTATTATCCGCTTCATCTAATCGGGAAAAATTCCGCAGCGATCGCACAATTTCCCGAATGCGTTCCGCCCCCACTTTCATGGAACGCAACAAGCGAGGCAAATCTTCAAATAAAAACTCTAAATCTATTTCCTCAATCTGCTCTAAAATTTCCGGGTCTGGTTCGGGGTAATGTTTTTGGTAAAGATTGACTAAATCCACTAAATCTTCAATATAAGAAGTCGCATGAACAATATTTCCATAAATAAACCCGACCGGATTGTTCACTTCATGGGCAATTCCCGCCACCATCTGGCCCAACCCAGACATCCGTTCAGTTTGAATGAGTTGAGTTTGAGTGCGTTGCAGTTCATGCAGCGTTTCTTCTAACTCTTTTGCCCGCAATTCTAACTGCGCCTCCGACTGGATTAAAGCTTGCTGGGATAAATGGCGATCGGTAATATCTAACAAACTCCCCAACACCTTAACCACTTCCCCCGCTTCATTAAAAATCGGTTCTCCATTGGCCGAAATATATCGAATTGAACCATCAGATTGGACGATGCGCTGTTCTACCTGATAGGATTCTCCCGCCTCAATTGCGCGTTCAATCACTTGTGCAGCAGTCTCTCGGTCTTCCGGGTGAATTTTTTGCAAATATTCGGGATAGGTTGGGGATGCTTCATTGACATCTAACCCCAACATTCGATAAACTTCATCCGAACAAATAATGCGGTTTGTGGCAATTTCAAATTCCCAACATCCCACATGAGCTAATTTTTCTGCTTCCGACAGTAAAGAAGCCATTGCCCGAGTTTTGGCTTCACTTTTTTGTAATGAAGCAATTAACCGCCCATTTTCAGATTCAGCCAGTTTGCATTCGGTCATATTTTGAGTCATGACCATACCCCCTAAAACCTCTCCCGCTTCATTTTTGATAGGAAGAATTTGGGTCAAATAAATGCGACTGCCAAAGGTGAGTTCCGTGACGCGAGTTTCCCCCGCGAGTACCTCCCGATATAAAGGTTCCAGGGTTTGGCAAATATCCGAGGGAAATGCCTCTTGAAGTGTTTTTCCTTCTACATCCGTTTTCGCTAAATCAATCGCCTCTAAATCCCGACCTTCCGCCAAGGTATGACGCAAGTCTCGGTCAAATAATAAGATTACGCCATTAGGAAAATTTTTGACAAAGGTCCGATAGAGATTTTCCCGTTGCCGTAAGGAATTTAAAACTTGTTTGCGGGAGGTGATATCACTTAAAAAGACTAATATGCCTGCGTCATAAGGATGAGCGCGAACCTCTAGCCAGGTTTCGCGATAGGGATAACAGGCTTCTACAGGTCGAGGATTTGGACCCGATAAAGCGGTTTGCAAATCTGCAAAAAATTGAGCTAATTCGGGAGGCAATTCAGGAGTCTCCCTAGGTTGACAAAGGGTCTGACGGCTGGTTTGTAATAAATTTTCCCCTTGGGGGTTGATATAAATGACCTGGCCTTGGGAATTTAAGTTTAAAAATCCTTCATTAATTTGTTCTAAAATGGTCAATTTCGGGGCAATTTCTGGGGATAATTCTGGGCTAGTTGGGTCAAGAGTGCGAGAGTCAACCTTATCCAAGGGAGAGAGGATGCCATCCAATCCGCAGAGATTTCCCTGGCGATCGCAGGTGCCTTGACCGATTTCGCGGACCCAACTTATCGTCCCCTCAGCCTTGATAATTCGGTACTCTAAACGATAAGGCTGTTGAGATAATAACGCCGCTTCGACAATCTGTTGGGCAATTTCTTGGTCTTCGGGATGAACAAGCGTTTTAAATCGATCGCTGGAATGGTGGAAAAAATGAGAGACTGGATATCCAGAAAGTTGTTCAATTCCTTTGCTAATGAACGCTATTTTCCAGTTTCCTTGATAGGTGCATCGGTAAATGGCCCCGGGAATATTATTAATAATACTGTGCAACAGAGCTTCGTTCTCCTCTGGGGGATGCTCCCAGGACGGGTTCCCGTCAAACCCGGGAGTTTCAAAGGGTTTCATCGGTAAATTAGATGAGGTAACGTGCATAGGTTAATAACGTCCTAAGTTTTCCACGGGTTCAATCGATTTAAAGACCTTCAATCCCTGAATACTTACTGAATAGGGTAAGGCGATCGCCAAATGTTGCAACCTGAATTCCCCAATTCACCTCCGTATAGCTAACATGAACAAGGAGGAAAAGTAGCATCTGTTACAGACACTACTGCGACAGACACTGCGGATCCCCTTTCTCAAAGTAACCGTTTACCAGCTTACCCAATTTGATACCTATGCAGCGTCAATCGCAGCTTATACCCCAGCATCTCCTTCGAGGCATCTCCCCCACTCGGTCCTGTTTCAGTCTCCTCGTGAGCTTAATCACCCTGGCATTAGGGACTTCCGTAGCGGATGCCACACCCCCTCGCGCCCCTGATCAAGAAGTCGCCTGTGAAATTTTAGTCGCCGGGGGTGGATTAGCGGGTGCTGCCAGCGCCTACGAGTCCTTATTGGCGGGTCGGACGGTTTGCATCACGGATATTACCGACTGGATCGGGGGTCAAATTTCCTCCCAAGGCACTTCGGCCCTGGATGAACGCCCCACCCAACGACAACAGTTATTTTATCCCCAAGGATACTTGGAATTTCGCGAGAGTATCCGGCGCAAGTATGGACGCCTCAATCCGGGTCAATGTTGGGTGAGTGAATCCTGTTTTATGCCGTATGACGGTCATAAACTGCTCTTTGACCAATTGGAAAGAGCAGCCAAACGGGGGAAAGGGACGCTCAAATGGTATCCCAACACGGTGATTAAAGAGTTGGACATTTCCCCAGGGACCGAAGGGGGCGAACAAATTCAAAGTGCGATCGCCATCCAAATCAAACCGGCCCCAGGTCAGCCCCCGGTGAATGCGGAACCCCTCTCGCAAATCCTGGAAGATGCCTATCGCTACGAAAATTCCAGCCGGTTTGATAAAACCATTGTGCGGTTTGTACCGATGACGCGCGATCGCAATGCTGGGAATGCTACAACCGTGGCCCAACCGGCCCAATGGTATGTCATCGATGCCACGGAAACCGGAGAACTAATCGGGTTAGCGGATGTACCCTACCGCCTCGGGGTTGATCCGCGATCGCCCCTTGAACCCTCTTCTTCCAGTACCACCGGGAATCCCTACTGTACTCAAGGGTTTACTTATACGTTCGCCATGCAAGCAACGGAGGAACCCCAACAGCACGTTAAACCGCCCTTTTATGACCGCTACGCACCTTATTACAGTTATGAACTGGAACGGTTGGCGAATTTTAATTTAGTTTATACCTACCGCCGGATCTGGAGCGAAAAATATCAGAAAACTCTCCCCTCTAACCCCCGAGAATATCCCATTAATCCTGGGGATATCTCCATGCAAAACTGGACTTGGGGAAATGATTATCGACCGGGAACGGCGCAAGATAATTTAATCTATACTCGTCAGCAATTGGAATCCACCGGGCAACTACAACCGGGGGGATGGATGGGAGGATTAAGAACCGAAACCCTCCAAGCGGGAGAAGAACACGCGATTGGATTTTTCTATTGGTTGGTCCAGGGAACGACGGATTCTCAATTAGGAGATGGGGTTAAACAACCTAATCCAAATCATCGCTATCTTTCGGGACTCGATTCGCCGATGGGAACCGCCAATGGATTATCTAAATATCCTTATATGCGCGAGGGACGGCGGATTATTGGACGGCCCGGTTGGGGTCATCCCGATGGGTTTATGGTGTGGGAAATTGATATTTCGCGGGCGGATTATTCTGACGAATTTTATCGCACGAATTTGTTGCCGGAGGACTATCGCAGGTTGTGGGAATCCCTCTCGGGATTAGGAACTTTAGAGGCGATCGGGCAACGACCGAATTTGGAAGGACGACCCTCGCGATCGCGCTCTACAATTTTCCCTGATTCTGTGGGAATTGCCCACTATGCGATCGACTTTCATCCTTGCATGACCCTCTCCCCCCCGGAAGCCCCCGGTAACACCGAACTGGAAGGAGAACGTCGGGGTGCTGGCACCGCTTATCCCTTCCAAATTCCCCTCCGGGCCTTAATTCCCCAACGGATTGATAACCTCTTAATTGCTGGAAAAAGTATCGCCACCAGCCATATTGCTGCTGCTGCCTATCGAGTACATTCCTTTGAATGGTCCTCTGGAGTTGCAGCCGGGAAAACCGCCAATTTCTCCCTAGAAAAAGGCATCCTCCCCTATCAGTTAGTGGACAATCTCCCCCAACGGGAACCCCAGTTAGAAGAGTTACAAACTCGCCTGGTGGATAGCGGCAATCCCATTGCCTTTCCCAATACGTCCATCTTTAATAATACTTGGGAAGATTGGAAATAATTAGGCGGTAATTCCAATCTTAGTTCGAGAGGACAAGAAACCGGGTTTCTAGCACAAATTTGTTGCTTATCAGTAAAAATTTGTGAAGTATCCCGGTTTCTAATCTTTACTGTACCCCGCCCTAGGGGGCAATACGCCCCCTAGGCGTTGGGTTAACCCCAAAATGCAAGGAATGCAAATTATACTATTTTTGTCAAGTTATTTTTGATAAAAATTATTAAGGATTTGAGACAATTGATAGCGATCGTTCCCTAATTTTGTCCCCTTAGATGCTGACAAGAAGACAAAAGCAGTTTATAGTAATTATAAAGACGGGGGCTAATCCTCCCAACTTCCGATGAATCAGCCTCTTTAGGGTTTATAGCGATCGCGCTTGAATTATACCGGAAACCTTCTTAAGGGAGTAGGGTCTTGAGGTTTTATTCCTCCATCCTTACCTCGTTTTTACCGGAATCGCGATCGCCATCCACTCTCAAGAACCATTTCTAAACCCAGTCGCCACTTGGTCAATACCAAAAACCCTTATGAAGCGCCAAATTGTTGTAACCGCAACCGTCCTAGCCACTTTGTTAATGAGCCCGAGCCTAGGGGTTTCTCAACCCAGCCCTACTGGATCAGAAGAGCCAGGATATTGGCAACCCCTAGCCACTGTCAATGTCAACCGTCCGGTGAGTCTTACTCTCGTCAATAATACGGGAATTCCCCTGGAATATAGTGCCCGAAATAGCCCAGTTCAACGCCTAGGCGATGGAGCACGGGTAGTGTTGGGTGATTATACGATTAACCCCAACGCCCAAAGTGATCGCGAGCGGAATTTGAACGTTCCGATCAATCCACCCGTTGAAGGTTATGGTCAGGTTCTGTTGCATTTTGATATAAATTCAACGGTAAGAAATAATAATGTCACGGTTACTGTCCGCCGCGCTAATCCGGGAGATCGGATTGATCGCGAACTTTATTTCGATGAGAATGGTAGAGTTTACGTCTTTTAATCGGGACAGTTAGTCCAGAGGCGATCGCAGGTTTTGAACCGGGTGATCCCCCGCCAAAAAATAAGGTGCGTTACCGCCACAAGCGATCGCGCACCTTATTTTTTGGGAAACCCCCTCAAGTTTTCAGTCTATTCCCTGACTTACTCAACCTGCAACTTGACGTTTTTATTTTGCAGTTTGCTTTGCCACCACTGCTCAAATAATTGCTCCTGAAGCTGGCGTTTGAGTTGTCCCTCTAGGGTAGCCGGAATCCGTTGTTCTAGGCGTAATAAGCTGTAGCGACCTTCCAATTCCAATGGACCGACAATATCTCCCGGTTGAGCCTTGGAAATTGCATCCCGAATAGCGGGGGGAAGTTGACTAAACAAAATCGCTCCCATCATCCCATTATAGGCCCGTTCTCCTGCGATAGAATGCTCTTTTGCTAACGCTTCAAAACTCGCTCCTGCTTGTTCTAGTTGAGCTTTCAGTTCTACCGCTTTATCATATTGTTCTACCACAATTCGGGAGAGAACAACCTGCTCAAAGGCTTGCTGATTTTTCTGAAAATAGTCTTCCAGTTGTTCAGCGGTAACTTTGTTTTTGATTTCTTCAATTTTTAACCCAGCGGCGAACTGATTGCGAAAAGTCCCATAGGTTAGACTTTGGCTTTGTAGCCATTGGTCAAAGCGGTCCGATTGCACCAGTTGATTTTGGAGGCGAAAGTTAATGATTGCCTGTTCTAAGAGAGAGGCATCAATTTCCAAATCAGCTTGGCTTTGCAACTCTTCTTCGATGACGTGCTGGCGCAGAATCTTCATAATAAACTGTTGCAAATCGCCACTGGTCCGCAGATAGCCGAGGGCTTGCCGCAGTGAAATGGTTTCGTCATCAATGGTGATAAATTTTTCCGTTTCCATGTTAATTCATTCCAAAAGAACTGCCAAGAATATCCAGATCCAGGTGCTAGGGAATCTGCACTGAAGGGGAATCAGAACGCCTATCCCCGAGAGAAATCAGAAGCACAAAGGGCTAGAGTCATGCTTCAAGATGCGGGTCTAAAGGCTTTATTGTCACCGCTTTCCCAGCTTAGTGCAAGAGTGCCTCTAGCTTTTGCTGATTCCACAGTTGCTGATACAAACCCGGTTGTTCCACTAATTGAGTGTGAGTGCCGACTTGGACGATCGCCCCGCGATCCATGACAAAAATGCGATCGGCAGAGGCAGCAGCAGACATTTGGTGCGAAATAAACAACACCGTTTTGCGCTGCGTCCCCGAGGACAGATTTTGCAGAATATCCGTTGCCGTCTGATTATCCACACTAGAGAGAGCATCATCTAAAATCAGTACCGGCGCATCCATCAACAGCGCTCTAGCGAGGGCCATGCGCTGGCGCTGTCCTCCGGAAAGGGTAATCCCCCGTTCCCCCACCATCGTCTCGTACTGTTGCGGAAAATTGAGGATTTCCGGGTGAATTTGGGCTTGTTTGGCGGTTTCGATGATTTCCGGGTCCTCAGCGAGGGGTTTCCCATAGCGGATGTTGTTCCGGATGGATGTGCTAAACAAAAAGCTTTCTTGGGGAACGTAAGCGATATTCCCCCGCAGGGTTTCTAATTTGAGGGTGGTGATATCTTTGCCATCAAGATAGAGTTGTCCAGAACCGATATCCAGTAAGCGGGGGATGGCATTGGCGAGGGTGGATTTTCCCGAACCAATGGGACCCACGATCGCCACTGTCTCACCCGGGGTAATCTCAAAGCTCAAAGCATTCAGGGCGGGGGTTTGAGCCTCGGGATAGCTGTAGGTGAGGTGATTGGCCCTCAAATGACCTTGAGCCGGTTCTGTCAGCGCGATCGCCTCCGGTGTATCTTGGATTTTCGGTTTCGCTTCAAAAATGGACTCAATGCGATCGATACTCACTTCTCCCCGTTGATATGCCGTAATGGTAAATCCCAGCAGCGCGGTGGGAAATACCAGACGTTCGACATACAATAACAGGGCGATGAAATCCCCGACGGAAATTACCCCATCAGCGATCGCCCCGGCACCAAAAGTCAGTAACACCAGTAAGCTTAAACTGGCTAATCCTCCCAAGACGGGAAACAGAAAACTTCGGGTTTGGGCTAATTTGAGATTGGCTCGTAAATATTGTTGATTGAGTTGGCGGAAAGCAAGGCGTTCGTTTTCTTCCTGAGCATAGATTTTAATCAAAGAAATCCCGCTCATATCCTCTTGAATCAAGTCACTGAGTCCCGAGAGTTGCTCTTGGACTTCCAACTGTTCAGTGCGGAGGCGATCGCTAAATAACTGCACGATGATCAGCATAAACGGATAGACCGCCACAGCCAACAGGCTCAACCTGACATTAATCCCCAACATCACCGGCAGGGTCAATCCATAAGCAAAAATCGTATTCACCACACTCAACACCGCAAATCCCAGCAGACGCCGGATATTGTCCACATCCGAGGTGGCGCGGTTAATCAAATCTCCCGGTGGGTTCAGGGCAAAATAAGCCGGTTCCAGGGTCAGGACGTGCTGAAAAATGCCTTGTTTGAGGTCAAACTCCACCTGACGTCCCACCCCAAACAGAAACATCCGGGAGACGACGCGAATCACCCACATTACGGAGGCGAGGAGTAGGATGATTCCGACAAAGTACAGAATGCGATCGAAGCTAAACGTGACTTCGAGCTCATCCACTGTATTGCGAATCAGCAGGGGAATGTAGACTCCCACCGCATTGACGATAAATAGGGCCACCACCCCCACCAAGGCATTCTGCCAGTGGGGACGCATATAAGAGGCCAGTTTTTGAAGTTTTGAGCGAGCCATTTCAAATTGATTTGTTTTACCCCTCTTTTAGTGTAGAGGGCGATCGGGGAGATGGGGGGGATTGGGGAGATGGGGAGGATGGGGAGGATGGGGGAGAATGAGGGGATGCTCTAAGTTTGTAGTAACGACTTTAGTCGTTTCCGGATCGTTTGTAGTAACGACTTTAGTCGTTGCTCTCGTGTCATGGCTTCCGCCATGACACTTACCCTGAGAGGCTTAAGCGCCTGTTTCGGGACTGGCTCTTAAGCGTCCAACGGGGCGTTACTTGGCTGATGCCAAGTAACGCGGTAACGACTGAAGTCGTTACTACGAACACGAACACGAACATCTCCCCCATCCTCCCCATCCTCCCCATCTCCCCCATCTCCCCCTCAGTTAGACAAGCAGCGAGCACAAGGTTCGACCCAACCGCGTAGGAAATAGTACATCAAGGTGTAGAATTCTTCCACGACTCGGCTGGTGAGGGCCAAGCTGGTGGCATTGGGGATGATGTCATAAATGCCGGTGCGAACTTGGTCTAAGGCGCAGATTTCGGGGTAGAAACTGGGCGATCGCGGGATGACGTCCAGATCCAGGCGTTGAAAGGCTAGGCTGGCCCTGGGTAAGTGTAAAACTGAGGCGACGACAATCACCCGAGGGTTGCGGTTAGCCCGTGGAGGGAGGAGTTCTCCAACAGATTCAGCACTTTGCCGGACATTTTCCACTTTATTTAAAACAAAAATATGAGTAGGAGAGACGCCTTGGGCGATCAAGAGGCTTCTAATGATGTCCGCTTCGAGGATATCTGTGGAGTTGACTGAATACCAAGGTGCGCTCACCCCTTGCCAAGGAAAGGGTTGGGGTCGGGCGGCGATAATCACCCTCGGGGAGTGACCCACCTGTTGCTGAAGTTGGTACTGACGAACGGTGGTGACGATGAGATCGCTCATACTTGCTTCTATCAATTCGGGTTGATAGGGCAAAGAAGGCTGGGAAATGCCCGAGGATAAGAGGACGATGGCTTCGGGACGGCCTACAACGGGGGCAAGATTGGGGTTTCCTTGGGCTGGACAAACTGAGGCGATCGGGAAATTAGAGCGAATCAGCCAATATTGATAGTTTTGCGCCAGCCAAGGCACGCTACAGAGAACCAAGACAGCGAGGGCGGCACAAACTAGAGGCTGTCGCTGTTTTGGTCTCTGGGTGGCCGTGCATAAGAGGACGATGCACAATCCTAGGGGTCGCAGGGGAAACGAAAGAATGTACCACAAGGTGGCAACCCCCTGTTCCGTGGGAAAGAAAAACGCCAAGATGATAATACTTAACAGGATTGCGCCCCCGAGCCAGGTTAGATATTCCCGAGGAATAAGCTGGAGGAGGACATACCAGATCAGGAGGGCGACAATCACCCACAGGAGAAGTTGGGTTATGACTAGAAACATTGCTGGAAGTCCTTAAGGTGCAAGTTAACGGGCGATCGAATCATCTTCTTTCTGTATGCTCCTACGGCTGTAGTTCAGTAAAAACAATGAACTCTGGGGAAACTCTGGGGGGACTCTGGGGGAACTGGGGGAAATTTAAGTATTTATTCGGAGGTATTCGGGTTTGTTACATTTTTGTTGACAAATCTATGAGTTTCTTAAATTTTTCTGAAGGTAAACCGCAGTAGAATTCAATTTAGACCCAAGAGAAAGGCGACTCCCGGATGCCAGTTCTGCCCTTTGAGGGCGAGTGGCAGACCCCTCCAAGGTCGTTCCGGGGCAGTTAACCGACTGGGTTCGGGGTTTTCTCTAAACTGATTAAGAGTCATCCAATCGAGGTGATGAAAGTGTTACAAAGATTAATAAAAAATCCTCGGTTAATCCTTCGATACCACGCGATACTTGATAGAAGTTGAGCAATTAAAATTGAAATTCTCAGTTCCTCCAAAGTGCTCGATTGAGACAAATAGCACCCATAATGAATATTAATCATTGGCTGACCCTTTACGACCAGGGAATTAGAGACTTTTCGGGTTTAGACTTGCGTGGAGCGCAATTGATGGGGGTGACCCTGATTGGGGTTAACCTCACGGGTGCCTATCTTGAAGGCGTGAATTTCGCTCGCTCGTTTTTAACTAAATCCAATCTAACTCGCGCTGCCCTGAATCGATCTAATCTTAATTTTGCCAAACTCAGTGACGCCCGCTTAACCGAGGCGAATCTGACGAAGGCGGATCTCCAGGGTTCCTTTCTGGTCAAGGCCCAGTTGAATCAGGCGAAATTGAGTGGAGCCAATCTCAGCAGCGCCAATCTCCGAGGGGCAGATTTGCGCGAGGCCAATTTATGTGGAGCCAATCTCCAAGGGGTGAACCTGCGCGGTGCCAACCTGACTGGGGCCAATTTGAAATGGGCGAATCTCAGTGGTGCGCGGTTGAGCGGTGCCATCCTCGATCGCGTGCAATTGACGGGGGTGAATCTCAGTGGTGCTTTTTTGAATGGGGTAGATTTGACAGGCGTTGATCTCGATGGGGTGAATTTGAGCGAGGCAAAGCTGAGTGGCGCTAATCTCGCCGGGGCGAATCTGAGGTTTACAAATTTTACGGATGCCAAGCTGCGCGGGGTTAATTTCACCGGGGCGAATTTAACCGGGGCGGATTTAAGTTCAGCGTTATTAAATCAAGCGCGGTTAAATTCTACAAATTTGACCCGGACGGATTTTACCGATGCGGATCTGCGGGATGCTAACTTTTCGGGCGCGACTTACGATAGTGCAGAATTTCGCAGTTTCAATGATGTAGAAGGGGCGATGCAGGAGTATGGTGCGGCGATCGCCTCCAACATTGCCGCTTTTTCACCGGAAATGACTCTAGGGACTTCCTTTTAAGCCCCGTCTGTTCCACCTCCGGTCCCTTACAAGTGGACTTGCTTAAGCGCGTCAAGAGGACCCCACCCTAACCCTCCCCTTGCCAAGGGGAGGGGACCGGAAATGTGAGGCAAATACCCCCTGAACGTAAAAAAACTACTCTTGTAAGACTCGGGTCCCCCCTCCTGGCGAATGGGAGTGGGGACCCGAGGGGGCTCGAATTATTTGCGACGTTTGATTTCAGTCTCGATCGCCTGAATCACAGTTTGGATGACTTTAACTCGGGCATAATATTTATCATTTCCCGGGATCACCGTCCAAGGGGCCGAGGGGGTACTGGTCCGCTGAATCATCTGATTCACTGCCACATTATAGAGTGACCACTGCTCCCGATTGCGCCAGTCTTCATCGGTGAGCTTATGTTCCTTAAACTGATTGTTGCTGCGTTCATTGAACCGCTTGAGTTGTTCTTCCGGGCTAATATGCAGCCAGAATTTGACCACGGCATAACCGGCACTGCTGAGTTGTTCTTCAAATTCATTGATCTCTCGATACGCTCGCCGCCATTCTGGTTCGCTGGCGAATCCTTCGATGCGTTCGACTAAAACTCGACCATACCAACTGCGATCGAAAATGCCAATGGTGCCTGGGAGGGGTAATCGTCGCCAGAACCGCCAGAGGTAATGATGGGCTAATTCTTCCGTACTCGGTGCAGCGAAGGCATTCACCGCATAACTGCGGGGGTCGAGGACATCGGTCAAGCGTTTGATGGCTCCCCCTTTGCCTGCGGCGTCCCATCCTTCAAATAACACGAGGACGGGGATTGCTTGTTCGTGAATCTCCAGTTGCAGTTTGGTGAGTTCAACTTGTTCTTTGCGGAGTTGTTTTTTATAGTCCTGTTTATCTAAGCTCGCACTCAGGTCGATTTGGGAGAGAAAATCGGGTTCCGTGGGTTGGAGTTGTTCTTGGGCGGGTAAACTCGGCACGGGTAGCTGATAGTGGAGGCGATCAAGCGCTTCGGTGAGGGTGGTTGCCATTTTTGCCAGCACTTTCACCCGGGCCCACCGTTGATTGTCTCCTTCCACGAGGGTCCAGGGCGCGGGTCCGGTGCTGGTTTGAATCACCATGTCTTCCGCTAAGGCGCTGTAGGTGTCGTATTTTTTGGCTTGCTGCCAGTCTTCAGGACGGACTCGCCAAGCGGTGAGGGGGTCTGCTGCGAATTTTTTCAGCCGTTGCTTCAGTTCTTTTTCGCTGATGTGAATCCAGAATTTGGCGATCGCCACGCCATCATCCACCATCTGCCGCTCAAAAGCATTGATTTGTCGAATCACGGTGGGGACCTCCGCATCGGTCAGCCGTCCCAATAACCGATCTTCTAACATCCGAATGTACCAACTATGATAAAAAATTCCCATACTCCCCCGCGCTGGCAGTTTCTGCCAAAACCGCCACAGAAAATGGTGTTGCCGCGCTTCTTCATTGGGGGGCCAGATCGGATGAACTTGAAATCCCCGGGGGTCCATATAACCGACCATTTTTTTGACCAGAGACCCTTTCCCAGCAGCAGTCCAACCTTCTAACACGAAGATAGAGGTTAGTTTTTTTTCCCAACAGGCTTGTTGTAGCTGGCGAATCTGCTGCATCAAGGCTTCGATCTGTTCGTGATACGTCTTTTTATCCAGGGAAAGTTTGAGATCAAGGTTATCTAACATAAATTTGTTTTATGGGGGTGAGATTGTGAGCTAGATTGTGACCCGATGCCCTGATAGTCGCTGTCTCTTTCCGGGTGGAGTCGGATTGGTCTTTTTTGATGGCTAAGAACTCGTGATTACAGCAGTTATAGCGCGTCTTGCCGTCCGAGGACAATTTATTTAGACGGGCTCTATGGCGCAGGAAATTTTGATGATACCACTTTGTTATTTTTAATACCAAATTTTGAGGTTTCTGTCAATATGGTTACTTTTAAATTGAAAAAATAGACTACAATTAGACAAACTGATGGAAGCCTCAAATGAATATGGAGATTTCCAGACAAATCAAAAGTAGGGAGCGGTTAGGATTGAAATGAATTAGCCGACTCTGTTCTCTAGGGTAAGGCGATGCAAACAGGGTGAGCCATTGACTCGGTAAGACGTTAGCAGCTTCCGAAGGAATTCGCTAAGATAGAAAACACTCGGTATCACCTTGGCTTAAAAATGCTTATGAATAGAAACAAAAACACGGAAAGTCTGTTAAAAGCAATCGTGCGATCGCCTCTGGAACTGGCTTTGGAAATTGCCGCTTTAGCCGGGATTCTCTGCACCTTTCTGGCGATTGTCCAATCCTGGGGAAACCTTCCCGAGACTATCCCCATTCATTTTGGCATCACTGGACAACCGGATAACTGGGGCTCCAAAACGATTCTCTGGCTATTACCCAGCATGGGAACTTGTATTTACCTCGTTTTAACTCTTTCCCCGTTATTGCCGCAACTGTTAGATAGTCCATTCCCGATACCCGAGGACCAAGGGGACCGACTGTTAGGACTGGTGCGTGAACTGTTCGGGTGGATGAAGGTGCAAATTATCTGGCTATTTTTCTTGATTAACTGGCAGATGATTCAAGTCGGATTGGGAGAAGCTAGTGCGATCGGCACTGTTTTAATTTTTACCGGAGTGATATTTTTAGGCGGAACGATCGCCTTCTATTTCCAACAAGCGGAACAGAACCTATATTAGACTTCTTGCAAAATACCGGATAGATCCCCCCAACCCCCCTTAAAAAGGGGGGCTTTGTAGAATTTGGCAAGAAGTTTATTAAACCCGATGTCTCCTGTGGAATTGTTACCCATGAAAATAGCCCGCTTGAGCGGGCTATTAATGCAATCAAAATCCTAGCTTCAGCTTCGGTTTATCGTCCAAAGCGCTGACGGATGCGCTGCATAAATATATCTACTTCGGGTAATTCAATTTGCGTGACGATCGCCGCAAATACCAAGAATCCACCCAAACTAGATAGCGCTAATTCCACGAAATAAATCAATAATCCAGTGCCTTCAAAGAAGCGATCGCAGCCTTGGAGAATCACCCAACCGACCACACCGGCTACCGCACTTGCCCCGGTTAACAAGGCGATCGGTTTACTCCACTCGGCTAAGGGCAATCCATTCAGCTTGCGATCGAGTAAAATCAACAGCGCCAACATCGAAATAATATTCACCCCGACTGTTGCCAGGACCAAACCCGGTGCCCCAAATGCTCTCACCATAAAGAAGTCCAGGACCGCATTCAGAAAAATACTCACAATACTCACCCGAAACGGCGTATCCCCATCTCCCAAGGCATAAAACACCCGGACGAGCACATCCCGCCCCAAATAGACAAACATCCCAATCCCATAAGCCATCAGCATCGGGGCCACAAATGCCGAGGCCGCTTTGTCAAAGGCCCCGCGTTCATAAATGACTCGCACGATCGCCACGGACAAAGCAATAGTAAAAGCCCCGAGAGGTAACATTGTTAGCCCCGTCAGCATCAACCCCTGGCGAATCCGTTGTTTCAGTTGTGGCCAATCATTGGGGTCAGCTAATCGGGAAAATACCGGCAACAGCGGCACTAACAGCATATTAGAAACAATCCCCAAGGGCGTCTGCACCAGCAGTCCGGCATAACCCAAGGCAGCCGCTGCTTGCGGAATGTAAGACGCGAAAAACAAGTCCGTATAGACATTAATTTGAAGCATTCCCGAGGAGAATGTGGCAGGTCCCATGACCTTCATCACCTCTTTGACCCCCGGACGATTAAACTCAAACCGCAGACGCAAAGTCCCTAAGCCGCTGCGCCACTGGGTCACCACTTGCACAACCCACTGGAGAATCGCCCCGGCAAGGGTTCCCCAAGCTAACACCATCCCACCCGTCATGGCATATTCAGGAAGGCCAATATCTTGGCCTGCTTGCAGCATGAAGACGGCTAAGGCACCAATGAGCGCCACACTGGAAAAGAGGGGACTAATGGAGGGAATCCAATATTGGTCAGCGGCATTGAGGGCTCCGAATCCAATGCCAATTAATCCGGCAAGGACGGCGAGGGGGGCCATGATCCGGAATTGTTGGATGGCGATCGCATGGGTCAGTTGCAGGGTTTCAAATTCTGGGGTAGAAAGGCCCTGGGCTGCTGCTTCTGCTGCGGAAATGTTCAAACCTGGGGCGACTAAACCCATCAGAGGTTCGGCAAACAGGACTAAAACCCCGGCGACAATCAGCAGCAATCCGCCAATCAGGGTGGTGATGGTTTCGACGAGGGGGGCTGCTTCTTCCGGTTTACGTTTAGCCAGGACGCTGACGATCGCGCTATGGAAGGGTCCATTGATGCCCCCGAGTAAAATCAGCAAAAAACCGGGGATCACATAAGCATAGTTATAGGCATCAAAGGCGGGACCGACTCCAAATGCAGCGGCGATCGCCTGTTGACGCACTAAACCAAAGACTTTACTGATCAGGGTGGCGATCGCCACAAGACCGGCAATTCCAGCTAGAGAACGAGCGGGTTTTTTTAGGTCAGACACAAATCTTCACAAATCGCGAAAGAGCTTAAATTATTTAACCCCGAATTGGGCAATTCTCAACCATTCGGTTACTGGCTGGTTTTACAACTCAGGCAGTTCCTGTTCCGGTAATCGAGGAATAGGGGAAATGGGGGCTTACCACGGGAGGTTTTTTACCGGCAGTCCCCGGGTATAATACTTAGAGGATAGACCCCATCCCTATTTCCGTCCGGACATGACAAAATTTTCATAAAAAATCACAATTTGCAACCAAATGAGATGAATTGTAATCTATTTATCACGAACTATTGTTATTTCTGCGATCGGGAATCAACTGCCTTTTTAGCGATGATCTCTTGGCAAAGAAAGAGGACGCGGCAATGCCGCGTCCCTTGGGGGAATTAATTCGATCGCTGTTGAGCTTGAGTGAGATTGTATTGCGCGGGGGCGTAATTGGGGGAGAGTTCGATCGCCCGTTGGAATTGCTCGATCGCCTCCGCAATGTTGCCTTGTTGTTTCAGGGTTAGCCCCAAGCCATTATGGGCTAAAGTATGAGCACTGGCTGGATTTGCCGGTCGATCCGGGAGGGCTAAAGCACGGCGATAGGTGGCAATAGCTTGGTCTAAGTTGCCCTGTTCTCGATAGACTGCGGCTAACCCATTATATGCTGTAGCCAGATTCGGTGAGATAGCGATCGCCCGTTCATAGGCGGCAGTCGCTTCCTCTAACTTGTTCTGCCGTCGCAACATTACGCCCAAATTATTATGCACCTCGGCGAGATTGGGATTGATATTCAGCGCTTGCCGATAAGCGGCGATCGCCTCATCGACTTTATCCTGACGCGCTAAAGCTAACCCCAAATTCAGATATGCCTCAGCATCATTGGCATTCAGTCCGATCGCCGTCCGATACGCGGCGACTGCCTCATCTAACTTATCCTGCCGAACTAGCAAATTCGCAATTTTGACATGAGCTTCCGCATCATTCGGATCAAGTGCAACTGCCCGACGATACGCCGCAATTGCCTCATCCCCTCGCTTCACCGCACTTAGGGCAACCCCTAGGTTAAAATAGGTCTGCCCTTGTTCCGGATTCAGGCGTAATGCTTGCTGATAGGCAGCGATCGCCTCCTCATGTTGTTGGCGATCGGTGTAGGCATTTCCCAAATTATTATACGCACTCGCATTATTCGGATCCAAGGCCAACGCTTGTCGATACTGGGCGATCGCCTCTTCTACCTTATCCTGATAAAATAAGGATAACCCGAGCCAAATATGAGCCGATGGATTATTCGCATCCTGCGTCACAATCTGACGCCAAATCTGTTCCGCTTGGGCATAATTTCCCGCAGTAAATGCAGTATTGCCTTGTTGCGAGAGTTCTTCAATAGATTGTCCAACGGCTAACTGAGGTGTTATCATCACAGACAACGCTAACACCCATCCCATTAATTTAGGTGACCTCACGATCTCCCTCCCTTCTTTAGTCTAAACAACTGAGTTTTCCTGGGTTCGTTTCACGTTTCAATCAGTTGTGAATTCGTTTCCCCGTAACCCTGACGTTTATAATCCTATTTTGTCACCCGTTCCAAATGCACCCCCTTCCCCATTCCTGTCTCAGGGAAAAACAATCCTAGCTTATCGCAATTGAGATCCGATTTCCATTGGTAGCATTGTGGGAATTGTTTTTCTAATTGAAAGCATCAGTATAGGATTGAGATCCAAGGGACAAAAATCGAGTCTCTAATTTCAAGACATTTCCGGTTCCCTCCCCTGTGTCTTGGGGAGGGTTAGGGTGGGGTCCACTCCCCCGGAATTTTCAAAGGTTTAATCCTTTACCCCATGAGGATTTCAAGCAAATCCGGGTATCAAAGGTCGTTGTGTTGCTGAATGGGTAGACCCCACCCAACCCTCCCCTTGGCAAGGGGAGGGCTCTGAGAACCCCTTAGCTGACTCCAAAGCGTTATCGGACTGCTGCGATCGCAGCAGTTAACACACTTTCAAACAATTTCATCCCATCAGTATCCCCCAACATCGGGTCCGATGCCCGTTCCGGATGGGGCATCATCCCCAGGACATTCCCTCGGGAATTGCAGATTCCGGCAATCTGGTTTAAGGACCCATTGGGATTACTCTCCAGATTACTTTCCCCTTGGGGACTGCAATAGCGGAATACTACCTGTCCATTGTCTTCCAGTTCGGCGAGGGTATCCGCATCGGCATAGTAGCGGCCCTCCCCGTGGGCGATCGGCAGGGTGATGACTTCTCCAGATTGGTAGTTGGAAGTCCAAGGGAGACGGGTATTTTCTACCTTCATTGGGACGCGATCGCAGATAAAGTGCAAGTCGCGATTTCTAATTAAGGCCCCCGGCAACAGTCCCGCTTCAGTTAAGACTTGGAACCCATTGCAAATTCCCAGGACTAATTTACCCTGTTCGGCGTGTTTGATGATTTCCGGCATGACGGGGGAAAATTGAGCGATCGCCCCACAGCGTAAATAATCCCCGTAGCTGAACCCTCCGGGTAACACCACCACATCCAAATCTGAGATATCCGTTTCCTGATGCCAGACTAACCGGGTGGGACAGTCGAGTAATCCTTGGGTGACATACGCCACATCGCGATCGCAATTGGAACCCGGAAACACTACAACTCCAAATTTCACCGTATTATGCCCCCGCCTTCATCATGGTTGCCACTTCTACTAACTCAAACCGATAGTTTTCAATCACCGGATTGGCTAAAAGTTGGTCACAGATGCGATCGAGTTGTTTCGTTGCTGCTTCAGGGGATTCCGAAGTAATCGTCAATTCCACATATTTGCCAATGCGGACCCCTTCCACATTGCGATCGCCCATTTTTTGCAGTCCCGACTCGACAGCAGTCCCTGCCGGATCCAAAACCGAAGGCCGCAGAGTAACATAGATATGAGCCTGATATTTCTTTAAAGTCACAACAATCCGCCCTAACTTCTGGTGATAATGCCATTAGATGCCACAGCATCTTTTATTTTAATCCCCAAACTGACACCCGGGCTTTTTTCAAACCCTCAACCTCGTCTAACTTCAGAAATGTAGACCAGACGAACCCATGCAGATGTTAATCTAATCCCATGACAGTCAAACGCACCCGGTCTCAAGAACGCATTCTCAATTTCCTCAAAACCCTCAACGATTCCATTTCAGCGCAGGATATTTACGTCGAGTTGCGCCATCGCAACCAAAGCGTCAGTCTTGCCACCGTCTATCGCGCCTTGGAAGGGTTGAAGTTGGAAGGGGTGGTCCAGGTGCGGACCTTGGCAAATGGAGAGTCCCTTTATAGTTGCCTAAAACAAGACCGGCACCACCTGACTTGTTTACAATGTGGCATATCCCTCCCCCTCGATGAATGTCCGGTGCATCAATTAGAAGTGGAACTACAAAAGGCTCACGGATTTAAGATATTTTACCATACCTTAGAGTTTTTTGGACTCTGCACTAAATGTCATTTACTGCAACAAAATGGTGGGGTTTAAGTTAAATTCTTGGGGATAACGACTGAAGTCGTTACTACAAACATGGAAAATTTAACTTCTTAGTTCGTAGTAACGACTTCAGTCGTTATCTTTCTTAGTTCGTAGTAACGACTTCAGTCGTTATCTTTCTTAGTTCGTAGTAACGACTTCAGTCGTTCCTTACCGTTCTTGTTCGCTAACAATCGATCGCATTCCTTCCAAAGTAGCAGGAATGGTGCGCGGGTCCATAAACATCACTTTACTGCTGTCACTCGCGCCAATTTTTAACCCCATTTCCATGTATTGTTGAGCGACTAAAAACTGTAAAGATTCGCGAGCATCTGGGTCACTTTTGAGAGTTTTAGTGATAATTTGCAGCGCTTCTGCGGTCGCTTGTGCTTTCAAAACTTGCTCTTGGCGCACCGCTTGCGCTTTTAAAACGATCGCCTTTTGTTGGGCTTCTGCATCAAGAATCGCTGCTTTTTGACGCGCTTCTGCATCTAAAACCTGCGCCTCTGCTTTGCCTCGGGCATTATTAACCGCTGATTCTCTTTCCCCTTCAGAGGTTAAAATTGCAGCCCGTTTGCGACGTTCCGCTGCCATTTGCAATTCCATCGAATCTTGCACCGCTTTAGAAGGAACAATATCCCGCAATTCTACCCGGGTGACTTTCACTCCCCAAGGGTCGGTGGAAACATCTAATTCTCGCAATAAAATTTCGTTAATTTCGGACCGGGCGGTAAAGGTTTGGTCCAGTTCTAGCTTACCCATTTCTGAACGAATTTGAGTTAAGACTAGGTTCACCATTGCCGACTGGAGATTTTCTACTTTATAGTAGGCTTTTTCCATGTCCATAATCCGCCAGTAAACCACGGCATCTACACTAATCGAAACGTTATCCCGAGTAATACATTGTTGAGGCGGGATGTCTAATACTTTTTCTCGAATTGTTCCTTTGTAAACAACTTTGTCCAAAAATGGGGTGAGTAATCGCAGTCCGGGTTCTAGTTTTCGGCCATTATATTTTCCCAATGTTTCAACCAAGGCTTCATTTCCTTGATTGATAATTTTGACACTACCGGCTAGGGCAGAACCCCCGAGGGCCAAAAATATAATAAAGATAAATTGTTCCACCGTAAACCTCCAATTTGAAGTTGAATCTGGCTAAAATTGAAACCATTTACTCAGGAAAAAGGTAACCATCAAGTTAACCCCATTCCCTTTGAATCCATTAAGTTTATGACTGTAAAAGATGCTCGGGAATGACAATCAAGGTATTTCCTTGGCGTCCGACGACAAAGACAGGTTGATGGGGGGCGATCGCCTGTTCGGGATCCGAACATTTAGCCCGCCAAGAGTTGCCATCGTAGATCACCCGTCCCGCCTCTCCCGGAGGAATTGCGGTTAAGGTTTGCGCCTCCTGTGCCTCAGCGAGGGACCGGGGAACTTTTTGTTTAGATAAAAACCGCCCAGACAGCATAATAAAGGCAGCCGAGAGTCCCACCCATAACACCACCTGAATCAAAAAATTGGGGATAAATAAGGAGAGCCCGGCAACAATTAAGGCACTGACTCCGGGCAGAAATTCCACAAAGGCAGTGGGGAGAACCAGTTCCATCACACAGAGAATGATGCCAACGGCTAACCATAAAACCGCCGGATTAAGCTGGCTGAAAAACAGGAGAATGGCAGAGATGGGGTCAAGTGCCATAGCGTCTTCTTCCAAGGTTAAGATAGAGTACGAGATTGTGTTCCGGTCGCGATCGCCGATTGGAGTAGGTTCGGGATAAAATGAATGGCGTCTTCCTCGCCAATCCACCGACCCCAGGTCCATCCAGTCCCAAAAATCTCGCCATTGGCGTTCCCCGACTGGCGGCACCGTAGCGGTCGAGGCTGTTTGGAGTAGCTACAACCAGTGTAGGCTGGCTTTGGACCGATCGCCAGGAACGATCGACTTCTTTTCATACTGTCATTGCACGCAGAGATTATGAGCAGTTCTGAGCCACTCTATTGTCCGAATCCAACCTGTACCCAGCCCGAAAACCCAGTAGGAAATCGGTTCTGTGATGCCTGTCAAACCCCCTTGCTGTACCGCTACTTGTGGGCGGTGGGTTCCGCAGCAGCCGGGTATCCCATTGGCGAACTCATCGGCGATCGCTACCGTGTGGTGAGTCCCCAAATTTGGCTCGATACTCAACCCGCCTTGGCCCCTTTCGTTCCAGAGACATTACCCGAGGCGATTTTGAGCTACCTTCAATTATATCCCCATCGCCTTCATATTCCCGAGGTCTATGGGTTTTGTCCCCTCGGAGAAGGACCCAACGCCCCCAATCTGTTATTACTCGATAATGTCCCCGTGGATGGCAATACCGCCACCCTTTATCCAGGAATGTTGGAACTCTGGCCCCAGAGTCCCCCAGTCCGCCAAGTCTATTGGTTATGGCAAATTCTGCAACTCTGGAAACCCTTACTAGAATTGGGGGTCGCCTCTAGTTTACTCAAAGCCGATAATATCCGGGTTCAGGGGTCCCGAGTCTGGTTGCGTGAACTCTATGGCGATGCCAGCTTAATTACCCAACCGGATTTACAAGATTTAGGGTATCACTGGTTAACTTGGGCGGGAAAAGTGGCCGCACCAGTGGGCGATCGCCTCCAAGAGATTGGCAAACAAATGCGACGTCCCAATGCCGAATTCCAGGCAGTCGCCCCCCAAGTCAACCAACTCCTCCTCGAACTCACCGCCCAACTCCCCCTGCGTGTGCGCGTCGCCGGAGTCAGCGACTCAGGACCCAATCGCCACCATAACGAAGATTCCTGCTACCCCACCCTCAATGACATCGCCCAAATCGATAAACCCCATACCCATCCCCTCCTCAATCACTTAGCCGTTGTCTGTGATGGCGTCGGAGGACATGAAGGCGGGGAAGTCGCCAGTCAACTCGCCGTCCAAGCCCTGAAACTGCCCATCCAAGCCCTGATGCGGGAAATCGCCGAAGAACCGGGCCTCGCCATGCCCGAAGTCGTCAGCGAACAATTAGAAGCCATTCTGCGCGTCGTCAACAACACGATCGCCGCCCAAAATGACAAACAAAAACGGGCGTCCCGGCAGCGCATGGGGACCACATTAGTCATGACCCTGCAACTTCCCCAAAAAGTCAGTACCCCCAGTGGTCAAGAATTTGCCAACGCCCATGAACTGTATGTGGTTCATATTGGCGACAGTCGCGCCTATTGGATTACCCCCAATTATTGCCAACAACTCACCGTGGATGATGATGTCGCCTCCCGGGAGGTCCGCCTCGGTCGTGCCCCTTATTCCCAAGCCATCCGTCGCCGCGATGGTGGGGCCCTCACCCAAGCCCTCGGCACCCGGGAAGGGGACTTATTGCGCCCCCAGATTCAGCGGTTTGTCGTGGAAGAAGATGGGTTGCTGCTACTCTGTTCCGACGGATTAAGCGATAACGATCGCGTTGAGCAGTTTTGGTCCGATTGCGCCCATGATCTGTTTAGCGGGGCAATTTCCGTCGAAACAGCGGCCCAATGGTGGGTAGACCTCGCCAATGAAAAGAACGGCCATGATAACGTTTCTGTGGTCCTCTCCTATTGCCGCATCTCCCCAGAAAAACTGGTCCTGTTCGACCCCAATCAACTCCCCCCCACGGGATTGTCTGAGGATGAACTTTCTGATGCGTCTAAAGCCCTACTTTATGAAGAGGAAGACGAAGACCCATCCTCGGGCCGTCGTCGCAGGTCCAAGGGCGATCGCACCGGATTAACTCTAGCCCAAACCATTGCCCTCCTAGTCGCCGTCACCCTCATCAGCGCAGCCGTAGGCTTTGCCGCCTGGTGGCAAATCGACGCAGGAGGACTCACCAAACTCCGCGAAAGAATCTTCCAACAACAAGAATAAACAACCCATTCCCCCTATCTCCCCCATCTTACAAAAGTAGGTTTTTTACCCGGTAATTTTTTCAAGGTTTGGTTGTTCATAGCCCTCCCCTTGGCAAGGGGAGGGTTGGGTAGGGTCCTCTAAGTCCTGGATTATAGAAAAAAGGTTTGGTTGTTCATAGCCCTCCCCTTGGCAAGGGGAGGGTTGGGTGGGGTCCTCTTCCCCCTGGATTATATAATAGGGGTTTAATCCTTTACCTAGTCAGGGTTTCATCGCAAATTCCGGTATCAAAAGGGGTGTTTTTGCGAACTGGGTGGACCCCACCCTAACCCTCCCCTTGCCAAGGGGAGGGAACCGGAAGTCCCCTTACTCTTGGGTAAATCTCCATGAACGTAAAAAATGTCCCCTTGTTAAAATCTCCCCCATCCCCCCTATCCCCCCCATCCCCCCCATCCCCCCCATCCCCCCTATCTCCCCCATCCCCCATCCCCCATCTTGATCCCAGTCTCCCAAAGGGAAAGGCTGTTTGATAAGATACTGAAACCCTGCACTTTTGGTCCGTGCAGTCGGAAAGAGAAGAGAACATTAGAATTAACAGAGATCTATGAAAGTTGGCGATCGCGTCCGCATCACACAGTCGGTTATCGTTTACCACAGTCCCGAACATCGCAATCAACCCTATGATGTCAAGGGTAAAGAAGGCGAAGTCATCGGCATTGTTACGGAATGGCAGGGGAGACCCGTTAGTGCTAACCTGCCAGTCTATGTTCAGTTTGACAAAAAGTTTAAAGCCCATTTCCGCGAAGATGAGATAGAAGCCATTGAATAAAAGCTCAACTGACTCGGTGTAAACTCCGCTGACTGATTAGCAATTAGCGGTCTTGCTAATTGCTAATTGAAAACATCTCCTGTTATTTTCGGCGGGTAAACCAGCCAAGAATATTAATATCACCCCGCATTTTTTTAACCTCTTGGCGGTGACGTTCTGCGGTCTGATAGTACCACTGACAATACCCCTCAAAGGCTTGCCGATATTCTAGTTCGTGATAAAACTGCCGAGTGACTTGCGCTGATTCTAAATTTTGAGCCACATCTTGAGGAATCGGTGCACTTTGGGGAAACTCGTTGGGAAGCATCATAATTATTTTTACCTAAATCTTTTGTTTATCGCCCCAGAGTTCAATTCAGGGAACTAGAAACCGAGATTCTGTTCTAATGGGCTAGAAAAAAGGCATGAATTTTATAAAACAACCCGCTTTCTCAGATCCATCCCGATCCTTTAGGGCGTCGGTACTTCATGGGTTAGAAACGGGGTTTCTGTACAAAATTTTTGGAACTTGGTAACTGACTTGGGGCTAGAAACCCGGTTTCTTGTCCCTGGAATCTAAAAGGGGACCGATGCTCTAGGACAACTGCTTTTGATTCTAACATCTGCCTCAAAGGACCGGGAGGGGGGCAAATTTCGGCAATTCCTGAGAATTGCCAGCCTTATAGCCAACCTCTGAGACGATAGATGAGGGTGCCAATATATTCTTTGAGAGATTGGGTGGTTTGTTGGAGGCGATAGGCATCGGGGAGAATGTTCAGGGTCACGGATTGCCAGGATTCGGAGAGTTCATCCTGTTCCTGTTGGGAGACGAGAAAATCCGTGGGTGCAGGAATGGCATCGATGCCTTGACGTTGGAAAATCCGCAGCGATCGCGGCATATGGGTGGCAGAGGTGACGAGTAAGACGCGCTTTTCAATCTTTCGCGCTTCTAGGAGTTTGCGGACTTCTACGGCATTTTCATAAGTATTTAGGGAGTTGGATTCCAGGAGAATCGCGGAAGTGGGAACCCCCATTGCGGCTACAATGTAGGCCATGTCTTCTGCTTCCGGGGGGCCTCCGCCTTTCCAGTCAATGCGACCCCCGGAGAGAATGACTACAGGTGCTTTTCCCTGGTTGTAGAGTTGGGCCCCATAGAGGACGCGATCGCCTGCTTCACTGACATCCACCCAGGGACGAGGGTAAATTGCCGGTTTGATGCCGCCGCCTAAGACAACAATTGCCGCTGCATTGGGGAGTTCCCCCGAAGGTAAATTCTGCCATTCTAGGGATTCGGCGATGCCGTTGGCAACCCATCCATTACTACTCAGAAGCAAAATCACCAATGCGGAGGCGATCGCCACCGATGCCCATTTTGGACGTTTCCAGAGGGTTACTAATGCCACCAGCATCAATAAGCAACTGAGTCCAAGGGGGTAAATGAAGACGGGAAGCAGCTTGGAAAGAAATAAAAACATTCTAGTCAACCCAACAGGTCAAACGGGAACTCTTAGAATAGGGTAGCACCAACCACCTCTTTGATTCGGACTCAGGGAGTGTGAATGAACCCCTTTTTAGGTTCCCAGGCGACTGTCCTGAATCGAGGGGGGAGTTCTTCGGCATCACAATCAATGGAGAAAAGAGGCGATCGCCAAGCTGTCTCTTGCTTCTGCTATACCCGGGTTCATCTCTAAAAGTGCCTTGCCGATGAATCTACCGGGGGAGGTCCCGCAGCGATCGCCTGCCTCTATCGGATCGATTCATGACCCCAGTTAGGTCCCTTCATCAATCGACCTAATCCCTAGAGTAATGGTTCATCTATTTCCCTTTATTTTTATTCTTCGCTCAAAAAAAGATGAAGTTACAAACAAAATTAGTTTCCAGTTTTTTGGGGTTAACAGCCATTGTCGCTCTTCTGGGCATTAATTATGTCAATTCCAACCAAAAAATCACTAGAAGAATTGAGGAAATTTCTACTCATGAAATTCCCCGAATCGTGGCCCTGGAAGAAATAAAAGCAACTTCTCTGCGGATGATCACTGAAGTGACCTCCTATGCTTTACTCCAATCCGAACGAGAGGGTTTGGGTGAGACCGGGAACAATCCCCCTAGTTTCGTAGGGGGAGAATCCACGGAATATCAAGAAGCCTATCAAACTCTACAAACATGGATTGTTAAATTAGAGCAGTTAACCCCCCACGGTGAAGAGGAGCAAGCTTTCCTGGAAGAGGTGAAACAAGTCACCCAAGAGATTGACCGAATTGCCCAGGAAATTCTTCAATTAAAGTCTCAAAATATAGCGGGTCCGGTTTTTAGCATTTATCAAGAATTAGAAGAATTAGAAGAAGTTTTTATACAAGAAATAGATGCTCAGACAGCCCTCTCTATTGCTCACCTTGAAGAAGAGGAGAGATTGATTATAAATCACACGGCTCAGTCCAACTTAATTAATATTGTTTTAATTGTTTTAATCGCGTTTTTAGCCATTAGCTTGGGTTTGTTGTTAGCCGAAAATATTGCCAAACCGATTATCAAGCTCAAAAATGCAGCCCTTGCCATCGGGGAAGGTAAATTAGATGTCCGCGTTCAGATCAACAGCAGCAGCGAAATTGGCATTTTAGCGGATACCTTTAATAGCATGGCAGAAGAACTCACCAAAAAAACTGTCTCCAAGCACTATGTTGATAATATTTTTAAATCACTGATTGATTGTTTAATTGTTTTAAACCCCGATGGAACAATTCGAGACTTTAATTTTGCAACTTTATTCTTGCTGGGATATGAAGATGACACGGAACTGTTAGGACACTCTATTACTTTGTTTTTGAAAGACCGGGTCACCTATGATGAATTGGCAACTAAAGCCGGAATAGCCAATAGTTTAATTGGTCGAAAAGAAGTAGAATTTTTGAGTAAAAATGGGGAGACTATCCCGGTGTATTTTTCGGCGTCCGTGATGCGAGATCAAGGAGGTTCTATTGAGGCGATCGTCTGTTTAGCCCAGGATATTCGCGAGCGAAAACGCGCGGAATCTGCCCTGAGAGAAAGCGAATATCGTTATCATACGTTGGCATCGATTTCCCCGGTGGGAATCTTCCGCATGAGTCAAACAGGTCAGTTTTTGTATTTGAATGAGCGCCTATCTCAAATTACCGGACTCACGGAAAATCAAGCTAAAACAGGAGATTGGTTTGAGGCGATTCATCCGAGCGATCGCGATCGCGTGTTCCAGGAATGGAATCAGTCTGTAAAAGAGCAATTACCCTTCCAATCTGAGTTTCGGTTTTTAGATGAAAATGGCACCGAACGCTGGGTTTGGGGCCAAGCTGTCTGCCAACGCGACAAAGACTGCAAGGAGAGCGATTATGTGGGAACCATTGCCGATATCACCGAACGCAAGCGGATGGAGGAAGCCCTCCAACAAGCTAATGACGAACTAGAAACCCGGGTCCAAAATCGAACCTTTGAGTTAAGGCAAGCCTTAGAACAATTGCAACGGGAATCCCTAGAACGGAAGTTAGTCGCGGAGGCATTACATCAAAGTCAAGAACGCCTCAACGGCATCTTACAGTCCATCGATGATGTCGTCTGGTCCGTTTCCGGAACCACTTCAGAAGTGCTCTATTTAAGTCCGGCAGTGGAAACCATATACCAAAGACCTTCCTTCGCCTTTTTTGAAAACTTCAATCTCTGGCAGGAAGTGATTTATCCCAAGGATCGGTCCGTGGTAGATCTAGCCTTTAAAAGTAGTCTGGAAACCGGCAGTACAGATTTGGAATATCGGATTGTGAGACCCTCGGGAGAGGTGCGATGGTTGCGCCAACGCACCCGGGTAGTGCGCGATCGCGATGGCAATCCCCTGCGGATCGATGGCATCGCCAGCGATATCACCGATCGCAAACAAGCGGAGGCTAAATTACGCAAATCGGAATCACGCTATCGGAAACTCGCCAAACAAGAAGCCTTAATTAACCGCCTCACCGACCAAATCCGGAACTCCCTAGAAATTGATACCATTCTGGAAACTGCTGTGAGTGAAATCCGGTCCTTATTGCAGGTCGATCGCTGTTTGTTTATCTGGTATCGTCCCCAAGGGTCAGGAAATATCACCGCTTCTCACAATGGCTCAACTCCTACTCTGTCCCCTTGCTGGGAGGTGGTCAAAGAATCTCACAACCCGGATTTAACCAGCCTCTTAGGGTACTATCCCACCGATCCAGAAAGTTGCCTGATGGCTAAACTCTTGAATCGGGAAACCATTCAGGTAGACGACGTGAGGCAAAGCCAAAATCCCGACTACCAGAAATTACAAACCGTATGGGGTTATCAAGCATTTGTGGCGTTACCGATTCAAACCCTGAATGGGGAAATTGGCTTAGTCAGTTGTGGGCACTGTCAGGGACCTCGGCCCTGGAGCGATCGCGAACTGTTACTCCTCAAAGCGATCGCCAATCAAGTGGCGATCGCCATTTCCCAAGCCGAACTATACACCCGCGCCACCGACTCCGCCCGCCATGCCCGAGAAAAAGCCCAACAACTCCAACATACCTTACGAGAGTTGCAAAAAACCCAAACCCAACTCATCCAAACCGAGAAAATGTCCAGCCTTGGTCAAATGGTAGCGGGAGTCGCCCATGAAATCAATAATCCCGTTAGCTTCATCTATGGCAATATCGAACCCGCCACCGAATACATCCACAACTTACTCCATTTATTAGACTTATATCAAACCCACTATGCCGAACCCGTTCTTGAAATTCAAGAAGTCATCGAAGATATCGATTTAGAGTTTATCATTGATGACCTTCCCAAACTTTTATCTTCTATGAAAGTCGGAGCAAACCGCATTCGCGAAATTGTCCTTTCTTTGAGAAACTTCTCCCGCTTAGATGAATCTCAAATGAAATCGGTTAACCTCCATGAAGGCCTCGATAGCACTCTCTTGATTTTACAAAATCGCCTCAAAGCTAAACCGGGACGCGGTGAAATTAAAATTATTAAAGAGTACGATACATTACCCCTAGTCGAGTGCTATGGCGGTGAATTGAATCAAGTCTTTATGAACCTGATTAGTAATGCGATCGATGCCGTAGAGCAACCCCTGCGTCAGAACAATTCCCAACGCAATCATGCCCTTTTACCCGGGGCCACCCAGGCCGAATCCGAAGCAGCCATAGCCACCACAAATCATGATCCTTACATCCGAATTCAAACCACCCGCCAGGGGATAAACCAGATTGAAATCAGAATTTCCGACAACGGCAGCGGCATGACTGAGCAAGTCAGACAGAGAATATTTGACCCATTTTTTACCACCAAACCCGTCGGTGCCGGAACCGGCTTAGGCTTATCCATCAGCTATCAAATCATCGTCGAAAAACATCGCGGAACCCTCGAATGCTTTTCCATCCCCGGAAAGGGAACTGAATTTTCGATTTCCCTTCCGATTCATCCCGAGTAAACCCAGAGGATTCGGCCCTCTATTTCATTAACCAAAAGGAGTGAAAAGAATGATGATCAGAAAATTAAAATATGGAATCACAATTTTTATTGGATTGACGTTCGGTGCAGTTGCCGAATTAAGTTGGGCTAAAAACCCTTCTTCCAGTCTTCCCTCATCCCATTTGCCCTCTTCTGTGGCTCAATCGGCTGAAATGGGTGTATTGACGACAACCCAAGGGTCTCAAATTAATATTCGGAGTGGTCCTGGGATAGAATATAGTGCGCTGCACTATGGGGTAGTCGGCGATCGCGTCCAAATTTTAGACTCACAAAGGGAAAATTCCTCGGATATTTACAGCCGTCGCTGGCATCAAGTTCGCTTTGTTGAATCCGGCGCAGTTGGTTGGGTCCGAGGGGATTTTCTCATTCAAACCAAAGACTCTGTGAGCAATACTTGCCATCAAAGTTTGTCCCAAGCCCAAAATCAGGTAAACAACGTCAGAAACGCTTTTTTATCCGGAATACTTGTCGAAACTAACTCCTTGTCTCCTGTCCGAGGGAAACCCAATGAACTGGTCCTGGTTGTCGGTGGACCCGGAGAGGATGCAATTCTGTCTTCCGGTGAGTTAATGCAAACTATCAGTGAACGATTGATTCAGAATTGTGGCACCATAAGTTCGGTCAAAATTGCCTCGAATAACTCCGGATGGCATCACGTTTTTGGCTTGATTAATGGTCGGGTTCAAATCTTTGATTGCATTGATGCTGGACCAGGTAATCAACAGCAATGGGGCCAATATTTTTGTGGGCTTTGAATCTCGCTCAAATTCCATCAACTATTATCATCAAATCCTGCGGCTTCACTATTCTCCGACTCAGCAATCAGTAAAATATTCAGGAGAGAGGGGTTGAATCGATGAGAGTCATTAGCCGTAAAGCATTGCGGGAGTTCTGGGAAAAACACGCTGATGCTCAATCTCCTCTTTTACTTTGGTATGATCGGATTAAAACCGACCCATTTGCCTCATTCAATGAGCTACGACAGATCTTCCCCTCCGCAGAGCTTGTTAAGAACTTCACCGTCTTCAATATCAGCGGCAACCGCTATCGTCTCATCGTCTATATTGACTACGAGTATAGAATGGTGTTTATTCGGTCAGTTTTGACCCATGCAGAATAGAGTAAGGAGAACTGGAAAAATGACGAGTGGTTTAAAGAATCCTAGCCGTTACTACTTAGAACTCATGACAGAATTTCCCCCTCGACCTATCACCAATGAGCTGGAATACGAAGCTACGCAAACCCAGATCAACAAGATTTTAGATAAGCCCGATTTAAACGCCGACGATCGCGCCTACCTGAAAATACTGGGTTTGACCATCTACGACTATGAAGAACAAACAGAATCGTTTTGATTCTTTAATTTATCAGGTAAACTTTGACGGGAGTTGGTTTCCCAGATTGCTACCCGAAGAGGTGGCAGTAGAAGGAGAAAATCTGGAGATTGAGAGTCAATATCTCTTTGAGAAAAAAAATGCGGGGGATTTACCCTACTTAATCTTATCCGTCAATCTGTTGACTTCATCGGCCATTTTTTCCGGTTGCCCTGAAAGCGGAAATAACAAAATATTGTCTACTTTGGGATTTCTGACTAATTCTTCTAAGCGATTAAATTGTCGTTCCGTAATGGAAATTCCATCATAAGCTTCTACATAGGGGAGTTCTTGGGCGAAATTTTCATCGGCATAGACTTGAATAAACACCCGATCAACTCCCCAGTTTTCCCAATCTGCTGCAAAGTAGCGTTTGGCCCAATAGGGGTTATGATGACAAATGTCAAAACTTACTGATGGATTGGCGGCTTTTGTCGCTGAAATTGCTTTTTTAACGAAGTTGGTTAATTCCAGAGTGCGATCGACTTGTCCCGGTAACTCGGCATGATATCCCAAATAATCATCCCATTGCACCGCATCAATTTGGGGATATTTCGTGACAAATTCAACCAAAATATTAGTAAAAAATTCCGCAACTTCCGGAATGCCAACATTCAACACATAATGGTCAACGCCGGGATGAGTACGGTCCACTCCCGGAACAATCCATCCCCGCTGAACCGCTAAATCGAATGCTGGACTGTTTTCATCTATTTTAATACCTTTCTCGAAATAAGCATGGACTTCCATGTCATGTTTATGCGCTTCGTCTATTAACCAATCCAGCCATTTATCCTGAAACTCATTAGGACAACTCTCATAGCCGAATTTAGTCTGCATGACTTGACTTGTGTACATGGTGCAAGCATTTCCCCAGACGCCATGAATTAGGGTATTAATTCCCCGATCGCGATAATACCGCACCCGGGCTCTAATAGTTTCTTCTGTCGCATTATTGGTAATTTGATAGCGACTAAAATAAATCCCTCGAATCGCTTTTTTTTCCCAAGGACTTTTAGGAGTGGAGGGAGTTAGGGGATTTTCCGGTAAAGTGGCTGGGGGTTTAATTTCAGCAGTTGGTGTGGGGGGAGATGGATTAGAAATTGGGGCTGCTGGTAACCGGGGTTGTTGTTGTGGGGTGGGTTCCGGAGTTGGGGTCGCCTCGTCGGGCAAATTCTGAGTGACTTCCTCCGCATCCGCTGAATCAGATACATTCAGAAAGGGGATTTTTTGCTGTAAATCTTCGGGGATAAATCGACTGATTTCTAAGGGAATATTTTTTCTTAAATCTTCGGGTAGGAACCGGCTGATATCTAAATGTTCGCGCTGAGTAAATAAAAAATAACCCCCACCTAAAAACAGGAGGATTACCGAAAACGGAATGCTGGCACATCCACATCCACTGGGTTCTTTCTTTTGGCGGGGCATAATCTATTAACGATAGGTTCGAGTTAATCGATTGATTTTTAGAGGGTCGGATTGGGCCAATTTTGGTGATGATCAAGGATAAATTTGACTCAATCTTTCCATGACTCTCCTATTTTTAATGATAAGAGGCCGATCGCTACTTTGTCAAGATAGACTTAGACTTTAGCAGATTAGGCGAATCCCCCACCCGGTAAATCTACTCAATCGCCCAAAAAAAAGCCCCTATCGGGGCCTGATGTATGAAGATTACAACCGGAATTTATGGGAAATTCTGGATAGTAATTTACCCTAAACCCTGGGTAGTACAGGCATAGATTCTGGTTTCAACAAATCCGTTAACATTTCCGATGGAGGTTGCTGATAAGGCCATGCAAAGGCATGACGAAAGGCCGCTTCCTGACAGGCTTGCATCTGGCGAAAATCAATAATATCCTGAGTTAATAGACTTTCATACTCAAAGGGTAAGCGCATATCATGTAATCCGGCATTATCCGTACAAATCGCAATATCAACCCCGGCATCAAAGCAGCGGTCAAAGATGATTTTGAGGTCTTGGATATCCTGGAGGGTTCCAGTTTTAAAATAAGTGGTGGGACAGACTTCTAAGCATTGTCCACGACGGGCAATTTCCGGTAATAATTCCGGATGTTTTAAGGGAATTTGAATCCCATGTCCGATTCGCATTAAGTAGGGGAGGAGTTCGGGGTGGCATCCCTCGGGGGTTTCGTAGAGGTGGCCGGTGGTATTTATACCCAGGTTACGGGCATAGGCGTAGAGTTTGACAAATTCATCGAGGCGATCGCCATAATGATTGTCCCCTCCCGCTACATCGATCGCACAGACATATTGCGGCATCTGACTCGCCAAGTCCACGATCGCCCGATTCACCTCATCCGGCAGTCGCGAATGCATACAGAGAATTTGGCGGGTGACGATGGGATATTCCGCTAACTCGGACGCCTTGCCGACAACTTCCACAATCTCTGCCATGCGATCGATCCGCTGAGATTGACTCAACTCATGGGGAGTCCGCAAGTACGGGGTATAACGCAGTTCTAAATAGGCCAAATTCTCAAAAATATAGGCCCCCCGAATCAACCGATAAATAAAATAGGGTAGAGTTTCGACGCTTTGGACATTTTCAACCAGGGTGTGTAGTTCTAAATACTCATCGAGGGTATCCCGGGGTTTCGTGTAAAACTCTTCAAACCCTGGATATTCGGGAAAGCGTAGCGCCAGTTCGCGATCGTGGCGCTGAAAGTATCGCCATAGAACCCGAGGCACCACCGAACCTCCTAGATGTCGGTGCAGTTCAGCATATAAAGCCACAGCAGCTTCTCCTCTTGTGGATGGGTGAGGGGTCAATGAGTTCGGAGAGCTAATTAGATCTAGACTATCGAAAAGATGCACTCCGAGTCAAGCCCATTACGTTATATTTTAGTGTGGTTTTTTGGAAACGGAAATTTAACAAAAATTTATTTGACAAGTTGGACAGTACCTGGAGATAATTGTGGATTGTGTAAACTTTAGCAAAAAAGACCCTTGGCTAACGTCGTTGTAATCGGTGCCCAGTGGGGCGATGAAGGAAAAGGCAAAGTTACCGATCTGTTAAGCAAATCGGCAGATGTTGTAGTCCGTTACCAAGGGGGGGTCAACGCCGGTCACACGGTAGTAGTCAAGGACCAAACCTTCAAACTGCACCTGATTCCCTCTGGTATCCTTTATCCAGAAACCGAATGTATCATTGGTTCGGGGACGGTAATCGATCCAAAAACTTTAATTGAAGAACTCGATCGCCTCGAAGCGCTCAATATTTCTACCCAGAACCTCATGATTTCCCAGACGGCTCATGTCACCATGCCGTACCATCGCCTCATCGATCAGGCATCGGAGGAACGTCGGGGAAACCACAAAATCGGCACAACCGGGCGCGGAATTGGCCCGACTTATGCCGATAAATCGGAACGGATTGGGATTCGCATTTTAGATTTAATCGACCCCGAGGGGCTACGCAAGCAACTCAACTGGACGATTAACTATAAAAACGTGATTTTGGAGAAATTGTACGATCTGCCTCCCCTTGACCCAGAGGCTGTGATCGACGAGTACGAGCAATACGCTCAACGCCTGCGTCCTCATGTGGTGGATGCCTCCCTGAAAATTTATGACGCGGTTCAAGAACGGCGCAATATTTTATTTGAAGGGGCGCAAGGGACCCTCCTGGACCTCGATCATGGGACTTATCCTTATGTCACCTCGTCGAACCCGGTAGCGGGTGGGGCCTGTGTGGGGGCTGGAGTTGGCCCGACGATGATCGATCGCGTGATTGGTGTGGCGAAAGCTTACACCACCCGGGTCGGTGAAGGGCCTTTCCCCACAGAAATGACCGAGGGAATCGGAGATGTTTTGTGCGATCGCGGTGCAGAATTTGGAACCACCACGGGCCGAAAACGGCGTTGCGGCTGGTTTGATGCCGTCATCGGTCGTTATGCAGTCCGCATTAACGGCATCGACTGTCTCGCCATTACCAAACTTGACGTCTTAGACGAACTCGACGAAATTAAAGTCTGCGTTGCCTATGAAATTGATGGCACTCGCTGCGATAATTTCCCCAGCAGTTCCCGTCTGTTTGCGCGGTGTAAACCCATTTATGAAACCCTTCCCGGTTGGCAGCAATCCACCATTAACTGTCGGACTTTGGAAGACTTACCCAAGCAAGCGTTAGAGTACCTCAAATATTTAGCTGAATTGATGGCAGCCCCGATCGCCGTGGTCTCCATTGGGGCCAGTCGTGACCAAACCATCATCGTTGAAGACCCCATCCACGGACCCAAACGCGGTCTTTTGGATGCCAACGGCGTCCCGGTCTAAGCTCAGGTTTGACATCCTGAATCCTGACGATTTAAAATACAGAAAAAGGGGGGCTGTCCCCCTTTTTCTGTTAAGGGCAGTTCTCAAGATTCTAAGGGGATTGCAAAATATAAATCATTCAAACGTTTGTAGTAACCCCTTCAGGGGTTTCTGGAAAGAGGACTCCTGAAGGAGTCACTACGAACATTTTGGAGGTTTTATTTTTGGGAGGTCCCTAATTCCTTGGGGTTCAAGACCAACATTTTACCAGAGGAAAATTGGGTTCCGGTCTTTAACTTTTCTGTGATGGTTAATGTTTTTTTAATTTAAAAGGTAAATCATAAAAAGGGCCAATCAAGGATGGGATACTGATGAAGATAGGATGATTCATAAATTGACCCTTCACAAAAATTTTATTACTTGGGTGATCCAACAATTAGAAAAAGAAAATATTCCCTGTTATAGAACAACCGGAAACGACCGAAATGGCGATATTTTGCTGATTAATCCAGAGCAGGTTCCCCGAGTTCAAGAGATAATTCGGTGGATGAACAGACAATTTAATGGATAGAGCGATGCCCTACATCGAAATCCAGACAAAAAACTATTTATCCACGAGAAGTGCAAAAAATCATTAATAAAGGGACTGTAATCGCAGTTTTGACAACGGGAACTATTTCGCCCAATGCAAACAATTATTGCATCAAGCGCAGATAATAGCTTGGGCTGAAAATGTTGCAGAAACAGAGTGTATGGAATCTACATCTCAGGAGGAAAGCTAATGTTAGATATCAGCTTTTACACAGAAGGGCAAGAACCACATTCAATAGAGATGAAAGAAGACTTTTTTGAGTGGTTGGCCCATACAAATTTTTCCAGGATAGGCAAATCTCACCCGACGGTGATTAAAATAGAAGAAGAGAAAGAAGAACTGCTCTTAATTAAGCTCGATCCAGAAAATCGCCAACTTCTCAAGTATTTTCTGCGGGATGCGATTATCCTAGAAAGTGAAAAAATCATTGAAAACCTGGGAGATGCTCCGTCCAAAGAGGACTATCAAAAAGTGACCTATCCCCTGAAAAAATTGCATGAATTACGCCGCTGCGTGGAAAACGAAACCTACCAATATCTCCAACGGGCTTGAATATCTGTACCCGCTGTTGATAGAATAGGAGGTTGCAGCGTTTTTCCCGGACCCTCGGGTGAAACCGTGAACAACGTCCGATCCATCATTAATCGCTAACCCCTAACGAGTAACACCTAACATGACAGTCATCGTTGAATGCCAAAAACGCCAAGAAGGAAGCAAACCCAAGGCCCTGCGACGGGAAGGATTGATTCCGGCGTCCCTGTATGGTCATCAAGGCAGCGAATCCATTGACCTAACGATTCCCGCCAAAGTGGCTGAGAAATTGCTGAAAGAAGCCTCCGTGAACAATACCTTGGTGGAGCTCAATATCCCCGATGTTTCTTGGAAGGGCAAAACCATCCTTAGAGAAGTTCAGACTCATCCTTGGAAATCAACCTCTGTTTACCACATCAGCTTTTTTGCGGTGTCGGCAGGGACCAGTTTGGATTTGGTTGTGCCGCTACATTTGGTGGGAGAACCTTATGGGGTCACCCAGGAAGGGGGCGTCTTAGATGTGGTGATGACCGAACTCCCGATCCAATGCACCCGGGACAATATCCCGGATTCCATTGAAATTGATATTAGCCACCTCAAACTGGGGGATGCTTTGCACGTGAGCGAACTTCCGTTATCGGAAGGGGTAAGCGCTCATGTGGAAGGCGATCGCATTGTCTTGACGATTCTCCAGTCCAGAAATACCGAGAAATCCACGGACGAAGAAGGTGCTCAGGAAGGAGTCACTGCCTAGTTCGATTCGAGTCCGTGCTCCTAGGCGAGTCCCTGGGAGTAGAGATTCCTGTCCACAGGTAACGGTTTTATCCGCCACGGCAGGCAGACTAGGGGCGATCGCATCCTTTCTCAGGGTTCCGACAATCCAACCTCTGATTTTATAAAAGGAAAAAGGCAGGCAGGTTACTCCCTGTTGCCTTTTTCCTTTTTGCTTTGTATCGTAGGGCTTAAGCCAACATTTATTGTCCTGTATCGTCGTAAAAACTAACAAATTCATGAGCAATTATCACGTTTATGGTATCGGCAATGCTTTGGTGGATATAGAATATGAAATATCCCCCGAACTCATGGCCCAGATGCAAATCGATAAAGGAGTCATGACCTTAATTGAGGAAGATCGCCATCATTCCCTTCTGGAACAATTCAGCGATCGCCCTTGTAAAAAAAGTTGTGGGGGTTCTGCCGCCAATACCATTATCGCCGTCAGTCAATTCGGGGGCAAAGGCTTTTATTCCTGTAAAGTTGCCCAGGATGAAACCGGCACATTCTATCTGGAAGACCTCCTCCGCAACGGTGTAGAGACCAACTTACAACATCAAACTCGACCGGAAGGAGTCACAGGAAAATGTCTGGTGTTCGTCACCCCGGATGCCGATCGCACCATGAATACTTATTTAGGGATTACCGGCAGTTTTGGGACAACGGAACTGGTTCCGGATGCCATTGCAGCATCGGAATATCTCTACATCGAAGGCTATCTCGTCAGTTCTCCTACGGGACAATCTGCTGCGATTAAAGCCCGAGAAATCGCCAGTCAATCCGGAGTGAAAACTGCCCTATCTCTCTCGGATATCAATATGGTGAACTTTTTTAAACAGGGTTTGTGGGACATAATTGGACCCGGACTAGATTTTATTTTTGCCAACGAAAGTGAAGCCTTAACAATGGCTGAAACGGATACCATTGATGAGGCAGTTGCCCATTTAAAAACCCTCGCCAAACGCTTTGCGATTACCCTGGGTGCGAAAGGGTCGATCATTTTTGATGGGGAAAAACTCATCGAAATTCCGGCAATTTCCGTGCAGGCGATCGATACCGTAGGCGCGGGAGATATGTATGCCGGAGCCTTTTTGTATGGGATGACTCATGGCATGAGTGATGCAGAAGCGGGACAATTAGCGGCGAAAGCAGCAGGGCGGATTGTCACCACCTACGGCCCTCGGTTATCGAAAGAAGAGACGCGATCGCTCCTAGAAGAATAAAGACAAAAGCCGGAAGGATGAACGCTGAGAATTTATCCTTCCGCTTTCTAAAAGCAGAATTGCTCACAATGGAGGACAATATGAGTCAAGCAAGACTTCCCCAGGCGATCGCCCAGATGATGCAGGGGGACTTTTATCCCCATCCAGTGCAAGAACCCATCACCTTGATGCAAACCCACGCCTCGTTTCTGCTGTTGACGGGAGACTATGTTTATAAAGTCAAAAAATCGGTTAATTTTGGCTTTTTAGATTATTCTACCTTGAAAAAACGCCATCATTTCTGCTCAGAAGAGTTGCGCTTAAACCGCCAGATTGCCCCTCAGATGTATCTGGAAGTCGTAGCGGTGACTAAAACAGACAGTGGCTTGGAATTGAATGGTGAGGGGGAACCCATTGAATATGCGTTGAAAATGCGGCAGTTCCCTCAAGAAGCCTTATTAATTCATCAATTTGAACAGGGTCAACTCACCCAGGAACAGATGGCACAATTAGGCCAAGTTGTGGCTGAGTTCCATCGGCAAACGCCGACGAGTGATTCTATTAGGAAGTTTGGAGAAGTAGCTAGAATCCGGGAGGCGATCGATAATAATTACAAACAATCTCAACCCTATATCGATGGACCCCAAACCCGCCAGCAATTTGAGGAAACCAAAGCTTACAGCGATCGATTTTTTGCGGAACGGTCCGCTCAATTTGAGCAGCGAATGCTAACGGATAAAATTCGCGAATGTCACGGGGATTTACATTTAAAAAATATTGCCCGGTGGGATAATCAGATTCTGCTGTTCGATCGCATTGAATTTAACGAAGCCTTTCGGTTTGTGGATGTCATGTACGATATTGGCTTTGTCGTCATGGATATAGAAGCCCGGGGACGGCAGGACCTCGCTAACGGGTTTTTAAATACTTATTTGGAACAAACTGGCGACTGGCAAGGGCTGCAAGTGTTACGATTATACTTAAGTCGGCAAGCGTATGTCCGTGCTAAAGTGACCTCGTTGATGTTGGACGATGCCAACATTGCGGAGGATGAGAAGGAAGGCGCATGGCAAACGGCAAGGGATTATTATCACTTAGCATGGCAGTACACCCAACCGAGGCAAGGGAGATTGATTCTAATGTGCGGGTTATCCGGTTCGGGAAAAAGTACGATCGCCCGACAGTTGGCGAGAGCAACTGGGGCGATTCAGATTCGATCGGATGCAGTCCGCAAGCATTTGGCGGGGATTCCCTTGCCGTCGAAAGGGAGTGATGAGATATACAGCGCAGAAATGACCGCCCAGACTTATGGGCGATTGTTAGAATTGGGGATAATGGGAGCAAGTGAGGGATGGACGGTGATTTTGGATGCAAAATATGACCGGCAAGGGTTGCGGGAAGCGGCGATCGCTGCTGCTAAAGACAGGGGATTGACGTTGCAGATTCTGCATTGTACCGCCCCGATCGCCATCTTGCGCGATCGGCTCAATCACCGCCAAGGAGATATCGCCGATGCCACAGCCGACCTCCTCGACACTCAGCAACAAACTGCCGAACCGTTTTGTGAGAACGAAATTCCATCCGTTACCTCCCTCGACACTACCGGCGATATAGAGGCCCAATTAAAGTCATTTATCAGCCAATTCAATCCCTAATTTCGCCCATTTTTCACCTCTTCCCCATTCGGAGCAATTATATGACAAACTTGCCAAATAAAAAAGGGACAGCCACTGTCAAAAGACATCCCAAATCCCCCCAAGAAAAAGGAATTTCTTTTGGGGTTAAAATGTGGATATTTTTTATGGTGATGTTTGGCTTCTTGGGATATTCCACCGCTTTGAGTATTTTATTTGGAGTGGTTGGGGGTGTGGCAGCAGGATTCATCTATGCCTGGTGGCATATTACAGATATCCCCGAACAAACCCCAGCCTCTGATGCTCAAAGGACCTTAGCTTATGTGACAGAGCAACGTTCTAAAAAAAAGGGAAAGCCCGATTTTAAAAGATAAAAAATCACGATTATTCTCCAATTTAAAAGACTTTAGTCAACCTAGGCCATCAGTACAGAATTGGGATTTATAAGCTCTACTATACTGGTGTTTTACACCAAATCAAGTTGTCAAAAATCTGTTTTTCAATGAGACGGCACTAGGCAGGCTATAGTTCTAGCTGCCCGGGCTAACCTAACGTTTTGTGTTCCCCTCGTTAGATGGAGGATTTTTTTACCTTTTTGTTATTGACTTTAAGGCTGGCTGATAAACTTGACTAAAAACGTTATTTAGGTAACCGTTTATTTGCAAAAAATTGTTACACTTTGATAAGACTCTGAAGGAGGTTTAATTGTGGATTTTCTTTCCGATACTCTAGTGTTATCACGGATGCAATTTGCACTGACAGCGATTTTTCATATGCTGTGGCCGGTTCTGACCACCGGGATGTCAATTTATCTCGTGATTGTCGAGGGGGTGTGGCTGAAAACGCGCAATAAAGACTACTATTACCATGCCCGATTTTGGTCCAAATTATTTGTCCTAAATTTTGGAATAGGGGTAGCATCGGGGATTCCGATGGGATTTCAGTTCGGCACAAACTGGGGTCCATTTTCTGAAGCAGTCGGCAACTTTTTTGGCAGCGTTATTGGGTTTGAAGCCTCCTGGGCGTTTATGCTAGAAGCGGCCTTTTTAGGAATTATGGTGTTTGGTTGGGAACGGGTGAATTCAGTGATTCACTATTTGTCTACTATTTTAGTGGCGATCGGATCCAATTTATCCACCTTTTGGATCTTAACTGCCAACTCCTGGATGCAAACCCCGGCAGGAGGAGAATTAGTGGATGGAAAATTCATCGTGCGAGATTATTTTGAAGCCATCACAAATCCCTTCATGGTGAACAGTGTGCTTCATATGTTTTTTGCCACCCTGGAAACCTCGCTATTTGTGATTGGAGGAATTAGCGCTTGGTACATTCTGAAAAATCGCAATCAGGAATTTTTTAGCAAGTCCTTTAAAATTGTGCTGGCAGCGGCAATTGCCGTGGCCCCGTTACAACTCTATATCGGCCATTTAAGCGGTGAACAAGTCTATCACTATCAACCTGCCAAATTAGCCGCAATGGAAGCACAATGGGAAACCATTCCGGCGGGACAAGGAGGAGATTGGAGTTTAGTGGCATTCCCCAATGAAAAAGCCCAGAAAAATGACTGGGAAATCACAGTTCCCAATGCTTTGGGATACATTTTGGAATTTAAAAAAGAACTCACCCTTCCAGTCAAAGGACTGAAAGAATGGCAACCGGAGGACCGACCCCATTTAGTAGGTTTAATCTATTATGCCTTTCGGACCATGATTGCCATTGGCTTCTTTTTAGCGGGGTTAATGCTAATTTCCACCCTGCAATGGATGCGTGGGAAACTTTCTCCGGAAAATATTAGCCAACAACGGTGGTTAATGGCAAGTTGGATTTTTGCCGCACCCTTGGGATATATTGCCATTGAATCCGGGTGGATTGTGCGCTGTGTAGGGCGGCAACCCTGGACCTTATATGGACAAATCCGCACGGTTGATTCTGTTTCTAATTTACCGGCGAGTAATGTGTTAACCTCATTAACTGGATTTGCGATCGTCTACAGCTTTTTATTCTTCTGTGTTCTCTATTTTGGCAGCCGGATTATTCGTCGCGGCCCCCGATTTGACTTACCCATTCCTGGGTTGGAACCACAACCGGCCCTAGACACCCAACCGGGAGAATTTATCCCCGATGAACGACCTGTAGAAGCAAAACAATAGGAGCGATCGTGGAGACACTCAGTTATTTTTTACCCCTGGTTTGGTTTGGAATATTAGCCCTATTCCTGTTTCTTTACGTCATGCTGGATGGGTTCGATCTCGGGGTTGGAATTTTATCGCTGACGGCTTCATCGGAAGACAGACGAGGAATTCTGATGACGAGCTTGAGTAATATTTGGGATGCCAATGAAACTTGGCTAATTTTGATGGGAGGGGGTTTATTTGGAGGATTCCCTGTAGCCTATGCCACCATCCTCAGCGCGCTTTATATCCCAATTTTTATCATGTTATTTGGGTTTATTTTTCGAGGGGTGGCTTTTGAGTTTCGAGAGCAATCTAACCGAAAAGTGGTGTGGAATTTGGCCTTTGGCGGTGGGAGTTTTATGGCGGCCCTCGGTCAAGGATTTGCCTTGGGTGCTGTCCTGAAAGGCATTGAAGTCGATAGCAAGGGGCATTTTATTGGTACAACTTGGGACTGGTTGAGTTGGCAATCGGTTTTAGTGGCGTTAACCTTAATTCAAGGCTATGTGCTGATTGGCTCAACTTATCTGGTTTGGAAAACCACTGGAGAACTCCAAGAAACCCACTATAAAACGGCAAAATTGGCATCGATAACGACCTTAGTCGGCGCAATTTTGATTACCATCGTCACCCCCATCTTTTATGAACAAGCCCGAACGCGCTTATTTGATGGACCCCAAGTTTATGTGTTTGCCCTGATTCCTTTACTGGGTGCGCTGTTAATTTGGCTATTGCTTAGAAGCTTGGACCGCAAACAGGAAAGAATGCCATTTGTTTGGACGATTCTACTGTTTGTTTTAACCTTCTTAGGCTTGGCCCTCGTGGTGTTTCCCTATATCATTCCCTCAAAAATCACCATCTATGAAGCCGCAGCGGACCCGAGTTCGTTAGTGATTATGATTGTGATGATTGGGGCGCTGATTCCAGTGATGTTGTTCTACAACCTCTATCAATATGTGGTCTTTCGAGGCAAAGTCACTGGGGGACATTATGAATAGTAGGTCAGGATAGCTTACCCTTGCAACTCAAAAACTGATGTTCTAATATATTTTGGACCCCAACTACCCAGAAACCGGGTTGTGAGTAATAACCCGGTTTCTAATTTTTCTCAGGGTTCGATAGAATAGCGATTTCTTCTAGCTTGTAACCAGGATTTTAACTCGAAGCCAGTTTTATTTCTGATGTACTCGTAAGCATCACTCCCTTGCATAACAGTCCAACCTCCCATTCGACAAGCATTGATAGCTTGAGGCAAATTGTCTGTCCGCAGGATGAGCAAGATGGGGGTTAATCCTAACCCTTGCAATTTTCCGGCATACTCTCTAAATTTTTTTAAAGTTCCCGCGTCTCCAGAACCGATTCGGTATTTAGTGTCTATGGCATCAAGTCCAATTATCAAATCGCAAAGTTCATCTTTGCCTTCTCGAATAGGTGTCCGAAAATCTTCACAATTTTCTCGGCATACTTCGGTGACAACTCGTTGCCAACACATTCCCAACTCTCTTCCCCAGTATTGTTTGTTTTCTGCTTTAATGACTTGAGTCAGTCCAAAGACTCTCATCAAATCATCTTCTGTTGCCGATTCTTCACTAAAGACTTTGAGAGAAAAGGATAGGCTGTACCTTTGAAGGATATTTTCTAGGGTTTGGTCTAGGGGATTTTGATTCATTAAAGAGATTTTTTCAAAATGATGACCTGGTCATGTTTGATGGTTCCGGCCCAATCAACATTGCGCGGCAGATTTAATTTGCGATTTTTTAAGAGTAAATTAAAATGAAATATTTCTCGGAGCCCTGCGGATTCAGCCATCTCTTTTAAAATCAAAGCAACCGGAATTTCTACTCCACATATTTTACTAATGTCTCCAATCGAAAAACAATAATATCCTCCCGGCTTTAAGTGAGAGCTACTCTGTAAAAAATGGGTTTTCATATCGACAAAATATTGATAGACTACTCTGGCCCTCAGCTCATTTTGCCCCTTGCTTGCCTGATATTTTTTCCCGGTATATATGTCTTCAATAAGACTATCCAATAGAGAATTGCCGGTTTTACCCTGTTTTTTATATTGGTCTTTCGGTATTCTTTCTGTCCCTATTTCTTGAGAATACAATTCTAACCGAGCTTTATCATCCCTAACCATTTCTAGCCAGTGGAGTTCAAATTTTGAAGCCCAAACATAATCGATCGCATTGATGTAAGGCGGAGAGGTGACGATCGCATCACAAGTCCAATTTCCCGCCAAATCTCGCGCATCTTGACTGGGTATTTCTTGAGCTTTTTCAAAATCCGGGCAAACCGTTTGCCACTCTTGCACGGCTTCGATCGCTCGGTTCACATAACCCTGAAAATACTCAAACACATCCTCCCGTGAGCGTTCGGGGATTTTTTCAAAGTTAGCACGCCTTGCCGCTAACAGCATTCCATCATTCATATTTGAGGTTTTTCTAACCGTAGAGGCAAACGCTATCCATAGCAATGGCTGGTTCTTTTCTGGGGATTGACTGATGTAAGCTTTTAAAATTTCTAGTCCCTCTTGCACAGCCGCTTGAAACCAAAAATCTTTATTGGCAAATTTCACGGTTTCTGGGGCATTTTTGTGATGATAAGCAGACTGGATAATTTTAGAGGTGTTTTCGAGCAAATCTTCCGGTGAAAATTTGGTGGTTTTAACGCGACAAATTAAGCGACTTAAGGGATGATAATCTAGCCAGTAAACGGAGGATTGCTGTCGGAGGCTTTCAATCAGAGTTGTGCCGGATCCCGCAAAGGGTTCTAATACGATAAATGGCTTATTAGTTCCGTATTTTTGCAAAAACCATCGAGGAATTTCTGGAATTGATTTAGCAGGCTGAAACCCCAGGGAGTAAATTTTCAGCGGTGTTTGTCTAGTGATAGAGATAAAACTACCATTAGGAAGGTCTAGGGGAATATTCCCCTCAATATGTAGGTATGAAGGGGACTTTTGTTGGACGGAAAAAGCCATAAGCTAAATCAAGAACTGGGGAGTTTACAAATTTGAAAATAAAAAAATGAGCCAATGGAATTAAAGTCTAGCTAAGGCTAATTCAGGCATCAGTCGGGCTAAAACTTGCTTGAGGACCATTGCTGTCCAGTCGATATCGGCGGAGGTGGTATGTCGTCCGAGGGTGAGGCGCACAGCAGCCGTAGCTTCGGTGGGACTGTATCCCATTGCTAATAAGACAGGACTGGGGTTGAGTTTCCCGCTACTACAGGCGGATCCGGAACTGATGGCGATTCCAGCAAGGTTCATTTGACGGACGATCGCCCTGCCGGAGATGGGTTGACTTCTTCGACTATGAGCATCCTCCCGCAGACAGAAACTGACATGGTGGGGTAAGCGATGCAGCCGATCGCCGGTGGGGATCAGTTCCGGGGTATCCGCTAATAAGTCGAAGAGGCGATCGCGCAATTGAACTAATCTCGGGGTCTCCGTTAGCATTTCTTCCATCGCTAATTCTGCCGCTACCCCAAATCCGGCGATCGCCGGGACCGCCTGAGTCCCCGATCGCCGATTGGATTCTTGTCCCCCTCCCGTCAGCAACGGCACCAGTTCCAACCCGTCCCGAACGTAGAGCGCCCCCGCCCCTTGAGGGCCATAAATTTTATGACTGGAGAGGGAGAGCAGATCCACCGGCAATGCTTGCACATTCACCGGCAATCGCCCGACAACCTGTACCCCATCCACATGAAATAACACCCCAGCAGCGCGCGCGATCGCCCCCAATTCTTCAATCGGTTGCACCGTTCCCACTTCACTCTGTCCATAAATCACCGACACCAACACCGTATTGGGGCGCAGAGCAGATTTCAGGTCCTCGGGATTCACCCGTCCTAGGCGATCGACCGGCAACCGCGTCACCCCCCATCCCCACTGCTCTAGCAACTCCACCGTTTTGCTGATTGCAGAATGTTCCACCGCAGAAATAATCAGATGTTGTGGGGTCTGATAGTGACGAGTTACTCCCATAATCGCCAGGTTGTCCGCTTCCGTTCCCCCAGCGGTAAAAATCAGCGAATCCGCTGGTGCATTGATGAGATTACAGACCTGCATTCGAGCCTTTTCCACCACCGTTGCAGCTCTTTGGCCCCATTCATGGATGCTCGAAGGATTACCCCAATCCTGGGTGAGGGCGTCTTGCATGGCACAGATCGCCTCGGGTCGAGTCGGTGTAGTTGCGCTGTAATCTAAATAGATTTGCATCTCTTTACTCAGATTGAGGATAAGCCGCTACAGGGCTACTCTCTCGTGAGCCTTGATCCAGCAGCGACTAAAGGAGCGATCGCCGCTCCATCGGTCTAAGAGCCTGACTCTATAACCCAGGAGGACTGGCGATCGCCCCCTAAGCAGTTTATCAATCTTTTCATCGGTGCGATCGAGAATTCACGCTCCATTCACTCAGCACCCTCAACTCCCCGGCTTGCACACATTGTAATCTTCATGTGACAATACAGATTCTGGAATCGTGATATTCCCCTCCTCTCGGCAAATCATCCGATAGTTTCGGGTAACCGGGATGCTGATAATGCAGCGATTGTGACGGAGGCGCTTCCCGCCAAACTCTCGATAATTACGCCGTTCACTGAGTCCCTCGATAATATTCCGGGCTTTGTGAACCACATAATCGGGTAACTCTCTCAAATCAATGGGGTCATTGTCAAAAGTGGCTTCCCATTCCATTTTTTGCTGTCGTTTTTCCGCCAGCGAACGTACCGCTTGCTCCTGGGCCTCTTGATCTTGGGCGCAACGGTGACAAACTTGACCATAACCCTTGTGACCGCATGGAAAGATTTTTTTTCTTCTCGGCATAAAACACTGGTGTTGGTTTGTCTGGCCCAAACCTCCAACTTCAACTCGTGATGAGAGCTTATCCTCAACCCATAGGCTCTGGTCTATGCCCACTGTTTTCCGTTGCACGAACGTCCTCAGTCAGCAATAGATCGGATGTTACCCTAATCCCCGAGCCGAAACCTAATTTCGGCCATATTTCCATGCCATCACCAGACATCCGTTAAGTCAACCCAATCCCTGCCGGTTCAACTGCTGAATTGAACCCTTAAAATTTTGTTGACATGGATCCTTCCCTCGAAAGGGTAGAATAACTTATCCTGAATGCTATGATGCCGGACAAGGAGGGCGAAGACGATGGACAAATCTTTTTTAACAGATCGCAATTCTACCATGCGTTAACACTCCCTACTCTTTCCCGATACTTTTTTCCTCAAGTCTTCTGTCTGGGTTCTCCCCTCTCCCCCATCTCCCTCATCCCCCCTATCTCTTTTGTCGGGTCTTATGCTCCTACTGCTGATCCTACGAAAAACCCTACAATCCCCTAAATTCTTACCCTTTCTCCGGCCTCTGCTTCTGGTGACCCTGGGCCTGATCGGAACCGGGTGCAAGGAAATTCAACCCACCCTGCATCGACTCCCTCCCCTACCCCAAGATCCCTTTGTAGAGGTTTATTTGAACCAGAATCCGGTCCGGGAGTACCCAGAGCCTTACCGAGGGATCACGCGACCGGGGGATGATTTGGAACAGTTGATTGTGGATACCATCAATGGCGCGACATCCACGGTTGAGGTGGCAGTTCAGGAGTTGCAGTTGCCCCATATTGCGATTGCGATCGCCCGTCAGCATCAATCCGGTGTCAGGGTCCGGGTGATTTTGGAAAATACCTATAACCAACCCCTCAGTGAGCTAACACCGCAGCAAGTCGTCGGTTTGGATGAACGCAGCAAAGCTCGCTATGAAGAGTGGCGTCACCTGAGCGATCGCAACCAAGATGGTGTCCTCAGTCCAGAGGAAATCGCCCAGGGGGATGCTTTAATCATTTTAAAAAATGCCGGAGTGCCTTTAATTGACGATACCGCCGATGGTTCCAAAGGCAGTGGGTTGATGCACCACAAATTTGCGATCGCCGATGGTCGCCGGGTAATCGTCACTTCGGCCAATTTTACCACCAGTGACATCCACGGAGATTTTCTCTCTGAAGCCAGTCGCGGTAATCCCAATAATTTACTCAAAATTGAGAGTCCGGCATTGGCGGGTTTATTCCAACAAGAGTTTAACCTGATGTGGGGAGATGGCCCCGGGGGTGATCCCGATAGTTTGTTTGGAGTGGAAAAACCATTCCGTCCGAAGCAGTCGGTGAATTTGGGGGCCAGTTCCGTGGGGGTGCAATTTGCGCCGACGGGGGCGCGAGTTCCTTGGGTGCAGAGTGTCAATGGGGCGATCGCCAATACCTTGAATCTCGCCACTCAATCCGTGGACCTGGCCCTGTTTGTCTTCTCAAAACAGCAGTTGAGCGATACCCTTTATGCTCGTCATCGCACTGGGGTACAGGTCCGTGCTCTGATTGATCCCAGTTTTGCCTACCGCAGTTATAGCGAAGGGTTGGACATGATGGGGGTGGCGTTACCCAATCAAAATTGTCAGTATGCTCAGGGTAACCAACCTTGGTCTACTCCTCTGGATACGGTAGGCGTTCCGCAATTACCTCCGGGCGATCGCCTCCATCATAAATTTGCCCTCTTGGACGATCGCATCGTGATCACCGGGTCTCATAACTGGTCCGCCGCCGCTAATTCTCGTAATGATGAAACCCTCTTGGTCATTGACTCTCCCATCGTCGCGGCCCATTTTAGGCGAGAGTTTGAACGACTTTATAGCACGGCTCGTTTAGGGTTACCGACTTCCATTCAAGCCAAAATCGAACAGCAGATTCAGCAATGTGGCTCCCCCACTCCGGTTCCCGCATTACCTCCATCGGCGCGAATCAATGTGAATCGAGCCACTCAGCAGGAGTTAGAGACATTACCGGGAATTGGTCCGGCTTTAGCCTCTCGAATGATTGCCACCAGGCAAGAGCAACCGTTTACATCCGTGGAGGATTTACAACGAGTCTCGGGAATTGGTCCCACGCTATCAGAACGCTTGCGCGATCGGGTTACATTTTAAGCGGAGGGAACCCCACCCTAACCCTCCCCTTGGCAAGGGGAGGGGACCGGAAGTGTACTTAATAATAAGGCAAATCACCATGAGCGTAAAAACCATCCTCTTGTAAGTCCCCCAGTTCTCCCCCATCCCCCAAAAAACACAGAAGGGGACCTTCAATAGATCCCCTTCCGCATCTTCAACGCCAATAGCTCATTGCTATTAGCCATAAATTAGCTGGCTAAATACTCTTGCACATTGGCTCGTCTACGGCGCAGGTGCGCGAGCGCTTGATGTTCCAATTGGCGTACTCGTTCGCGACTCAAGTTGAGTTTTTCACCGACTTTGGCTAGGGACAATTCCCGCCCATCTTTCAGGCCAAATCGCAAAATAATCACATCCCGCTGCTGAGTGGTGAGTTCGGCCAAAAGGCTCTCTAAATCTTCCCGCAGCAATTCTTGGGTGATGTAATTTTCCGGAGAAGCATCTGCATCCTCTAAGAGGTCTTGCAGTTCGGTGTCTTGGTTATCTCCCACTCGCAGATCCAGGGAAACTGGCTGACGTGCCATTAACAGATATTCCCGAATCTGTGCCGGTTCTAACTCTAGGGCTTCACCAATCTCGGAAGGAGATGGACTCCGGCCTAAGTTTTGGGTGAGTTCCCGTTGCACTTTCTTGATTTTATTGAGTTTCTCGGTGATGTGAATCGGCAAGCGGATGGTCCGCGCTTGTTGGGCGATCGCCCGAGTAATCGCTTGACGAATCCACCAGTAGGCGTAGGTGGAGAATTTATATCCCCGCATCGGGTCGAATTTCTCTACACCCCGCTCTAATCCGAGGGTTCCTTCTTGGATCAAGTCCAGGAATTCTAAGTTGCGCTTCTGGTATTTCTTGGCGATCGCCACCACGAGACGCAGGTTCGCTTCAATCATCTTTTGCTTGGATCGCCGACCGATTTTGACCAAGTTTTTGAGTTCTCCAACGCTCTGTCCAACCGCCTCGGCCCATTCTTCTTCCGTAGGTTCGCGTTTGAGCTTCTTCTCTAGCGCTTCTTTCGCTTCCAAAAACGCCATCATTTGCTGCACTTGTTTCCCAAAAACAATTTCTTGCTCGTGGGTCAGCAGCGGCACACGACCAATTTCGTGTAAATACGAACGAATGGTATCAGTAGAATCGCTTTGTCGTGCGCCCATATAAGTTTGCTTAACAGTCGTTGGCCGAGATTTGATTGTGGGCATTTTGCAGTTCTCCAAACGAAATACATTCTTATGCGTAGCAAGCACTCGCCCCACTCAACGGGTAGCATTTCGCGGTTTGGTCTCACTGACTGGGTTACATCCTCCGCGCGATTTGGGTCAGCGCCTTACAGATGCCTGTTCGGGGGGGCTTGTTTGCTGCACCAGACCGGGGGTGATGCCTAGTCAACTCAAAGTCGTTATGATTTTGACTTCTTCTATCTTATGTCAGATCTACAATTGAGTAAAGGGTTATTGAGATTAGAGTCAGTCCTGGTCACGTTAAAGTTTCCTTAATATTCCCGTTTCCCGGGTCCCCGAGGATTTGAGCGCTCCAATGTAAGGGAAGCGAAAGAAGAGGGATTTTAGATTTCAACTTAGAAACTAGGGGATAGGCTTTAACCGTTAAACCCCCTAGGATCGCGTTTCTAGTTTTAGGTCTGTTGTGCCAATCTACTTCCACGATATTCTCCTCTATTTACAGATCATGCACTATTTCATTGGCCTTTGACAGCGCCTTAAATAGGGCAATCCCCGTACTTTTAAACCTGGGTAACAGGGGGGTTTCCCCCACTGAATGAGAGAGCTTGCTACTTAGTAGACTGAGTTTACCACCTCCCTTTCTTGACCTGAATCCTGCTGCGGGAGTAGGCAAGGGTATAAATTTTAGAAAAACTTTACGTCTAGCTTCTTCGCAACTGCTTCTTGCTGTGACTGTATGAGTCTCCTTTCCTTTTAGACTGGGTTTGAAGGTGTAGGGTTCACTCAAAGCGCATCTCTATCTCTCTACAGAGTGATGTTCCTGCTGTTGTTCCTTCGTTAGGGGCAAGCCCTTCTTCCTATGTTACAACAATAATACAATTTTGGCAATAAGCAAAAATACTCGTAAGGGTAGAGAGAAAACGACAGATTAGGCGATCGCGGATTGATGTTTGCACCCAAAGCCTCTTCCCTGAAGCATCGGTCTCAACGGTAGCACCCGTGATTTCTCCTGGCGGGATTAAACTCTTACATCAGCTTATAAACACCTGGATTCCTTCGGATAAAACGTCCTTTTAGAGAGTTGATCGCGTGAGAAACTCTCTATACATGAGTTTACCCACTTTCTCCCGAAAAAACTACACCGATCGCCATCAACTAAAATGATATAATCCATCCAAAATACTTGTGAATCACAAGAAAAATTTATCAATCCCCCTTCAGGGAGGAGAACCAGAGGAAAAGGCAGAAAATCACCTCTATCTATTGGTATAGATTTTCCTAAAACAAGCCTTATAAAGTTGAGACTCAACTTCCCCATCCCCCGTCTTAGAAACCTAGCCCTTCCTCTGCGCCGGGGGTACAGCCGGTGGCGGGTAAGTTCCCCTGGGTTGCTCAGACAGAATTTGGGCAAGATAAACCTCAATGCAGACATTTCTCCTGACACCTTCTGACCGGCATGGCTCATACCCAATCCGGTTGTCAAAGACCTCCTTTACTCTTGTAGCCTGCCTTCTGCGCCTACGTCCGCTTTTTCCCCGCCCTTTCCTTAACGGAACGCTTCAAGAACAGGGTGCCGGTTTTTACAGACCTATCACAACCGAATTGCGGATTAGCGCTTCGCGACTTGACCTTGTAGGGAACCGTCAGGACAAGGCAGTGCTTTGTGTTTAAAGGGATTGAAGATTTTAGGCTGGAGAGTTCCCCTCAACCGCCCTTGGATTGGACCAACCCCAAACGATCGCCTCAAGCCCGGGTAAAAAATCTAAAATGGTATGATGCTCTTGTCTTAAACCAATCAAAGCCTTAGAACCATCTGTGAAACCAACCGTTCGACTAATTTTTAAGGGGGTGCAGGAATTGGGTCGGTGGGTTCTGGTGGGAATCTGGAACCTGCTGGTTAACCTGTTTTGGCTGGGGATTCAGCTGATTGAATTATTGCTGTGGGCATTTTCAGAACTCCGGATGTGGATACACAGAGGGTTCGTGCAAATCAAGAAAGCGATCGCCCAAAAAGATTTCATGATTTTATTCGTCCCCTTCAAATGGCTACTGCTGGGGATTTGGCAATTCGCCTTTCAAGGGTTCTGGTTGTTGATCCGTCTGATTGAATTGATGGTCTGGTATATGACCCATTTGCCAACACTGACTCGCACCGTTCCACCCTTGGGAAATTCCCTTGGAAAGTCGGGCATTTCTAAACCCAGACTACAGTCCATTCCCCCAGAGGATCCGCCCCGGAAGCAACAAGGGAGACTCCCCCAAGATAGGTATCGGGCGATCGCATTAATTGCCCTCTGCCTAGCCGTCCTCCCCTTGGTAACATTCGTCCGATTTCCCCATCCCTTTCAAGGGAGTATTCTAGTAGAAGAACTTAGCTTTCAATATGGAGAATCACCGCAAAGTTTTGTCTTATTTGAGGGCATAAGCGGGTTGCGTCAGATGGCGATCGCCGGGAAACAAAGCTTCACTTTAACCGGACGGTTTGAAAGTGCCAATGATCCGCGATTGAATCAGTTATCGAGTCTCACCGTTGATCTCCCCGCTGCGGAGAGTGAATGGGAAATCACACCCGTTGAAGCCGATCGCAGGAGTGAACTGACCCTCAAACGCTTGTGGTTAAGACAACATACCTTGGTCGAACAGTTCAGTTACGAGCGCAGTCGTCTCCAACTTGTCTTACAACCGGCCATTCGTCCCAATGTGCTAGAACTTGACTTCGGCAATCAGCCGATGCGGGTGAGTTTACGAGGATATCAAATTACAGAACTTCAGTCCGGGAGTAGTCGCCCCAACCCCGATACTGCCTTAGAATTTACCTGGATTCCCGAGGAAACAGGGCTAACCTTAACCTTGAGAGAGCAAGCGGCGATTTCGGCGATCGTTCCAAAACCCTCGACTCAATGGATACCAGGTAATCTGAATGTTGAAGATGTGCGATTTTACCGCCGCCAACCCGCACAACCCGCTACAGATCCACAGATCTATGAGTCTACGGCGATCGCCGGTCAAATTGGGATGGCAAGGCAATCCCTCCAAATATCACAAAACGATTTTTTAATGGGAGAAACAGCAACGGATTTAGAAATTGAAAAATTTGACACAATCGCACTTGTCCCCTCTAATCCCCCAGAAAATAATCCTACCGGCATTCAAGTCCAATTTTCTGGAACTGAAACCCAGATTCAAGTCGGTCCCGAACCCACGGTTTCAACGCAGAGCATACAGGGTAATTTTTTGAATCGCTGGTTCTCTCAAGAAACTTTGTTAGCCTTAATTCCAGTCTGGGCAGTCGGGTTGGCTTTCTTCCTTTATTGGGGGATTAATAATTTCTCAAAAATTGGGTGAATTGGAGCTAAAATCAGGCAAAAATAAAGGGAGCATTTCGCTCCCTTTGTTGAATTTTAATTCTATAGAGCCATCGGAGTGAGACTCTCTATCCCCTAACTTTAAGCGGAAGTGGGCTTTTGTAATTCCCCATCTTCGAGATAGAGAATGCGATCGGCCACATCCAGAATACGCGGATCGTGAGTCACCATTAATACCGTGCTCCCCCCTTCTTTTGCCAATTTGCGAAGCAGTTCGATGACAGCATGACCACTATGAGAATCTAACGCTGCCGTGGGTTCATCGGCCATAATCAACTGAGGATGACCTGCCAAAGCGCGGGCGATCGCCACCCGTTGTTTTTGTCCCCCGGATAAATCCCGAGGCAACTGATGAACCTTCTCTCCCAACCCCACCTGTTCTAAAAGATGCTGCGCTTCCAAGTGAGCAGTGCGGCCTTTAATTCCTTTCAAATTCAGCGCCACTTCTACATTTTCCGCCGCCGTGAGTGCGGGAAATAAATTAAAACCTTGAAAAATAAAGCCAATATTATCTCGGCGAAACCGGGATAATTCAGCCCGGGACATCCAGGTAATTTCTTCCCCCAGTAATTTAACCGTTCCCGCTGTTGGGGTTAGCATCCCAGCCAAAATTGAGAGCAAAGTCGTTTTGCCCGAGCCCGATGGTCCCATTAAAAGTTGGATATCTCCAGGACGGACTTCCAAATCAATCCCTTTGAGGGCGTGAAACTCCTCGGAACCGGACTCGAAGACCATCTTGACGCCTCTAGCTTTAATCGCACCCATTGTTGTCGGTGCCGCTGTGGATGCGACTAACGGGGGTGCAATCACCTGAGTGGAGAGATTTCCCATAGATTCATTAAAGTTTAGTGAAGCAGTCATTAGTCTCAATGTTTAGTGAATATGCTATAGACGGTAGGCTGTGAGAGCAAAACAATCAGGATTTAGAACTTAAGAGGATGCCCGATCGCATTCTGGCAGTAGTCCCTCACTCTAGTTTCATTGTCTGTGCCACTTTTCAAATCGTCATCCCCCGATCGGTCTGAGTAATTATGACCAATCCCCCCAAGAATTGCAACCTAGGCTTTAAAAACAATCGCTGGATCGACTCGGTTGATTTTCTGAATGGCAAAAATTGCCGAAGATACACACATCACCACAGTGATCCCAAATACTCCCACAGCAGTTCCCGGTGAAATCAAGATGGTCAATCCCTGGGCCGCCAGCGCCCAATATTGGATCCCCCAGCACAGCAGCATTCCTGGCAGGTATCCTAACACAGCCATCCACAGGGCCTGTTCAATAATCACCCCATAAATCACGCTCTGGGAGGCCCCCATCGCCTTGAGAGTGCCAAATTCTTTGATGTGATCCGAGACAGAAGCGTACAGAATCTGTCCGACAACCACCATGCCGACCATCACCCCTACCCCAGCGCCTAAACTCAGCACAAAGCCAATACCCGTCCGTTCTTGCCAATACACGCGGTTGAGTTCGGCCATTTCTTCTTGCGTATAAGCCCGGGTATAGGGCAATGCCTCTTGCAGTCTCTCTTTGAGTTCCTGCAAATTTTGTCCCGGTTCAGCTTGGACCAAAATGTAGGTGATCGGATCATCCTCCGTTAAGGGTTCTGGATCCTCTTGGACTTCAGAAGCCGCCTCTTCACTGGGACGAGTCGTCGTGAAGGCATCCGCATTGTCCAAGGACGTAAAAATATAGGGACTCGACACAATCGATTGAGTGTCATGGGTGAATCCCACCACCGTCGCGGAAAATGCCCCCACTTCCACTTTGTCCCCCAACCATGAGACCTTGAGGGTATCAAAGCTCGCTTCATCCACAAACATCGTGTAGGGTTTGTGGAGGTCGCTTAAGCTGCCTCGGACAATCTGACCCGGGACGAACAGTTCCCCATCTGGGTCAAATCCAAACACCCGGACATGGTTGATATGCCCTGTTGAATCTCGCCACAGGGTCCCCTGGACGATCAGCGCTTCCGCTTGGGCGACCCCTTCCACTTCTTGCGCTTCTTTTAGTCGCTTGTAGGGCATATGGAGGGTCATTTCTAAGGTTTCCATATCCTGGGACGTGACCCAAATATCCGATGGAGAATAGTCCACCAGTAAGGCAGTTGAGCGCATGACCCCTTTGAAGATTCCCGTTTGGATGGTAATCAAACTCACCGCAAACATAATGCCCGCTTGGGCCACCAAAAAGCGCGGGAGATCTTCAAATAGGTTTTTTCGGGCTATTGAAGGCATATCAAAAAAATGATGAGAAACGAGGGTTAGGTAACGGAGGTTGGGTAACCGGGGATGGGGGATGGAAAGAGAAAATAGAGAAATTTTCTCGGTAAAGAATGCATGGAAGAGTCTACATTTCTCCGGCTTTGTTCCCCTTGGGTTAAGCCTATTTAGGGTAAAGTGGCTATCTCTTCCTTATAAGGGTTGATGATTTAGAAATCTCTCGGCTTGTTTGTTATTGTAGTCGTGAACTGGCCCAAGTGCTACCCAGTCCTTCGGTCTGCCGGTGAATTGGCCTTCAGTCTTTTCAATGGAATCAGGTGTTCGGAGTGGGGACAAGGGTTGGCAAAGGACATTGCTTTTGGCTGTGGGCAATGTAGGAATTAGGTTGCAGGGCGAACCCTTGACGATCGCCCCACAACCTAATCGGATTTGGGTTTGATTTGATGCTTTATCTGGCTATAATAACGCAAAAAATCCGAGGGCTAAAGGAATTCTTTTAAAAACTCAAAGGCTTGCTCATCCCAACAGGGTGCGGGAGAGAGGAAGCTCAAACAAAGAAGAACATCGGCTTGGATGGCTTCGATCTCTTCGTCCTCGAATAGTTCGGCTAAGGCTTGATTATCTCGTTCTTTGAGGGCAGACAAGGGTTCGGCTGCCCCGGTGGAGAATTCAAAGGAATGGGCGGTAAAATCGGAGCTGGCGATCTCTAGGTCTGATTGGGGCTCAATTTTGCTCGGGAAAAAACGCCGCCACAGTCTTGATGGTTTTGAGACTGCTGCCTTTTGACTAAATTCAAGGAGTTGGATAACAAAGGGATCCCTGGAGTTGGTAGATGAACTCATAATTGGGGAAGGGATTTTAAAATTCCCGCGCTTACCCTGAATCAGGTGCGCGGATGTGCAATCAAGTTGATAGGAGAGTTTTTCAAGAGCGAGGGCGACAATCACAGGCAGTCATGGGTCCTAGGAATGAAGGTCCGGTTGAGCCGCGCTGCAATTCTTTATCTTTTCTTAATCTTTAAAGCGCGATCCTCCGACACCGGGGAACAGGCGATCGCTCACCGGGTAACCGGGCGTTGGCTATGCAGCCGCCTCGGACTGGATGGATAAATGCCGCTTTTCGCTTATCCTCTCTGAGTTTTCTGTGTTGATGCACCCCAAGCCAGAGCGATCGCACGGGTTCGGTGTCGATCGCTCTTAAATCGGCTCGCCCTGTGTAGGCAATTTTAACTCAGTCAATTCAACGGCAAAGGTATCGGCAAACGCTGTAGCGATTTGCTGGCGCACGCGATCGGGGTTAATCCCCTCAACAAATTCAGCCAAACTCCCCACGGGTTTGTTGGCAATCCCACAAGGAACAATTTGCTCGAACCCTTTCAAATCTGGGCAAACATTTAGGGCAAAACCGTGCATCGTAATCCATCGACTGACTTTAATCCCGATCGCCGCTATTTTTCGCCCCTCTAGCCAAACTCCGGTCATCCCCTCAATGCGATCGCCCTTTAAGCCATACTCCGCCAACACCTGAAGAATCACCCCTTCTAGCTGCCGCAAATACCAGTGCAAGTCCGTCTGGTAATATCGCAGATTCAAAATCGGATACCCCACAATTTGACCCGGACCATGATAAGTCACCTCACCCCCACGTTCCACCCGATGCAGTTCCACGTCGCTACAGGTGGGGTCAAACTTGAGAAATTCTAAACTCGCCCCTTTTCCCAGGGTATAAACCGGAGGATGTTCCAGCAAAATGAAGATATCCTCTAAATCGGGATTGGACCTGCGGGCCGCCACCAGAGACTGCTGCCAGGTCCAAGCCTCCTGATAGGGGAGGCGATCAAAATTGTAGAACCCACAACGCCGACGCGGGGAACTGGCTTCAACAGGATTGGTTAGACTTTTACTATAGATCATCCAAAAAAGCAAGGGGTTTTTGGCAGAAAATTAGACAAATATCAGGTTGGGAATCCGGACAACTACTATAGCCCAGGGTAGCTGGATTGTCATTTCGTAACGTATTGCAACGAATTTTGAAGAGATAACAAAATTCGGTGTAATTCTCAATCCAAGGTGGTAGTGTGAAAGGTAAGGAGTTGAATTGCAGCACAGGAGGAGTTTCCCAAAAGCCATCTATTATAGAACCTACAACACCATTGAGTTGACTGAGCCCGTAGGCTAGATGGCCTTGTCCCCGAGGACAGGATTTCACAGAACCCTCCGACTCAAGTCTCCCAGACTTACAATTTGGGCTCTTGATTGCTATGATCATCTTCATTATCGACAGAAGGTGCTAACCAACTGGCACATCAGACTTTGAAGCTCGTGCCATCGCAGTTGATGACGAGTGATCCACAGTCTCTGGTGACTCCGGTGACTGAAGGGCGATCGCCCTTCCACATTCCCAACCGCGATGCCTGAAAGAGCTGCCGTAATTTCGGGGCAACTCAGGGCAGAGTAAATCCACCCTTTCAAGTGTAGTCAACCTTGATAAGTTTTGGCTCCGTTCTTAAGCGAGCGAAACGCCAAAAACGGGCAAAAGAACTAATGTTAGGAAAGCGGCATTACCCGCCCCGCTTTCCCTCCGTCTATTCTTTAGAAACCGGGCTTGGAGATGCGTATTTCGCGTTTTTTATCACCCCTCCAAACCCTAAACTCTAAATCATTAATACGATGGAGTCTTCAGTGGGAAGATTGATATGAAGCTTGTTATCCACGGCAAAAATATTGAAATAACCGAGGCCATTCGCGAGTACGTCAACCAAAAGGTCGAAAAAGCAGTTAGTCACTTTCAAAACTTGACCACGGAAGTAGACGTCCATCTGTCTGTGGCCAAAAATCCTCGGAACAATTCTAAACAAACTGCTGAAGTGACCATTTTTGCAAATGGTACCATCATTCGAGCTGAGGAGAGCAGTGAAAATCTGTACGCAAGCATCGATTTAGTCGCTGATAAAATCGCTCGCCAATTGCGTAAATACAAAGAAAAACGTCACGCTCAGAAAGTTCAAGCGCCAGACACCCTTAATGAAGCGCTTCTCGAAGAGCAACCCCTAGTCGAGGACCTGATTGGCGAACGCACCCCCGAACTTCCAGAGGAAGTGGTGCGAACCAAATATTTCGCCATGCCTCCGATGACGGTTCTCGATGCCTTGGAACAACTGCAACTCGTGGATCATGACTTCTATATGTTCCGCAATGCCGAAACGGGTGAAATTAATGTGATTTACGAACGCAACCACGGCGGGTACGGCGTTCTTCAACCCCGCAATGGCAATGGTCAAACCAAAAACGGCAAAGCAAACGCTACCGCCAGCAAATCTAACCCGGCCAAAGTTTGACCTCCGTTAGCTTGGTTCTTTGATCGGTTGTCAGAACTCTGTCTAGCCCCAAATAAAAAGCGCCCCCAATTTGGAGGCGCTTTTTTTAATCTTTTCTGACATTAACCATTGATAGAAGGATCCGTCAAAGCAACGGGAGTCGCTTCGCAGCCAAATCGGTGGATATTCCAGGGGTAGAGTTCCAGCTTTCAGGCGGATCCTCGCCCCGCACGAGAGTTGATTAAACCCAAATTGAGTAGCCTGTTTATCTTTTGCTGCGGGCAATGGAGGTATAATTAGACTCAAATTTATCCGAGAGACTCGCCGTCTCTGCTAGATATGAATCAGCCGAATCTTCTGGAGCTTGCCAAACAGGGAGATGCCAAGGCGATCGCCACCCTAATGAACCGCAAACTGCAACCCAAAGGCATTACCGCTAAAGCCTCGATGAAAAATGATTGCCTGCAAATTATGCTGGAATCAGCGCAGGTCCCCCCCAAGAAACATTAATTGCAATTGTTTCTCTATTTAGTTCTCAAGTTCAGGCGATCGGTGACCGAGAAATTGCTCAAGCGCGGGTTCGGGAACGCTCATTAATGGCGGCATGAGAAAACCAAAAACCGGATTTTTTTGAAAAACCCCGGTTTCTTGTCTTATGCTCGCGGTTGATTCCGAGGAGCCGGTGCACCGCGTAATAATCCTTCGATACTAAGATCCTCATCGATTTCTTCCCAATGAATCCCGTAACCCCCGCCACAAATCACCCATTTTTCTAACTGTTCGGGACTAGCTTTTAAAAGTCGCGGAAACCAAGCTAAAGGAACGGTGAGAGTGCGCCCATCCATTAATTCAACACTGAAAGCATCTTCATGGATAAGAACATTTTTCACCCGGATATCAGTTTGAATTGTCAAAATATTCATACCAAACCTCCAAAAAATTTTGTTGATTCGATTCCACCAGGGATTCTATTTTTCTTAACTCTTTAGCATTAAACCCGATATTTTTCGCTAAACATATCGGAGATAGCCAGAATTTGGCTGAGAGATTATCTCTATCAATATGAATATGGGGTGGTTCGTTAGGTTCATGGCTATAAAAATAAAAGCGATAGGCTTCAAATCTTAGGACGGTTGGCATGGGTTGAAGTCAGTTTTTCCTCAGATATGGAATCAGATTTATCCAAGTTTGTTACAAATGCTCTGACTAGGCCAGGAACAGTCCCACTCAAGCGCCCTTTGTCGGTCATTTAAAGTCGATTATAGCAGGGGGAGCTAAAGCCGGGAAATTTTGCCAGAAACCTGCATTGAAAGAAACTCCTCTGGGGGCGATTCTATAGAAGCGATCGCTTTTCGGGAGTCGCGCCTCCTTCTTCCATCAGACTATAGGCAGCAAAAAAACCGGATTTTTTTTTAAACCCGGTTTCTTGGCAATCTTATTGGTGCGATCGCACCACATCAACTTTAAAGGCTATCTGTGATTTTTTCGTCTAATTCATTCACCGCAGACATCACACCAAACTCATAATCCGTTAAAAGAGTTTTTTTGATTTCATGTAGAGACTCAACTAAATCCTCACGCAGACGCGGTTTATTTTTTGCAACTCCATTATGATAATCCACATAATCCCAGACAATTAGTCCAATAGCAACGGCAGGATCAATTATGGATACTATTGAACTCGAAAGAAAGCCAGCCGCAACTTTACTACCAGCTGCAGCGGCAATTTTACTTCCAGCTTTAATGACCACATAACTTCCTGCACCTATAATTTCTACGGGCAATGATTCATTGCTTTGTTCATTTTCTAATCTTAACTTGATTGTGTCTAAATATTCCTGCCAGTCTGACTGAGAAATTTCATAGTTTTTGGAAACATTTCTTAGTTCGCTAGAAAATTGACTTAGATACAACTCAGTTGTATCAATGACGATTGTTTTGAATTTACTTTCAGCAGATTTTGAACTAACAACGCGACGAGCAAATTCTCGGTTAAGATTATTAATTATGCGATCTTTAATTCTATCTTCAACTATAGAGTCATTAAATCCACTAAGTGTCATTTCTCCTACATAATCTAAAACAGTTTTCAACTCTTGTCCCCTTTGATTAAAATAGCTAAAATACCAATCTAAAAAATCCGTATCTAGGCGCTTAATTAATTCAGATTCCCATTTATCTAATTCGTGTTCTGCATATTGTTGAGCATTGTTATAGGCTGTTTGCCGAGATTTTTCAAAAGCTCGTTGGTTGTCTGCACCCCAAAATGCAACCATATTTGGCGTAATTTCCAAGGATGGAGGCGGATTTAATTCAGCAGCTAAAGCTTGAGTCATAATCAAGCGTCCCAGTAATGGGAGTAACACCAGTAAAATCACCAGAGTCCAAATGAGAATACTCGCTATCTTAATCGCTTTTACGACGATAGATGTTTGTTGTAATTCAAACATACTGAAATCGCGATCGCGCAAACACTTACTAATTTTTTTATCTAAATTGTTAACAACAATCTTCCGTCCTACAGGAACACCACTGGGAAGGCAAACCAGGTTATTAGTTTCATCTACAAACACCAAAGTTAAACAGTGACCCTCGGTTTTTTCTTCAGAAGATTTTTTCCGAATAATAGCCAAATGCTTAATCTCCGCATTTTCCTGGAGATTAATATTAAAATAAGCAATCACTTCATCCAAGCTAATTTTTTCTAAAAAATCCGGCTCTTCTTGGATGGAAAATGATAGATTTTTAAGGTTTTCGATGATTTTGCTGGCATTGTTATCACCTTCTTCTATTTTGTTTTTTAGTTGTAAGTCAGGCTTGGTTACGGATTTATGCAAAGCCATAAAGATACTCCAGAATAGAAATATAGCGGTTCCCGGACTCATGAGGTACAATACATAGGAGAACTGACTCATCTTAACCATCCGAATCTATCATGAA
>JAMXFF010000116.1 GCA_025370845.1 Laspinema palackyanum D2a | reverse complement strand
GAGTCGTTGTGGTTGACTGATATCGCCCATCACCATTTGGCGATCGCGGTGATTTTCATCATCGCCGGTCATATGTACCGCACCAACTTCGGTATCGGTCACAGCATCAAAGAGATTCTCAACGCCCACAAGCCCCCCTCGGGCAACCTGGGTGAAGGTCACAAAGGTCTCTATGACACCCTCAACAACTCGTTGCACTTCCAGTTAGCCCTCGCCTTGGCTTCCCTCGGTGTGGTCACCTCTCTGGTGGCACAACATATGTACAGTCTGCCTCCCTACGCCTTCATGGCTAAGGATTACACGACACAGGCAGCCCTGTACACCCACCACCAGTACATTGCTGGCTTCATCATGGTGGGAGCCTTTGCTCACGGCGCGATTTTCTTGGTTCGTGATTACGACCCAGAAGCGAACAAAAACAACGTTCTCTATCGCGTTTTAGAGCATAAGGAAGCGATTATTTCCCACTTAAGCTGGGTCTCGTTGTTCCTCGGATTCCATACTCTGGGTCTGTATGTTCACAACGATGTAGTCGTTGCTTTCGGGACTCCCGAAAAGCAAATCCTGATTGAACCTGTATTCGCGCAATGGATTCAAGCGGCGCACGGTAAAGCTCTTTATGGGTTTGATGTGTTACTGTCCAATCCGGATAGTTTAGCTTCGACGGCATGGCCGAATAATGGGAATGTCTGGTTACCGGGTTGGTTGGATGCGATTAACAGCAGCACCAATTCTCTGTTCTTGACCATTGGTCCTGGGGATTTCTTGGTTCACCATGCGATCGCCTTGGGTCTGCATACGACGACTTTGATTTTGGTCAAGGGTGCGTTGGATGCACGGGGTTCTAAGCTGATGCCGGATAAGAAAGATTTCGGTTATGCTTTCCCTTGTGATGGTCCGGGTCGTGGCGGTACTTGCGATATCTCCGCTTGGGATTCGTTCTACCTGTCGATGTTCTGGATGTTAAATACCATTGGTTGGGTAACCTTCTACTGGCATTGGAAGCATCTGGGGATTTGGCAAGGGAATGTGGCTCAGTTTAATGAGTCTTCGAC
>JAMXFF010000015.1 GCA_025370845.1 Laspinema palackyanum D2a | reverse complement strand
CCTCCCCGACCCGGACTGGAAAATGGCCCCTAATGCTTACCAGATTTGAGTTTCAGAAGTTAGCTTGATGCGTATGGTTAAAACCCCCGCCTAACAGCTAAAGTCGTTTGAAACCGACTGAAAGTTTTATTCCGTAGAATTTTTAGTCGGTTTTTAACCGACTTTAGCTATGAGGCGGGGGTTAAAACCCCCGCCGGTGTTGAGAATGGTGCAAGATCTCAGGGGTTAGCAACAGATTCGGTTAAGAAATCTGGTTTCTTTTCCTAGCTTATCTAATACTGTACCAGCGTCCTAGTAAATCCCACAAACCGGCAGGGTCAAAACCCCGCCGGTTGTGGCAACTTCTAACAGTTCAGAGGGATTTAATTTTCCTCGTCGCTTCCGTTGTCCGGGGTGAGGTCATCCTCTTCGCCAGATACAGTGACTACATCCACTCCAGCTTCGATATCCATGTCGATCGCGCTGTCGGTAGTGAGGTCATCTTCTTCACCGGATGCTGGAACTAACGCCACTCCGGCGATCGCATCCGAGGAATCGAGACGCTGAACTCTTACCCCTCGGGCCGATCGCGACTGAGAAGAAATTGCCTTACTCGCCTGCCGAATGATAATCCCGCGATTGGTCACAATCATCAACTCATCATCTTCATTGACGATTCGCAAAGCCGCCAGACGGTCTTTTTCATTGCGGAATTTAATCGCACAAACGCCTTTTCCGGCCCGTCGTTGTAGGCGGAATTGTGTCACCGGAACCCGTTTACCAAATCCGCCGGTGGTAACAACTAAAGCCCAAGGACCCGGATAAGAAGAGGTTTCGGCAATATTCTCTTCTTCCCCTTCTATCTCCTCAGTTTGCAGATCCGTTTCTTCCTGTTCGAGTTCGATATCCAGTTCTGCATCGAGTTCTACATCGAGTTCGAGGTTTTCATCCTCGATCGCCTCCTCCATTGCAGCAGTCACTTGGGAGGGAAGGACATCCATGCTAATAATATTGTCCCCTTTACGGAGGTTCATGGATTTCACCCCTCGCGTGGCCCGACCGAGAGGACGCAGTTGTTTATGATCCGCTTTGAAATGAATCGCCATTCCCTTCGCAGAACCGATGATAATGGTATCTTCTGGTCGCGCTTTCCGGACCCAACGCAATTCGTCGCCTTCGGATAAAGAGATGGCAATTAATCCATTGGCGCGGATATTGGAAAAGGCCGAGAGGGCAGTTTTCTTAATGTAACCGCCTTTAGTGAGCATCACTAAATATTCTTCATCGGAGAATTCTTCCACCGAAACGAGAGACGTGATTTTTTCATTAAAGGGAATCGGCAACATTTGAGTAATTGCCATGCCTCGGGCGGTGCGAGACCCGGTGGGAATTTGATAGGCATTCAGGGAGTACACCACTCCGCGATCGCTGAAGAATAAAATGGCATCATGATCGCGACAAGTTAAGAAATGGGCAATCCCATCATCTTCTTTAATCTTCGCCCCCGATTTGCCTCGGGTGGCCCGACTTTGCGCCTCGAAGGTATTCACCGGCATCCGCTTGATATACCCTTGTTCCGTAATCATCACCAGGGCTTTTTCATTGGCGATTAAGTCGGTAACATCGATTTCACCTTCGGCGTGTTCGATGACGGTGCGACGGGGGGTAGAAAACTTCGTTTTGAGTTCTACCGCTTCGTTTTCAATGATTTCTAAAACCCGTTCCCGCCTTGCCAAAATATCCCGCAAATCGGTGATTGTCAGTTGCAGGTCATCATGTTCTTGGTGAATTTTATCCGCTTCTAAGGCGGTTAAGCGCCGCAATTGCATTTGCAAAATGGCGTCCGCTTGGACTTCAGAAAATTCATAAGTTGCGATTAATTCTTGTTTGGCAGTGGGGGTATCTGCTGCCCGTCGAATTAGCGCAATAATGCTATCTAAATTCTCTAGGGCAATTAACAATCCCTGTAACAAGTGGTCCCGTTCTTCGGCTTTTCGCAGCTCATAGCGCGTCCGGCGTTCGATAGTTTCGATGCGGAATTCTAGGAAGACGGTGAGGAACTGTCTGAGGGTGAGTAACTGCGGTTCGCTGTTGACTAGCGCCAGCATATTCGCCCCGAAATTGGCCTGTAATGGGGTTTGTTTGTACAGGTTATTGAGGACGACGCGGGGGTAAGCATCGCGCTTGAGTTCGATGACGATTCGCATCCCGTCGCGATCGCTCTCATCCCGGATATCCGAGATGCCTTCGAGACGCTTCTCGTTGACCATTTCGGCGATGCGCTCAATCATCGATGCCTTATTGGTTTGGTAAGGCAACTCGGTAATCACGATCGCATCTCTGTCGGGACGTCCGCGATGTTCGATGGTTTCAATGGTGGCCACCCCGCGCATGGTGATGGAACCCCGTCCAGTAGTATAGGCTTCCCGAATGCTGCCGACTCCCAGAATCTGGCCCCCGGTGGGAAAATCCGGACCGGGGATATATTGCATCAACTCAATATCTGTAATCTCAGGATTGTTAATCAGTGCGACTAACCCATCCAGGAGTTCTCCCAAGTTGTGGGGAGGAATATTGGTTGCCATCCCCACGGCGATACCCGAGGAACCGTTGAGTAAGAGTTGGGGGACGCGGGTGGGTAGAACAATCGGTTCTTGCTGCGATCCATCAAAGTTATCAATGAAATCGACGGTTTCTTGGTCGATATCCCGCAACATGGCATCCATGCTCAGGGACTGGAGACGACATTCCGTATAACGCATGGCTGCCGGAGGGTCGTTGTCAATAGAGCCGAAGTTGCCGTGACCATTGATCAGGGGCGATCGCATGGAAAAATCCTGGGCCATCCGCACCAAGGCATCGTAAACCGCTGTATCGCCGTGTGGGTGGTACTTACCGAGGACTTCCCCGACCACCCGAGCGCATTTACGAAAGGGGCGGTCTGGGGTCAAGCCCAACTCGTGCATAGCATACAGAATCCGCCTGTGTACAGGCTTGAGACCATCCCTAGCATCTGGGAGCGCCCGACCCACGATCACGCTCATGGCGTATTCGAGGTAGGACTGTTGCATTTCATTCCGCAGATCCGTCGGGATTATCCGCTCCTGGGAGGTGGTCATAAGATGAAAAACTCCAAAAAAGTGAGACTAAATAACAATGAGCTACAGAACCGATTTGATGCTACCTCGCATCGAAATATTGCTAAATTCTGATAAATATTTTAACATAGATTGACCGAATTTTGCCCCAAATCTGACGGCTTAAAATACCCTGATTTGTGGAGTGTTATTTGAGGGGGGATAATTATCAGTGGAGGGTGGTCAGTGGAGGTGGTTCAGTGAATAGTTGTCTGGGGGGAGTGGACAGTTCTCAGCGGTCAGTGGACAATGGAGAATAGACCCTGAACAAATTGCATCAGACCCAGGACAAATGACCCCGGACATAAGAGCCATGACAAATGACCAAGGACTGTTTTCTGTAATTTACTCGGAAGAATTTTTAGAGCATGATACGGGGCGATCGCATCCGGAACGTCCTGCTCGGTTAACGGCGATTGTTGAAGCGTTAAAAGCCTTACCCTGGGCCAGTCGCCTGTCCTGGCACTTGCCGACCCCAGGACATCAACCCTCGGTGCTCTCGGCGATCCAGCGGGTTCATACGCCGCGCCATATTCACGAAATCGAAATCTTGGCCGAATCTGGGGGGGGCCGGTTAGAGCTAGATACCCCAGTTTCTCGTTACAGTTACGAGGTGGCGCTGCTGGCGGTGAGTGCCTGGTTGGATGGCGTCGATCGCGTTGTGGAGACGGGGGAACCGGCGTTCGTGTTGGCGCGACCCCCGGGACATCATGCCGAGAGCGATCGCGGCATGGGATTTTGTCTGTTTTCCAATGCGGCGATCGCGGCTACCCATGCCTTAGACAAGCATGGACTCCAACGGGTTGCCATCCTCGACTGGGACGTGCATCATGGCAATGGCACCCAGGAAATTGTCGAAAAAAATCCCCAAATTGCCTACTGTTCTCTCCATCAATACCCCTGCTATCCCGGGACCGGCGCAGCTCATGAAACAGGCCCTTATGATAACATCCTCAATCTTCCCGTCCCCGCAGGCAGTACCCTCGCTGAATATCAAGTCTTGTTTCAGTCCAAGGTCATACCCTTTTTGCGCCGATTTCAACCGGATTTGTTAATCGTGAGCGCGGGATATGATGCCAATGCGGCGGATCCCTTAGCCCGAATCGACCTGCACCCGGACGATTACAGCATCCTCACCGATTATTGTTTGCAACTGACCCGCCGGATCGTCTTCGGATTGGAGGGAGGATATCACCTAGACGCCCTCAGTCAGTCCGTGATCGCCACCATTGCGCGCTGTCTGGAAGTTTCCTAGAACTATCGTGGCCGTTGGTTGAAGAGGGCAATGGTATCCTCCCTCTTTCCCTCCGGATTTAGGAGTCTTTGCCGATTTTAATTTTCGGAACATCCAACCCGATCTCTGTCATCGCATCTCGCCATTTGTCAATCCGGGTTTGAATCCGGTCTCTATTTTTGGTAGAGGATGTGATTGATTCACTAAAATCGGGGTCTTGACAGACTTTTTTGAGTGCCTCAATAATCTCGGCTTTGCTGCTACGAATGTCCTCAGAACTGACATAAGCAAACGAGAGCATGATTACATCATAAATAGCCCGATTGATGGATTTTTCCCATCCCGTATCGGGAGTATAGCGCCGGAAAGCTCCGTAATCAAAAATCGCGAACACATCATCAATGGTTTTTCTAAAGATTTCGCGATGATGCTCGATGGTTTCATCGTCAAAATGAATCCCCTGTTCTAGGTATTGATCCAGAAATTTCGATAAGGTACCGCGATAGGCGATCGGGTCGAAAAAGAAGGCAAAAAAGCGCAAAATCATTTCGCAATCTTGCATTCGTTTGTCGATACTTAGAACCCGGCGAGTTTTTTGGAAAACCTCATCCTCGGAGAGTTCCAAAATTAAATCATTCAACTTGCCCCGATACACACTGTTGCGGATTTCCTGAGCATTCAGGGGGACAAAGCCCGTATTTAAGCGCTCAAAGACATCAAATTTAATATCCGGGTGGGATTCTTTGAGGATGACAATACAACGAATGGTCCGCGAGAGGAGCAAGCGTTGGTAAGAAACCTCAAGGTCTTCAAATTTTTTGCGGTTAATGTCGGGGAGAATTTTTAAGGCCCGTAGGGAAAAGTCACCATTGAGAAATCGATAAATTGCGGTCAATCGTTGTTGACCGTCAATGACGCTATAGGATCCATCATCTAATTCGGCAAAATAACAGACAGGAATGGGAACATTGAGCAGGAGAGATTCAATCAACCGGCTGCATTTGGTTTGGTCCCAAACTTGTCGCCGCTGAAATTTATCTGCCAAAACCAGAGTCTGGTCATCAATCTGAGCTTTGAGCGATCGGATCACAAAGTCATAAGGATGCGTGACGAGTTTTCTATCCTTCACCGGGATAGTCAGTTCCTCCTCTAACTCTTCTTCGTCTTCCTCTTCAAATTGATCCTCAAGTAGTTCCTGGCTATCTTTAACTTGAGTGCCAAGACCGTCTTCTAGCATTGCCTCCCTCCTTATTCTCTGCATCGCTTGCTTTCTACTGCCCGACAAGTATCTTTACTTTGAGACTGTTTGGCTCTCCGGGGATTGAACCGGCAAGACCCACGGTTTACTGTGGCAAGCTTATTTTTCCAGTGTAACAGTTAGCTGAACTTCAGGCGTTAGTTGCGTCTAGGTTTTGGAGGGATGAGGAGAATGGATCAGCGATTCGCGTTTCCGCGACGAAACTACCGATGTACAGATGTAGGGTAGGGATTGCCTACCCTACTCTACATTTAGGATCGAGCTTGACCGGCGTCAGTAGACTTCTGGGAGAATTCTAAAAAGCCCCCTTTTTTTTAAGCCCCCCTTAAAAAGGGGGGTTGGGGGGATCGATCCCGAATGAAAGCAAGAGGGTCTGGTCTGATCCCTGAAAGGGCGGGATTGAACGGCAAAAATTGCACTCTTGAAACCCACTTTTTAGGATGGGGTGCGTGAGTCCAGGTAGCTTGATCCCAACATCACCAGAGAACAAGAAAGCTCCTGCATGACAGTTGTGGTGACATCATCCATCTCTAATCCAGACATGGTGCGCCGTCTGATGGCTTGGAGAATCACCAAATCATAGCCGATCGCCTCGTTGAGAATCGCCCCGGGGATATCATCATTCGGCGCAATCACAATCTGAATTTGCGTCGGATCACTCGGCGCTAATTCCGTGATTAAGGCAGAAAGTTCAGCCTGGATGCGAGCATTCACCTCTTCCGGTGTGCGCCGATCGCAAACATGGAATAAGGTCACCTGTCCCCCATTCATTTGGGCTAAACTATAGGCAAACCGCACGGAAAACACCGCCCGCGCTACAAGATTATCCACAGAAACTAAAATGCGTTTCATTTGCAGGGGGGAACCCAGCAGGCGCGTTACCGCTACGGGACAATGCGCCGTCCATAAGAGGCGATCGATCACGTTCCCAAATAATCTCGCCCGCAGGGTTGTGGTTTCCCCCCATCCCATCACAATTAAACTGGCTTTTTGCTCTCGGCTTGCATGAGCAATTCCCTGGGCAATATCATCATCAATCCGAACTGAAGGTTCGGCTTTGACCCCAAATTCTTGAGAGAGTTGCACCGCTGCGGACACTAAATTTTCACTCCGGATCAGGGCAGCATCCACCGCTGAGGCTTCCATGTTTGCCATCACCCGGGCGATCGACAGGGGCACGATTCGGCCCTCTTCCCGGCGCACCAGCAACGCCGCCATTTCCACTAAATTCTTTTCCGTTTCTGGGTTATAAACCGGCACAATTACCGTAAACGGACCATTCGGCTGATTTCCTTCATCAAAGGGCGTTTTTACCGCATCAAAATTGGTCGTCGGTGGGGTCAAACTGGCTGCCGCCCGGGCTGTTAAAAATGGCCCTAATGTGGCGGTGACTAACATCATCACAATCACCGTATTCAGGACCTCCTCACTCAACAACCGCTCTCCCAAAGGGTTCAAGGCGTTATATCCGACAATGGTTGCTGCCAGGGTTGCCGCCACCTGGGGAATAGACAGGGACCAAATCGCCAGAGTCTCGGCGCGAGTGTAGCGATACAGCAGTTGAGTCAGCAATGCCGCCACTAATTTGCTGATTAAGAGTCCTGAAATAATCGCCAGGGTCAACCAAAATGAAGTCAGGGTGGCGATAAAAGCGGGGAGGTCAATTAATAGACCTAAATTCACCATGAAAATGGGAATAAATAGGACACTACCCACAAACACGACCTTTTCTTTTACCGGACCGGAACCCATTGCTCCATTCACGGCCATTCCGGCTAAAAATGCCCCAACAATTTTTTCAACCCCAATGATTTGAGCGCCAACTGCGGCCAAGAAAACTGCCAGTAAGACAAACAAGAATTGGTTGCCTTCTTCATCTCCAGACCGCCGAAAAAATTCCCGTCCTGCCCAGTCAAACCCAAACAGCACAATGCCGGTATAAAGGGTTAACAGGACGAGCATGATTACCAAATTTCCGATACTAAAACTCCCGGCATGAACGCTCACGCAGACCGCCAAGACCAACAAAGCCGGAATGTTGGTAAAAATGGTTCCGCCAATGGTCACCATCACCGCCTCATTTCCCATCAACCCCAATCGACTCAAAATCGGGTAACCGAGAGGGGTATGGGAAGAAAGCAAAGACCCAATTAATATGGAAGCATTCCAACTAAATCCAAAGAAGCGTGCGATAATTGTGCCAGCAATCAGGGGAAAAATAAAGGTTAAAGTGCCAAACCCAATGGAGCGATTTTTGACCTTTTGAAACTCGGTCATATCCATTTCCAGACCGGCAACAAACATCAGGTAAACAACCCCAATGTCAGACAGGAGTTTCATGGTTTCGGATTCAGGCTGTAAAAGCTGTAATCCATTGGGTCCAAAGGCTACTCCAGCCGCCAATAAGCCAATTAATCCGGGCAGTTGTAGCCGTTCAAAGAAAATTGGCACGACTAAAATAACTGCCAACAGAACGGCAAAGGCAAAGATGGGTTCGTTCTTCAAAAAGCCGAGGGCGAGTTCCATGCAGGTAGGAGGCTGAATTTTTTTTATTCTATCTCAGGGTTCACGGATTTTACATATAGCAGTCCTAAATAATTCATAACATCTTCTTCTCCCCTCTCCCAGAAGGGGAGAGGGGTTGGGGGTGAGGGTCTTCCACAACTGATTTAGGATTGCGATAGAGGCGATCGCCTAAATAGGTTTGGTGCTTTCACTCCCTGACAAAGCCCGAGTAAATCGTGATTTAGACTACAATTTTTGACCCGATTAAGGGCGAGAATTCCCACACTGATCGGGCTGATTTATCCGGTTATTTCTGCCGAGTCCAATGCTAACTGTTCGATCGCCATTACAGTCCGCTCTAATTCCGCAAATAACCAGGGATTAACCGCTGTGGGACGAAAGGCTTCCACCAAGGCTCGATAATACCACAGCGTCCCGGTTTTACCCCCTTTAAAACGGTCCCAAACCCCCTCTCCCACTGCCCGATAATCCTGAAGAATTGACCGGGAATTGTGCAATTTATCCGAGGCACTCACCAGGAGGACTGATGGGGAAGCCGTGGGCAGATGGGACAGATAGAGTTCTTTGCGCTCTCGCCAGGGGGGTTTTGGGGTAGAATCGGCATCGGTGCAAGCTTCGACGATTGTCGCCACCGTATCTCCAAAGCGCCGACGAATTTCTGCCCCGGTAGCGGCCCCCCCTTGGTCCTCGATCGCATCATGGAGTAACGCGGCGATCGCCTCATCTTCATTGGCCCCATATTCTAGGGCAATACTGGTTACCCCCAGTAAATGAGCCACATAAGGCACTCCGGAACCCTTGCGCTGTTGGTTCCCGTGGAGTTCGGCTGCAAAGGTTAAAGCTTGATTAAACCGGTTTGATAGCATCTGTTTCCCTTCCGAACGACCGAGTTAGGATACGCTGGATTTTAACAGGTTCAGGACTAACCCACCGGAACCCCGTTGCTCGATTTCAGGGTGAGGTTGCTCAAAAATCCCGGATGGGATGCCCGCAACTAGAGTTACTAAAACAATCCCCCAAAATTTTCAGGTCCCTGTTAAATTATCATGGAAAGATGTCAGATAAAATGCTCCGGATGAGTCGAGGGGCTTTTCTCGGAGTGAGGTCAAAATCCGGTTCAGTTTACGCTAAACTAAACCCATTCCCATTCTCTCCGGACTTGTGCCGAAATCTCAGGAGTAATCATCCTTCTCCTTTTTAAAAAAGGACCGGACCCTCAAGAATCAATCGCCGCTTTCGACTAGATTGCAGTTATTATGGAACAACAACAGCCCGAAGATGTAGCGGCTTACAACGAACGCTCCCTCAATACCCTATCGAGGGCGATCGCTTTGTCTGCCGAACAATTTGCCATCATTTTGGTGCGGTGCAATTATCGGCATTTGCAAACAGAAATGCTGCAACGACTGCGGGAACGATGTCCGGTTTCGGTGGCCGAAATCCATTTACCCCCCTTAAGTACCACCTTATTTGGTAAAATGATTGAGGAATTTGGGGAATTGCCCTCACTCTCCGGGGTGATGGTTTTGGGATTAGAATCCGCAGTGGCGATCGATGAATTATTAATTTCCATTGATTTAGTTCGGGACGAATTTCGCAAGCAATTTCCTTTCCCGTTAATTCTCTGGGTCACTGACGATTTGCTCCATCGCATCACGCAATTTGCCCCCAATTTCAAAAGTTGGGCCGGACCCTCAATTAAATTTGAAATTCCCACCCCTAAACTGATCCAACGCTTACGCGAAACCGCCGAAAGTTTATTTAACTGCATCCTAGAAGCCGGGGCGGACCAACTGCAAGTTGGCGCTGCTATGGAACTCTTAACCCACACCCATCGCCAGGAAATCGCCTGTGCCATTAAAGATATTGAACGGGCGGGGGAGAGTTTGGACCCTTATTTACAAGCTTGTTTAGATTTCGTGCGGGGTTGGAATGCCTACAGTCATGATGAATTGGCAACCGCCCGCGAATTTTACCAGCGCAGTCTCGCCTTTTGGGAAAAAGCGGTCCCCACAGTCCCTGCTGAAAACTCTATCCCCCATTTAGAACGCTATGGCTGTTTGCTGTTTTATCTGGGGGCCTGTTGGCATCGGGAAGCCCTGCTACATCGGGGGACCGCCCAGGCAGCTTACCGGCAAGCGCGGGACTATTTTCAGCAATGTGTCGCCATCTACCAACAAGCCGATCGCCCAGATTTGATGGCAAAATTTATCAATGCCCTCGGGGAAGTGATGCAAAAACTCCGGGACCGCGATGGATTGGAAGAGGTGGCATCGATCGCCACTCAACTGCATCAACAATATCCCGACCCGATCGCCGAGGCGCAGGATTGCGGCTATTGGGGGGAAGTGGCCCTCTGGAATTCCCAATGGGCGATCGCCAAGCAGTCCGCCTTAAACGCCCTCCAGATTCTGGAATCCTACCGCGCCACGACTCTCACCCCGGAAAAACGCAGTTTCCTCGAATGGTCCGCCCAATATCATCGCGGCTGGTATTTATTATTATTAGGTAGAACACTGTCTGCACTCAGTGAGAGTTCACAAGCCATTGCCACCCTAGAGAGAGCGAAATCCGAAGCCCAACCGGAATGTAATCCTCGATTATACAGTGAAATCCTCCGGGAATTGCGATCGCTCTACTTCAACCGGGGCGATCGCCTCACCGCCTTTGCCCTCAAACAGGAACTCTACGCCCTGGAACATCAGTATGGATTTCGCGCTTTCATCGGTGCACAACCCCTGCAACCCCAACTCCATCCCCTGAATCCCACCCAACTGCTGCATCTGGGTATTGGCGATCGGCCCTTTCCTCGGAAACAGTATGCTGGGGACAGTCTCACCGGACGAGAATCTGAAATCGAATGTGCGATTACTCGCATTGGCCGTCCGGACTACAAACTCACCCTGATTCATGGTCCCGCAGGCGTCGGTAAATCCTCCCTCTTATCGGCCCAATTAGCCCCCGCCTTACATCAAAAACAAATCGGACTCCATCTGGCATTACCCCTGGTTATCTCGATTCAAGGGGATTGGTTTCCCGGCGCAGTTGAAGTCTTTAATCGCGCCTTTGTTCAGATGGGATTACCCATTGTGGACATCACTGAGGAGCAAAATCGTATTCCCATTCTGCACAACCTCTGCGATCGCCTGGGAGAACATGGCGATCGCAACATCTTAACCGCCCTGCTGTTTGATGTGGATGCCGACTTATTTGATAGCGCCCATGAGTCACACCGCCACCTGTTTTATGAATTTCTGCACGACTGCTTGAATGTTCCCTTTGTCAAAGCGATCGTCTGTTTGCGGACCGAACATCTGGCTGACTTCCTCGAAAATGAATCCCTGCGATCGCTAGAATTTATCAACCGAGAAACCCGGGAAACCTTGTGCTATCATCTGCAAGATTTATCCCTGGACACTGCTCACCGGGCGATAATGGGGTTAACAGAACAGGCCGAATTTCCCTTAGAATCGGAACTCAGCGAGCAATTAGTCCGCGACTTAGCCCCAGGCACGATCGCCGAAGTGCGAGGGCTAATGTTACAGTTAGCGGGAACACAACTCGAAGCCGAACAGATTACCACCGTCAGTGCCTATCAAGAATATGGCGGCTTTGCCGCCATACTCCGACGAGGCATCCGCGAGGCGATTTCTGACTGTGGGGTAGAAAACACCCAAATCGCCCGCTTAACCCTCCAAACCCTCGCCAAACCGACCCCCGACTGTGAACAGTCCCCCACCATGCCCTATCCCTGTCGCAAAACCCTAGAAGAACTCACAACCGAAACCGGAACAAGTCCAGAGAGATTACAGATAATCCTAGAAATCCTAGTCCAGTCCGGCTTACTCTTCCGCCTATACGATAATACCCCAATCCCCCGCTATCAACTGGTTGATCAGGAGATTTGCCGGATGGTATGGCAGGGGGGATAAGCACCAAGCTCAACACCGGCGGGGGTTTTAACCCCCGCCTCATAGCTAAAGTCGTCTAAAGACGACTGCAAGTCTTATCCCGTGCTGTTTTTAGTCGGTTTTCAACCGACTTTAGCTGTTAGCCGGGGGTTTTAACCCCCGCCGGTGTTGAGCTTGGTGCTTAGTATAAAAAGGGGGTAAAAAATGTGATGCTATCCGAATTGCCCCTACAAATCTAACGGTTGCAGCAGGGCGATCGCATTACAGCCAATATAACCCACTGCCAAGGGGGATTTGTCCGATAACAACGCTAGAACATTCTGCAAGGTTTGCGGTAGAGTCGCGCCATAGACTTGCCAGAGGTTCTCACGCAGTTGATTGATGATGCGATCGCCTGCAATATCGTCGGTTCCGGGTCTGACTAACATCAGCGATCGCAATACTTTAAAATATCTAATATCATGACTCTGCACCACCCGTTGCATTTCCGCTGTGGCACGTTCGACTAATTCATCCCGGACTGTTTTCATCACCAGGGGTTGCAAGGTGAAGGCAGAGGATTCCTCCCCAAACCAGGATTCTAACAGCGATCGCCTCTCTAAACTGGCAATTGCTTCTAATAATGCTGCCGGATCGACTAACACCAAAAAATGAGTGTGCAGTCGGCAAAATGAAACAGGTTCTTGCCAGATGGTTAACCAGTAGAGAATCTCGCGTTCTAAATCAGAGAGGCGTTCTAATTGTTGGTGCAACAGGGTTCGTAATCTATCGCCGACAATTAGGGTATTTTGATTCAAAAAGGCGGCGACATTTCCCCCAAATACCGTTTGAATCACCGGGGTCACTATTTTGAGGGCGAATGGATTCCCCCGATACAGTTGAATTAAAGCCGAAATTCCTAATTCTTTTCCGGTCAATCCTCGGGATTTTAACAGGTCTAAAGCCGCTGTATTTCGCAATCCAGAAAGGGTTAAAACCTGGCAAGTTTTGCCTTCTAGGGAGACGGATTGAGGCTGTTCACGAGTGGTAATCAGAATGCAGCTTTGATGGCGATCGCGATTTAAGGTTTGGAGGAAATGACTGTATTCTTTCTCTAATTCCGGTGATTGCAAGATGGTTTCTAATCCATCTAAAATCAGCAGATAGCGCCGGTGTTTGAGATGGTGGAGTAATTGGGTTGTGCCTTTGGCAAGATTGGTGACAGAGGTTCCTTCTAGGGTGGAGAGGAGACTGTCGAGGAGTGCTTGCACAGAGGGGGAATGGTGTAGCGATCGCCAGATTACTCCCTGGAATTGGAGTTGAATGGAGTCAGCAAAAGCCAGAGCGAGGGCAGTTTTTCCGATGCCACCGATGCCGGAAATCAGGATGAGTTTAGCCGTGGGAATCCATTGTTCCAGTCGCGCCAATTCGCGATCGCGTCCGAAAAATGAGTCTAAATCCGGTGCTTCCTGCCAGTCTCGGATTGGCGGAGACTCGGGGATTGCCGGGTCAAAATCCGCTTCACAGGGTTCAGCGATCGCCTGCCAGTCGCTAATCCCCACGGCGGCACAAATGGCGATGAAAATGTCCTGTTGAATGCGATCGCCATGCCAAAATCGGCGTAAGGTGGCGCGGGAGGTATGAGCATCCTGCCACCATCGCGCTGTACTGGTTTTTGTCCAACCCAACCGCTTTCTAGCGCGATCGGCGACTGCCAATCCTTCCATCGATGCCTTCAGCGACTTTGACATACTTCAGACCTATCGAAGGATAACATTAATCCGTTAATTTTAAGGGAAAATCCCTGATAAAAATCTACGGAGGTAAAAACCCCCGTAGAATTCGTATTAAACGAGATTGTATGAGCCAATCACTTATGCCAGTCCGACTAACTTAGCACTTAGCTCCCACATCCGCTTACCATTATCATTATCCCGCGCTTGGGGAGAAACCCGTTGGACAAAAGATTTTCTATCTTTTTTCTGACGATTTCCCCAACTCCAATAAGCGCCGGATTGTTTGTATTCCGGATCGGCAACCACATCCGCCACTCGTTCTCCCGCTAAATCCTGAGATACATATCCTTTGGTAATGTATTTTTGGAAGAGCGGAAAGATTTTTTGAAAGAGGGGATAATGGTTCCGGAATAACGGCGTTTCCGCAACACATCCGGGATAAAGAGAGGTGAAGGTAATTCCGGTGGATTCATGATAGCGTTCATGAAGTTCTCGCATGGTTAAGACGTTGCAGACTTTGCTATCTTTGTACGCCTTAACGGGTTCAAACTGCTTACCGTCAATCATCGAGTGCGGCGCTTTGAATCCTTCGGCAAACCCTTTGAAATCGCCTAAATCCGGACGCGGTGGAATTTTGCCGCCGAGTTCATCCGGGTTGTGGGTGACGGTTCCCAGGATGACCATGCGCTTATCTGGCGCAGGCGATCGCTTCATATCCTCCAACATGACATTACAAAGGAGGAAATGACCCAGGTGATTCGTTGCGACACTCAGTTCATACCCTTCAGGACTCCGCAAGGGTTCTTTGATTAACGGCATATAAATCGCCGCATTACAGACCAAAGCATCCAGGGTCCTACCTGTAGCGCGGAAGTCATTAATAAACTGACGCACGCTTTGTAAGGAGCCTAAATCGATATGGAGAATCGTGTAGCTGTCCGGAGACATTCCCACAGACTGGGCGGCTTTTTCAGCTTTGGCTAAATCCCGACAGGCCATGATCACGTGCCATCCTCGTTTCGCCAGGGCTTTCGCGCCGTACAAACCGACCCCGGAGGATGCGCCCGTGATGACGACCGTTGACTTTCGATCTTGTTCCATCGGTAGAGAAATGAGTTGACCGTTGTTGACTAGATCTAGGATCTCATAATTGCGATCGCGATGGTCAACTAAATTTTTTCCAGGGTCCTGGGGTCCTCTAGCCTGGGTCCCCATTGAAAATTCCCCAGGGGGTCATTTTGGGAGAGGGTGACTTGAACTGGGCGATCGCCCTCGTAAAATTACCCCCCTCAACTCCAAACTCGTCGCAAATTCAACACAAACCCCGGTAACACCGTCTCCCCAGATAATTGACTCGGATTCACCACAATTTCCACCCCTTGTCCGGCGCGATAAATCTCAACTTGTTGCTGTTGCGGGTCAATTAACCATCCTAATTCTGTGCCATTGTCGATATACTCCTGTAACTTGCCTTGCAGTTTTGCCAAACTGTCTGACTCGGACCGCAATTCAATCACAAAATCAGGAGATAAAGGAACAAACCCTTTCCGTTGCGCTGGGGTTAATGCTTGCCAACGCGCTATACTCACCCAAGCAGCATCTGGAGAACGGTTTGCACCATTGGGGAGGGTAAATCCGGTGGAGGAATCAAAGGCAATCCCATTTCCCCCTTCTTCCTCAATCCATTTGACCAAAAAGTAGGCGATTCTGATATTGCGATATCCCGTTTCGCCGCCAGTGGGGGGAGTCACAATTAATTCTCCTGTGGCAGTCCGTTCTAGTTTTAACTCAGGGTTGACAGCGGCGATCGCAGCAAATTGCTCTGGAGTCACCTGAAGGTTCAGGTCCCCTGGTAATTGCAAGGTCACAGTTTCCCATTTTGTCGGGGTTGCGATCATACTGGCTCATCCTCATATCGCTGTGATTTGATTGTAGTAGAAGGAGTAAAATAGAGCCAGGTGAGGGATTAATCTGAGATTTTTTCAGGGATTTTAAAGAGGAGTTTACAGAATGACCCATAAGCAATTGATTCAAAAACTTGAACAGACATCGGATGAAGGAGTAGAAACAGGCCTAGATTCTCCCCCTCCAGTTAAGGCGATTAGCGAACATCCTTTTGCCAAATTTATTGGAATTCTTAGTAATTCCGAGGCAACCGAAATACAACGAGCCATTACAGCCGATTGTTCGCAGATTGATCGGACTGAATGGTGAGATTGCCCCCCTCCACCCCTGAACCAGGGACTGAACACTGAACTGAGCACAAAACTGAGCAGATTTTTCCGGGGAACGGGCTTAGAGTGAAGACAACACAGAAATGGAGGCCAATCTTATGTCTCGGATGCTCGATCGCCAACCGGCTGGTTTATATGTTCAAACCCCTGACTCCCAGCAAATTGCCTTTCCCCTCAAGCATACGGAAGTCATCGCTCAAGTTGCCGGAAATCTGTCTCGGGTGGAAGTCACTCAAACCTTTGAAAATCCCTTTCCTACGACTTTAGAAGCGGTCTATATTTTCCCGTTGCCCGATGAGGCGGCGGTGGATGAGATGTTGATTAAAATTGGCGATCGCACGATAAAAGGTCACATCAAACAACGAGAAGAAGCGCAACAAATTTATCAGCAAGCGAAACAACAGGGCCGCACTGCCGGACTCTTAGAACAAGAACGAGATAATATCTTCACCCAATCCCTAGCTAACATTCAACCCGGTGAGCAAATTGATGTGATTATTCGCTATTCGGCGAGTCTGCAATTTGAGGGGGGAAATTATGAATTTGTCTTTCCAATGGTTGTAGGTCCCCGCTATATTCCCGGTATTCCCATTGGGGAAAATGCGGTGGGTTCGGGGTCTGCACCGGGACCAATGTCTCAAAATCAAGATACAGATTTAGTTCTCGATGCCTCTGGGTTAAATGCGCCTATTTTACCGGCGGGAACTCGGTCCGGGCATGATATCAATATGACGGTGGAAATTGATGCGGGAGTGAACATTCACGGGGTACGATCGCCCTCTCATCAACTGCATATTTCTGACGATGGACAACGGGTGCGGGTGGGTTTAGTCGGCAGTGATACGATTCCCAATAAAGACTTTATTCTCCGCTATCAAGTGGCGGGGGAAACCACCCAATCTACAGTTTTATCTCAACAGAATGACCAAGGGGGACATTTTGCGCTGTATCTCATCCCGGCGCTGGAATATACCCCGGAAAAAATTGTCCCGAAAGATGTCGTCTTTTTGATTGATACTTCCGGTTCTCAAATGGGTCATCCCTTGCGCCAGTGTCAAGAACTCATGCGCCGGTTTATCCAAGGTTTGAACCCGGATGATACCTTTAGCATTATCGATTTTTCTGATACGACTCAGCAGATTTCTCCGGTTCCTCTACCTAATACTCCCCAAAATCAATCCCGCGCTATTACCTATATTAATCAGTTAACTGCTGGCGGGGGCACCGAAATGTTACGCGGCATTCAAGCCGTGTTAAATTTTCCGGTGACGGATCCGGGACGGTTGCGGAGTATTGTGCTGTTAACCGATGGATATATCGGGAATGACAATCAAATTCTAGCCGAGGTGCAGCGCCATTTAAAATCCGGAAATCGTCTCTATAGTTTTGGGGCTGGAAGTTCGGTGAATCGGTTTTTACTGAATCGAATTGCTGAACTCGGACGGGGCATTTCTCGGGTGATTCGTCATGATGAAGCGCCAGATGAAACGGTGGAACGGTTCTTCCGACAAATTAATAATCCGGTGTTGGCTAATATTCAGGTGACTTGGGAAGGTGAGGGCGAGTCTCCGGTGATTTATCCGGCGATCGCACCAGATTTGTTTGCGGAACAACCCCTGGTTTTATTTGGACGAAAACCGGATGCTGCTGCGGGAACCTTGCAGGTGTCGGGAATCGCTGCGGGAGGTACTCTCTATCAGCAACGGTTTGAGGTCAATTTTCAGGGTGAGGGAAATCCGGCAATAGCTCAATTGTGGGGACGATCGCGGATTAAGGCGTTGATGAATCAGATGGTGAGTGGGGAAAGGAAGTCTGGAGTGGAAGCCGTCACCCAGACAGCGATCGCCTATCAATTACTCTGTCAATATACAGCCTTTATTGCCGTTAGCGAGGAGGTGCGCGTGGAGCATCCCGAGGGGTTGGTTTCCGTGCAAGTACCCGTGGAAATGCCAGAAGGCGTCAACGCTGAGGGGGTTTTTGGCGCGATCGGTGCCGTTTATGCACCATCCCCCGCGCAGTTGAACCGTGCGATGCCTCCGGGACGCAGCATGGCAGCGCGTCCGTCCCTAGATCTTAATTTAGCCCAGGAGGCAGGAAAGTACCAAGGTACTCAAGTGCCAGAGCAACCACGCATCGCATACATCATTCAGTCCTCCCCCTCCATACCACAACAGCCTGGGGAAGAGATGCGATCGCCGATTCGGGAAGAATCCTCGGATAGTGGGGATGCTGATTTTTATGCTGATTTTGAGGAAAACTATGATTTGGGCTACTACGGTGAAAGTCCTGATGAGGTAGAAAATGAATCGTTATCGGCCCCGAAATTTGAGGCCCCTTTGAAATCTGCTGAAGTTACCTTTCAAGCGCCAAAACCTGCAATGCCGCAAAAGCGGTTAGAGATTGTGAGTGTGACGGGATTAGAGGCTGAGGCGATCACTCGGCTGACAGAATATCTACAATCGGTGCCGCTTCCCCCTGGAGGGAGTGGGGAACTGGTTTGGGAGTTGCGGATTACTTTAGAAGGAGTGAAACAGGTGATTCTGGATGACAAGCAGTCTTCTGGGGATGATCCGCAACTGATTGACGCAATCCGGCGATCGCTGGTTATCTGGTTTATCTGGGGATCGAGACTCTCCCTCCCCACTACTGTACTGCTGCGGGTGCGGATTTCCGCCTAGCCTTCTGGGGCGATAACCCTGAACAGTTGTCGCCCCTGGGGGGTAAAATTATGGGAAACTGGGCCGGATCCAGCTCTCAATATCTGTACCTCATGAGTCCAGAAAGCGCTATAACTGCACATCCGGTCCCCTCCCCTGTGTCTTGGGGAGGGTTAGGGTGGAGTCCTCCCCTGGCATCGGACAAACCAGCCGGGGACCCTCCCGAGTTTGGTTTTACTCCCTGCGATATAAAACTTTACAATGTATTTAGATTTTTCTGTCGTTAGAGGCTAGTCAAAACCAAAGTACCATGCTATCTTTATTAAACCGCTTTTCCAATTAAGCCAAAAGCGGTGGAGAGACGAGCGCTGTTGCCAAAACTTCAACCTGTCCCCAGTGGAGTTCGGTGAAGTCAATCGATAGCTCGTCCTGAAGTCGGAGTGGGGAGTGAGAAAAATTCGCCTGAACCCAGGTGACGGCGGCGATCGCTGTTGCGGGAAGCAGAGCGGTTGAGTCTTAAAGCAAACCATTGGCTGCTATCGCTGGTAAACATCCAGCGCCGTTATAGTCGGTGGAAATGGATACATCGATTGATTGAACTCAGAGACAGAAAACCCCGAGTCATCCTCAGCCTAACCCGTTGAGTTGAACCTCGCCGTTAACCGCATCAACGAGTATTTACCAATCCGGTTTCCGTCCATTCATACTGGGCTAATTGAAGCTTGGGCAACTTCTGGATCTTTCACCGGAAGCTCAATCCAAAAACCCAGATGCCCGAACAATCGCCACAGGTAGGACTTGAGAAATGTGAGTCCTGGGCGACTCAAAATTCGGATTAAGAAATCTACCTTAGAACCTGCTATCTTCCCTGCCTGGGGGTAGAGGTAGTCGAGTGATTTACACCGAATAATTTGAATCAATAACAAAACAAAAGGGTGAAAAAAAAGTTGTGAAACTCTCTAACAATTACGGACATTTGGTGAAATTTTTACAAGAGGAGTTGGCGCTGTCGCCTTCATCCATCGATATGGCCCTACGTCATGGAGAACAAAATCTCGGTCCTTTACCGATGATCCTGTGGCAGTATGGGTTAGTTTCCCTAGAACAGCTTGAGCGAATCTTCGACTGGCTGGAGAACCGAACGGCGATCGACGGAAATTTCTAAATTGGAGGACCAACCAGAATGAGACTTGATAGAACTGAGGATGCAGTCAATCGTGAGCATTAAGGTTTTAAAGGGAAACAGCAAGTGGGCGATCGCATTGGGGTCTGAATTCAATAGAAAAATTTAAGATTTCCGATTCTGAGGTAGAAACGGAAATCTTTTTAATGATTTAATGAATCCGTTGGGTTCCCCGTGGGAATATGCCAGTTGATAGAGGAAGAGCGATCGCCTCGCCACCGCACCCTCCCCGACAACAATCAGAGTAGTCTCGCCCCAATTGTTAAAAAATTAGAAAAATTTAACCACAAATCCGTGACGAGCCTAGGATTGAAGCTACAGAGGTTGTCGCGAAACCTGCTTTTCAAAGTAAGCTTGAGTTTGATGTAACAACTGTTCTCGACTATCGCCAGTGGTTTGAGTCAGCGTCGGGACTAAATTCCGCGCTTGTAACGTCATGTGAAGCTGTAGGTGTGCCACATACTCACTGATATCTTCACGAACGATAGCAGAGTGGTGTTGATTCAGATTGTTAGCCAAAGTGTTCTCCTTACCTCAACTCGCGTCAAGTCCAATACCCATAAAAGTTACCATTACTTGCACAAAACGTCTAGTTTTGCAACAAAGCTTAACGTTAGGGCCCCTTTCTGTAGCGTTCTGTAACGTTTTTATGACAACCCCGATCACAAGTCCGGTCCGTTGAGCATTCAAACCAGCATGAACCCCAGGGTGCAAGTGGGTCCCTCTCACCCCTTGTTCCAGGGACCCGTAAAGACCCGAAAGATGTAAAAATCCCCAGAACTTGCTAAAACAAAAATAGGTGCAGCTTTCCTCAGACTCTGAATCTCAGAAAAACTGCCCTAATTGCCGGGTGCTGAACACTCTAGCTAACAATCAAGCTATTGCCTGTACCTCATCGCTCCTTTAACCCTATAGCCGACTTGTTGGAGCTTTCCTCATGTTGTACTCCCCAGAGAATTGCGACCTGCTCAAGATATTTTTGGAACAGACTCCCCAGGCAATAGCGATGGTCGATCGCCAAATGCGATACTTGTTTGCCAGTCGCCAATGGTTGCGAGACTGCGGTTTCGACGATCGCGATGGCAACCCCCACTCCCCAGACTCCTCGGCAACCCAGACTTCGCCTCTGTGCGTTGAGTCGATTCTGGGTCGTTCTCATTATGAAATCCTGCCTCGGTTTACCGCAACCCAACCCACAACCCCGAAGGAACCCGGAGATAGAGATTCCGCTATTTCCCTCGAATCCTGGAAAGAGGTCCAAGCGATTTGTTTGGCAGGGGGGGTACAATCCTGGGAGGAAGAGTTGATCTCAGATGGCGATCGCCAATCCCGAGTCAAGTGGGAGGTGCATCCCTGGAAAACCGAGACGGGTGAAATCGGTGGATTGCTGCTGTTGAGAGCAGCAACAGGGAGGACCCTAGGAAATGGAGACCCCTTAAATCAGTTCACTCCCAAAGCATCCAGCAATTCCCATCGGCGATCGCGATCGGACGAAAGCGACTTGCGTCGCCAAAGTCAGATTCTCGTCGAACTCGCACGCAGCAAAACCCAAAATGAGGGGAATTTAGAAGCGGCGATCGCTGAAATTACCGAAGCTGCCGCCAATACCCTCGCCGTAGAACGAGTGGGAGTCTGGTTGTACGATAATAACCAGACTGAGATTACCTGTATCAATCTCTACGAACGCACCGAGCGCCTGCATTCCTCCGGCAGTCTGCTCCTGACTGCTCCCTATCCTCAATACTTCCAAGCTTTAGAAACCGAACGTGCCATTTCCGTCGATCATGCCATCACCGATCCCAGAACCCGAGATTTAGCCGATTCCTACCTCATCCCCCTAAGCATTACCTCCAAATTAGATGCACCCATTCGCATTGGCGGCAAAATCGTCGGGATTGTTTGCTGTGAACATCGCGGCATCCCTCGCCGGTGGAAATTGGGAGAACGGAACTTTGCGGCCTCCATCGCCGATTATACGGCCCTCGCCTTAGAAACCCACGATCGCATCAAAACTCAAACCGAACTTGAAACCGCCAACGACCAACTCCAAGCGGTTTTAGATGCCGTTCCCGGCAGCATTTCTTGGTTTAGTTCTGATTTAATTTATCTCGGAGTCAATGGCTATTTAGCGAAAACTTTTAATGCCAATCCCGAGACTTTTCTCGGGAAAAAAATCGGCTTTTTACAGGGTTCACCGAAGTTTAATCACCTGGTTCCGGAATTTTTTGACAATCCCGCCAAAGAAGCACAGCATGAAATTGAGATGTCTGTTCGCGGGGTGAATCGGCACTTTTTGGTGGTGTCTCACAAATATCAACAGGGACAGGCAGCAGTCTTTATCGGATTTGATATTACCGATCGCAAAGCGGCGGAAGCGGCACTCCAAAAAGCCAACGAAGAACTCGAAACCCGCGTTGCCGAACGCACGAAAGATTTAACGGAGGCGATCGACCAATTGCAATCGGAAATTCGCGCTCGCAGCCTCCTAGAAGAAACCCGCGACGTTTTGGAATTTTCCATCAATAATGCAGCGGATTCGGTATTTTGGCTGACTCCTAATGGCAGATTCTTCTATGTCAATGATGCCGCTTGCATCACGTTGAACTACTCCCGCAAAGAACTTCTATCCCTGAGTGTGCATGATATCAACCCCGATTTACCTGCCGAAGTCTGGCCCGAATACTGGGAGGAAATTAAAGAATTTGGCTCAGTCCGGTTGGAATGCCATCATCGGACCAAGGATAATCAGAGTTTTCCGGTAGAAATTACCATTAATTATTTCCAAATTAAAGGGAAAGAATACAACTGTATTTTTGCTCGGGATATTACCGAAAACAAACGAGTTGAAACGGAATTGCAAAGAGCTAAAGCGACCGCAGAAGCCGCGAATTTGGCAAAAAGTGCATTTTTTGCCAATATGAGCCATGAATTGCGGACGCCGTTAACGACGATTATTAGCTATAGTGATTTATTGCAGGAAGACGCGAAGGAGTTAGGGGTAAGCAATCGAGCTTTCTTTGGGGATTTGCAGCAGATTAACAAAGCGGGGAAAGATTTGTTGGTGGCGATCGATGATATTTTGGATTATTCTAAGATTGAGTTGGGTCGGATGCAACTGGAAGTCGAATGCTTCGAGGTGGGTGAGGCGATCGCCATGATTATGGCGGAAATTGAACATAAGCTGATTACGAATAATAATACCTTGACGATGGGAGGGGATGCCGAGTGGGGGATGATATGCACCGATCGCCATAAACTACAGCAGGTGTTGTGGCACTTGCTCGATAATGCCACCAAGTTTACCGAAAATGGGGCGATCGCCTTAGAAATTACCCGAGAAGACACCCCAGATTTTCGCGTCTTAAATGCCGCATCCAAGTTCAATAAACCGGAACTAGAAGCGGCGGAAGAATGGATCGCCTTCCGAGTCCGAGACAACGGCATCGGCATCACCCCAGAACAACTGCAAGAGCTATTTGAACCATTTAGCCAAATCCATACTTCCGATATTCATCATACTGCGGGGACCGGATTAGGGTTAGCAGTGGCCCGGAGTTTATGCCAATTAATGGGAGGGGATTTATTCGTAGAAAGTAACCTCGGATTGGGTTCTACTTTCACCGTTTACCTCCCGGCAAATCTGCCAGGAAGTTCCTTGAATGCGGAGGCGATCATACCAAAACTTACCCAAAATTTTCCCGAATCCCTTCCCCTGGAAAATGAAAACCAGTGGACCGAAGGAGACGGATGGGTATTTGATGATGAGTAATCTCAAATCCAGTTAATTGCTGCATCGGGTGCGTCAGATTATTAAATGAATGGAGTTAGGACAGAAGACTCTGACGCATCGGATTATTAACCCCTGAAACAATACAGATTAACCCTAAACTGGGTGACTCTTTTATTTTAAGCCTTGAGACTTCAACCCATTGGCCCAACTCTTCCCCACCCCTGAATCTGAAACAGAACTTCCAACAAAAACGAGCGGAAATATTAGCCATTGCCCACCGGCATGGTACATTTAATTTAAGAATATTTGGGTCGGTTGCCCGAGGATAAGAAACCGACGATCGCAATATAGATTTTTAAATTGACTCCGATTTATCAAAAGTTTTCCCTTGGTCTCTGGTGGAATTAATCGATCATTTATAAAATTTATTAAATCCAAAAGTTGAGATAGAAACAGTCAAATCATTGCATTATTTTATCAAAAAAAAGATTATCAACGAAGCCCTAGAGTTATGAAAGAAAGCCAAATCTATTTAATTCATATTCGAGATTGCTTGGGTCCCATTAAGTCTTATACAGATACCGGAAAAGAGAGTTTTTCTGATGATTCAAGATGGAGTTGTCAGGAATTTATCCCCCTTGATTGAGGCCAGATAAGGGCCTTTCATTCCCTCAAAATAATGTGAGAAGAAAGATAAGTGAGGCAAGTTGGGGAAGAATGTTGAATTAAATCTCGCAGAAGTGAGTCGATCGCCCACCCTTGGCAACTCCTCTGTTGACTCCCGTTCCGATTACGCCCCGTCTGAGGAAAAGGACCCCTCGGGACTCTCACCCACTGGGTTGAGGGTGATAGAGTTAGTAAACTGTATAAAATTTAACAGCGAAAAAGATGTTTTTGAGATCGCCGTCCTGCGGCTGAGACTGGAGTGCAAACATTGCCGCAGGATGCTCCACCCTGAACCTGAGCGCGGGGTCCAGCTCAGTTGTCCAGAAAAAAGTTCCGATTGTCATCAAGCGGGGGCCCCTTGTCAGAAAGGCGATCGTTATTGCCCTGTCCCGATCACCTTGATTCTGATTCCCACCTCCTCGCCATCCCATCTGAGTTCATTGAGACTAGAGCGGAAAACCGATGCGGACTGACCCTCCTGTGTTGCTGACTTCGGAAGGGAAATCCCCCGTTAGAGAGTTACCCGGTTAGGGCCTCAAACCTCTAGCTCCTTCTACATCCGCACCAAATAGATTTACCTCATAGAGATTCGCACCTTGGAAATTGGCCCGCCTCAAATCCGCACCATACAAATTGGCCTTACTCAGATCAGCAGCATTGAGGTTCGCATCTAAAAGGATGCTCCCGAGCAGATTGGCGGTACTTAAATTAGCTGCATTGAGATTCGCCGCAGACAGATTAGCCAGTTGAAAATTAGCACCGGTCATATCCGCACCTTTCAAGTCCGCCGTACTCAGGTTAGTACCACTGAGGTTGGCACCAATCAAGTTGGCATTGGTTAACACCGCACCCTGTAAGTCAATCCCACTCAAGTCTGCACCATTGAGATTACACCTCGGACAGACTTTAGTCATTCGCAACTGTTGGAGGTCAGTGGCATTGGGTTCTGCTCCCACTGGAATGGCTACAGAGAGGGAAGTCAGTAGCATGACGGTCATGGCAATTACTTCTTTCATAGCACTCCCGCTATTAAGCAAGGTTTGGCAGTCGATAACCCGTTCGTTATTTAGCATACACAACCTGGTGAGTTTGGGTTGAAAAAGATCCATTCATAAATACAATGGCACTCAATTATCCACGATCCTTGATAGCTCAGGTCATTATGTATCCTCCAACTCCATTTTTAAGTCTTTGTTGTTGATAAAAAAAGGTGATTATCCTTCGAGAGTTTGACTAGGATCATCTGACCCTAGGAGGGGCAGGGGATCGGTACCATCCTCTTGAGGATCACGGTTTTCACAGGGCGATCGCTGCTGGGAGGACGCGCCCCAAGGAGGGCGATCGCACCGCAGTGGTAGCGAATGTTGCCTGGGAATTCCTTCCGAGAGGCAGATTGGGTGGGGTATGCCAGTCACGCACTTAAACGATGGAGTAGCCTGCCTTCAAGAGACTGATTCCCAAGGAATTATCTCCGGCGGTGATAGCTAGAGCGTTCTGTCTAGTTACCCAACTCGCCAGAGATCCCCAACTGTCCGGAAATCATATCACTGACACCCTTCTGCATTCCCTGCATTTAGTCGTAAGTTTAATCGGATTGCCCTCTGCCTAGAGAGGGAACAAATGGAAAAATTTTACCTGAATTTGTGTCGGGGATTTGCCCATTCCGAAGCTAGGAGAGCCAGCCTGCAACGATCCGAACCCGGTTTATTTGTGGCTCATCCTGATTATAAGTGATGGGAGAGAGAATCTCAGACAATTTATCCAACTTTGTTGAGCATTGAACATTGCCGATGAAGCGCTAACCGTTTGGGTGAATTCGTTGAGTCCACAAGCTCGGGTCATGAGTTTGGGGGTTAGATTTAGTTCAGGGTTGATGGAATTCCAGCTTTTAGCAATAGGGCACTCTAGGGAGTCTAAATCAAGGAGACAATTCCTCAACCGAGAGGGAGCAAAATGCTCCCTACGGCAATCAGGGAGCATTTTGCTCCCTGTGCTGAATTCTATGGTGATCAGGATTGACACCGGGCTAATCTATACCGAACTCCCTGGATTGAATTCAGGATACAGGGGACCGACGGGAGGGAGAAGACGCTCAAGCGTGAATCCCCAGCAACTCAAAAAAGCCATCATCGAGTTCGTAACCGAGCATCTGAGAGAGAGAAATGAGCTTAGACTTACTGGGTACGCCATGTTGCTGCAAGAGGTTGGCGAGGGTAAAAATTTTGTTCATCAAGAAAATTTCCAACGCTTCAGGGTTGTATTGAATGCCTTCGGTGCGATGAAACTCGTGAGGGACCAACATGGCTACATAGCGGGCGAATTCGCCAGATTTGCGATCGAGTAGCAAAGGCAACCAGGGATAGGTGGCATCTAAGCGGATAAACCACAGACGGATCTCAGGAATTTCCGAGAGTTCGCGGGGGTCCGAGGGGTCCCGGGGATAATCGATTTCAAACTGCAAGGACAGATCCGGGTCAGTGAAGGGTTGATCTGGGGATAATTTAGCGATCGCCCCTTGGACGGGAGATAGGTCCAAATTGAGCAAACACTCGGAATTGAGGGCGATGGTAATTGTCATGAAACCAGGGGCAGCAGGTAGAACTAAAATCAGAAAACTTTAACGCAGGCGGTGAATCGGTAACCTATTCTACAGTATCAGCATCGGGTTGAGGGGTTGCAGATGGAGGATTCACCCATGGAACGATTCCCCCCGGTGCACAAGCGCCGCCAAGGGAAGGCAGAGGGTGACACAGCGGGGTGATATCCTGAGCGATCGCCCACGGACAAACGAAGCCTACGATAGAATTATCTCAATCCTGTTAACGGGATGAGTCCGGTTCCCCCTTTTAAGTGACGACATCCGACGCGACCTTCATCGCCCCAATCCCTAACTTCCTGGTTCGTTGAAACCCGCTATAACTATGAAAGGGAACAGGATACATCCTTAATTAATTGTGCCATTAAATGAATACCTCAACACAAAACTATGAAAAAACAGGTAGTATCCGTTAAACCCATTCGCTCCTTAGAAGATGCCCTCAATCGCTGCCAAAGTTTAGGAATGCGATTATCGCGACAGCGCCGCTTTATCCTAGAGTTGCTCTGGACTGAGCAAGAGCATCTTTCCGCTAGAGAAATTTACGATCGCCTCAATCGTGGGGGGAAGGAGATCGGACATACATCCGTTTACCAAAACCTCGAAGCGCTCTCCAACCAAGGAATTATCGAATGCATCGAACGCTCAGATGGTCGGTTGTATGGAAATATCAGCGATGCTCACAGTCACGTTAACTGCATCGACACCAATCAACTGCTGGACGTTCAGATCGAATTACCCGAGGAGTTAATCCGACAAGTCGAAGCCCAAACTGGGGTCCGGATTGTGGAATATCAAATTAATTTTTTCGGCTATCGGGATCAGAAATCCCCTCCCCAAGCCGAGAGTGTTCCAGACCCTGGGGCGATCGCCTAGAGCGTTCCGGGTCGGTATTCAATCAAGAGGGCCAGACATCGGCGTTCTTGTCCGAATCGATAGCGGTTTCTGGACTCATGAGGGCCAGATAGGGCAAGCATTGAGCTTCCCTAGGATCGCGGATTTTTCAAGATGCTCCCCCGGACAAAACCTCCGCGAATCACTGGGGGAACCGCTCTATCTAATTTTGCCCGAGATTTTTATTCAGGATACCCCTTGCCGAGATGGGTCAAAGTTTTCCGGGAAATGCCCCACTTTTATGAGTTTTTGATACCCGTTCCTAAAACTTCAAGCTAAACTGCTGATCTAAGTGGAACAAAATCGCTATAGACTTTAAACTTTTAGAACGACTTTGAGGTTGGGGTGGAATTTTGATAACAGTTCAGGGGTCTACATCATAGATTACCGGGGCGATCGCCCACTGGGTCAGAAGCGAAAAAAACTCTAGCCCCCCCTACCCGGAAAATCCCCATTGGGAAGTGATGCATGAACCAAGACGACAATCTATCCCCTAAATTGCTCCTTTATCTTATAAATTTCAAGGATGAGTGAGCCGGGATATATCCCGCAAGAGGCTTGTCACAGTGACCAACAGATGCTCCCGGTTTCAATCGGGAACGCTCGGAGCGGGTAAACGGTAAAAGCATTTGGTAAGGATGTATTTAAAAGACTCGGTTTTTAGCATGAATCTAAGCCATCAGGTAGAATCTAGGGTGATCCCCAAGGGAGCAAACGCAATTTATATCCTAGGGGGTGGGTATCGCCTGCAAGTGTAACCCTCAAGGGTTGACTGACTCGAAAAGCAACGACACTGGAGAGACCTCATATTTTCCCGTCTCTACCCGGTAATCAAGAAGTAGAAAGATGTGCCAATACAAGTCGGCATTGTAGGGACAGGCTGAAGCAATGGTGAGAAAACAATTTGACCAATCCAGTACACAGCCAAACCACCGCATTCGGAGACGGCGGGATGGACGCATTAAAGGAGCGATCGCCGCTCGGTTATGGGGTGGGCGATCGCAACGCAATCACTCAGAAACCGGCGATACCTTAACCCCAGGTACGGACTTGGGCCCACACAACCCGAAATCCGTCAAGGGGTGGGGCTGGAAATTCCGTCTTCCGCTCCCGAAAAAAAGCACAAATCAGCATGAAAATCAGACAGGCGCCCTAGTCGCCACTGAACAGAGACCTCGAACCGAAAAGGGTCGAAGTCTTCTATGGGGATGGCATTTACTCTGGCTGAGTCTGCTGGTCGCTTGTACCAGCATGGGAGCGGTATCCCTGCGGTGGTTACTCACCATGCCCCCACCGATTGATTGCGATGCTCTCGGGGTGGGTTCCACCGAGCGCGATCGCCTCTACTGTGCTCAAAATGCCGCCAAAACAGGGGACTTAGACCAGCTCGTCGCGGGAATCGAACTGGTGGAAAGCTGGCCCGCAGACCATCCCCTCCGAGGTCAAGGAGATAAATTAGTCGGGGAATGGTCGGCGCTAATTCTGGACTTGGCACGGCAAAAATTTATGGCAGGGGATTTAAACGGGGCCAATGCCATTGTGGACAAAATTCCCAAAACCAACCCCGTGTATGCCCAAGTTGAACAAGAATTACAAATTTGGGAGGCGGATTGGGACCAAGGAAAAGCAATTTACGATAAAGCTGAAGCCGCACTGAAAGCTCGCAACTGGAACGGAGTCGAGGATCAGATGCGAGAGTTGCTCAAATTGGATAACGTTTACTGGCGTTCCACCCGCTATGGAGAACTACAGCAGCGCATTGTCGCGGAAAAGGAAGCTTGGAAACAGTTAGAAGATGCCCGCTATTTGGTCTACAACCAGACCGCAGAGGAGTTAGTCCGGGCCATCGACCTAGCGCGACAAATTAACCCCCAACGATATGTTCGAGAGCAGGCGAATCAGGAGATTAACCGCTGGAGTGCAGAATTGCTGGCGATCGCCAAAACTCGCTTCCAAAATGGCAATTTTGATGGAGCCATCTCCGCTGCCAAGTGGATTCCCTCAGATACAACCGTTTATGGGGAAAGTCAGGACTTGATTCACCTGAGCTCAGCCCGAGCCCTGGTTCAAAATGACAAACCCGCCGGACCTATCCCCGATCGCCTCTTTACCTTCCTAGAAGCCTCGGCGATCGCCGGTCAGATTCAATCGGATAGCCCCCTGTACAGCCAAGCTCAAGAGAATTTGGTCCGATGGAATCAGCACAAACAGGACCTGTTTCAGGTTCAGATGGCCCAAGCGGTGGCCAGTTTCCGTCACCCGATGTTGATGCAGTTAGCGATCGCCCAAGCTTCTATGGTGGGGATGGATCGCCCCGGACGTCTCGACGCTCAAACCCCGATCGCCCAATGGCGGAAGGAAATCGACCAAATTGAAGACCGAGGTTATGTCGTCGCAGCCAAGGCGATTGCGGACTCCAATAATATCGCCGCCTTGAGAAATGCGATCGCCTCGGCCCAACAGGTCGCCCAGGGACGTCCCCTGCGGATTGAAGCCCAAACCCTGATTGCCCAATGGAACAAACAGGTTGAAACCCTCGAAGATCAACCCATCCTCGCCAGCGCTCAGGCCCTCGCCCAAGCCGGTCAGCTCCAGGAAGCAATCAACGAAGCCAAAAAAATTGCGGCCGGTCGAGCCCTGCATCAAGAAGCCTCAGAAAATATCGGAAAATGGGTCAGCGAGATTCAAATTGCTGAAGACCAACCGATTCTGGACCAAGCCGCAACCTTGGCGGCCCAGGGGAGTCTCACCAAGGCAATCAATACTGCCTCTAAAATTGGCTCGGGTCGTGCTTTGTATTCTGAAGCGCGAACGGCGATCGCTCGTTGGAATGCCCAACTAGATGCCATCTATGCCGCCCGGGAATCTGAAGCGGCCCGCTCCTCCTCTCAAGCCCCGGCTCCGGTCTATCAGGCCCCGGCTCCAGTCTATCAAGAACCGGCTCCAGTCTATCAAGAACCGGCTCCAGTCTATCAAGAACCGGCTCCAGTCTATCAAGAACCGGTTTATCAGGAGCCACCGGCAGCAGCCTATCAAGCTCCGGAGCCCTACTACGAGCCGGAACCCTACTATGAGCCAGAACCCTACTATGAGCCGGAACCCTACTATGAGCCGGAACCGGAACCCTACTATGAGCCACCGGCAGCCGCCTATCAAGAGCCAGAACCCTACTATGAACAACCCAGTTCTTACTATGAGGAACCCGCACCGGCCTATCAAGACCCGGTTCCAGCCTCCAACCCTGAAGACTCCTATGCTCCCTTGCCCGTGGATGGGATTGAATAAAATCCTCTTAAAGGGGTCGCGTCAGATTGAAATGGAGGGTTTTTGCGGCACAATGGGATTGAGAAACCAAAGACCGCACTGGGAGGGTCGGGAAAACGGCTGATGTTTTCGGGACTGTTCCCGATCGGCTCTGTTCTGGCTCCCCTGTCCAAGCCCTTTAACTCATTTCTGCCGTGAGTCACCCCCCTTTTCAACTGCTATTGATTGATCAAGACCCAATTTTCTTATTGGGTCTGTCTAGCTTGTGCCAGCAATCAACGGATCTGCAAGTGGCCGGTCAAACCACTGACGGGACTCGTGCTTTAGAGATTCTCTCTACTCTAGCCACTCCTACAGACCCGACTCAGAGCGACGCCCCTCCTGCCGAACACCCTGTGGATCTGGTGCTGTTGGACTGGGAGTTAGGCCGCACGGAACCCGATGGGGTCACGAGTTTCACCTTGATGGCAGAACTCTGGGAACGATACCCTCGGGTGTCTCTGTTGTTGTTGGGTCGATCGCCAGACCCTAACCAGGCAGGGGCTGAGTATCTCGCGAATGTCAAGGGATACTGCCCCAAAGGAATAGCCGGATCGGAACTACTTCAGGCAGTCCGGACTGTGGCATCGGGAGAAACCTATTGGGGAAGCGGGGGAAATCTTCGGGTCTCAACGAGGCCAAGTCCGGGCATTTCTAGGCGGGGTGGCGTGATTGGTGTTCTGCTCGAAGACTTGCGCCGCTCGGGTTTGCGTCAAATTGATGCGGAAATTCGTCAGGTTGATCAGTATTTGCAAGGCGATCGCCTATCGGATTTTGACCGCTTGTTTTGGCAGGGCCGCCACCGGGAACTCCTCACCGCTCGTTGGATGGTGAATAAGTTGTTGGCCCCACCTGTGAGCGAACCGCCACCTCCTCTGCCTGCAAACCCGGGTCAGATCCGTGCTCCCCTCAATTCTCCCCGGCAACCTCAGCGCATTTCTGCACCCCCAGAACGCCCCAATCGCCCCCGAACTTCGAGCGATCGCACCAGCATGGTCCGTGCTTCTGCGGCAGAGTTGTTACCCCCCACGGGTTCAGAACTGAGCCCAATTCATAACCCTCGCCCATTATTGGAGGCGATCGCGGAGAAAATCGATACTCCCTTGGCAAACCTCACGGATACCGTTATAGAAATTGATATCTTGCATCTTGACAAAAAGCAGGAATTACTATACACGGTTCTGCACCAATTTGAGGAAATTTTGGCGCAACTGCGGTATGCTCAAGTCCAGCCCACAGAACTCCCCTCAAAACGCGATCGCATCATCCGCGATTTATGGGAAATGTCCGTTACGGCCTATTTTGGTAAATACTATTCCATCACCCTCGGATTAGGGAATTCCTCCGCTAATGCCCTGGGTGAATTTGACCTCGTACCCTTTTTACTGGAAGAAATCGAAATTATCGAAGGTGCTTTATTAAATAAAATCCCCCTCGTTCTCGATTTATTAGCCTATCTTCTCTATCAAATTCCCTTGGCGATCGAAAATGTCATCTACCCCCCGGAAGACCCGAAATCCATCGAGCGCGCCAGCGCTTTACTCGAAAACCTGCTCATTCAGGTGGCCAATGCCGTCGTCCAACCCCTCTTAAATCGGGTCGCGGATGTAGAAGAAATTAAACTCAACTTTTTAGACAATCACTGGCTATCCACCCGAGAAATTGAGCGATTTAGAAATGATTTGTCCTGGAAATATCGTCGGCAAAATCTCTGGGTAGAACCTAAAGCTATCTTTGAAAGCCGACATTGGCTCTATATCTTTGACGAGGGAGGGATTAAAAAAATCCAAATTTATTCCCCCCGACGGCAAGAATTAGTTGGACTCAGAGGACCCAGACTCTGGGTGACCTTGCTGTTAGAAACCCGCGATGCCATCTCCCCCCGAATCAAAGCGGTTTTGCTCTCCCTGGGGGATAGCGCGCGATATTTGCTGATTCAATTGGGGAAAGGCATTGGGTTAATTGGGCGAGGGATTCTTCAAGGGATTGGCAGTTCATTCCAAGAGAGCCGATTCTCCCGAAATCGGGAAGAGCAAAATCGGTAAGGGCGATCGCCTGGGAGTCGGACTTGCTCAAGTCCCAGGGCCTACCTCGGCACCCCAGGATTAGCCGAGGTTAAGGGCATTTTGACGCTTCGGCGATCGCCCCTTGTCCCCCTCCTGAGAACCCCTTCCTCAACCGATCTGATGCGTCCTGCAATCCCCTCTGGAATCCTTCCCAAAAAATTTCCCAGTTGATTGCGCTGATCTCATACTTCTGCCGTTAAAATCCCTAAATAGGATTCTACAACCCCCCTTAAAAATGTGAGCCGTTGTTGTTAAAATCAGAATCCCTAGAGGTTACTTTGCTCCTGGCTCCTCCAATCGCTCGGGAAAAAGGGGACGGGTCTGTTCGCCCCAGGGGTGGCAAGGGGTCTCCTGTGGGTTCTCTGTTCCCGGTAACAGAGAAGCATTCTTGTAATCTCTAGCAATTATCGTAAAAACAAGAGAAGTTAGGCCGTGCAAAAACTGAACCCTATATTCGTGAGTCTCCTGTTGTTAGGAGGAATCAGCATTATCACCCCATCGGTTACCCTGGGAGCAACCGAACCTCTATTGTTAGCGCAGTCGGCCCAAAATAATCAGAATCTCGACCGCGAGGTTAATGAACTGTTGCGACAAGGGCGAGAATTGGTGGATGCGGGTGATTATGCCAACGCTATCCAGATTTATTTACAAGCTGCCAACTTAGATGGTGACAACGCCCGGATTTTTTCTGGAATCGGCTTTTTGCAAGCTACACAGCAAAACTTTGAAGCCGCAGTGAATGCTTTTCAGCAGGCGACTTCTCTCGAACCGGAGAATGCAGATTTTCAATATGCTCTCGGTTATGCGTTGGCGAATTTGGGCAATAATGAGGCGGCATCTGTCGCCTACCGACGAGCGGCTCAACTGGACCCGGAGAACCTCAACGCTCAAATTGGGTTAGGGGTGGTTCTGTTGCGCCAAGAAGACTATGACGGCGCCTTACAGGCATTTCAACAGGTGACCAGTCGCGATACGAGATACTGGCAAGCCTACGAGTCGATTGGGACGGCGTTACTTCAGCAGGGACGGATTGATGAGGCTGTGGTCGCACTCCAACAAGCGGCAGGGTTGGCACCCCAACAAGGCAGTATTCAAATGATTTTAGGGGTGGCCTTTCTGACTCAAGGCAAGACGAATGAAGCCTTGGAAACGTTTAAGCAAGCAGCACAGCTTGAACCGCGAAATGCCCAACTTCAGTTAGCGATCGGTAAACTGCTCCAGGACCAGGGTCAGGTGATTGAAGCCCTCGTCAGTTATCAAAGAGCAGCGAGTTTAGCGCCGGATTTAATAGAACCCCATGCTGCGATCGCCGCGATTCATCTCCAGCAGGAAGACTATTTACAGGCGATCGTCGCCTACCGTCGATTAACGGAACTGGCTCCGGACAATGGTGATGCTTATTATAATCTCGCCCTGGCTTTAAGAGGACGCAATCGCGTTTCCGAGGCGATCGAGCAACTGAAAAAAGCCCAAGAGCTTTATCAGCAGCAGGGTGAAAATGAAAGATTGGAAAAAGTCGAGGCGCTTCTGAGCGAGCTTAACCCTTAATTTTCATGACTCCCGAAAGGGGGAAGCGGGGGAGGATGGGGGAGATGGAAAAATTTCATCCTTCATCCTTCAACAGTCCCCCTTGAGAATTGCCCCTTTTATGGCTGGGTTTCAGGGTTGGGTTCGCTTGATCGGCTTTGTTGATCTTCCTGGACTTCCACGGTGATCTCTTGAACCAGGGGGACCTCCGCTACATTTTGGAGATCAATCGAAGTGATCAGTTTTTGCCACTCACTTTTAATATCCGCATTATTGGGATTGCTCCGGCGCAGTTGAGCCAGCAGGGAGATCGCCTCATGCCAAATGCCGTTGCGAGCATAAACTTCCGCACGTTCTAGATCCGAGGTGGTGGTGGCTAACTGCTCCGTTAAACTGGCGCTGGCTTCTACTCGGCGCACCCACCCTTGGACATAAACATCTGCTGCTCGATCTTCTGGGTTACAAATAATAGAAAAGTACCAGCGATAATTGCTATTAATTTCTAATGGGGGGAGACTCGCATTTTCCGGCAGGTTCAAGCTAACGATTCCCGCCTCACCTTTCGTGCGAAATGTAGTTTCATAAATGACTTTTTCACCATTTTCATCCATCAGCACGAATTCTACTCCCGTGGCTGAAGTCGGTGGTAAATACCAAAAGAATGTGGGATAGGCTTCTACGGTTAATCCCATTGTGGTGTCAGGGATCAACGCTGTTAATGCCTGATCCGTTGGACCCTCGACGGTGACGCTACAACCCCGACTACCCCCTCCAATCCGTCGTCCCGGCGCTCCAGGAGATACTTGATCAAAGGGGTTTCCGCCCCGGGTGCCTCCCCCAACCCGCCCTCTAGGTGCGCCCACATTATCCGGTGGGACAAATTCAGCGGCGGATGTTGGGATGACTCCCCCGGTTAATAATTGCAGACCTAGTGCAATACTAGCCAGTATTGATGGAGTCCAATATTTTGTATTAATCATATTCGGGTCTCCCTTCAGGTACAGATCGATTGATTGGATTGATTGGATTGAGTGAATGACTAAATTAATTCTAGTAGTTTTATGTAATCAGACTGTGACTTCTGTCATAAGCTCTGCCCTCACGATCGCTCAAAAGACCTTTCTATAAACATCTTTTGGGCAATCAAGGCATCAAAAAATTACTCATTGTATTATCCTCCCATTGAACCGAGGATCTCGCCACAACTGTGTTGGTCAAAATTTTTCGGTTCAATCCGCTCTAACCTGATGATCATTTCACAGTTTTGTCCCGGTTGAGTCGGTTGCCTTCAGACTTCCCCTAACCCGGGCAACCATTCCCGGTCATCCGAGATTAAAGCCCGTTCAAATCAATTCCTAAGTCCAGACCATTGCGATGGGATCGGAATCTCCCGAAGGGATTCTAAAATACGAGCATTCCCTTACAACTATTAAAAAGTCTATCCATGATAGACGCATTATTTTGAGAACTGTTCCCCCCGATTGCTCCTGATTTTGGAGCGTTGGCAATCCTCCAGAATAGACTTCTTGCAAAATTCTAAAAAGCCGATTGGCGTTCTTAAGAGGGAGAAAGGGGGAGCAATCCGGATTTTTGCAAGAAGTCTAATAGAGTTCGCACCGATTGGGGAGGGTTCCTCTGGGGCATGGGTTTTTAGAGCCAAAGAACAAGAACCCGGGTTTCTGCCCCAGCAAACCTTAGAACTAGGCCAAAATTATGGACAGAATCCCGGTTGGTCTTCCCCCGAGGTTACCGACGTTCTAGGGAGTCGGGGGGCGACGAGCAACCACCCGGTAGACATCAACGGTTTGCTGTTTCCCTTTGAGGGCCAAGGGTCCCCAGTGTTCCACAAAAAACTCGTCCTGGATATGAATGAGAGTTTCGTGGGCGATGAGTACGCGACAAATACTGGATTGCCGGTCTTTCTCACAGCTTTCTAAGCGAGAGGCAATGTTAACGCTATCGCCGATAATGCCGTATTCTTGGCGTTCTTTTCCCCCTAGACTACCGGCAACCACGGCCCCGGTAAAAATTCCGACGCGCATCTGAACCACGGGGAGGCCACGTTTTTGCCAGTTGCGGTTGAGTTCTTGGAGGCGATCGCCCATTGCCAGACCCGAGGCGACAGCATTGCGAGCATCCCGGGCGATATCTGCACTGGACTGACGAGGCAGGGGAACCCCAAACGCCGCCATAATACCATCCCCAGTAAATTTGTTAATAATTCCTTGATGGTCTTGCACCACTTGACTCAGAACGTCCAAGTATTCGTTTAACCACTCTAGGAGGGCTTCGGGGGGCATTTGCTCTGAGATGGTGCTGAAGTCCTTGAGGTCGGTAAATAACATGGTGGCGGTCAGTTTTTGACCGGGAAGTTTGCCATCTTTGAGCAGGCGATCGCGGTTTTCCCAAAGGGCATCGGCCACTTCCGGAGAGGCATTTTGTCCTAAAAGTTTCATGACGATCTGCTGTTGCTGTCCCGACTGGTAAGCCCGAAAGGCAACCACCCCGGCTACGGCGATCGCCAAACCAACCAGAGGTGCCACCACCGGCACCCAACCCGCTTGGCTAAACAGAATCCAACTGGCTAAAACTAAACTCCCAGCCCAGGCCCCAGCGACCCCGGGCAAAATTAAGGGATGGCGAATCAGCCAAGCGGTAGTCCCGCCCACGGCGATCCAGCCGATCACCCAGAGCACTTCGGCCCACTGCGACCACACCCAAAATAAAGGCCGCCCGTCTAAGACGGCAGTCAACAACTGACTGAGCATTTGGGCATGAATCAATACCCCGGGCATGAAGGGGTTGTTTTCTACCGAACTATAGGGGGTCTGGTGTACATCTTTAATACTTGGGGCGGTGGTCCCGATGACAATGATTTTATCTCGGATCCATTCGGGTTCTAGGCGATCGCCTAGGACTTCAGACAAGGGAATCGACGGGGCTACCTCCTTTCGAGACCGATAATTGAGGAGAATCTGGAAGCCTTGAGCATCAAGGTGGGTATAACCTCCAGAGTTGGACTGCAATGGCGCTAATACCGCTTTTCCCCAGACGATTTGACCGGGTTGGGTTTCACTGGGTTGGGGAAAAAACCCCAGGTCCCCTAGATAGAGCATTGCCAGTTGAAGGGAAAAAGAAAAGTTAGTTTTCCCATTGAGTACGAAGCTAATTAAATTGCGGCGAATCGGTCCATCGGGATCGCTTACCAAGTCATTAAAGCCGATGCGTTCTGCGGGGACAGTCGGCGGTGGGTTCACCCCGGGGGAATCGTTTCTAATGGCGATCAGATTTGGGGCTTCTAATTCTTTGAGCAGTTCAGGATGTCCCGGGGGTTGGGGGAGGTCCCGATACAGGTCCAAGCCGATCGCCACGGGTTCATATCGTTGCAAATTCTCCAATGCCTGGGCCAGAGTGCGATCGGATAGGGGCCATCCCTCGGCCTGAATGTCTTCTTCGGAGATCGTCACGATCGCAATCCGAGGATCCGGGGGCTCATCGGCACGCCACTGCATCAGCCGATCATAAACCATCAGTTCCCCATGTTGGAAACCGCCCAGTTGCCGGACTCCCAGCACAAAACCGGAGGTACAAAGGGTCGCCATCCCGACTACCGCTACCCCCGTCAAATCGGGCAGTTTTTTTTGAATCTGGCGCAAGAACTTGGCAAACACAGATCTCATACTGTGATTTAATCTCTTAGATTCGTGGGTTTGATCAAGAAACTCTTGATTTTGGCGTACCATAGCAGCGATTATTCCCGAACGGTCAACCCAGGATACCCCTGTTTTTTTGACAGTATGACATGATTTTAACCCGGAGTGAGGGGTCAGACCCTGCAATTTTCCAAGAGGAGGCGATCGCCAAATTTTTAGGAATTCTCCCAGGATTTCCGAAGCTTTTTGCAGTGGAGTTGCCTGATATAAACACCCGCTATTTTTCAGTTAAACCAGCCTCAAAATTAAGCAGAGCTTAAATAATCCGGAATAGATTGAAGAGATAGAAGAAAAAAATCCTTGCATCTCTAAATTATTATTTGTTCGAGGAGTGATGAACCGGGAGAAAGGGCGCTTTCGGTTTAGGTGGCTCCACAATTGGGGAGAGTTGAGGGGTCAGTGGTCAATTAAACTCCACTCAACTCCCCCATTGTCCCAGTCGCTTACAAATACCGGGTAAGCTGAATCCGATAGCGTTCTTTTTTCGTAACTTGAACTTCTCCAACTTCCAGGCGTCCCTTCCCGCGAATGGCGATTAAATCATTGGGTTTAAGTTGGTAACTGGTTTGAGAGATGTCTTTCCAGTTAACGCGGACATCCCCACTATTAATTAAATCAGCCATTTTGCTGCGAGACATCCCGAATCCAGCCGAGGCGATCGCATCTAAGCGCATGGATGCCTCCACGGTGGTTAACTCTTTCTTTTTGGGTTCGCGAATTTTCAATTCCCCCAACTCGATGCGCTGGGTTTTCACCGGGACCGATCGCACCTGAGTTAAACTCATCTCCAAAAATTCCACCAAATCCGGGGAGACGACTGCCTGTGCACCCCGTTCCCCCAGCACAATAATATCTCCGACTTTTTCGCGAACAATGCCGGTCCCCAAGAGAGACCCTAAAAAGTCCCGGTGACTCGCTGAATCAAACAAAAAGTTACCGGCAATTTCTAACGCTGCTAAGGGGACACTGGTGGCATCTAAAGGCAAATCGATACGGGCGATCGCTACCCGTTGTCGTTCCGCCTGGGGATATCCCCCGAATGCTACCAGATGAACCTCTGTCAGGCGATTGAACGCCGTCTGGGTTTCCATCAGTTCGATCGGCGAAAGAAAATCCGTCACCGCCACTTCCCAAGTTTTGATTGCGCGATCGGCCAGATCGATGATATGAGCCATTTGCTCACGATTTTCAACACCTTTTAATAGTTCTTCCCTTGGTAGCATTCGTTTACTAATTCTTGCTTTAACACTAGGGTTTATTTTATCCTTTGAACTCCCAGGTTGACCGGAAAGGGCCCGTATTGCGATCGCTCATCCGGGGTGAGGGGTTCGCGATCGTCCTCTCCTCCACTTGGGGTCATGCACCTCAACCTTGAACCCGTGGGATGGAAAAAGATTCTCCCTCCAGTTCACCCAATCTTGTCCCACCTAAGCTACATATTAGAGAGGGCTCGTTTTCTCCCCTTAACTGGGATTGGAGTTTTGAAAAGGTATGAACAGTGAAGTCATCCCGCAGATAGTCGCGTTATATGATCGCATTGAGACTGAAACCGCAGCATTTCAAGCAGCAACTGGATTGCACTGTCCACCGGGATGCGGCAAATGCTGTGAAAATCCCGACGTAGAGGCAACGGTCCTAGAAATGATGCCCCTGGCCCTAGAGTTATGGCGAACTGGAGAAGCGGCAACTTATTTAGAACGTCTTTCTACTCTGAATGGGTCTGAATCTTGTCTATTTTATCGCCCGGATCCGTTTGTTCCGGGGAATGGGCGCTGTAGTGTTTATCCCTTGCGACCCACCCTCTGCCGCTTGTTTGCCTTCGCGACAGTGAAGAATAAGCAGGGGAATCCGGAATTAGCTGCCTGTATCCGGCAAAAACAGACGATTCCGGAACAGGTAGAAGGGGCAAAAGAGGCGATCGCCAAAGGGATGAATGCACCGAATTTTGGAGAAGTCGCAACAGAGATGGCTAATATTGACCCTTCTCTAGGCAGCGATCGCTTTCCCATTAATCAAGCCTTAGAACGCGCCTTACAACGAGTCGGACTAATCGCTCACTTGACCGTTGGAGAACAGGATGGGGACTGGGTGGCTTAACACTACTAAATTTGTAGGTTTCCCCGTTTGTAGTAACGACTTCAGTCGTTTCCGGATTGACGGATTTCCCTATTCCTAAAACTTAATGCTATTTACGAACTGAAGAGAACGACTAAAGTCGTTACTACGAACTGAAGAAAGTTTCTCTTCGTTTGTAGTAACGACTTCAGTCGTTTCCGGATTGACGGATTTCTGTATTCCTAAAACTTAATGCTATTTACGAATTGAAGAGAACGACTGAAGTCGTTACTACGAACTAAGAGAAGAGAACGACTGAAGTCGTTACTACGAACTAAGAGAAGAGTTTTTCTTCGTTCGTAGTAACGACTTCAGTCGTTTCCGAATTTAAGAATTGCTGCAAATCACCCCTATTTTTACTCTTCTAAGTAGCTTTTCAAACCTTCCAAATCGAGCTTACGCAAAATCAAACTAGCTTGATTAATTGCCCGGGGGGAACCGTTAACGACAATGAGATATTTACCTTGATTGAGGCGATTGCGATAGGGTAAGGCATCGCCACTGCCGAAGGCAACTCCGGCACCGCCTCCGACAAAAAAGCTTCCCATTGCACCGGCAACTGCCCCACAGAATCCGCCTACGACATGATTGCCAATTTCCCCGGCCCAACTAAAGGTTTGCAAACCCGAAATGACACTAAATATCATTCCGGCAACAAACCCAAAGGGGATGAGCCAAGTTGCCATCAATTTACTTTGTTTAATTGCTTGTTCGTTGGGGTCGATTAAGCCATATTCATCCGCACTTTTATAACCCCTACCTAAAATAGAGACTTGGTTGAGGGGAAAGCCTTCTGTTTCGAGGACAGAGTAAGCGGTTTCTGCCTGAATCCGGTCTGATACAACAGCAACGAGATAGTTCATAAAGGAAATCTATGAGGTTAATATACGGGTCTAAGGATGGATTGAGGGATGCCGATCGCCTAGGCGGGGGAACCCTCTCTCGGTTCATTTTAGATCGAGTTGGGTCCGAAGGCCGGGGAGGGGGAAACGACTGAGGCCGGGATCCAGGAGAACCGAGGGAAAAAACCCGTCGGCGTCGGGAAAGCAGAACAAAATTTCCAGTCCCTGAAACCTTAAAAATTTTAGGTCATTGAGCTATAGCAGACCCTTTCCAGTTAAAATGACCTACTGCAACAAGTCTGCCCAGTAGACCGAAGAGAGCGAGATTGCACTGCGATCGCGAAGCGTCTCGCAACGAGAATCGCAAAGCGTCTCGCAACGAGAATCGCAAAGCGTCTCGCAACGAGAATCGCCCCTCCCTCGGACTCACCCAGACCCGTTGCCGCCCGAAACTCCCCGGTAAGAGGAGACTGCTGTTGTTTGTTGCCACCTAAAAGCTGACCATGCCCAAGGTTCTTGTCTCCGATCCCATAGACCAAGCTGGACTGGATATCCTCTCCCAAGTTGCCCAAGTTGACGTCAAAACAGGGCTATCCAACGAAGAATTAGTTCAGATTATCCCCGAATATGACGCCCTGATGATTCGTTCGGGGACCCGCGTCACCCAAGAAATTATCGAAGCCGGTAACCAACTTAAAATTATTGGTCGTGCCGGAGTCGGTGTGGATAACGTTGATGTTCCTGCTGCCACCCGCAAAGGGATCGTGGTGGTGAACTCCCCGGAAGGAAACACCATTGCTGCTGCGGAACACGCTCTGGCGATGATGCTGGCCCTTTCTCGCTACATTCCCGATGCCAACCACTCGGTTAAAAATGGCAAATGGGACCGCAAAAGCTATGTGGGCGCAGAGGTCTACAAAAAGACCCTCGGCATTGTCGGATTAGGCAAAATTGGCTCCCATGTGGCGGCAGCGGCGAAAGCCCTGGGGATGAAGTTAATTGCTTATGATCCCTTTATTTCCCTCGAACGGGCGGATCATCTCGGATGCCGGTTAGTGGATATGGATTTACTCTTCCGGGAATCCGACTACATCACCCTGCATATTCCCAAAACCTCCGAAACGGCCAATCTAATTAATGCCGAAGCCCTCGCTAAGATGAAACCCACGGTGCGGATTATCAACTGCGCCAGAGGGGGCATTATTGACGAAGCGGCTTTAGCTGAGGCATTGAAAGAAGGACGAATTGGAGGGGCCGCCCTTGATGTTTATGAAAATGAACCCTTAGAAGCGGATTCTCCCTTGCGGAGTCTGGGGAAAGAAGCGATTCTGACGCCACACTTAGGGGCTTCTACGGCAGAAGCACAAATCAATGTGGCGATCGATGTTGCGGAACAAATTAGAGATGTCCTTCTGGGGTTACCAGCGCGATCGGCTGTGAATATCCCCGGTTTGTACCCCGATGCTTTGGAAAAACTCCGTCCCTATCTGCAACTGGCTGAAAACCTCGGCAATTTGGTGGGTCAGTTGGCTGGGGGTCGAGTCGAGTTGCTAACTGTCCGTCTGCAAGGCGAGTTGGCGGATAATAACAGTCAACCGATTGTGGTGGCGGCCCTGAAAGGGTTACTCTCCCAAGCGCTACGGGAACGGGTGAATTATGTGAATGCCAGCATTGAAGCGAAAGAACGAGGCATTCGCATTATTGAAACTCGGGATGGTTCCATTCGTGATTACACGGGTTCTCTGCACCTAGAGGCTAAGGGTGCCCTTGGGGACCACTCGGTGACGGGTGCTCTGTTAGGGGATGGGGAAATTCGGATTACGGATATCGATGAGTTTCCGATTAATGTCCCCCCGACTCACCATATGTTGTTTACTCGCCACCGGGATATGCCGGGAATTATTGGCAAAATTGGCTCTTTGTTGGGCAGTTTTAATGTCAATATTGCCAGTATGCAGGTGGGGCGCAAAATCGTTCGTGGGGATGCGGTGATGGTATTGAGCCTGGATGACCCCCTGCCGGAAGGGATTTTAGCAGAAATTATGAAGGTTCCAGGTATTCGGGATGCCTATACGGTAATGTTATAGGAGGAAAAGTTTCCTGAAGGCAGAACACGGGTTTTAGATCCCCGGTGTCAGGGTCAGTTCGATCGCAGACTGGATCAAAGATGTGGTTTGAATCCCGATCCGCGAAATTGAAGGGTGATTCGGTTGGGGATAGAACCGGGGAACCGTTGATTTCTGCAAGCGTTTGACCCTGACCTGGTGCGATCGCAGGCCAATCCTCTGCTCTGAATCACAATACAAAAACGCAACCGCAAATCAGGACTCTGAACTCACAGGCTATGGCTAACAACTGGTGGGAAATACAAGTGCTCTGCGATCCGGCGTTAGAAGATTTGGTCTTCTTACGAGTGGAAACTTTTGGCTGTCGCGGTACTGCCAGTGAGATGAAAGGCCATTCCTGTTTGATTTCAGCCTATCTCCCCCAGGAACGGGCTCATTTATTGGATTTGGCAGCCCTGTCTCTGCTCTTTCGTCAAGATGCTCTATGTGTGAATCTGCCGATTCCCGCAGTTCAGTGGAATCTGATTGAGGAGGAGGATTGGTCGAGTAGTTGGAAGCAACACTGGCATCCCGAAGAAATTGGCGATCGCTTTGTGGTTAACCCCGCATGGCTGCCCATTCCTGAAACCGATCGCCTAGTATTACAATTGGACCCCGGTGTTGCTTTCGGTACCGGCGCTCATCCCACCACCCAACTCTGTCTCGAAGCTCTGGAAATGCGCCTCGGATACGAAGAAACTCACGCCACGATCGCAGATATTGGCTGTGGTTCGGGCATTTTATCCATTGGGGCAATTTTACTCGGTGCCAAACAGGTTTATGCGGTGGATACGGACCCTCTAGCGGTAAAATCGACTCGGCGCAATCGGGAATTAAATCAGATTGATGAGTCGCTTTTACAAGCTCAATTGGGCAGTATTGAGATGATTAACCAACTCAGTGAGGAACCCGTTGATGGGATTGTTTGTAATATCCTCGCTGAAGTGATTATTGATTTAATTCCCCAAATGGATGCGATTTCTAAACCGAGCACTTGGGGAATTATTAGCGGGGTTTTATTAGACCAAGCCAAACCTGTGGCTGATACTCTGGAACAATATGGTTGGGTGGTGGCGACCCTCTGGCGACGCAAAGATTGGTGCTGTTTCACGATTCGCCGCAACTAATCTCTCTGGTACTTCTGGACTAGAGGACGAGCGTAAATATAGAAATAGGCGATCGCAGATAATCCGGCGATCGCCACCATCAGTCCTTTCCCAATAAAAGAAGCAACCCCAGGAAAACTCACTGCCGTTGCCACCCACACCGCCAGCACTTCTACCCCCGCAACAATTCTCCCATAATGCTGCGGATCCCAATAGGAAATCGGACTAATCAGGCGATAATCGCTCAAGGGGAAAAAGTGCCGATGGGCGTCATCATGATGCACCGGCAAGTCTCCTAACGAATGGAACACCATACTCATAAAGATATATTTTCCCGTTTCCCAACCGCAATAATCCGCCAAAATGGCCGCAAAAATGGCGACAGGAATCGAATGAAATAATGCCACCCAATTTTGCAACCCCGGTTCCCAATAACCCTCGCTCCAAATTTGACGTTCCGGCAGTTTTTGGATGAATTTAGCCCAACCATAAAACAAAAAGATGGGGAGGTCCGGAAGAATTGCACCCACCGCGATCGCCAGATTCACTTCGGGTAGCGAAAACTGACTCAACACAGCGAGATTGACGATCGCGTGACTGGGTGTATTCATCAGGCATGGCTTATTAGATATCGGTACTCCCGGTTAGGATATCCCATCCCGGCCTCAATTTGCTATCCCCTCCCTACATCAGGGTTACCAACCGGAAGTACAAACCATTGAGCGTCGCGCCGACTTCAGGTTATCCGCATTCCCTTACAGCAGGGATTCAAGTTTGGGAATAAGCTGTTCGGCGCTGACAAATCCCTCAAATCGCTGGACAGGTTTGCCCTTTTCAAATAAAACTAAAGTCGGCAAGGCATAAATGCGATGTTCTGTTGCCAGATCCGGGTATTTCTCCGTATCAATTTTAACGACCTGAATGCGATTTTTTAAGCGAGCATTCACTTCATCCAATACGGGAGCCATCATTTGACAGGGGCCGCACCAAGCGGCGTAAAAATCCACCAGCACAGGTACTTCTGAATCGGTGAGCATTTCTTCAAAACTGGCAAACTGTTTTTTAACGGTCATAGACTTAAACGGCTCTTTTGAACCGAGAATTACAATATCTCTATGATAGCTAGAGCATTAATATCCGGTGGGAGGGGATAAGAGAAGGATGGATTTCAAGGTGGGAACCCCACAGCGGATAAGGTATTTATACTGGGAATCAACGGTTAAAGAGTGGATGGGAAACGGTTAAAGGATAGCAAAATTAGGGAGAATATTTAGGAAAGATTTAGAAGGCGTAACGATGGGATTAAATATTGGAATTATTGGCTGTGGTTATGTGGGTACGGCGGTGGCACGGCGATGGCGGGAGGATGGACATAGTATAACTGCGACCACAACCCGGGGCGATCGCCGGGAGGAACTCGAAGAAGTGGCGCAACAGGTGGTGGTGCTCCAGGGGAATGATTCCGAGGCCCTGGCATCGATGGTCCAAAATCAAGATGTGATCCTGTTAAGCGTCGCGCCTCCCAGGGGGGGGGATTATCAAGAAACCTATCTGGAGACGGCGAAGACCCTGGTGCCGGTGTTGCAGCAATCCCCGAGAGTTCAACAGGTCATTTATACCAGTAGCTCGTCAGTATATGGGGACCACCAGGGCGAATGGGTGGATGAAACGACCCTGGTATCACCGGGGAATCCAAATGCCAGGGTGTTAGCTCAGACGGAGGAGGTTTTGCTAAGCGCCCAAAGCGATCGCCTGGATGTCTGTATTCTGCGGTTGGCGGGAATTTATGGACCTGAGCGTGAACTATTGAAAATTTTTACTCGCTTTGCGGGAAAGACTCGTCCCGGGACTGGGGAATATTGGAGTAATTGGGTTCATTTAGAGGACATTGTAGAGGCGATCGCCTTAGTCTGTCGTCAGCGTTGCGCGGGTATTTACAATCTGGTGAATGATGTACCCCAGCCAATGCGCCAATTGATGGATCGTCTCTGCGAGTTCCACAATCTGGCTCCCATTTCCTGGGACCCCTCAGTTCCCTTGGAGCGTTCTTATCATCTCAGGCTCTCGAATCAGAAACTGAAACGAGCGGGGTTTGAATTGCGCTATCCAGAAACCCTGCTATAGCGCCAGGGGGCGATCGCTGCCCGCCCAGAAGATATCCAGAATGCAGGAGACACGCTCGCAATATCTGAAACGGCGTGTCTCTCAACAACATAAATTTTTTCTAACCCAGGTAAATCATTATTAGCCTATCTAATGCCTTATGCAATACTGCGAACCTCACGTTGGGATTGTCTCGCGGACCTAGAGGAAATCGTGGAAAGATCGATTAAACGTTCTAGCTGCTGTACGCGCTGACGAGGTTGGACGACCATTGCAGCCAGATCCGGCATTTCTTGCCAGCAATGGGGGCAGAACCAATAAACACCACTCTGACGAGCGTGGCGGAGTAAAGCACTAGAGCAGCAAGGGCAATTGTTCATGATTTTTAAACCTGTTTGAGAATAGAAGAAAAGTCAGTAGAAACTTGTAAGGAGAAATGTGCTGTTCTTAAATCTTCCGTGATTTTACGGAGGAAACTCGGGGGCTGACTCGGGTTAATTTCCACCCAGACGGCCTGCTTTAGAAAGGTAAAATTTATCTAAACTGAGGACGAGTCCAATAATGAATAACTGCACTAGCCAAGGGGCCAAAGCGAATCCCCAAATAAAGCAAACCACCGCTGTTAAAGCTGCTAGTACAAAGGGAACATCAGCCGAAGCTCTTAAGTAAATCCATACGGAGCCAATCGAGATGGTTAAGAGGGTTAGGTAGGCGGCGGGCATGGCTAGGGACTCCTGGCAGTTATCGTTAGGACAGTCCGAGCTGAATTAAGCTCTATGATTGAAGTTAAAGCAAGAATGTGAAGATACCGTGAAGATCCGGTTAAATTTTGAGATTTTTTTATTTTTTTTTCAGCCAACCATTTTTCGCCGGGGATCAGGACTTTTTTCCCTCTTTTTCGCCGTCAGCTCCCTAGAGAACTCTGAAGATTTCCGGGAGGGATCGCAGAGGATCGGCTGAGAATCCAGGTTAACCCGGATGATAACAGGTCAATCCTCTTCCTTTTCTAATAACCGGCTTTCCCTTGTCTGGGTTAATAAAAATTGATAAATCATCGCGATTTAATCTATCTAAAGGATGATTTTAAGGTTCGCCAAATCAAGGACTAAAAATGGCCAGGGTTTAAGTGGCCGTAAAGCCTCGCTTCCGGGATCAATTGACCCTGATTTATCGGGCCGTAACCAGATTAGCGGGCTTTTGCCATCGGGTGGTTCAGGGAATTCACGGCGCTAATTGTTATAGAAAAACGGCGGGAGGCTATTTTAGAGGGGAGAAGGGGAAGAACGGTAAAAAGGGGAAAGCTCCAGGGGGATTTTTTGGCCAATGGTGTAACCCCGGGTACAGAAACCATGCGCTCCCCGGACCGATGGAGTGATGAGGGTAAAGGGGGTCTTTCCCCCTCCTGACTAGATAGCGCATCTTGCCGCAGTTGGGTATTAAGAAAGCCCCGATCAATGCCCCATAAAAAGGCATGGGGAAAGCGCTGCGGTAGGACGAATCTGTTCCGGTTGAGAACCCTTGTCAAATTCCAGCAAGGGTCACTATCGTAGTCCTAAATCTCTTGGAGAAACCCTCTCTAGTTGCAACTCTCCTCTCGGGTTTGGATTCCCCTAGAAGAGGTTTCACCCCTGGGGGACTGGGTTACAAATCATTGAAAATTGCGCTAGAGGGCGTCTAACCGAATGGGAGAATTCGGCAAGGCGGAGTGGGAGGCTCTTGCTCCCTAGCCATTTTTCCTGATCAGCAGTAGGGAACAAGATGCTCCCACGGATGAATTTTATGGCCATCAGGATTGAGACTCGCTACCTAGAGGGATGCCGCCGCTCCCTACTAGGCTCCCGAGAGTTTACTCGAATGAATTCATCGGAATTTATTTAGGGTTTAGGATTGTTTTTGGGGTAAAAAAATGAGGGTTTCAGATTAGGACACCCCTAAAATAGTGGGTAAAAATTGATGAGTCCAGGGAGAGCGGCTCGTGATCAACCTTGAATTTTCCTGGGGTATCATGTAGAGCGCAAAAAATTCCCCCTTCCCTCATGAGCGGCCTGGGGTTGGGGGTAAAAATGGTTAGACCTAAAGGGGATTAAAACTGGCAATTGCTCCTTTTACAGGTCGTGGGCGATGGTGAGTTCAGTCGGTTGACAGCGGTGAATGTAGACAGCAAATCCTTGAGCACCTTCACTTTCGAGATCCTCAAGGTAGCCCCCTTTATAGCACTCGGCTTCTTTGGCACTCATAAAGGGGCCAAAGTAGTAAGTACAAGTTGGTTCTGCGGTAACGATTTCAATCCACCAAGCAATTCCCAGCTTTTCCAAATAAGAAGTAAAAGCTTGTTCAATCGTTTCTGCTATTTTCATCAAGGTGCTCCGCGAGATATGGTTCTATACTTATGAAGGTGATTGTACGCAAAAAAGAATTTACGAACCGCTCATGGGGACACATTTTAAAACATAATGATAAAGAAGTGGTGAATCAATCTGGGATAGGGGAGATTAGGGTTCCCAACCGAGAGCTGAGGCCACCTGAGCGGCTAGATTCATGGGTTCAAATGGCTTGGCAATCACCGAGTTGACCCCCAGTTCTGAAAAGCGGCGTTGATCGGCATAAAGCACTTTTGCGGTGAGCAAAATTACTGGAATTTGTTGGGTTGAGGGATTAGCCTGGAGTTTTTTAAACGTAGCAGGGCCATCCATATCTGGCATCATCACATCCAAGAGAATCGCATCCGGCTGTTTGGCTTCAGCCACCTGGAGTCCCTCATGACCGGAACTGGCGGTGAGCACTTCCCAGCCTCCAACCATTTCCAGGCTGAGTTGAGCCACTTCCCGGATATCGTCTTCATCATCAATCACTAAAATTCGTTTCAAACTCACGCAAACCTCCTGAAAAAAATGGACGCCCTAACAGGGACGAACCGGAACGAAACATTAAAAATGATACAGGGAAGAAATATCTTTGAGCTTGAGTTTTCCAGTTGTCGGAGAAAACTTTGACAATATCGGGACATCATCACAGGATTGCTTCCTTTCGCCGGAAGATTTAAGAGACAATGTAGCCGATTGCGCCAGGACGAGAGGACAAGATGATCAGGCATTCGCAGAGGGTTCCGTTGGGAATCCCTGAACGGGCGATCGCCGGAATGCCTTGATGGGGGAAACAGCTTCTCTATTTTTTTAACGGGGAAGAGTTCACCCACCGGCCAACTTGCTGCTCTTCAGGGATCCCCCGAACTCGCCCAGCGATCGCCTCTCCCACCCAGACAGAAGGAGTGCAAAGATTCAGTAAAATCACGATCGCGGTTTCAATCGCGCAATCACCTCCACAATCGGCGAGGGGGTAGACAAGTTAGCCCTCGGGTCTGGGTGGGCGGGTCCCAGATGATCCTGAGGCAACCGTTCTTCCCGGCGATCGCCTGATTCTACCGCAATCCCTAAGTCCTGGGTAGCGGCCCCAGTCAAATCGCAATTTTCCTCCCCTGAGTCAGAATTGGGCCGTTCCACGGGCAGAGTGAAATAGAACGAACTGCCCTCACCGACCACACTTTCTACCCAAATCTGCCCACCGTGATGTTCGACAATACTGCGACAAATCGCTAAACCCAACCCAGTCCCCCCCTTCTTGCGAGAATCCGAGGCATCAACTTGTTGGAAGCGTTCAAAAATTGTCTCTAGTTTATCCCGAGGAATACCCCGTCCCTGATCTTTAATCTGAAACAGCACTTCCGGACTCGGTGAAGCGAGGAAATCCGGATCTCCGGCAGAAGTGAGAGAGGCGGACAACCAGACCTGACCCCCTTCTGAGGAAAACTTGAGCGCATTACTCAGCAAATTGGTCAAGACTTGAAAAATGCGATCGGGATCCGCCCACAGTTGCACCGGAATGGGGTTGACACAGATGGTAACCCCCGCCTTATCCGCCATTGTCCGCATGGCATCTGCGGCTAAGATCGTCAAATCAGCAGCATTGCACCACTGCTCAACCATCGTCACTTTACCCGACTGGATGCGCTCTAAATCCAGAATGTCATTAATCAAGCGCACCAGGCGATCGGTATTGGACACCGCAATCTGTAACATTCGCCCTGCCTTTTCCGGATAAGACTCCAGCAGTCCATTCGCCAGCAGACCCAAAGACCCGCGAATCGAAGTCAAAGGGGTTCGCAGTTCGTGACTCACCACCGAAATGAATTCATCCTTCATCCGTTCCACTCCCTGACGTTCCGTAATATCCTTGAAGGTGAGGACCGCCCCTTTGATTTCATTTTGTTCTTGAATCGGGGTCGTGATATATTCCACGGGAAAACTCGTGCCATCCTTGCGCCAAAACACCGCAGTGCCGTGATGAACTGACCCATCGGAAATTGCCGCATAGAGTGGAGGCGCTAAACAGTCTCCACCCCCATCGCGAGGATCACCCGGGTCCTGGGCCAGAAAGTTGGATCCCAAAATCATCGTCAACGGTGCGCCCAACAATTCCCCCATCGAATATCCCAACATTTTTGTAGCAGCGGGATTGATAAAAGTGGTATTGCCGCGAATATCCATGCCGCAGATGCCTTCTCCGGCGGAATTTAAAATCAACTCATTTTGATGGCGCAGACGTTCCAGGGAATCCTCAACGCGCTTGAGGTCCGTCACATCCCGGGCGATCGTCGAAACCCCGGTAATCCGACCTGCGGCATCTTTAATCGGAGAAATGGTCAGGGACACATAGATCGGCGAGCCCTCTTTCTTCAAATGTACCGTTTCATAATGATCAATACTCGAACCTTGGCGAATCCCTTCCAACAGGCGTAACTCGCTCTCTTGGCGATCGGGCAAAATCAAAATTGAAATCGATCGCCCCTTTACTTCCTCGGCAGTATAGCCATAAATTCTCTGAGCACCGGCATTCCAGCTTAAAATCATCCCATCTAAGGTCTTCCCAATAATCGCATCATCGGAAGACTCCACAATGGAAGCCAGACGCAGACGTTCCTCCTCCACCTGTTTGCGTTCCGTCACATCCCGCCCAATCACAACTAATCCTTTGCGACTGCCATCGCTGTGAAACAGTGGCACTTTTAGGGTATCTAAAATCACCTCAGAGCCATCAGGAAGGGGAATCACTTCTTCTTTATGGGAGAGAATCCCATGTTTCCACGCCTCCTCATCGGACCGTTCGCACTCTAAAAACGCCTCGCGATAAAACGAGTTTAACTCTGCAATCTCGGTATCGGTTTTCCCCTGATAATCCAAATCTGCCATGTCAAAGATTTTCAGGATGGCTTGATTGGCTTCTAACCAAGCCCCGCGACCATCTTTAAAACAGATGGCATCCGGCATGGCATTAATTAAGGTTCGCAATTGATCTTCACTTTCTCGCAAGGCGGCCTCAGTCTGTTTACGGTCGGTAATATCGGTTAAGACACAGATCGAACCGACTCGTTGATTGTTTTCGTCGGTCACTGCATCGGCGCGCAGCCAGATTGAAATCGTATTGAGGGTACTGTGATCGATTCCTAGGGGTAAGACAAAGGACCGATGAGTTTGCCCGCGCATCAGCACTTCTGAACTCCAACTATTTCCCTGGTGAATGAGATTAAATACCTCTTGACCCAAGGAGGAATCGGCAAATAAAGAGGGCAGTCCACCGGCCTGATTGAGTTCTTCAACGGTGCATTCAAATAACTCTAAAAAGGCGCGGTTATGATAGATGGCTTGCCCGGTAATATCGATGGTTAGGACTGCATCACTGGTACTTTCGACCGCTTGGGTAACGCGGATTAAGGCTTGCTGGGCTTGTTCTCGTCGGGAGATTTCGGTTCTTAAGCGTTCGTTGATCCGCTGGAGTTCGGCAGTCCGTTCCGCCACCAGTTCTTCGAGGTGGTTGCGGTAGAGTCGGAGTTCTTCTTCTGCTTGTTTGCGCTCGGTGATATCCTCGACTAAGCCGATCGCAAATTGCCAGCAGTTTTGGGTATCTCGAATCGAAGAGACACTCAGTCGGACCCAGACGCAGTGACCTTGAGCATGGATGTAGCGTTTTTCCAGTTGGTAGCGATCGCGCTTACCGGCGAGCAGTTCCTGAAACAGTTGTCGGCTGGTGGGCAGGTCCTCGGAATAAGTAATTGAATCAAAGCTGAAGTCGCGCAACTGAGCGTGACTATACCCCAGCATCCCCTGGAGTGCCGGGTTAGTTTGCAGAAATCGTCCTTCTAAATCGGTGATTTTCATCCCGATCGCCGCCCCCTCGAAGGTAGTGCGGAATCGATGTTCACTCTCGCGCAGTGCCTCTTCGGCTTGTTTGCGTTCGGTGATATCCCGGCAGGTATAAAGCAGGGTTCCCCGTTCGATCTCCACGGGTTTGACGCTCACCAGTAAGGTCCTGGGGTTCCCTTGTTTATCCAGGATGGTCCGTTCTAAGTTGTGAATTTCCCCTAAACGCTCCAGTTCCTCTTCTCCTGCAAACAGGTGATCGCCGAGGAGGTGGCTAATATGGCCCCATTGTTGGGCTTCTTCTACGGAATAGTCACAGATGAAGCGCACTGCGGGACTGATATAGGTCAGCGCCCCATTGCGATCGGTGATAAACACGGCTTCGGAGATATTGCTCAGGGTGATCCGGTGGAGTTCCTCGCTGGCGCGTAAGGCAGCCTCCATCCGCTTGCGATCGCTCAAATCCCGGGCCACGGTGAGCAGGTTTAAGATGCCGTTGTTTTCGCCAATGGGGGTGGCGGCTAGTTCCACGGGCACGATGGTCCCATCGACGCGCAAAAACTGTTGTTCGATAAAGGGAACGGCTTGATGTTCGGTTAAAATTTGCTCAATTCGTTCCTCCACCAGGGCGCGTTTGTCTGGATGCACGAAATCCAGGAGGGGTAACCCCACCAAGGCGGACGGGGTGCTGGCCCCGAGGAGTTTAGCTCCGGCGGTGTTAATAAAGTCGATTTTGCCGCAACTGTGGACGATTATGGCTTCTGGGGAGAGTTCAACTAACCGACGGTAACGCTCTTCGCTTTTGGCGAGGGCGGATTCGGCTTTTTGGCGTTCGGCGCGATCGCGCAGGGCGACAATGCCGTAGGCGAGGTCATTGGCGAGTTCTCCTAAGAGTTCCACTTCGGCAATATCAAAGGCATTGGCGGTTCCTGAATAAATCCGCAGGGCACCAAAGGTTTTGTCTTTGCCAATCAGGGGTAGGGCAATGGTGGAGCGCAACCCTTGGTTGAGGGCCAATTCTCGCCAGGGGGCAAAACTGGGGTCGGTTTGGATATTCTGCACCAAGCAATATTTCCCCGTCTGAATGCAGGTGCGGGTCATGCCTGCACCTTCGGGGTGCGGTTTCCAGGATGCCTGGATTTGTTGTAAATACTCTTGGGCATTTCCGGCGAAGGCGGCGGGTTGCAGGGGTCGTTGTTGTCCTGATTGCGCCGGTTCTTCCGCTTCAAATAAGGCGACCCAAGCGAGTCGATAGCCCCCGGTTTCGACGATGATCCGGCAGATCTCGTGGAGGAGTTCGGATTCTTCCTGGGCACGGACGACGACTTGGTTGCATTCCCAGATGGTGGTGAGGGCACGGTTGAGGGAACAGAGTTCCATTTCTACGGCTTTGCGATCGCTCAGATCATGGGCAATCACGGAAAATCCCACTAATTCTCCCTGAGCGTCTTGCAATGCCGAGAGGGTGATATTGGCCCAAAACCGCGTTCCATTCCGTCGCCTGCGCCATCCTTCATCTTCACATTGTCCCGCTGTAGCAACCAGTTGGAGTTCTTGCTGGGGTTTGCCCGTGGCAATATCTTCCTGGGGATAAAAACAGGAGAAGTGATGGCCGATAATCTCCGCAGAGGAATAGCCCAGCAGTCTCTGTGCGCCTCGATTCCAACTGGCAATCCTTCCCCTTGAATCCAGCAGAAAAATGGCGTAGTCACGGATTTCTTCCACAAAGGACCGGAAGAGTTGATCGTTTTGTTGTTGATGGCCTTGTAAATAGGGGCTGCGGGCGATCGCGGATTCCGGTGGGTTGGGGGGAGGGGTATCCAGGCTGGAGGGAGACTCTCGATGGAGATCCCAAAGGCTGGCGCTCAAGAGTTTTTCCACTCTCCATAAGAGTTCCTCTTGCTGGATCGGTGCGGCGATCGCATCGTCATATCTCCTGATTCCAAGGGTTTGCTCCCCAGTTGCACCTTCTTCCCCGGGATAGGATTGCAACATTCCCCACTCTCCGGGGTGAATCACCAGCAACAGGGGAAATTCCTGAGCTTGGCAGGGGTTTCCCCTTTCCCAAAACCCCTGGTAAGCGTCCAACCCGAGGCGATCGCCAATGCACAAGTCTAGGCGATTCCAGCTTCGGTGGACTTCACCCGCCACCCTCTCCACCGGGTTTGGCTCTGCGGTTATGACTTGGTAATGTTGTCCTAACTGCTGGATGAGCAGGTGACGGGTTTGTTGTTCCTCGATTAGGAGCAAAATGCAGTTCATAATTCACCCTTGTGGTTGCAGCTCCGTCTATCATTATGGTTCATCACAGCGTCGGAGTAGGGAGCGTTCTTCGGCAGATGGCCCCCCTGGTTTCCTCTCTACCCCAGTTGCTCTTGGGTCTATAGAAGTTCTTTCACCCCTGGATCCGGTGCGATTTCCCTCGTGGTGTTTCATGGCCCAAATTGCTCAATATTCACCCCGGGGCGATCGCATTTTGGGGTCTTGGGGTTTGGGTTGACCCCGGCTCTATTTTTCCGACTCTTTCCTTAATTAAATAGATATCTCTATATATTTAGCTTAAATCATTCTTCTAAGGATGAAACGCAGCCCCCCCTGTTTTCAAAAAGAGAGGGGCGCAGAATTTTCCAAGGGATTTACAAAGGCGATCACTCCCTCTACAGGATGAAATTCGCCACTTTCAGCCCAGGGTCGGGGTTATGTATTTTTACGGGTGGGTGCGATTTAGGAGGTTAAGTTTTGATAAGTTTTGATAAGTTCAAAAGGGAGGATGTAAATTGTTGGTTATTTGGTCTTTATTAGACTAATTTCTAATCTAGGCTTTGTCAAGTCATCCCCCCTGTACGGATTGGCCCCGTTCATTTTTTTCCACAACCGCTCAAAGAGGCGCTGTCCCTGTCGCCTCTCGGTTGAGGCGATCGCCTTGTTCGGGAAATTGTTAATTTTCCTAAAACTATGGAGAGTTTTTTTCCGTTTCCCTGGCCTCATGGGAGGGTTCGACCCCCTACTATTGGGGCAGGGGGCAAGTCCCAAAAAGTAGAAAGCACCTCTAAAATTAGCAGCGTTCCAATCGCGTCAACAACACCACAATTTCATCGATCGCCGTTCTTAACATGGCCGAGGATTGGTCCGATTGATTGACCAGAATGCTAAACAATAACGTATCATATTCCGAATTGGGAACATACCCGGATAAACCCGATACCCCCGTTAACGTCCCCGTTTTGGCCCGGACCGTTTGCGCCGCCGGGGTATTCCGAAATCGGGTCCGCAACGTACCACTCACCCCCGCTAAGGGTAACGCTTCCCGGTAAATCTCAAAATAAGGAGAACCCGCCATCCCCCGCAGGGTTTGCACCAGAGATTCGGGACTGACGAGGTTCCGGCGAGAGAGTCCAGAAGCATCGACTAAATCGTAACTGGTCGGATCGACTCCCAACTCGGTTAAAGCCGCTTTCAACACCTGTAAACCCGCCTCCCGAGTCTCTTCTGGAAGGGGATTGTTGCCTTTGCCTTGGGGATTTGCGCCGAGCGATCGCAACAAGATTTCTGTATAAAGATTGTTGCTCTTTTGCAAAACTTCCACCGTCATTTCAGACAAGGGAGGTGAGACGATCGCCGCTAATTCTTGCTGATTCGGCAGATTTCTAAACTGGTCACTCACCATCTCCCGTCCTGTAGTAATTCCCACCCCATTCAACGCTTGGCGGAAATACCCTAAAAAGTTCTCCGCAGGTTCCGCAACAGAAATCGAAACCTCTTCTGCCGGTGATCCGACGTGCAACTGACCCGAGACTCGCACAAGCGGTCGGTTAAACTCTCTCCCCACTGCCAAAAATTCCCGGGAATCCGTGGAAACCGTCATGGAACGATTCTCAATTTGCCATCGGGTTTGTTCCGTAGGATTCGCCCAAGTCAGCGATAAAGGTTGTCCTAATCCCTGGGGAGTCAAGGTAAAATCAACACTATTTTGATTGAAAATTAGACTGTTGACGGGTGCACCATATCCCGCCTGGACATCTTCCCATTCCCAGTTAGGATGGACGGGAGACCCGATGAAATAACTATCTTCCCCAATCAGTTCGCCAACTTGACGGATGCCTTGTTGCTGCAATTGTTGGGCGATCGCCTCTAACTGAGTTTTCCCAATCGTCGGGTCACCTCGTCCGACAATCCGCAGAGACTCAATCTGGTCCCCAGTTGGATTAAAACCATAAATTGAGGTGCGAATCCGAAAGTCAGGACCGAGATGCTGTAACGCTGCCGCACTTGTGAGCAATTTGGCCGTTGATGCGGGAATGAAAAACTGCTCAGAATCGCGCCGATAAAGGGTGCGATCGCCTCGGATATCCAACGTTTCCACCAGAATACCCCATCGGGCGCGCCGCAATTCAGGACGATTAATAATCCCGGCGATCGTCGGTTCTAACTGCGACTGACAAAAGCGCTGGGGTGGAGAGGATGGCGGCGTTTGTCCCTTCACCGGAGACGGCACAGTAACCAACATCAGCATCAATCCCAGCAGATTCAGCGATTTCAGGGATTTGTAAAGGCGATCGCGAGTCAATTTCAACATAAGCACAAACCACACTCCAAATAAACAACAGTGAATCATCAGCAAAGCGCTCACTCCCAGGAAAAAGCGCCCCTACCCAAGAATCCAAACGCCGGGGTATTCACCCGCTTTAAACCCCAATCCGGGAGACCCCTCCTCTACCCCCAAGGATTCTACCAGTTCCCCAATGTTCGCAGTAACGACTTCAGTCGTTTTCTTTCTTAGTTCGTAGTAACGACTTCAGTCGTTCTCTTTCTTAGTTCGTAGTAACGACTTCAGTCGTTCTCTTAGTTCGTACTAACGACTTCAGTCGTTCCAGATTGTTCAACGTCCCGACTTCAGTCGTTCCCCTCACTACAGGTGCGGTAATTTACACTCACCCCATACACAAAACCGAACTTAACCCTCCCCTTAACTTAGATATATTAATTCCATACAGAGGTAAGCGATTCATACCTCAACCTAACATCAATTCTTGAGGAGGCAACCTATCATGGCACTTATTCGTTACTCCCCTTTTCGGGAAATTGACACCCTACAACGGGAAATGAACCGCTTATTTGACCCCATTTCTTCCTCCCCTGAAACTGAAAATGGCGGACTGACCTTCGTTCCTCCTGCCGAACTCTCCGAAACCAGCGATGCCATTCACTTAAAACTAGAAATTCCCGGAATGGAACCCGAGAATTTCGATGTTCAAGTCACCGCCGAATCCGTGGCAATTAGTGGAGAACGCCGCTCTCAAACCATCACCGAACAACAAGGCATGACCCGCAGCGAATTTCGCTATGGTCAATTCCGCCGCGTCATTCCCCTCCCCGCCCGGGTGAAAAATACCGAAGTGCAAGCGGAATATAAAAATGGCATTCTCCAGCTCAATTTGCCCAAAGCAGAAGAGGAGAAAAACAAGGTCGTTAAAGTCAACATTGGGTAGTATCGGCTCTGACCCTAATTCCAGAAAAAACCGGGTCATCAAGAAATAACCCCTAAAGGGGTTACTACAAACGTTCGTAGAGACTCCTTGATTGAGTCATCAAGAAATAACCCCTAAAGGGGTTACTACAAACGTTCGTAGTGACTCCTTGATTGAGTCATCTTAATCCAAGATAAGGCGACTTTTCTATCTCCAGAGGATGGTGAGTGCAGCCGAGTTCGATATACTGTGGAATGAGGGGAGTGTGATGGGGTAACCCGTCGCCTCCTCGATTTTCGCGCTTACTCTACGGATGGATATAAATAATAACGATGTCGTTTTCTAAATTTTGTGCGAATGGGCGAACCCTTATCACTTATTTATTAATGGGGATTTGGAGTGTGATCGCCTGGTTAAACCCCCTCGGGTCACTCTCTGCGGCAGCAACTCCCTTGTCTGCGGTGAATTCCCTACCCGCCAACCCGGTAACGGTGGCCCTCCAACCCAAGCAAAACCAGGCAAGTGCAGGCAACTTTGTCACCGCAGCAGTGGATCTCGTCGGACCCTCCGTGGTCCGCCTGAATACCGAAAGGACGATCGCCCGTCGGGATGACCCCTTTTTTAATGATTCCTTGTTCCGAGAGTTTTTTGGACCGGATGTGCCAGTCCCCCAACAAGAAGAACTCCTGCGGGGTCAGGGTTCGGGATTCATTATCGAGAGTACCGGGTTAATTCTCACCAATGCTCATGTGGTCAGTGATGCCGATCGCGTCACCGTCACCTTAAAAGATGGTCGCACATTCGAGGGGGAAGTGCGCGGAACTGATGCCGTCACCGATTTAGCCGTGGTCAAAATTGATGACCCCGGAGAACAATTACCCGTTGCACCGTTGGGGGATTCCTCACAAGTGCGCGTGGGGGATTGGGCGATCGCCGTCGGGAATCCATTTGGGTTAGATAATACCGTCACATTAGGGATTATTAGCACTTTGGAGCGATCGTCCTCCCAAGTCGGCATCCCCGATAAACGAGTGGACTTTTTGCAAACCGACGCCGCCATCAATCCGGGCAACTCCGGTGGTCCCCTGTTGAACGATCGCGGTCAAGTCATTGGCATTAACACCGCCATTCGTCCCAATGCCAGAGGGATTGGATTTGCCATTCCCATCAACAAAGCAAAAGCCCTCACAGATACATTAGCCCGAGGTGAGACCGTTACTCATCCCTTTATCGGGATTCAGATGGTCACCTTAACCCCGGACCTAGCGCGCCAAAACAATCAGGACCGTAATTCCAACTTAATCGTCCCAGAAATCAACGGCGTGTTAGTGATGCGAGTCTTGCGAGATTCCCCCGCAGAGGCCGCTAGATTGCGCCTTGGAGATGCGATCGTTGCCGTAGATGGCACCCCCATCACCAGCGCCGATCAATTGCAGCGCATCGTCGAAAATAGCGGCATCAATCGAGACCTTCGTCTCACGGTCCAACGGGGTCCTCAAACCCTAGAACTCACCGTGAGAACTGCTCAATTGAGTAACAGTCCGTGAGAATTGGGGTCGATGGAAGGCAACAACCGGCGGGGGTTAAAACCTAGCCCGGTCAAGGTGTCATCCAACGAGCAATCATTGTAGGGTGGGAAAAAGCCGACCTCCTTACGGTCGGCTTTTTCCCACCCTACCCCTTTATAAAAACGCCTTTTGATACATACCCAGATTTGGGATTAGGCTTCAATCACCACCCGGAGGTTGCCGCGTTTTTTGGTAACTCGGCAGGCGGTGGTGGTTCCGGACCGCTCAAATTCTAAATCCAGGAGGGTGGAACCGACGCGCAGATTCTGCATAGATAGACTTTCGATCGCCTCCGGTAAGGCGGGGTCAATGATTCGCAGATAATTTCCTGGCGCATCAGGGACGAGATTCGCCATTGTATGAATAAACTGGAAAATACTGCCACTCGCCCAAGCTTGGGGAGAACAGGCAACGGGATACTGGACGGGTTCATTCCCCTCGCTGCGATCGTACCCGCAGAACAGTTCGGGAGGCCGTTGATAGGGCTGCATGATCGTCATATCCAGGATACTTTCGGTCACTTCCAGGGCTTGATCAAGGTACCCTTGCGATCGCAATCCCAAAGCAATCAAAGCATTATCGTGAGGCCAAACCGACCCGGTATGATATCCCATTGGATTATACGCCGGAGATAAGCGGCTAAGGGTACGAATTCCCCACCCACTAAACAGATCCGGTGCGAGGAGTCGTTCCGCCACACTTTGGGCTTTTTCTGGGGTAAAAATGCCCAAGTTCAAACAATGACCGGGATTGGAGGAAATGCCATCGATGGGTTTGCCTTCTCCATCCAAAGCTAAAGCGCAGAAATCCAGGTCTGAAACCCAAAAATCCCGGTTGAAGCGGGTTTTCAAATTGCGGGCTTCTTCTTCCCATCTTTCAGCCAAATCCAGGCGTTTTTTCAAGCGGGCAAGTTCGCTGAGACGCTGTTTGGCGGCATAGACATACCCTTGAACTTCACATAAGGCGATCGGGGCGTTGGCTAATTTGCCATCGCGATCGACGATGCAATCATTGGAGTCTTTCCAACCTTGGTTGGCCAATCCGCGATTGGATTTACAGGCATAAGTGAGATAACCCGATGCTTCCATCTCCCGGTCAATCCATTCCATCGCGGCGATCGCATTCGACCAGAGGCGATCGAGGGTATCGCGATCGTGAGTCCAAGCATAATATTCCGCATACAGCATCAACCATAGGGGGGTGGCATCGACGGTTCCATAATAGGGGGTATGGGGAACTTCATTGCATCGCGCCATTTCCCCTAAGCGGATTTCATGCAAAATCTTACCGGGTTGTTCATCCCGCCATTCATCCCAGGTTTTGCCTTGATATTCCGCCAAAATTTCCAGGGTCGACCGCGCGATCGCCGGGTCTAAAATCAGGGTTTGAGACGCCGCAATAATCGAGTCTCGTCCAAACAAGGTAGAAAACCAGGGAATTCCTGCGGATAGCGCTTTCCCTTTTCCCCAACTTTGCCTGAGCAAATAAATATCCTGTTCCGCTTGCTCGATCGCCTCATTGATCGCTTTATTATTCGTGCGAATCCGCGTCGCCGCATTGCGCCATTCTTCTTCTTCCATCAAAATCGATGCTTTTGCCTGGGTCAGGCTTCCCGGCGTATTTCCAGCCGTTGTAGGCCGGGTGTCCGTGAGCAGTTGCAGGCGAAACCCGAAGACTTGGGTTTCGTGAGAATCGAGTTCTAAGTTCCAAACGGCAGTATATCCGTCCAGATAATCCGGTTGGCGATGGACAAAGTTGATGCGGGATTCCATCACCGATCCGTCCAGTCCTTTGTAGGCTAACATCAGTTCCTGGGGAGAGTTCATCCCCGAGGAAGTCAGCGATCGCCCGGGGGTGTCCTCTTCTTTGACCCGTTCAGGATTCTCCCCGAATTCCCCTGCACCATTGCCATTGTGTGACCCATTGTTGGGTTGGTCCTGGCGCAAAAGTTGGCCCCGTGCTTCCCGATTAAATCCTCGAATTTCAAACAAGTCTACAAAATCGGCCCCAAAACTGAGGGTGAGTTGAAATTTAACCGGGTGAGTGTTATAGTTTGTTGCCTTGAGTTCTTCAAACAATCCGCCATTCAAGATAATATCTCGTTGAATGCCGATCGTTTCTGCCCGAATGCGATCGCCAATTCGGGGATTCGCACACAATACTGACATGGCGAATCCCTTGCGAGCATTGCTACTGAGCAGAATGGGGGCACGACCCTCGATTTGCAATTCTAATCGACTTAAAAAGCGGGTATCGTGACAGAACAAACCCATGCTGCCTTGACGTTCATCGGTCAGCAAACCCGCGATATTGCCAATGGTATCGGTAATTAAAAATAGATCGTCATCTTTGAGAGTGAGGGTCGGTTGGGGATGTTCACTCACCACACTCGGCCATTGGGCGATCGCTGTTGCTTCAGCGGGAACGAATAATTTCCCTTCTATTTCTACAGTATCTGACATAATCCTCAGACTTGCTCGTACACATTAAAAAGCAGTCGCAGAAATTTAGACTGAGCCAAATTTTTTACGACCGCCTGTTTTATTATAGCTTTCTATTTTAGGATGACCGGGGTTGGGTTAGAAACCGGGTTTCTTGAGAAAGCAACAACCGGCGGGGGTTTAAACCCCCGCCTAATAGCTAAAGTCGTCTAAAGACGACTGCAAGTCTTGTCCCGTGGTGTTTTTAGTCGGTTTTTAACCGACTTGAGCTGTTAGGCGGGGGTTTAAACCCCCGCCGGTTGTTGCAATCGCACAAACCGTTTTTTTTGTCCTATATCTCTGGGTAGATATTATGCGACTTCCAACTTAGGCAACACTCAGACGACTACTGAAGACCTTACCATTTTTGGTGAAGCGTTCTGCCATGATTTGCTGATACACGGCTTCATACCCTTCTGTCATGCGGGCTACGCTGAAATGGGACAGGACGCGATCGCGACAGTCGTAACGGTTCAATGCTGCCGCTTGCTCAATTGACGCGATGCATTCTTCCACCGATTGGCACAAAAAGCCAGTTTTCCCGTGAGCAATCACTTCCGGCGTTGAGCCCATTTCCATCGCAATCACCGGGGTTCCCGTCGCCATTGATTCAATCATCACTAACCCAAAGGGTTCGCGCCAGGTAATCGGGAATAACGTTGCTACCGCACCCCCGAGTAACTCACATTTCTGAGCATGATTAGCTTCTCCTAAATATTGGATCTGTTCGCCGTCAATCTGGGGTGCAATTTCCCGCTCAAAAAACTCGCGATCGACCTGATCCACTTTCCCCGCCATCTTTAAGCGCCAACCGGAACGCTTGGCAATCTTGATCGCCAAATGAGGACCTTTTTCTGGGGACAGGCGGCCTAGAAATGCTAGGTAGGGGGGAGTTTCTGGTTGCGATCGAAACTCATAAATGGTGGGGTCAATGCCATTATAAACCGTGTCCACACAGTTGAGCCCTAATCGTGGCTCTCTTTGTGCATGAGAAATGCTCACATAATGTTGATTTCGAGCATGAGTAAATAGCTTTTCATTATCCGGAGTAAAAATCCCATGCAGGGTATGCACCGTCGGGGTTTTCACGAGATTAGCGTAAGAGAGCGCACTCGCCCCCGTATGTGAGTGAATAATATCAAATTCATCCGCTCGTTCGTACACCTGACTCAGTTGGAGCATTTCATAAATGCCATACTCCTTCACCGTCGGGTCTGTGCGAATGGCTCTGGGGTGAACGGATTCTAGGTTTGCTAAGGTGATAGAATCTCCGGTAGCAAATAAAGTGACTTCATGTCCTCGGCGAACCAATTCGTCGGTGAGTAAACCCACGACCAATTCTATACCACCATAAGCCGGAGGGGGGACTCGTTCCCACAATGGCGCGACTTGGGCGATCCGCATATAAATCTCTCCTGAATTTAGGGAAAAAAATTAATGTTCAAAAGGCTGGTTAAGGAATTAAAGCCAGCGTGGTTTATTCTTTAACAGCACTTTAAATAAAGTGCGATGAATTCGTCAATTGGCCGTTAGTACGGAAAACCGCCCGATGTCAAGTTCGGTAAGCTCGACTTATCGGAGACATCCCGTTTAGCTTATCTATGCTCATAGCTCCCTGGACTTAAGCAATCTATAACATCACTCCCTAAATAATGTAGAGGCGATTCGCAAAGGATGCCTCTACAGATTTAGGGGGATTCTCAAAATCTGTCTAAGTCCTGTCCGAGTCGCAGAATCCGTCAGGGGAGTTCGGTTTTGCTCACTATAACTCTGGGTTTAAGCTTGCTATCTTAGAACTATAGAAACCGTAAAGATGGACTAACCAAGGGAAATAAACCATGAGCAATTTATCGAATCGCGGGCATTCCTTCTTTGGCAAAGACTCAGAAGATGAAAATAGCCTCTGGGAATATATGCAAGAACTGCACCCGGAGACGATCGCCAAACTGTCGCAACCCTCCAGTGCAGCAGCGGAAATCATGGAACGTAACCTCAGAGGAATGTTAGGAGCTTTGCCTCCGGAACATTTTGGTGTTACCATCACCACCAGTCGGGAAAATCTGGGTCGGATGTTAGCTTCGGCGATGATGAGTGGTTACTTTTTACATAATGCCGAACAGCGACAAGTGTTAGAACAGTCCCTCAAAGCAGGGGCGACTGGCTCAAGCGAATCCTAAAGGCGGTAGGGTAGGCGGCGAATTTTCTCCCGATGATTATTCTTTTCGTTTTTCCATCGGGTGTTCACGTCCCACAATATTTTCAATCGCTGCAACCGCCGCCGCCGAACCTGCTAAAATATCCCGTTCTTCTCCGCCGAGATAGAGGCGACCAAAACTGCCCACGGCTTGAACTTGTAAGATATTAATCAACGCGGCTTTTTCCGCTTCATTTGCTGCTAAAGCAGCATAAGCAGCGGGTTCCACTTCCAAAACGTACAAAGTTTGACCCGCTAGGAGCATTTGCCCCCGGCGGTTACGATTGATCAGTTGAGTTTGATGGGGATCAACATTGCGGATAATTTGACTCGACACAATGCGCGGTTTGAGGCGATCGCGTTCCTTCACCCCCAGGGCCTCCAAAATCGCTCCACCGGCAGCCCTCGTTTCCCCTTGGGAACTGGAATGAATTTCCAGTAATCCATACAATCTTTCTACAAACTGCACCCCCGGACGCACCGATGTCGATTTCAGCGCGATATCGGTGATCCGGTTGATTTCAATGCCGGGAGAGATTTCAATCCACAGGGAGGCATCTCCGGGTAGGGGTAAGAACCCCAGGGCCACAGTCCCGATATAGGCGGCGTGTTGGGACTGCAAGTTGTCTAAAAATACATAACTTCGTAGTTCTATCCCCAAGGTTTAAGTCTCCTGTGTTCGGGCAAAAAGCCCACTGTGCTGCAACCTTTGAGTGTATCGTATTTTCGGGACTCGTTGGCATCCGCAGCAGAGGAAAACTGAACCGATGGGTCCATAACTCGGGCGACGGGAAGGCAAGGGAGTACCTTGTCCCTCCCGGGATGGGTGAATCGGAACTTGTTCTGGAGGGTTCAATACTGTAATAGCGATCGCTCAGGGGGAAAATTCCGGGGAAGTATTGTCCTGAACCACCGATCGCACTTCACTCGGAGAGAGTGCCACGAGTTTTTCCGTTGCTTTAACTTGGGTGGGTTGATTTTCCAATTGTTGACGTTCTAGCAGTCCCCACTCCATCGCCATCTTCGTATAGCGCCGAGACGCCGCGCGATCGATTCCTAGGGACTCTGCCACCTCGTTTAAACTTAACCATTCCGGCTGATTGCGGAGTCGATGTAAATAGCGCGTGAGAATATCCTGATTGACTTTCATGTTGGGGTCACGATAAACATTGCCTCGGGAATCTGCACCCTTCATGATAAAGCATCCGCATTCCTCAACTCAACCGGATCCACACCATAATTCATCGCCTCGGGGATGAAAGTCCCTACCCCGGCGATCGGGGAGGGAATCACGGGAATCCCCTAATCAATATTGGCGATGGTGAATCCCATTTGACATTGATAGCGTTCCGGTTGAGCCTCCGAGCATTTTGTCATCACATAACCACAACTGAGTTGGCCCCCCCGCCACCGGGGTTGACCACTAGCATCCGCAAGTAAACAGCTTTGACAGACTTGCCGGGGAGCAAGCACTTGATTTTCCATTACAATAACCAGCATTCGAGACCTCCTAGTGATCGCCGATGCCACTGCATCTATCGTGAACTACCAAACGGTGAATTGATCGATTACACCGTCGGCTTCCTAACCAACAGATTGCGACACAGTAGATTTCTTGCGACCTCTACTGTCTTGACTTACACCTGGGCGATAGGCGAACTCCCCGGTCCCCGAGGATAAGATTCGCAGTCCTTCATCTCTGATGTTTTTAGCAGCGTTTATGTCTCTATCGTGCTTCGTTTGGCACTTTTCACACTGCCAAAACCTCATATCAAGGGTCAGGCTTCTTACTTGATTAAGGCAAACATTGCAGGTTTTGGAGCTAGGAAAGAATCGGTCTACCTCAAGGTAGACTTTCCCTTCTTGCTCTGTTTTGTACTTCAGCATAGTACAGAACAGACCCCATCCCACTTGGCTGATTGCTTTAGCCAGACAGTGGTTTCTGACCAGGTTCCTAACTGCTAGATTTTCTACCACTATGACTTGGTTTTCGTTGACTATCCTGCGCGATAGTTTGTGGTGAAAATCTGACCGGCATCGACATATTTTGTTATGTACCCCTGCTACCTGCTTACGGGTTTTGTTACGGTTGTTAGAGCCCTTTTGTCTTCTGGACAACCGCTTTTGTTTTGCTCTTAGATTTTTCTCATGTTTAGCTAACCAACGGGGGTTATCAAATTTACACCCATCGGAGGTGATAGCAAAATGAGTCAAGCCTAAATCAATACCTACTGCTTTACCTTCAGTCGTTTTTTCTGGGATATCTTTCCCATCATCGACTAGGACAGAGGCAAAGTATTGACAAGAGGCATTCATCGACACTGTGACTGTTCTGATTGCCCCTTCAATAGGTCTATGTAGTCTGGCATGAACAATTCCCATTTTGGGGAATTTGATGCCATCTTCTACGATAGAAACATTCTGAGGATAACTAATGGATTGGTTACGGTGCTTTGACTTGAATTGAGGATAAGAAGCCCTCCCTTCAAAAAAGTTGATAAAAGCCCTGGACAAATTTAGGGCCACAACCTGTAAGCATTGGGAATAAGGTTCTTTCATCCATTCATGCTCTTTCTTGAGATTAGTTATCTCCTTCTGAAGAGCAAAACGACCTAGACCCTTCCCTGTAGCTTTGTAGGTTTCGTTGGTCAGATTGAGAGCGTAGTTCCATGCAAATCTACAGCAACCAAAACTCTGAGCAAGGTGTTGTCTTTGCTCAGCGGTTGGATAGATTCTGTACTTAGTTGCTCTCAGCATTACTGTAAAAACAATTGGCGATAGTATATGATAACACGACAATCCCACTGATTTAGTATTCCTAAATGATTTGTAACATTGAAATCTCCTGCCGGATGTTATGGGCCGCCAACGAGAATGGGGTGAGGGTCTTTCACAACTGATATAGGACTGCTATTGTCAAATAGGGTATCGAACCCTTCCACTGACTTGAGGGGTCCATGTATCCCGCTGACCATTCTGGTACAGCGCGGGACTTAGCGCCCCTCAAACTCCCCAGTAGTTAAGTCAACACTTTGGAAATCCTGGGAAATTTGGGCTAAAGCTTAACGTTTTGTGATATTAGGAACCGTATCTTCCGTTGCAGTTTTCCAGATTTTTGGCCCAAATCCCAACTTGCTGCCGCCTGTTTCAGTAAGACTCAGTTTCAGACGGGCTGAAAATTGTACTATAATCAACAGTCTCCAATCCGGGAAATTTCCCGATCGCCCCCCGGTGGCCCTGTGCGATTTTGGCTTCTGGACTCCCGCATCGAACAGCCCAGTTGATCTAGCCAGTTCCGCAAGATTTGTGATAGTTTTGTTTTCTTCCATAGAGGTTCAGCCGTGACTCAGACCAACTTAGACTTCCTAGCAACCACCGATCCAGAGCTTACAGGTTATATCCAGCAAGAATTACAGCGCCAACGGGATGGCATCGAACTGATTGCCAGCGAAAACTTTACCTCCGCAGCCGTTTTAGCCGCCCAAGGTTCAGTGCTCACCAACAAATATGCCGAAGGATTGCCCGGTAAGCGCTATTATGGCGGGTGCGAATTTGTCGATAAGATTGAACAACTCGCCATCGATCGCGCTAAACAGCTATTCGGTGCCGCCCATGCCAACGTCCAACCCCATTCCGGTGCACAGGCCAATTTTGCCGTCTTCCTAGCCCTGTTGCAACCGGGGGATACCATCATGGGAATGGACCTCTCTCATGGGGGACATTTAACCCACGGGTCTCCGGTGAACGTCTCCGGCAAATGGTTTAAAGTGGAACATTACGGCGTCAGTCGCGAAACCGAACGCCTCGATTATGACCAAATTCGCGACTTGGCGAAGCAACATCAGCCGAAAATGATTATTTGCGGCTATTCTGCCTATCCCAGAATCATTGATTTCGAGAAATTCCGTGCGATCGCCGATGAAGTCGGGGCCTATTTGATGGCGGATATTGCCCACATCGCCGGATTAGTCGCCACGGGACATCATCCCAATCCCCTCTCCCACTGCCACGTTGTCACCACCACCACCCACAAAACCCTCCGTGGTCCTCGGGGTGGGTTAATCCTCACCAACGACGAGGAACTGGGCAAAAAATTCGATAAAGCTGTCTTCCCCGGCACCCAAGGCGGACCCTTAGAGCACGTCATCGCAGGAAAAGCCGTCGCCTTCGGAGAAGCCCTCAAACCTGAGTTTAAAGCCTATTCGGGTCAAGTGATTGCCAATGCTCAGGCAATGGCAGCGCAATTGCAAAGCCGAGGACTGAAACTGGTGAGTGATGGGACGGATAATCATTTGATGCTGGTGGACCTGCGATCGGTTGATATGACCGGGAAACAAGCGGATAAACTGGTCAGCGAAGTACATATCACCGCGAACAAAAACACGGTTCCGTTTGATCCCCAATCGCCTTTCGTCACCAGTGGATTGCGCCTAGGGTCCCCTGCTATGACCACTCGCGGCATGGGAACCACGGAGTTTACCGAGATTGCCAACATCATCAGCGATCGCCTGTTAAATCCCGAAGATGACTCCGTAGCAGCAGACTGTCGCCAACGGGTCGCCAGTTTGTGCGATCGCTTCCCCCTCTATCCCCACTTGACCATTCCGGTCCCTGCCTTAGCGTAGAAAATAGCTCAGTTCGTAGTAACGACTTCAGTCGTTGCCGCGTGACTTGGCTAATGCCAAGTCACGCAGATCCATCTCCTCCATCTGCGCTAACGGTACTTCCGGTCCCCTCCCCTTGGCAAGGGGAGGGTTAGGGTGGGGTCCTCTTGACCTGCGTAAGCAGGTCAAGAGTAATGGTTCGTTGGAGGGTGTCGGGGGTGACACGCTTACGCCAAGTCACGAAGAAAGAGGTTTCCTTAGTCTCCAGGCGCGATCGCTGCAAAGAGTGCGTTAGGTGCGATCGGCCAAGAGGGACCCCACCCTAACCCTCCCCTTGCCAAGGGGAGGGGACCGGAGGTGCACTTCAGGCGCGATCGCCTCATGAGAGTGCGTGAGGTGCGATCGCCCAAGAGGGACCCCACCCTAACCCTCCCCTTGCCAAGGGGAGGGGACCGGAGGTGTACTTCAGAGTAAGCTCAATCACCATAAACCTGCCTCCAGTCACCATCCAAGCTTTCTCATAGCTTAGTTTGTAGTAACGACTTCAGTCGTTACCGCGTGACTTGCGTAAGCAAGTCACGCGCACCCCACCCTAACCCTCCCCTTGCCAAGGGGAGGGGACCGGAGGTGCACTTCAGAGTAATCACAAATGACCAATGACAAATGACAAATCCCCCAATCTTTAACAAAACCTGCAAATTCCCCCACCTTGCCGACGATTCGCTTTAAGATAAAAGATTGCACCCATCAACGAAGCCCGATCAAGTTATGAGTAAGGGGACACTTTTCGATAAAGTTTGGAATTCACATACCGTCGGTACTCTAACCTCCGGACAAACCCAGTTGTTTATTGGACTGCACCTCATCCACGAAGTCACCAGTCCCCAAGCATTCGCCATGTTGCGCGAACGGGAACTGAAGGTGTTGTTTCCAGAACGGACGGTGGCAACCGTAGACCATATTGTACCCACGGAAAATCAAGCGCGTCCCTTTGCCGATGTCCTGGCAGAAGAGATGATTGTCGCGTTAGAGGACAATTGTAAGGCCCATGATATTCGCTTTTATAATGTGGGGTCAGGACGGCAGGGAATTGTCCATGTGATTGCACCGGAACAGGGACTCACTCAACCGGGAATGACGATCGCCTGTGGGGATTCGCACACCTCAACTCACGGCGCATTTGGGGCGATCGCCTTTGGAATTGGTACCAGTCAAGTGCGTGATGTTCTTGCCTCCCAAACGTTAGCTTTATCTAAGCTCAAAGTTCGGAAAATTGAGGTTAATGGCACTCTGAATCCCGGAGTTTATGCTAAAGATGTCGTTCTGCACCTAATTCGTAAATTAGGCGTGAATGGCGGCGTGGGATATGCCTACGAATATGCCGGAACCACCTTTGAGCAAATGTCGATGGAAGAACGGATGACCGTTTGTAACATGGCAATTGAAGGCGGTGCGCGATGTGGATATATTAATCCGGATCAGGTCACGTTTGACTATCTCAAAGGGAGAGAATTTGCACCGAAAGGGGAAGAGTGGGATAAAGCGGTGGAATGGTGGACGAGTATTCGCAGTGATGCAGATGCGGAATATGATGATGTGGTCGTTTTTGATGCCGCAGACATTCAGCCGACGGTGACTTGGGGAATTACACCGGGACAAGGAATTGGGATTAATGAAACGATTCCGAAACCGGAGGAATTATCCGATAGCGATCGGGCGATCGCGCAAGAAGCGTATCGGTATATGAAGCTGAATCCAGGCGATCGCATTGCTGGAACGAAAGTGGATGTTTGCTTTGTGGGAAGCTGCACCAATGGGCGAATTAGTGATTTGCGAGAAGCGGCAAAATTCGCTAAAGGTCGTCAAGTTGCCCCGGGAATTAAAGCCTTTATTGTCCCCGGTTCTGAGGATGTGAAAAAGCAAGCGGAAGCGGAAGGATTGGATAAGGTTTTCCTAGAAGCAGGCTTTGAATGGCGGGAGTCGGGCTGTTCTATGTGTTTGGCGATGAATCCGGATAAGTTGCAAGGGAGTCAAATTAGTGCCTCTTCTTCTAATCGGAATTTTAAAGGTCGTCAAGGGTCTTCGGAAGGTCGCACTTTATTAATGAGTCCGGCAATGGTTGTTGCTGCTGCTATTAATGGGGTGGTTTCTGATGTTCGGGATTTATTGTAGGGGTTAACAACCGGCGGGGGTTTTAACCCCCGCCTAATAGCTAAAGTCGGTTAAAAACCGACTGAAAACATGAACTTCTAAGACTTTCATCCGGTTAAAAATCGACTGAAAACATGAACTTATTAAGATGAGCAGTCGGTTAAAACCGACTTTAGCTATTAGCTGGGGGTTTGAACCCCCAGCGGTCCCTACGAACGAAGATAAGAGAACGACTGAAGTCGTTACTACGAACATCGGAGAAACCGCGAAATTGTGGCAGTCGGTTTTAACCGACTTTAGCTATTAGCTGGGGGTTTTAACCCCCAGCGGTCCCGGGGTTTGAACCCCCAGCGGGTGTCGCAATAATCCACAGCAAATCTAGGAGAAAAATATCGATGAGTAATCAAGTAAAAAGCATTCAGGGTCGGGGAATTCCCCTGGTAGGTAATGATATTGATACCGATCGCATTATTCCGGCGCGGTTTTTGCGCTGTGTGACTTTTGATGGGTTGGGGGAAGAAGTTTTTAAGGACGATCGCGCCCAATCTAATGGGACTCATCCTTTTGACCAACCTCAATATCGAGGGGCGAAATTGTTGGTAGTGAATGCTAACTTTGGTTGTGGTTCCAGTCGGGAACACGCACCCCAGGCGATCGCCCGATGGGGAATTGATGGCATTATTGGGGAAAGTTTTGCTGAGATTTTCTTTGGCAATTGTGTGGCGATGGGGGTTGCCTGTGTCACCGCTGACCCTGCCACGGTGAAAACTTTGCAAGAGGCGATCGCTGATAATCCTAACCTCGAAATCACCTTAGATGTAGAGGCGAGACAGGTGCAGTTCCCAGGATTTAGTGCATCGGTTAATATGGCAGCAGGTCCCCACCAAATGCTCACCACGGGCACCTGGGATACTTGCGGACAATTGGTTGGTAATCGCGATGCCATCCGCACCACCGCTGCTCAATTGCCCTATCTCGCCTGGAAATAGCGATCGCAACTATTGATTGTAACAGGGGGAACCTACCCCCTCAATACTTTAAATTTTTTAGCGAGTTTAGCAATTAGGTAGGGATTTCAACCCTTACTCGATAAAAAAAATCCATGCTCAACATTCCCACTCTGATCAGTCAAGAACTCTCCGTTAATCTCTGGCAAGTCGAAAATGCCTTAGAATTGTTGCAGGAAGGAGCAACGATTCCGTTTATTGCCCGGTATCGGAAAGAACGCACCGGGTCGTTAGACGAGGTTCAGTTACGCGATATTGCGGAACGGTTTGCTTATATTACGGAAATCGAAGACCGTAAAAAAGTAATTTTAGAGGCCATTTCCCAAGCAGGAAAACTCACCGATGAACTGAGGCAAAAGATTGAATCCTGTCAGCAAAAAACTGAACTGGAAGACCTCTATCTCCCCTATCGCGCCAAGCGCCGGACTCGCGCTACTGTTGCCCGAGAAAAAGGGTTAGAACCGTTGGCGGACTGGATTGCGGCCCTTAATTTCAGTAAAGCAACGGCCAGTTTAGCAGCAGAAGCGGCCAAATATCTCTCCCCAGAAAATGGCATTAACACGGTGGAAGAGGCCCTCCAAGGTGCTTCGGATATTTTAGCAGAAGCGGTCTCGGAACGGGCAGAATCTCGGGCCTATTTGCGGGATTATTTCTTACAGGAGGGGCGATTTGTCTCCCAGATTAAGGATGAACATCCCGAAGGTAGTACGAAATATGAAATGTACCGGGACTATCAGGCCAAAGTCAAGGATATTGCGCCGCATAATCTGTTAGCTTTATTCCGGGGAGAAAAGGAGGAAATTCTCACCCTGGATTTGGATTTTGATGAGTCTCAGGTGTTGGGATATTTGGAGTCTCAGGAGATTAAAACCAAGGTTCCAGAGATTAAAAGCTTTTATCGGGAGATGATAAAAGATGCGTTTAATCGGTTGATGAAGAATTCTTTGACCACTGAGGTGCGATCGCTCAAAAAACAAGAGGCGGATCTTGCTTCCATTAGCACCTTTGAATCTAATTTACGGGAATTATTACTCTCGGCACCTGCGGGGATGAAACCGGCGATCGCCATTGACCCGGGATTTAGAACCGGATGCAAAGTTACGGTGCTCGATGGCACGGGACAGTTTTTAGAATATCACACCATTTTCCCCCACACTGGGGACAGGCAGCGCACGGAAGCAGCGAAAACCATTAAAACCCTGATTGCTAAATATCAAATCGAATTGATTGCCATTGGGAATGGCACCGCTGGGCGAGAAACCGATGCCTTTATTGGAGAGGTGATTAAAACCTGTACTCCCCCACCGACTAAAGTAATGGTGAATGAATCCGGTGCATCAATCTATTCCGCCAGTGATGTGGCGCGGGAGGAGTTTCCGGAGTTAGATTTAACAGTCCGGGGTGCGATTAGTATTGGGAGACGGTTGCAAGACCCGTTAGCGGAATTGGTGAAAATTGACCCTAAATCGATTGGAGTGGGTCAGTATCAACATGACGTGGACCAAAAGTTACTGCGGAAAAAATTAGAGGAAACGGTAGAAAGTTGCGTGAACTATGTTGGCGTAGACTTAAATACTGCTTCTAAAGAATTACTGACTTTTGTTTCCGGATTGACTCCGACGATTGCCAAAAATATTATCGCCTATCGCAATGAAAATGGGGCGTTTAAAAATCGCCGTCAATTGCTGAAAGTGGCAAAATTAGGACCGAAAACTTATGAACAGGCGGCGGGATTTTTGCGAATTCGTGGCGGAGAGAATCCTTTAGATAATACAGCAGTGCATCCGGAGAGTTATCCGGTAGTGAAGGCGATCGCTGCCGATTTGAACGTTCCCTTAACAGACATTGCCAAAGCATCGGACCAATTAAAATCGGTGAAATTGGATAAATATGTCACCGAACTGGTCGGAATTCCCACCTTACGGGATATTATTGCCGAGTTAGAAAAACCGGGACGCGACCCTCGTGCTCAGTTTAAATCCGCCACCTTTAAAGAGGGGGTGAATGAACTGAAGGATTTGCAACCGGGAATGGAACTCGAAGGGGTGGTGACGAATGTTGCCAACTTTGGCGCGTTTGTGGATATTGGGGTGCATCAAGATGGATTGGTGCATATTTCCCAACTCGCCGATCGCTTTGTGGATAATCCGAATCAAGTGGTGAAGGTGGGACAGGTGGTGAAAGTGCGTGTCCTTTCGGTGGATGAAAAGTTGAAGCGGATTAGTTTAACTATGCGATCGCAGCAGGAACGACCCAATCCCAGCAGTGGAGTCAATCGTAGACCTCGTTAAACCTTGGGAAAGAAACGACTGAAGTCGTTACTACGAACAAAGAAAACCGGAAATATCCCGTTTGTAGTAACGACTTCAGTCGTTATCCGGGTTGATGCAGACCCGGCGTTATTACGAACAAAGAAAACCCGAAATTCCCCCGTTTGTAGTAACGACTTCAGTCGTTATCCTGGCGTTAAACCTTGGGAAAGAAACGACTGAAGTCGTTACTACGAACAAAGAAACCCGGAAATCTCCCTGTTTGTAGTAACGACTTCAGTCGTTATCCGGGTTCATGCCAACCCGGCGTTACTACGAACAAAGAAAACCCGAAATTCCCCCGTTTGTAGTAACGACTTCAGTCGTTATCCTGGCGTTAAACCTTGGGAAAGAAACGACTGAAGTCGTTACTACGAACAAAGAAACCCGGAAATCTCCCTGTTTGTAGTAACGACTTCAGTCGTTATCCGGGTTCGTGCCAACTATGCGATCGCCTCCGCAAGGACCCAATCCCAGCAGCGTCGTCCACCGTAGAACTCGTTAAACCGGGGGAAAGAAACGACTGAAGTCGTTACTACGAACTAAGAAAACCCAGGCATTCCCCCGTTTGTAGTAACGACTTCAGTCGTTATCCGGGTTCATTCAGACCGAGATAGAACCACAGGCGCGATATAATAATTACAGTGTAATCATTGTCTATTTTTTCAAAAATCCATTTGTCAAATCATGATTCAACAAAATTTTAAGGAAAAAACTGAACCGCAGGAGATCACAAAATGTCCCTCGGGTATTCGAGGTTTAGATGAAATAACCGGGGGTGGATTACCCCAGGGACGACCAACTTTAGTTTGTGGAACTGCCGGTTGTGGCAAAACTTTGATGGCGATGCAGTTTTTAATTAAGGGAGTTGAGGATTATGATGAACCCGGCGTGTTTATGTCTTTTGAAGAAACCGCCGAAGAATTAAGACAAAATGTCATTTCCCTGGGGTGGGATGTTAAGGCATTACAAGACAAAAAAAAATTAGGGATTGATTATGTGCATATCGATCGCAGTGAGTTTCAAGAAACCGGAGAATACAATTTAGAAGGATTGTTTCTGCGACTGGCGATCGCTATTGATCGAGTCCAAGCCAAGCGGGTTGCGTTGGATACCCTAGAGGTTCTCTTTGGCGGATTGGATAATGAGGCGATCGTCCGGTCCGAATTGCGGCGGTTGTTTCGGTGGCTGAAAGATAAAGGGGTGACGGCGATTATTACCGCCGAAAGTGGGGAGAATTCCCTCACTCGCCAAGGATTAGAGGAATATGTTTCCGATTGTGTGATTCGTTTGCAGCAGCAAGTTAGCGATCGCATTGCGACTCGGACTTTACATATTGTCAAATATCGCGGTTCCAAACATGGCAGTAATGAGTATCCCTTTTTAATTGAAAAGGATGGAATCTCTGTTGTTCCTATTACTTCAATTGGACTGAATCATCAAGTTTCTACGGAACGAATTTCCACAGGAATTCAACGCCTTGATACCATGTTGGGAGGTCAGGGATTTTATCGCGGTAGTAGCGTTTTAATTAGTGGCACCGCAGGCACGGGAAAAAGTACAGTAGCGGCACATTTTGCCCACGCCACTTGTATGCGGGGAGAACGATGTTTTTACATTGCGTTTGAGGAATCTCCCAACCAAATTATTCGGAATATGCGATCGATTGGGTTAGACTTAGAAAGTTGCGTTCGGGATGGTTTGCTCGTTTTTGAATCCGTCCGTCCGACCCTGTACGGGTTAGAAATGCACCTGGTCAAATTCTATCATGCGATCGAGACCTTAAAACCCCAGGTTGTAATTGTTGACCCAATTTCTAACTTGCATTATGTCGGAAATGATATCGAGGTCAAATCTTTTCTGATGCGCCTGATAGACTTTCTGAAAACCCACATTATCACCAGTTTGATGACGAGTCTCACCATTAGCAGCAGTACCTCCTTAGAACGCACGGATATCGGGGTTTCTTCATTAATGGATACCTGGCTGATGCTGCGGGATATGGAAACCAACGGCGAACGCAATCGATTACTTTACCTGCTCAAATCTCGCGGCATGGAACACTCCAATCAAGTCCGGGAATTTCGCCTGAGTTCATCCGGGGTAGAATTAATCAAAGCCTATCTTGGACCGGGCGGTGTACTCACGGGTTCAGCACGTGCAGTCCAGGAATCTCGCGAACAAGCCGATGCATTACTGCGGCAAAAAGAAATTGAAACCAAACAACGAAACATCGAACGGAAACGGGCGGTGATTGAAGCTAAAATCCAGGCACTGCAAGCTGATTTTGAATTAGAAAAAGCTGAGATAGAACGGGTAATCCATAAAGAAGAATTGGAGGAAAAAATTCACCGAGAAACTGAAATAACAATGGGAGAAATGCGCCGGGTGGAGGGGGATAGTGACTTATAGCGGGTCTAACTTATTCCGTGATGGGTGAAAGAGGGAGTCACCCTTCCATTGTGGGTCACCAGAGATTATCCTTCGACTCACAAGAATTCGTGTAAATAGTTTAAACGTCTGCTATTTCTCTTTTAGGAGTAGCCCATGATATCAGTGACTCATTCAAGGAAAAGAACATGGAAAACAAGCCGGAAAAAATATCAAAACCCGAGGTTGATGTATTTGAAGAGTTTTTGTCGCGACCCCCGCAGGAAAAATACTTACTTCGCTTATTTATTGCAGGAAATACGCCCAATTCTAATCGCGCTTTCAACAAAATTAAAAATATTTGTGAAGAATATTTACCGGGACGATATGAATTAGAAGTTATTGATATTTATGAACAGCCGGAAATGATGGAACAAGAACAAATTATTGCCATTCCCACCTTAGTCAAGAAACTGCCGCCCCCGCTCCAGAAGTTTATTGGGGATTTGGCGAATACGGAAAAGGTCTTGCTTGGGTTAGATATTAACTATTATCGCTCCAATTAATCGGGACATCATGATGGGGAGTTAAAGGCGGTTTAATGCTTCACAGGACTCCTGTTATCCATTCCCTGCAAGAGAAGGAGCGCACGATGGTGTGCGCCCTACTTCTGGGGACTCCTCCCTCATCTGTGCTTAGAGGGGCGGTGCACCATTTCCCCGAGGCAGTCTCATCCCTTCTGTCGCTTGCCGGTATTCTTCCACACTATCGGAATAGTCGATCGGCAGCACGGATGCTACGTTTTCGTGAGGACGCGGAATAATCACCCAGGTTTCTAAGGTCGCCCCAAATGTATGCTCTACGGCATCAATTCCGGCGGCCATTGCCGTTTTGACTTCCGAGACATCCCCCCGAATCATCACGGTGAAGCGCGCGCTTCCGGCTCTAATATATCCAACTAAGGTGACGCGACCTGCTTTCACCATCGCGTCTGCTGCTGCTAAAATTCCTGGAAACCCCTTGGTTTCAAGTGCTCCAACTGCTTGCTGTGATGGCATCCTCTATTTTCCTCAATCAAAACGGTAAAACTCCCAAACCCAATTTTACGCAGCTTGTTGACACATTTAGCCTTGAGATGCGGATTATTTTATAATTTTCGGGTCGGGGGTAGGGGCAGGAATCATCGCCACTGTTCCACTGCATCGGTGTAGGCGATCGACATGACATCGACCACATTTTCGGTGGGATTGGCAATAATATAATGGGTAACGACCACACCCCCAGGGGTGTTCTCTCCGGCGGCAATTCCTGCCGCCATAGCGGTTTCCACCTCAGAAACAGGTCCGCGAATCACCACCATAAACTCGGCTCTTTCCGCTAAATCATAATGCACGAGGGTGACTCGGGCGGCTTTAACCATCGCATCAGCAGCGGCAAGCACAGCCGGAAACCCTAATGTTTGAATTACTCCAACAGCAGCAGGCATTCTCGCTCTGTCTCCTCGAACGATAAAAGGTATCCCTTAATTGTATGGGGTTTTTAGCCCGTTTTTACCCCTAAGTGCCGATCGCCCGAGGGGAGAATTAAGCCGAGGGTTTTAGCTGGCTTTGGGATTTTCAGAAAAAGTCAACAAAAAGGCTAAATTTTCTTCGGCTTTTAAAGCATGAGGGGCGCTACCGGGCATGAACACAAATACACCGGGTTCTAGGATGATTTCTTTTCCCTCTAAGGTAAGGATGCCTCGCCCTTCAATCACATTTACTGTGGCATTGCGTGGGGCGGTATGTTCAGAAATATCCGTATCGGCAGCTAGGCAAAATAAGGTATATTGACAGGCTTTATCTTGTAAAACAACTTTGCTCAGAACCCCAGCGGTGGGATATTCAATTAGGGTTTTTAATTGGGTTGTAAACGATGCATTATTAGGGGCGATCGCAGTCATGGTTCTCTTTACTCCTGTTATTGTTCCAGACCCTTGAATTCAAGGGTCTGTGTCTCTATTTTACCAAGCAATCCCTGAACTTGGGCGGTTCCCTCAATCTTTATTAGACTTCTTGCATAAATCTCTTAAGCCCCCCTTATTAAGGGGGGTTGGGGGGATCAATCCGGATTTTTGGAAGAGGTCTATTGAGCGATCGCACAAAAGGTGACGTAACCTAACTCATTTTGATAGTTGAGATAGGTCCGGCGCATTTCTAACACCCGTTCTCTTAAGGGCGGATTGGTTAAGATATTTTTGGCAATGCGGACAGTTCCCCCCAATCCTTCATCACGAATCAGTTGTTTCAGGCTCAATAATTCCATCCCTCCGCTGTGGGTTTGCTGGACTTGTAACCCCGCTTCTGCATAAATCTCTGTCCAATGGTTGAGGGAAAGGGGAGAGGAATTGACTCGGATGACTTGAGCTAAAACTTTATGAATTTCTTCTTCTTTGTCCCGAATCAGCATTTCTTGGGAGAGAAATTTACCTCCCGGCTTGAGTTTCTGGCGAATGGATTTAACCAATTTGGTTTTTCCCGGTAGGGATTGCAGGGTTAAAATGGCTTCGGCTAAAACATAATCAAATTCTCCGGGAATCTCCTCCAAACGAAAGATATCTCCTTCGATAATTTCGATTTGAGATTCCAATCCAGCATCGCGAATATTTTGGCGCGATCGCTGAACACTTTGGGGATTTTTTTCCACCCCAACCACCCGCACTCCAAACCGTTGAGCAATGGCGATCGCACTCTCCCCAAAACTAGAGGCTAACTCCAGTACCGTTTCTCCCCCTTGAAAATTGGCCCAGTCCAATAGTTGCTCAGTTGCCGCCCGTCCTCCGGGTCGGAGAACGGTTTTTCCCGCAGCCGCTAAAATTTGATGTCCTGGGGCTGTTTTAAAATTTAAAGGGACTGTTGTCATGATATTAATTTCCTAATTTTTGAGGCCAAAAAGGGGTTTAAATCCTTTAACTTTTCGTTAAAAATTCCACCCGGGGCAGCAGGGGGTCTTGAACGAGACCCACTCCTATAAATCCCCACCGATTCAGGATAGCACCTAGCTGAGAACCGGGTATGGATTCGATCGCCACTCGGTCCTTGAGGTCCGGGGCGTATTTATTCATATAGGTTAAAGCATCAAAGTTTTCGCGAAACAGCAGCAAATACCCCGAATCTGCTGGTTTATCTGCGTTATTTCCGCGATCGGGATGGGCTGCAATATAGCTGCCGTCAATTTTGGACCGAATTAAATAATGAATTTGGGAGTACATACTTATCTAAAGGGTTTGGAGTAAATGGGATAAAACAGGTGCATCCGGACCCTCATCCCCCAACCCCTTCTCCCAAAATGGGAGAAGGGGAGTTAGAAGTGCTTCTCCCCCGGGGAGAGGGATTTAGGGTGAGGGCATTTGCGTTTATTTGAGATTCGCCAACTTAATGCGCGGGTCAATGGATTTCAGGAGTAAATCGGCTAATAAGTTGCCGATAATTAACATAACTGCCCCCATCATCAAACTGACCATGACTAGATAAATATCTTGACTTCTGACCGCATCTAAAATTAATCGTCCCAAACCGGGCCAGTTAAAGAAGAATTCCGCAATAAATGCGCCACTAAGTAAACCGGCAAATTCAAAGCCTAAAATCGTGATTAAGGGATTGATAGCATTTCTGAGAGCATGAACGTAAATCACCCGATCTTCTGGCAATCCTTTAGCGCGAGCAGTTTGAATGTAATCTTGCCGCAGGACATCTAATAATTCCCCCCGGGTAATCCGTTGCAACCCGGCAAAACTGGTAATCGAGAGAGCCAGGGTGGGTAAAATCATGTGCCAAGCAATATCTACAACTTTGCCGAATGGGGTGAGTTCATTGTAATAAATACTCGTCATGCCTCCAACGGGAAAGAGGGGAGAGAGTCGCTGGGCTAAAAACAGGAATAACAAGGCAGTAATGAAGCTGGGAAACCCTTGTCCCATATAACTGAGGGTGCGTAAGAACTTGTCCAGGAGGGTATTTTGTTGAACGGCACTGATAATTCCCAGGGGAATGGCGACTGCCCAAGTCAGGATTAAGGAAGAAAAGGACAAGAGCAGAGTATTGGGAATCCGTTCCCACAATAATTCCGTGACTGGGCGAAGATATTTGAAACTATACCCAAAATCTCCTTGGGTGATAATTTGGGTCAGCCAACGGAAATACTGCTCAACCGGAGGGCGATCGAGCCCGAATCTGGCAGTCAAAGCATCTAAGGTTTCCGGGGCAATTTGGGGATTTTGCCGCCAGGTATCTAAATAATCTCCCGGGGCCAATTGAATAATTGAAAAACTCAGGGCAGAGGCTAGTAATAGGGTTAATAATGCCTGTAATAAGCGCTTCACCACATAAAGAAAGGTCTCGCTGGTGAAGGCGTTAGTCAGGCTGTCTTTTGCCGAGTCTAGGCGTTGGCGACCCGAGGGTGATTTAGTAGTAGCCATAGGTTTTATTTTTATTGTCTATGATTGTTCGGTGGCTCATTCCCTAAAGGTTGGAGTTTTCAGGCCAAGAGGGAGAGCGCCAGAGACTTTAGGGGAATCAAGCCCGGGAAAGTTCTAATCGTCTATTTAATACTCTATCAAAGTCAAAATGGGGACATTGGGGAGTCTTTGTCGTCCGTTCAAATTCTGCAATTCAATTAAAAAGCAAAAGCCAACGAGTTCAGCTTGGGCGAGTTCTAAAAGTTGGACGGTGGCAACGGCAGTTCCCCCGGTGGCAATCAGGTCATCTACAATTAAGACTCGGGCACCGGGTGGGATGGCGTCCTGGTGCATGGAAAGGCGATCGCTGCCATATTCCAACTCATACTCAATTTCGTGACAAGGGGCGGGTAATTTACCGGGTTTGCGAACGGGGATAAACCCGATGCCGAGTTGATAAGCGAGGGGGACCCCAAACAGAAACCCGCGAGACTCCATGCCGACGATGCAATCGGGTTGGAGAGGGGCGCATTTTTCCGTCATGGTATCCACGGCATACCGTAAACCCTGGGGGTCTCGCAGGAGGGTGGTAATATCCCGAAACAGAATGCCCGGTTTGGGAAAGTCGGAAATGTCACGAACCAGAGATTTGAGATCCATATAAATTTAGAAGATGAAAGAGTGCCTAGGAGGTGGGTTCAGTCTTAACTCATACCAAATCCGGTTGCAAAAAGTCGGTTTTCTCTAATCAGCCCGCGCTTCTCGGGCTTCGTCCGCTTTTTCCCCACCCTTGAGGGTGCGGGTTTTTATAGACTGTACCGATCGCCTCTGTGGGCGATCGCGCTGAATAAAACCGGCAAGGGTGCGATCGCGCTTTAAATCCTACCATTGCCAAGGGGGACTCAGCCCAGGGGTTCCTCATCGGCGTCGCCCTATTCAAGCGACATCTCTCCCTAAATCCGGTAAAACTGGGGATCTTTTTTGGGGTAAGGCACGGGATTGGTAGAATAAAACATTTGGGCGTTCCCTGGTGGCGGTTGCTCCTCCTAGAAAGGTGAGGCAACAGGATCGTTTGGATCGCTCTTTCAAAGCTCAACTCTTTAGGTCAATACTAAAATCAAAGTTAGAGAAAGAAACCTTGCGGTCAATTGCACTCAAGTCAGTCATCGATCAAGGCGAATTACAATGAATGCTCCGGTAAGCGTAATGCAAACAACCCATCCACCCGAAACGACCACTCCGATAATTTTAGAGCATCTGCCCGAACCACCGGGGTTTTCCGGGCGGGGATGCCCCAGACGTGCGCGGTTGCAAATTGACTTGCTGCTGTTGGCGATCGAAGCCTTGGATCTGAATGCATCTCAATCGATTTTAGCCGTCGCCAAAGAAGAACAACTGCAAGATATCATTAAAAATCGAGTCTTCCTCTGGATGCTACGCAGCACCAATCCCTTGCGGCGCTATAGTCAACGTCGCCCCCTAAGTTTAGAGGAAGCCAAGGCATTGGTGGCGATCGCTTGTAAATTAGCTCGCAGGATGACCATCACGATTCGGCAGTTGCTCACGGACTATCAGCAATTGCAACAGAAACAAATTCCCCTGGAGCATCATTTGCGATTATCTCATTACCTAGAGCGTTTCCGGGCGCATTTCCGGAGTCGGATGAATCCGCGCCGTGCGGGGGTGGCGATTTATAATACCAATGACAAGTTAAATGACCTGGCAATGGAACTGCTGGGGGAATTACTGTTTTGTACGGGGACAGCAGGGATGCAACGGTTGTGGTTCAGTTTGTTTGATGGGGAGGTTGAATGAGTATTCAACGTCAATATAGTTTACCGACTTGCAAGCTGGTGTTAGAGGGGTTAACCGACGAGCATCCCTCGGGCGATCGCCAGGATGGAGCCAGACCTCTGATGTCGATTTTGGTCAGTGCTGAGTGCTATTTACCCCCCCGTAAGGAGCCAATTGCTGGGGGGCAGGAGTTCTTTCAAAGTTTAGTGAATACCGTCAGTCACTATGCCCAAGAATTTTTGAGTGGGGTCAAACGGTTCTCCTTCTATACCATCCCGGTAGAACCCCGCGATGGGGTGTCCACGCCGGTACATTTGCAAAAAATTAACCCCAATTTGCACCGCTTGATTGTCCAACCCCAGGAGTCTTATAACAGTGCTCCAATTGAGATTGATTTGAGCGCGGTGCAATTGTTTGACTTGGTGGAGGCGGTGGACCAATTTTGCGCGGATAGCCAGACTCTCCCGCAGATCCACGGCAATTTACGCTCTCTGAGCAGACAAGAAGCGAAGGTTCATGAACCTGTCACCAAACGAGCGTTACCGGCAACGGTAGGACTGTCGAGTTTAGCGATCGCGGCCCTGGCCTTTTTCTGGATGCCGATTCCGGAATATCAACGTCCCCTCGAACCCGTCCCAGAAGAGAGTTCCGAGGAGTCGCGCCAGGGAACGGCGGCGATCGCCAGTGGTAATGGTCCCGGTAGTTCTCCAGCGGGTTCCCCCCCAGACCCCTCCTCATTCGGCATCACCCCGATGAGCAATCAACAGATTACTGATGTCACTGAATTGCAGCGTCTGGAACAGGAGGTTTATAACCAGATTGAGGGGGCCTGGAAAACCACTCCAACGTTTAGTGAGGCGTTAGTCTATCAAGTCGCCGCTGGGACGGATGGGGCGATTCTGGGCTATAAACCGGAAAACCAAGCGGCACAGGATTATCAAGATGAAACCCCCCTCTTGGATTTGGTCTATATTCCCGTGGATGGGGGGACGGCAACGGCGGAAGAAGTGGCTGTATTTCAAGTGGTATTTGAACCCCCAAACACGCTTCAGGTAAGTCCTTGGGAAGGCGATCGCTCTGAGGAAGAGGAAAGCGATCGCTCCGAGGTCCCGGAAGTCACTCCAGTGGCGGATATTCAAGACCCCCTTGTTCTGGAATCCTTACAACAGCAGGTTTACGAGACGATCGACCGAGCCTGGACCCAAAATCCCGACTTTGAACGGGACCTGATCTATCGGATTTGGGTGAATGCAGAAGGGGCGATCGTGGACTATGAAGCCAGCGATTCCCTGGCAAAGACCAGTCTGAATCAAACCCCCCTGACGGAGTTACATCAGCCCTCAGCCGATTATGTCCGCAACACCACCGGCAGCGATTCCTCTTTGGCTGAATTCCGAGTGGTTTTTACCTCCGGTGGCATTTTGCAGGTTAGCCCCTGGAAGGGTTTTCGCTAGGCTGGGTCCGGGGCAACTCCCGCCCCACCGCCTTGCCCTTCCTGGATTCTGGCTCACTGATAGGGCGCTTCAGTCCGGTCCTAACCCCCTTACCTGAACGGGTTCGAGCCTTCCCTAGAATCGGGAAATTTACCCCAAGGTTGCCCTGAGTAATCCAGCCACGGAGTCAGTCCGATCGCCCCCAGAAGCCGACAGGGATAGGATTTGGAGACCCTCCAGGGTTGCAGGTGAGTGGGGTCAGTCCTGACTCCGGTAAGGGGCAACTCCCAATTGCCAAGGGAGGGCGATCGCTGCTAAATGTAATCTGTTAACTGGCAATAGTCAGTTGCTATCAACTTCGGAGCCTTCAATTCTGAGGAGTCCCCCCTTAACCACCTATCACTGAGCGCTGACGCAACATGAAAGTCGTATTCTTCGGTACTCCCCATTTTGCTGTTCCCACATTGCAAATTCTGTTAGCCACTCCCGAGGTTGACGTATTAGCTGTGGTCACTCAGCCAGATAGACGTCGCAGTCGCGGCAGCCAATTGGACCCTTCCCCGGTCAAAAGTTTAGCCTTAGCTCATAATCTCCCCGTCTGGCAGCCCCAACGAGTCAAAAAAGACGCTGATACTCTGGCGTTTCTAAGACAGTCTCAGGCGGATTTATTCGTTGTGGTGGCTTATGGACAGATTTTATCTCAGGAAATTCTGGATATGCCCACCCTGGGCTGTGTGAATGTCCATGCCTCTCTCTTACCTCAATACCGAGGGGCGGCTCCCATTCAATGGTCTCTGTACAATGGGGACGCGGAAACTGGAGTCACGACCATGCAAATGGAGGCGGGTTTGGACACCGGACCGATGTTGCTTAAGGCTTCTGTGCCGATTGAACTGTTAGACAATGCCGAACACTTGGCTCATACCCTTTCTACGGTAGGGGCTGAGTTGTTGCTGAAAACGGTGGTGAAGTTAGGTCGTCAGCAAATTCAACCTGTCCCTCAAAATGATGCGGACTCGACTTATGCGCCGTTAATTCAGAAAGAGGATTATGTGCTGGATTGGTCCCGCAGTGCGATCGCCCTCCATAACCAAATTCGCGGCTTTTTTCCGAACTGCATGGCTCAGTTTCGCGGCCAAGACCTCAAAATTATCGCCACTGCACCGGTGGGCGATCGCTACTGGGAACATCTTCCCCCATCGTTTACCGTTCTCGAACATAATTGGCCCGCCCTAATTCCTGGAGAGGGCAAACCCGGTGAAATTGTCAGTATTGCCAAACATATCGGGCCGATTGTTCAAACCGGCGACGGTTTTTTACTCTTACAACAAGTCCAGGTTTCCGGTAAACGCGCTCAATCCGGTTGGGATTTTGCAAATGGGATGCATCTACTCAAGGGCGAAATGTTGGGCAATGGGAATGTTTAAGTGCCGATAGAAACGCGATCGCGACCTAGGTTGGCAGCGATCGCGTCTCGGGAGATTCGGATTCCGATAGGGGTTCAAAAAAGCGACATCCTGCACAGGGTCCTTCTGGATTGACGGCACAGCGAATCAGTTCGGATTTAGCGTTGAAGCGGCAACTGGCCTCTCCAATCACCCAGCGCCCCTCTACAAGACTTTTTTCAATCGGTCGCTGCGCTGACTGAACGTACAGGGCAATATTTTGCAAGCGATAACGACCGGATTTCAGTTGATACCGATGGCGGCGTTCCAGAACGGCGTAAGTTTTTCCTTCGAGATCCAGATAGTGACCTGGTTGCGGATTCCAATCTAAATGCACTTTCCCCAAGGACTGCGAGGGTTTGGTTAAGATCACCTCGGTGGGTAAAGAATCTGGTTCCATGATTCCTCTGTGATGTTCTTTACCTTTTTACGTTACCTTACACCGCCTCTGGATGCCGAGACTCCTCCAGATTCCTTCCGCTTTGACTCTCCTGAGACTCCCCTGGGCGATCGCCTCTGCTCCCCCCAGTTCCGAACCCCCTCTTTTCAGGTTAACCCCTCTCAGGTGGGCTTGCTCCAGTGCACTTCCAACCCGAACCCGGTGTGGCTTTTTCTAAATTACCCCTGTTTCTGGATTTTCCCGAACCTGTTTAACCCCCCTAAAATTCGATATAATTTAAAAAAGAAAACTTGTCAATTTTTTTTAGTTCTCAATCTATAACATCCAATCGGCAGCCACAAACACAGCGGCCCAATTCCAACGCCTTGCACAAACAATCGACATCCAAGCATAAAAAATCAGAATTCGCCAGACCTAAACCGGAGAAATTGATATGTTTTTAGAACAAAAATCCACGGGCAATTTGATTGAAATTGTCAAAACAGAGGATTTGTCTGACCCTAGTTGCAGTGAAGTAGAGGGACGCTCTCATGCGGGAGAAGAAATGCAAGAGGTAGAGGCTTTTGCGAAAGAAGATTTGAAATTCCCCTCCGGGGAAACTCTACCCACCTGCTGGCTCGATCCGAACTATCGAGCTTCTGCACCACCCGTGTCATCGTCAGCCGGATAAAGCAGACAACCGGCCGCCAATCGATTAATCCCCCGCCTAACAGCTCAAGTCGGTTGAAACCGACTGAAAATACCACAGCATAAGACTTGCAGTCGGTTTTTAACTGACATCTTACACCAGTGGCAACACCCGGCGGGTGGCAACAACCGGCGGGGGTTCAAACGATTGGCGGCCTAACAGCTCAAGTCGGTTGAAACCGACTGAAAACACCACAGCATAAGACTTGCAGTCGTCTTTAGACGACTTGATTCTATGAGGCCGCCAATCGTTTAAACCCCCGCCGGTTGTTGAGAATGGTGCAAGATGTCGGGTGAAACCGGCTGAAAACACCACAACATAAGACTTGCAGTCGTCTTTAGACGACTTTAGCTGTTAGGCGGGGGATTAATCGATTGGCGGCCGGTTGTTGCTCATTCCCGGAGGCGATCGCCCGGTTTTTTGCCCTCGATTTCACCCGGCGATCGCGGCGTGATCGGTAAACTGATGATAAACTCTGTCCCCTCTCCAGGGGTAGAAATACAGCGCAGTTTTCCCCCATGTTTTTCCACCACAATGGAGTAAGCAATTGATAGTCCTAAACCCGTCCCTTTGCCGACGGGTTTCGTTGTAAAAAAGGGGTCGAAAATTTTCAAGCGCACCTGTTCACTAATCCCCGGACCATTATCCGCAATCCGAACCTGAACCCAATCGCGATCGCTCACTTCCGTGCGAAGGATAATTCTGGGTAAGCGGGTTTTCCCCCGGTGTAAATCCGATGGTATGACATCCGCAGAAGTTACCGAGGAGCTAGAATAAACCTCACCTTCCTCGGGGCTTTCCTCAGAGAATCCCTCACACCCATCCATTGCATCGATCGCATTATTTAAAATATTCATCACCACCTGATTCACTTGAGATGCATAACAGGTAATTTTCGGGAGGTTGCCATACTCCTTGATCACCTCAATTCCCGGATGCCCTTTGTTACTGGTAAGACGAGACTGCAAAATTAACAGCGTCGAATCAATCCCCTCATGAAGATCCACCTCTTTCATCGCTGATTCATCCAGACGAGAGAAATTTCGCAATCCTAGAACGATCTGGCGAATGCGATCGGCCCCGGTTTTCAGGGAAGAGAGCAATCTCGGTAAATCTTCCAGTAAAAACTCCAGATCCATGTCCTTGATGGCGGTTTGAATTTCTGGTTTTGAATCGGGATAATGCTGCTGATAAAGAGAGACTAAGTTAAACAAATCATCCAGATACTCTTCGGCATGATTGAGATTGCCATAGATAAAACTCACGGGGTTATTAATTTCATGAGCAATTCCCGCCACCATTTGGCCCAGACTGGACATTTTTTCAGTTTGAATCAATTGGGCTTGGGTCTGTTTGAGGGTTTCTAGGGTTTGGGATAAGCGGAGATTTTTTTCATTTAAGGCATCATTGGCCTGATTTAAAGCCTGAGTGCGCTCTTGGACTTTGGCTTCCAGGTTGGCATAAAGCAGGGCATTTTCTAAGGCGATCGCCGCTTGGGAAGAGAGAATTTTCAAAATCTCCAGGCGGTCCCGGGTAAATGCTCCTCGGGTTAAGTTATTTTCTAAATACAGGATACCTAATGTTTTTCCCCCATTCACAATCGGGGTACATAACAAGGACTTTAACTGATGAGCCACCACATAAGGATCTTTGGTAAATGCCCCTTCACAAGCGGCATCACTTAAGACTAAATTAGAGGCAGTGCGATCGACATATTTGACGATCGCCACGGGTAAATCGGAGCAAGTTTCGATATCAATGGATTGCTCGACGGTGACTGCATCCGCAGCGGTAGAAGCGGAGGCGGATATCAAGAGTTTGCCTTCAACTTTTAAAATTAAAAAGGCTTTTTCGGCTCCGGCATTTTCGATCGCCGTTTTCATCAGGATCGCCAGCAATTTATCCAGGACGATTTCACTGGCGATCGCTTGTGAGGCTTTCAGGACGGTGGTCAAATCGAGGTGTTCGCTACTCTCCCGAGAGACTGCAACTCGCCCCGAGGTTGGTTTATGTCCGTTGGTGGGATGAAATGGCGCCGGGGCGATGGGCAACAAGTAAGAATAGGCAGACTCCAACTGCTGCACTTTTGCGGTTGCCCCCCATTTTTTATACCCCTCCCGTGCTTCCTGCATATAGGCTTTAGCTTGGGTGAGTTTTCCTAGTCCTAAATAAAATTTAGCAGCCAGTTCGTTGGCGAGGGCCGCTTCTTGCACATACTCCTGTTCTGTGGCGAGTTGGATCGCGCGATCGTACCCCTCCATCGCCTGAAATTTATGTCCCAGAACCCGGTCCCTCTCAGCCTGAACTAGATAAAATTTATGGGAATAATTCATCGGGGCATGAGCGGCCCATTTTTTCAGGATCTTTTGATTCTTCGCGACTTTTTTGAGGAGAATTTTGCGCTCTTGCTCGTCGGTGCGATCGCACAGGGCCAGGTGTGTGAGGGAATCATACCAATAAAACAGCGCCACCACCGGCAAGGCGATCGCTCCATCTAAATACTTCTGAGCTTCTTCAGCATTAACCCGGGCTTCACTGTAATTTTCAAACCAATAACACAGCATTAATTGATTCACAAAGTAATCGTGTAGCCCGTTGCGGTCATTGGCTGTGATCATCACAGCCAGACCTTCCTGCCGATTATAGGCTTCTCCCACTAACTGACAGGGATTTTCACTGCGTCCCAACAAATTCAGCACCGATTGCCGATATATTTCATTCCATTGCACCACGTTCATCTGTTGCCATTGGGTGAGGGAATGGCTCAAGGAGGCCATTTCCCGTTCTAGCCCATTGAGTTCTGTTCCGATAAAGTATAAGTTTTGACAGCGGTTTTTGGCTGCATAAGAGGCCCATTCTAAATCTCCATTTTCAATTCCGCTCTGTTCGGCTTCCTCTAACGGAATCAAGGTTTCCTTGAGATGTACGCTCCAAGGGTTGATTAGCCCTTCTACCATCGTTAAAATTTTGGCATTGGCTTGACCGGCATCAAACTGAGATAACAGATTTAATGCTAATTGTCCAAATTTATATCCGAGTTCAATTTCCCAAAATATGCCGGATAAAATCACGCCATAGCTCGCATAAGCAAAGGCCGACCACGGTGAATTTCCAAATTGAATGGATAAGTTCACCTGCTCAAATACTATCAGAGGCAGTAAGGAAGGGGCGGCTTGATAGGCTGCGGATACTAAGCTAGAGAGAATCCTCATGGCCGCGAGTTTCTCTGGGTCCATCATGACAGGCCATGTTACTAAGTCTGTCGGGTCTTTGTCCACCATTAAAGCTTGGGTTTTTTCCAGTTCTCGTTGGATATTGGCCCGGGTGGGATGCTTGCTTAAATGAATCCCTAGTTGGTTGGCAATATTGACGCCAATTTGTACGGCTTCAAGTTGTTGGGCTTGGGCCATACAAGCTTGAATTTTGAATTCATAAATTTTGACGATATCAACTAGGGTTTTACTGGATTCAATGACCGGATTAGCTAAGTCGGTCATTTGCTGGAAATCTCCACATAAATAAGCGGCTTCCGTGGCTTCTTGATAAAGGTCTAAGGTTAAGTTGTAGTGCGTTTGCCATCGCTCATTTCCTAAGATTTGAATGCCTTGATTCAGATAGTTTAAGGCGATTTCGTAGGCGGTCGATCGCTTGGCTTTTTGTCCGGCATTGAGGTTTAATTGAGCTATTTTTTCTCGCTCTGCGGGACAATCACTTGATGAGATGCCTTTATTGAGTTGATTGACGATATCAAAGAGGAGCTCATCCCGGCGATCGCTCTTAGTTTGGTTTAGCCAGTATTGTCCGATGCTCAAATGCACCGCCGACTTGGCAGAATCCGAAATCAATGAGTAGGCAGCGGCATGAATGCGATCGTGGACAAATTTATAGTGCGCGATCAGGCAATCGAGATTGGCGTCTTCAGGACTGCCTGCTTTCCATTCGGCGATCGCCACGGACCAATCCGCACTCTCCGTTGCCGGTAACACAAACCCTTGGGTGACCCCTGCTCGCAGATTCGCTGCCGTTTCTTTCACGGACTGCTGGGAAATAGCCGCCAAAGTTTGCAGATCGAAGCGTTTCCCAATACAAGCGGCTAGTTTGAGTACGGATTGCTCTCGTTCCCCCAGTTTCCGAATTTTCCCCCCCAGCAGTTGCACGACATTATCCGTAATGGCGCGGCGTTTAATTTTCTCAATTGACCAGTGCCATGCCCAACTTTTGCTGTCAAATTCAATTAATCCATCATCATAAAGCCCGGTCAAAAACTCTTGAATAAAAAAGGGATTTCCTCCAGTTTTATCGACTACTAAGCCCGCCAAAGGTCCGGCTTGTCGTAAGGAACATTGAAAGCTATCGGCCAAGAGCTGATTGATACTGGCTAATTTTAACGGCTCTAATTCAATGCGGTTGACAATTCCCCCGGTTTTTTCGATTGGGGCCAGCAGTTCTAGGACCGAGGAAGCGGCATCTCTGGAGGGAACTGGAGATTCTATCTCGCGATAGGATAAAATGAAAAAGACTCCGGGATCGGGCACAGTCATCAGGCGTTCAATCAGCCGCAAAGACCCGGCATCCGCCCACTGAATATCATCTAAAAATAGGGTCAGGGGATGGTTCGGATGGGCAAAAACTTTGATGAAATTTTGAAAGGTCAGATGAAAGCGATTTTCGGCTTCTGCTGGGGGTAAACTGTTGATGGGCGGTTGCTTGCCCAAAATGAGTTCCATTTCGGGAATCACATCAACAATGACCTGTCCATTGTTTCCGAGGGCTATCCTCAGTTGCTCTTGCCAGTGATCGAGGCGATCGTCCGGTTCCATGAGCAGGTGAGCCACTAATTCCTCAAAGGCTTTAATCCATCCCAAATAGGGAATATCCTGCTGATTTTTGTCAAATTTTCCCGAAATAAAGTAGCCATTTCTTTTGGCAATGGGGGATTCGAGTTGCTGCACCAGTGCGGTTTTCCCGATGCCGCTTTCCCCCATGACTAGCATCACTTCTCGTTGGAAATTCAGGGTGCGTTCAAAGGCAGACCATAAGGTTTTAATTTGGGCTTGACGTCCATAAAATTTAGAAGAAATATTAAGTTTTCGGCAAATATCATTTTCCCCTAAGATAAAATCTTCGATTTCTCCAGTTGCGTCTAATTGCATCAAGCAGATGACTAAATCTGCTTGTAGTCCCCAGGCACTTTGATAGCGGTCTTCTGCTGTTTTGGAGAGCAATTTCATCACGAGATCGGAAATGACTTGGGGAATGGAGGGGTCGATTTGATGGGGGGGAAGCGGCTGTTTTGCTAGATGGGAATGGACCAGTTCCATCGGGTCGGGACTGGTAAAGGGGAGTTGGTTGAGCAGGAGTTCGTAGAGGGTGACCCCGAGGGAATAAAAGTCGGTCCGATAATCCAGGGTGCGGTTCATCCTGCCGGTTTGTTCCGGGGACATATAGGCGAGAGTCCCTTCTAAGAGGTTGGGATTTTTTAAGGGGGGATTTTCTTGGGAAACAATGGTGGCAATGCTAAATCCAATCAGTTTGACTTCCTCGGTTTCGGGGTTGAAGAGGATATGCTCGGGGTTGATATCTTTGTGGATGATGTTGGCACTATGTATGGAACCGAGGGCTTCGGCAATTTGAATGGCGAGGGTTAAAAATTCCGCCTGAGTCAAGGGGCGATTTTTGGTGAATTGTTTTAAGGATTGTCCCCCAAAGTCTTCTAAGATTAAGGCGATCGCTTGGTTATACTTTTGCAAGCCATAAGTCTGGACCACGCCCTCTAAATTGAGCCGATAAATTTCATACTCTTGCTTGTATCGGCTGAAATCTCCTGCACTGGCGCCCTCGGACTGCAATATTTTGACGATCGCCGGTAGGTTATCCCGCGAGCGGATGGTGCGATAGACGATGGACCGAGCGTTTTCGCTCAGTTGGTCAATGATTCTAAAACCGTTGAGGGCTTGGGTCGGTATTTGGCTTTCTATCATAGGTCCAGTGGGTGAATTGGTCCAGTCAGAATAGGGAAAATTTTAAATACCCCCAGAACGGTTCAAACAAGTCTTCTCGGGGTGGGTTCAAACGGGTTTTAGGGTGGCGATCGCCCAGTCCGCACGGTTAGTTACGAACCCTGCTTGCCTTTGTGTTCTCAGTTTAACTTAAGCCTTTGTACTTGTCCGTAAAAAAAATCAGGGAATCTCCACTCCATCTATGGCAACCGATCAGGCAATCTGTTCCCCCACCCGTTCCTTTCCTGATTTATGCTTATTCTCTCACTAGATCAGCCCAGATCACTCTTGGATTGGCCTCTATTTCTTTTAAAATTAAGAGATAATTTAGTGGCCTTTTTCTCCATGAGTAATCCCTTAGAACGCTTAAAATATTTACCCTGGACTTCCCTGCTCCCGGTTGCGGGCCTCACTACTCAACTTGTGGCTGCAGTTGAGGTCTGGTTAGCTTATGGTGCCACCCAATCCACCGCCCTTCGGAATGCCTTGACTTTAATCTATGCACCTCCCCTGGGAACCTTGGTTTTATTTGCATTGGGGATGGGAATGGGGGCGATCGCCGTCTATGGATGCGAACTCTGGAATCGGTCTATGCTCAACACCGGGAGTCTGTGGGCCTTAGCCTTTTGCTTACTCCTCGGTCTCTTCGTTAAGTCCCTCCTCCCCATCCCTGGGTTACTCGTTGAGCTTTCCCAACTGTCTTTTATGGCCCTAGTGGTGGGCATTTTCTGGAAGGGCCGACCTTACATCCGCTAACTCACCTTGGAGGAACTCGGTTGAGCGTGATCCCCACCCCAGGATTGAGAATTGAGCCTTGAGGATTGTAGATGGATTGTCCCTGCTCAATTGTCAATCCTTGCGCCTTTATTTTTAGCTAGGCAAAAAAAAATCCCGCTCAAGTTGAACGGGAAGCCATCAGGGTGCATCTACTAATGCACCTTATATTAACCCATGAGGGGTGTAACCCCGCAGTTCTTTAACAAAAATTTATAAAGTTGCCGAAAAGGTCGCAATCTCGTTAACTGGCTGGGGATAATTCAACCCAAATCCGGTTAAAATCACCGATTAATCAGCCCTTATTGAACGAGTTGGCGATGGATTGACTCCGGGGGTAGAGGATGCCAAGGCCGTGAATGCATGGCCTCTTTTCCGGTTAAAAAGACCCACTAGAGGGGTTCTGAGGAAGAAAACAGGTCAGAAAACTCCAAGGCAGCTAATTGAGCGCGACGCTGAGAGAGTTGAAACTCCAAGGATTCGATTTCCGAAAGCAGTTGCTGCCGTCGTTGTTCTACCCCATCGGTTTGGAACGCTAGAAAGGCTTCAATATCCGGCCATAATTCCACCGCCCAATCTTTACTCGAATTCCGGTATTCTTTGATAATTTGCACCGCGCCATTGGGTTCGAGTACAAATAAACTGTACAAGCGCTTCTGAGTCGCTTTTTTGCTGCCTTTTTTCTCGCAATGGAGATAGAGTCCCGGTTGTTGAAAGGTTTGGACGCTGAGGTTGCTGACAAAATCACCCAGAATGGAATACCCATCAGTCACGGTGGTATCGACTCCCTCAATTCGCTTGCACCAATTGCCTGATTTTTCGGAAAGACTGCCTTCCCAAAACCCCGGTGCATTCAGGAAGGCTTCTTTAAGATTAACCAGAAAGGATTCACTCATGGATTTAAGGTTGAATTTGGGGATGGGGCGATCGCCCTGGGTGGATAGGGCCAAGTCCCAGGAGTTACTTAGTGGAGACTGAACCCCATTGAGCTTCACCGGACATCGGCCGAGTGATCACCTGTTTGCTCTGATTTCTCACGGATTTCTTTTCCACAGGAGGTGCGCTGGGGGTTGGCGACTCGGATGCCGTGGATTCTGGAAGGGGAGTGAGTGATGCTTCGGGCGATCGCCACTCGGAGACTTTCGGCATCAGTTCTGCGGTCATTTCTTTGGGTTCAGCATAGGCAGTCCCAGGAGAAACCGCTGGGGTCCGTTGAACAGAGCGAACTTTTTTCGGACGACGCATCACAGGTTTGGGCTTGTTCGGATCCGCAATGAACCAGAGAACACCAAGACTAACGAAGATATCTAATAGCAGCATTTCCAACATAATCAAACCTTAAATCGTGCGGCAGAACAACCCTAGAGTGGGGTTAGGTCGCGATCGCCTACCGGAAAGCAACAGTCAGCAACTGTCCCCTTAGCTGCGAGCGCGATTCCCTTCTTGATTGTAGGGTTTAAGAGGACCGAGAGCCAACTGTTTTGATCCACAGGAACTCCACTTTTCACCGGGTGTCCCACGGCAATCGCGGGATTCAAGCGCCACAAAACCGAGTCAGAAACCCCCTTTCTGGCGATCGCTGAGTCAGTCCTCAACTTTCACCCACCCAGTCACCCCACCCTGAATCCAGAGGCAATGCTACAGTCTGGGGTTTTGTGCTTTCGGTTCCAGTTGGGATTCCGGGATATCCGGCGCGGGGATAGTTTGTTTGAGGTGATAACCCTGATGGTCCATTTCTCGCACAAAATTAGTTGGTTCCTCGGGTTGAACCGGGGGTGCTGCGCCTGGGGGTGGCGCTTCCCGTCTCAGTTTTTTTAGTTTAGCTTTTCGTCCCATTGTATCAGTCTCCACGGAGGTTTTTAACTGAATTTTAGCGGAATTTCGTCCGGATAAATACAGGGTTGCGCGGTTTTTAGGTCCCTTGTCTGAAAGACTCGGGGGATTAGCTAATTGCAGATTAAAAATTGAGTCACGATTTGGCCCCGGCGACCCTCCGGAGTGGTGACATTAGCAAAATAGCCGACCGTCTGATTCTCTGTCGTGACGAGGGTCCCATTGGGGACAGGGCCAATCACTTCTCCACTGGGCGATCGCAGGTTAACGGGTCCCCCGTCTAAGGTTTTGACCTGCATTGTCCCTGTAAACCGCCTGTTTCCGTAATGATGGTAGGTGAGAAAGCGCTCAAAGACCCAACCTGTCAACCCACCGGGGGCGGTTATTTCTGACCAATTTCCACTGCGATCGCCTGTATTAAATAGCACCACCGTGCCATTGGGAACCGTTCCCCGGATTTTCGCATTTGTAGCCGTATTCTCTCGCACATTTAGCACACCCCCTTCCGTCGTCACCCGACGATACCAGGTCCGGCAGCGCGGGTCAACATTCTCCTCGGATTGTGCCCAACTCAACGGCACAACTGCCAAAATCGTGAATACGCTCAATACAGAAAAGACAATTACATTGGGTTTCATTTCTACACTCTGATTAGGATTATTAGGATCGGTGATAGTAGTGTTCTGATGTTTTTTCAAGAAACTGGGCAGATTCTTTTATAGCGGTTCCCGGATTTTCAGGGTACAGATAGGAGGAGCGCCAGCAAGATGCTTGCGCTCCTTAATCTTAATAGCCTCTGTATTTCATGAGTCTGGAAACCCCTATAAAATTAACCCAACAGATCGAATACACCATCCTCGATAATGCCATTCGGATTGGCTGTTCCGGTAATGATTTGCTCCACTTGTTGGGGAGTCAAGTTTGGATTAGCACTAAGCATCAGTGCCGCTACACCGCTGACAACGGGAGCCGCCATTGAAGTGCCTTTCCAGAAATCGTAGGTATTAATGGGCACAGAGGAATAGATATCTTCTCCCGGTGCAACCACATAATTCAGGATGTCGGTCCCTGCACGGTTGGTAAAGTCAGCAATCTGGCGATCGCGAGTGACTGCACCGACTGCAAGGCCAAATTCTGAGGCATAAGCGGCTGGATATCTGACTGCACTAGACCGTTCATCTCCTCCCCGGGAATGTAATCCATCATTGCCCGATGCGGAAACAATCACAGCGCCTCTTTCTCGGGCATAAATGAGGGCTTCTTTCACGGTATTATTCACAGTAACGCTGCCCAAACTCAAGTTAATCACCCTTGCCCCATTATCCACCGCATAGCGAATTCCGCTGGCAATCCGTTCTTCTGTTCCGGTAAATGCACCAATGACAGCAACGGGCATAATAATGGCATTAGGCGCAATTCCACTATTACCAATGCCATTATTATTTCCGGCAATAATTCCGGCGACATGGCTGGCATGACCTTCTAAAGGATCGATGCGATTAATCTGATTATTGCCATCCAAGAAATTCCAGCCCATGATATCATCCACAAATCCATTGCCATCATCATCAATGCCATTGCCGTTGATTTCATCTGAGTTGGTCCAAATGCTTCCGGCTAACTGAGGGTGAGTATAGTCTAAATAACCATCAATGACGGCGACAATTACTCCTTCACCCGTATAGCCTTGATTCCAGACGGCGGGTGCATTCACCATATCGGGAACCCAATTTGACCCAACCTGGGGCGGTGTTTCGGGGAAGGGTTCAGTCCCGATCGCCGCTGCCACTGCCCCTGCTGCATTCACCATTCCATAGCCCGATGAGCGATTAAAAAGCTGAGGAGAAATACTCAAATCATAGGCCGTTGGACCGCCCACTTGGGAGACCATAATTTGATAATTTCCCGGATCTAGGGTGAGGTGAATTTGTTCTAATGTCGAACCTGTTTGGGTGGAAAGGGCAACCATTTCCTCGGGTTCGATCGCCTGGTTCAAATTGCGGTCCTGAACTAAATATAAATCTGCATTGGCACTTAACCCATCTAAAAATAGGCTAACAGTTCGAGGGCGATCAATTTGGAATTGGTAAAAATGATTGGGATTTTCGGGACCCATCATTCCGGATGTTCGCTGCACGCGATCGAGCAATCCAAAGTTAAACGCATCGGCGACCCCATTCCCTGCTCCATTCGCCGGAAATTCTGGAGCATTCGCTTCTAACCAGAGATTATAGGTGCTATCTCCTTGGATGGTATTGACTCGGAGAAAATAGGTTCCCGGACTCAAAACTTGCTCCATTCTCTCCTGCTGTGCACCTTTAGATTCCGAGGTGACAATCACTTCCTCCGGTTCAATCGTTCCATTCCCATTGATATCTTTAATTAAAGAAAGTTGAGCATTGCCACTGAGGTCATAAAGAAACAGGCCCACATCTTTAAAAGAATCCAGAGTAAACTTATAATAGTCTTCTGGATTAGTGTTCTCCAAAAAATCACTTTTGACTTGCGCCTCGGATAAAACTCCCACATCGGCGGCAGTTGCCAGGGTATTTCCAGCACCTGAAGAGGGCAGGGTGGGAGTCGTGTTATCGATGGTGAGGAGATAGGGGGTATTTCCGCCCACCTTAACCACCCCCAGAAAATAAGTTCCTTGTCCGAGTACCCGATTAATTTGCGGCGTCAGAGTGGGGTTTTCTCCGGGATAGGTAATAAATTCCTGGAAGGTAAATACCCCATCATTGTTGATATCCTGCATCAAGAAAAAATCCGCAGGCTGTTCTAAACTTTGGAGTTTGATATCAATATTTCGAGTCCGACCGACCTCGAATTGATAAAAGTCGTAAGGATTGGCTTCACCGATAAAATCTGCAACTTCAAAGCGATCGCTTATTACCCCAATCTGTCCGAAACTAATGGGTTCGGTATTTCTCGCCCCGGATGCGGGTACTCCCGATGGAATAGACTCGATCATCAAATCATAAGCCGTCTGATCATCGGCCTGAATAATTCTAGCAAAGTAGGTTCCCGGTTGCAACCCGGATAAGTAAACGCTAGAAGGAAAAGGCTCCGGTTCTTCTACGGGTCGGAAGGAATTGAGATACTCCATGAAATCAATTTTTCCATCCCCGTTTAAATCAATCGGGTTGCGAGTATTATTCGTTTGAGTTGAGACAATTTCTCCACTATCGATGATGCCGTTTTCATTGCGATCCTGAATCACTTGAATTTGGAGATTAGCGCTTAAATTATCCAAGGACAGACGTAAATCGCTCGTAAAATTGACGTTAAAGCGATAGAAATCTTGGAAATTGTTATTGCCAATAAATCCTTGACGAGCTTGAGGACGGGTTACATCTCCAATCCATAATGCATCATTTAAGGTATTACCGGGATTAGCTTGCAAGACACGGTTCGATGGAACGGCAGAGACGTTAATCTGGTAAGCGGTATCTCCCTCATCTTCAGACACTTTGACAAAATAGGTTCCCGGTGCTGTGGCAAAGCGATCAAGTTGTGAGACGGGAGATTTCTCGGCAGCGATCGCCGCTTGCACTTCAGCGTCATCGGGAATGCCATTCTTATTCAGGTCCCGAATTAACTGAATGTTCGCCGAGGCATTACTGCCGTCCAATTTGACACTGATATCACTAAAGGTATCTACCCGGAACTTATAATAGTCTTCCGTATCGAGGGAAGAGACGACGGGACGCGTATTGGGATCAGACCCCACCGTGTGAGAGGAAGTGATAACCCCGAGATCTCCGGGCAAATAGCGACGTCCTTCGGTGATTCCCGTATTCAGCAAATGGTAGAAAGCGGCACGGCGATCGCTTCCGAACACTTGCTCTAAATCCGGATTAACTGCTAAGTAGTAGTCCAAATCGATAAATTGAGAAAATCGCCGCTTTTCAGCAAATCCTCTCGTTAAAAAGTGTTGAAATGCTCCTTGCAGGTTGCCCGCAAATGCCGGGGCTAGGTCGGGATTGGCCTTAACATAATAATTGAGGTCGAACAAGGGGGAGAAACTCCGCCCCTCGGCAATCCCCCACCCTTGAAGATGCCTTAACAGTTGGCTGTTAGAGGTGAATCCACCAAAGGCTAAATCAGCATTTTGTTCTCGATAATAATTTAGATTGACAAACGGGGAAAAAGCCCGTCCTTCCTCTAAACCCGTGGTTTGAAAATGTCGGTACAGTCGGTCGGGGGTGGCAATTCCCACGGCGGCCAAATCCGGATTGGCAGCGAGATAATAACTAGCATCAAATAATTCTAAAGACATCGGCGATTGGTCCAGAAGTGTTTTATATTCGCTCTCGATGACTTCTATTAAAGCACTGAGTTCCACCAACCCGGTGAATTTAGCAACAATAGTTCATGCTTGTGGCCACGGTAGGGGCATTCGAACCCATGTATCTCTCATGGGGGCATCCTGAATCGGTGCGCGATCGCCTACTCCCCAGTCCCGGCATCCACCTGATCCCATCAAACGACCCGATGCAATGCCCTCAAATCCCTCCCCTCCGGTTTAAGTTTTCCCGGCCGTTAAATTTAGCCTCATTGCCCCGGATTTCTGATACCATAAGAACCAATTAGTCGGCTTGCGGAGTGACCATAACGGGAGTGAACGACGTTCTGTTACCACCCAATTCTAGGAACGAAATGCCAACCGGGTTCGGGATGATCCAAACCCTGCCCCCAGATGTCGTCCATCTAATCGCTGCCGGAGAGGTCATCGACTCCCTGGCGGCAGTTTTGCGGGAATTGGTAGAAAATGCCCTAGATGCGGGTGCAACGCGGATTTCGGTGTCGGTGTGGCCCCAACTCTGGCGGGTGCGGGTGGCAGACAATGGATCGGGGATGGATTTGCCCAATTTGCAACAGGCGGCCACTGCCCACAGTACCAGCAAAATCCACAATGTTTACGATTTGTGGAACATTACCAGTCTGGGATTTAGAGGTGAGGCCCTGCATAGTTTAGCCCAGTTGTCCCAGTTGGAAATTAAAAGTCGAGTAGCAGAAGGTGAGGGATGGTGTGCGAAATACAATTCCCAAGGTGAGGCAGTGCAAGTCCAACCCGCTGCGATCGCCCCGGGGACGATTGTAACCGTCTGCGATCTGTTTGAACGCTGGAAACCCAGGCGGCAGGGGTTGCCCGCTGTTCCCCAACAATTGCGCGCAATCCAGCAGATGATTCACCACATCGCCCTGTGCCATCCTCATGTCATCTGGCAGGTGGAACAAGACGATCGCCCTTGGTTTAAAATTACTCCCGGACAAAGCGCCCAACAGATTCTGCCCCAAATTCTGCGCGGGGTCAAGAGTGGGGATTTAGAAGCATTAACCCTGGCGGTGAGTGACGCGGAATCCCTCTCTTTGGTGTTGGGATTACCCGATCGCTGCCATCGCCAACGTCCCGATTGGGTCAAGGTGGCAGTCAATGGACGCTGTGTGCGATCGCCAGAATTGGAACAAACCCTGATTGCCGGATTTGCCCGAACCTTACCCCGCGATCGCTACCCCGTTTGTTTGCTGCATCTGCGAATTTCCCCAGAACAAATCGACTGGAATCGCCATCCTGCCAAAGCGGAAATTTATCTCAAGAATATCACCCAGTGGCAGGAACGAGTCAGTGAGGCGATCGCTCAAGGGTTGCAGTTAAATCCAGAAACCACCCCCGACGCCGCCCAACACCGGGTCACCCAACTCCTGAAAGCGTCCGAAGAAAAAGGCGCATATCACCTTAACCCGAACCCAGGCGAGAATTCCCCATCGGGCAGTCGGGCGCGACCCCTGCACCTGCGCGCCGTCGCCCAAGTCAGCCAAATGTATATTGTCGCCGAACATTCCCACGGATTATGGTTAGTGGAACAACATATCGCTCATGAGCGCATTTTATACGAACAACTCTGCGATCGGTGGCAACTCGTTCCCATCGAACCCGCGATCGTCCTCAATCAACTCACCCCCGCCCAACTCGAACAACTCAACCGCCTCGGGCTCGATATCCAACCCTTTGGCAGCGAATTATGGGCCGTTCGCACCCTCCCCGAACTGTTAGTAGAACGGGACGATTGTGCCGACGCCCTAATCGAACTCAGCTTAGGGGGAGACATACAACAAGCACAAGTTGCCACCGCCTGCCGCAGCGCCATCCGCAACGGCACCCCCCTCACTTTACCCCAAATGCAGGATATTTTAGACCGCTGGCAACGCACCCGCAACCCCCGCACCTGTCCCCACGGCAGACCCATCTATTTATCCTTAGAAGAGTCATCCCTCGCCCGCTTTTTCCGCCGTCACTGGGTCATCGGCAAAAGTCACGGCATCTAAAAAATAATTCCCCCTGTTCGTAGTAACGACTTCAGTCGTTCTCTTCTCATGTTCGTAGTAACGACTTCAGTCGTTCTTATCCATGTTCGTAGTAACGACTTCAGTCGTTCTTATCCATGTTCGTAGTAACGACTTCAGTCGTTCTTATCCGGTGTTCGTAGTAACGACTTCAGTCGTTCTTATCCGGTGTTCGTAGTAACGACTTCAGTCGTTCTTATCCCTGTTCGTAGTAACGACTTCAGTCGTTCTTATCCATGTTCGTAATAACGACTTCAGTCGTTCTCTTTCTTAGTTTATACTGATTATCTCGGATTATGCTACAACAAGAATGATGATTTTTCCACTTATCCGGAGTTAGGATAGGGCGATTCTTTATAAACCCACAGATTTTGCCATATAAATATCCGGTTTCCCTCTCCCATTGGCGTCAGGCATGACGCCAACAATTTGGAACCCACACTTTTGATAAAATTGATAGGGGTGATTTCGCAAATTTTGAATATACCGAATTTTTTCCCAGAGATTGGGGTAAAGATTAACGCCGGAAAGACTGGTCATATTCGTTTCATCATCGGTTCCTAACCAGAGGGTTAATCCCCCCAGTTTTCTGACTTGTTCTTCTAAGTCATGGAGTAGGGTCCTGCCAATTCCTTGGCGGCGATCATCCGCAGCAACGACTAGGGGATGAACTTCCCAAACATGACCGTGATATTGAGAAATTCCCCCAATCCATCCTACTACTTTTCCGGCCTCATTGAGGGCAACTCGGCTAATTTTATCCTCTGATAAAGAGTCGAGAACTTCTTCTGTTGCAGCGTCGATTGTCGGCCATGCTTTCGGCCAGTTTTCCCGAAATCCTTCCAGGAGTAACTCACTCACGGGTTGGAGGAGGGTATCCAGGCGATCGCCTAAATCAATGATGTTAATCATAAGTTCATTTGCGTTGATGAGTAATTAATTGAGACAAAATTTTAGCAATATTCCAAGCATCATCATCACCTCGGTGGTGGGTTCCCTCTAAGGGCAAGTTCAGGTGTTCTAATGCACTAGCCATCCCCACTTCTTTTTCTAAGGCATACATGACTGAAAATAGGGTTTTTACATTCAGATGGCGATTGCTAAAGGGATAGCGAACTCCTTTTTTTTCGCACTCTAATTGAAATTGCCGTTTATCAAATTCGCCATAACTGGCCCAAATTCTTTGATGTGAAATATATTTATTTCTGAGCATTGAACAAGCTTGTCCCAAGGAGACTCCTTGGTTTACCTGGGCTGGAGTTAAAGTGGTCAGTTGGGTGCAAAATTCACTCACTTGAGACTGTTTGGGTTTGACTAAGATACTCTCTTTTTTTAGTAATTCCCCGGAGGTAATATCCAGGGGACAGATTCCAATTTCGATAATTTCTCGTTCTTGATTGGGGGGTGGGTCTTTTTCCCAGCAGGTTGCTTCAATGTCAACGACTATAATCTGATCTAGTCTGATTGCCATATTAAAATAGTTTTTAGGAAGTTATAGGGGGTCGGGACAGGAGGGGGAAGAAAAACCGGGTTTCTTGATAAGATTTTTGGCCATCTGTAGCCACTGTGGGATAGAAACCCGGTTTTTGTTTGGGGCGGAATTTTAAAGTTGTACTGGTGGGATAACGACTGAAGTCGTTACTACGAACTCAGATAAGAGAACGACTGAAGTCGTTACTACGAACATGGATAAGAACGACTGAAGTCGTTACTACGAACTCAGATAAGAGAACGACTGAAGTCGTTACTACGAACAATTAAGAACGACTGGCGGAGTTTTAGCTTGCCTTGAATTTAACTGGCTCTAAATTTTTCGACTACGCGATCGAGTTGGACGGAATGAGAGGCTTTAAAGAGAATGCGATCGCCACTTTTGGTCCACTCTTTGACGCGCTGGCAGAGGTAATCATGGGCGTTCGGTTGTTCGATATCGATAATTTCTACAAGGGGTAACCCTGTGGCACCTTTTGCCATTGCTGCGGCTTCTGCTGAGTCTGCAAAGATGAACAATCCATCCAGATTTAAGGATTTGGCAACGCTGCCGATGCGCTGATGAAATTCTAGCGATCGCTCTCCCAATTCTTTCATAGTTCCTAAAACCGCAATCTGTCGTTCTCCTTGGGTTTGTGCCAGCATTTGGAGTGCAGCAGTCATGGATTCTAACCCAGCATTATAGGTTTCATCTAAAATGACAATATCATGGGCTAATTCATACCGTCTGGCCCTGCCATCGGGTAATTCTACGGCTAAACCGGATTTGAGCGGTTCCCAACTCACATTGAGGAGTTTGGCAACGGCTAATGCGGCTAAATAGTTTAGGGCATTATGTTCCCCAGGAAGCGGGACGGGAAAGGTTATACCTTCGACTTCTAGGAAATCCCCCTCTTTGAAGGTTCCCTGCAAGTCTCCTCCGGTGAAGCCATAGGTGAGAGTTTTGCCGGACCAGACTTTTGCTGCGGTTTCCATTAATCGGGAATTGTCGTAATTGAGGACGGCGATTCCATCCGGGGACATTTTTTCTAATAATTCACATTTGGCTTTGGCGATCGCCTCTTCGGAACCCAAGCGTTCGATATGGGCTGTGCCGACATTAGTAATGACGCCAATTGTAGGGGCGGCAATTTCTGCGAGGAGGGCAATTTCTCCTTTGCCTCGCATGGCCATTTCAATGACAGCATAATCATGGTCTGTGGTCAAATTTAAGAGGGTTTTGGGAACGCCGATTTCGTTATTATAATTCTTCTCAGTTTTGAGAACCGGACCCTGGGTGTTCAAAACTGCTGAGATTAATTCTTTGGTGGTGGTTTTGCCGACGGATCCTGTTACCCCAATTAGGGGGATGGCAAACTGGGTCCGCCACCAATGGGCGATCGCCTGATAAGCGGCTAAGGTATCCGGGACAACCAACAGGGGCCAGTCTGGGTTGGGACTGGAGTAGTCGCGATCGACAATTGCGGCGATCGCCCCTTTCTCAAATGCGGACCCAATAAACTGATGCCCATCAAACTGTGTCCCTCTAAGGGCCACAAATACTTCTCCAGCGCGTAAACTGCGCGTATCCGTAATAATACTGAGGACCTGTTTTGCGCCCAGTTCCTCGGATAAGGGGTTAATCGCTTGGGCATTCAAGAGGGAAAGCAGTTGAGCAAGGGTCACAACACAAGACATGATGGCAGGACTTGAATTTAATAAAAAATAATGATACCATCCCCGAAAGCTGGGACGAAGCCAGCGATCGCCTCAATCTAGGCCGGGGGAATACCATAAAGGTGTTTCCCCAGTCAACCGTGATAAATCTTCATTAAAATTCCGTGAATCCCCCCTGGCATCTTTATCAACTTTTTACGATACTGGATGGTTGAGGAGATCTGCCTAGGCTATTCTAATAGATAGAGGTCCTATGCGTCCGGGAAAGCTCAGACCCATTCCCTATTCGCCAGAAATCACCCACTCTTTTATAAAGTTTCATGTAACATGGGTGAATCCGAGCGGCCCGAGACGGATCTGAATCTGCTTTATAGCCATTATGCAAGCGGATTAAATATAAATTATCCATCAAGGTCGGACAATATTCCACGGGGAAAAATGGTGTCCTATTGAAAACGCTCGCTCTAGGAAATTGAATCAAGCCAAACATCTGGGCAGGGGGAAAGTCAAGTGAATCATCGAACGGATCCTTACAACCGAAAAACAAGCCAGGAGGAGCAGTTACTATACGATCACCTCCTCGATCTGGTTAAAGCGGAGCCACCGTCCGAAATGATCTCGCGCTTTCAAAGCCTTTTTATTGAAGGCAGGGACTACCCCGAAGCCGAGATCTCAGGGGCGTTAGGTCGGATGCTCACCTATAAGGGCATGGACCAAGATTTTAAGTTTATTCTAAATAGATGTTGCCACATTTTAGTGAATCGCTGGCAAATGCACAGCCAAACCCAAGAGGCGATTCCGGAGTTGGTGGCCCTGTTTGAAAGACCAGGGGGCTATAATCCTTATGGGCGATCGCGAACGGGCCGACAGTTGCAAGAATTAGTCAAAGATTTCACCTCAACGGATCAGTATCTGACCCTGCGACGGTTATCCAAGGTGGTGCAACATAGTTCAGAAATCAGCCAGCCTAAAGAGCCGCATAGGCCCCTAGGGACCTTTATCGATCGCTATCCCTACTTGTACTCTCATTGCCTGCTGAGTGAAGATAGCAGCTATGAGCATCAGCAAACCGTGCGAAAAATTCAAGCGCAACGGCAACGGCAATTTGAAATTAACTTATCCCAGTATGTCACCTATCAAGTCCGGCGATCGCAGGTCCGGCGGACGGGGAATGTTAATGCAGTCCGAAACTTGTCCCCCATTGCCAATCCCACCTTACTCAGCGATCGCGAACTGTATTATTCCCTGAAAGATTATGTCGGCAAAGCAGAAGGAGGCCGCACTTATCGGGACTTAGCCCAGAGCTTTATCACCCACACCAGTCAGTCTCCGAACTACGGAGAATTTAAAGCCGATTTATACGACTACCTCCTCGGCTCCATCGACCCGGAATATGGCAAACGCCAATTTAACGACAAATTATGTAAGCATTTAAAAGCCACTCTGCCCCAGAGTGATTCCCAGAAACTCAGCGATTTTCTGGTGGTTAGAACTTGCAGCCAACTCCTGAACTTTTTAGTAGTAGAAAGTTCTCAAAAGCCCAGCCACTTTATCTTTCTGGATGTGGTTTCTAATATTGGACCCACCCGGACAACGGGGATGCTTCTGAAAATTGTTCTGCTTTGTCGGAAAGTCAAACCCTATTTAGAAAAACGGCTGTCTATCTTATTTAATCACTATGAAAATTCTAACAATGATAGCATTATTTGGCTCATCAAAATGTTAGAAAATATCAACGTAGCCTTAAGTACAAATTTTGGAGCCCTTGACCTCTCTTTCATGAGCCAAATTGCTTGAAAACCCGCAATTAAATAGTTTTAATCCTTGAGGTTGAAGCATTCACCCTCAATTTCCTCTCCCCGTCTTGGGCTAGTCTGGACTACGATTGGTAGTGTAGAGCGTTGAAGGATAGCCCACCTCTTATGACTCACGGAGGTTCCCACGAGAACGAGGAACAAATTCCTAACACCCCTCATTCCCCCTTACCCTCACCCGGTTCCTCCAACTTAGATGGAGAAATGGACGAGGCGATTTTGTCGTTTGCAGATATTCAGGCGGACCTGAACTACAAACAAGCTAAAGACGCCCTGCGAGAGTTAGTCGCGAATCTGGACCTGACCCCGGAAGAACGAGCGGGCTTGGATCCAGAGATTGAAGGACTCAGCACCATGCTGGATAAACTAGAACGGACGGTGGTGCAAATCGCCGTGTTTGGCATGGTGGGACGGGGAAAATCGTCGATTTTGAATGCTTTATTAGGGCAGAATGTTTTTGAAACCGGCCCGATTCATGGGGTAACCCGGACCTCCCAAGGGGTGAATTGGCGAGTCGAGCGATCGCCCCTGGATGGTGGAGAAGGCAACATTACCCAACTCACCCTTTCTGGCATTGGACAGTCTCAAATCGAACTGATTGACACCCCGGGAATTGATGAAGTCGATGGTCAAACCCGGGAAGTTTTAGCCCAGCAAGTCGCTTCTCGTGCGGATTTAATTTTATTTGCCGTCGCCGGGGATATGACCCAGGTGGAATATGAAGCCCTTTCCCAGTTGCGGGATGCGGGGAAACCCATGCTGCTAATTTTTAACAAAATTGACCAATATCCCGAAGCCGATCGCGAGGCAGTCTATCGTAAAATCCGCGATGATCGGGTCAAAGAACTGCTATCTGAGGATGAAATCGTCATGGCAGCAGCAGCCCCCTTAGTGGCCCAAGCGACCCCTCGAAGCGATGGCACAATGGCGGTGCAAATGAAGCGGGGTTTACCCCAAGTCGATGACTTAAAGTTAAAAATTCTGGAAATTTTAGACCGGGAGGGGAAATCCCTGGTGGCGCTGAATACCCTGCTGTATGCCGGGGATGTGAATGAGCAATTGGTTGAGCGCAAAATGCAGATTCGGGACAAGAGTGCGAACCGATTGATTTGGAATGCGGTGATGACGAAAGCGGTGGCGATCGCCCTGAATCCGATTACGGCGATCGATATCCTCAGTGGCGCAGTCATTGATGTCGCTACGATTTTAACCTTATCCAAGCTCTATGGCATCCCCATGACCCAAGCCGGTGCCATCAATTTGCTCAAAAAAATAGCCCTGAGTATGGGCGGAATTAGTGCCAGCGAACTCTTGGCAAATCTCGGTTTATCATCCCTAAAAGGGTTATTAGGATTAGCGGCACCGGCTACGGGTGGGGCCTCTTTAGTCCCCTATCTTTCCGTTGCCATTACCCAAGCCGGTGTCGCCGGGTTTTCGTCCTACGCCATTGGTCAGGTGACCAAAACCTACCTCGCCAATGGGGCATCCTGGGGACCGGATGGGCCAAAAGCTGTGGTCACCCGAATTATTGAGTCCCTCGATGAAACCACCATTATGGGTCGGATTAAGGACGAACTCCAAGAAAAACTCCTCAAAGTGAGAGAAAGAAAAAAGCATAAAAACTCAAGTGAGTTAAGATAAAACTTTTTTCATCAAGGCTTCACCCTGAAAAAGCCTGATTTTTCTCACTTAAAGAGAAGAACTTAAATTACCGTATGTAACCCCTATTTTTCTTGTCGTTGTTTGAAATCATTGCGCCATTCTCGCAACTGCTCGGAAGCGACATCGCGCCCCCCTAAGCCAAAGGCTAAGGCAATGGCAACGGCAACGGCACCAAAGAGCAAACCAAAGGCCAAGTTAACAATATGAGGTGCAATCCCCATTTGTTGGAGTGCCATCGCACCGGCCAGAGCAATAATCGCAATTCGAGCCGCTTGAGCCAGCAGTTGGGATTGGGAGCCTCGGGAACCGGAAATGAGGTGATAGGCCAAATTTGCCAGGTAAAGGCCAATGCCAAAGACGATCAAACCGACGAGCACCTGACCGGCAATGACTAGCAGGCCCTGCATAATGATGGTGAGGGCTGGCAATTGCAGAACTTCTGTCGCTGCCACGGCCCCAAAGAGCATAATGCCCACCCAGGTGACAATCCCGACAATTTCTGCGGGAGTTCTGGTGGAAGACGAGGAGGGTTGGACAACGGTTTGTTGACCCGATCGCATATCCGGTGCATCTGCTGGGGGGGGTTGGGGAGGATTCCCACTCGGGGTCGTCGGCAGACCCAGCCAGGAGAAGATATTGTTAAAGCCGATGCTGCGAAGAATGCGGATGACCAGATCCGAGGTGAACTTGGCGATCGCATAGAATAACGCCAAGATGAACCCTGCGGTCAAAATCAGGGGAATGGCGGACATGATTTGCGATAGCATGGCGATCGCCGGAGCAGAGATCGCCGCGATTTCCAACGCATTCAACGCCGCGATCGCCGTCGGAATCAGAATCAAGACATAGACAATCGTCCCAATCAGTTGAGACAAAGACATCCCATCTTGAGTCCGGGATAGACCCAACTGAGCACCGAGGCGATCGGTTCCCGTCGCCGCCAGCAAATTGGTGACAATCCCCCGCACAATCCGGGCCATAAACCAACCAACAGCCCCAATAATCAGGGCCATCAGAATTTTAGGCACTGCCGACAGAAAGTCATTGACCAAATTCTGAACCGGCACCACATTTAATTCTAAGGCATTCAGAATTAAGGGCAGAAAGAACAGAAAGATAAACCAGTAGAGGGCATTGCCGAGCGTTTCATTGAGTAAAAACCGGCTTTCCCCAGCAGTCTGGGGGTCTGTCGTCTCTCCCGTTTGCTCTGCAAGCCGTTCATCTAACCGGAACTGCGTTAATCCCCGAGTCAGCAACATTTTGGACAGGGTTGCCAGGATCCAGGCCACACCCAGCAGGACTGCGGCACCGCCAATCTTAGGTAGATAGGCGAAAATCTGCTCTAAGAACCGATTGAGGGGCTGGGAAACCACCTCCAGATTCAGGGCCTGGAGAAAGGCGACCAAGACAAAAATCATGATCAGCCAGTAAACCGTATTCGAGATCCACTTTTCAGTGGGAGGCATCTCCTGTCCCGGTGCTCGTCCCATGACGGCACTGGCAATCCGGTTGTCCAAATTGGTGCTGTGGAGGACTTTTCTAATAATTCCTGCCACAAGGGTAGCGAAGATCCAGCCACCGATTAAGATGGCGAGGGCTCCTAATAAACTGGGCAGGAATGACCCCAGTTGGACCAAGAGGGCTTGAACAAATCCCGTAACCTGCCCCAGGCCAAAGCCTGTAGCGAATCCAGGTTCTTGAGCCAGCAGCGCTTCGGGGCTTAAATTACCCCAAACCACGACTGATGTTTCGTGCAAAATTCCATTCATAAGGTGATTTGACTGTACTTCCGATATGACCGTTCAACAAACTTGATCATCAAGTAAATGCGAGTCAGTGCATTTGCCCCTATCCTACAGGGCTAGGCATCTGTTGCTGTAGTCTATGCGATCTTTTGCGTTTTTCCCAATTCTCAACTGAGGTGGAGCAAACGCTTTATGGTTCAATTGTTCGTAACTAGAAATTAGATTAGGGACAATTTGTCACAAAATATTAGAACTGTAGTGATTTGTAACAATTCTGCCCCAGTCCAAGGGAAGGGTCTGCTGTCTTCTCCCGCCGATACTCCCCTTCCCACCCTTCTAGCCCGTAGAAATTTCTTTTCTAGGGGGAATTTTTGTAAAAGATTGTCATCATTAGGTCTAATTTCTCATGTCATCTCAAGTCTTTGAACAGTCTATTCAAATTCAGGCGAGTCCTACGGTGGTTGATTACTGTATTACCGATCGCGCTTTAATGCACCAGTGGTTAAATCCTGCCTTGCGTTGCGAACCGATTGGCGAATGGGATACCTCTGTGGGGAGTCGTAGTCGGTTTATTTTGAATATTCCCTTGTTGCAACCGAGCTTAAACTGTGCGATCGCCCAACGGGAACCGGGACTGATTGTCTGGGAGTTTCAGGGATTTTTCAAAGGTTGCGATCGCTGGGATTGTCAACCCGACGGCAATCAGACTCGACTGGTCAATCGTTTTGAATTTGAAATTCCCAATCCCGTAGTCGCCTGGGGCTTTAATTTGTTTGCTGCAACCTGGACCCAGAAAGATATGCAGGCCCAACTCCATCGCCTCAAACAAATTGCTGAACAAATTGATCCGAATCTAGCCGAAACGTAAATTCATTAAAAGTTATTTCTAAAGAAAGTATTGACAAAATTAGAGGGATATGCAAGAGCGGTTTTAAATTTTTCCTTACTCATTCTCTTGCCAACGGAGGCGATCGAGAATTTGCCGAATTACTGAGGCATCTTCGGCATGGGGAACGCGGTCCAAATAGGTTTGTAAGTCCTGACGGGCCTGGGCCCATCGGCCATTTTGATAGTAAAACAAACCGCGATCGCGCAATTCCAACGGTGAATCTGGAAACAACAGCAAAATCCGTTCGATCGCCCCTAGACATTTCTCCGAATCCCCGCGATTCAGATAAATCATCTTCAAATTGCTCAGCATCCGGGCCAAAAACTCTTTGCGCGTCACCGCTTTTAAAAACTCCGGACGCATGGACACTTCCGGACCATAAATTTGCTGGAGACGCTGTTCGCAGTCTTCTGTGAACAACACCTCCCCCCGATTAAACGCATCTACAAAAATACCCGCGCCTTCAAACTCTGGGCGAATTAAAAAATGTCCCGGCATCCCGATTCCCACCATTGGAAAATCCAGCCGCCTTGCAATTTCCAGGTAAATTAAGGCCAGGGTGATGGGGATGCCAGTCCGACGGGCGATCGCATCATTCAGAAAACTATTACAGGGGTCATAATAATCCCGGGTATTCCCGGTAAACCCCAAATCTTCAAAGAGATAGTCATTGATCGCTTTAACAATTCGCAAAGGATAGCGTTGATCCTTTAACCGTTGTGCAACCTCCCCTGCCATCACATCCAGAATATTGAGATATTCCGCCGGATCCAGAGTGGGGTATTCTTCTTGCGCGATGTACAGCGCTGCCTTGGCGAGATCGATTTGGTCGTCGTTTTGGTGAATCTCTTGGTAGAACGATTGCCGCGCTAGGGGAAAGTTCATCTGACTTAAAACCGATTAAATAGAATTGCCCTTGGGTCTCAAGGCGATCGAGCCTATCTCCCCATGAAGATAGCAAAGATTTGACCCCCTGATTATTTTTTACCTCAATGACTTCATTCCGTGAAGTACCCTAGAAACGAAACCGAAACAAGGCAACTGCACCTGTCGTCCCCCCAAGCGCTTACTATTAAGGTTATGACTCTTGTTACTCTACCCCTAGCCTTGACCTTTGCCTCCCCAGGCCCGATCATCGTCGAAATCGGACCCCTAACCATTCGTTGGTATGGGTTCTTAATTGCCACTGCCGTCTTGATTGGCGTCAGTCTCTCGCAATTTTTAGCCAAACGCCGCAACGTCAACCCGGACCTGATGGGGGACTTGATCCTCTGGTTAGTGGTGGGCGCGATTCCCTTGGCGCGACTGTATTATGTTTTGTTTCAGTGGGAAAACTATGCCGACAATCCGGGCCAAATCTTTGCCATTTGGCGAGGAGGGATTGCCATTCACGGCGCAATTCTTGGCGGGACGATCGCCACGTTGATTTTTGCCCGACTCAAACGAATTCCCTTCTGGCAATTAGCCGATTTAGTCGCACCTTCTCTAATTTTAGGTCAGGCGATCGGACGCTGGGGCAACTTCTTTAATTCCGAAGCCTTCGGCAGACCCACGAATTTACCCTGGAGACTCTATATTCCCCCGGAATCTCGTCCCTTTCAATATGTTGGCGAGCAGTATTTCCATCCCACTTTTTTATATGAATCCCTGTGGAATCTGGCCTTATTTGCCTTATTACTGTTTTTATTTTTTCGGGACCTAAAAGGCAAACCCCGTTTAAAAGTCGGCACATTATTTTTAGTCTATATGGCCGTCTATAGCTGCGGTCGCTTCTGGATTGAAGGGTTGCGACTCGATAGCTTAATGTTCGGTCCCCTACGCATGGCTCAGTTTGTCAGTTTAACGGGTATTGTCCTAGGCATCGCTGGATTAATCTGGCTTTATGGGTTCAATCGTCCTTTGCCGGATGTCGTATCCCGCAGCAATGGGGAAACCTCTTCTTCCTAGAAATTACCCCAAAAAAATCAGGACAAGAAACCGGGTTTCTTACCCAAATTTAGGGAAAATTTCCCCAGATGTTGTCAAGAAACCCGGTTTCTAACTTTTACTGTAAACCGGCCTGAACATTGACCCCAAAAAAGAAAAAACCCTAGAATAAATTCTAGGGGTGAATCAGGGTGCATCTACCAGTGCTTGATTACCTCATAGCCTGGGTACTATCCGGAACCTTCCCAATCCTTTTGCTTTTTTTGTTTGATTTTGATGTCAAAACTCCAACCAACGGACCAACAACCAACCGACTGGGCTGTACTTAAACCGGGCGTTTATATCGTTGGGGCCGGACCTGGTGACCCGGATTTATTAACGGTCAAAGCTCAAAAAATCCTGGCGATCGCCGATACGATTCTCTACGCCGACTCCCTGATTCCCCAACAAATTTTAGCAGGGGTTCGCCCAGATGCTGAAGTCATTCCCACTAGCAATAAAACCCTAGAAGACATCTTACCGATCATGATTGAGCGAGTACGGCAAGGTCAGTCTGTCGTTCGCCTCCATTCCGGGGACCCCAGCCTCTACAGTGCCATCTCCGAACAACTGCAAGCCTTAGCCGATGCGGACATTCCCTGGGAAATTATCCCGGGAATTAGTGCTTTTCAAGCGGCAGCAGCCAAACTCAACCTGGAACTCACGGTCCCGGAATTGGTGCAAACCATCATCCTCACCCGGGTCAGTGGTCGAGCCTCCTCCGTCCCGGAATCGGAAGAATTAGCCGCTTTAGCCGCCCATAAAGCCAGTTTGTGCCTGTATTTGAGTGCGCGCCACATTGCAGAGGCTCAAGCCAAACTGATGGAACATTATCCCGCAGAAATGCCCGTCGCCATCTGCTACCGAATTGGGTGGCCCGATGAAAAAATTGTTGTGGTCCCTCTGAAAGAGATGGCGCGAGTCACTCAGGCAGAAAACTTAATTCGGACGACCCTGTATTTAATTAGTCCAGCTTTGGCGGAAGTGAAAACCCAGGGAGGGAAAGAAACCGGGCGATCGCGCCTCTACCATCCAGAACATAGCCACCTGTTTCGACCGACCCCTCAGCAGGGATGATGCCCCGTCGGATACTCTAATATAAATGACCATCAGTTCTGTATCGAGAGATAGGTAAAGCCTTGCTAGACGAACAAGCGAAAAAAACAATCCTCCGCAAGATTCCCCACGGACTCTATATTTGCGGTGTCAAAGATGGGGAAAATGTCAACGGATTCACCGCCAGTTGGGTGATGCAGGGGTCTTTTGAACCCCCCTTAGTCATCAACTGTGTTAAACAAGATTCCGGGTCCCATGCCATGATTGAAGCCAGTGGCGTCTTTGCCCTGAGTGTCTTAGAAGCGGGACAAAAAGACTTAGCCCAAAAATTCTTTAAACCCCAGCGCCGGGTGGGGGATAAATTTGAAGATGTGGAGTTTTATCTGGGAGAAACCGGCTGTCCGATTATCTCAGACTCCCTGGGGTATGTGGAATGTAATGTGGTGGGTTCGGTGAAAAAGGGCGATCACACCGTCTTTGTCGGTGAAGTGATTGCCGCAGGAGTCCACCGCGAAGGGGAACCCTTGTTGCTGGAAAGCACGGGATGGAATTACGGCGGATAATTTGGGATAGAGACTGTTTCGGGATCCCGATTTGAATCAGAAAGACGCAAGTTAGAAGGTCAATTTATGCCCCTGATTAAAGTTAAAACTTCCGTGTCTACACCGGAGGATGCTGCAATTGCGACCCTACTCAAGGGACTTTCCTCCAGCTTGGCGAAGCATCTGGGGAAACCTGAATCTTATGTGATGACGGCGTTTAATGCGGATGTACCGATGACATTTGCCGGAACCTTTGACCCGGTTTGCTACATCGAAGTTAAGAGTGTAGGGACGATCCGTCCGGAACAAACACAAGCGATGAGCAAAGATTTTTGCAATAAGATTCATCAGGCGATCGGGGTTCCGCAAAATCGGATCTATATCGAATTTACCGATGCCGAGGGTTCCATGTGGGGCTGGAATGGCTCCACGTTTTAAGTTTTAGCCGGATTCATGATGGTCCTCCGTTAGTTCAGGGCTAGGACCTCGGTTCCCCATTCAATGAGTCGGACGAGAAAGCGGGTTTCTGACCCTAATTTGTTGCCTCTAAGCAGAAATTGGGTCAAGAAACCCGCTTTGGCTAACTGTGACTGTACCGCCCCCTTGAGGGTGGCTTTTTTTTGAAGGGTTGGGGGGAGATGGAAAGCGCTCTCCCTCGAAAATCCGTTTCCAACTCTATACTGGAGGGGGTCGAAAATGTTGTAAATCTTTACAACGGAAGCGCCTGTGATACTATCGGGTTGGTGTGCGAGGCCAGATGCCTGTCAAGCGGCTCTGACTAATGGTGGTGGAGGAGACATCAAGGAGTGCAAAATAATCCCATGAAAGCTCGGCAATTGAATCATCATAATCTCAAAACTCAACCGGAACCCTTGCGAATTGGGGTGATCGGCGTGGGCAGTATGGGACAGCATCATACCCGCGTTCTGAGTTTGCTCAAAGATATTGAATTAGTCGGTGTGGCTGATGTTAATGTAGAGCGCGGACTCGACATTGCCAGTAAATATCGAATTCGCTTTTTTGAAGATTATCAAGATTTGCTGCCTCATGTGGATGCGGTTTGTATTGCGGTTCCCACGCGCCTGCATCATGCTGTCGGAATGACTTGCCTGCAGTCGGGGGTTCATGTGTTAATTGAAAAACCGATCGCCGCCAGTATTGCTGAAGCGGAATCCCTGGTGAATGAGGCAGCCGAATCGGGATGTATTCTGCAAGTGGGTCATATTGAACGGTTTAATCCGGCATTCCAGGAATTGAGCAAGGTTCTCAAAACTGAACAAGTGCTGGCGATCGAAGCTCACCGCATGAGTCCCTACAGCGATCGGGCAAACGATGTCTCCGTCGTCTTGGATTTAATGATCCACGACATCGACCTCATTTTAGAATTAGCTGCCGCCCCCGTCGTGCGATTAACCGCCAGTGGTAGTCGCACCAGTCAAGACACCTCGCAAGCCAATTCTTATTTAGATTATGTCACTGCCACCTTGGGATTTGCCAATGGCGTAATTGCCACCGTCACCGCCAGTAAAGTCACCCACCGCAAATTACGACGCATCGTCACCCATTGCAAAAATTCCCTAACCGAAGCCGATTTTCTCAACAATGAAATTTTAATCCACCGGAAAACAACAGCGAATTATAGGACAGAATATGGTCAAGTGTTGTACCGGCAGGATGGCTTAATCGAAAAAGTTTATACCAGTAATATTGAACCCTTACACGCTGAATTAGAACACTTTATTAGTTGTGTTCGCGGTGGCAATAAACCCTCTGTCGGCGGAGAACAAGCCCTCAAAGCGCTCAGATTAGCTAGTTTAATCGAACAAATGGCCCTCGATGGTCAAGTGTGGAAGGTAGATAATTTAGAGTGCGTCCAACCCACCGGAGTCAGTTTTGGGTGATGGAAACACATTTCGTAGAGTGGCAATACATACTTAACTAACGGTCAACCATGAAAATCCCCATTGAGATCGATCAACAACTGATTGCTGAGGCTCTAGCCTTGAGTAACTTTTCCACAGAAAATCAATTAATAGAAGATGCTTTGCGGGAATACATTCAACGGCGTCAGCAACAGAAAATATTAGAATTATTTGGGACCATAGATTATGAGGAAAACTATGATTACAAACAGCAACGAAAAATCGAATGAAAGTTATCGTTGATACTTCGGTCTGGTCCCTCGCCTTACGACGGAATAGGCCCCCCGATGAGATTTCTCAGGTTAAGGCATTGCAAGAGTTGATTACAAATGGAAGAGTAGTTTTGCTGGGTGCAATTCGCCAAGAAGTCCTTTCAGGCGTTCGTCACCCAGAACAATTCACTCAATTGAGAGACTATTTTCATGCTTTTCCAGACTTAGACATAACAACAGCAGACTATGAACTTGCCGCAGATTTTTTTAATACCTGTCGCCGCAATGGAATCCAAGGTTCAAATACTGATTTTTTAATTTGTTCTGTAGCTCACAACTGGCAGTATAGCATCTTGACAACTGATAAAGATTTTGAGAATTTTCAACCCTATATCCCCGTGACTTTGTATTGAGGAAAGTTCAGCAATGGCTGGTTCTAATACTGCAATGCTTTATTTTGAAATTTTTTCAATAGGTATGGCTTGTCCTGGGTTTTATCCTGATTTTCGAGTTCCATCTCCTTAATTAAAATTTACTCTTTTTGTCCGCCATCTCCTTGGGCGATCGCCAGACAAATTGGCAAAGCGGCACGACGTTGGTTGGTTGTAAGGGGAATGGCCAGGGTTGTTGTGGAAAACTGAGAAACAATATCATTTTGGAATATAATTACTGGGCGAATCCCCGCTTGTTCAGAACCTTGAGTGGGATTGAGATTTGCTAACCAAACTTCTCCCCGTTTAATTGGGTTCGTCATGGTTAATCTTCCTGACCCAACAGTTCTACATAATCATCCATTCCTGCTTCTGCCAAAGTGCGGTCTTCTTCCGCAAACTCAGTTGCCAGGGAAGCAAGCTGGTTGGCGGTGAGGTTGACACGATCGCGTCGATCTCGAAATTTGAGGAAGGCAATAAAATCAGCAACAGCACGAAGTTGTTCGTCACTCAGGCGATCGAGCTCTTGTTTAATTGTTTCACTCGTGATTGTCATCAGATTGAAGTCAAAGGTTTACAAAGGATTGGTTAATGATAGAAGCTATCCCTCTGATTTTATCAATTTTTTCAACAACAGGACTTACGCAGATTTTGAAAATCGGCCTAAGTCCTGACCCCTAATAAATAAATGGAGGGGCGATTCGTTTTCTCGCCCCTCCATTTAAGGTTGATTCTACAAGACTATGTAAGTCCTAATTCACTTACAACTGCTTGACTTCAGAGACCAATTTGGTAATCACATCTTTTGCACTACCAAACAGCATCATGGTCTTATCTTTGTAGAACAAATCATTGTCAATTCCGGCAAACCCGGTACTCATGCCGCGTTTGATGACAATGGTATGACTCGCTTTATCGACTTCCAAAATCGGCATTCCGAAAATTGGACTGGAGGCATTGTCTCGGGCGGCAGGATTGACTACATCGTTTGCGCCAATCACTAAGGCGACATCGGTGCGATCGAATTCGGCATTGATATCTTCCATGTCATACAACTGTTCGTAAGGCACATTGGCCTCTGCCAGTAAGACATTCATGTGTCCAGGCATCCGACCCGCTACGGGGTGAATGGCATATTTGACTTCTACACCTAATCGGTCTAATTGATCGGCCAATTCTCGGACGGCGTGTTGCGCTTGGGCGACGGCCATGCCATATCCGGGAACGATGACGACGGAACGGGCATATCCTAACATCATCGCACTTTCTTCCGAGTCGATGGAGCGCACGGTTTTATCGCCCATGTCCCCAACAGCAGCGGCAGTTCCGCCCCCTTCCCCAGTCCCGAAGGCGGCAAATAGGACGTTAGTGAGCGATCGGTTCATCGCTTTACACATAATCACGGTCAGGATGATCCCCGAGGCACCGACTAAGGCACCGGCGACGATCAGCATATTATTCATGACCACAAAACCCGCTGCCGATGCCGCTAAACCCGAAAAGGAGTTTAACAGGGAAATCACCACGGGCATATCCCCACCGCCAATGGGAATTACGAACATCACACCCAGGACTAAGGAAACACCGGTTAAGGCCAAAAATACTGGGGTATTTAAGGGATTGAAGGCTAAATATACACTGCCAACGAGGAAACCGCCGAAGAGGAGGGCGTTGACAGGTTGTTGCAAGGGAAAGGTAATCGGTCTGCCGGTGACGAGTCCTTGCAGTTTAGCAAAGGCCATGAGAGAACCTGTAAAGGTAATCCCCCCGATTAAGATGCCGAGTAAGGCGGTGATGGTGGTATCCAGAGGCGGTTGCTGGAATTTTTGATAGTAGCGCCAGAATTCACCGACGGCAATTAGGGCAGAGGCAGCACCCCCAAACCCGTTGAAGAGACCGACCATCTGCGGCATGGCGGTCATTTCCACTTTCTGGGCGGAGACAACCCCAATGACGGAACCGATCGCAATCCCGATTAAAATCATCTCGTAATTGAGCACTTGGCGATCGAGCAGAGTGGCGACGATCGCCAATAACATCCCCACGGATGCTAATAAATTGCCGTTGCGGGCCGTCGCCGGTGAACTCAACTGTTTCAAACCGACGAAAAATAAGGATGATGCTACTAAATAGCTTAACTGTATTCCGGTTGGGATTAAGTCGCTCATGCTTTCACCTCTTTTTTCTTGAACATTTGCAACATCCGATCGGTCACGAGAAATCCACCGACGACGTTAATGGTGGAAAACACGACGGCAATTAATCCTAAAATCACCGTAACACTCCAATCCCGGTCTCCTGCGACGATAATGGCGCCTAACAGGGCAATCCCGGAAATCGCATTTGCCCCGGACATTAAGGGAGTATGCAGAGTGGGTGGCACTTTGTTGATGACTTCAAATCCAGCAAATGAAGCCAGAACAAACACAAATAAAGCAGAAATGATGGCTTCGGGCATCTTAATTCAATACTCCGGTTGATTAATTTCTGGGGAAACTTGGACAACAAAAAATGAAGGATAATTTTTTGGTTTATCCTTCATTTTACTCTGCAAAAATCACACCTTTCCCCCGACGACTTCTAACGCTTCCCGCACTCGGGAGTTGCGAATTTCATGACCGTGGGCAACGCAGGTACTGCCGATAATTTCGTCAGAAAAATCTAGGTTTAAGGCGTTGTCTTTGATCATGTACTGAATGAATGTGGCGATATTTTTGGAGTACATCTGGGACGCATGGACGGGCATGGAAGCGGGTAAGTTAATCGGACCGACAATGGTGACGCCATTGCGAACAATATCTTTTCCGGCTTCGGTATAGGCGCAGTTGCCCCCTTGTTCCGCAGCTAAGTCCACGATCGCCGACCCGGGTTTCATCCGCGCAAACATTTCCTCGGTAATCAGTCTCGGCGCTTTTTTGCCGGGAACTTGGGCGGTGGTAATCACAATATCCGCCGCCGCTACCGTATCGGAAAGCACTTCCTGGGTGCGACGTTTGGATTCTTCAGAAATTTCTCGGGCATATCCCCCTTCTGCCACGGTTTCTTCGTCAAGTTTGACCTCGACGAATTTGGCCCCAAGGCTTTGCACTTCTTCCTTCACCGCTGGGCGAATGTCAAAGGCTTCCACCACGGCACCCAGACGACGGGCGGTGGCGATCGCCTGCAATCCGGCCACCCCTGCACCCATCACCAACACTTTCGCCGGTCGAATGGTCCCAGCAGCGGTGGTTAACATGGGGAAGAATTTCGGGGCAGTGGCAGCCGCCAGCAGGACCGCTTTATAGCCTGCGATCGCCGCTTGGGAGGAGAGAGCATCCATGCTTTGGGCTTTCGTCGTCCGGGGGATCATTTCCATACTGAAAGCGGTGATTCCCCGTTGGGCGAGGCGATCTACGATGACTGGATTACCCAGGGGATTCAGAAAACTGACCAAGGCACTGCCTTCGCGCAGTTTGTGAATTTCCTCTTCCCTAGGGGCCGCCACTTTCAGCAATAAATCTGCTTCTCCCCAGAGTTGAGCGCTATCGGCCACAATCTTAGCCCCAGCGGCTTCGTAAGCATCATCGTAAAAAAATGATTGCTCTCCCGCGCCCGCTTCCACGAAAATTTCTAGTCCGGCTTTGACTAACCGCGCCACCATCTCTGGGATTAAGGCAACGCGACGTTCTCCCACTTCGATTTCTTTTGCTACGGCTATTTTCATCGTTTCTCCTTAGGGGTGAGACCCATTAAATGGGTGAGGGGGACTGAACAAGACAGGGGGTAGCCTCTCTTGGGGGGTGACTGATGGCTACCTGGGGTTTTTGAACTCAATTCTCTCAATGGTGTGAAGTTTACTAATTTTTTGGGGGGTGGCTGATCCCGGAGGGATGGTGCTTTCTATTAGCAAGGGTAGAGACATCCGTTGTACTACTTTTTACGAGGTTAGGGAGTGCGCTTCAAGTTGAGAAACCATGACAACAGTCAACTGATTGCTTAGAAACTGGGGTTAAGTTTTTGCCGTTTTGCATCGTATTCGATCCCCACGCACTTGTCCATTTTTTATCTGTTCTGGGTAAATTTATCAGGAAAAACCGAAGCATTCACCGTCTCAAGGAGCGGCAGACCTGCGATCGCAATGGACCGGCCTGCTTCGAGATGAGTTTAGATGGGTCATCCCTCCTCTGTCAACCGGGGTAATCCGTAACCTTTGCCCTCGATATTAGCGTTTTTTTTTCGCCCTTGTTCGGCTGAATTCCCCTTTATCTCGGAGTTTTAATATAAATTCAGATAACTTTATCTTTGTTTGCTGACAAATCTGTAGAAAAACTTATGTTTTGGAGAAAGGATCCGATTAGTTGATGGGGATCGCTCAGTTTACGGTGCGATCGGTCTTCAGAACCTTCAGGGTTCACTCCGGTCCCCTCCCCTTGTAGGGTTCACTCCGGTCCCCTCCCCTTAGCAAGGGGAGGGTTAGGGTGGGGTTCTCTTGAGGTGGCGATCGCCACTTGCCCGCCACTCTTAACGGTTTAAGCACCTGTTCGGTCTTCAGAACCTTTAGGGTTCACTCCGGTCCCCTCCCCTTGGCAAGGGGAGGGTTAGGGTGGGGTTCTTTTGAGGCGATCGCCACCTCAAGCACTCTTAACGGTTTAAGCACCTGTATGGAGGCTGGAGAAACCTCTTTCTTCACCAATCGCGCCTGTACGAGAAGTCTCCACCCACTCATTCCTCAACTGACGAGCGGTAAGCAGAGCTATCCCGTAGGGAATCGCCCGTCAAGAGGACCCCACCCTAACCCTCCCCTTGCCAAGGGGAGGGGACCGGAGGTGCAGTGAACTCTTGTAAGCCCCGAAGGGTGCGGCCCCCCCATTACCATTTTAAGAAGGCAGCTTCAGGACCTTGCTCATAACGCAACTTGGCATCTTTCTCAAACCAAGTAATGATCTCCTCATGGGTGAGGGACTCCATTGCCACTCCCGAATCTGTAGCGATATGTCGGAGTAACTTCAGGGAAGAAATGGTCAGGCGAGTTAAAAACTTTTCATGGGATGCCAGCAGAGCCCCATCAACGGCGTAGGATTCTTCTGGGGTTAAAAATTGGGCAGAGGGTTCGGGAGAGGCCATAGTTTTTTATTTAGACAGCATAATATTGATGCCGCAGTTGCGACAACTTTTGAAGTGATTTTAACCCTTAACCTTACAGGTTGAGGATTCGGGAAGCGGTTAAAGGACCGATCGCACCTTGGACGATTGCAGGGTAATCAAATAGCCACAACGGTGTTCGCCATCAATCATCCAGTAAGTCCGTTCCACGGTGCAATCCGGGAGAATTGCCTCAAACATTTCCAGTTCATGTCCACAAACGCTGGGAAAGGACTCCGCTACGGTGGAAATGGCACAGTTATGTTCCGTGAGCAAAAAGCAGTCGCCACTGTTGGACCCCTCCGGTTCCACCCGATGGACTTCCGCCATATAGCCTTCCGCTTGTCGCAGTTTGACTAATCCCGCCACCCGTTCAGATAAGGGCTGATTTCCCAGGCGATCGCGGTAATGGATGGCTTTGCGTTCCCACTGCTTCCGCAAAATTGAGGTCATTTGGTCCTCCCCCATCGTTTCTGCCAGGGTCCCTAGGAGGGACACGGCAAAATCATCATATTGATTGGGGAAGAAATCTTTCCCCTTATGGGTGAGTTCATATTGATGCTGGGGGCGTCCCATCCCCGCCTGTACTGCCTTATGGCGAATCAATTCCTCCGCTTCCAGGTCCTTGAGATGGCGGCGAATCGCTTGGGGAGAGATATCTAAAACTTCGGCTAACTCTTGAGCCGTGGCTAGACCCTGCTTTAATAGGTATTGCAGGATATCTTCTTTAGTGGAAGGTTGCTGAGTAGTCGTCATCATGTTGCCTGTAGTCAAACGCCAAAACGCTCGAAAAAATCTATTGCCGACTTTGACAACACACTTGTTGCTAAAGTATTCTAAAATAGAATTAAGCAACCCGGGTGTTGTTTTAACCCTATTATATATAGACGGAGGGCAAGGATGCCCAACCAGGCAAAGAGAAAGAATCCAAAGGACGGGAGATCACGGACTGGTGATGGGGAACGATAACAGCAAACTGCTCCCCAGTAAAGAGGGCGCAGTCCCTGGCTGAGAGTTGAGCGATTGACTCATTCAAAGGGCGATCGCCTGAATCCGACCTCAACCTTCCCCTAAATCGGGGATTCTCCCCCGCAAATTTGCTCATTATATCAACCTGGATAATGACTTTAGAACAGCCTACACAACAAGCCACCGACAAAAACCTAGAAGCGATGCGGCACTTTTCTGAGCAGTACGCCAAACGCACTGGGACCTACTTCTGCTCCGATCTCGGCGTTACTGCCGTCGTCATCGAAGGATTGGCGAAAAACAAGGATGAGTTGGGTGCACCCCTATGTCCCTGTCGCCACTACGAAGACAAAGAAGCCGAAGTCAAAGCCACCTTCTGGAATTGTCCCTGCATTCCCATGCGCGAGCGCAAAGAATGTCACTGTATGTTATTTCTGACCGATGATAATCCATTCGCGGGCAAAGAACAGAACATTTCGTTTGACGAAATTCGCGAAATGACCAATCAATATTAACCCTTTCCGAACACTTTAAATTTTCTAAGGCGATCGGCACCCCTGAGAAACCGGGTTTCTTGACAAAATGTATCCCTCAATTGTACCCAATCGCGGGAAGAAACCCGGTTTCTTGTCCCCCGTATCTAACCCTAAGCCGACGTTCTAGGAACCCATTCAACCCTCCTGTTGACTCAGTTCCACCCCTGCCCTGGATCCGAACCTAGAGAGAACACTGAACTAAGACTATGACTGCTACTACTGCAAAAACCCTCGTTAATCAACCCTATAAATATGGATTCATCACCGACGTTGAATCCGACACTTTACCCCCCGGCATTAATGAAGATGTCGTCCGATTAATTTCGGCCAAAAAAGAAGAACCGGAATTCATGTTAGAATTCCGCCTCAGAGCCTTTCGGCAATGGCAAAAAATGGCCGATCCAACTTGGGCGCACGTCAACTATCCCCAAATTAATTATCAAAATATCATCTACTATTCCGCTCCCAAGAAAAAGCAAAAACTGAATAGCATGGATGAGGTAGACCCCGCCATTCTCGAAACCTTCGAGAAACTGGGAATTCCCCTCTCTGAACAAAAGCGCTTGAGTAACGTTGCCGTCGATGCTGTCTTCGATAGCGTCTCGATCGCCACCACCTTTAGAGCAAAATTAGCCGAAGAAGGGGTGATTTTCTGCTCCATTTCTGAAGCCGTCAAGGACTATCCTGAACTGGTGAAGCAATATTTGGGCAGTGTTGTCCCCATCGCTGATAATTACTTCGCCGCCCTCAACTCGGCGGTGTTTAGTGATGGCTCCTTTGTGTATATTCCCAAAGGTGTCAAATGCCCGATGGAACTCTCCACCTATTTCCGAATTAACAATGGCGAATCGGGGCAGTTTGAGCGCACCTTGATTATTGCTGAAGAAGGCAGCCATGTCTCCTATTTGGAAGGCTGCACCGCCCCCATGTTTGACACGAACCAACTCCATGCCGCAGTCGTGGAACTCGTGACATTAGATAATGCCGAAATTAAATATTCCACGGTCCAAAACTGGTACGCTGGAGATGAAAATGGCAAAGGCGGAATTTATAATTTCGTCACCAAGCGGGGACTCTGCAAAGGCAAAAATTCTAAGATTTCTTGGACTCAAGTCGAAACAGGTTCAGCGATTACTTGGAAATATCCCAGTTGTGTGTTAGTGGGGGATAATTCTGTGGGAGAATTTTACTCCGTCGCCCTCACGAATAACAAACAACAAGCCGATACCGGCACCAAGATGATCCATATTGGCAAAAATACCCGCAGCACGATTATTTCTAAGGGAATTTCGGCGGGAAATTCTTCCAATAGCTATCGCGGATTGGTAAAGGTTTCACCGAAAGCCCAAGGCGCACGGAACTATTCCCAGTGCGATTCTATGCTGATTGGGGACAACGCTCAGGCGAATACCTTCCCCTATATTCAGGTAGAAAATGATACGGCAAAAGTTGAACATGAAGCCTCGACTTCTAAGATTGGGGAAGATCAACTGTTCTATTTTGCCCAACGGGGAATTTCGCCGGAAGATGCGGTTTCGATGATGATTAGCGGATTCTGCAAGGATGTGTTTAATCAGTTGCCGATGGAATTTGCCGTAGAAGCCGATCGCTTGTTGAGTTTGAAGTTAGAAGGGTCGGTAGGGTAATCCTGTGGGAATGTTTCCCTGGATTGAGGAGAGGCGATCGCCCCTGATGGTTCGCCTCTTCTACCCCTCGGATTTAGGTTGTTCAATGGAAGGAATTGATTGAAGAGAAATGATTAAAGAAGGTAGTCCAGTAATTCTCTCCGTTCGCGATTTAACCGCGAATGTGAATGATACTCCCATTCTCAAAGGCTTGAATTTAGAAATCAAGGCGGGAGAAATTCATGCCATTATGGGACCGAATGGTTCCGGGAAAAGTACCTTTTCCAAGGTGCTATCGGGTCACCCTGCCTACGAAGTCACCGGGGGAGAAGTGATTTTCCTGGGTCAAAATCTCCTAGAGTTGGAACCGGAACAACGCTCCTTAGCGGGAGTCTTCTTGGCGTTCCAATATCCCTTGGAAATTCCCGGGGTGAGTAACTTAGACTTTTTAAGGGTTGCCTACAATTCTCGCCAGAAATATTTAGGGTTAGAGGAAGTCGATGCCTTTGATTTTGAAGACATCATTGAAGAAAAGCTGGACGTAGTGAAGATGAATCCAGCCTTTCTCAACCGCAGTGTGAATGAAGGATTTTCTGGCGGGGAAAAGAAACGCAACGAAATCCTGCAAATGGCACTGTTAGAGCCAAAACTAGCCATTTTGGATGAAACAGATTCCGGCTTAGATATTGATGCTTTGAAAATTGTGGCAAATGGGGTAAATCAGTTATCTTCTGCAGATAATGCAGTGTTAGCAATTACCCACTATCAGCGCTTGCTGAATTATATTGTGCCGGATTATGTTCATGTCATGGAAGGGGGTCGAATTTTGACCACCGGCACCAAAGAATTGGCGCTGGAATTGGAAGAACGGGGATATGATTGGGTGGTAGAAGCCGATCGGGTGAAGGCAGGTGTATAATGGTGATAGAGGTTTCTAAAAAACCCCAGGTGTCTTATTTAGATGAATTGTTAAAGCAGGCAGTCGCCTCTCCTGCGCCGGTGGTGAATCCAGAGTATGGAATTGCACCCCCGATTGCCGCGTTATTGCAGCAGGTGCGAGATAATGCCGCAACCTGGGTGCGAGAATTGGCAATGCCAACTCGCAAAGATGAGGAATGGCGAGTTACGGATTTGTCTGGATTGCAGGCATTGACGTTCCAGGCAGCACCTCCGGAGGCAATTCCAACGACTGGAGTCGCGCCTTTTGAGTTACCCGAAATGGCAGACAGCCGCTTAGTCTTTGTCAATGGCTGTTATTCCCCTGAACTTTCCAATATGTCTGGGTTACCGGAAGGGATATTTGTTGGAAGTCTGGGGCAATTACCCCAATCTTTGCAGGCTGATTTGCCAAAATACCTGGGAAATGTTGAGGGTAACAAAGAGGTGTTTACTTCTTTGAATACCGCTGGTTTAATGGATGCGGCAGTGGTGTGGATTGCCAAGGATGTGGCAGTTGACAAACCGATTCATCTGTTATTTATGGCAGTTCCTGGAGCACAACCCCGGTTAGTTCAACCCCGCTGTTTGGTGGTGGCACAACGGGGAAGTCGCTGCACCCTGATTGAAGAATATGTGGTGGCGGATGACGATTCCTGCGGCAATTTTAAGGGGAATGCGCCTTATTTTACCAATGCCGTCACGGAAATCTGGGTAGCGGAAAATGCTCAGATGACTCATGCCAAAATCCAGCGTGAGAGTACCAACTCGTTCCATATTGGCAAGACGGCGATCGCCCAAGGGAAAGATAGCCATTATTCCTGTACCGCAGTTTCCACCGGCGGGTTACTCTCCCGGCATCATCTGGAAGTGTACCAACAGGGGGAAGGAACTTATACCACCCTCAATGGATTGGCGATCGCCGCTGGGAAACAAGTTAGCGATACTCACAGTGCGATCGTGCTTAACCATCCCAACGGCACCACCAAACAACTGCACAAATGTATCATTGATGATGCAGCCCAAGGCGTGTTTAATGGCAAAGTCTTTGTCCCCAAACCGGCACAACTCACCGACGCCAGCCAGTTGAACCGCACCTTGTTACTCTCGCCCAAAGCAAGAGTCGATACCAAGCCCCAACTGGAAATCACCGCTGATAACGTCAAATGTTCTCACGGTGCCACCATCAGCCAACTGGAAGAAGATGAACTCTTCTACTTGCGGAGTCGCGGATTAGATCCGGTGACGAGTCGCAGCTTACTGATTGATGGATTTGCCGGAGAAATTCTGCAAGAATTACCCTCCGGTGCCTTGCAAGCGAAAATTTCTCGATGTGTTGCTTGTAAAAGTATCTAATTTTGCCACAACCCGCCAGTTTTCATGACGGGCGAAGCGGTGAAATCAGTATCGAGGAGTTTATCGAGGTAGAGACGTGAACTATTGCGTCTCTACAACCCCTGTTTTAACCCTATAAAAAATCATGATAACAATTCTGTCTTTAGACTTCTAGCAAAATTCTAAAAAGCCCCCCTTCTTAAGGGGGGTTGGGGGGATCAATTCGGATTTTTGCAAGTATAACCCGCACCCTAAAGGGTGGGGCTATACGGACGAAGCCTGCCCAACGCAGCGTCAGAGAGAAAATCAAATAATTTTCCCTTAATTTTCTACAACTGCTTGTTTTCACATTTTCAACCCATTCATCCTTTATTCACTCAGGCTCATGATAGTTACCCGAGAAAAAACATTAGCTCAAAAAGTCCGCCCAGATTTCCCGATTTTAAATCAAGAAATTCATGGCAAACCGTTAGTTTATTTAGATAACGCCGCCACTTCCCAAAAGCCGGTGCAGGTTTTGGATGCCTTGCGCCATTACTATGATTTTGACAATGCCAACGTCCATCGAGGAGTTCATACCCTCAGTGGACGTGCTACGGATGCTTATGAAGGGGCCCGAGAAAAAATTGCCAAATTTGTGAATGCGGCATCGGAACAGGAAATCATCTATACCCGCAATGCCAGCGAGGGAATTAATCTCGTTGCCAATACTTGGGGAGTGAGCAATATTCGGCAGGGAGATGAAATCATCCTCACGGTGATGGAGCATCACAGCAACTTAGTTCCTTGGCAAATTTTAGCCCAAAAAACAGGAGCAGTTCTCAAATTTGTCGAACTCACGGACAGCCAAGAGTTTGATATGGACCAATATAAAACCCTGCTTTCGGAGAAAACGAAGTTAGTGGCAGTGGTGCATATTTCTAATACTTTGGGTTGTATTAATCCGGTGAAAGAAATTACTGCTCTTGCCCATGAACAGGGTGCAAAAGTTTTAATTGATGCTTGCCAAAGTATGCCGCATCTGCCGATTGATGTCCAGGAAATGGATTGTGATTGGTTAGTGGCATCGGGACATAAAATGTGTGCGCCGACTGGAATTGGGTTCCTGTATGGCAAACTGGCAGTGTTGCGATCGATGCCGCCCTTTTTAGGGGGAGGTGAGATGATTGCCGATGTGTTTTTGGACCATTCCACCTATGCGGATGTGCCTCACAAATTTGAAGCGGGAACGCCTGCGATCGGGGAAGCGGTAGCGCTGGGTGCGGCAGTAGACTATCTCAGCAGCCTTGGCATGGATAAAATCTATGACTATGAGAAACAGTTAACCGCCTATTTGTTTGAGCAACTCAACCCCATTTCTGATGTCAAAATTTACGGACCACAACCCCAAGCCGATGGTTCAGGACGAGCAGCATTAGCTTCCTTTACCTGCGGAACAGTCCATCCCCACGACCTTTCCACGATTTTAGATCAAGCCGGGGTGGCGATTCGTGCCGGACATCATTGTACCCAACCTTTACATCGTGTAATAGGCGCACAATCCACCGCCCGAGCGAGTTTGTATTTCTACAATACCACAGAAGAAGTTGATGCGTTTATTGTGGCATTAAAAGAGGCGATCGACTTTTTTGGTGGCATATTTGGGTAAGTTAATTAGACCTCTTGCAAAATAACGGATTGATCCCCCCAACCCCCCTTAAGAAGGGGGGCTTTTTAGAATTTTGCAAGAGGTCTATTGAAAGGGTGGGCCATTGCTCACCTTCAGCAGTGACGCATATTTGAAGAACCAACCCTCTATGTAGGGGCGATTCGCGAATCGCCCCTACATAGAGGGAATGGGTAAGCCCTGACCCTTTAATTTGGGGGAGTCATCATGACGCAAGAATTAGCCGATTTAAGAAACCGTATCCTAGAGGGACGCTATCAAGAGGCTTTGACCCTCTTAGATGAACTGGATGGCATGAGTAAAAAAGCCATTTTCAGAGCGATTAAATCTTTGGCGATGAGAATGCTAGTCGCGTTGATTAATCATCAACTAGAACAGCGCCTCACGAATTCTTGGGCGGCTTCCATTCGGGGTTCTATTTTAGAAATCCAAGACCTCAATTTAAAAGAAAATCAAACCTCTTACTATATAAAATCCGATGAATGGGATAGCCTCTTAACAGAAGCGATCGAGGTAGCCATTCGGGATGCCAGCGTGGAAGTGTTAGAAGGAGCCTATTCCCCGTTTCAACTCTCCAACCGGGTGAATCGGCAAGAAGTGATGGCAACAGCCCAAGATTTGTTAAGCCTAATTTATACCCATTCAGCCTTAGAATTACCTGAAAAAGTTGATGAAAAACTCAGCTATTTATCGGGAGGAGAAACATGGAAAGAAGGTCGGCAATGAGGAAATAACAATCGGTTAACTGCCATGAGAGGACATTTAAAAGGAGAATTCAGTCAGGGGGAGGACAAGGTAATTTCCGATCCCTGCCCAAACTCTCCCCCGTTTTTTATATCTATAATATGGCCCAAAAGTAAGGGATATGTAGCGGTTCCCACCGTTATGATGTCCATTCTTTTGGAGTGCCTAAAGCGTTGACGTACATAGCTCCGCTTACGTTGGAGCCTGCCGTAAGCTTCACATTTTTGGCACTTTCATGTGGTGCAAGATGTAGCGAGAGTACGCAGAGGCTTACGCGCATCAATTACGCAGAGGATTGGAGATTTCTTATACAGGCTGTATAAGGCATTTTGGCATAGATATAGCGAGTCAGATGCAAAGCGATCGCCCTTGCGCGCAGCAGGCAGGCTTCCATAACAGCATAGCTTGACAGCACTCCGCACAGGAGGAAGAGTGAGGGATGTGCGGGACTCCAAGGTGAGCGGGCTTGGAGCCATTGTTACAATGATTTAGGGTCGCTCTATAGTGCCACAGTGATGAGCTACCTTTTTGCGGAAAGTGTCGGCACTCCTCTAAGTATCTATACTCACTGAGTTCGGGAACCGCTATCGTGTAGTTCAAAGAGCATTAAGAGAGGCCCTAGTACGTCGGAACCTTCCAGGGAAGATAACCAGATTTTTTAACAAAAATGTTGGTGATTAGCAATAGTAATGGTTAAGTAACCTTGTTTCTTGTCCTAGCTTATCTAATCCTGTACAAAGTCCTAGTCCAAGCCAAAAGGTCGATTAAGAATTAATTATAGGACTGGCGCAGATTTTGAGAATTCACAATAAATGTAGAAGTATCCAAGGGAAACTGGCCTACATTTAGGGTTTCGTTTTAAAGATTGCATAAGTTCTGAATATGAAATGGGAGAAAATTACTGGTTTAACTGATGAGTGTCTGTGGATTCTTCAGTTTCTAGGGGCCTCCTGCCCACAATGTTCCTGAATAGAGACAATTTGCACAATGTGAAACCCTCGTTCATGGACACTAATTATTCCCAAAATCTTAGCCACTCACTTAGGCCAGAAATTATGCACCTTTAGATCTTCCCCAAATGCTCAATCTGTGATATAAACTAAATATTCTATTGATACGAAAGCTTCCGTAGAGCATCTGGCATACCGTTTGCCAATAACTATTCAGGTGTCTGAAAGATAGTCGTAGCAAGGCTTTCAGAATTCAGGTGAGATCTAGACTAACAGTTCATTCTCAATCAGTACCAAAAAACAAGGGCTTTGGATTTTCTGGTTGAGAATAGATAAACAGTAGGTAGAAATGGCTAGGACTCATACTAAACGAGGCTTGCAGCCGAAGTATGACGACGTGATTGTTCACGGTTGTCATATAAAATTGCGAGCCAGATATGATGCTTCGACGGTACGCTTAGAACACCCAATCCTTACAAAGAAAGATCTCCCTAGACTGGATTTAGTCTCAAGATTCTTACAAAATCCTTAAGGATCACTATATCTGCGTCATTTGAGCGGCGATACAGAATGTAGGACATAGAACAACCCCTAAATAAAATCGGTTAAATCCCGAATCGAAATCAAGCCTGTATTTCAGGTTTACAATCCATGCCAAACAATAGAGACGGAGCCGACGACATAGCCCGATCTGCTGTTGCCGAACTGGCCGATCTACCCGAGTTCCAACTCATGAGCCAGGGAAGGTCAGAGATTTGCGTTGCCATCCTCGACGGCCCCGTTGACCGCGCCCACCCTTGTTTCCAAGGATCAGACCTCACGGTTTTACCCACCCTGGTACCCCAGGCCGCCCGCAGCGACGGCAGTATGTCCGGCCACGGCACTCACGTTGCCAGCATTATTTTTGGGCAATCCGAGGGAGGCATTCCGGGCATCGCGCCCCGATGTCGGGGTTTGATTGTCCCCGTGTTTGCTGATGACCGCTGTAGTGCTACCCAACTCGACCTCGCCCGGGGAATTGAGCAAGCCGCTAACGCGGGGGCACATATTATCAACCTCAGTGGTGGTCAGTTGACTGACTTTGGCGAAGCTGAAGGCTGGCTGGAAAACGCAGTTCGCATCTGCCAAGAGCGAAACATCCTACTCGTGGCAGCCGCAGGCAACGACGGATGTGAGTGTCTGCACGTTCCTGCAGCCCTCCCCTCCGTCCTCGCTGTTGGCGCGATGGATGCAAGGGGCCACCCCTTAGACTTCAGCAATTGGGGCTCTAAGTATAAAACCCAAGGTATCCTCGCCCCCGGAGAGCAAATCCTCGGGGCAAAACCGGGGGGCGGTACGGAACGGCTCAATGGCACTAGCTTTGCCGCCCCCATTGTTTCCGGGGTTGCTGCTCTGCTCTTGAGTCTGCAAATTGAGCGGGGCGAAACCCCTGACCCCGCCCGGGTGCGTCAAATTTTGTTGCAAAGTGCCCTGCCTTGCAATGTAGACCTACCCGCCGATACCCAGCGATGTCTAGCCGGAAAACTGAATATCCCTGGAGCCATCACCTTACTTACTGGAGGAAATATGTCTGACGAACTACAGGCGGCAACTGCCACAGGTGTAGAACCATCGGGCGGCTGCGGCTGCGGTGGTGGCCTGGTGGCAGATGCCCCGGCACCCGCCCAGGAGGGCCTCTTACAACCCGCTACCATCCCGGAAGCTGCTGTCATCCCCAGCAACACGGTTCAATCGTTCACCTCTACCCCAACTCAACTGAGCACTATGACCTCTGCTAACAATTCCAACGCCGTCACCCCCAGCCAAGCACCGAGCGACCTCGCATCCAGTCAATTGGTTTATGCTTTGGGAACTTTGGGCTATGACTTCGGTTCCGAAGCCCGCCGCGATACCTTTAAGCAACTGATGCCTGCCTTTGCGCTCGGTGGGGGCGTGATGGTCCCGGCTAACCCCTACGATGCCCGCCAAATGGCGGATTACCTGGCCAGCGATATTTCTGAGGCTCGGTCTTTGATTTGGACGCTCAATATTGAGTTGACTCCGGTTTATGCGATCGACCCTAAAGGCCCCTTTGCCCGAGAAACCTACTTGGCTCTGCAAGAACTCCTGGCGGGTCAAATTCAACCGGAACATGATGACGACTACATTGAGCGGGTGAGTATTCCTGGTGTTCTCTCGGGACGCACGGTGAAGCTGTTCTCTGGGCAGGTTGTGCCGGTTATTGAAACCCAAAGCACTCGCGGGGTTTACGGGTGGAAGGTGAACAGCCTGGTTAATGCCGCTTTTGCAGAAGTACAAGCGGTGACGGAAGGAGCCGATCGCGATGCGATGAGCCGCACCTTGGATAGCTTCCTCAACCGGATTTACTATGACCTGCGCAACCTGGGTACTACCTCCCAAGACCGTGCCCTCAACTTCTCTGTCACCAATGCCTTCCAGGCGGCCTCGACCTTTAGCCAAGCGGTAGCCCAAGGGATGGAACTGGACAGCATCACGGTGGAGAAAAGCCCGTTCTGCCGGATGGATAGCGACTGCTGGGATGTGAAACTGAAGTTCTTTGACCCGGAAAACAGCCGTCGGGCCAAGAAAATCTTCCGCTTTACCATCGATGTCAGCGATTTGATTCCGGTGACGTTGGGCGAGGTGAAGAGCTGGTCTTCGCCGTATTAATTGCCCCCTCAATCCCCCAACTTTGGGGGAAGTGGCCCCCTCAATCCCCCAACTTTGGGGGACTTACAAAGAGTCCGGCTCCCCCCAGAATTGGGGGGCTGGGGGGCTAAAAAAACAGAATTTCTGTGCTTTGCCCACTGCTACGGGGCAGCACAAACAGGCTTCTTGACAACAAGAAGGGACTGACCACCCCCAGCGGTCAAACGGTAAACCTAACAAAAGAGGTAAAACTCCAATGGACAAGAAAAACATCTCCCCCAACCCCCTGCAGCCCATTGACCGCGTGCCTTCGGGTCAACTGCCGATAGAACGGTCTGAAGCTAACGGTATGGCTGCTATATTGCCATCCGATCTGGCGACAAGAACCTGTACCGAGTTTTTATGTTCCTACGATGGGGACGACGAGTAGTCGCGGTTGATTTTACCACAGACCTTTTTGATCTGAGACGGGGAGACTAGGGGACTAGGGGACGGGGAGAATTGGAGAAGTCGTTCTCACCTCGTCTCCCCCTCACCCTCTCGCCTCCTACGACGGCGACGAAGAATAAAATTTAGGTGACGGGGAGACGATGACCCCCAAGGGTCGCGCTCCAAGTCGCAATCTGCAAATCCTACCCGAGAAAAACAATGGCATTTCCAAAACAAGCCGCCCCCGTCAAGCGACCCCATTTCACCCAACCTGCTTTAGCTGTGGATTTAGAGGATGGGGAGATCGAGGATTTGGTCCATATTCGGATGGACCTGCTGCATGGTGCTAACTACAATGACCCGGCGGTTTATGCCGATCGCAGCTACAACCAAGTGATGCACTCTGGCTTTGGCGGCTTTGCTCCGATGGGTCGGTTTTTCTAACCCCAAAGCCTTCACGATTTTTACCTTTTTTATAGGAATACGGAGACGATTATGGCGAAAAAAAACACCTCCAACAACACAGATCCTCAGCCGGAAACTTCCCCCACTCCTGCGGAAGCCGCGCTGCCCCCAGCACCCCAAAAATCCTACATCCCCACAACGATGACGGGGCTACAGGACTACTCCTACTGGTGGGAGTATGCTCGGGAACACGCCAAGAGCGCTAAACCCAATAGCAAGAAGTTTCGCCGAGGGCGGATTTGGGCCTAAGTCTGTAAAAACCCGCAGGCTGTAGCCCGGAGGCTATACGGACGAAGCGGTGCCTGCGCGGGCTAAAAGCGAAAACCGACTTTTACCCACCGGATTTGTTCTCACCCCGTCACCTTACAAGAGTATGTTTTTACTTCCGGTCCCCTCCCCTTGGCAAGGGGAGGGTTAGGGTGGGGTCCTCTTGACGCGCGATTCCCTACGGGAGAGCTTCCGCTGACCGCGCTTCAAGAGGAATTGGTGGGTGGAGAGTTCTCGTACAGGCGCGATCGCCTCTCATGATTGCGTGGAATGGCGGTAAGCGGAGCTATCCCGTAGGGAATCGCTCAAAAAGAACCCCACCCTAACCCGGACCTTGCCAAGGGGAGGGGACCGGAGGTGGAGTTCACTGTAGGAGTTCTCGTACAGGCGCGATCGCCTCTCATGAGTGCGTGGAATGGCGGTAAGCGGAGCTATCCCGTAGGGAATCGCTCAAGAAGAACCCCACCCTAACCCGGACCTTGCTAAGGGGAGGGGACCGGAGGTGCAGTTCACTGTAGGAGTTCTCGTACAGGTGCGATCGCCTCTCATGAGTGCGTGGAATGGCGATCGCTCAAAAAGAACCCCACCCTAACCCTCCCCTTGGTAAGGGGAGGGGACCGGAAGTAAAAAACCTACTCTTGTAAGCACCCCGTCACGCCCTCTCCCTTGCTCCTCGCTCATCAATGTTCGATGGAACTCTCGAATCGCCTCTACATTTAGGGGTCTTTCACAAATGGGTAAGTTCTGTCTCCGGTTTCTCGGCATCTTTATATAGTGATAATTCCCACAAAATGACATTCCAAATTAAACCCCACTACCACATCGAAATCTGTCCCCCCAAACAGGTCTATCTCTTGGGGGAACAAGAAAATCATGCCCTTACGGGACAGCTTTACTGTCAAATTATTCCGTTCCTCGATGGGCAGTACAGCCGGGACCAAATTGTAGAAAAACTCGATCGCGAAGTTCCTGCTGACTACATCGATTTTGTATTAAATCGCCTTACGGAAACCGGCTACCTCACGGAAGTCGCCCCGGAACTGCCCCCGGAAGTCGCGGCCTTCTGGAGTGAGTTAGGTATTGCTCCCCAAGTAGCTGCCCAAGCTCTGAAACAACCCGTCACCCTCAAAACCGTCGGAAACCGCATTACTGAGGGTATGGTTGACATTCTGGGGGCTGCTCTGGGCGAGTTAGGCATTCCATACCAATCCGGTGATACGCCCAACTCCGCCCTCACCCTCGTTCTCACTGACGACTACCTCAACCCAGACCTAGCCCCCCTCAACCGTCATCAGGTTGAAACCGGCCAACCCTGGATTTTAGTCAAACCCCTAGGGAGTGTCCTCTGGCTGGGCCCAGTCTTCAAACCGGGAGAAACGGGATGCTGGCACTGCCTCGCCCAACGTTTGGAGGGCAACCGGGAAGTGGAAGCCTCGGTGCAGCGCGAAAAATACGCCGCTGCCCAAACCAACGGCAACATCCCTCACTCTGTCAATAGTTATCTACCCACAGCCCGCGCCGCCTTGCCTTCGACGTTGCAGACTGCCCTTCAGTTTGCGGCGACGGAAATCGCCAAATCCCTCGTTATTGCCCAGTCCCCCACGCCTTCTCCCACCCTGGAGGGCAAATTAATCACCTTCAACCAGCGCACCCTGGACTTCAAAACCCACAGCCTCATCCGTCGCCCCCAATGCTCTACTTGCGGCGACCCGGAAATCCTCCAGCGTCGAGGGTTTGAGCCTGTGGTTCTGGAATCTCGCGAGAAACATTTCACCCGGGATGGCGGTCACCGCGCCCTCACTCCGGCCCAAACGGTACAGCAGCACGAGCATTTGATCAGTCCGATTACGGGGGTGGTGACGGAATTGGTGCGCGTCACCGACCCCGCTAACCCTTTGGTGCATACCTATCGGGCGGGTCACGCCTTTGGGGGGGCGACTTCCCTGCGGGGACTCCGTAGCACGTTGAAACATAAGAGTTCGGGCAAGGGCAAAACCGATAGTCAATCCCGCGCTAGTGGTTTCTGTGAGGCGGTGGAGCGTTATTCGGGGATTTACCAGGGGGATGAACCGCGCCAGCAGGCGACGTTCGCGCAGTTGGGGGAGTTGGCGATCAATCCTGAAGATTGTCTCTGTATTAGTGACAGCCAATTTGCCCGCCGTGGGGAGATTAATCAAAATCGCCAAGCGGCCCATGACTGGATTCCCCAACGCTTTGACCCTGACCAAAGCATTGACTGGACTCCGGTTTGGTCGCTAACGGAGCAATGTCACAAATACTTACCCACGGCTTTTTGTTACTACAACTATCCGATTCCGAAAGGTCAACGCTTTTGTAACGCTGACTCCAACGGCAACGCGGCGGGGAACACCCTAGAGGAGGCGATTTTACAAGGGGTTCTGGAATTGGTGGAACGGGACAGTGTGGCCCTGTGGTGGTATAACCGCTTGCGTCGTCCGGCGGTGGATTTGAGCAGTTTTGATGAGCCTTACTTTTTGGAGTTGCAACAGTTTTATGGGGAGAATGACCGGGATTTGTGGGCGTTGGATTTGACCGCAGATTTGGGAATTTCTGCTTTTGCTGGAGTGTCGCGGCGCAAGGTAGGCAATTCGGAACGGTTGATTCTCGGTTTCGGGGCGCACCTCGACCCGACCATTGCCATTCTCCGCGCCCTGACGGAGGTGAATCAGTTGGGCTTGGAACTGGACAAAGTGCCGGATGACCAACTGGATGGCGATGCCAAACTTTGGCTTTTGGAAGCGACGTTAGAGAATCAGCCCTATTTGGCTCCTGATGCTGCTCAACCTCTGAAAACGATGCAGGACTATCCGAAACGCTGGGGGAATGATATCCGAGAGGACGTGATTACCTGTGTAGATATTGTGCGAGAGGCGGGGTTAGAAACTTTGGTGCTGGATCAAACTCGCCCGGATATTGGTTTAAATGTGGTCAAGGTGATTGTGCCGGGAATGCGTCATTTTTGGTCGCGGTTTGGGCCGGGGCGGCTTTATGATGTGCCGGTTCAATTAGGTTGGCGGAAAACTCCGACTCTGGAAGCTGAAATGAACCCAATGGCGATGCCGTTTTAAGTGGAAATAACCGCATTTATCATGATGGAGATTCTGAAGTGAATCAATCTTAATGTTTTCATTTTTAATAATGTTTCAGTCGGGGCTGAAAGCTAACTGTTGACGGTTATACGGCAATCCAAAAACATGAGTGCGCGATGTTGTAATCGTGCCAATTTTCTAACTGTTTAATTTGTCCCAAAACTGAGGTCTATCAAAGACAAATAAATCGAAAAACCCTATTGACAATAGTGAGATTTATGTTAATATTTCAACAAAGACAATACCTAGTTGCATTCGTTAATTCTAATTTTTGTTTGCCGCCTCAATCTCCCAATTTGTGGGATTGATAAATAGTCCAAATTCCTCCACGATTGGGGATATTCGGTAAATCAAAAGTCAAGACGAAGAGTTTTGTTTGACTGAATTTTGTGCTACCCCAAAAGAGAATTTTCGTGCTGCGCCCACCTCTACAGGGCAGCACTATCCAGGCTTCTTTTTACCTAAGAAGGGACTGACCGCCCCAAGCGGTCAATCTGTGAACCTAACAAATGAGTGAAAACTCCAATGAACAAGAAAAACATCACCCCCAACCCCCAACAGCCCATTGACCGCGTTCCTACGGGTCAACTGCCCAGCGCCCTGGCGGAACTGAGTGAAGAGGCGATCGGCGAGCAAGCCCTGGCCTCACATATGGGTATGCGATATGATTTTTGTTCCTATGACGGGGACGACGAGTAGTCGCCGGGTAATTCTACCACAACCCTTTTCGAGCCTCAAACTTCTCGTGAGGACAGCCAGGGCGCTTGGTTCGCCGCGATGAATTGACGGGCAACCCTCGATACATCAAGGCTTTCCGATACCTGGCACGCGGTAGGGGTGGAGGGAGCATCACTCCCTCTGCCCCTCTTCCCCCGACCCAGAGTTTTGTTGGACGGAATGGGGTGCTACCCCATGTTGCAGAATTTTCGTGCCGCGCCCACCGCTACGGGGCAGCACAAACAGGCTTCTTGACAACAAGAAGGGACTGACCACCCCAAGCGGTCAAACTGTAAACCTAACAAATGAGTGAAAAACTCCAATGAACAAGAAAAACATCTCTCCCAACCCCCTGCAACCCATTGACCGCATTCCGACGGGTCAACTGCCCAGTGCTTTGGCTGAACTGAGTGAAGAGAGCCTCGGCTTGATGGTCCAGGCGGCTGCGGCCTACGTGACGGAGGGGGCGATACGTTGTTCTTATGACGGGGACGACGAGTAGTCGCGGGGTAATTCTACCACAGACCTTTTCGATCCTCAAACTTCTCGTGAGGACAGCCAGGGCGCTTGGTTCGCCGCGATGAATTGACGGGCAACTGCCGATACCTCGGGGCTGGACGATACCTGGCACGCGGTGAACGGGGTGGAGGGAGCATCACTCCCTCTGCCCCTCTTCCCCCGACCCAGAGTTTTGTTGGACTGAATGGGGTGCTACCCCATGTTGCAGAATTTTCGTGCTGCGCCCATCACTACAGTGGCAGCACAATCCAGGCTTCTTATGACCTAAGAAGGGACTGACCGCCCCAAGCGGTCAAACTGTAAACCTAACAAATGAGTGAAAAACTCCAATGGATAAGAAAAACATCTCCCCCAACCCCCTGCAACCCATTGACCGCGTTCCTACGGGTCAACTGCCCAGCGCTCTGGCTGAACTGAGTGAAGAGGCGATCGGCTCCCTTGAGGCCCTTCCCCAAAACAGTCTAGGTGACATGGGCATCCCATGTATATGTTCCTATGATGGGGACGACGAGTAGTCGCGGTTGATTTTACCACAACCCTTTTCGCTCCTCAAACTTCTCGTGAGGACTGCCAGGGCGCTTGGTTCGCCTCGATGAATTGACGGGCAACCATTGATACCTCAAGGCTGGACGATACCTGGCACGCGGTAGGGGTGGAGGGAGCATCACTCCCTCTGCCCCTCTTCCCCCGACCCAGAGTTTTGTTGGACTGAATTGGGTGCTACCCCATGTTGCAGAATTTTCGTGCTGCGCCCACCTCTACAGGGCAGCACTATCGAGGCTTCTTATCACCTAAGAAGGGACTGACCACCCCAAGCGGTCAAACTGTAAACCTAACAAATGAGTGAAAACTCCAATGGATAAAAAAAACATCTCCCCCAACCCCCTGCAACCCATTGACCGCGTTCCTACGGGTCAACTGCCCAGTGCTTTGGCGGAACTGAGTGAAGAGGCGATCGGCTCCCTTGAGGCCCTTCCGGCTTTTGTGTGTGCTTTGCCGTTTTGTTCCTATGAGGGAGACGACGAGTAGTCGCGGGGTAATTCTACCACAACCGTTTTCAATCCTCAAACTTCTCGTGAGGTCAGCCAGGGCGCTTGGTTCGCCTCGATGAATTGACGGGCAACTGCAGATACCTCGGGGCTTGTCCTAACCTGGCACGCGGTGGTGGTGGCGGAGGGAGCATCACTCCCTGGGGCCCTCTTTCCCCGACCCCAACCCTGTTTGACTGAATTCGGTGCCACCCCAAAAAGACACCCCCAAACAGAATTTTCGTGCCGCGCCCACCGCTACACCAGCAGCACTATCCAGGCTTCTTATCACCTAAGAAGGGACTGACCGCCCCAAGCGGTCATTTGTAAACCTAACAAATGAGTGAAAACTCCAATGAACAAGAAAAACATCTCCCCCAACCCCCAACAGCCCATTGACCGCGTTCCTACGGGTCAACTGCCCAGCGCTTTGGCTGAACTGAGTGAAGAGGCGATCGGCGAGCAAGCCCTAGCCTCCCGTGATCCAAACGATGTGGGTTGGATTTTTTGTTGGCAGTGTTCATATGACGGGGACGACGAGTAGTCGCGGTTAATTCTACCACCGACCAAATCGTTCCTCAAACTTCTCGTGAGGACAGCCAAGGTGCTTGGTTCCCCTCGATGAATTGACGGGCAACTGCAGATACATCGGGGCGGGGCTTGTCCTCCCCTGGCACTGTCCAGAGGCGGAGGGAGCATCATTCCCTCTGCCCCTCTTCCGCTTAATGCACAGAACGTAAAGTCGGAAATTAAACTTGTTTACCGCCCGTTTGATGGCATAAAGAAACACATAATGACTGTCTCGACGACTCAGCTTAAACTCTCGATTATTGCACCGCGTCGTGACGTGGTAGGCATATCCGGCTTTTAGAGTTCTCCGCTTTCTTGGCATCGTTATTGTTGATATGTTTAATTCTTTTTATTGAAAGACTATGCACCCTAATCCGTTTACCTTGTCTCTGAGTTCTGGTATTCAAGTTCATCCCGCCGCAAACGGCTATACCCTAGGCTTTGTTTCTCACAATGGCCCAGGGATAACCGCTTCTGGAGTCACTGTGCCAGCCGTCCCCGGATTGGAAAATGCGATCGCCCACTTACAGGAAGGAACAGCCACCCTCCAACAGTTGACCCAAACCCTAAGCGCACAGGAAGGGCCGGAAGCTGGGGAGCAGTTGGCGCTGATGTTGCAAGAGATCGGCGATCGCGGCTGGTTGCAATATGCTGTATTACCTTTGGCGATCGCAGTGCCAATGGTGGAATCCGCTGAACTTAACCTAGACACACCCCACTGGACTCGGGCCAGTGTCAGCCTATCGCGCTTTGCCTACCAACGCAGTCACGAAGGCGGCATGGTGTTGGAATCACCCTTATCCAAATTTCGAGTCAAGCTGCTGGACTGGCGATCGAGCGCAATTTTGGCCCAACTCGCCCAACCCCTATCCCTCGGTTGGGTCACGCCACCGCCCCAAATCGGAGCAGAAACCGCCTATCAGTTCTTAAATTTATTGTGGGCGACAGGTTTTCTCACCGTCGAAGCGGAAGCCCCGGAACTGAAGCTGTGGGAGTTCCACAACCTGCTATTCCATAGCCGTTGTCGCCAAGGTCGCCACGACTACCCCCCGGCAGATATTGCGGCCAGTGTGGAGATTTGGGACGAGTTTCCGGTGGTCAAGCCCCCCATGAGCGGGCAAATTGTCGCCCTGCCCCAACTGAGCATTGATGCCATCCGCCAGCGAGATAAAACCCTGACGACGGCCATTGAAAAACGGGCATCGATTCGCGAATATGATGAGAATCACCCGATCACCATCGAGCAATTGGGAGAACTCCTCTATCGCACCGCTCGCATCAAGGAAATTTATACCCAGGATGCGGAACAAACCGAACTGCTCAAAGCTCAATTCGGTGAAGATTTCGAGTGGGGGGAAATCAGCCGCCGTCCCTATCCCTGTGGCGGCGCGATGTATGAACTGGAAATCTATCTGGTGGTGCGTCGTTGTGAAGGGGTGAAACCGGGACTTTATCACTATGATCCCCTCAATCACCAACTGGCTCAACTTGATGCTGCCGATGCCGATATTCAAGCCCTGATTAAAGATGCTCACCAGTCCAGTGGTGAACAGGGAATGCCCCAAGTTTTGCTGATTATTACGGCTCGGTTTGGACGGCTGTTCCGCAAGTATCGATCGCTGGCTTATGCCCTGGTTCTCAAGCACGTCGGTGTCCTGTATCAGAACCTCTATTTGGTGGCGACAAATATGGGACTGGCTCCCTGTTCGTTGGGGGCGGGAGATAGCGATCGCTTTGCCCGGGCGACGGGATTAAATTATGTGGTGGAATCCTCTGTGGGTGAATTCATGTTGGGGTCTTTGCCTAACGGGAATATTCAGGCGAGTGGGGTAGATGATTCAGTAGAAGATAATATTCAGGCTTCTGAAGAATTAGCTGTGGAAGCGATCGCCATTGAAGCCGAGTCCGCATCTGTTGAGCCGAGCGAACTCGAAACCCCAGCAACCGTTCACCCCTGCGAATTGGATTCAGAAATTGAAGCGACTGAAGTTGAATCGGATTCTGTCGGATTGAGCGCAGTCGAAACCCTACCGACGGCAGTTGTTCCCTCTGCTGCTTCCCCTGCCAAACATCCCCACGACTTGGACGATCGCATCCCCGGACTGGCTGAACTCCGCAACCAAACCCTCGGCGACCCCCGGATTACCATCGTCATTCTCGATGGCAACCCGGACCACACCCTCTCCTGTTTTGAAGGGGCGGAAATCTCCAAAGTCTTCCCCTATTGGCACCCCCCGGCTGAACCTGTTCCTACAGAGGCTTATCTCCTCTTTCAGGCGATCGACAAGGATGAGACTTTAGATAAAGACCAAAAAGCGGAAGCCCAGAAAGCCGCCTTCCCCGGACCACTCCTCACACGCATCCACGGCGACAACCACGCCTGCCACATCACCAGCACCATTGTCGGGCAAGAAAACACCCCCTCTCCCGGACTGGCTCCTCGCTGTCGTGTGATTAACGTCCCCCTCAATACTACTGGCACTGATGAAGACTTCATCTCACCCATCAATCTAGCTCGTGCCTTTGAACTGGGTCTGGAGTTAGGGGCGAATATCATCCACTGTGCCGCCTGTCGCCCCACCCAAACCGGGGAAGGGGAAGAAATCCTCCTGCAAGCCCTGAAGAAGTGCCAGGACAACAATATTCTGATTGTCGCCCCCGCTGGGAATAACAAGGGAGAATGCTGGTGTATGCCCGCTTCCCTGCCGGGAGTGCTGTCTGTGGGAGCCTTAAAGCCTGACGGTACGCCTTACATATTCAGCAATTGGGGCGGTAACAATGCCCTAGAAGGCATCATGGCTCCGGGGGGTGAAATTCTGGGGGCGCAACCCGCCAATGAAGAACCCGTGCGCCTCAAAGGAACGAGTATGGCGGCTCCAGTGATGACAGGGTTGTGCGGTTTGCTGATGAGTCTGCAACTCCAACAAGGTAAACCTATCGATGCCGAAGCGGTGCGGGCGGCGCTGCTGAATACGGCTATTCCCTGTACTTCTGATGATACCGATGAACCGGAACGCTGTCTGCGGGGTAAGGTTAATCTCCCTGGGGTGATGGGGTTGTTGTTCGGGTCTTCAGTAACGATTTCTTTCGCCGGTGAGCAAGTCACTCGCACAGAGCATACCTCTGTTACTCCCTCTGCTTCCCTCGCGCCCTCTGCTCCCCCCGCTCCCTCTGCTTCCCCCGCTCCCTCTGCTTCCCCCGGTGTCAAACCCAGTAAGGCTCACTCAGGGCAGGTTTACGCTCTCGGCACGATTGGCTATGACTTTGGAGATGCGGCGCGGCGGGATACTTTTAAGCAAAATATGGCTCCGGTGGATTTGAATGGGGTGATGGTGCCGCCAGACCCTTATGATGTTCGGCAGATGGTGGAACATCTCGATCGCCATCCTGATGAAGCTCACTCCCTGATTTGGACTCTAAATCGTGACCAAAATACCATCTATGCTCTTGATCCAAAAGGCCCATTTGCCGATGATATTTATGAGATGTTTTTGTTGATGTTCAATGGGCAACTTGAACCGGAAACGAGTGCTGAATTCATTGAGCGAGTGAGTATCCCTGGACGACAAACTGAGCGGACCGTAGAACTTTTTTCTGGGGAAGTGGTTCCGGTGCTTAATGTCCAGAACCCCCGAGGGATGTATGGGTGGAATGTGAATAATTTAGTTGAGGCCGCTTTAGCAACTGTAAATAATGCTGAAGCGGTGGGGGTAGAAAATCTCCGAGAAGGGCTTACGGCTTTTTTAAATCGGGTGTATTACGATTTACATAATATCGGGCAAACCTCTCGCGATCGCGCCCTGAATTTTGCAGTCACCAATACGTTTCAAGCGGCTGCTACCTTTGCGGAGGCGATCGCCTCTGAGCGACAACTCGACACCATCGAAGTCGAGAAAAGCCCCTACTGTCGTCTAAATAGTGATTGCTGGGATGTGCTGCTCACGTTCTTTGATCCGGAAAATGGAAGGCGATCGCGTCAGGTGTTTCGCTTCACCATTGATGTGGCCGATAGTATGCCGGTGACGGTGGGAAGTATCAAACGTTGGGCAATTCCGGGTAAAAAAAAGACCGGAGAGACAACCCATGATTGAGACAAGGCATCGCTGATAGCTCTGGCTAACTATGGAGTATAACCCTCTTCTCTCAAACTCGGTTGAAAGCCTAATCACTCGTGGCCTGAAATGATGCCACTTCGTTAATTGTCCGTAAACTGATAGAAGAGGGATATCCTTGATAATCTACGTTTTAATATAGCGGTTTCCACAGTTATGAGGTACATTCTTGGGGAGTGCGAGCATCTTGCTCGCTTTATAGGATAGCGAGCAAGATGCTCGCACTCCTATAAATATCTGTACCTCATGAGTCCGGGAACTGCTATATAGCGGTTTCCACAGTTATGAGGTACATTCTTGGGGAGTGCGAGCATCTTGCTCGCTTTATAGGATAGCGAGCAAGATGCTCGCACTCCTATAAATATCTGTACCTCATGAGTCCGGGAACTGCTATATAGCGGTTTCCACAGTTATGAGGTACATTCTTGGGGAGTGCGAGCATCTTGCTCGCTTTATAGGATAGCGAGCA
>JAMXFF010000115.1 GCA_025370845.1 Laspinema palackyanum D2a | reverse complement strand
TCATGATAGATTCGGATGGTTAAGATGAGTCAGTTCTCCTATGTATTGTACCTCATGAGTCCGGGAACCGCTATATTGATTTTGAGGTGAACCTTGAAACCTATAACTTCGATCTCCTACTCCTAAAAGAGATTCAGCTCCAAGACGAGCGGCTAGGTCTATCAATTTTTCCTCCAGCGGATCGGAGTTGCAGGGCCAGACGATTAAGGTGTCTCTACCATAATCCGATCGAATAAAACTGTTAATAGCGTGAAGGTTTTTCTCTAATTCTTCTTCAGAAAAATCTGTTAAAGCTTCGCGACCTTCAAGAACCAGTATTCGGAGTTCATTCAATGAGCGATCGGAATTTCTGAGTTCTCTTAGAGTGTCAGGTACTGACTGCTCAGCCCGAATTGAGATAGTTTTAACTTGAGGGCGGAACAGGTTGACGGTGTGCAAAAATGTTGATTTACCCGATCCAGAATTCCCTCTGAACACCCAAAAAGCTCCGCGACCAGCAGATCTCATATCACTATAAGTTTCGTCTAAATGAGCTAATGCAGTTTCTACTGGAACAATAAAATTTTCGAGCTGGTGTTTAGCACGATTCTCAAGGCTCTCAAATCGATCTGGAACAAAGAGACGCTCAGGTATAGCGGAAAATGATTCGCCCCGTGAGTTATCTTCTTTGCTCTGAGAGGCATCTGACGATTCTAAAAGGGAATCGGGTTGTGAAAGTTCTGCATCCTCATAGCAATTTGCTGGTTCTGAAAGCGAATCTGAGTCAGGAAGGTTATCTAGTAGCAAGTCGAACAAAGATAGCTGGATTGGCTCGTTGCTAACATCCTTGGGTTTCTTGTACTTCTTCTTTGGCATCTTTGCTCAATCCCCCCTCAGTGATTTTGCTTCAGGTTCCCAGTCTCAACGAATGAACCATACAACAGCAGTTTAGGATAATTCTAACAAAAAAACCCCCCGCCATTACAGCGGGGGATTTTTATCACCTAACTACCAGTCGCGATTTAACCGAACTTACTCGCCGTCGAAGCAATCAAGAACGCCGCATAAGTCAGGATATACCCCACCGTAAAGTGAGCCA
>JAMXFF010000014.1:16081-151102 GCA_025370845.1 Laspinema palackyanum D2a | reverse complement strand
CTCTTCTCTTAGTTCGTAGTAACGACTTCAGTCGTTCTCTTCTCTTAGTTCGTAGTAACGACTTCAGTCGTTCTCTTTCCCCCAGAAACCCGGAAACGACTGAAGTCGTTACTACAAACGGGGAAGGGGGAAAGTTACTCTTCCAAAGGAACCCAAGCATTTAAGACTGATAATAAAGGTCCAGTTTGTTCTTGACCATTGGTGGCTAAATCGCTGTGACAGAGAATCAGGCGATCGCCTACTCTCCCTAATAAATCCAGGATAATCCGCTGCAATCGGTCCTCATCATTGCGAATTTCTTCCTCCTGAGTCCAGGGGTCACCGGACCAACTCTGCAAGAATAACGGCGCTGCAAACAGACTCGCTGCACCCCCACGAGACCATAAGGGTGAACCAATATCTAACCAAAAGTGCCAACGGTGAAACTGTCGCGCCGCCCGATATTGGAAAATCGTTGCTAGGGTGACACAATCGGGTTTTGCACCCAAGGCACTCACCGGGAAGGGATTCGCGGTAATTGTGCCTTTGCGAAGCAGTTGGATGAATTGACCCACAGTTACATAATCCGGCGCATCCTGTTCCCCGCAACGGCGCAACCTTGCATCCACCTCCCAATAATGTTGGGCGGTTTCCATTAACTCGCGAAGGGCGGCAATTTGGTCTGGGGGTAAACTGCTAGAACGGCCTAAAAACTCTTGAATTGCCGAGTTTAGTAGGGCGATGGGACTGGTTAACTGCGATCGCCTCTCTTCAATCCAGTCCAAAATCTCCTGATAAACCTTGGTTGCGCGATATCCCAAACGGTCCCAGCGCGGAAATGCTGTCACCGGCAACAATTTCGGCTGTTCTGTGGCAGGAGAATAGCAATGATCCACCAATAATCCTGCACGTACTGGGTCAATCAAAAAGGAGGCAGGATGGAGGAGATTGGTGCCTTCCTCTGTCTCTTTCAGGGATTCCCAGTCGGGACGACGACTGAGGACGACGAGCATTTCAGCGACGCTATCCCGGTCTACCAGGCGTCCCAAACCGGGATAAACCAAGGCGAGGAGGGTAAGTAAGGCGCGAATAACTGGGACGGTGGCGAGGGGACGTTGTTCGTTGAGGGATTGGACTGGAATTCCTTTGCTGGTGAGGATGGACTGGAGACTATAGCGGGCGATCGCATCTAAACCCGGTGCAATTACAGCAATTTCAGACGGTTTAACCTTGCCGGTATGGACTGCATGAGCGATCGCCTCCCCCGTTTCTCGCAACAGTTGCGATCGGGCGGTAGTTTGAATCGATGCCACCGGCAGCGACAATCCACTCTCCTCCATCTCCTCTAAATACACCGTCGGGTCTTCCATCACTTGGAGGGCCATTTTCCCCAACTTCCCCGCCAATCCGCTAACCGAATCCAACTGCTGGGGGTGACAACGGAATGCTAAACCGGCCAGATAATCCGGATCCGCCCCTAATCCCTGACGTACAGACCCCTTGGGATTGTAGGTAAAGACCCCGGGAATTCCCGCATCCAGCAGGACCTCAAACAAATCCCGGACAATTTTGGGATACTCATCCACATCATCGGCAAAAACTGCGGGATAGCGGTGGATTAACTGATTTTGGTAGGTGGGATTCGGGAGTAGATGCCGCCAATACAACTCCGTGATAATCCCATAGGTGAGTAACCCTCGTTGTAGACACCACCTGCGCCATTTGAGCAATACTTCCCCCATGCAGTTCCAGAGGTCTAAATCCCCATTCGCATCCTCAATTCCTTCTTGTAAAATCACCGAAACATCTTCGAGGCGTCTGCCACTGGATGCCGCCAGTTGTAACAAGTCCAAGGTTCTGCGGACCATGCGATATTCGCTGACTCCCTCTTGGCGCAAGCGTCCGGAGTCTAATTCATCTCTCCATAAGCGGGTTGCTAACTCTTGCTCAGTTTCTGGACGCACTCGCAGGGGAAATTCGGCCCTAAGATTGAGTTGTTGAATCAACAGGGGCCAAAATAGCAGCACTTCCCGTTGGAAAAAGGCGAGGGGAGTGGAGGAGTCAATGGGATAGCGTCCAGAGGTGGCATGGATAATGCGATCGGTTAAGGGAATGCGATCGTCTCCGGTGGCAGCAAAGACTAGCAACGGGGGTTCATCTTGTCCCAACCTGAGCGATCGCGGTAGGGTCTGAGAAATTAACGACTCCTGTTTCTGCCTGCCTCCCCGTCGTCCTGTCTCGGCGTTAGACTCAGCAGCAGTCTGGTGGCGATTCAGGGGAGGGGTATTTGGGTCGCCATTCGAGTCAACCCAGTTGCACAACTCCTGAACCAGACGACCCGTTTTGCCACTGCCAGTCGATCCGAGAATCCAAATTGACGCTGTACCCACCCCTAATCCTCCACCAAATTTGTTAACATACCACCACTGTCGGTTACTTGCGCGATGTCTCTGGTTTCATTATTGCTTGCCCGAGGGGAGAGTACCTCAAGGGTTGCGGATCCTGGAGCGATCGCCTTGCCTCTCGACAAAAGAATCGGTGAACTCTCGGGTCTACAAACACCATCGCGCCTGATGCAAACTCCCGCTTGGATTCCGGGAAAACCAGCCTGAACTGGATAAAGCAAAAGGGTTTTCACCGGAATAGTTCGAGTCAGTCTTAGTCTAATTGTACTCGGTTGGTTCGAGTAAACAAGGGGTATGAAAAAACACAAATATTCTTCTAATCAAACAGGATTTTTTACTTCCGTTAAACAATGGCTAATCGAAACCCCGAATCGTTCCCTGGAGTTGGCCTATCAAGCGGCCGTCAATATTCAGGAAATCGAGAAAAAATATTTCAATAGTCAACGGATTTCCCCAGAAAATTCTAGTTATGGTCAGAATGTTTTTTCAGTTCATGAAGCGGATTTAAAAAGAAATCTAAGTATTATAAAGTTGCGATTAAGAGAGTTTAGAAATAGTCGCTCCTTTGTCGAAATTTATAAACAATCTAAACTAGGCGATCGGCCCTTTGATGACTCCATCCCGGTTCGGGTTGTCTCTTCCGAGGATAATGGACTGTCAGACCCCGAATTTGGTTTATCTCAACCCTCTCAATCTTTGATTTTAGATAAACTCAGTTTTATTGATGAAGTCACCGCTAAATATACTCGGAACCGAGTGCAATCCACTCCATCCGCGCTTCCGACGACTCGCACCTTAGCGGAATCGAACCCCTTAGACGTTCAAAAATCAGGCCGTTTAAAGGGCAAAAAACAGCCTTCTCCCCTCGTAGAAGAGATGATTCCCGACTCCCAAGCCGAAACCAAAGAAATTGGCTCTCTTGCCGGACAAACCAGCTTCTTACCCCGGTCCATTTTAAGAACCCTCGATCGCCTCAAGCGAGAATTGGACCCCAAAGCGGAAGATGAAGTGGTCCAAGAATTTCGCCTATCCAAAACCAAAACCATTGTTTCCATCAAATTTATTTTACTGTTAATTTTAATCCCCCTGCTCACCCAACAAGTTGCCAAGAACTTTTTTGTAGGTCCAATTTACGATCGCCTCATCGGCAGCCAAGCGGAAATCTTCCTCAATGTCGATATGAAAGAAGAAGCCTTAATGGAATTAACTCAATTCCATGAAATGCTGGAATTTGAAGAATTACTAGCTACCCAACTCGAAAACTTAGAAGGACCCGAACGAGAAGAACTCAAATTTATCGGCAGAATCCCCCAGCATTTATCCGAAGAAGATGTCGAACAGCAAATCAAACTCAAAGCCTTAGAAGTCGCAAAACGATACACTTATCGCAGTAGTGATGCGATTAAAAATATTTTTTCCGACCTATTTTCCTTCGCTGCCTTTGGCTTAGTTATTTATAACAGTCGCCGCGAAATTGAAAGCCTCAAATCTTTTATTGATGATATTGTTTATGGCTTAAGCGACAGCGCCAAAGCCTTTATCATTATCTTATTTACCGATATTTTTGTCGGATTCCACTCCCCTCATGGCTGGGAAATCGTCCTCGAAGGGATTTCGCGCCATTTGGGACTGCCGGAAAGTCGAGATTTTATTTATCTCTTTATTGCTACCTTCCCCGTCATCCTGGATACGGTTTTTAAATACTGGATTTTCCGCTATCTCAACCGCATTTCACCTTCTGCCGTTGCCACCTATCGAAATATGAATGAGTAATCTAAAAACCCAGTAGGGTGGGCAATGCCCACCTCCATTCGGTGGGCATTGCCCACCCTACAATTGCTCAACTTTTTTTTTAAGCCCTATTCCACCCGCATTCCGTATAAACCAGAAAACCAGTTTTTACGCAATTTTCAAGGACCAGAAACCGGGTTTCTACCCGGATTAAGTTCAAGGAGCAAAGATTAGGAAAGAAACCCGGTTTCTCATTCCAGACTCTGTTTTTCCTCCACCTTGCGGGAATAGCGGGGACGACAGGGACTGCCGAAGCAAATTTGACCCTCGGGCATATTGGTAAAGACATTACTGCGAGCACCGATCGCCGCATTGGAGCCAATTTTTACCCCAGGGGCGATAAAACAATCGGCTGCAACCCATACCCCATTGCCAATTTCGACAGGTGCAGTCTCTAGGTTAAAGGTAGGGTCGTCGATACGATGACTGCCAGTACAGAGGTAGCTTCTTTGGGAAATCACGCAATGCTGCCCGATCCGAATGCGATCGAGACTATATAAAACCACATCATCCCCAATCCAGGAGTAGTCCCCGACTGCAATTTTCCAAGGGTAGGTAAATCGCGCCCTGGGACGAATCAGCACCCCCGTCCCAATTTCTGCACCAAATCGCCGCAACAACCACCGGCGAAATCCGTGGGCAAAATGAGGGCTCAAGGGGAAAGCGACCCCTTGCACCAACCACCACAGCAAGATAAACCCGCTAGACTTGCCGCGATCGAACCACGACTGATCATAGCGGCGTAAGTCTATCCAGGAGGGTGCATCCAGCACCGGATCCGGTGCCGTGGGAGTCTTTCCAGGGAGGGGACTAGGTTGAGAATTAGCGGGGTGTGGAGAATCACTCATCAGATTGAAACTCAGGTTAAGGGACTAGAATTTAGCATCTCTTTATCATGACTTTGCCATGAATTTTTAGGCTGTTTCTGGTTTACTTCTTGTCACTCCGAGAGCGGATGAACTCTCCGAGGAAGGCGATCGCCCCAGAGGTCAAAATCAACACCACACTCAAGGCATTAATATCCGGCTTCACTCCGGTTCTAATCCGCCCAAAAATTTCCATTGGCAGGGTCACTGCACCACCCCCGGAGGTGAATGAAGCAATTAATAAATCATCCAAACTCAGGACAAAGGCTAACAGACAACCGGAGACAATTCCCGGCATCAATTGGGGCAGTAACACTTGGATAAAAGACTGAATGGGAGTCGCCCCCAAATCTAGGGCAGCTTCTTCGAGGTGGGGGTCTAAGTCACTGAGGCGAGTAGAAACAACTAACCCAATATAGGCAAGACAGAAGACAATATGGGCGGCGATAATCGTCCAAATGCTGAGGTTAATTTGGACGGCAGCTAAAAAGACTAGGGTAGCCACGGCGATCGCAATATCCGGGATGATCAGCGGCAGATAGGATACTCCCAAATATAAACTCTTCCCTCGAAATCGATAGCGAGATAGCCCAACCGCCATTAAGGTTCCGACAATCGCTGCAATAATAATGGCCGAAAACCCAACAATTAAACTATTTTTTAGGGCTTTTAAAATAGCTTCATCTTGAAAGAGGGTGAAATACCATTTCAAGGTAAATCCCTCCCACTTCGCACTATAGCGAGACTCATTAAAACTGTAAAATGCCAGTACCAAAATGGGGAGGTACATGAAAAAAAACATGAACCCGGCAAATATTATCTGCCAAGAGATATTAATTCGACTCTGGCTTTTTAACATTTCTACCGGAATATCCTCCTGTTTGAGCCTCGTTTCTGTCATGCCATTTCACCACGCAAGCATTACCTAGACTTATCAATGCACCCTTTGTCGGGTTAAATCTGTTATTTTTTAGGAGTGGCTTCGCCAAACCGAATTAAACCAGCGATCGCCAGACTCACCGCTAGAATTAATACCATACTCAGGGCCGACCCAAATCCCCAGTCTCGCGCCACGCCGAGAAACTGATCATAGATTAACCGGGAAACGGTCATACTGGAAGCCCCCCCGAGCAATTCGGGATTCACAAAATCCCCTAAACCACTGATAAAGACTAGCAAAGAACCGGCAGCAATTCCCGATAAGGTTTGGGGGACTGTCACTTTCCAAAATACTTCAATGGGATTGGCCCCTAAATCTGCTGCTGCCTCTAATAAGCGTTTATCGAGTTTCTCTAAGGAGGCGTAAAGAATTAACACCATATAGGGGAGAAAACTGTAACTCATGCCGATGAATACGGCAGAACTTTGGTGCAGTAAATCTAAGGGAGGGATGCCGACAACCCCGAGGATTGAGTTGAGGACACCTGTGGGACGCAAAATGGTTTTCCAGGCATAGGAACGCAGCAGAGATGAGGTCCACAGGGGTAAAACGAAGGCGAGTAAGAGTAACGTTCGCCAGCGTTTGGGGGTATCCACGGCTAACCAATAGGCAACGGGAAAGCCGAGTAATAGACAGATGAGGGTTGTGCCGGTGGCAAAAAAGAGCGATCGCCCGATGGTTTGGAGAAATACCGGGTCAAAGTCCGCGAATCGGCAATTTTCAAATCCCAAGACGAGACAGAAGTTATCCAGTCCCGAGGGAATCACGCGATCGCCTGGTTGAATTCCCGGCACTAAACTCAGTTGAAAAATTACCACCGTTGGCAGTACCAACAATAGGAATAACCAGACTCCGGCAGGACCGAGTAAAGCTAGAGGTCCCAGCCACTCCGGCAGGGTACGTTTTCCGGTTTTGGATTCGTTTTTTGGCTTACTGGGCGATACAGTCATTATGAAGAGTAATAAGGGAATAAACCAGAACTTCAATCGCGATCGGTTAGAGCTTTTGCGGATTTACTTTCAGGGAAACTGAGCTAACCTAATTACTCAGTTCCTCTTGAATCAATGGATGGTTCTTGGGAAAGAAGTGAAGAAAAAATCGGAACTTTTTTGCAGAAAATTTGGTGAATCCCAACTGTTTTTATCCCGTTTCCAGGAAGTAAAATTCACAACCTATTTAAACACTCTTTAATCGAATCCAATACCGAGCATACGCTTTTTCCATTTCCGTGCTGAGGGGGAGAATACCTTGACACCGTTCTAAAACCGACTCGGGAGGAAATAAAGTCGGATTTTCTCGGAGTTCCTGGGACAGTAAATTATAAGCGGCGCGATTCGGGGTAGCAAAATAGAGTCGTTCAATTAAATCCGCTGTCACTTGGGGTTGAAACATAAAATTAATCCAAGCATAAGCGCCTTGAACATTCGGTGCATTTCTGGGAATGACCATCGTATCCGTCCATAATGAACTGCCACTCATGGGGACTACATATTCCAAGTCTGGATTTTCGTCCGAGACGGAAAGCGCATCAAAAGAAAAACCCATCGCCATTTCCAAATCCCCGGCCAAAATCAAATCTCGCCAGCCATCGGTAGTAAAATTGGCTAAAGCTGGCTTAAGATTGACCAAGTGTTCGTAAGCAGCCCGAAGTTGAGCGGGGTCCGTGGAATTATAGGAGTAACCGAGCGATCGCAGTCCTGCACCCATCACCTCGCGGACATCATTCATCAAAGTTAGCCGTCGAGAAAGGTCACTCTGATGAGTCCAGAGATACTCCCAATCATCGGGAGGCGTCGAGAGTTTAGCCGAATTATAAATCAGTCCAGTTGTCCCCCAGGTAAACGGGACACTGTAGCGATTTCCCCGGTCATATTCCGGATTTTGGAACTTCTCAAATAGATTATCTAGCCCTTCAAGGCGCGATCGCTCCATAGGTCTAAGCAGTTGCAATTCGACCATCCGTCCCACCATATAATCTGAGGGATAGATAATACTATAAGAACTGCCCCCGCCCGCCTGCATCTTTGCCAACATCGCCTCATTCGAGTCGTAAATATCGACAATCACTCGGATACCCGTTTGCTCAGTAAAACTTTCGAGCAAATCTGCATCGGTATAGTCAGCCCAAGTGTAGATAAACAGTTCATTAGAGGCAGTTGAGTCCAACGCGACATTAGAAGCATCCTCATCGAGATCTGGACTCGGTTGCCCACCCAGGGTCCAGCCACAACTAGACAACGCCAGACCAGAAAGTGCCGCCGCAGACTGTTGTAAAAACTGTCGTCGGGTCGGTGTAGCACTGCTCATTCTATATTTTTGGGGTTTCGGAATCCGCACTATTTTGACAAGGTGGTGTGATAACCAAGATTCAGATTAATTAACAATATCGAACCGATGTTTCTAAAGGGAGAGGATTCCCCGTTTCCGCATCAGTATTTTGACAAGCAAACATTAATTCGGGGGAGAGTTTTTCATATTCCAGTTCAGAACCCTGCCGTTTCAGAACATACCCCCGGAGTTCTTTGATCGGCAAATGGGTGAGTTCGTCAATTTCGGGTAAAAATGACCGAAGAATCAGGGAAGCTACCGGCTCAGTTTTAGACAGCAACTTGCTAATCAGCAATTCCTTGATCCCCCATTGATAGCCATAATTGACCTGACTGCCCTCCCGTTGGATGTCAACCACGAAGGATTCTCCATCACTACCGAGAAAGGTCAGAATGGCATTCTTGGGACAGTGGGATTCTATCTCCTCTAAAAATTGATTTACACTCGCTAGATTCATATAGATGTCCGTCCACAGGGTACAAACAGGCGATCGCATCCACAGGTACAGGTGAAGGAGTAGCGCACCCCGGCAGTTGTCGCCTAAGCCGCAGCCAAGGCAATACAATCCGTGGGAAGCCAGTAGGTATAGATCGGCGTCTCAGGATCTGGTAAGCTCGTTCCCGTATTCGGTTGCAACACCGCCATTTCATCCCCTGAGAGCAGTTCCACCACATACTGAACATGGGTTCCTAAATACATGACCGTTTTGAGCCGTCCCTCAAAGCAGTTTACCTCCACCTCTGGCGGATAGAGACTCAAATTAATCTTTTCCGGTCGAACACTGACGATCGCCCCTGATGCGTTACCACTCCAAGGTTCCGTCGGTTCTACCACAATTTTGAGCCCCGTCCCCGTGCGAATTGCCAGGGAGGTGCGATCGCTCCCTTCAATCCGTCCCGGCAACAAATTGGTTTCTCCAATAAAATCCGCCACAAACGGCGATCGGGGACGCTCATAAATAGCACTCGGAGTCCCAATTTGCTCAATTTTGCCCTCATGCATCACAGCAATCCGATCAGACAAAGACAGGGCCTCCTCCTGGTCATGAGTCACCATCACAAAAGTCAACCCCAAATCCCGATGCAGCGTCGATAACTCAACCTGCATCTGCTTCCTCAACTTTAGGTCCAACGCCCCTAACGGTTCATCTAACAACACAACCGCTGGACGATTCACCAGCGCCCGTGCCAGAGCCACCCGCTGCTGTTGACCTCCCGAGAGCTGAGAGGGATAGCGATTGGCGTAAGACTCCATTTTGACCAATTTGAGCGCTTCTTTGACCCGCTCCTCAATTTCACTTTTCCCACAGCGTTTGATTCGCAACCCAAACGCAATATTTTCAGCAATAGACTGATGATTGAACAGTGCATAACTCTGAAACACCGTATTCACTGGGCGCTGATAAGCCGGAACCTGATTCATGGACTTACCCCGAATCAGGACCTCTCCCGCAGAAGGTGTCTCAAACCCTCCGATCAATCTGAGGGTCGTCGTTTTGCCACAGCCGGAAGGACCGAGGATACTAAAAAATTCTCCTCGATTAATGTCAAGATCGACCCCCCGGACCGCAGTTTCCCCCTCAAACACCTTAAAAACTTTGCGAAGTTCAACGTCGAGGAGGGTATCGTAACCCGTGGCAGCGCTTTGGTGCGTCGTAGCAGATTGAAACATCATGGCGATTCTCGGCGGTGATGCCCCTCAGTAGATTGAACCAGTCCCTCCGCGTCGCCTCTCCCTTGATTAAGCCTCCCCTTCGGGAACAGGAGAATCCCGCGCAGAAATCTGGCTTTGGTTTATTCTATCCACATTCCGCATTTAGGTTAATATTTCTCCCCTTCATCTGCGCCAACTCCCCCATCTCCCCATCCTCCCCACATCCCCCCCTGGCCCTAGACATAGCGCAAATTTTAAAATTTAACAACCTTTGACCACTAAATCTAAGATGGCGTATAGTCTTGATCTACAGCTTTATGCGGATACGAGAAGAGATTGAATTATGGTTCGAGAATTGGAACGCACGCGCCACCACAGCGATTTTCCCGAAACCGCACCGGCAGCGAATCCGGTGTTTTTTAGGACTTACAGCCGCCGCCAGGATGACGGGCGGGAAACTTGGGATCAAGTCTGCGATCGCACCATTGCGGGATTAGAGAAACTCGGTAATCTCAACTCCGACGAGGTGGCACTCCTCACCCAGATGCAGAAACAACTCAAAACCCTATCCTCGGGTCGTTGGTTGTGGGTGGGGGGCACCGACTGGATCGAACGCCCGGAAAACTTTTCTGGGGCCTATAACTGTTCCTCAACAAATATCCACGATTGGCGAGCCTTTGGGTTATTAATGGGCCTTGCGATGATGGGATGTGGGACTGGCGCAGTCCTCGAACCTCAATATATCAATCAGTTGCCGAAGATTCGCAACCGACTCCAGATCACCCTCCAAGGCGAAATTGGCCTGACCCCCAGCGATCGCCGTCGCCAAGAAACAGAGGTGACTTACGATGGCAGCCGGGTCCTCATGAATGTCGGAGACTCTCGGATAGGTTGGGTGCAATCCTATCAAACTCTGCTAGAACTCTCCACAGATGAGCGCTTTAATTCAACCGTTGAAGTTGTCGTAGATCTGTGCGATATTCGTCCAGCCGGAGAACCGCTAAAAGGGTTTGGAGGCGTTGCTAATCCAGTTAAATTAACTGACCTTTATAAGCGAGTTGCTTTAATTTTAAATAAAGCAAATGGACGTCAATTAAATTCCGTCGAATGCTGCTTATTGATTGATGAAGCGGCTAGTACAATAGTGGCTGGCAACATCAGAAGATCTGCCGGCATGAGGCAGGGAGCAAGCGATGATGAATTGTTTGCTAATGCCAAGATGAATTTATGGCAACAAGATGAGGCTGGAAACTGGCGCATTGACCCGGAAAGAGATGCACTCAGAATGTCCAATCACACCCGAGTTTTTCACCATAAACCGACCCTCGATGAATGTATTGATGCGGTGCGTCAACAATATTATTCTGGGGAAGGAGCCATTCAATGGGCGGGTGAAGCAGTTGCCCGAGCCAGTTGCGATTTAATGCCCGATCGCGAGACTAAACGGGATTTTCTGAAAGCCTATAACGAAGGCAAAGGGAAGCAATGGATAGGCGATCGCTATCCAGAAATTTCTCAACCCGAGTTAGAGCATCGGTTATCCCGCGTTGGATTGAACCCGTGTGTCACAGCTGACACATGGGTTCACACCGGAGAAGGTCCGCGACAAGTCAAAGATTTAATCGATCTTCAACACAGCATTTATGTAAATGGAGAACTATTTAGCACAACACCCGAGGGTTTCTTCTATTCTGGTAACAAGCCTGTTCTAAAGTTAGAAACTAAGGAAGGCCAAACGCTGCGCTTGACTGGCAATCATAAAGTGCTAAAAGTGACGGCACAAACCCAGAAAAAGCAGTACACCGAGTGGGTTACGGCTGAAACATTGCAACCTGGAGACCTCGTGTTACTACATAATCACCGAGGACTTCAACCCTGGGAAGGGAAGGGAAACTTTGAGGAAGGTTGGTTATTAGGGAGCTTGGTTGGTGATGGCAGCTTGGCTCAAACCCAGTGGAATGATGTTGGGATATTGCGTTATTGGGGAGAATCTCAATTGCCGATGAGCCAATACGCCGTCGCTCTACTTGAGACTGCTGTAGAGTACAAAAAACGCACGGAAGAAGCACATTATCATTCTCAGCACAAACACCGTGTTATTGGATCTACTGGGCTAGCTAAGTTAGCTGAGGATTTTGAACTGACCCAAGGCAACAAAATTGTTTCCAACAAAATCGAGCAAGCCAGTTATGATTTTTATCTCGGGTTTCTGAGGGGCATTTTTGATGCTGATGGTAGTGTTCAGGGCAGCCAGAACAAAGGAATTAGTGTGCGACTGGCTCAAAGCAATTTATCCAACCTAAAAGCCGTTCAGCGAATGCTAGCTCGTCTAGGGATTGTCTCCAAAGTTTATCAAAATCGGCGGCATGAAGGCTATCGAATGTTGCCTGATTCAGATCGGAATCCTGCTTCCTATTTCTGCCAAGCCCAGCACGAGTTGATTATTTCTAACGACAATCTCAGCGTTTTTCAGCAACTTGTTGGGTTCCAGGAACCTACCAAATCAGCCAAACTCTCGGAATCTCTTAGCAATTACAAGCGCCGTCTGAATAAGGAACGATTTACTGCAACGATATCAAGCGTGGTAGATGATGGGATCGAATCTGTCTATGATTGTATTGTCCCTGGCCCTAATCGTTTTGATGCGAATGGAATTGTTGCTCATAACTGTGGTGAAATTATTGGTGCAGATTTTCACTGTGTTTCTGGCGATACGATGCTGGTGACACGAGATGGAATGCACACGATTCGATCGCTTGTCGGTCAATCGGTGGAAATTTGGAATGGTCAGCGGTGGAGTCGCGTTACTCCGATGTTGACGGGACGCGATCGCCAACTTTATCGCGTTTCTTTTGCCGATGGGACCTGGTTAGACGTAACAGAAAAACACCGTTTCTTTGTTAAGGATCGCTTTGGTAAAACTTATCGGGAAATGACCACGGCACAACTGCAAGATCATCTTTCCACCCACAAATATGCCCTGCACACTGAGCCATTCCAGATTGACTATCAAGAGGGCAAATTTGTAGACCCCTTGTGGGCTTACACCCTCGGACAATTGGTGGGGGATGGATCCTTGTGTCAATCTAATGGCAAGCCTCAACTCCAACTGCGCTTATATGGAGCCAAAAGCTATCCGGAATTAGCCCTTGCTGGTCGGACTTCCGGAAAATTGCGTTACTACGCAGAAAATCCCGAAACCCCTTGCTTGCTTGATACGGGTTTCCAAGGCCAATTCGACCCCGAACAAGTCCGCGATTTAAAAGCCAATGCCACAGCCCTGGAACCCCTGGCAAGCTGGAATCGGGAAGGGATTTTACACTTCATTGCGGGCTTAATTGATGCCGATGGTTCCGCTACGTCCAGCGGTGGCGTTCGATTGTATTTGTCGGATTATAATCGCGCCTATCGGGTCTATCTGTTATTGCTCAAATGCGGGATTCGCTCCTCGATTAACTTGCAATCCCGAGCCGGTGAAATCACCAATCTCGGCATTCGCAATAAGGATTTGTGGTATCTGCAAATCACCGATTGTGCGGCAATTCCTTGTCAGCGCGTCAATACCTCTAAGGGTCATCACCCCACCAATAAAGGCAAATGGCAAGTGATTCGGGAGATTGTACCCATTCAGGGTCGCCAGGATACCTTCTGCTTTAACGAACCTGAATTCCATAAAGGTGTTTTCGGCGGAACCCTCACCGGGCAGTGCAATTTAGCTGAGATTCATCTGAATCAAATTGACCCCGAAAACGATCGCGAACAAGAAGATGCTTTTGCTGCGGGTGCTTTATCTGTGGCAACCTTGCTGAATCATAAATTCGCGGAACCCCGCTATCAATACAGCCGGGAAATCGATCCGATTGTTGGGGTTTCCTTTACCGGATTATTTGATTTCTTTGTTCATGCCTTTGGTGTGGATTGGTTGCGCTGGTGGGAACAAGGTCGTCCCGCAACCCCGGAAGGAATCGAATTTAAGCGTCAAGAAGAAGCCTATTTGACGCGCTGGCGAACCGTTGTTCATGAGAAAGTTTGGGATTATTGCGATCGCCACGGATTGCGCCGTCCCAATCGTTGCACAACTGTTCAGCCTTCAGGGACAAAATCTTTACTAACTGGCGCATCTCCCGGGTGGCATCCGCCCAAAGCCCAGCGGTTTATTCGCCGCATTACTTTTGGTAAAAATGACCCGGTTGCCTTGGCTTGTATCGACTACGGTTACAGTGTCATTCCCTCCCAATCGGATAAGGATGAAAACGGAAATCTCCTGAATGATCCGTTTGACCCGCGCTGTTCTGAATGGTTGGTGGAAATTCCCATTGCTGTCAGTTGGGCCGATTTACCCGGTGCCGATGAAATTGATATTAGTCAATTTAGTGCGATGGCTCAAATGGACTTCTATATGAATGTTCAAAGCCACTATGTCACCCATAACACCTCTGCCACCGTGGAAGTTCGGGAGTCAGAAATTGAGCTATTGGGTCAGCGCATTTATGAGGCAATCCAAAATGATGAAGGCTATATTTCTGCCGCCCTACTCGCTCGATTTGACGATCGCCAATCTTTCCCTCGCCTCCCCTTTGAACCCATTGATAAAGCGGAGTACGATCGCCTCAGCGCTGAGGTCTTAGTTCGTCGCAAAACCGATGACTTTAAAAATGCCCTCCAGCGCTATGACCTCGGGGAATTAGCGGAAGCAGGACCCGCCGGTTGCGATTCCGATAAGTGCCTGTTACCGGAAAAAAATCCCTCTTAGTTCGTGATGGGATGGCATTTCGCCACCCCATCGGGACCCTAGGTCCCAGAGGTGCGGGATGCCGACAGCTAGTCTGGTATTAAACGCGCTAGGATACCAGCAGAAGTAGGCAATTTCCCCCGGGATAGCGAAATCCGGGGGGTATCCTACCTCTGAGAAGCATTGGCCGCCAAAGGAGACATTCCATGTTTTTAGATGAACTGAGTCCAATTTTTAAAGAAATGACCGAACATCCGGTTGCCTTTTTAGGTGGCTTTTTCTCCGGGGTGTTCCAACTCAATCTCTCCGATGACCCGGTGAAAAGTTGGCTGGAACAACAAGGAGCCTCCCCCACAGGTTCTTCCACGGGGAATAATAATGGCAGTGGCAGTTACAACAACCGCCCTCAATCTATTTCGATTGACTAGCCGATTTTGGTGGTTGGGGACTGCTCAAATCTGAGGCAGTCCCTTTTTAAAATTAGAACGGTTTCGCTTGATTCAGGTTATTTTAATGATTTTCTAAAGATTATAAATTAGCCTTAAATATTAGAGTTTCGCTTGTAATTTTGCGTTGAAAAAAAATTCTAGGTGGTGGCGGTTAGAGTGGGTATCAATGCAGAAATGACAGTTTTGAGGCTTGTCCCTGGGATGGGTAATGACCCAATCGGGAATTTTAATCGAGTTTGTATCTGGGTTAACTGACTTTCAGGCAATTTTATGCTTCAGTCTGACTTTTCCCGGCAAAACCGCACAAATGCTTAAGAAAATGTTGCGTTTTCTATAGTTACCCTAAAGTTAACCCGCCTTGCTGAAAATGCTTCTTTAAGATGGAAAGGAAGGGGCGACTGGGCAAAAACCACCGGCTAACCTCTCCAGTCGTCTGAAGTAGAACCACTCCAAAGGAAAGGAAGACAAGAACGATGAAGGATGAAACAACACCAAATCCGATTGAGCAGAGTCAATCGCTCGATCGCGACTGTACCACCCTATCCAGGCACGTTTTGCAGCAACTCCAGAGCTTTTCTGCGGATGCTCAGGACCTTAGCGCCTTGATGAACCGGATTGCTTTAGCGGCAAAACTGGTTTCGCGACGGTTGAGTCGCGCTGGGTTAGTGGAAGGGGTGCTGGGGTTTAGTGGCGACATTAATGTTCAGGGAGAAAGCGTCAAACGCATGGATGTCTATGCGAATGAGGTGTTTATCTCGGTTTTCAAGCAAAGTGGCTTAGTTTGTCGCTTGGCATCGGAGGAAATGGAGAAACCCTACTACATCCCGGAAAACTGCCCCATTGGTCGTTATACCCTGCTTTATGACCCGATTGATGGCTCTTCTAATATCGACAGCAACCTGACGGTTGGGTCTATTTTCTCGATTCGCCAACAAGAGGGGAGCGATGAAAATGAGGAAGCCCTAGATTTGCTGCAAAATGGACACAAGCAACTCGCTGCGGGGTATATCCTCTATGGACCCAGTACCATGCTGGTTTATTCGATTGGCAGGGGGGTTCATTCCTTCACTTTGGATCCCAGTTTGGGAGAGTTTATCCTGTCCAATGAGAATATCAGGATTCCAGAGCATGGGGCGGTTTACAGTGTCAACGAAGGGAACTTCTGGCAGTGGGATGAACCGATCCGCGATTATATCCGTTATGTTCATCGCCATGAAGGCTATACCGCTCGTTATAGTGGGGCGTTAGTGGGTGATTTTCACCGGATCCTCCATGAAGGGGGGGTGTTCATGTATCCTGGAACCATCAAAAAACCCGAGGGTAAATTGCGCCTGCTGTACGAAACTGCACCCCTGGCGTTTTTAATTGAGCAAGCGGGGGGATTGGCAAGTACGGGAACAGAGGAAATTTTAGATGTGGTCCCGGATCAACTCCATACCCGTACTCCGGTGATTATTGGCAGTAAAGACGATGTGACCCTGGTAAAATCTTTCATTAACGATCGCAAGCATGAGAAGAACCCTGCGATCGCCACTCATTCATGATGATTTGATGACACAGTTCGGCGATCAACCCTTACCTTTTAGGCCAATTCAAAGATAAGCTAAAACCTAAGCGGGAAATCACGGACTCTCATACCACAGACAGTCATCATCCGCTTTAAAAACATCCACAATGATACCCTGTAGTCCAATCGAAACACAACGAGATAAAACTTATGGCAATTAATCCCTTACTCCAAAAAATTGAACAGGAATATGGTCAAAGTATCTGGATGGATAATTTGAACCGGGATCTCATCAAGTCCGGTGAACTGAAAACATTGATTGAAACCCGAGGATTGCGGGGATTAACTTCTAATCCTTCAATTTTTGAGAAGGCCATTGTCGGAAATGCCATTTACGATTCCGATATCGAAGCAGGCATCAAAGCCAATCAATCTGTTGAGAAAATTTATGAATCTTTAGTGTTTGAAGATATTCGCAATGCCTGCGATCATTTTCGGGCCATTTATGATGAAACTGATGGGTTAGATGGCTATGTCAGTATTGAAGTGCCGCCGAACATCGCTCTGGATGCCGAAAAAACTCTTACAGAAGCCAAGCGCTACTACGGGGAAATTGGGCGGGACAATGTGATGGTGAAGATTCCCGGTACTTCCCAGGGTTTAGAGGCGGTTGAAAAAGTAATTGCTGAGGGGATCAACGTTAATATTACGTTGCTATTTTCTGTAGACAGTTATGTAGAAACGGCTTGGGCTTATATTCGCGGATTGGAAGCGCGGGTTAATGCGGGTGAAGATGTGAGTAAGATTTCTTCGGTTGCCAGTTTCTTTATCAGCCGAATTGATGTCAAAGTTGATGAGGCGATCGACGAGAAACTCAAGCACGCGACTGAGCTGCAGAAAAAGGCTCAATTGGAGCAAATTAAGGGCAAGGTGGCGATCGCCAATGCTAAGATTGCTTACCAAAAATACAAAGAAATCATCCAGAGCGATCGCTGGCAAGCCCTCGCCGCCAAAGGAGCCAACCCCCAACGCTTACTCTGGGCCTCCACCAGCAGCAAAAATCCCAACTACAGTGACGTCATTTACGTTGATGAACTGATTGGACCGGATACGGTCAACACCTTACCCCCAGCCACCATCGAAGCCTGTGCGGATCATTGCGATGTCGCCAGCCGCATCGAAACTGATGTCGATGAAGCCTACCACCTGATCGAGAACCTGCCCGAATTTGGCATCGACTTGGATCAAATCATGGCCGAACTCTTAGATGAAGGCATTGATAAATTCATTCAACCCTTCGAGTCTCTGATGAGTTCCCTGGAAACCAAAGTTAAAAAACTGGCTCACGCCTAGTCAGGATGGGAAAATGGGTACGGCATCACTGCGTTACCCATTTTTCTGTCCCGAAAGCCCATTTCTCGCCCCAGAGCAAGAGAGCAAAGATAGATATCTCCATATCACGCTCGTTCTTAATGTCTCTGTCTTAACCTCTAACCTATGCATCAAACCAGATGGTAACGCTAATAGAAAACCCCCTGCGCGTGGGACTCCAACAAGATCGGATTCCCGAACCGCAGATTTTGATTATTTTCGGGGCCTCCGGTGACCTCACCCAGAGAAAACTCGTTCCGGCAATCTATCAGATGAAGCTGGAGCGCAAATTGCCTCCGGAACTGACAATTGTCGGGGTCTCCCGCAGTAAATGGAGTCATGAGTTTTTCCGAGATCATTGTCGCCAAGGCGTCGAAGAATTTGGCAATGGGATTGGTTCAGAAGCGCTTTGGGAAGACTTTGCGAACGGACTATTCTATTGTCCAGGCGATATAGACAAATCAGAAAGCTATCAGAAACTGAAAGCCTTTCTGAGTGAACTGGATGAACAACGCGGCACTCGGGGGAACCGCGTGTTTTACCTTTCGGTGGCACCGCGCTTTTTCGCGGAAGCGATCGAGCAACTCGGTGAGGCGGGAATGCTAGGCGATCGCGACAAACAGCGCCTCGTCATTGAAAAACCCTTTGGACACGATCTGGGTACGGCGCAAATCCTCAACCAAGTCGTCCAAAAAGTCTGCTCAGAAAAGCAGGTTTACCGCATCGACCATTACTTAGGCAAGGAAACCGTCCAGAATTTGCTGGTATTTCGCTTTGCCAATGCGATTTTTGAACCCCTGTGGAATCGTCAGTTTGTTGAGTGCGTTCAAATCACCGTCGCCGAAACCGTGGGTTTGGAAGGCCGCGCTGGGTATTATGAATCATCAGGCGCACTCCGAGACATGGTGCAAAACCACCTGATGCAACTGTTTACCCTGACAGCAATGGAACCGCCGAACTCTCTGGATGCCGACAGCATCCGCAATGAGAAGGTGAAAGTCCTAGAAGCAACTCACCTGGCGGATATTGAAAATCTCACCCTCTCTGCCACAAGGGGTCAGTACACTTCGGGATGGATGAAAGGGAAGCAGGTTCCAGGGTATCGCGAAGAGGAAGGGGTTGACAAAAACTCAACGACGCCGACTTATGCCGCGCTCAAGCTATATATCGATAACTGGCGTTGGAAGGGGGTGCCGTTTTACATGAGAACCGCCAAACGAATGCCGAAAAAGGTGACTGAAATTGCGATTCAGTTCCGGGAAGTCCCCTTTTTGATGTTCCAGTCTGCGGCAAAACAAGCGAATCCCAATGTGTTGGCGATGCGGATTCAGCCGAATGAAGGGATTTCCATGCGCTTTGAAGTGAAAACCCCAGGGAACTCGTTGCGAACGCGATCGGTGGATATGGATTTCCGCTACGATACCACCTTCGGTCAGGCAAACACTGATGCCTACAGTCGGCTGTTGATAGACTGTATGTTAGGGGACCAAACCCTGTTTACCCGGGGGGATGAAGTGGAGGAGTCTTGGCGAGTCCTAACTCCCCTGCTGCAAGTTTGGGATGCTCCTTCCGATCCCAAGGCGATCGCCCTCTATGAAGCCGGGACTTGGGGACCTGTGGAAGCAGAACTGCTGCTCAATCGTAACGATCACCGCTGGCGCAGGCTGTAACCTTTGAAGGATGTAAGGATGACGGGGAATCAGCAAGAGGGAACCCGGAACCGATTAGAAAACAGAAGACTCAAAACCCTCATCCTTCATCCTTGAAGAATCTACAATCACTACTCAACACTCAACAATTAAATTAATATGGCTACTCCAATTGTTGCGCTCCAACAACCGAAAGATATTTCCCTCGATGAGATTGAGTCAGAGTTGGGTCGAATCTGGCTCTCGGAAAATGGCGGGAGGGCTTCTAGTATTGCCACTCGTGCGGCAACCTTTAGCATGGTGGTTTATGAGCCCGAAGAGTTCCAGCAGTTGCTGGGGGCTTTGGGCTTTTACGAAGGGCCCATTGATGGGATTTACGGAACACTGACCAAGGAAGCAGTTCAGGAAGCTCAAACCACTTATGGAATCAGAGCAACCGGGCGCATTGACCCCGAAACCCTGATCCGGCTGCGGGAAGAGTATGATAAAATGCCCCCTGAGCACAAGAAAGTCACCAACCCTAATGCCCGAGGGTTCAGCATCAGCGAGGCGATCGCCGCCCAAAATCCCTGCCGCATTATCACCCTCTGTCCCGTCCTGGGTGAAGATGAGGGGGTCACGGCTCAAGTTTCCGCCTATTGTCCTATCCAAAAAGGCAACTCCAGCCGATTAATTTGCTGTGAGTACATCACCCTACGCGGCACCAAGCAAGCGCTGCAACGAGTCGGGGATTTAGTGGTGTCTCTGATGATTCCGTCCCTGCCAAAATTTGTCTGGTGGAAGGCAACCCCTAATCCGGAACAGGAGTTGTTCCAAAAACTCTCCCAATCCTGCAATTGCATGATTATGGACTCGTCTTACTTTAGTGACCCCGAGTCCGAGTTTCTGAAGATGCAAAAGCTGATCGATGAAGAAACCTATATGGCGGACTTGAACTGGCACCGCCTCACTTCTTGGCAAGAGTTGGCTGCTGCTGCTTTTGACCCCCCGGAACGTCGCGCTTCCCTGGTAGAACTCGATCGCGTCACGATTGACTATGAAAAGGGAAATGCTTCTCAAGCGCTGATGTTCCTGGGTTGGCTCGCGTCTCGCCTCAATTGGCAACCGTTATCTTACCAGGATGAAGGGGGCGATTACGAGATTCGCAGGATCTCCTTCAAAGGTCCGGGCGATCGCATTGTAGAAGCGGAGTTAGCCGCCATTCCTACAGCAGATTGGGGTGAAATTAACGGGGATATGGTCGGATTGCGTCTCACTTCTACGAATAGTGAGGCGAATTGCTGCACGATTCTCTGTTCTGAAACCACCGGCTGTATGCGGATGGAGTCCGGTGGTAGCGCTCAAAACTGCCGCACAGAACAGGTAACACCGTTAACGGACCAAAAGGCGGAATACTTGCTGGGTCAACAGTTACAGCGCTGGGGTCGCGATATGCTCTATGAAGAAAGTCTGTCGGTGACCACTGAGATTCTCAAGTTACGTCAGTAATCTCATTTTGTAGGGCGATCGCCAGTTTGTAAAGAGGCGATCGCCCCTCTATTTTTCCCCTACAACTGATCGGGGTCAACTCCCATTTCTCGTAATTTTGCAGCAAGGCGATCGGCCTTGGATTGAGCCAATTCAGATTGCTGTTGTGCCGATTCAGCTTGCTGTTGTGCTGCTTCGTGGGGTAACAAAGCTAGAGTTCCATCGGGATGATAAAAGCGTAACCAAGTGATAGAAACTTGCGTTAGCGTTCCCTCCCAATTTCCCAGCCATGCCCCTAGAGTTTCGCACCACAACCATCCCCGTTCATCGGGTTCAAGGGGTTGATACTTGTGATTGGCGTCCAAGTGCCAACCTTGCAAAGAATTGGGATTATAGGGGTCATAAACGAAATAATCCCGAGTTCGGAATACCCGTTCATAGAGGTCTTTTTTCGGTCCCAGGTCAATTTTTCGGGTACTGGGGGAGGTTAGTTCTACAATCACATCCGGGTAACGTCCCTCTTCCTCCCAAACGACCCATCCCAGGCGATCGCCCGGTTCTACATCCAAAACCGCAAAGAAATCTGGCCCTCTAAAATCTCGATTTTTGGCTTGTTTACTGCTGTAATAGATAAACATATTCCCGCCCATAAAATAATCATGGCGGTCCGGCAATAGGGCAGGCACTGAGTCAATCAGGGCATTCATTGCAATGCGGTGTCGATTACTTTCCAAGGGTTCTCCGTCATCAAAAATTAGGTCCGTAGGAGGCATGGGAGGTTCCCACTCGACTGCCTCTGGGGCGGGATTCATGGTTTCTGCGATCGCCTCGGCAGACATAGCACTTTACTCCATTGAATTGCTAAGTTTAGTTTAACTTAACCCCCAGAAAATTCACCCAGTCCCTTACCCGGATAAAGTTATCCGCTTGGGGGAGATAAATCAGATCAGGTTTAAGCGAAAATTAGGGTAAAGTAAATTTTATCCAAGGACAAATGACCCATGACCCAGGACAAATGACCCATGACTACAATAATTGCCGGTGAAAGAAGCGGAGTTGGTAAAACTACCATAACTTTAGCCATCTTAGCCTATCTGCAACACCAAGGGTTGAATGTACAATCTTTTAAGGTTGGACCGGATTATATTGACCCGATGTTTCATCACTATGTCACAGGTCGCCCTTGTCGCAATTTAGATCCAGTTTTAACTTCCCCGGACTATGTTCAAGACTGTTTTAATCGCCACTCTCAATCGGTGGAGTTTGCTCTAATTGAAGGGGTGATGGGACTGTTTGATGGGGTGCAACCGGCCCCTTTATTGATGGATTCATCTCCGGTATTTTCTTTGGGGGATTTTGGCAGTACCGCCCATATTGCCCGATTGTTACAATTGCCGGTTATATTAGTTTTGGATTGCAGTCGGTTATCCAGTTCGATCGCCGCGATCGCCCAAGGATATCGCACCCTAGATCCTCGGGTAAACATTGCCGGGGTCATCCTCAATCGCGTGGGTAGCGATCGCCATTTAGAACTGCTGCAAGATGCCTTAGCAACGATTCAAATGCCGGTTTTAGGGGTATGGAGGCGACAGGATAACATTACCATTCCCGATCGCCATCTCGGACTGATTCCCACTGCCGAACTCCCCCAACTGGATGCTGTAATCGATCGCCTTGCACATCTAGCTGAAACTTGCTTTGATTGGGAACAGCTATTCCCCCTGCTGAAATCCACTCCGGCAACTGCTGTCAAATCCCTGGACATCCCCAATTGGCAAGGGGTTAAATCAAAAATCCCCGTGGCGATCGCCCAAGATGCCGCCTTTAATTTCTATTATCCAGATAATCTCGACAGTCTCGAATCCCTCGGTGCCGAATTAGTCCCCTGGAGTCCTCTGAAGGATGCCGTCTTGCCGGAGGGAGTCCAGGGGTTATATCTCGGGGGGGGATTCCCAGAAATCTTCGCCGAAACCCTGGCAGCGAATACCTCCGCATTGCGATCGGTTTATCAGGCGATCGCCTCGGGAATGCCAACCTATGCTGAATGTGGCGGGTTGATGTATTTATGTCAGAATGTAGTCGATTTTAACCACCAATCCTGGCCAATGGTCGGTATTTTTCCCACCCATGCCGTTATGGGTTCCCGCCTCAGTTTGGGATATCGCCTTGCCACCACTCTCCAAGACACCCCCTTATTCCGGACTGGGGAAACAGTCTGGGGTCATGAGTTCCACCGATCGCACCTCACCGCAGAACCCGCTTCTCCCCTGTTTCAACTGCGGGGATTCCAGCGGAACTCGGCAATGACTCCCGAAGGATGGGGATCTTCTCCTCTAACTGCAACTCCTGCGATTCATGCCTCTTACCTTCATCTTCATTGGGGAGGACAGTGGCAGATTCCTCAGCGATTTTTACTCAGTTGTCAGGATTTTGACCCGCGATTCCAGACTTGTTTGTAAACTTTTGTAAAATCTAGTTGTAAGTTCAAAAAGGATATGTTACTTTAATACTAGACACGGAAAAGAAAGAAGTTAAGGAGAAGAAAGATTTAAAGATTCCTTGGTTCCAATGACCGCGTGTCTCCTGTCTTGAGAACCGATGTGCGGCGAGGCCCACAAGGGTGAAGCTGCGGAAATTGTAAACCCTAGTAAGCAATTGTCAATCGTCTAAAACCTTTCGTCTTTTTTGCTATATATTTTGAAGAATCAGTCATTCCGTAAATAGGGCTTAGTCTTGTGACTAGGCCCTTACTGTTTTTAGGGGTGATTTGTTACCAAAAATTGAGAACCAGGGGCATTCAGAAAGTCATCCGAGTCAAGGGCGCAAGTAGCAAGCAGCAACTCGGCTTAAATTACCTAGAAATATCAGAAATAAGAATAAATTCCAAAATAATTGGCCTGCATCAAACCGTCAATCCCTTGGCAGAAGACCGTAGAGCAAGTAGAATGCAGGTACATCTGAGTGCGGGTGTATCTGAAAGTAGAGAATCTCCTCATCAGCGAGGCGATACTGGAACCGGAAAAATGTCCATCATAGCTTTGCCGGTTCTCCTGATTTGCCATGACCCGGGATGTCACCCTTTTCTTGAAACGGAGAGGGAATTTGTCGGAATGGTCATGACTGAAAACCCCAATTTTGGATCCGCCTGCTTAGGTCATCAGGTACAAATGCGGATCTTGCGATACATTAAGCTCAACTCGATCCACCTGGATTTCATCAGCTCATTAGCGATGCCAACCATTAACCTGCCTCAACATCCGAGATCCGACCGAAGTCAGAACAGTTCCTCGTCTTTCACCGGATCTGGGTTGGCCCTACAACCCGGTGAGAACCCCTATAAGTCCGGCAAAACCACGCGCTTAATTGGGTTAACTCTAACCTTGTTATTACTCCTCAGTGGGAATGGGGGCGCAGTTTTGGCACAGACAACCAATCCGGGAACGCTCACGGACCCCTCGCGCATTCCCAATCCCCTGCCACCGAGTAGCCCCCAATTACCGGAACGCCCTCCGTTGCTACCCCCACCGGAAGAACTCCTGCAACCTCCGACTACGGATCCCGCTGCGCCATTGCAAGTAGACCCCACGGGAGAAATTCCTGGGGCAATTGAGGTACAACGGTTTGAGGTGTTTGATAGTACGGTTTTCAGCAACGAAACCTGGGCGGAGATTTTAGCCCCATTTACGGACCGCCCCCTGTCCTTTGCGGAACTGTTGCAAGCGAGAACGGCGGTGACTCAACGGTACACCGAGGAGGGATATATTACGTCCGGGGCGTTGATTCCCCCCCAAACCTTAGAAGATGGGGTGGTGAGGATTCAGGTGGTGGAAGGGGGATTAGAAGAAATTAATGTGACGGGGAATCAGCGGTTGAGTCCCAATTATGTTAGTTCTCGATTGGCGATCGCCACGGAAAAACCCGTCAATATTGATAAACTCCTGGATGCCTTGCGCCTGTTACAATTGGACCCCCGGATTGAAAATATCTCGGCAGAACTCGCGGCAGGGTCTCGTCCGGGTCAAAATGTCCTGGATGTGCGGATTACGGAAGCATCGGCATTTGGCAGCGAGTTCGTTTTAGATAATGGGCGATCGCCCAGTGTGGGCAGTTTCCGCCAGAAAGCGAGTCTTTACCATCGCAACTTATTCGGGTTCGGGGATACCCTTAATTTCTCCTACACCAACACCGAAGGGAGTAATCAGTGGGATGTAGGCTACACCCTCCCGATTAATGCCCGCAATGGTACCTTTAGTGTGTCTCACGGTCGCACTCAAAGCGAAATTATCGAACCGCCCTTTGACCGGGTAGATATTGAAGCGAAATCGCGCAATACTGAATTTACCTTACGGCAACCCTTAATCCAAAGTCCCACCCGGGAATTTGCGATGGGATTGACTTTCGCCCGTCGTTCCAGCGAAACCTCCATTTTAGGGGTAAATTTTCCCCTCTCTCCGGGGGCGAATGATGATGGGGAAACGCGGATTTCTGCCTTCCGGTTCTTTCAAGAATGGACGGCGCGCAGTTCTCGGGAAGTGTTAGCGGCGCGATCGCAGTTTAATGTCGGGGTGGGTTGGTTTGATGCTACGGTAAATTCTTCCGCCCCAGATAGTCGCTTTTTGAGTTGGCGGGGACAGGGACAGTGGTTACGGGTTCTGGGTTCAGAAACCAGCGACCCCCAACGGTCCCCAACCCTGTTAGTCCGAGGGGATGTCCAATTGTCATCAGGGTCGTTGCTACCCCTGGAACAATTCGGGTTAGGGGGATTAGAAAGTGTGCGGGGGTATCGCCAAGATGCGCTTTTAACCGATAATGGGGCGATCGCTTCTGCCGAACTTCGCATCCCGGTGTATCGCCAAAATTGGTTTGGGGTACAAGTCGTGCCTTTTGTGGATGTGGGCACCGCTTGGAATAGTGGAGATTCAGACAATCCAGACCCCAATACCCTAGCTTCGGCAGGACTGGGTTTACAGATTGATTTCGGCGATCGCTTACGCGCCCGCTTAGATTGGGGGTATCCTTTGATAGATAGTCCCTCTGGCGATCGCACCTGGCAAGAAAATGGCTTTTATTTTTCCATTGTGTCTACCCCGTTTTAATCCAAAAAACTCACAGCCGAGGAGGGGATGGCTGGCCGGAAACAGGATGAAGGGGTTTCCCTTGTTTTACTTCTCCAAACGGGACAGTGAAAAGTTCTGTATAACCCCTCCTGTGTCACTTATGGGGGCCTCAAAAAAAGGTCTAGGGCATCCTGTTATGCAACCGGGCCCCCGCCATCACCCGTTATTTGAATGCAGTCAGACTCAGTGAAGAACCAGGGACAAGGTTATAAGCAGATTAATTTATCTTGCGTTGAAGGAAAAAACTATGCCGGGGCGACTTCAATCCCGATCGCGATCGCAGCATTCTGTTAAAGCGATCGCACTCTATTTTACAGCACTGTCAATGGGGAGTTTTGCCTTATTGCCTGCCACTGCCCAAATTATCCCCGACAGCACCTTACCGAACAATTCTGTGGTGGTTCCTGATGGCAACAGCATCACCATTGAAGGCGGTACGGAAAGCGGCGTCAATTTATTTCACAGTTTTTCAGAATTTTCAGTCCCCACCAACACCGAAGCCTTTTTTAACAATTCCTCCACCATTCAAAATATTTTTACTCGGATTACCGGCAGCAATCTTTCCGAAATCGATGGATTAATTCGCGCCAATGGGTTGGCAAATTTATTTGTACTCAATCCTAATGGCATTGCCTTCGGTCCCAATGCGAGGTTAAATATTGGGGGTTCATTTATTGGCAGTACCGCCAACAGCTTGCAATTTCCCGATGGCAGCACGTTTAGTGCCAGTGAACCCAACGCCCCGCCTTTATTAACCCTCAGCGTTCCCGTGGGCTTACAATTTAATTCTAATGCCGGTAATATCCAATTTCAAGGCACAGGAAATCCCGATATTGTTCCGAGTAATCCTCAAGGAATAGGGGTAGCCCCCGGACAGACATTTGCCCTGGTTGGAGGAAATGTTTCCTTGAATGGCGCAGTGGTAACGGTTCCGTCGGGACGGATTGAAATCGGTAGCGTGACCGATGGGGGAGTCGATGTTGTACCCACTCCCGGAGGGATGGTGTTGGGATACGATCGCGTGGCCGAATTTGGCAATATTCAACTGAGCGATCGCAGTTCCTTATTCAATCCAGCCGTAGCAGACAATCCGATTGCCGGGATTCAAGTGGTCGGAAAAAATATCGGTTTAGAGCGATCGCAAATTGTGGCGGTAACTCCCGGAACTTTTAACAGCGGAAATATTGCAATTTCCGCCAGCGAATCTCTCAGCTTATCCGGCGTTGATTTAATTTTTCCTTTTAGTTCCTGGATTGTCAACCAAGTGCTGCAAACCGCTACCGGAAATAGCGGCGAAGTGATTGTGAATGCCCCAGTAACGACCCTCAGCGACGGTTCTCGGATTCAAACCTTAAGTTTAGGGGCGGGGAACGCTGGAAACGTCACCGTCAATGCTAACAGAATTTCAATAGATGGGTTTGCCTTTCCTCCCACTGGCATTCCATCGGTGAGTGAAATCGATCTCAGGACGCTACTAGACCGCAATCTTAACAGTCGCATCGGGAGCGAAATTTTTGGGCGGGGTTCAGGGGGAGAAATTACCGTCAACGCCACCGAAGTAAACTTTACCAATGGCGGACAAATTGCCACCCTTGCCGGTTCTACTTCTACGGGAAATGGCGCAAATGTGACCGTGACTGCCAATTCCATGAATGCACAAGAAGCCGTTGCCTATAATCCCTTGTTGATGAGTGGGGTGAGGAGTGTCTTACTCGGCACGGGAAAGGGAGGGAATCTGAATATTTTTACCGAAACATTAACCTTAAGCAACGGCGCACAGGTGGCCAGCGGAAATCAAGGCTCCGGACGCGGGGGAGATCTCAGCATCACTGCCTCCGAGTCAATTTTCGCGGAAAGTGTGAATCCTCCTAGCCTACTCATTAACAGTGGGATATTTGTTTCGACACTCGCCACTGGAGCCTCAGGCAACATCAATATTTCCACCCCACGTTTAACTCTCACAGAAGGAGCGGGGTTGAGTTCTGTGGTATTGACAAAGCTTCTGGGACAGCCTTTTCCTAATGCGGGACAAGGAAATGGAGGAGATGTGAGGGTGAATGCCGATAGGATTCTTTTGAGTGGCGCAACGCCTTTAAATCCGGAAAATTTCACCCAGATGGGAAGCATTACATTCGGATCGGGAGATGCCGGGGATGTGGTGATTTCGACGCGAATTTTGCAGTTAGAACGAGGTGCGACCCTATCGTCGTCGCTGCTTCCTTCCCTCTCGGTGTTGGGAGAACCGATTCCCGGTTCGGGAACCGGAAATGGGGGCAATCTGACGATTCAGGCGACCGAAGAAATCAACGTGGTGGGGACGCATCCATTGTTAGGGTCGCCGAGTTTAGTAGGGATGCAAACCTTTGGATCGGGTAATGTGGGAGAACTACAGGTGACGAGCAGTCGGATTATCATCAAAGATGGGGGGTCGATGGGTGCATTTACCAGTGGGACGGGAAATGCCGGTCGGATTACGGTGAATGCTTCGGATATTGAAGTGGGTGGGGTTTCCAGAGGCGGTTTTGTTCTGTCTACTCTGGGGGCGAATGCTTTCCAAGCGACGCCAGAGTTGCAGCAAGCATTTTTTAGCCCGCCGGTTCCTACTGGAAATACGGGAGCAGTGACGATCAATGCCGATCTCATCACGATCGCCGATGGCGGCACGATTACCGTAACTCATGCAGGTACGGGAAATGCCGGAACGTTACAAATTAATGCCTCATCCATCTCTGTCGATCGCCAGGGTTCGATTGCGGCAACCACGGCGTCTGGACGGGGGGGAAATGTGGAGTTGAACGTCCAGAATGGTTTGATTTTAAGCAATAACGGTGGCATTAGTGTAGAAGCACTGGGTGATCGGGGCGATGGCGGGAACTTGGCGATCGCGGCCAGTACAATTGTAGCCCTGGAAAATAGTTTAATTCGCGCCAATGCCGTCAGTGGCAATGGGGGGAACATCAATATCGTCACCCAAGGTTTATTTCTCTCTCCTGACAGTCAGATTAGCGCCAGTTCTGAGTTTGGTCTGGATGGCACGATCAATGTCCAAGAACCGGCTCTCGATCCGGCTTCGGGATTGGTAGAGTTAGAAGATAATCCTATTGATCCGAGCGATCGCATCGTCAGCGGCTGTCGCGCACAAGAAGGGAATCGCTTTGTGATTACGGGACGGGGGGGTTTGCCGGAAAATCCGAATCAACCCTTGATGGCATCGTCGGTTTTGCCCGATTTGCGTCTGATCGCCTTCGATGGAGAATCGCACAGCCGCCAACCCGCCCAGCAGTCGCCGGTGGCAATGAAGGCTCCGCCACTGGTGGAAACAACTGGATGGGCGATCAATGAGCGCGGCAATTTGGTGTTAACCGCTACATCAACAAACCTCTATCGGTTGTTCCCTAACAGTTGTTCCTCCTCTAGCCCGGATTGAAAGCTATCCCTTTTCTGTCACTCTTATGAGAGTATGCTGCCCCTTTTATTTGAGCGGCAAAGTCCACCCTGCTTAAGTTTGACAAAATTCCTTCACGCCAAAGAGTCATTCATGCATCAAGTCATACACAGACGAATTGGAGAGTTGAAGGCCCCTAATTAATGAGTTCACCGAACTTTTCACTATCCAGTTCTCCAGAGTTATTTATGAAAATCCAACACCACCAACATAAGTCTTTATCTCACGCTATACAAGAATTGCTGTTATCCGCTGCTGTGGTTTTGCTGGCTTTACCCCTGGGTGCGATCGCCCAAACCACTGAGGAATTAGTCGAACAAGGGCGGCGACTCTATCAATCAGGGGAGTTTTCCGCAGCGGCGGCGGTTTGGGAAACGGCTGCCAGTCGCAGTGATGGGGAAGGGAATCGATTAGAACAAGCGGTTGCCTTGAGTAATCTGTCCGCAGCGTTGCAGGAATTGGGCGAGTGGGAGAGGGCAAAAGCAGCGATCGCTCAAAGTCTCGCTTTGATTGAAGGGGAGTCGGACTCTCCCTCGTCTATGCGGGTCCTCGCCCAAATCCTGAATACCCGAGGAGGATTGGAATTTACCCTCGGACAAACCGAAGCGGCAGTGACAACTTGGGAACAGGCGGCAGATGCCTACCGCCAAGCGGGGGAAAAGTCTGGGGAATATCGGGCGATGATTAATCAAGCCCGGGCTTTACAGGCATTAGGATTGTATAGGCGATCAGTGACTCGCTTAGAACAACTTCAAACCCGGTTAGGGCAGGAAACTGATTCTGATACAAAAGTCACCGCTTTACTCGCCTTGGGGAATGCCTTACGCTTGGTGGGGGATTTAGAACAGTCTGAGGAGGTTTTATGGGAGAGTTTACAGACTGCCCAACGGTTACAGTCCCCATCGGCGATGAGTGAAAGTGCGATCGCGTTAGGGAATACGGTTCGCGCCCGCCAAAATGGAGACTCAGCCTTAGTCTTGTATCAACAAGCCGCAGCTAATGCAGAATCAGCAGATACCCAGGTCCAAGCCCGTCTCAATGCCCTCTCTCTGTTAGTTGAAAATCCCCTAATTCTGAGCGATTCTGCCGCTGAACCCCTGATTCAAAGCTGGATTCCGCAAATCCAAGCCCAAATCGAAGCGTTGCCTCCGAGTCGGATGGCAGTGTATGCGCGAATTAAGTTCGCACAAACTTGGCTAGAATGGCATGAGGGGAAATCATCTCTGAGTTCGGTCCTACCGGAAGCGGCTAAACTCTTAGGAACAGCGGTCCAACAGGCCAAAAGTATAGGCGATCGCCGCGCTGAATCTTATGCATTAGGGAATCTGGGGGAATTATACGAACGCGATGGGCAGTGGCAGCAAGCCCAAATTCTCACGCAGCAGGCGTTAGAGTTGGCGGAATATATCAATGCCGTTGATATTGCGTATCGCTGGGAATGGCAACTGGGGCGGTTACTCCTCGCGATCGGCGATCGCCCAGGGGCTGTGATTGCCTATTCTGAAGCAGTTACCTCTCTGGAGTCTTTGCGCCTAGATTTAGTCACCACCAATCGGGAAGTGCAATTTTCTTTTCGGGATAGTGTCGAACCTGTTTATCGAGAGTTAGTGGCGTTGCTGTTAGACGTTTCCTCACCCTCCCCCAATCCCAAATCGAGTCCGGGAGTTTCTCAGGAAAACCTGCAAAAAGCATTACAGGCGATCGAATCTTTGAAATTAGCAGAACTGGATAACTTTTTTCGGGATGCTTGTGTCGATAGCAATGCCGTAGAACTGGATAAACAACAGGTTGATCTCACAGCGGCGATCGTCTATCCCATCGTCTTGGACGATCGCTTAGAAGTGATCGTTTCTGTCCCCAATCAACCGTTACAGCATTATTCCACCCCCTTACCCAAAGAAGAAATCGAACAAACTCTCATCACCCTCAGAAGAAGCTTGGTAACTCGCACTTCTCGGCAATATCGGGTTCATGCCAACACCGTTTACAACTGGTTAATTGCGCCAATTCAAGACACTTTAGCTAACAGTGGCATTAAAACGTTAGTCTTTGTTCCCGATGGACTGTTTAGAAATATTCCAATGGCTGCCTTGTATGACGGGGAACAATTTTTGTTAGAAAAATACAGCATTGCCGTGAGTCCGGGACTCAAACTTAACAAACCGCAACCCCTAAAACGACAAAGTTTAAAAGCGTTAACTGCCGGTTTAACGGAAGAACGATTTGGCTTCGCACAACTGCCGAATGTGGCGATCGAAGTTGAACAAATCAATGCTGCACTCTCCGGCATCGTCCTCATGGATGACGGATTTACCCGCGATACCTTACAACAACAGCTTTTAAAAACTCCTTTTCCCGTCGTTCATATCGCCACCCACGGTCAATTTAGTTCTAGTGCAGAAGATACATTTATTCTCGCTTGGGACGATCGCATCAATGTCAATGAACTCGATAGTTTACTGCGCGTGAGAAATCGCAGCGGGACTGAAGCCCTAGAACTACTGGTTCTGAGTGCCTGTCAAACGGCAACCGGGGACGATCGCGCCGCCTTGGGATTGGCGGGGATGGCTGTTCGCGCCGGTGCACGCAGTACCCTGGCAACCCTCTGGTACATTGATGATGCCGCAACGGTCCCGGTGATGATAGACTTTTACAAATCCTTAAACGAAGGGAATCTCACTAAATCCGAAGCCTTGCGCCAAGCCCAACTCAACCTGTTGAAAAATCCCGATTATCAACATCCGATTTATTGGGCAGCTTATGTTTTAGTCGGCAATTGGTTGTAAACTAGAGTGGCGGTAGCGTATTCCATAAAGAGGACAAAAGACCCGGTTCTGATTCAAAATAGGTTGCTCATCATCAACATTTTTTATGATAACCTGGGTTTCTAAACCTGACTCTACCGACGACGTTTTAGAAAACGCTTGACTCTGTTAAACAGGTCAATAGTTTAGGGCAGTTTGGCATCCAATAGGTCACCGCTAAAGCAAATACCGAGACTCTCCCGATTGGAATTCAGAAGAATGGTAAACCAGTTTCTCACCCTGATTATTATCCACGTACCCCGAGTCGCTGGCAGTCTGCTGATTATTATCAGTTTTTGGATTGCTGTTTCTTTGTTGCGAAAGCTGATTCGCCGCCTCAGTACCACCAGTAATTTGAGTCTGGATGCGCTAAAATTGCTAGAACAAACCTTTATTAGTACGGTTTGGATTATCGGGATTGTTACCGCACTGGGAACCCTGGGTATTGATGTTTCTGCCTTGATTGCCGGGTTGGGTCTAACTGGATTTGCCGTGGGATTAGCCCTCAAAGATATCCTTTCAAATCTAGTTTCCGGGGCTTTGATTTTAATTTATCGTCCATTCCGCCGTCGCGATCGCATCTGCGTCGGCAACTTTGAAGGAACTGTTATTGATATCGATTTACGTTACACCACCCTGCAAGGCGAAGGCAAAACCATCTTAATCCCCAATTCTTATTTATTCACCAATACAATTTGCATTATCGAAGATTCCGGAGTGAAAATTATCACCAAAATTTACTGATTAAAAATAAAAATTTGGCTATCGGGTAAAAATCATGATATAATCTCCAAATACTTCTAACCCTGTAACCGTTTTCCTCCCCTATCTAAACCCTCAGAACAATGCCAAACTTCCTGAATCGCCTGTTAGGGCGTCACCCGGAAAACATCAAAGCCCATGTGGAAATCTACACTTGGCAAACCTGTCCCTACTGCATTCGGGCTAAAGTTCTCCTGATGTGGAAGGGGGTCAAATTCACCGAATATAAAATTGATGGAGATGGGGCCGCCCGAGTGAAAATGGCAGAACGGGCCAATGGACGGCGCAGCGTTCCCCAGATTTTTATTAACGATCGCCATATCGGGGGATGTGATGACCTGTATGAACTCGATGCCAAAGCACAGTTAGATCCCCTCTTAATCCTGGCCCCCGATTAATTTAAGGGGTTCGATTCATCCCGAGATGAACTCTATTTAAAATCTGTCTTCCAAGTTAACCTAAACCCAAAAACCATGACCTATTTTTTCATTTATGACGGCAAATGCAATCTCTGTGTAAGCGTAGTCCAACTGTTGGAAACCTTTGACAAAGGAGATATTTTTCGCTATATTCCCATGCAGGATGAAAACAGTCTCTCCCGCTTAGGCATTACGCCAAAAGACTGTGAACAAGGGATGATTTTAATCGATGCCGACCGCCCAGAACGACGTTGGCAAGGCAGTGATGCCGCAGAAGAACTGGGGAATTTGTTACCCGGAGGGAGTCTATTTGTCAGCGCCTATCGGGCACTTCCGGGGATGAAATGGACCGGCGATCGCGTTTATGAACAAATCCGCGATAACCGTTATCAACTCTTTGGACAACGCACCGAGATCTATAACTCCACCTATCCCGGCGACTGCGAAACCTGTAATTATCCGACGTAATCATGGGAGTGCAAGACCCGCAGTATCTGATACACAGAGACTGGATGAGTCAGGCGATCGCCCTTGCCCAATCTGCCGGAGATGCGGGAGAAGTGCCCGTGGGGGCGATCGTCGTAGACCCTTCCGGCAAGGCGATCGCCCGCACCGAAAATCGCCGAGAACGAGACCATGACCCCACCGCCCATGCCGAAATCCTCGCCTTGCGTACAGCGGGGCAAGTGCTACAAAATTGGCATTTGAATGGCTGTACCCTCTATGTTACCCTAGAACCCTGTCCTTTATGTGCCGGTGCGATCGCCCAATCCCGTCTCAGTCTCCTCGTCTATGGTGCCGACGACCCCAAAAGTGGCGCAATCCGTACCGTCCTCAACCTCCCCGATAGTCCCGCTTCCTTTCACCGCTTATCCGTCCTCGGTGGCATCTTGGAATCCCCCTGTCGAGAGCAATTACAATCCTGGTTCTCTCAACGCCGACAGTCTCCCGACACAAAATCCTAAATTAGGATAGCTCAAAGTACCTGAACCCAATCCGCGTCATACAGACAGGATTCTATCTGAAGTTTCCCCGAGGTCGTGGAGAGAGGGTGAACTCCCAACCACCAGAAACTGGGTTTCTAGCCCAAATTACTGGGACATTGCCGAAGATTTTCTCAAGAAACCCGGTTTCTAACCTTTACTGTACCGACACCCTAGGACAATCTACAAACTGTCCATACTCTCCCCCTGTGCCTGGAACAATCCTAGTACAATAGAAAAATTCAACTCATAATAGTTTAGCACACTTTATTTTAAATTCCCCGATTAAATTCAAATCAACCCGCAATTTAACCTAATTTTTTCTCTCTTTTATCTTAAATATTAACCAAAAATCATGCAAACTTCCCTCGTTAAATCCCCTACCCAATCCGAAAAAAATCCATCGGTGAATTCTAAAATTTCCCCTTGGTTAGCCAGTGCATTGTATCCATTAGGTCGTTTTATCGTCCTCCCTGCCTACTTTAAAGAGATTGAAGTCATCGGTCAAGAACATCTTCCCACCGCCGGACCCACTATCCTCGCCCCGACCCATCGATCGCGGTGGGATGGGATTTTAGTCGCTTATGCCGCAGGGCGACATATCACCGGACGGGACCTACGGTATATGGTCTCTATTGATGAATTTAAAGGAATTCCCGGTTGGTTAATTCCTCGTTTGGGTGGATTTCCCATTGATAGAAAACGTCCGGGAATTGGCAGTTTGCGGCATGGGGTCGAACTCCTGGAAGCGGGTCAAATGTTAGCGATTTTCCCCGAAGGTGCGATTTTTCACGATGGTGAACTTCATCCCCTTAAACCCGGATTAGCAAGACTGGCGATTCAAGCGGAATCCCTCCATCCGAATTTGGGCGTGAAAATTGTGCCGATAAATTTGGAATATCAGCCGACTATCCCCCAGTGGCGATGCCAGATAAAAATTACCATTGCCCCTCCCTTAGAAGTGTCTCACTACTGCCTAGACAGGCCTAAAGAAAGCGGGAATCAACTGACCGCCGATTTAGAAACAGCATTGCGGGCGATCGGTTAAGGTCCTAGGTAAAACCTTCTTTCCTTACTCCTGACCCCTCCTAAAAACTCTGTGATTCATGGCAAGAATTGGGTGGTTCAGTAACCACCCAAGAGGACTACTCCCATATTAGATCTCTTGCAAAATACCGGATTGATCCCCCCAACCCCCCTTAAGAACGCCAATCGGCTTTAAAGAATTTTGCAAGAGGTCTATTCTTACAGTAGGTGGGCATCATTTTAAGGATGCTCACCGACTTAGGATAGTGGCGTCAAGTAAGACAACACTCCTTAACCCGTTGCTAACATCTCCGGGGATACGGATACAAACATCCCATTCAAATCTGAGGGATTGATATTTAAAACCACCCCTAAAATCTGATTGGTATCAATGGTGCGAATGACTGTATCATTCATCCCATTGTTATCCCGATCGATGATCGCCTCATAGGTAATGTCATTCGCCGTCAATCCATTAGTTAAGCCGATGCGGTCTCCCTCGGCCCCGTTAAAATCGGTAATCGAGTCAGCTTCTAGGGGATTAGTCCCCCCAACAGCGGTATCGCGACGGAGGACGAACAAATCAGCCCCGGCCCCCCCGGTGAGAACATCGGTACCAAAATCACCCATTAAAACGTCATTTGCAGATCCACCGTATAAAGAGTCATTGCCTTGACCTCCCCGCAGCAGATTCTGACCATTGCCGCCAAAAATGGCATCATTCCCTTGATTCCCGTTGATGGTATCATTGCCATCGGCTCCAACCAGTGTATCATCATCCATCCCTCCGCGCATGAAGTTATTTCCGCCGGTGCCATAGATGCGATCGCGCCCCTGATTCCCGTTGATGAGTTCACCGTCATTGGAACCGATGATGATATCATCTCCCGCTAATCCCCGCAGTCCGAATTGATAGCCATTCAGCGCCCCTGGAGCCAGTTGAACCACCGATGAATTTCCAACCAGGTCAAAAAATCCCTGATTGTTTGGGGTTAAGGGTTCAGAAATCACGGTGACTCCCTCGGTGGGAGGGGGTGTGAAAGCTGGGATTTCTGGTCGTCCAGATGCCTGCGGGTTGGGGGGTAAAGGGTCAGAAATCGGAGTGACTTCCGGTTGTAGAGGTGGTGTTGAAGTCGAGGTTTGGGGTCCTGCCGATGCCGGATTATTGGTGGGTGTAGCAATCCTCATGGGCGTTGCAAAAACCTGGGTCCAATAATGAGAGAAGTTGACATTGCCGGTATCATTGGTTTGGAAATGATAGCCTACACCAATTTCCGTTACGGCAGGACTGAGGATGTTGGCGCGATGTGAGGGACTATCCATCCATCCCTGGACCGTTTGCTCCGGTGTCGGTTCACCTGCGGCGACGTTTTCAGCAACGGTCCGATAATCATACCCTTGGGACATGACGCGATCGGCGGCACTGGATCGATCTACTGGGTCGGTATGGGCGATAAAATCGCGCATTCCCATATTCACACTATGAACTTGTGCTGCCGCTGCTAATTGCGGATTGAACGTGAGGGGATCTAAACCGCGTTGCGCCCGTTCTGCATTGGTGAGTTCGACAACACGATTAAGAAATTCTGAATTCATCTCTCTGATTACTCCTGGTTTACCATTCTATTTCCTAGACCCGGTAGGTGCAACCAATTGCCACTCAAATTGCAGCAGTTGGAACAATAATTTTCAGGTTAAACACTCCCGTTTACCCCTTGATAGGGCAGTCGGACTGTTTTTCTAAACCTGGACTAGATTTCACCCAGAAGTGTTGTATTCAGGAAAATATCTCTGAAAAAATTACCGATTTCGATGTCCGTTGAACTGGGACAATAGTTTGCATGGGCTTAATCTAGCCCTGCACAGAAGGATAATGACCCTGACAATCCTTCTCTAACCCTGTTTCGATGCAGCTTTTTGGTAAATCGCACTCCTAATCTAACTGAATAAATCAGGCGTGTCAACTCTAAGAATATAAAGATTTAGTAAAGCCGGTAAACCTAAAATCCGCCCCTCTATTATTAATTTGCCAGATAAAATTTAACACACTTCACCGGAAATTTCCCATGCAAATCCTTGAGAAGTAAGTCTTTGGGTAACAGTCAACACAGGAATAAAGAGTGATTTTATCCATCGGTTTGACGTTTTTTAATAGTCTCTATTCACAAAATAATAACTCCATTGTTTGAACCCAATAACTCGGGTTTATTTGGATGGCAGAATTTAACCTAAAAACCCTGAGCCATCAATTTTTATTGCCAAGACAAATCGGGTGGTCAAGAAGCCACCCGAGACAATTAATTCAAATTTAAGAGGAATCCCTTAGCCCGTCGTCAAAATGTCCTGGGAGGCTGCTTGAAACATTCCATTTAACTCTAGGGGATTGGTATTTAAAACAATCCCTAAAATTTCATTCGTGCTGTTGATTTGAATTAATGCATCAGGAGTGCCATTGTTATCCACATCCACGAAGCGCTGATAGGTAATATCGTTTACCGTTAACCCATCGGTCAGGCCGATGCGATCGCCCCCGGCCCGGTTAAAATCGGTAATATAGTCGGCTTCTAGCGGGTCAACCACCCCAACAACGGTGTCACGACGGAGAACAAACAAATCGGCCCCTGCTCCTCCACTCAGAACATCCGCCCCAAAATCGCCGATTAAAACGTCATCGCCGCCTTCACCGTATAAATGGTCATGGCCTTTACCTCCCCGGAGGATATCATTGCCTGCACCGCCAAAGACAACATCATTATCATTATTACCATTGATGATGTCATTGCCTGCACCGCCAACAAGGGTATCATCGCTTTTACCGCCGCGTAGGGAGTTATTTCCGCCGGTTCCATAGATGAGATCTCGACCACCGTTCCCATTGATAGCTTCCCCCTCAGCCGAACCGATGATGACATCATCTCCATCTAAGGCTCGCAGTCCCAATTGATAGCCATTCAGCGCCCCTGGAGCCAGTTGAACTCGCTCAACATTCGTAGTGAGGTCAAAAAATCCCTGACTGTTGGGCGTTAAGGGTTGAGAAATTAGGGTAATTCCGTCGGTTGGAGGCGGGGTGGGAGTATGGGTTTGAGGCCGGGGTTGTGGTGGCCCTTGCTCCATCGGAGTCGCAAAAACCTGGGCCCAATAATGGGAGTAGTTGACATTCCCTGTATCATTTTCCTGAAAATGATAGCCCACCCCAATTTCCGTCACCGTGGGATTGACGATATTGACCCGGTGTGAGGGACTATTCATCCATTCGATAACCACTTGCTCCGGTGTTAGCTGACCCCCCGCTACGTTTTCAGCCACAATCTGGTAGTTATACCCTTGATTCGTGACGCGATCGGCTGGTTTGGTTCCATCCACAGGATCATTATGGGCCATAAAATCGCGCATTCCCATATTGGCGCTATGGACCTGTGCTGCCGCAGCTAACTGGGGATTGAACGTGAGGGGGGCTAAACCCAGTTGTGCTCGCTCTACGTTGGTCAGTTCAACAACACGATTGAGAAATGCTGAAGTCATCTATCTACTCCTGGTGTACACTCTCCGCCGCCTGGATCGGTTGAGTGGCAATGAATCTGCCAACTTAACCCCGGTCGGTTCGGAAAAAAATGGTCAAGCTAAACGCTCCCGTTCCTCCAGTGACATGGGGGGAACGAGTGAGTCGGTGGAATCTGTGCGGAATGTCAACCCAAAATTCTATGGCAACGGGGTTTACGGGTTCATTTTCACCGGGTGGGCTGGAACTGTTGCGATCATTGTGCGCTAGTTTTACGCTAGAGCGGTGAGAACTATCATGCCTGTAAACATTTCCCTAAAATCCTGTGTTTTTGAGCGGTTTTGTAGCTCTTGTTTCTACTTTAAGTGAATAAATCAGGCGTGTCAATAGTAAATATATAAAGCTTTGTTAAAGCTGGGAACTATCAAATCCAGTTTATATTCATTAGTGATTTACAAAATGAAATTGATGGTGATCGCGTAAATCAGCGATCGTGATCACAGACAAGTGATACACAATTACCCATTCTTTAAGCCATGCCTAGAAAAGCAATAGAGACTCCCGGAAGATGTTTGTAAGTTGTGAGCAGAGTTTAACCGCATCGCACTTAAACAACGGTATCATTGCTAAAAGAATCCGACCGGGAGAGAATTTTCTGGGCGATCGCCTCAACCGGAATCACTCTGAGCCATTTTCAACCCCCTTAAAACTTCCGTATCCTGGTCGAGGATATAACTGGAGATGATCAGTACCGTTCAGGTACTTGCCCCTACTTCAGACTGGGGAAGTTCACCCACCCATGAAAAAGGGAGAGAATCAGCCCGAAACGCCACTTCTCCCCCTTGCTCTTTTATTCAACAGAGATTAAACTGCCAAAGTCAAATCCCAGCTATTCAGGGTCCCCGTATCTCCAGGAACACAATCTCTGACCCACAACTTCCAAGACCCCTGAGCCGACTGATTGCAGAACTGACGGAGGGTGGGAGTAGTTTGTAGGGAGTAAGTCCGATTCAAACGAGTTTGATTGCCCAAAGTCCGGCTTTGTAATTGCACCGTATAACCGTTCGGCGCAATTAAATAAACTTCTAAGTCCCCGAGATAGCTGTGTTGGATATCCACCGTGACGCGGATATCCGCAACGGCACTCGGGTCGGCAATGGAAATTTCGCTGATTAATCCCGGGCGATCGCTGCTGCTAAAAAGATTCAAGGGAAATAAACCGGCTTGATTCCTTTGAAAATCGGGAATCGCCTGCTGACGGCTGTTCTGGCCTTTAATCTGGCGCGTGACCTGCATCGGCATCGTCAACAGCCGCTGCGCTCGCCGGACCGCATTATAAGCATTCACCTTCCCGTAGCCAAACCATTGAGAATGACCCTTACTATCGTAAGTGCCAAAGCGATTGCCCAGTTGAATATCGATATCCGGGTCGATAATCTTATCCGCACTTTGCTCCAAAATTTGCTTAACCTGACCAGCAGTCAAGTGTGGATTAACCGAGAGGACCAATGCAGCCACCCCTGCCACCACAGGACAAGCACTGGAGGTCCCACCGAAAAAGCCCGTATAATCTCCGGAATCGTAACCGTGAGACCCTGTGCGATCGGTCGTGAAAACGCCCAACCCGGTTAAATACCCTTTAATCTCTGGAGGCGTATTCACCGCACCCATTTCTTGAATCCACATTCCCGGGGGTGCATTATTGCTCGGAGCACAGACGGAAATAGAGGGACCCCAGTTACTATAGGCAGCCTTTTTAGCCAGACTGGTGCAAGCAGATACGGGAATCACATCAGGATGGACCGCAAACCCACTCAGCCACTTGACCGACCCCTTAAGCAGGTTATTCGGCCAACCACTCTCGTTCACCGTGCCACTGGTGGGACGGTTGGCATTGCCTGCGGCAAAGACAATCACACAACCCTTGCCATTGCGTCCTTCCGTGGCGGCTCGGGTAATGGCGGCCCGTTGACGCAAAGAGAGGGGAAAATAGACCGCAGAAGCCCCCCAACTACAGGAAATGACTGAGGCTCCTTTGGTCATGGCCCAATCAAAGACTTGCTCGATGGACTCGTCATCCAGATAGCCCGTAGTCCGGATCGGCATCAGGGCACAACCGGGAGCCACCCCGACAATACCAACGCCATTTTCTTCGGCAACGGCGACTCCGGCACAGGCGGTCCCGTGGTTGTCGGACTCTCCTTCCGGGAGGGGTAAAAAGTTTTTGCGTTTAAAGTCTCTGGGGGCGACGATTTTACCGGGACCTTGGAAATCCGGGTGATTGAGGTCGATCGCATCATCGGTGATGGCGACTACCACGGACCGGATGCCTCGGGTAATATCCCAGGCTTTTTCCGCTTCAATATGGGAACCCGGGGCGAGGTCGCGGCCTCCTTTATTCTGTAAATACCATTGTTTCGGATACAACGGCGATCGCGGCAGATAATGGTTTTGGGTGGTGATGACGATGTTGGGTTCGGCGGTGAGAACCTCGGATTTTCGCATCAGCCGGTTGGCGATTTTGATGGGATTTTCTGTAGCAGTCCGCCGAAGATAACTAATAAAGGTGTTGGGGATGCCGTAAACGGGTTTATCGAGGTCTAGTTGTACGGCATCGGCGATCGCCTGTCGTTGGGTTTCGTCTACTGTTTCAGCAAATTGAATGGTGACCTCATCGGTGAGGTAAACCCGCATTTGCGGATTATTATCCACCGTATAGACATGACTAACAAAGGCCACTTCCGGCAAGCTTCGCACCTTTGTCATGAGCGTTTCGAGGTCGCCTGCCTCGTCTACGATAAATTCTTCTAACTGGGTGTTGGGGAGTTGTTGTTTATGGGTGGCCGGAATTTGGCTGAACCAATCTTTTGGGGTATTGGGTTCGAGGGGGCGGACGGTAAAGCGATCGCTGAGTTTTAAGAGGAGTAATTCTTCACCGCCTCGTTGCAGGAGAATTCCGAGACTTTGATCGGATACGCCGATTCCGACGGGATGGGATTGAGAGGCATCTGACCGATAAACGGGACCAGTCATTGGATGTATTCCTTCGCTGATTTATCTATTCGCTAATGGGTTTTATTCGTTTAGCTAACGGATAAATCAGTAAGATTGCCAGTGGGGGGCGTTAGGCGATCGCTCATGTACAGCGCTGTCCGTAATTTGGAATTGCGGATAACGAGAATGGGGGCGATCGGTCCAACTGCCGGAAAATGTGTACCGACTGGGAGAGGAAAGGCTGAATGAGTAAAATAGGTTCAATCGAGCCACCAGGGCCTTGGGTTTCCCCCAGCCACTCTTGGGCCCTCGACTTGACTGGGCCTAGGACGTCAGTACCGTTTTAGATCCCACCGTTTTAGATTCCAGGGACAAGAAACCGAGTTGTTTGACAAAATCTCTGCATAAGAGAAACTAATCTGTTGCAGAAACCCGGTTTTTAACCTTAACTGAGGACAATCGTCCCTGAGATTATTCCCATTTCCAGTTTCCTCCACAACCCGGGACATTGCAATGTTAAGATACCTAAAGTTTTTATCGCTCTGGTGTTCTCCCCACACACAAAGGTACTTTATGGGATCTGCTGTAAAAGTTCCCCCGCGCGGTTTTGCGGGTTTATTGTCTGTAACCCTGATCGCAGGATTCACCCTGTTGTCTCCCCTACCCATTCGGGCGCAAGAACAGTCCCAACCCGATGGATTAGATGGATTACAGCCCTCCGGTCAGCCAAACGAACCCCTAACCCTGCCAACCCCAACGGAGCGGGGGGCCACATCCCCATCGCAGCCAACGCCGCAATCCATTCCCCAACCGGAGGCGGTTACCCCACCGTCAGATCCGGAGGATTTGCGCCGACTCGCTGCCGATAGCACCTTACTGAGTATGGAAGCGGGGCAACGTTTAGTCCAAGAAGCCAAAGAATCTGCTGCGGCTCAACAGTACGAACCAGCGGTAAGCAAGCTGCAACAGTCCCGAGAGATTTTTAATCAACTTTCCAATTTCCACCAACAGCTTTACACCAGCTTTACCGGGATTGATAACCGCATTGCCAACAGTCATCGCACCCTGGCGGCAGAAACCGCCCAAATGCGGGACGAGGCGAGTTACGAGTTGGCGGTGGTTCATAGCGCCCAAAATCAAGCGGATCTCGCGGTCCCCTTACTGATTCAGATTGTGGGGTCTCAACAGCCCACCCGAGAACTCGGTCGCCAAGCGTATCAGTTATTAAGTGACATTGGCTTTGTGGAAATCGTCCAGGAACCGATCGCTGCCGACGCGGATGCCGCCCCTGAAGTCTCCCCGGAAGAACCCAGCACCCCAGCCCAACAGACGGGTCTCTTAAACATACAGGCGGCAAATGGGTTGATGGAAGAAGCTCGGCAATCTGCCAGTGCGGAACAGTATGAACAAGCGGTGAGCAAGTTGCAACGTTCTCGGGAGATTTTTAATCAGCTTTCTAATTTCTATCAGCAGCTTTTTACCAGTTTTGCGGGCATTGATAACGCCACGGCGGAAACCCATCGGAACCGGGCTGCGGAAACTGCTGAAATGCGTGATTTGGCAACCTACGAACTGGCCCTAGTGCATCGAGTGCAGAATCAACCGGCATTGGCAGTGCCTTTGTTGATTCAGATTATCCAGTCCCAGCAACCCACGCGAGAGTTGGGGAAAAAAGCCTACGAGCAATTGTGGGAGTTGGGTTTTGTGGATTCGCCCTTTCCGGGAGGACGCCAAAGTTCTTCGGGGGTTCGGTAACCGGCGAGATTGCTGAGGATGCCGGTACAGAATTGGTCAGACAGCCTGGGTTGTTTCACCCCTATTTCTGCTAAGAATGCAGCCAAGAATGGGTAAAAACTCCCCTTGATTGGGCCTTGTCTGTCATGCTGTACTGATGTTTTAGAAGCTTTGAGTGAATCTAGGCCCTGGTTTGACCCTTGAGCCTGGATGTTCTCCCTTCTACAATTAAATTAGACTATTAAGATAGATAAAGAGGAACAGGAGTAAGAATGGTTAGCCCGGATCAGGTAAAGGCAATGATCGAGGCACAATTGGCGGACGCTCAGGTGACGGTTGAAGATTTGACAGGCACCCGAGATCACTATCAGGTCATCGTCGTTTCGTCCCACTTTGAAGGACTACCCCGAGTGCGGCAACATCAGTTGGTGTATGGTTCTCTACAAGAGGCTATGTCCACAGAGGCGATCCATGCGCTAACCATGAAGACTTATACTCCGGAGGCTTGGAGTCAAGTCTCTGGGGCCGTCTCATAACTAGGCTGGGTCGTCCCACCCGCTATTAAGAAGGCGATCGCCCTGGGTACTCCGGTATCCCTTATTTGCACAGTAACAATCCATCTTTTACCTTAACGAACACCCATCATGACTATCACTCCAGAACTCAAAGAGCGACTCGACAATATCGTAAACCGTAACAAAATTACGGTTTTCATGAAGGGGACCAAACTGATGCCCCAATGTGGTTTTTCCAACAATGTGGTGCAGATTCTCAATACTTTGGGCGTTCCTTACGACACGGTTAACGTTCTGGACGATTATGAGATTCGTCAGGGCATCAAAGACTATTCCAACTGGCCCACGATTCCCCAAGTCTATATTAATGGTGAATTTGTTGGGGGTTCGGATATTCTGATCGAACTCTATCAAAGTGGTGAATTGCAACAGATGGTCGAAGTCGCTCTGGCTTCCTAATCGGAGCAATTCTCTGGTTTACCCGTCGGGTTAAACGGTTAAATTTTAAATTTAAAAAGGGCTTGGATCATCAAGCCCTTTTTAATGGATAACTGACATAAATCAATCCAATAAAATTTATTAATACTGAGAGTAAGACCCCCAAGCATCAATAGCGATCGCGCTATGATGCTGGTTGCTCTTGCCCGATGAAAGGTCAAATTCCCAAGGCCCTTGTCAATAGTACCCCGTTTCCGGTTGGGGCTGTGGGACCAGCTCGAAATTAGAGGGATCATGGAGAAATCGAATCGCCTCTTCCTCAAACCTGTGGATATGAAACGCTTCGATGGTATTGGTTTGTCGCATAGCGGCAATATACCCCTCTAAATAAAGGCGCAGATCATCCAAGCGATATCCCCGATTCCACATATCTACCAAGGAGTCGGTGAGTTTTTGATAATGGCGAATGGTTGCAGTATCTTGAAGCATAATTAAAACCTCGCATGGTGTAAAAGTCAGCACTTAATGGGGTGAGCCCAGTCTATTTTCCTTGAACCGGAGCATTTCTTTTTGTTCCAATCTTGGGGGGGGATCCTCCCGGATGCAGATGGATAAAGAAGGTGTTCAACGGGTCTGAACCCTCACGCTCAGACCATCTCCGAGCCTGGGCCCTGGGTGAGGGAACCCTCTGGCTCTCATGGGGAGCCTTCAGGAAAACTGGCCTGGGGTGACACCTCCGCACTGCCCTACTCCTATTTTACTGCCATTTTCTCTCAGGGTCGGGCTATTGTGGCATTGCGATCGCCCGGTTGAGGGAATTTCTACCTAAAGCATCACTTTATTTGGAATTCCTTAACATTTGGGGGGGACTCAGGGTAGCGGAAGTTACAAAACCCTGACAAAAGGTTTGGTAACCTAAATTCCACCGACGTGAAGGAAACAACTCAGTTGTGGGATCTGTTTGCATTTTAATTGTGGAAGGCAATCCTCATCTGCGATCGCTGTTAGGGTGGCACCTACAGCAAGTAGGATATGGGGTTTATCAATCAGCGGACATCCGTCATGCCCGAGAAATCTTCTATAATCGCCATCCAACGCTAGTCATCCTTGACAACGAATTACCCGATGGCGATGGTCTGGAATTTTGCCGCTGGCTCTACCAGCAGCAAGAAACGTTGATTTTAATTTTATCCGCTCGCAATACCGAATCCGATATTGTAGAAGGCTTGAAATCAGGAGCCGATGACTACCTGAAAAAACCCTTCGGGATGCAGGAATTTCTCGCCCGAGTCGAATCCCTGGTCCGACGTCATCGCCGAATGACACCACCGGCCAGCTTAGACTATGGCGACCTGCAAATTGATTTAGTCCAGCGCCGGGTTCGATATCAAGAGGACGCGATCGAACTTACGCCCCAGGAATTTAGTCTGCTGTACGTCCTCGCTCAAGCTGGGGGCCTGCCCATGAGCCGTCCGGAACTGCTGCGCCGAGCTTGGCCGGATGCCATTGATAATCCCCGCACGATTGACACTCATGTTCTCTCCCTGCGGAAAAAAATCGAAACTGACCCCCGACAACCTAGCCTGATTCAAACGGTCCGCAATGTGGGCTATCGCTTGAATACGGAAATACTCAACGCGACTCCCCCCCAGCAACCGGAACAAACGATGGGGAAAAAAACCCTGATGCGTCAATTAACTCCAGTCGGCGCGGTTCCACTCTCTCGGGGCTAGACTCCCTTGACTCCTAAAAGGTCCAAGGTCAATTCCCTCAACTCATTCCCATTCCGAGGCAGCCTCTGCTTCCGCTTGGACGATCGCCGATCGCAACTTTGCCGAGTCAATCTGCTCCTCGGGCAGGTCCTCCAAAAGGGTGCCTTTGTGCAAATACAATAAGCGGTTGCAAAACTGCTGGGCGAGGTCGAGTTGGTGATTGACCATAATCAGAGTCGTCTCCGTGTTCAGGGCCACTTCAGCTAAAACTTGTAGGAGGTGCTCAGCGCGACCCACGTCTAAGGCGGAGGTCGGTTCATCTAGTAACAAAATCTTGGGTTCAATGACTAAGGCGCGGCATAAGGCCACAAGCTGCCGTTGTCCTGCCGATAGCTGCATTTCTGTTCGCTCCAGCCATTCGGTAGGTAGGTGTAGGCGATCCATCCAAGTCGAGACTCTCTCCTGAATCTGGGGGGATTTCATTCCACGCAGTTTCAGGGGATAGGCGATCGCCCCTTGGACGGTCATGCCTAACAGTTTTGACTCTTGCAAAACTAGGGTCACTTGCTGACGCAGTTCCAATACCGGGATTTTGCGGTAATCTTGTCCATCCAGATAGATCGTGCCACGGCTGGGGTCGATGAGTCGAGCAATCAGTCTTAATAGGGAGGTTTTCCCCCCGCCAGAGGGACCCACAATGGCAAGGCGATCGCCTGGGTAAACGTCAAAACAAATCTCATTCAGGATGGGTTTTTCCATCCTCGCCCCTGCGATCGCTGCGTTCAGGCTGACCCGATCCAGCCGCAGTTGAGCATTTTGTTCTATTGGCAAGGGTTTTTAATCTTGTTAATCTGAACAATCCATCGGTTCCAGTCTATCTCCATGCCGCTTGTCCCGGTTAGACATCACTGAAACTGGCCCGCCCTTTAATGACCAAGGGTCAGGGCCGTGGCGATCGTCCAAGCATCAATCAACAGCAACAGCAGGGTAAATCCCAGCAAAATAAAATACATCCAAGGTTGGGCTAATGGACGCACATCCCGGGTATCAATCCCCGTTTTGGCTTCCACAATTTTGACCAACTCAGAAAACCCGACCACCCGCATCGGTAGCAGATACCCTTGGCCGGATTTACTGACAAAATAGTACACTAGCCCCCCCTGTCCGGTGGTGCGCGGTTTGAGCGCCGCTACCTCATTCCAGGGCAATATCCAGCCCTTACGGAGGCCCCGGGGAACCCACTGGGGATAGGTGACTTGTATGCCTTCAGCATTGGCGATCGCCCGTTCACTGAGCGCCCCATACACAGCCACCGCCCCCATTGCCAATCCCACCCACAGCACTCCCGGAGAAATCGGGGCCCCAGTTGCTTTAGACAAAAATGGTAACGGCACCGTCAGGGCAATATATAAGCTCAAGAGGGTGACTCGAATCAGGGGAGAAATCCGAAATTCCCGGACTTCTCTATCTTGGATTTCAGTTTGAGGTTTAGCGCGATCGCCGCTTGGTTCTATTGACACGACCCTGTTTATGCTTAAAAAATTTTGACTCGTTGAGAGTTTAAGGGGATTTGATGGGAGTTTTCCCCCAGACCCGATGGCATGATAACGGATTAAGGTAAATATTTTTGCACCACGGTCCAACCTGTCCAGGATACCCAAGCCAATGCCACAAATAAAATAGCATTGGTGGTGATGTGGAGCGATCGCGCCCATTGACGCCCAGGGGCAATCTGATTTGCACTCCAGGCGGACAGCAGGACCAGTCCCACCACCAACAATCCCGCCCCTAGATGCACGGAGTGACCCAGAGACCCATAATGTCCCAGAGTCCCGACAATCCCCACGGCTAAAAGCAGCAAGACTAGGGCCACGAGAGTTATCCCGAAACCATAGTGGAGCGATCGCACCAAAATTCGTCCTCGCGGTTTACGCCCGAGGCGCGCACCATACATCCACAGCCCACTCACCGCGAGTAAGCTGTAGGCCAGTATCGAAAAACCCATTGACCAGGCTGCGATTTTCCACAACCAGAGGAAAGAAGGCAGATCCACAAACTTTTATCCTAAACAGTGGCCTAACTGGTTCGTTTACAGTGAATACCCTTCACCCTACTCATCCCAGTCAAATTTAACCTTAACACCCGTTCATCCGAATAGGTACAAGCCCCATTATTTTTGATCCTTTATTTTTGATTCCTTGTTTTTCATCCAAGGACCTAACTTATTAAATGATAGAGGGTTGTAGCATTATTAACACTACCAACCCTCAAATCCTACCTATCTTCATCTTATTAAACTGACGTTAAAGCCGTCATCAAGAATGGATCACTTAAGACTATCCCTTTATTATCAATGGTGGGATTTCTATGAGGACGCTTGGGCATTTCCTCCTGCTCTGGTCCAGGAGCAGACTGAGTGGGATCACTCTCATCCATGACTCGGAGGCGTCCACAGGGGATCTTATCGGATAAAATAGCACTCGCCATCATCCCCGTATGAATTTCTAACAGGGCTTCTGGAAATGCCTCAAAAACAAGACGTTGACCGGGAAACACAACCCGCTCAAAATACCACTTGGGAACGTTACTGACCCGAGCAATCTGGATTTTACTCGTCGCATTGACATAGCAGCACAGAATTTGACCTTTGGCGTCAGCCGGAATGGGATCGAGGATTTGAGCCATAACCTTTATGAGGAGTTTTTTCCAAAAAAAACTTTATACCCTGTAACCGTAACACCAGCCGATCCCCGCAAGCTGTAAACGCGACTACCAACTGAAGAGAATATAGTAAAATTTTTCATTAAAAATAGAAAATTGCGGGGTTAAGGTATGCTGATGAAACCTATCGATCCCCCTTATCATTAGGGGTTTTCCAAGGTGTCCAGGGTGTTACTGGTTCCGGTCATCCTGAATTAGGGACCTGCCCCACTAGAACCCTCGGGTAACGGAATTGCCCCCTTGATCATGCAAATTCCGAGGGCTGATGATATGGTTAAGTTATATGAACCGCTTTTTGTAAAACCTATTCCCCGCTACCGAGATGGAAAATCGCATCCTCTACGTTCGCCTCCCGTGCAATCCCATCTTCCCGATCGGTGTGGTTTACCTAGCCGATTTCGTTCACAAGCTGTTTCCCGAGGTTGAACAGCAGATTTTTGATATGGGAACGATCCCCCCTCTGGACTTTGCCCAGTCCCTCGATGCCTGTGTCGATCGCTTTCAACCCACTTTACTGGTCTTCTCCTGGCGGGATATTCAAATTTACGCCCCCGTCGGGGGACGCGGAGGCAATCCCCTCCAAAATGCTTTTGAGTTTTACTATGCTCGCAATCCCTTGATTAAACTCCGGGGGGCCCTGGGGGGACTGCGAATCACCACAGCCTATTATGGAGAACTCTGGCGCAATCTGGGATTAGTCAAGCGGGGACTCAAACGCGCTCAAACCTATCACCCCGAAGCGAGGGCGATTGTGGGGGGAGGTGCGGTAAGCGTGTTCTATGAACAACTCGGTCGCAGTTTACCCCAGGGGACGATTATCTCCGTGGGAGAAGGGGAGGTACTCCTGGAAAAATATCTGCGGGGTCAGGATTTTCGGGATGAGCGATGTTATGTGGTGGGGGAAACGACTCCGCGCGATCGCCTGATCCATGAAAAACCCACAGAAATTGAGAAAACTGCTTGTGACTACGACTATATAGAACGGTTATGGCCGGAGTTTCAATATTATCTGCAAGACCAAGATTTTTATATAGGCGTCCAAACTAAACGCGGTTGTCCCCATAACTGTTGTTATTGCGTTTATACGGTGATTGAAGGGAAGCAGGTCCGGATTAATCCAGCCGATGAAGTGGTGGCGGAAATGCGACAACTGTACGATCGCGGCATCCGCAATTTTTGGTTTACCGATGCTCAATTTATTCCGGCCCGTCGCTATATTAATGATGCGATCGAGTTACTCCAGAAAATTTCCGAGGCCGGAATGGAAGATATCCATTGGGCCGCCTATATCCGCGCTGACAATTTGAACCCGGAATTGTGCGATTTGATGGTCAAAACCGGGATGAATTATTTTGAAATTGGGATTACCAGTGGTTCCCAAGAACTGGTCCGGAAGATGCGGATGGGTTACAACCTGCGCGTGGTTCTGCAAAATTGTCGCGACTTGAAGGCAGCGGGTTTTAATGATTTGGTATCGGTGAATTATTCGTTTAATGTCATTGATGAGACCTATGAAACGATTCGTCAAACCCTGGCCTATCATCGCGAACTAGAACGAATTTTTGGGGAAGATAAGGTAGAACCGGCGATCTTTTTTATCGGGTTACAACCCCATACCCATTTAGAAGAGTATGCGTTTAAGGAAAATATTCTCAAACCCGGTTATGACCCGATGAGCTTGATGCCTTGGACTGCGCGGAAGTTACTCTGGAATCCGGAACCTCTGGGATCGTTCTTCGGTGAGGTTTGCCTGGAGGCATGGCAGCGCAATCCCAATGATTTTGGACGGGAAGTGATGCGAATTTTAGAAGAACGGTTAGGATGTGCGGAGCTAGAATCGGCGTTATCCGCTCCGATTCTACAGGAACAACAGCCCCGGGCTACGGTCTCTGCCAATTGAAAATGATGGGGGGCTTTCAAGCCCCCTCTGGTTATTTTTTATGGGGGGATCACTATATTTTTGCCACTCTTGAATCGGTCATTGTCGGCGATCGTTACACTTGACCTAGCTCAAAAGCTACTGCTGGGGGTTGCGCCTAAAGAAAGGGTTCAGCAGTAACCCTTTATTAAAAATTGTCTGGGAGAAATATTTAAGCTATTCTGTTAAGGATTGCTTATACGTTTAATAATCTAGCTTCAGGTGTTCCGGAAAGTTGAGAGAGGACCTCTTCTCTAACACACAAGAGTGCAGCTAAGGAAAAGACTCGGGTTACGAGATCCGGGGTAATGTGAGGATATTGGCCGAACACTTGCTGTTGCGTCCATCCCGCAGCATATAGCTCAAGGACGAACTCCGCCAATTGCACCGTTGTTCCGTTCGGCTTGGATTCCTGTTTTTTAGTCATTGGATTTAGGCAGGTGGGCCAAGTCATTTTTTCTTCCATAACCGGGTAAACTCCATTCTAATTATAAGCAATTTCTGTACGGGTGTCTCCCCCCTGTACTGTTCTTTTAATAAAGCTATTGTAAAGATTTGAACTCCCACTGTGGGTAGAGTTGGGAGCTCGGCAGACTCTTCCGGTTGGCAGAGTTCCCCATGAACACACCCAACGGGTCGTTGGTATCTCTTGTCAGCCCGATCGCCTCCCCCCGAGATGGCGATCGCACCCAGAGCACAGGGGAACTACAGGTGAAACAAATTTTGCAGCCGCTTTCTCACCCAAACCACCGGATTTTTATCATCTTCCGTAGCATCTAACAACCCCATTGTTCGTAATTGCTGTTGCCGCTGGGCTAATTCTTCTTGATGTTTACATAATTCCTGAACGATTTCCTCAGCCAACTCGGGATGCTCCCGCAAGATGCTTTGAAAAGCATTATGATGAATCGTAAACAAAATGGTTTCTTCTAAGGCTCGCACCGATGCCGTTCGAGGAATTCCTAACATTAAAGACAATTCCCCAAAAAACTTGCCTGCTCCCAGGTTAGTCAGATGCTTATTAATTTTTTCCACAAATACCTCCACGGAACCCGATAACACAATATAAAAGGCATCTCCCGGGTCCCCTTCCTGGAATAAAACCTGGGAGGGATACAAGCGTTTCCGATGACCAATTTCGATAAGTTGTCTTAATTCCAGGTCCGTAAAGTTTTGAAAATAAGTCACCTGCCGCAGCAAATCTTTCAGTGATAACGGCTTATTCGAGGTAGCAACTGCTACAGGTTCGGTTATCATCTCAGGACGGTGACCATTTTGTTGGAAATTTTTTCTCCCCAACCGGCTTAAATCTTCTCCATTTCTAATCCATAAATCCCGTTGAGGAAAGGGGACTGTAATATGATTTTGGCGCAGGTTGTACTCAATAATAAAATTTAAAGAACTCCGAATAAACGGTTCGCGGTCAATCCGGTTTACCCAAACCCATAGTTCAAAGTTGAGGGCATTATCCCCAAAATTTTTAAACAGGACTTTTGGGGGAGGGTCGTGCAATACTGCCGGTTCCATATAAGCCGCATTTAAGAGGGTTTCGGTGACTAAAACCGTGTCGCTATTATAGGCAACTCCCACGGGAATTTGAATCCGAGCGTGAAAAGAGTCGTAGCTCCAATTCAGAACTTTATTTTCAACGAGTTTACTGTTGGGAACGACGACATCGCCCCCATCACGGGTCCGGATCAGGGTCGATCGCAGGGACACTTCTTTGACATAACCTGACATTCCATCAAATTCTATAAAATCCCCTACCTTGAGTTTTCGTTCTATGAGTAAGGTCAAACCGCTGATAAAGTTGCGGGTCACCTCCTGAAGTCCAAAACCAATCCCAACCCCTAAACCTCCAGCAATGACGAGTAGGGACCCGAGGTTAAATCCGGTACTTTGCAATACAATAATCAGCCCTAACATGGAACTGCTATAGCTGATAATGGTTGCCATTGCTTCGCGGTTTCCTTCGTCAATTCCTAACTTAACGAGCAGCCGATATTTGAGGAATTTCTTGAGGGCGCGGGATAGGAACAAAACAATACAGACCCAGATAATCAGTTGCAACATTGCACTGATTGAAACTGAATAGTTGCCGAGGGGAATTGGAGTGGTAAACCAGGAAAGGGATTGTGCTACTATTCTTTTTAAAGCTTCGTTCATTGATCCTGGATCGAGCGATTATTCGCTCGTTTACGATAGGTTAGGGGAAAGAGGCCAAACCCGGGGGTTCGCTCGCTTCTATGTCCTGTGAGGGACTGAGCGCTTCGTCATAATCTGAAGTATCCACTGCGCGATCGCCCTAGGGTTCGGTTTGGGGGAGGAGTTAACTGTTGTTGCTCTCTCTATCCTGAACTGAGTCTGATTTGCTCCCATTTTGCTCCGATTCTTCTATAGTGATCAGGAATTAGGCCACAATTCCGGAGGGTGTTGAAAGTCCCTTCCTTAGTCTGCTGTCCATCGTTCGATGTTCCGCAAATTCTCATGGATGGGTACAGGATGAGATCCCGGGGTCAAAAACCGGGGTTCTTGACCCGAATAGGTTGCTAAAGCCTACAATCGACGAAGGGCCATAAACTGAAAAAGCCCCCCTTTGTAAAAAGGAGGGTTAGGGGCGATCGCGCCAGTCATAATGCAGTTCGTCGAATCAGGGCCAAGAAAATCAGACGGTGACGATAGTCTCTGCCTGGAGGGGAGAGGGCGCAAATTCAAATTGCTGTCCCCGTTGGACAAACCCGAGGAATCCATCTTGTTCTGCATTGGGTAGGGGTCCGGGTTGATACCCATACAACCACATTTTATTTTTGATGGCGTCGGGTAAGGCGACTAAGTCCTGGTAATGAGCGTGAACAGTGGTGGGGAATTGAGAGGTTTCGCAATCCTGAAAAATCAGGTCCGCTTGCTCGTAATATTCCCAGATTTCTTCCCGACATAATTGGGTATCGGTGCTGAAAAAGATTTGCTTTCCTTCTAGTTCAAAGAACAATCCATAGCTGGGCATGACAAAGTAACCATTATCAATATGGATGACTTTGACCAAATTAAATTGGATATTTTCCCAGATAAAATGTCCATTGCGCGGAACTTTTTCTACCTCAAAAAACGTCTCTAATTCTGTGATATCACCTTGGATGGAACGGAGGCCCCCGGAGAGGGTATGGGCCCAGAGGTCCCCAGCTATTTCTTTACTGAGATAAAGGCGGGGTCTTTGGCATCGGGGGTCAAATTTGGTGGTAAAGGAAATATATTCCAATCCTCCGGCGTGATCCGAATGCAAATGGCTGATGTAAATATCGGTGATATCCAGATAGGAATATCCCGCCGCATGGAGAGAGAAGCGAATATCAGAACCACAATCAATCAAGAGTTTAGTTCCGCGATCGCTCTCTAACAAAACATTCGATTGATAATTATTGGCTCCCACGGTGAAAGCCGAGCCTGAACCTAAAAAGGTTAATTTCATAGGAGTCCTCTAATCCTCTAATGTCATTTAAACAAGGGCGATCGCCCTCAACGATGGAGAAGTCGCTCAACCCCTCCCTTAAGACGGAGTAACAGCCAGAATTGACTTATACACCTGTTCTAAGTGAGCCGCCACTGCCGGGGGTTTTGCTGTAAACTTAATGTAAAAACAATGGGGTTCAGCGGCGGTTTTTTCCAAAACCTTGGCATAAATATCTTCCCGGCTGCCCTCGAAATTCCCCTCCAATAAATTGAGCTTGAGATTGGTCAATCCGACGGGGAGAATATCCCCGGCTCCCGGTTCGGTTCTCACTTGAGCCCCTTTAGCCGAAAGCTGGACTAAATGACCGATTAGGCGGGTTTCGCTGATGTGCTTTCCTTCCAAAATGGTGTATTGAATGGGGATTTGTTCGCTCAGGGGCAAAAACACCTCTTCTTCCCTGGTTAGGGAGATATGATAAGGCTCTTTAATCCCGCTCACATCATAAATCATCAGGGGATCTTTCACCCCTTTGGGCATCACCTCACGTTTACCCTCAATTTCGACAACATCCTCACCTCCGGCATCGAGGAGAGTCTGCTCAGAAATCAGAATTTGCCCTCCTGTTGTATAAGATTCAATGCGGTAGGTTAAATTGACCTGACTGCCGACGACTCCGTACTTGGTCCGTTTTTCCGAGCCGATATTGCCCACGACGACTTCGCCGGTATTGATGCCAATTCCCATTTCCAGTTCGGGCAGTCCCCATTCCACCACTTTGGCATTCACTTGACGCATGGCTAACTGCATGGAAATTCCGCAGGCGATCGCCCTCTTTGCATCATCCGGTCGGGAGGTCGGTGCACCAAATAGCACTAAGATACCATCTCCCATAAACTCATCAATGGTTCCCTGGTAAGAGGTAATCACATCGGCCATATATCCCAGATAAAAGTTGAGAATTTTCACCACTTCTTCTGGAGGCAATCGCTCAGAAAGTGCCGTAAATCCGCGTAAATCAGACGTAAAAATTGTCAGTTTGCGTCGTTCCCCGCCCATTTTTAATCCTTCCGGATTTTCTAGTAAATTGGCGACGACTTGATCCGTGAGATAGCGACCAAAGGTTTTGCGAATATCTCCGGCAGTCCGGGCAACGTAAGCAACGATCGCCGTAGCAGAACCGAGTAAGGCCAAAGCCGGAGGCACCACGGGAATCCACCATCCCAACAGAAATGCCCCATAAGTGATTCCCACCAGGGCCACCGCCGACAAAACCGCCGCTGCGGTGCGTTGAACCGAGAGCCATCCTGCGCCCCCGACATAGCGCCATTTCCAGATAAGAAATGCTCCCAGACTCCCCCAGAGGAAAATCCACAACCATTCGTAAGGTTCTTGTATGGTTTTAATCACCGGGCGATCGTCGAGGGCCGCACTAATCATCTGGCTGACGAGAGTGGCGTGAACTTCCACCCCCGCCATGCGGTTGCCCGCTTCTTTGGTATAGGGGGTGAAAAATAAGTCTTGGAAGCTTTCCCCAACGGCTCCAATCAAGATAATGCGATCGCGTCCCCAATCCGGCGGGACTCGATTTCTGAGGATATCCATCAGGGAAACCGTCTCAAAATGTCGGCTGGGACCGGCATAGTTTAACAGGACCTGATAGCCCCCATTATCTGCGCCAACGTAGCCCCCATCGTTCGGTTCAAAGCGAGAGAAAACTTGGTTGCCAAATTTCCAGGATTCGCTCCCCTCAATGGCTTCCGGGGCAATTCCTTCGGCATCGAGATAGAGGCCGGCTAGATATAAACTAAAACTGTAGATGAGGTTTCCGGCTTCATCATTCACCATCACCAACCCCCGGCGCTTGACCTGATCTTCATCCAAAATCATGTCATTGGAACCGGCATATTGTAAGCCCGGAGGGGGTGCAATGGTGTCGCGATCGCGGTCCCCGATCACTTTTTGAATTCCCACCAGATTCGGTGTGGATTCAAAAACCTGACGGAGTGCAGCATGACCGGGTTCAACGGGTTGATCCCGATAGACATCTAAGCCGATCGCCCGAGGATTCATGGCTTTGAGGTTTTCAATGACTGCTGCATAAACGCGATCGGGAATAATGGCTTGTCCTAATTCGCGCACATCGGCTTCATTAATCCCAACAATGGCAATTCGGTTGTCTGGAGGTTCCGAGGGTCGCGCCCTCATATACAGATCGTAGACGGCCCATTCCCAAGGCTGTAGTACACCAGTAAAACGCAGGAGGATTACGGCTACCGTTACTGAAGGAGCAGCAATCCAGACCCCGCGCCATTCCCAAACTTGCCGTTTTAATTGATTCCACATCACGGCTTATTCCTTATTTATTTAATTCTGCGACGTTCCAATAGTTTGGATCGGCAGAGGTTCCGAAGCAATGCTTTCTAAGCCGACATATTTTAACAGTCCTTGCCACTCCGTGGGATTAGAATTACGGAATTGGGCAAGCAGACTCACCGCTTCGTTCCATAAGCTTTGGTCAACATACAGTTGCACCTGATCCAGGGGCTGTGCCTGGTCTAATTGAGCTTGCATTTCCTCGGTCAGTTCGGTGGGTTCGATTTGACCCTGCACGAATACATCGGCTTGGCGGTCTCCCGGATCGCAGATCAGGCTAAACTGCCAATCATAGACTTTGCCAATTTCCAGGTCGGTATTGGCAGGGAGGCTGACCTTGACGACGCCGGGGGCCTCGGATAGCTGGAAGGTAGACAGATAAACGTCATTGCCATTCCCATCAACAATCACAAATTCTCCCGAATCTGCGCTATTTTTGGGGACAAACATGAAAAATTCCGGGTTGGGCGTGACGGTTTTGACGATATCATGGGTGGGCATTAAGGGGGTCAAGGGGGATTCACCCTCGATGCAAGTGTCATTCCCATTGCCTCGGACTCCTCCCCCGGCGCTACTGCGGGGACCACCGATGTTGCGGGGTGCAGAAGGGAAGTTGAGGGCGAGGAGTTCCCCTCGTTGAGATTGGGCGCGGACTGGGGAGAATCCCGAAAGGGTGACCAAAGCCGGAGACAGGACCACTGCCAGGATACTCATTAAGTGAATCAGTTTGGGCGATCGCATGATAGTAAAACCTCCGCATCAACAATTGAAGAAGGATGAGCCAGTAAAAACAAGATAATAAACGTGGAAAAGAATCGGGAAAAATTGACAGTTCAGCTCAGATTGTGCTCTACCGCTATCATACTTCCGAATTCTGAGAAACGGATGTGATGTGAAACAAGCAGTGGAGTGTCAATTGAAAATGACGCGGATTTTCCGGGACTGATTCTCAATATTGAGCGACTAAAGGGCGATCGCGCTTTTTTGAGTCACGATCGCACCGCTGTCATTTTTAGTTAGATTCTTGATCACCCTGGGTTTCATCCGGTTTTACTCGGCTTCCTCTGCTCCCTTGACAAGTTATTTCCCTGACTGTTCCATCTTCCCGTCACGGCATCCGCTTCAATTGGGCGATCGTGGCAATCCAACGCCTTCGTTCTCCATGTTCGAGACGGAGAATTTCATCTAAGGACCAGTGAAAGTGAAAGGCGATCGTTGCTACCTCTTGGTACAGCTGCTCCAAGGGGTAGCCCAGAACTCCCCCACAGGTATCCCCTCCACTTCAGACGGGTTTATTTGGGTATAAAACTCTCGTAAATAAATAAAATCTGTTAAAAACAGTTGTTCTAATAACTCCGGCGTCACCGATGAAAACCCTCCTAGATGGGTAATCACCCGAGAGAGGAGAAAGATGATTTTATAAGCGGAATTTTCTTGAGTCCGAGGGTCTTTGCTCACCCAGATTTCATCATGACCCGTCGCCCTTCGCATCCCCCCTTGTCGATGCAGACTGCCCTCCCCATCCACCACTCCCACGGGGAGGGTAAATGTAAACTCAGTATGAGGTATCGTTTCCCGATTCATGGCATCACCTGATTCATGAGTAGGAGGGCCCCGGAAGGGCTGGGGGTGACAGGGATTCTGAGTTTGGATCCCCCTGATTTTCGAGTTCGTTAATTTGACGATAAAAGGTTTGAAGATAATTCAAGTCTACGGCAAATAGATTCTCGATCGCCAAGGGAGTCACTTGTTCTAAAGCCCCCAAACGAGTAATCACCCGCGATAAAATAATTACCGTGGCGTATGCCGGATTCGATTTGACCCGAGGGTCTCGCAGGGGAGCAATCTCATCGATCGCCCGGGATAAACGCATCACCCCTTGACGGTGCAAGTTGCCTTCGCTATCGAGATACCCTTTGGGTAACGTAAACTCAAACTCGGTCTGAATCATCCTGACTTGGCCCTACCCTTGTTACACCACCTTAACCCGTTTTAACTCTTCCACGGCCACTTCTAGTTCTTCTATTTCCAAGTCACCGCTACTGACACTGACATCAGAAATAGAATAGCTCACCGGCCATGCCCGTTTAAACTCAAATCTAACCTGAGCCTGTGCGCCTTGATCATAAAGGGTTAAGGAGCCATCTCGCCGCTGTACCGCCCAAGATCCTTCTTGAATCGCTTCCAACCAATTCCAGACGGTCATGGAAACGGTGAGACCGCGACGCAGGGTTAAATTGGTATAGCTGATATTCCCCGGAATTTTAGTCCGGATCATCCGCCCTCGGGATTTACCATCTTTGCCCCACATTTGGGGGGTGACTTCGCAGATTTCAATGATTTCCTGGCTAGTTTTAAACCCTTGACATTCCATAAAGTAGGCATCGATCGCATCGACACTATCTTTGAGGTGAAGTTCTAGGTAAAATCGCGAAGTGGCAAGTAATTCAGGAAATTCAGGCACGGTTTAATCTCCGGCAAACGAGTTGCATCGCGGTGAGCGGATCGGATGGGTGCATTGATAAAGGGGCGATCGCCAATGGAGTCAGGAGGGGCCTTCCCTCTTCGAGGGAGGGGCAATCCCACTCCGTTGACTGTCCAGCCCTCTTTCATGAAACGCCCTTATTTCGTGCGTTCCACATACTCATAACAAAACGTGATCGTTTCTTTAAGGGACTGATTTCCCGCCGCATCTAACTCCGACATTTTATAAGTCATCGGCATCACCCCTTTAAAGGTCCAGGTTGCGGAGGGTGAACCATCTTGCTTGAACACCGTCAAGGTTGCCTGATCGGTTTTCCCTTTGGTTCCCGTCGCACCGCCCAAGTCTGGCGTTGAGTGGGAATCGTAAAACCACTTGGAAACCGCTTTAGGGTCTTTACTAGAGGTCACAAACGTCACGGTGACATCGCTCGATTCTACAGCGGACGGTGCGGCTTGACGATTGACCTTACTTCCAGTTTTTACCCCAAATGCACCATCGGCATTGGTCACGGGAATGGTCATTTTCACTCCCGAAACCGATTCCACCAATAGATCTTTGCCCAACCCATCGGCGGCAAATTCAAATCTAGCCTGAGAAAGTGGTTCCTTATCGACTGGCATTGTACTACTCCTTTGTTCTTTCCCTAATTACTTTCCCAAAACAAGGCGTCTATTTCTACAAAAAATTGGGCTTGATTCTACCAACAATTAGAAATCTACTGCTTCCGTTCGACACTTTCTACATTCAGTTCAAATTTTTCTGTCAGAAATTGGTCGCCACTGACATTAAATTCACTAACTTCATAGCTGACCATTTGACAGCTTTTGAGGTTATAGGTTAAGACTGCTTTCGCATCGGGATCGAAGACAGTAATCGCCGCATCGGAAAAATTGCCGCTCCATTTTCCATCCCCTCCGTAAGTGGCAGGCATTCCTTTTTTAAAAATGTCGTAAAGGGTTTTGACGCCATCTTGGAGGACTGCTTCAATGGTAACATTTTGGTTGTTATAGTATCCAGTTGAAACAGTTTGCCGGGACATTTGAGCATTTTTCCCCGAGGCGATGGGGGATTTGTGTCCTGCGGTTTTGGCTTGGACATCAATGCCACTAATTTTAAGTAGAGGAAATTCTTTTCCTCCGTAAGTAAATGAAAACCTATTCGAGGAAATTACAAACAGATCTGCCATTTTTTTACTCCTTGAAGCTTGAAACTGAGTGAAAACAGTTGGGTTTCAGTCATCATTAGCCATGACTGTTGTTAGTCCTTTGTCATTAGTCCTTTGTCATTAGTCCTTTGTCATTAGTCCTTTGTCATTAGTCCTTTGTCATTAGTCCTCAAAGACTAACAACCAATAACTAACAACCCATGACTAACGACTAATGACTAATGACATAAGACCAATGACCAATTTATTGGCCCGGTGCCCATTGGCTGATGCGGAAGATCACGAATTCTGCCGGTCGCACAGGAGCGACACCGACTTCGATGTACAGACGACCCATCATCATGGTGTCGGCGGTGTTGAGTTCGCCGTCGCACTTGACAAAGAAGGATTCTCCTGCAGTACCGCCCACCAATGCGCCCTGACGCCAGAGACCTTCTAGGAAGCTGGAAACAGTGCGGGTGACTCGTCCCCAGAGGGTGGAATCGTTGGGTTCAAACACGACCCACTGAGTGCCGATTTCAATGGATTTCTCGATATAGCTCATCATCCGACGCACGGGAATGTAACGCCATTGGATGTTATCGGGTTCGGCTAGGGTGCGTGCGCCCCAGATTTTGATGCCGCGATTGTAGTTTGAGAAGTTACGGATACAGTTGATCCCCAGGGGGTTCAACAGTTCTTGTTCGCGGAAGTTGGTTTCATAAGCTAGACCCAGCACACCCCGGGGAGTATCGTTGGCGGGGGCTTTGAACAGACCCCGGGTTTCATCGGTGCGACACCAGACGCCCATCATGTGACCGCAGGGGGGAATGGCGATGGGACGACCGCCGTTGCGGGGGTTGGCGACTTTGATCCAAGGATAGTAAAGCGCGGCAAACATGGACCGGCGGTTAAATCCTTCGCGTAACCATTTGGCTACATCTTGGGGTTTTTGCTGTTCGGGAGCAACGGCGCGGTTCTCATTTTTTCCGGGTTTGATCGGGGGTGGGTCGAGAACAACCATGCGGAACGGGGGACTGGGAGCAGAGTTTTCACACATACTCACCATCATTTCCATCACACCATGTACTTGGTCGATGTCCAGGAGTCCTTCTTGATAGACCCGCATCAGGTCGGGACAGGCGATCATGGCTACATCGTCAATTTCAAAGATCCCTTGGACGCCGGTGCGATCGTCGCGTTTGCCTTGGAGTTCTCGGGGTAGGCGATCGGGGTCTTGAATGAAGGGGGGTGGGGGGGCAACTTCGTAGGTCCCATTGCCGGGGCGCTTGGAGAGGGGCGAGATGGCGCCTAGACCTTCGGGCATACTGACATCGATCGCTTCAGATTCCTGCAATGCGGTCAAGACATAGGTGCCTAACTCGGCCTCTACATCTTCTTTCATGGTCAGGTTATCGTAGGTCTCCAGGACCGTATCCCCTCGTTTGACAGTAACCTTGAAGAATTGACCATCATCAATGGGGGGTTCGGCATCTTCATCTTCCGGGGGCTTCGGAGTGCTGCTTTCAACTTTGACAGTCACCCGTCCGGTTGCTGCTGGAAGTGCTGGCGCGTCCCCATCTTCGGCTTCCCCTGCCGCTCCTTTGAGGTTGAATAATAGGGCGGGACGACCGGAGGAGGTGAGCAATTTCGTGGCAGTTTTTTCCGGCGGCGCGGGTTCAGAACCGGGAAGTTTGGTCCCGATACTGCTTACCCAACAGCGACCGCCGCCATTCAAGAACCATCCGTAAACAGCAAAGGGGAGGTAAGCATCGAAGTCGGTAAACCCATCAGAACCAGGTTTGCCAAAATACTCTAGGTATTGATCCCAGGTGGTGACCATCATGGGTTGAAAGACTTCGGCATCACCACGGACATCTTCGGTAAAGCCGATAAAGCCAGGAACGCTGAGACTGACGCCTTCGATCGGGCGACTACCTCGGTCTACTTCTTCAACGTAGACGCCAGGAGCAAAATAATCCAAGGGCATGAGTGGTTGTTCTCCAATTACATAGATAGTTAGATCTACAATGGTTAGCCAGCAGGTGTGCTTCGGGTCGGTTCGAGCCTCCGCCAAAACACGGTTAGTTCGCTAACGCCTGTTATTGAATTGAGGTAAAAGCAATTTCCTTCATAGCGGGTTCAGTTTGGCTGGTGAACGGAACAGTTACAGTTAGATACAAACCCGGACGTAGTGGTACGCCTAATGCAGTCCAAATTGCTGCAATTTCACTCAGCCCATCCGCAGAAATCCTCATCGGTAAATTTCCCTTGCCTCGTAAGGCTGGAGCTAAACGTTCGGACGGTAAACAACGGTGCTGGATGAGCACAGTCAATGCTTCTGACAACAGGTGCTGCTCCCCTAGGGCGGTCACATCCCAAGCCGTGAGCAGAAACGAGACATCAAACCACAGGGTTGAGGGGTCGGTCTGTTGATGGGAGGGTTGCATTTGGGGGTTTTCCCGAACGTCGTAGCAGTAGAGGTTGAGCCTCGGAGCCTGATTATTCAGCTCGGGAGTTGGAGAATTGAAATCAATTTGCTCCATACTGACCGCTGAGGTCCCGCCTGCCAGGATTTCTGCTAAGGTCTGAGCAACAGCAGGAATCATAAACCGGGGTGATTAGGCAGCTACAGGTTATAGATTAATGAGATTGATGGAGTCTGGTTATTAGACTTTGGTCGAAATTTTAAAATTTGTGTGGAATTTTAATATTTTTGAGAATCTGAGGTTAAGGTAGGTTGGACTGTCCTTCTACCGGGGATTTATAAGACTATCCCCAAAAAGAACCGACTATAAAGAAGAGTAGGTATGGAACCGTTGAGTCTTGGAACGTTTTTGTCTGGCTCTGAAATGCTTTTTACCTCCGCTATCGCGGAATTCTCCTTGGGAGAGACCAGACCCGTGAGAAACCCCACTCCTTCGCGATCGCAATCCCTAGCCATTGAGTCAGTCTGTCACCAACAGATTCAGCAGATCCTCGGCTATCTGCCTTTGGTCGGTGCCTGGATTGTTTACCCGGATTTTGAGGAGGGACAGCTTCGACGTTGGGTGGGTGAAGCGAGGGCCGATCGCCCGGAATTTAATGAGGGGGAGTTATCTTACCTAAAGTCTGAGGTTTGGTTACCCCCTGAGTTGCCGTTAGCTCGTCTGTCTCAACTCAATGCCTATTATGTTTATCCCCTCCCTCCCTGGGTTGATGGGGATTCCAGCAAGTTTCTGGGGGAGATAAACTCAGATTTGGGTGGGTTATCAGAGCGCCTCCCCACGGGGATTGTTCCCCAGGGCGATCGCTGTGAATCTGTAGATACGACAGCCCACTGTGAGAATCATCCCGCTTCTGAACTCGCTCAAAGCTGTTCCTATCTCCTGTTATGGGCTGCTCAATCTCTGTCGCCCTTACAGGTAGAATTTGTCGAACAACAGATGCCCATGCTCCAGCATTATCTCCGGGGTGCTATTACCTCGAACTGCCAATCAGAGGAACTTCAATTACTGCGGCAATCTCTCCATAAGGCGGAACATCAATTGCGGAATTCTCTGGCTCTGATTAGCCTTTATGCTGAAACCCTTTGTCTGGGATTACCCACGGGTCCGTTTCAAGAACAGGCTACAGTAATTCGGGAATCCGTGAGTGAACTCAGTGCTAACTTAACCACCTTACTCAATTGTGGAAAACCGGCTCATAAATTGCCGGAACATCGCCATGATTTATGCCAGATTGTCAAGGAAACTCTCAAATTCATGCAACCCAGATTCCAGGAAAAAGAGATCAAGGTTGAGGCTTCTCAAACTTCGGTGATGTTGCCTATAGATCGATGGCAAATCAAACAGGTGTTTGAGAATCTCTTGAATAATGCGATCGCCTTTAGTCCCCTCGGCAGTCGGATTACTTGCGAGTGGCGAGTTTTTTATAATGAGGTGCTGGTCTCCTTGAGGGATGAGGGTTTGGGCCTTTCCCGAGAAGACCTGCAACAGGCATTTACCCCCTTTTATACCCGACGACCTGGGGGAACTGGATTGGGTTTACCCATTGCCAAAAAAATTATCCTGGACCATCAGGGCAGCATTTGGGTCCAAAATCATCCCGAAGGTGGGGCGCTCTTTTCTTTTACCCTGCCCCGTTATCCTCAATCGGATTAGCAATTTTCATCCGATGAGAGGTGCGAAATTTGGGGTGCATTTACAACTTAAAAAAAGAGGATTTATTTTATGGGTTTTCATTTCCGTTAACCCTGTTTTACAAAAATTGTAAACTCTGTTGCTACTCCCAGTAAATTCCTTAATTTTTAATATTTTGTCCATCATTTTTCAACCCTACCCCGTAAAACCATGAACACCCCTCAGTTAGTCTCTATTCTACTCGTCGATGACGATCCGATATTTCGTCAGGGATTAAAAACCCTGCTTAGTTTTTACAATAATAACGGTTTATTTAGGATGGATGTGGTTGGGGAAGCAGCTTCAGTAGATCAAGCCTTAAAGGTGGCTTCTCAACAACATCCCGCTTTAATCTTACTGGATTTAGAACTAGCGCAAACCGATGGCATAGAGGCATTGCTACGATTGCGGGAACAATCTTTTCAAGGGAAGGCGATTGTCTTGTCCGCCCATCATGAAGATGAAGCCGTCTTTCGGGCCATGCAAGCGGGGGCGCGGGGGTATGTCTTTAAAGAGTCTGTGGCGAAACAACTCTGGGATGCCATGACTACCGTGATGAAGGATGAAGTCTATTTAGCCCCCGAGGTAGCAACGAGTTTTTTCCGCATCTTTCATTTTTATTCCGGTCATTCTCTGCAAGGGTGTAAAAATATCCGCTTAACCGATCGCGAACGGGAAGTTTTAGAATGGTTAGTCAAAGGGGCTTCCAATGAGGAAATCGCCGGTCACCTTTACGTTACAGTTGCAACCGTTAAAGCCCATTTAACGGCTATTTTTGAAAAGCTGGGTGTCAGCAGTCGAACTCAAGCGATCGTCAAAGCATTAAAAGTCGGTTTAGTTGCCAGTTAATCTCCCCGGAAATACTTCAGAAACCGGGTTTCTTGCCTCAATTTGGGTGATGTAGCAGAAGTTAACCCAGAAACCCGGTTTCTCCCCCGCAATTCAGAAACCGGGTTTCTGGGTTAACTTCTGGGCTAGGTAGGTGATCAGAAACTCGGGTTTTTAAATACTTTCCAACCCCCAGTTTATAGGCATTCCCGGACAATTACCGCCGTTGACATAGAATCCACCGCAACTCCATCGGGGGTTTACCTTGGTTGTTTAAGGGAAATAAATTTTCACCCTGACACCATTTGATAAACCATCCGGTTGGGGGCCATGCGGCAGTCGGGAGATGTTCCCGTTCGTACTCTACAACGGACTCATCGGATAAGACGGTTAGGGGCAATCTCTCCATCGCTTCAGCGAGTTCTGACCGGGTAAAAATACAGGACCAGGTGACCTGGGAGAGTTCTCGGGTGAGGTTGTCCGGTTCATAGTCATCCACGGCTAAGAACAGACTAAATAATAATAAACCCCCCGGACGTAAGGTATCGCAGATTCGGGCTAACAACTGGCGGAGGGGATCGACAGACCCAAAATGGGAGGCAATCACTTCACAGAGTATCACCCCTTGATAATAGGCGGGTTGTAGCTTGACTTGGCGATCGAGGATATCCCCGAGAATCCCTCGGACCGGCAATTTCTGTTTTTGGGCGGCCTCTTGGATTTGTTCGACAAAGGCCGGGGTTAACTCCACGGCATCCACGGGATAACCCTGTTGGGCCAAGGGTAGGGTATTTCTACCCGTTCCAGCCCCGATATCTAAGATGGGGGAATCGGCGGGATTTGAAAATTGGGCCGCTATTGCCATGACTTTGGCATCGGGATGAGTGCCAAATAAGGGGGGTTCGCGTTGTTTTACCCAATCCTGGTACTGATCGGCGACGGAGGAAATAAACGGTTTGAGTTGCAGGGTCACCCCCTGGGGACTCGGTTCATAGGTGAGAATTAATTTGGAATGGGGAGAGGTGGCAAATCCAGAGATTAACTGGTTTTCCAGTTCTTTCGGCAGTTTGGCGAGGGTGGCGGGTTCGATGACGCTGTTGAAACTGCTAAACAAGGCGGTGATCTGTTCGAGATACAGTTGCAACAATTCAGGAACACAGGGAAACAGGATTTCGCCTCTGGCTTGAAACTGGCCTTCTAGGTGTTGGAAGTGTTTCTCGTGAATCTGGGGTGAAGGTTGGGGGATGGGTTCGCGGGGAATGGCAGAAGAGGGGGTTTTGGTAGGGAACATCAGGGTTAGGGGGTGGAGGGGTTACAAACGACGGCAGAGTATCCAGCGCAATTCTAAGGGGGGAAAGGCGTTGGGGAGATGGAACATATTTCGGCCTTGGGACCAGGTGGGATACCAACTGGTGGGGGGCCATGCGGAGGCGGGGAGATGGTCCCGTTCGTATTCAAAGGCGGATTCGTCGGATAAGAGTTGGAGGGGGAGGTTCTCCATTGCGGTGGCAAGTTCGTCCCGGGTAAACAGGGTGCACCAGGAGGATTGGGAGAGTTCTACGACGAGGCGATCGGGTTGGTAGTCTTGGAGGGGGAGGAAGAGGTTGAATAAGATGAATCCGCCGGGAAGTACGGCGTCACTGAGTTTGGCGAGTAAGAGGCGCAGTTCGGAGGGGTCGCGAAAATGGGAGATGACTTCGGAGACGATCGCCAGTTGGTAATAGGCAGGGGGGAGTTTCAGGGGGCGATCGAGGATGTTTCCCGGGATGACTCGCAGGGGTAAGTTTTGGTGATTGGCGGTTGCTTGTAGTTCCTGGAGGAAGACGGGGGCGAGTTCCACAGCATCCACAGGATGACCCCGTTGGGCCAAGGGAATGCTGTTGCGACCTGTCCCGGCACCAATATCTACGATGGGGGCATTGGCGGGATTATCAAATTGGGCGGCAATGGCAGTCACCTTGGCATCAGGATAGGCCCCAAACAGCGGAGGTTCTTTGGTTTTGACCCATTTTTGATATTCTTGCGCCAGGGAAGGGGTCAACAATGAGACTTGGAATTTTAACTGGGAACTGTCATGGGGTTGGGGTTCGTAGGTGAAAACGATTTTGGCATGGGGGGAGGTTTCAAATCCCTCCTGAAGTTTCCGCCATAGACTTTGAGAGAGGTGAGTTACCCCGTCATGGTCCAGGGTTTGCCCGAGGGCGTTCAATAGTTGGGCAATGGAGTTGAGGTAATGTTCCAAGAGGGCAGGGATACAAGGCATGACGATTTGACCGCGCCCTTGAAATCGATGCTGAAGTTGGGTAAGGGGTCCCGGTTGCAGGGTGGGGGGGTCGGTTAAGGGTTGGTTTTCAGGGGTGGAAGAATCTATTACGGGGTTGGAATACATGATGGGATGGGGATTTACAAGGGTTTGGACTGGATCCATTGGACTGGATCTGGGTTGGGAAACAACTATTACGGGGTGGGAATAATATGATGGGAGGGGGGGTTACAAGCGTTTGCAGAGTATCCAGCGCAATTCCATTGCGGTTTGGTCTGGGGGGGTGAGTAATAATTCCCGTCCGGTTGCCCAGTTGAGAAAGGATTCATGGGGAGGCCATGTTTCTTCGGGGCGATGGGTTTGTTCATAGTTGACCCAAGACTCATCGGAGATTAGTTCTAGGGGCAATCCGGCCATTGCATGGGCGAGGTCCGATCGCGTGAACAGGCAGGACCAGTTGACTTGCGACATCTGGCGGGTGACTAAATCCGGTTCGTAGTCATCGGATGCGAGAAAGAGGCTAAATAGCACTAAACCGCCCGTCTGGAGGACATCACAGATTTTGACGAGAAACAGGCGCAGGCGATCGCGATCGCAGCAAAACAAGGGGAGGGTTTCGGTGGCGATCGCCAGTTGATACTGTCCCAAGGGCATCCGGACTAGGGGATCAAATATATCTCCGGGAGTCACGGTGACAGGTAATCCCGTTTGTTCGGCAATTTGTTGGAGGCGATCGCAATAGGGAGGGACTAATTCCAAGGCATCCACGGGATAACCTCGTTGCGCCAGGGTCAAGGTATTTCGTCCAGTTGCGGCCCCGATATCCAAGACTGAGGCAGTCCTCGGGTCTTCTATTAACTGGGCAATATCCAGCACTTTCGCATCGGGAGTCATGCCAAACCAGGGTTGTTCGTTCTGGTTCATCCACTCCTGATATTCCTCAATATCCGATAAGACAGAGACGGAAAATTCAAAGGTTAATCCGGTTTTTGGGGGTTCTGCCGGATGGTATTTGAGTCTGAGGCGCGCATGGGGAGATAAGGCAAATCCTTCTTCTAACTTTTTGTCCAAAATTTGATAGAGTTGATTTCGTTCCGCTTCTTGGAACGGAATCGCCAAACTATCGAATAAGGACCCAATTCGGTGGCGGTAATACTCTGCCATTGCTGGGACTGCGGGCATAATTAGTTCGCCCACGGTTTCCAGTCTTTGGTTAAAACTGGTCAGCATCGCTTGCAAGAGTACATCAGGGTCCGTGATCACTGGCACTGAAGCAGTCGGGTGGTTTGGATTTGCCGATGTCATTGGGTTATCAAGTAAAGTCTGTGGATCAACGGTCGAGTGAACGGGGTGCGATCGCCTCATAAGGGGTGTTCCTGATTCAGTCTTCGTTCCCTGAGTTAGCTGGGGAATGCACAAATTGGAGGAACTCCCTCCGCGTCAAGGTATCGATTAAATCTGCAACAACTTACGGGGTTTAATCTGAGACTACTCCGGGGCGATCGCCTCTCGATTGGCACATTTTTCTCAGCGGATCTGACACCTCCGTATCCCTGAAAAGTTTACCTCAATTTTTCCAGGATGGACAAAATTTAAACTTTGCTTAAGTTTTGTCAGCCTCTGCCTCTGAATCAGTTATCTTCAGAAAATTCCTGCCTTATTTTCCTCAAAAATCTTCCTAGCTGTTGTGTTAAACTCAATCTGATGAGTTTAGCCCGATTCACCCAATCGCGATCGAGCCGCTCGAACTTGAAAATTGGCAGCTACAATCGGTTTAGTCTCAATCCTCATTTTAGTATCAGCCCAGAGTGCATAATAATATGAGCAATTATCTAGCTATTGCTACCGTGACTGCCTGTTTACAACGAATGTTACAGTCTTCTGTTCAATTAGATTTAGATGGTGCAAGAGTTACCACCGTTCGCCCCAATAATTTAGGCAGCGGGACTCCTGAAAAAGGGGTTAACCTCTATATGTACCAAGTCTCTCTCAATCCCGTGTGGCAAAAAAATGCAGAAGTGCGGATGCGGAGTACCCGGGATGCTGGGGCGAAGAAATCCCGGACGGCATTAGATTTGCATTATATTCTCAGTTTCTACGGCAATGAAACCGAATTAGAACCGCAACGACTGTTAGGCAGTGTGGTGAAAATTTTGAGCGATCGCACCTCCTTAACCCGAGAAACCATTTATGAAACTCTGGCTGATTCTAGCTATCCCTATTTAACCGATTCCAATTTAGCAGACCAAACTGAAGAAATTTGCTTTAGTCCGATGGATTTATCTTTAGAAGATTTATCCAAAGTTTGGTCGGTATTTTTTCAAACGCCTTACAGTATTTCCTTGGTATATAAAGCAACGGTAGTGATGATTGAAGGAGAAGAATCCGCTTACCGAGCGTTACCCGTGCGCGAACGCGCCCTCAGTGGCGTTATTCCCTTTTTCAATCGCCCCTTGGTGGAGCAAGTTGTTTCGCGTTCGGGAAAATTTGAGCCGATTCTAGCCAATAGTACCCTCCTAATTCGCGGCAAAAACCTGAACAATAAACAGACAACGGTGCGGATTAGTGGGGTAGAAATCACCCCTCAATCCGTCAGTGAAACTGAGTTACTCGTTCCCCTTTCCTTAACCCCAGAACATTCTTTAAAAGCAGGGGTACAGAGTCTACAAGTCATTCATCATGTCTCTACCGAATCTCGGGGAGATAATGGCAACGGATGGCGGGGAGAATCCACTCAAGAAACTGCAACCCAAACCTTATCCAAACCAATGGTATTCTCCCAAATTTTAGAATCGAATGCCATTCCGTTTATTTTACGTCCGGTGGTGACGAAGGTGACGGTTTCTAAATTGGAAGGAAAAGACGAAGATGTGCGATCGGCAGAGATTAAGGTCCGAGTCAATCTGACCCTGGGCAAACATCAGCGGATTGTATTAGTTCTGAATGAAAAATCCACCCAAAATCCCGCTGCCTATATGTTTGAAGCCCCCAACCGTCATCGCGATGGAATGGTAGTGAGTATTCCCATTAAAAATGTGAAACCGGGCGAATATTTGGTGCGGTTACAGGTGGATGGGGCTGAAAGTATTCTGAATGTGGATTCGGATCCAAACAGTCCTAATTTTAATCGTTATACTGAGCCTAAGATGGTAATTCGGTAAGGGTGAAATTGACAATTGACAATTGACAAGGGAGAATGGAGACTGGAGAATTGACTAATGACAATTGACCAATGACCTATAACAAAGGACAAAATCATGAATGAAGAAGAGTTGAAAAAACGGCTGAATCAAGAGGTTGATATGATGAGTATCAATCAGTTAAATGAGTTGGGGAATCGAGCGGTTAAGATGGGGTTGATTGTGGGTCATGGATATCGGGGGGGGAAGTATGAAATTTTGCGTAAAGGGGAAGCGTTGATGATGACTCCCCAGGAAGCTCAGAGTTACTTGGAAAGTTTGATTAAAGAAATTGGTGGATAAATGTCTGGAGTCAACATGAGTCCGACTAAAACTTGGTCGATCGCCAATCAAGAGTATTTGATGGCGGCGATCGCCCGGGTTCGTTCCTATTTACAGATTCACGTCCAACGCCTGAATCCAGAGGCGGAATTTGATACCGCAGAATTCGTGTCGGGAAAGGAACAGCCAAGGGGTTGGCATTTGGACACGCCTCCGAGTTTAGACGAACTGGGCGATCGTTTTGGATTATCTGGTTTTGAACGTGACATCCTGCTATTATGCGCTGGGATGGAACTGGATGGCACTTGGGGTACACTCTGTGCTACTGCTCAAGGGGATGCTCAAGCTCAATATCCTACCTTTACTCTGGCTTTAGATGTCTTACCTTCACCGAATTGGATGGCACTGACGCCGGTAGGCGCATTGCGTCGGTGGCGATTAATTGAGATTGGAGTGGGGAATGCTTTGACCCAGAGTCCCCTGAGAATTGATGAACGGGTGTTACATTATTTAGTCGGGATAGAGCATCCCGATGAACGGTTGGTGGCAGCAGTCTCCCGCATCCCCATCCAGGTTGGAGAAATGGACCGTTTATGTGGGTCCCATCGCCAGTTAGCCGAACAGGTGGCGGGAATGCTGGTGAGTGAAGAGTTGGGGAAGGTGCCCATTGTCCAATTATGTGGCAGTGATGTTGCCAGTAAACGGGCGATCGCCTCGGCTGTTTGTAGTGCGATCGGTTGGAATCTGCACGTCATGGCAGGGGATGTCATTCCCATTGCCTTGGGGGAAATCACCGAATTGATGCGGTTATGGGAGAGAGAGGCATTTTTAAATAACAGTGCCTTGCTATTAGATTGTGATGAAGTGGATAGCAATGATGTGGCGCGAGAAAGTGCGATCGCCCGCATTATCGAAAACTATGATAATCCTTTACTGATTACCAGCCGCGATCGCCGCCATCCCCGGCAACGTCCCTTAATCACCTTTGAAGTCGAACAACCCTCGTCCCAGGAACAACGGGAACTCTGGGTCAACACTCTCGGTCCAGCCGCAGCGCAGTTAAACGGTCACATTGAAACCTTAGTCTCCCATTTTAGCCTCAGTGCCCCCGCCATCCGTGCTGCCTGCCTCAAAACCAAAGGAACCAACAAGATTGCCACCGACAACGGCAACGACTTTGGCAGCCAACTGTGGGAGACTTGCCGCATCCAGGCGCGATCGCGCATGGAAGACCTCGCCCAACGCATTGAATCCGGTAGCGAGTGGGAGGACCTTGTACTCCCCGACATCCAACGAGACACCCTGCGAGAAATCATCGCCCATGTGCGACAACGGGCCAAAGTTTACGAAACTTGGGGATTTGGCGGCAAAAGTGGCCGAGGATTAGGCATCACCGCCCTCTTTGCCGGTGCCAGTGGTACAGGTAAAACAATGGCCGCCGATATTATCGCCCAAGAACTGCACCTGGATCTGTATCGCATCGATCTTAGTTCCATCATTAGTAAATATATCGGCGAAACCGAGAAAAACCTGCGCCGAGTCTTCGACTCAGCCGAAGCAGGCGGGTCCATCCTCCTCTTCGACGAAGCCGACGCCTTATTTGGTAAACGCAGCGAAGTCAAAGACTCCCACGATCGCCATGCCAACATCGAAGTCGCCTACCTCCTGCAACGGATGGAAGCCTATCGAGGATTAGCCATCCTCACCACCAACCTCAAAAGTTCCTTAGACCAAGCCTTCCTTCGCCGCATCCGCTTCGTCATTCAATTCCCCTTCCCCGACGCCAATCAACGGGAAGAAATTTGGCGACGCATCTTCCCCAAACAAACCCCAACCCAAGGCTTAAACTATCCTAAACTCGGTAAACTCAACGTCGCTGGAGGAAACATCCGCAATATTGCTTTAAACTCCGCCTTTATTGCCGCCGATGCTAACGAACCCGTGATGATGAAACATATCCTCGAAGCGTCAAAAAGTGAATATATGAAATTAGAAAGACCTTTGACAGATATGGAGGTGAAGGGATGGGTGTGATGGGCGATCGCATCGATATAACGAGAGAATGTAGGAACTTAGACTTTGGTCATCCTGAGAGGGCTCTTTAACTTAGACTTTAGTCGATGGAGAGACTAGGGTGTTTGTGGGAGAGTAGATCAGGCTAATCTATCAAACCAGATTTTCCCGAATTGTGAGCCGAGGCGATCGCCAAAACCGTTCCGGATTTTGGCCTTCGTTCTCATTCTCGATCTTGAATTTTCAACAAACGCTAATCTAGGGACTGTTAGCTCCCCTATTTATCAGAGTTTGTCACCTCACATTCAGGAGGGAGATTGGGTCGAGCGATCGCGAAGAACAAGCAAGGGGACTGGGTTTTTCCATCATCAGGAGTGCTACCCGTGGCTGATAATTTTTTTGATTTAGACAATGCTCCCAATGTGTTTACAGTAGGAGCCGAAATACCCATTGGCACTACAATTCGCGGTCTGGATGGGGCGGATAGGATTGACGGTTCAGGCAATCCTGATCTCATTTTGGGCAATATTGGAGCCGATACTATCTCGGGTCTCCAGGGAGCAGACACGATTCACGGGGGTCGGGGAGCGGATCTCCTGTTCGGGAACGAGGGAGCAGACCTGCTTATGGGGGAACGCGGCAATGATATCATCTTTAGCGGTAAAGGTGATGATATGTTGATGGGCGGTCAGGGTGATGACTTCCTATCAGGAGATGCCGGGACAGACACGCTGACTGGGGATGATGGTTCCGATGCGTTTGTCCTAGATATCCGCCATACCACGAGCGATCGCAACCTTGCTGATTTGATCACCGACTTTAGTAACGATGACGGGGATGTATTTGCCCTCACCGATGGAGCGAATGATGCCCTGACAGAAGCGGATATTACCCTAGAAACCGTTGGCAGCGATACGTTTATTTCCCTCAAGGCGAACGGAGAGTTTCTGGCGCGGGTTCAGGGAGTCAGCGCCGAAGAACTAGCAGGGACTTTCAGCACCGTCCGTGCCACCCGGGACGACACAGAACCGGGGGCCAGGAATCTGGGGCTGATACCTGGCAGAGTGAGCATTCAGGGGGAAGTCGGCGATCGGGATTTTATGGACTTGTTCCAATTCCAGGTCACAGAAACCAGCATAGTTGACTTCAGTCTCACCGGATTGAGTGCCGATGTGGAGTTGCTGCTGTATCAGGATTTGGATGAGGATGGGGAACTGGGAGGAGAGGAAATTATTACCTCCTCAGAGCGATCGGACAATGCCCATGAAGGCATCGAAAACGTCACCCTCGATCCGGGTCAATATTTCATCGCGGTAGAGCAATTTGAGGGAGATACCAGTTACATCCTTAGTTTAGCCGGAGTTGCCGGAACTGTAGCCCGAGATTTAGCAGGCGATCGGCCCAGTAGCGCACGCAACCTGGAAGCAGACGGTGCTGTAGAATTGCATGACTATGTTGGCGGCAGCGATCCCGTGGATACCTATCGCCTGGAGGTATTTGCTGGGGGATATATAGATTTCTTTACCGCTTACCAGGAGGCCGATCTCAACCTCACCCTATGGCGCGATCGCAACGGCAACGACCAGTTGGACGCCGATGAGGTCATTGCTCAGGGGACAAATGAAATCGAACTGGATATCATCGCCTCCGGAATCTATCACGTTAATGTAACCACTCTGGGTGCCGCCACACCCTACGAAATTCGTTCCATTACCTCCCCCGGTAGTCGTGTCGGCATTGAAAGCTATAGCTCACTCTTCCCCGGTATCCCCACCACCGGCACCCTGAACCAAAACGATGCCTTCGATCCGGAGGATCCGTACAACTACGCCGACCCCTATCTCTTGCCCGAACTCGGGGCCGGGTTCACTGTAAGTATCACGCAAGAATCCAGCGATTTCGATGCTTATCTGCGGGTGATGGACTTGATCACCGGCGAAGTCGTTGCAGAAAACGATGACATCGATTTTGAGGGCGGCAACTACAATGCTCAAGTCAGTTTCACCCCTGAGCAAGGGGGGCAATATGTAGTCTATGCCACCAGTATCGATAGTCCGGGTATCGGGGAATATACCCTCAATACCACCGTCACCGCCCCGGGGACGCAGACTGTTCTGAGGAGTGCAAGTGTAGGAAGTAGCGTTGAGTTAGAGGGGACCACCGATTCCTCAGTGGGTGCGACCCGAACCCTGAATTTAGCATCGGATTCTGAAGGGCCGCCACCTGTATATGAGAATAAGCCGTTAATCTACAAGCCCCTGAATGGCGGTCAGATTAATTCCAAGCTCATCAGTGGTGTGAACCAAGGTAGTTTCGGCAATTGCTTCTTTTTGGCAGCCCTGACAGCCACCTACGGCAAAATCGCAGCAGATCTGAGCAATGCTAACGACCTACAGAGTGCCGCGATCCAAAATATCATTACCGACAATGGCAACAACTACACCATCACCTTCTACAACAATCAAGGACAAGCAAACAATATCACTGTAGACAACCAGGTAGTCACCGACGGTAATTCATTGTATGGGGTGAAGTGGAATCCTATAGATGGGGCCCCAGTGAGTCAATCGTTAGGGCAACCCATCTGGGCCTCCATTTTTGAGCGCGCTTATGCCAAGTGGCGAGGGGGCTACGACCGGATAAACGGCGGTGATCCAGGGACAGCCCTTTTACAGATTACGGGGAAAACACCGAACTATCTTAGTTGGGATCCCAACTCCCCCGGACCAGAATACCAGCTAATCCCCTCTCCAACTATCGACGAGGAAACAGGGAGTTACTCTTTCAACCCCAACGCTGTAAAAAATCTGAATCCCAATGAAATCTTTGAGACCATTAAAACTACATTGGATAGCGGTGGCTATGTCGCGGCTGGGACACTGGGCGGTGATGACGAGAAGCCCTTATATGATGGGGTACTCTATCAAGGTCATGCCTATAGTGTCCACAATGCCTATGTTAATGCCCAGAATCAGCAAGTAATCCTACTGCGAAACCCACATGGGGTAGACAATGGGGCAAACAAGATAGCAGGGGAAGATCCGAACAAGAACATTAACGATGGGTTTATTACTATCACCTTCGATGCCTTTTTGAAGAACTTTGCTACCCTGAGGCTGTTTACAGCAACGTTACCCTCGAATTAAGTTAAATATCCTCTGAGTTTGTGAATGCGCCATGCTTCTATCCATCTGGATGAAGCGTGGTGTTTTTATCCAGTCCTATGGCGTTATTTAGACGCGATCCTCATCGCCAACGGTTGAGAAACACCTCGGGAGGTCGGGAGGGATGACCTGATCTCAACCTTGGAAAATCTAAAGTTATCGGGGAACCCCCTGCCATCTTGCTGCAGATGTTAATCCACTCACCCTGATGAAACATATCCTCGAAGCGTCAAAAAGTGAATAGATGAAATTGGAGAAACCTTTGACGGATATGGAAATTAAAGGGTGGATTTGAACGACAGGTTGCACAGATTTGCAGCGAGATATTTCTTATATTCGAGAAGCTCCAATTCCTATCTATTATTATAAGGGCATCCCTTTATTTACATAGTGAGGATGCTCCCTATCTAGTGTCCCTGCGTAAGTCCTGATAGGGTAAAGCCAGTGGGAGGATGGGGTCAGCAAAGTGGAAGATAATCTTTAGTGACTGACAATCTCATAAAAGCGGCGATAGCACTTTCCAAGGTTTGGGAAACCAAGCGAAACGCTCTTCTAACCAAACTAAACCATCATAGGTCATCCCGCTAGTTTCTCCGGGTTTAACATATTTCCAAGTCAACCAAACTTTGTCGGGCAGTAGGTAATGGCCTATGCTTTGATACCCACCGGGAAAGACCTCTGCTATTCCTGATTCAGATGAGAGTTCTTCAGCACGCCCAAGAGCAATTAAAATTTCAGTCTGACCGGGTTGAGGTTGAGGAACGGGAGACTCTGCCCAAAGTTCTTTATATCCTTTTTGGGCGATTTCCACGGCTTCTGGCACAAAAATCTGAGCATAATCTTCATCTCTGGGCTGCAAACTGTCCCGGGCAATTTCGCCTAAAACTGCCCCTTCCCTCGTTGTCCCAAAAGCAGCAAGCAGCTTGACTGCCGAAGCCTCAATTCTTAAGTAGTCGGAGGTTGAACTTGTTTCCATGTTTCTGATTACCTAATATTTCTAAGCGGGTTGGCCGTAATAATTGGTATTTGAAGAGGCATAATCATATGTAGAATTGGAAGACTCAGTAACTCCCGCAGCTATCACTTTCCAGGCATCGCTGGCACTATCAGCAAAACCTGCTGTACCCGCTTTTAGCAATCCCTTAAAACCTGCAATGAGTCCTTGATCACCAATTTCCATCAAAGCATCCAGGAAACTGTCGCGTAGCTTGTCACTCTTCAAGACAGTTTCTAAACCCTTAATAATTGCATCATTAGCACCACCTTTAATAGCTCCAACCATAAATCCCTTAAACACACTATTAGCAAATTTGTCTCCAAACACCTTAGCAAGTTCATCGAGCTTGTCTGCCAGTCCTTTAGCTTCCGCTACTCCAGCTAGAGCAGCAGTTACTGCTGCGACCACAGCATCAATTGCAACGTCCTCTAAACCGTAAGCATCACCCTGTATGCCGTATTTGATTGCTATTCCTATTCCACCAGCGGCAGCCGTTACAGCTACTACTAACCAAGGACCTGCACCTCCTGCTGTGAGGCAGGTGGCTATAATTGCCGCTCCAATATTTACACCTGTGACGATAGCATCTGTGACAGCGTTCTTAGCTTCTTCATAGTTCTTTACATCTGTCTCGGTATAGTTATAGACTCGCTCAAAATCTTGCTCTGTGTAGCCCTCTTTTAGACCCGTCTTTTCGTCATAAATTTGCTGAAGCCGCGAATATTGCTTTTCTAGTTGTAATTTGCTCGTTGTAAACCCTAAATCTTGAGCAGAAGACATAACCCAACGAGAAAAGGCCCAAGATCCTCCCCCAATTTCAAAGTCGTACCTGGCCTTAATGACCAGCCATTTTTCAGACATAGTTTCTGGTTTTCCACCTAGCATGAGCTTAACTTCATGCCAATCCCGACCGCCGAGTTCACTTTCTAGCTCTTTTTCTAAGTCCTTCCCTATCTCTTTTTTGTACCTAGCTTTGATAGCTTGAATTTCTGGTTTTGTCTTATCACCGAGAATTTCCTTGATTTGCTCTTCGTTAGTTCCAATCCCACTCATTGCGTCTTTTAGAGCAAAGACTGGATCAAGTTTTCCATCGGTGCTATATTGTTGGACTTTGGTCAGTTCCTTACCCCAGCCAAGGTCACTAAACTCATCGTGAATCATTCTCTGGAAAGCACCTTCCCCACCATGATTCTTATCATAGGCTTCCTTAATTTTTTCGCATTCTTCTTTGCTCTTCCCTTTAAATTCGTTGTAAATTGCGGCTTCATTAGTTCCGGCACCATACGCTGCGTTATAAATGCGGGCAGCCGCCTGCGTATAAGGATCAGTTGCAAGGAGGGATTTAGTGAGTGTCTTTTCTGCTCCTGTTAACCAGTTATCAGAAAATTCACTATCGATATCTGTTTCTAGCTCCCTCTTCGTAAGCTTCTTATATTCTAGCTTAATCTGAGGTAGCTCTGTCTTATGTTCCTGAAGATATTTTTGAACGGCTTTTTCATCCGTTCCCCAGCCTTTCATTGCGTCTTGTAAGCGATAAGCAATAGCCAAGGGCTTCTTCTTAGCTAAAAGTGCTAGAACTACCATCTTATCAAATCCGCCCAGACTAGAAAGAAGCTTCCGAATGGTTTCGGGATGATTTTTCTGCAGGCGATCAATTTCTGCATCTGGGAGTGACATCAAAATCTCTTCTATTTTTTCTTCGTCATCATTAAGCCATGACAATGAATTCTCTAGCCCTTTAGCTGCCGATTCTGCTGCGTCCGCTCTTAAATAGGCTAAAGCTTCTTTTAAATCTTTTCCTGAAAGTTCATCTTTTAGATCATGTTCTAATGATCTTCCATAGTGATCTAAATAAACTCGTTTAATTGCTTCAATTTGTTGGAGACTTTTCCCTCTTAAAGTATTCATAATGGTCTTTTCATCAGTTCCCCAACCTTCCATCGCTTTATACAAAGCGTCAGCAGATTGTAGCATCTCCTGAGAGTTCACTAATTCTTTAGTCTCTGGAGTGTCAGTTTCCTTTTCAACAGCAGTGACTTTTGCTTTATTTTCTTCTCTTGCTTTAGATAAATACCCCATTGCTTGGTTTAAGTCTTTTCCAGATAGCTCATCCCGCAAATCATACTCAAGGGTGCGACCATACATTTCCAGGTATTTTTCTTCAATTGCCGCTAGTTCTGCTGCAGTTTTATTATTCAGAGTTCGCATAATGAGAGCTTCATTAGTGCCCCATCCTTTCATTGCTTTACGCAGATCCTCAGCGGCTTGGTTAATTCTTCCCGGATCTACAGCAGGAGCATTTTGCACGGTTGGTGCGCGCTGAATGCTTGTGCTATCCAACTTCGGCTGCACTTTACTAGAATTCTGCTGCACCACATGAGTCAACTCATGGGCAATCAACTCCTGCCCCCCAGAATGGCTCGGATTATATTCCCCTTTCTTAAAGAAAATGTGCTGCCCAGTGGTAAAAGCACGAGCGCTGATAGAACGATTTAAGCTATCGGAATTTGCATCGGTATGAACCCGCACGCTGCTAAAATCTGTACCAAAGGCGCTCTCCATCTTGGGACGAATGGCATTATCTAGTGGAGAGCCGCCACTTTTAGCTTGGCTGATGCTGCTTTCCAAATCTGACGAAGCCTTTCCTCCTTTGATCGCTTCCTGGCATTGGACCGTCAGTCTCATGATTGAGGGTGTAGAGAACATTTGACGTTGCACGGATCCACCCTCGCCCTTCGCATCCGGGGGTGTGGGTACACTAATTTGCTTGACCACTTTGCGAGCAATGGTGTCGGCTTCTTGCTCAAATTTATCGTCCGGTGCCCCAATTGTAAGTTTGGGTTGAATCGATGGGGGTGCAGAAATGTCGAGGCGAGACAAGCGATCGCCCCCTACCTGCCCCGATTCCACCTGTGTTTGAAGTTCTGGTGTTGTTGCTGATTCGGTTTGGGCGGGTTCGGCAAAGGGACGGGGTTTGAGCATCCCAGTGGCGGGAGTCTGTGTAGTATTCGATTGTCCTTTTTTCTGGATGTGCCGTCCGGTTGCCATAGTCTAGCCTCGCCGATCGCATTGATAGAGTATTTTGTCTACTTTCTCCTAAAAGTGCGATCGCGTCCATTCGACTAAAGTCTAGGTACGGTGCGATCGCCTAAGCAACCCATACCGGCGAAAGGGTCTCAATCCACACCTTCGCCCCACAGTCTTTCGGCTGCTCCGGTCGGTACACCACTCGGCAGGGCCCGGCCACTTCCACCTCGTACCCATATTGATTACTGCTGCCGTGTTTAACGCTGAGGACCGGCTGATTTTCCCCACGCTTGTAATTTGGGCTAATCCGAGTCCGATTGACATGAATGCAAGTCATCACCTCGCGGCCCCGGGCTTTCCACGTTGGCTTTGGGCCGCGCTTCCCCTTGCTGAGTACGGGCATTCCATCTTTTAGAGGAATCACCCAAACATTGCTAATTTTATAAGCTCCCTGAATTCTTCCATCCAGGAGCAAACGTCTGACTCGGGGGCTGGAAATTCCCAATAACTTTGCGGCTTCGTTGGTTCCGACTAGCATGGCAAGTATTAAAACAACAACGTAATAGTTTATTTTGGCAGTTCCTGGCTAAATTGTCTAGGGGGTTAGCCAGGATTTTTGGGGTCTATAAGCGATCGCCCTCTTCTACCCAGGTCCCCTCACCCTCAATCGGGTCCAAAAACCGGGTTTTTTCATCCCCTCTGTGGTTTCTGGACAACTATTACGGCAGAAACCTGGTTTTTTGTTCGCGAGCAGATTGGATTTGAACCACAGATTGCACAGATTTTCACAGAGAAGTTAGGAAAATCTGTGAAAATCTGTGCAGTCTGTGGTCTAAGTTTTCGACACTGATTATAGGCAAGGATTCGTGATGATTTATTTTTTTGAAAAGGAAAATTATAAGATTATTGGTGCAGCCCAAGAAGGGCATTGGGAGTGGTGAAGTCAGCCTAAAAATTAACCGCATCATCAACTGACCCCTCCGACTCTTTGCCCCTCTCCAAATCAGTGAAAATCAGTGTAATCACGGGTTAAGAATCTTAGACCTTAGTAGACTAGACCCGAGTTAATTTTTCAGGGAATACTAAACACAATACTATATCAATGGAATTGGTGAGGTGAGACTATGGCAAGCGGACGGCAGATTCAAAAAAAAGGACCATCAAACTCTACACCGACTTCTGCCACGGGGATGTTTAAACTCCGTCCTTTTGCCCAGGCTGCCGAACCCGAAGCAGCAACGGCACCGGAACTGCAAACGAAGGTAGAACCGGGGGAAATGGGGGGAAGCCGCCTCTCGCGCATAGACTTTTCTGCACCCCCACTCATTCAACCTAAACTCACCATTGGCGCACCGGGGGATAAATTCGAGCGAGAAGCCGATACCATTGCCGATACAGTCATGAGAATGCCTGCGGTCTCTGCGCCCACACCTGTGACAAATGCTACAACCCAAACTCCTCTGGCCCAAGCCAAACCGATTGCTGCTACCATCACTCCAGTGGCCTCCATCGCTCAAATGCAGCTAGAACCGTTAGGGTCAGCCATAGAAGAAGAACAAGGGGAAGCTAAAAAAGGCCGGATTCAACGCCGGATTAGAGTGCAAGCTGCAGGGGATGGTAATCTGGATGCGCCGAGTTCCCTAGAAACTCAACTGAATCAAACTAAGAATTCTGGGAGTCCTTTATCCCCACAAATTCGCGCCCAGATGGAACCTCGTTTTGGGGCAGATTTTAGCGGTGTGCGAGTGCATACAGATGCCCCTGCCGTCCAAATGAACCGAGAGTTGGGCGCACAAGCGTTTACCCACGGCAATCATATCTATTATGGGGAGGGAAAATCTCCCGGCAATGACCATTTGACCGCTCATGAATTGACTCATACGATTCAACAAAGCGGTAGTTCGGTTATCCAGCGTTCTAGTAATAACAATAATGTCAATAGACAATCTCAACAAGCATCTCAACTAGAAACGATCCGTCAAAACATACGAGCAGGAAACTTAGCAGACGTTAAAGCACGAATAAGGAATAGCAGTCTTGGGGATCAGGGTCATAAGTGGGGATGGGAGATTAGGAATAACATCCAGAAGGATATGCCTAGAACTGATATTACTAGTGATAGGTCGCGGGGACGTAATGCGGACCAGATTATTCCAACGGAGGTATGGCGTGCGAAAGATTTCTATTTGCGTGTTAGGGACTCCATTTGTCGCGCCGATCTTACAACATCCGAAGGAATTAACATAGCAACTACTAATGTATTAGATATTTTAAAACATCTATATGCAGCTAATGACCTTGTGGATCGGTGGGGATTAAGTTCCCTATACACAACTTTTTTGCATAATTGGGATAATTCCAGATGGGCTTTGGAGGAGACTCGAAAGGAAATGAACTGGCAAATTGCCCAATTTGAATCTCATTATCAGATTTTAACCAATACTCAAACGGATTCAGCGGAGATTAAATACCTAGCCACTCAGACTTCTATAAATTCTGTACTACTTACACAGGTGGCATCAGCTATTGAGTTGGCTGTCCCTATGAATGGCAGTGCAACTTTTAAATTTACTCTAAAAATACCGCTTAAGCCGCCGTTTTTTGTTGGTCTTGGATTAGAAGTAGAAGCTGAACGCCAAGAAAACCAATTTAAGCTCCGAGTGGAAGCCGTTTTAGAAGGGGGCGTTAAGCTATGGGGCCTTGAGTTTAAAGCATCTGTAGGTTTTTATTCAGAAGCTCAAGCAGATAATGCTTATAATGCTATTAAACTGATTTCTTATGGGTTCTATAGAAAAGCACTTGAGAGTTCGGTGGTTCCCAATAAAATAGCTTATGCAATTTGGTCTGGTGAAACAAACGATGAAGGCAAAGCAAAATGGATTGTTGATGCCTGGGAAGCCAAATTACGAGGCGAAGTTTTGGATAAGGTAAAAGATAGCTATGTTGACACAGGAGATTTAGTAAAAGCTACGGTAGGTGCAAAGAATGATAACGCAGGGTTTGAATTAAGTTATAAGTACACTAACGGCAGAAAACATTCGACCTCGTCATACCAAGGACAATCTACTTCAAGGCATATTATAGAAGCGAAACTCAAACTCAAAGGCATCGGAGAAGCTGTCTTGAAAATCACACGAGAGGCCCAGGAAAGGGAAGGTGAAATTAGTTTTCAAACTGGAAAATTCACTAATGTCATAAATGCAATAATAGCATTTGCAGACTCTTTAGAGCCTTCTATTAATAAACTCAAAGGTGAACCCAAATTTTCTGATGTGGCTATGTCCCTATGGAACATAAGAACAGCAGCTAAGCAAATATCAAAATCAGCTTTTCCTCCCGAGGCAAGTGTTTTGAAAAGCTCTCAATCTGTTAAATTTAGTCTCAGTTTCACCGAAAATATCTCTACGGTTCATCCTAAAATGACCAAAGCAAGCATAAAGGTTATGCGAATGGAGAAGTATGAATTGGGACTAAAAGGAAAAGAAAAAGGAGACGGAAATGACCCGGCTGAATTGTCTGCCGAATATGAGAAGGCAAGTAGACTCATCGAATTCACTTATAACAACGGCAAGTGGGAATCCGAATTCTTCTAAATGGGCTGAAAAGCTACATCGCTTGCAGAACATGGCTTTAAAGGTAATTTCAGATTCTTCCGATGTAATTAAAAAAATAGGAATTCTGAGGTTTACCCAAGGAGAAGGCCGTCTCATCTATCAATAGGATGGGAACCTTCTCCTTGTTCAAAAAAACTCGGCATGAGGGAGTTCTATAAAAGACATCTAACCCAGTCTTAAAATTGTCTTCCTTCTAGCGGGATGCCATACCAGTCAGGCTAGTTTTACAAACAAAAATGTTGTAGCCTCTACTGATGGACGCCAACTTTTTAACCGCTCCTTAGGACATAACACGCTCAAAGTGAATCCATGACACAACGGCAAATCAAACATTATCCCCTGGATAGGGTTTTAACCTTTAATACCCCGAACAAGGAAGTCTTGACATTGCAAGCAGAGGAACTCTCCTTCATCCTGGAAGATGGAGTCATTACAGAATGCCGGTTAATCGCGGTACTCAGCCCGGAACAGCATCACCAACTAGAAGCTCAATCCTGGTTTCATATAACCCCCGATGCTTTCATCGAAACGGAGGAACGAGACTTTGAAACCGATCGCCCCATTGAAATGGAAGCCCAGTTAGAGCAGTCCATTCTCCAAGCCTTACTCACTCAACACTCGACCCCAGAAGAGATTGGGGCATATTATCAGACCCTCCCGGAAACTGAACCGAAACATCCCCTGCTACAAGAAAATAGCTGGTATGGGTTCTATTTCAAGCAAGAAATGACCCTCCCTGCCCACTTGGCGGAACTCGGTATCCTGAAAAATCTTTACACCACCCGTTGGGCGAAAGCATACGAAGCCACGGTGGAGAAACAAGAGATTACTCTACCGGACCCCCCAAGCTTACAGGAACAGGTTCCTGCCTGGGATGAGAATAGCCCCTACTTCGATTCCTCAATCCTGAGGGTGATGACGGATTTTCTGACTAGCAATGGCTATATTGTTTCTCGCCGGGAGGGAGAAACGGTGATTAACCTGCAACATGAAGGGAAAAATGGCAGGTGGGAGTGTTATGGGGATGCGAGGGAAGAGGATGGGTTATGTTGTTTCTATTCGGTTTCTCCAGTCAATGCACCTGAAAATAAACGGATGGCGATCGCTGAGTTTATAGCCCGCATCAACTATATCCTCACCGTTGGCAACTTTGAAATGGACTTTGCCGATGGGGAAATTCGCTATCGTACCAGCATCGACGTAGAAGGCGATCGGCTCAGTACACAGCTATTCAGACAGTTGACGATTGCCAACGTCACTATGATGGATCGCTACTTACCCGTGATTAGAAATATTATTGAGAACGGACTTTCCCCTGTCGAGGCACTTGCCGCTATCGAAAACTAACCCAAGGGGGCGATCGCCTAAGCAACCCATACCGGCGAAAGGGTCTCAATCCACACCTTCGCCCCACAGTCTTTCGGCTGATCCGGTCGGTACACCACTCGGCAGGGCCCGGCCACTTCTACCTCATAGCCATATTGATTACTGCTGCCGTGTTTAACGCTGAGGACCGGCAGATTTAGCCCTTGCTTGTAATTTTGGCTAATCCGAGTCCGGTTGACATGAATGCAAGTCATCACCTCCCGGCCCCGGGCTTTCCACGTGGGCTTTGGGCCGCGCGTCCCCTTGGTAATCACCGGCATTCCATCTTTCAGGGGAATCACCCAAACATTGCTAATTTTATAGGCTCCATGAACCCTCCCATCCAAGAGCAACCGTCGGACGCGATCGCGGGAAACTCCCAATAACTGAGCGACTTCTTTGGTCCCAACTAGCATGGCAACAATTAAAATAACAGCATAATAGTTTATTTTGCCAGTTTCCGGCTAAGGTGTCTAGCCTTTTAGCAGCGATTTGGGACCCTCAGCGATCGCCCTTCTCCCCCTCTGTGACAATCCGTGAAATCAGTGGTTCATCCCCCTCCCCATCCCTAATTCTGAGAAGTCGGATTCGGCTGACTCATCTCCTCCAGAATCATCTCTTGATTAATCAAAGCTTGAGAATGAGTCGGATTCAGTTCCAACGCTTTTTGCGTCGCAGCTAAGGCATCCCCATATTCTTCTAAAAATCTTAGGGCGATGCCTTTGCCTGCCCAAAAGTCAGCATTTTCAGCATTAATTTGGATAGCGCGTTCGTAAGTCGTGACCGCTTCCCCATAACGGCGCAATGCCATTAGTCCGAGGGCGCGATTGTAGAGGGCGGGGGCGGATTCCGGGGACATTCCTAGGGCGCTGTCAGCGGAGGCGACTGCCTCGGCATAGCGTTCTAAGCGATAGAGGACCGCACTCTGATTCACCCAAATATCCGCCATTGTGGGCCGATCGCCTACATTGGCATCCCCTCTCAAGGCGCGATTGTACGCATCCACAGCTTCATCATATCGGCCTAATCCGGTGAGAATTCGCCCTTGATTAAACCAAGCTAAGGATGACCCGGGGGCGACTGCGATCGCCCGTTCGGTGGCGGCTAAGGCTTCTTGCTCTCGGTTCAAATGCCACAGGGGAACGCTGCGATTACTCCAAGCATCGGCTAACTGCGGATTGAGTCCGATCGCCTTATTAGAAGCAGCCAGGGCTTCTTCATAATTTGTCAGTCCCGTCAAGGCATTGGCTAACTGTACCCAGGCATAAGCCGGTCCCAAGTCGCCCCAATTCCCATCTCCCTCCTGCAGTGCCATTTCACAAGCCGCTTTTGCCGGTTCATAGCTGCCCAATCGGTTCAAGTTGGCGCATTGATGCAGCAAGGTAAAGGAAGATTGGGGATTAATTTTAACCGCCCATTGGAAGGAGAGTTGTGCTTCCGGATGTCTGCCGAGGATGCCGAGGATAATGCCTTGTTCCGTCCAGGATGCAGCATCATTGGGTTCCAATCCCAAGGCGCGATCGTAGGCAGCGAGGGCTTCGTCATAGCGTCTTTGGGATTTGAGCAGTCTGGCTTTGTTCGCCCAGGCAACGGCTTCGTTGAGGGTTCCCCAATTTTCATTGACTTGCAAGGCGCGATCGCAAGCAGTCAGCGCTTCTGCGCCTTGTCCCAATTCCGAGAGAATGCCGCATCGTCCCGCTAAGGCGATGGAATAATTGGGATTGATTTTAATCGCCCATTCGTAGGAGGCGAGGGCTTCTTCAATTTGGCCGGAACGACTCAAGGCGACCCCGCGATGATACCAGGCAACCGCAGGGGATTGGTTTTCCCAGTTGTTATCCATGCGTAAGGCAGTGTCACAGGAGGCAACTGCCTCTTCATATTGACTCAGTTCGACTGACCCAGAACAGCGTTTTGTGAGTAATAGGGAATTGTTGGGGTCGCGTTCAATGGCTTGGTTGTAGGCGGCGACGGCTTCGGCATACTGGGTCAAGGCAAATAAGGCATCTCCGCGATCGCTCCAAACGATGGGGTCATTGGTATTTAAGGCGATCGCAGCATCACAGGCGGCCACTGCTTCCTCATATTGCCCTTGTTGCAGCAAGGTGCGACATAACCCCGCCCAATGGGAAAAATCCTCTAACCCCTCCTGTGCCAATAGCCGAGAGTTGCCGCCTCCCACCTCCATCCCAGCCATCATCAATAGAATGGATATCCCGATTTTTACTGAATTGCTTCCGGTTTTTACAAGCTGTTTATTCATAAGATTTTCCTGCTTTTGTTATCATGGATTTGGATTGGTTTCTTCGGAATTGCAGCGATTTTCGATACCATTGGGCATAATCGCATTACATAAATAAACCTGACTCAAATTCACCCCTTCTAAATTTGCCCCGGTCAAATTTGCCCCGCCCAGATTTGCTCCGGTTAAATTCGCTCCAGTTAAATTGGCATTTTGCAGGTTTGCCCCGAATAAATGGGCAGATTCCAGATTCGCCAGACTTAAATCGGCTCCCTGCAAATTGGCATTCGCCAGTCTCGCCCCTTTTAAGTTAATCCCGCTTAAATTGGCTTCCACCAGATTCGCATCGGTTAAATCTTGGTTTTCCGCCCCATGTTTGATTAAGTCTAAGATAAACAGCCATTGACTTTCTATGGCTGTTTCTTCATTAATTTTAATATCCCGCAGATTCGCATTCCCTAAGTTTGCACCAAATAGGTTAACGTTGCCTAAATCAGCCTGTTCTAAATTAGCGGCGAATAAATTACTATCCCGAAGATTTGCTCCCTGGAAATTAGCATAACTCAAATCAGCCCGGGTTAAATCAGTTCCTAATAAAATACTATGACGTAAATCAGCCCGTTGCAGATTTGCTCCGACGAGATTGGCTGAAGTAAAATCCGTATAATGGAGATAAGACTGAGTTAAATTGACTCCCGTTAAATTTGACCGTTCTAAGTTAGACATAAATAAGGAAGCGCCCTCCAAGTTGGCTCCCTCCAGATTGATGCCGGTTAAGTTCATCGCTTCGAGATTGGCGCCGGATAAGTCGCTTCCCGCAAGAGTTTGACCGGCTAAGGGTTGATTAACAACAGTCCAAATAAACTGCCATTTACTATCGAGAATGGTTTCACCATTCAGGAGAGTGCCTTTGAGATTGGTTCTAAATAGTTTGGCTTCTTCTAAGTTGGCACTACTGAGATTTGCACCTTCTAGGTTGGCATTTTCTAAATTAACTTTTTTTAAATTAGCGCCGGATAAGTCGGCATTTTTTAGACTAGCATTTTTTAGGTTGGCTTTTTCTAAATTAGCCAGAGGGAGGGTGGCGTCTTGTAAGTCGGCATTTTCTAAATTGGCTTCTTTTAAATTAGCTTCTTTTAAATTAGCGGAATTGAGATTAGCACCTAAGAATTCGGCTTTTTCTAAATTGGCTTGATGGAGGTTGGCTCTAAATAAGGTTGCTCCGTTGAATTTTGCTTTTTCTAACTGCGCTTGTTCCAGGGTGGCGCTGCCAAGGGTGGCATTGCTTAAATCCGCTTCCCACATTCGCGATCGCGACAAGTTCGCCCCATCGAGTTTAGCGCCTCTAAGATTCGCCAATCTCAGGTTAGAGTCGGACATATCTGCCCCTTGGAGTTCCGCCCCCATTAAATTGGCTTCTTGAAGGTTACATCGCGTACATTGACCCGTTTCTTGCAATTTAGTAACGTCTGAACCCTTGGCGGCGAAGACGGGAGTCGGGAGGAAAATTAGGGAAAAGACAGTGAGGGTAAGCAGTCCAATTTTTGTCCAGAATAGGGTTCCTGGATGACAAACAATGGGAATGGGCGGGCTGGATTTTTTCATGTTCATTAACCTGTTTTTCTGGGGGTAAACATAACTATTACGCTCAAGAGAGATATTTTTTAAAACCCCCTGCTCTCCCCCCAGGGGCGGTTTAATTGAATTGGGGAGGCAGTTCGGCTGGAGCAAGGGGTTGAGTCTCAAAGAACTTGGGACCCGGTTCTTTGACGGGTTCCTCTGCTGCATCCGGAGCACCATCGGGGGTTGCCCCTGGGGCTGCTGCATCAACGCCACCAGGGAGATTTGCCCCAGGAACAGGGATTTCTAGGGAGGGTGGACCCACGGGTTCGCCGCCCGGGTTGGGGGGTGGTGGAATGACCAAAGCTGCCTCTGGAGTCCCGGGTGCGGGGGGAGTAGCAGGGGCAGCAGCAGGGTCACCCTCTGCGCCGGTAATGGCCCCAGGAGTGGGCACCATTGCGGGGGCTTGCTCGACTGCCGGGGGGGGTGGAACTTCCACGATTTCTGGGGGTGGCGGGGGCGCTAAAGTCTCAATAATCACCGATCGCTGTTGTTGGTTGCCCTCTTCATCCGTGACAGAGAGAGTAATCGTTTCACTGCCCGGTTGTTGACTCACCGGATAGGGCATTCTCCCTTCCCGAGGCACTGTTCCCGGGGCGGGTAGGAGTTCAACTTTCATGCCGTTCCCCCCTTCTACCTTCCAGGAAATCATCAGGGAATTTTGTTGGGGATTGGCTTGTCTAACCAGTTTCGGGGGTGCGGGTTGTCCATTAAAGGTAAACTCCACAATCCGACTAGGAATCTTTTGGGCCAGAATTTTAATCGTATTGGTTTTACGGGTTTCTAATTGTTCCGGTTGTCCTTTTTTCGGGATAACCGTTAAGTGAAAAATATAGTCCCCGGGTTGAATGGCATCGGTGGGAACATTGGCACAAATCACTTGGCGATTGGCGGGGTTTTCTCCACAAAATCCCCGCAACTCTTCGGGAATTCCATCGGCAAAGTTATAGCGCTTTTCCACACTTTTAACCGTGCCATCAGGACCCAACCCTAGCAAGTTAATTTGTTGAATCTGATCCGGATTAGAAACCACCCAATTTAACAGAATCCGGTTACTCGGGGTTGCGGGTTGGGTAGCCGTGGGGGTAGATTGTGTGGGGTTAGCGGGCGCATTCGGGAGCAACAGGCGCTCTTGGTAAACAGGTTGAGTGGAGGAAAATTCCTCAATTTTAGGTTCAGGAAGGGGTGAAATCCGAATGGGATTGGTGCGGATGGTTTGGGTTTCAGCCTTGGGATTAATGGGAATCGCAGTCAGTTCAAATACATAATCCCCCGCCTCCCTGGCGTCAGTCCAAACATTGCGGCAAATCAGTTGTTCCCCTTGGGTACAAAACCGATCCAAAGCATTGGGCAATCCGGGGGTAAATTCATAAATAAACGGTCCACTCCGGACCAGTCCATCGGGAGAGAACCCGACTACGGTTACAGTTTTGAGGTGATTGGGATTAGAAATGGTCCAGTTGAGGCGGATAGCTTCATTATTGAGTTCTTGATAAGAATTACTTTCTGGGGAAAATTGCATGACTTGTGCGCGCACTGGGGGACGAGTTAACAGCCACCAAATCAGAAAAATCAGGGCAGCAACACTGGCCGACATGAGGAGGACGATGGGCAAAAATTGCCACCAGGGACGCGGTTCCCAGAATAAGGAAGCTTGAAAGCGATCGTTAATTAAGGGGTATTGTTGGAGGTCTTCGAGTTCAATGCTGAAATTAATCATCCGCCCGAAGAAAGGCCGCCATCCCTTGGTCGGTTTGACCGAAACCCCGACGATAACGGAGGTTCCGGGTAAGAGTCGCACTAGGGGAGGGGCGATCGTATAAGTACAGATGTCATCTTCATCGGTACTTTTGGTATGGATGGCAATCTCGCGGATGACATTTCCGTGATTGGATAATTTCAGTTCAAACAGTCCTGCCTCGCGCTTAATTTTGGCAACGAGGGAGAGCAGTTCGACGGTAACCAGATGCATGGGAGCAATCTGGAAGTAAACGACATCCAATAGGGCGAGGTCCGGATGGTTGGCGGAATAAACCCGAATGGTGGGGGTATAAACTCCGGCCCAAGTCTCGGGAGGGGGGCTGATAAAGAGCAGGATTTGACCGACATCCCCGGGATTGAGTTCGAGCCCATCCGAGGCGATCGCCATGCCTGCTTGCTGGAACCCTTCGGGATAGATGATGGTAAACCACCGAGATTCCAGGTCCGGACAGGTCAGAAAAAAGCGGTCTACCCGGTCCGAACGGTTATGAACCGTGACCTGAAGTTCCAGGGGTTGTCCCGGTTGCAGGAGGGCGGGGGAGATGGAACTGGTGGGGGGTTGGAGGGTAAAGGTGGGGTCGCTAACGGTCCGCGCTTCTTGAATGAAGGGCATGACCTGGAGTCGCACCTTCTGGTCAATGGGGGTTTCTTCGGGGTAATGTTGGGGCGCATCAATGACCAGGGTATAGTCGTAGGTGCCAGGGATGGCATCCACGGGAATCTGCACCTGAAACACCACTTCACTGGCTTGTCCCGGACTTAAGGCGAGTCGTTCCCGAGGAGAGACAAACCACTGATGAACGGGTTGGGAGGTTTCGGCGATGAAAACATCAATGATGGCACTGACGGAACCTTGATTGGTGATGGTTGCGGTGAGTTCTAATACCTCCCCAGCAGTGACTAAGGCAACGCCTGCGGGATTGAGGATAATCCCAATCGGACGAATCTTATGGCGATCGCCATTATTGTCTTCAAATCCATTAACTATCTGCCCCGATTTGGGACTATAACTCTGCATTACCATTCATTCTGCTCCTTGAATGACCAACCACAAATGACCAACCACCAATGACCCAATCAACCCTTAAGGCACATCACACCCCAAGTTCGGTAATCTTGGGTGGGATTCAACCCGGACCTCTTGTTGATCATCACTACCGGCAGCGATCAGCAGATCCTCCCCCACCTCTTTAATATCGACGCTATTAAAGTTTTTATTTTTGGCCCGAATAATTTGCTCGCCCTGGGGTTGAGCGCGACTGCCATCGATGTTGAGCGGCCACAACATCACGCTGCCGTCATCGCCGCCACTGACGAGGTAACAGCCATCTTCACTCAACGCGACCGATCGCACAGGTTGGCCGTTGTGACCGTCATTCCATTGTTGGATTCGTTGGCAATCGGCGCCCCCGTTCAAACAGGGCTGCATATTCCATACGGTAATATACCCTTGGTTATCGGCAGTGACGAGCAGGTTGGGGTTGAACTCGGCGGCATCCAGACTGTTAATATAGGCATCTTTTCCCCCTCCCCGGTACGGCACAACAGTTTCAGTCTGGGTTTGCCAATTCCAGAGAATCAACTGATTTAACTGTCCCGCCACGGCTAAGGTGCGATCGTCATTGCCCACAAATTTCAGGGCATAAACGGCAAAGTTAAATTGTTTGAGATTCGGCACCTTTGCACCCAAGGTTGAATCAGTCCGTTCCAAGTCTCTCAAGTCCCATTGTAAGACTGTTCCACTCCCATGACCGCTAAATAAAGAGCGAGAATCTTGGGTAAATTCTAAGGCAAATACCCGGTCATCTCTTTGATAAACAAAGGAGTGAAACGGGTCCAGTCGTTTTTCGGTCAAATTCCAGAAGTGAATTTCCCCATTTTCTAACCCCGTTGCGACCCAATTATTGTTAACCGGACGATACTGAACCACCCGCACTGCTTTGGTGGCAACTGAGTCGGTACAGCCTGGGGATTGACAATTAGTGCGGTTTTGAAAGGGACGAGTCAGCCATTGCCCGAGTCGATTTCCTTTGTTAGGGAATCTCCGCATTTCTTGGTTGACGATGGGATTAAAAAAGCCAGCGATGTTCCATTCGATGATGGTTTGGTCATTGGAACCGCTAATGAGTCTTTCTCCGACCCCATTAAATTTCACAGTGTTGACCGGTTCATTATGCCCAAAAAAGGGATTATTAGAATTGAGCCAGGATAACCACCACAGAAGATAGAGGAGGAAGAGTCCGCCTAGGAGTTGGACGGCTAGGGGGAGGACGGGTTTAACGACTAATTCTAGGGTTTGACGTTCATTGCGGGTATCCACCCGGGGATCGGACCAAATCCCGGTTAAATCTAGGAGGAGTTTCCGGCTGCGGCCGAACCAGGGCCGCTTTTTGCTGGCGGTTAATAGGAATTCGACAGTTTCTTCCGGGGCGATCGCACTGGCTTCTGGGATGAGGGTGAGGTTACATTCCGGGGAATTTTCTCCCGCCATTTCCAGGGTTGCTTCCTGGGGTAAATTACTGGCATTTTTGGCTTCCAGACTGTAGGTAACCGGGTCAGACTGCCAAAATTTCCAGCCCAGTTTACTGGGAATGGTGCGCTGCTTGGGGGTGGAGGTAAACTCCACAAACCCCATTGGCATCAGTTCTAGGGAGCCGCTGACCTGAGAGGCTGGGCCATTATTATGGGTGGCTTCAATGATGAAGGGGTAGGCTTGACTGGGGGCCGTGGCACCAAAGGGGGCTTGATAGGTAAAGGTGGTTTCGACCGATTTACCCGGAGGCACTTGTAAGCGGCGTTCTGCGGAAAGCGGCAGCCATCTGGGGTCGATCGCCACTTCGGTGAGGAGGGCATTGCTCAGGAGTTGACCCGGGTTAGAAATCCGCACAGGAACTTCGATGCGACTCCCGGGATTGATTTGAAATTGTTTGACCGGGAGTTCGAGTTGCAGGGCAATTAATCCCGTCCCCCGTTCCACCACCAATCGGAGAATTTCCCTTGTTTCATCCGGGAGTTCCATCGAAAAAACACGCACCCGGATGTTCATCATGCCCACAAATCCCGGGACTGGGGTATTGAGAATGGAGATTTGAAACGGGGTGGCGGCACCGGGGGGTTTTTTGCTGCTGGCGGTGGGGGAGATGCTGTACCAGTCGCCATTGCGATCGGCCGCGGCACCGGCAGCGACGAGTTCGACTTGAAAACTGGCAAAGCGATCGCTGCCATTCACCACCGTGACTTCAAACGATGCTGGGACTCCTCCCGGTTGGAAATGGAGTTCTTTCGTTGAGACAATTGTATTAATTACCGTAGTTGCCATGCTATTGCTTTTGTATCTAAATTATTAAAATTACAAGCCAAATAACGTCGCCATGCGGTTGCGGATCCAGCCCAAGGGGTTTTGATTGAACCCCTCTTCATCATCTAATAAACCCATTTTTTGCAGCAGTTCTTTTCTCGATTCTAATTCGGCTTTATGTTCATGCAAAGCTTGGGCAATTTGTTCAGCTAAATCTTTATAATTCCTTAAGAGTTTTTGTAACCCTTCGCGGTCTAGCACAAATAAAACCGTATCTTCTCGGGTTCGCACCGTAGCCGTTCGGGGAATTCCTAGCAATAAGGAAAGTTCGCCAAAGAAGGTGCCAACGCCCAAATTGGTGAGAAATTTATTAATTTTTTCCACAAAAATTTCCACCGACCCTTCCAGGATAATATAAAACGCATCTCCTGGCTCATCTTCCCGACAAACATATTCCCCAGGATATAATATTTTGCGATACCCCATTTCAATTAACTGCTGAATTTCGGCATCGCTGAAACTGTGGAAATAAGAGACTTTTTTTAACAGCTCAGCTACATCAATTTTTTGAAATTCTTCGGCTTTACTGCGAGTGCGCTTAGATTTAATCAGTAACTGTTGAAAGTAACTGCTGTCACTCATTTGAGTTAACAACATGGCTTTTTTGGCTTTATCCGTCTCGTTTTGCAGCAAGCTTAACTGGTTTTTAAACCCTTGCTCACGAGCATAGATTTTGTTCGCCATATCTTGAAAGATCCGCGCCAACTGACCCACTTCATCGGAACGTTTGGTAACCTCGGTCAAACTGTTGGGGTCAAAATTGCCGAGTTCGATATCTTGAGCGGTGGCACTGAGTCGCAAGATGGGTTGAATTAACCACTTGGCGATCGCAATTCCCAGAATGCTCGCCACAACCAATGCAGCTAATGACAGGACAACCGTATTGCGAGTATTTTCATAGATATATCCCATAAAATCTGATTCCGGAACGATCGCCACGATCAGCCAGTCCAAACCCCGACCATCCTGGATTGGAGTCACCGCAACCAGTTGCATTTTTCCATCCAGGGAAAATTTAAAATTCTCTGCAGTCTGAATACTATCGAGATTGTTATACCGGGCAAATAATTCTCGTGCAGTGCCTTGAATGGCTGGATTGATACTTTCCACCGCTAACAATCGATTGGGATTTTCAGCCGAGTCAGTTTGTCCGGCCTCACCCTCAACTAACAGATTCTCTACCACCGAACTCGCCACAATGGTTCCTGAGCGTTCTATAATAAAAGCCGCCCCGGCTGGAGAAATTTCTAAACTGTTTAAGAACTCGCTCAATTGACCCAAGGAAATATTAATAGCGAAGACCCCTTGTAGCGTCCCACCGGGCTGATAAACTGGCGCAACCGCTGTAATTCCCAGGACATCTTGGGACTGAAACTTATAGATAGGACTCCAAGTGATTTTACCGAAGCTTTTAGCATTCTGATACCAGGGTCGCACACGCGGATCGTATTCCCCGACGCTGATTTCGCCCAGTCGATTTCCCTGACTATCCAGTTCGTATGTCTGACGGGGAGAACCCGACTCCTGCTGACGAATCCGCAGCACTCTTTTGCCATCATCAATGACGTTAATTCCAATAAACTCTCCGGCTTCATTTCCGTAATAAGAATAAATGATGGAATCATCCCAAAGCATTTGATGCCAAAAGTAGCGTTCTAATTCTCCAAAGTCTTCTACATTTAAGTTGCCACTGCGAATGGCAGCTAAAGTTAATTCATGAAAAACCTGGGGTTGTTTCATATAGGTGGCGACTTCGGACTCAATGCGATCGCTGACTTCTTCACTTAACTTGCGAACCAGCATCTCAACCGACTGCTGTCCACTCCGAAAGGAGAGCCATCCGGTCACTCCGACGGCAACAAAAATTGGCAAAACGATCAGTGCGGGTATAACTTTGCGGATTGAAACCATCTCTTTTCCCCATGATGTAGCTTAAAATTAGCCCGGTATCCGGCAGGCTATACGAACAGGAATATCAAATCGAATCGGGGACTTGGTTGGGTGGAAATTCTTTGGCTTTTTGTAATTGGGTGAGTTTCCGGCGAGTGCGCGCATAATGTAAAATATTAATGCCCATTTCCTGTGCCGTCCGAATCGTTTCTCTCCCTAACGACAGCTTTTCATCTAATCCCCAAGCAGCGGATAAATTCCCGATAAAAATTATAATTCCTCCCCCGGTTAAAATTTTTAAGGCTTGTCCGTTGACAGTCGGTAAAGCTGAAAATAGAAACGGTTGAGTTCTCAGGGGGTGATTCCGGCTGAGGGTATCGAGGTCTTCTAAGGGGATACCTAAGTCTCGGGCAAACTTTTTAAAGGCAGAAGATAGGGCATTAATTTCTTCACTCAAGGCGCTTTTGATAGAGATTAATTCTTCTTCTAGGGATTTTTGAATTTCTAAATGATTGATCCGTTGTTCATGACGAGAAGCCGCCGCAGTTTTACCGGGGGTTTCGTTGGGTTCGGTGGGAAGATTTAAACTGTTCTCCATCCGGGCGATCGCCTCTTGCAATTGATGGTGTAATCCCATCAATTCGTCAACCTTAGTCCCCTTAATCGATGCCTCCACTAACAGCACTCCCCCCATATCTATATACTGCTGTAAAATGTCAAATTCTCCAGGACTGAGGGATAGAGAAGGTTGGGTTTTAAAATATAAGACATCGTAGGTCACTAAATCATTAATCTCCGAGGTGGAATTTAACGTAAACTGCCCGATTTCATTGAACCCTTGCCAGACTGGATAAAGACCGGCGATCGCCTGACTCAAATAGGCCAAGTTCGCATAAATTTGAGCATCTTCTGGGGTATTTTTAACCACCTGTGCCAACCGAACCACCGCCTGGGTTCGCGCATTCGCTTGGGGTCGATACCGCAAGTCTAAATTATTCACCCCAGGAAACCAAGCATCTAAAGCGATAGAAAGTTCTACCTCTCCCGGTTGCAGCAAAATTCTACAAATTTCAACCTCCCACTCTGCCGGAGGACTGTTTTTTTCATCAATTCTAAAAGATTCGGTAACAATATCTCCATTCCCGTTTTCCTCCCGCACCAATCCATCGGGGTCTACATAACTAACCACGAGATAAACCATCAAGGGTTTTCCCATCAGCGCCGCCGAACTAATCCGAAAATCAATGGGTTCCGGAATCACAATCAAATTTCCAAACAAATCAATGGCAATTCCCGGCTGAATTTGCACCCATCGTTGATCCCGATATTGGGAGGGAATATCATTGGGGGGTTCAATTAACCGCACCCCCATATCACTGACAATTCCCGGTTGATTCAAGGATTGAAAATGAGCATTTTGGCGATGGCGGTGGTAATCATGAGCCAAGCGCCATCGTTCGGCATCAATTAACAGTCCATCACTGACGTGCAGCCGATTTAAAGGTTTGATATTAGGAGGGAGCCAAGGTAGTGTCATGTTAGGAATTTACCAATTAGGGGGAGGGTTATCAATGGGTATTTGTCATTTGTCACTTGTCATTTGTTCAAGGGCAAATGACCAATGACCAATGACCTTTTACTCAATACGCTGGATGGTATTAACGGGATTGATATAAAGGTCGTAAGTACAAAACGCCGGTTTTTCTTGTTCGATAATTTTTCTAACTAATCTTTCATCAATTTGGTTGGGATAGTCCGGTCGCAGTTTGACAATAAAATGATAGGGTTGTCCCCCTCCAATAATCGTATCTTGCCCCAGACGACTCCTGCCCATAACTAATCCCTGAGTAAAAACCTCTTGAATACTGATATGTTTTTCATCTTCGGGAAGATGTTCATCCAGAGGCAAATTGGTGTAAAGATACAGATAAAAACGCAATCCCCGACGAGTGCCGCGCCAACGGTAGAGTTCGATCGCATAGCGGATGAGATAGCGCTGTTGTGCCAGACTCAGATGGGGGTCGATTTCCCAACCCACCCAGTAGGCCAAAAAGGGTAACAGGCTTTCTGGAGCCATCAAGGGGTCGAGGTAAGCCCAGATTGCATCCATCGCCTGAACCGTCGGTTCAAAACTCTGCTCAAAAATAGAGAGCAATCGACCGATGAAGTCTACTTCCTGGTAGAGTTCCGGTAAAAATTCCAGGTAGAGACTCCGGGGACGGAGGTAGAGGTTGAAGGCAGCGGAATCCCGATGTTCTCCGGTGCGATTTTCCTCGGTGCAGGAGACGCTCAAGTAGCCTTGAAAATCCAAAAGCGCAGGATTGGCACTGATAATCTCTGGACTCTCGAAGAAGTTGGGGGGAACGTTGAAGTAGAGGACCGCTTCCATCGTGCCTCCCGGAGGCAGTTCGTGACCTTCGGTTCCCAACTGGCACCACTCTGGGGGAAAATTGCCCGTCACTGCGGCATTGACGGTAAGGGGGCGAAGGCCGATGTTTTCCAGTGTGACGAGGATTTCGCTGGGTTCTCCTGGATGCAACACGAGGTCACAGCGATTTCTGGGGGGTGGCAAGAGATTCCTGCCGTTGACGGTGGGCGATCGCACCCCTTCGGCAATCTCCAAAGCTTCATGCCACCGTCCCACCGGCTGAGTCGGTGCTTCTGGCACTTGCATGGGCACCAATTGCAGTCTTAAGGGGAGGGTGTCACGGGCTTGAGTCATGATGGTTGAACCACGGATTGCACGGATTTTCACAGAGTTTAGATGACACTGATGGTGTGACCCGATCGCAGGGTATCATTGCGCCAGGAACAGACTAACCCCAAGGGACCGGGGTTGATTACGGGGTCTCGGGGGAGACTTCGCACCCAAACCCCGTTACGCAGCCGCAGTTCAAAGAGTTGGACGGAACCGAGGTAGAGGACCCCGGGAATATTTTGCAGGATGGTGACAATATCTGAGGGATACACCGGGCGTCCAAAGGGCCAGCCGGTCCTGTCCGGTCCCCCGGTGAGGGGGTTGAGAAAGCGATACAGCGCCACCTGCATGGAAAAGATGATTTGCTGTTGGGCACTGGGGTTTTTATATTCCGGTTTGAGGGCCACTTCGGTTTGCACCGATACCCCCATATAGTCGGGTTGGTTGCATTTCACGGCAACTCCCAGTAAACGGCGATCGTCCAGATAGGTCAAGACGCGATTGATCAGGACTGGGGAGAGGTTGAACAAGTCCGGGTCAATGCCTTCCCCCCGTTCAATGCTCAGGGTGTCCGGTTTGGGAACCAGGAGCATCCGCACGGTTCCTGCTTCGGATTTGTGGGTGGGGGGTAAGCAGAGGGTCCGAGCGACGGCACCGGCGCCTGCTTCCAGGGTGAGGGTTTCAAAGTCTTCTACAGTGACGGCCCGATCGCGGGTGCGGAGCATTCGCGGAGCCCGGATCACCGCTTCATCCAGGGATTCGCTATCGGCCCCCCCTCGTCCCGGCAGATGGTTAATCACCGCAGCAACATAAGGCACTGCGGATTTGACAATTAAAATGGTTCCGGCTTGGACATTCCCTCGCAGTCCGCCTCCGGTGCGGTAACTGACAATTTGAATATTTGCCCCTCGGGGGGGGACTGCTCCATATTGTCGTTCCATCGACTCGATTCCCGTGGCGGTCATCGGTTCAAAGGCATGGCGATCGCCCTGGCGTCCATTGGCTAAAGTCAAGGAACCCTGACGCGCCCCTTGTTCCGATGCCCGCCAAGCCATTTTTTCCCGCAATTGCGTCGGTTCGCGGATCAGGGGTCCGAACTGAACTTTTCCCGTGAGGGAATCCAGGGTGTAATGCAAGTCTTCCGGCCCGGAGGTGGAAAAATCATTGACTTCTTGCCAGATTTGGGGTAAGCCGCCGATGGGGGTGATCAGGATATATTCGTCTTCTCGTCGCGGCAGTACCGGCACCCCCTGGATCTGAAAGGTTTGTCCGGGATTGCCATCGCTTTCCCCGAGGATTTCATTGCGAATCAGGGTGCTTTGAGAAGCGGTGACACTGCCGCCAATGGACCGGGCGCTCAACCCGACAATGCGGGGCGATCGCGTATATCCCGCTTGATAAGTCCCCGGTTGGGTATAAACGCAGCGGATCCACCGACCTTGGTAGGTAAAAAAGTTCGTCACCGGCCAAGTTTTCGGCGTATGCAGCACCACATCGGCCCCAGAGAGGGGGTCGCCCCCTTCGCGGACAATTTCGCTAAAACTGAACCCTTGGGTTTTATCGTCCGATTCATGGAGGAGGATAGGTTGCCACCGTTCCCCATTCCACCCTTCCCACCGTCTCGGAGGCATCTCGGGGTTAATGCCGGTGGAGGTGGCGGCTTCCCCTTTCAGGGTGAGGGCGATGACATTCCCTTCGATGAGCGCTTCTGAATCAAAGACGAGGTAAAAGCAATTGCCCGGTTCTGGAGTATCGTCAAAAAAGGGTAACTCTAACCCCTGCCATTCCCCGGTGCGTTCCATGCGCCAAGACCCGATGAAGCGATCGCGCAAAATCTGGGGTTCCTGTTCCGCAGAGGGTGCCGTTAACAAATGCCGGATCCGAGGTTTGCCCACTGATACTGGCGCATCGGTACTAAAGACAATCGCCTCTTCCTCTTCCGTCCGTACCGTTGCCACCTCCGTCCCTATGGGAATGGTGTAATTTTCTGGTAAGGTGGCACTCATATAAAACGTCACCTCCGTTTTAGCCGGAGTTGGTGGACGTAAGCGCACCCCCAACAACTCTAAAAACGTCACATAATTCCGACGCGGCACCTGATTAAACCGGGTCAACATTTGGTCCGTCATCCAGGCGAACAGTTCCACCAGGGTTACCCCAGGGTCACTGGGATTGTAGTTCGTCCATTCCGGACAGTAGCGAGGAATCCGCAGCAGGCACTCATCCACCAAGTCCTGAAACTTGCGATCGTCTAAATCTGATTTAGGTAAATTCGGTAAAAAATCAAAGTCCATGATGGTTGTTTGTCATTTGTCATGGGTCATGGGTCATTTGTCATGGGTCATTGGTTGTTGGTCTTATGTCTTATGTCCTGATTATTCAGAAATCCAAATGACAAATGACAACGGACAAAGGACAAATGACCCCTTTAAGATGACGGCATTAAATAAAACGGATAGACCATGCTACGAGACTCGTAACTGTCTCTGAGACTATATTCAATCCGAACCTCAACCCGACCTCGAACCGGATCGGGTTCGGTGTAAATTCCCTCGATTAGAATCCTCGGTTCCCACAATTCCAGAGCTTCTTCAATGTAGACTCGGATCAGTAAGAGGGTTTGAGTATTCATCGGTGCAAACACCAACTCCGACAGGCGCGACCCAAAATTAGGGCGGTAAACCCGTTCCCCCAATTTGGTATTGAGGATCAGCCGAATGGCTTCCTCCACATTGCGAACATCGGAACTCAGTTGCATTTTGCCCTGGACATTGATCCGTAACGGGAATGACCATCCCGTTCCGACGTAATCCCGAGGCGGTTGGGGGTTGTAATCGTTTGCCATGAAACAGTTAGCCCACAGACTTTAGTCGCTAGTTTACTAAAGTCTACGGGCTTAGGAATATTCGCCAAAAGTCGAGTCTAAAAGAATTGTAGCCACTCTGGGACCGGAAGACCCCTGAAGGGGTCACTACGAACCGTTTGTAGTGACCCCTTCAGGGGTCAGAGTTCCTAATTTACGGAGGGCCAACTAACACGGTCACCCCAGTACCAACCACAGGTAACGCCAAAGGAACGGGCACCGGTGCCGGGACGCTCATCCCCACAGCCATTGTCATGGTATGCGCTACGGGACGTCCCATCGCCAACACCGTCACCGAAGCAGGCATCACCAAGGTCCCCGCTGCCATCGGTGCTCCGGCAACCGCATCCCCCATACAAGCAATGGGCCGTCCCATGACTAAAACCGTGGGTGCACAGGGTCCTACAATGGGACTCCCACCGGCTAGATCTCCTAATAATGCTACAGGAAACATGATTTTTCTCTAATTATGGGCTCGAATCATTTAGTCCCCATTTTTAACGGCCTCACCGGGGACTGACCATTAGCCATAAGTCGCATTCTCCGGTATTTCAACAGTTGAGGCGAATCAGGGGTGCTACAATCCCCGCAGTTACACCTGCCGTCACTTGGAACGAGGCCCCGGTGGTAATATTCGCTCCAGCCCCACCGGTCAAACTTACCGAACCCCCTGCCAAGCCAGTTAAGGTCCCGCCAGCTAGGAGATCCAATTTACCCCCCGCTTTAGCCTCCAGAGCGGCTCCGGCTTGAATCGCAACTTTCGCGGCTGAACTGACATTGACTTGAGCTGCGCTACTAATGTCAACTTTAAGTGGGGATTTAATCTCGACTGCTGCGCTTCCGACGACTTCCACTTTAGGGCTATTAATCTTAATGCCCCCATTGGATATTTCAATGCTACTCGGGCCAACTTTCAGCACAATTTTAGTCATTCCGGTGACTTGAATTTCCCCCGCATCGACTTTGAGGGTGCGCGTTTTTCCCGAACTCCCGGTTTTTACGTTCATGTCCCCCACGGAGGTGACATCTATCTTTTTGCTGCCATTATCATCCATTAAAACGGTATGACCGCCATTGGTTTTGGCTTCGAGTTTTTTCTTTTTATCATCTAACAGCAGGTAATGAGCCCCGCTGGTTTTCATTTCTATCTTTTTCTCCGTATCATTCAGATGCAGTTTATGTTTATCTCCATCAACGGTTTCAATATAAATCCCTTTTTTACTGCTGCCTTTATCTTCTTCGACAAATTGCAATTTATGCCCGAGACGAGTTTTAATCGTTCTGAGCCGCACTTTGCCACCGGCGACGGATTCGGCGACTTTTTCCGGGGGTTTATCTTTGCCATTCCATACACCCCCAATGATATAAGGTCGATGAATATCTCCATGTTCAAAGGCAACCAATACTTCATCATTGATTTCCGGCAAGCAGTCAAATCCGCGAGCGGGTCCAGCCCCGATCGCCACCACCCGCGCCCAATTACTTTCATGTTCTTCTGTGAGGGTGGGAAATTTCACCCGCACTCGTCCTAATCCGTCCGGGTCGTTATTATTAGAAACCACTCCTACCATCATGGTTTGTCCCGGTTCCAGTCGCGTTTCCGGTGCGACGGTGGTTGCAATATCATCCGCCCGCAACCCTCGCACACTAAATTCTGTGGTGTAAGTCCCCTCTTGATAAAGGTGACGAGCTTCGGTAATATAGTATTTGCCGCTATATTTTCCCATGTCGGCAAATTGGACTACTTTGCCGGTGCGAATGTCGGGATTGCCTTCAGCAACGGCATCAGCCTGGACAAATTCTCCGCCTAATTCATTGCACAAAGATTGGGCGATCGTATCAGCTTCTTTATTACTAAAAACGGGTTTATCCACCACTATCATCGTGGCTTTGGAAGGTTTACCATTGAAAGCCGAACTGGTTTTTTTACCTTCTTGATATTGGGTTGTCGTTAAAACCGTGGCCGAATTTGCCTTAGAAACAATTGCTTTTTTTTGTTTGTAATCCCACCCCCGTACCTCCACCGAACTGACCTGTTCCGTACTGGAAACTCGCACGCGAAAACTATGGATATCCCGCAACCATTTTAATTCTAAGGTGCTGCCTGCTTTGGGTTTTCTAAAATTAAGCTTTCCATCCTGAACGAACAGTTCAAATCCATTGCGGGTGGCTCGTTCCCGGAGAAATTCCATGTTAGTTTGGTTTTCTTGAAACACATAATCATGGGGAGAACCGCTGGAATCAATAGTCCCACTGGTGATTCCCACTTCCCCAATCACTTTTTTCAGGATATCGGTATCGCTCATATTTTGAAAGGACCGATTATATCTCCCGCGATGCAGGCGATGTCCCACATCATAGCCACGAATCAGCATAGTAGCTTCTGAGGTTTCGGTAAAGCTACATTCAATGGAGGTAATCTCTCCTTTAAATAGATTGGCGGTGGTTTTGCCTTTGGAAAATTCCGGGGCTTCGGTGGTACTGGAACTAAACCCAATTTCGATGGGTTTACCAATGGCAAATAATTTCTCATGTCCCCAGGGTTCTCCCGTCCCCGGGAAGTAGTCATTGTTAATCATCAGGGTAAACATTCCCGGCTGATGAATGCTTTCTTCTACGGAGATTTCTATAATATCTGCCCTTAATTTTTCCGATGCCTCGGTTCCATCTATTTTTAAGCTAGGTTGAGCTAAGTAAGAGATTGCTGTCATGGTTCTTAATGTAGATTTGTTATAAAATTCTGATGATAATGAATCAACGAAAAGCCCTATTCAGTTCTAATCAACCCATCTCCCCCATCCTCCCCATCTCCCCCATCTCCCCCATCTCCCCCATCTCCCTACTTCCCAGTTGCTTTATCCACTTCAGTCAGGGTCAAATCTACTCGCGCTTGCACGGGAGTTCCATCAGGTAAAAAACGGGTTAATCGATAGCTGAGTCGGGTAACGAAACAGCGCATATATTGTTGTTGTCCCCATGCAAAAATATAGGTGGGAGGACGTTTTTTTGCGGCAGTTCCTTTGGTGGCAAAACTGACGGCTTGTTTTAGCAGATTGATAGAGGGGAGGATGCTTTTGCCGCTTTCGTAGCTATCAAAGATGATGTTACTAATGGTGAGGGTGCAGGGTTCGGGATGGGCAAAGCTGACTTTAGATAATCCGGAACTGGTCCGCGCACCTCGACTGGGATTGACGCTAACGGATTGGTCGAATACCAATTCGGTGGGGTTGAACATGAATTCGATGGTGTCGCTTTCTTGGGAAATTAGTTTTGCTTTTTCCAGTTTCCCGGATGCAATGTTGTTACCAGGCATGGGGGTTTTTCCTCATGATTAATAGTGCATTTATACTGTATTTACCAGGGCGATCGCCGAGAATAGCGACCCCCATTCCGTTCGCGATCAATGGTTAGGCGCTGTTTAATCAAATCGTAAACTTTTCGCGCTAAAATCTCTAAGTTTTCCGGTTCCGGTGTGGGTCCATATCCCGGGGCGGTGATGGTGACTTCTCGACTTCTGGGGTCGGGATAGTCGGGGGGATTTTGGGCGGGGACGGGGGAGCGATCGCGCCGGGGTTCTGGGGGACTGTCTCGTTGTACTCCCCAAGGGGTTAACACAAATTCCCCGTCGGTATCGATTTGGGCGGTTTGGGTGAGTAAGTCTTCCAAATTCGTCCAAGCGGTTGGCATGGAGTCGGTTGTAGCAGCGATTCCCAGATCCAGGGGAGGACTATTGAAGGGGGTTAACGCCGACAGTTCCGAAACATTCACGGGAATCTCTTCTACCGAGAGGGTGAGGGGGAGTTGAAAAGAGGGGTTGGCACAGATGGTAACTTGGGTTGAGCGATCGCCGATGGAATGCCACTGTCCCAGAGGTTGTCCCCCTCGGGTGGCGATCGCAATTTCGGTCAGTTCCAGACTCTCTCCTGGGCGTTCCTCCTGAAATTGCTTCGGTTCCTCAACGGTTTCCTCGTGACTGGGTGCGATCGCCGGTTCTAACTCAAAACTCGTTAGAGATTCCCGGGCAATCGGGGCTAAAAATTGAGATTCAAAAGGTTGTTGTCCCAGGGGTTGATGGGGCAAAAAAGGGTTTTGAATTCCCAAGGGTTTCAACCCAGCAAGGCGACTGCGATCGCCCGGTTCTTCCCCATAATTCTTTACCGATTCTATCATAATTTAACCCCTAAATAAAGAACCCACCGACAGCCCTGACAATCTCGTGAACAATTGCACCGCCACCGAGAGCATTGCCACCGCCACCGGGGTCAGTATCCACAGAAACACTTAAACCTTCATAAGCCAAAGATAACTCTTCGATCGCCACGGTTGAGGCATCTGCCCTTAATGCCGGTGCTCTCCAGGCAACGGGAACCGCCCCGATGAGGGTCCAACACTGAATCGTTTCTCCGGCTGTATTAAATAGTAAAATATTGATATTCCGACGCTGGGGACTAGCGGCATTATCCGGACTGATTTTAGTGAGCATTCGGGATGCCCAACCCAAAAATGCGGCATCATTGGTTAACCCTCGTTTGAGGGTGACTTCTGAAAATTGGGTGTTTCCCAGGATAATTCGCTGTTGGTTGTTGACTCCCCCTTCAAAATAGGTGTCATAGTTAACCGTAACGCTCAAACCCGAACATTCGCTAAAACAAGCGGAGATGGAGTTTGTTTCCTGCATCTCCACATAAAAGCGATTGGCAGTGATGTAATTGAGTCCGTGGTTTTCCGGCTGATTTTGTTTGGTCATGAATTAACGACTCCCCTTTGATTTGGTGACGCATTGAGCCCCCAAAACTATAGCTCAGTTTAAGTTTGTTGGATGGTTGTGGATACTAGACAAAGGTCGAACTTCACTCTTTTCCCTAGACTGATTTGGATTAGGGCTCAGATTGTCGGTAAATCGGAATCAGTCCCGTGCGATCGAGGAGGGTTTGAACTTCTAGGGTCCTGAGAATTTCGGCAAATTTTTCTCCAACGGAGGGGAGACGGTTATCCCGGGGATAAATCACTACCAAAGGATAGGCTAAGGGATAGTGATTTTGGGAAAATGCGATCGCATTCGGGCTATAACTGCCTTTATTGTTACATAAGTCAGTCAGGGGAGAAATCGGTTGGTTGTCCAGATTTCTAACCAAGGGAGAGACAGGAGGTTGATTGCCCTCACTTAAGGCGAGGGGATAAACGGAACATTGTCCAAAGACTTGACTCAAGGGGGCAAATCCAATACCGCCGATATTTCTATCTTCAAAATCTCGGATAACGGTTCGCAGCATATTGAAGGTAGAAAGTGGGGTAATTGTGGTTGGAATTCTGACGAGGGTATCGGCAGCGGTTGGGGATCTGAGCAGGGATTGAAATTCAGCGATCGCTCGTTCATCTTTGAGTACGCGCTGTTCAAAGATTCGCAAAGCTTCTTCTTCATTAGGAATATACAGTTTGACGGGAAGATTGGGACCCCCTAATTCTTGCCAATTGGTAATTTTACCCGTATAAAGTTGCCGTAATTGGTCGAAGGTAATGCTTCCATTTAACCGTTGGGGGAGTCCATTTTCTCGGCGAGAATAGCTGAAGGGAACGAACACCACAATGCCATCATAAGCAAATTCTCGATAGCCGATTTGAGTGTGAATTAAATTATCGTAGGCGGTGCGAGCATTGAGCAAATTGGTAATGGCAAAGTCAGTTTCTCCTGATAAAACCTTGGCGATCGCCTCGGTTGACGTGGGTTCAGGTACATAGCGAAAGGTGTATTTCGGCGGTTCACTGGGGTCTTCTGGTTGGAGGCGTTGTTGTAACTCTTGCTCTAACGTTCTGCTGGGAGCAATTAAATTCGGTTGCTGGAGTAAATAACTCCAAGTGCCATTTACTGATGCGGTGTAGGTAAAGTTTCCCAGGGGAATCCCGGCTAGTTTGTCAATACAACAAACCGGGTCTTTTGCCACCGATTGTTGCTGCCGATTCACCATTGCCCACCAAATTAACAGGGCGAGTAATATTAAACCTAAAGTTCCCAATAAAAAGGCTACAATTCGGGTGCGTTGACGGCGTTTTTTTTCAACGGTTTCAATAACGACTGCTTCCGGTATTCCCGAGGGAATCACGCTGCCATCGCCAAGCCACCATTCACCGGATAATTTGAGCAGAGTTTGCCGCGCCATTTGAGCGGTTTCAAATGTTTTAGTTCCCCCTCCAATTAAGTTTAAAATAAAGTCTTTCAGTCCTGGATGTATGCCCAATGGCCAATCGTCCTCTAACCTGGGGTCGAGTTCCTGTTCAGTTTTGGGGTTAAATGTCCGTCCGACTAATAAATAAAATGCGATATATCCTAACGCTTTTAAATCTAGTTTGGGAGATGAATAGCCCGAGTCGGATAAGAGGGGTTGACCCAAATTTTCCCAGAGGGCTAAATCACATAAATAAATAAAGAAGCCTTGGGTATTGGGAACAAAAATTAGGCTATCTAAACTGAGGTTGCCATGAATAATTCCCTGTTTCAGTGCACCGGACCGCAGGCGAAATTTCTGCTCATGGAGAAACTCTAAGCTTTGTAATACTTGGTCGAGGACTTGACGAACTTGGGGGTTCGTAAAGGGGCCTGTTTCTAGGAGGTAGCTGGACAGGGTTGGGAAGGCGTCGATTTGTCCTTTTGTGATGAGATAGCAGCGTTCTTCGCGTAAGGGGGCGACTGCTTCCCAGGGGGAAATCAGCCGCTGGTCCTGGATGCGACCATCGGCTAAATTAATCCCAGCCACTAACCGAAATAAGTCTTTGCGCTGGCGAATTTCTTCGGAGTTAAAATAGCGTTTGGGTAAGACATATTCTTTGAGGATGACGGGTTGGCGATCGCTGAGTTGGATGGCTTCATATAGTCGTCCTATTCCCCGATGGCGCAGCAATCTTTCAATTTGGTAAGTTCCGCGATCGCCTCGGATTTTGGTTTCCGGTGCTAAAGGAACCGGGAACCCACATTGTCGGCAATATTTGGCTTGGGGTTTTGCCTCCAGGGTCTCTTGAGCCACTTCGCAGCTTAAAGGATTCCCTCGGGGGCAATCATACTTTGAATACAGGGGTTGAACAGGTTGAAAAACTTCCGGTAGCGTCCCTATTTCAATTTCTGGGGCGAGTTGCTCTGACTGTTTGGTGATGTCTTGGCTTTTCCGAAATCCTCCTGGCAGATTGAATTTGAATTCGGCCAGTTTGGGCGGTTGAATCTTTAAGTTTTGCTGCACGAAGGGAATCACCCATTGGAATCGCGCTGGGACGAATCGGAACAGGCGATTCTGCATCCCCATTTTCATGGAGGAACCCCGCATGATGATTCGACTGAGTTCTCGGCTACCGGCTTCTTGGGCTAATTTTTTGCCAATATCTTTAGACATAACCTGGTTGTTTTTTTAAAGTTGTTTTAGAATTGAAGGGAATGTTTCAGTTGATAGACTGATATTGAATGTTTGGAGGAATCTCAAATGGCATTACCCGAGGTTGTTCGACTGTTTAGAGCAGTTCAAACCGATCCTTCCCTTAAAGAAAAATATAATTCTGCTCCGAGTTTAGATAAATTAGTCGCGATGGCTCGTCAAGATGGATATGATTTTACAACCGAGGAATGGATGGAAGCCACTCAGTTTAAGGTAGAAGAATTAGAATCCAAATTATCGGAAATTCCGGGAATTTAACCCCCACAAAAAGGCACGGCCATGCCGTGCCTTGGCTTAGACAGGCTTGCCATCAACTTTGACCTGACCCTGGTCACATTCGAGATAAAGGTCCGAGCCTAGGGGCGCAAAAGTAATCCCAAATTTGGCAAAATCAAATTCTGCGGATTGGGCACTGGCAATCAGGGAATTTCGCAAGGTATTCAAGGCGGTTGTATATTGCACCACTTCTTCCCCGGTTTGACCTTCTAACTTGCGCCGATTGCGCTCTGAAATCAGCCGGTTGATTTCGATTTGGATCTGTTCAACATGACCGTCTAATCCTCCAGGGGTGCGGAATAAATCCGCGACTCGTTCCCGTTTGAGGGTTTCTAACCAGCGCGTGGGTTCGATGTAGGGGTCACTGATACTATGGCGATCGTCTACTGGCGCGTGGCGGTCTTTGCCTTTTCTCTGAAGGGCTGTTTCCGGTGCGGCATTGACGGTTAATTCCTCCTCGGGAGTGGCAGTTGCCTGGGTTTGGAGTTCTTCCTCTTCCTTGAGTTGCAGGGTCTCGGGAGTGGCGGTTGCCTGGGTTGGGAGATCTTCCTCTTCCTTGAGTTGCAGGGTCTCGGGAGTGGCGGTTGCCTCTGCATCCGGCTTGATCAACTCTGCCTCTGATTCGCGGCGATCGCCACCCTGACGCTGAATCGTGGGTTGGACCCCCGAGGTTTCTGATTCCTCCGGTGGAAAGATATCAATATTGGCAAAGTTGAAACCCTGACGCTTTTTCCCCTCGGATTCGGCTTGGACCCCCGGGGTCTGTTCCGGGGATGCCTCGGTGGGTGAGGGGAAAGGACGCGACTCAAATTGACCCTCTACTGTAGAGGCTTGAGGATATTTTTTCTGACTTTTGCGCTGAACTAGGGTTCTGATTTTTTTCATAAAGACTCGTCCTGCCGCGAGTTGCGCGGTACCGCATCAATCGCCTGAGATGGAATCCACCTATTTTACGGGACTCGGTTGGAGAGTCACATTCGACTTATGGCTAGTTATCCCAATAGCTACCGGGTAACTGGCGGTGGCGGGGGTGGCGGTGGCGGAAGAGGTGCCGGTGTGGGTGCCGGTTCAGGTGCGGGTTCAGGTGCCGGTTCAGGTGCGGGTTCGGGTGCCGGTTCAGGTGCCGGTTCGGGTGCCGGTTCAGGTGCGGGTTCGGCTGGGGGACAACCGATTTCCGAGACCGAACCATCAGGCATGATGGCGCGACAGAGGGAGGCGTCAATCAGGATGGTGTTCCGGAGTTTGGCATCGGTTAAGTCGGCGCGTTCTAGGTTGGCACCTTCTAGGTTGGCGGTAGAGAGGTCCGCTTCGGTTAAATCGCAGAGATAGAGATTGGCTTTGGGGAGAGAGGCCCCCACGAGGTTGACGAAGTTGAATTCGGCATGAGGGGCGATCGCTCCATATAAATCCGCCTCCCTTAAGTCCGCTTCATGCAAAATTGCACCACTCAGGTTCGTAACGATTAAGGAGGCGCTGCTGAGATTGGCCCCCATCAGGTTGGCATTGAGCAGAGAGGCTCCATTGAGATTGGCCCCACTGAGATTGGCCCCGCTGAGGTTGACGCCGTTCAGGTTCGCCCCGCTGAGGTTGACGCCGTTCAGGTTCGCCCCGCTAAGGTTGATGCCGCTCAGTTCACAGTTGCGACAGTCTCGGGTATTGAAGAGTTGTTGCAGGTGCAGGGGGTTCTCAGCTTGCAGGGGAATTGCGCTAGTCACCCAGAAGGCGATCGCCAGTAGGATTTGTTTCATGGATGCCTCAAAGTTGCCTCGAATGTTATGATTGTCTACCCCAGGTTTTCCCATTGGCTATTAGACAGAGGTGGAATGCGATCGCCTTGCTGTTGATCACGGAGCCTGAATCGCCAGCATTTTCTATCACAAACTGATTTAGACTCGCTCTATATAATATTCACGGGCAATTGTGATCGGAATGCGATATTCAGTTTTAAGTCGGTTTCAGGGAACCTTACTGGGTGCTAATATAGGCTACGGGATAGGAAGCGGGATGATTTCCTTGAGCGGACCTCTGCTTGAGGTGCGCCCGAGGCCCGGGGAAAATGAATACCTGGTGGCGAGTGGGAAAAGTTTAATCCAAAATGGCGGATTTGACTCCTCAAGTTGGTTTGAGGCAGTTGCCTCGGTGTCTCAACGGTCCGAGGGAATTGAATCGACGGCAATCTTAGGGGCCGATCGCCTGATGGCTGTGCTTCCGGTTCTCCTCTTCTATCACGAACAATTAGAATTTTTGCGAACAATTCTATATCAGATTAGTGACCGTTTGTCAATCCCCTTATCTGAAAGAGATGGACTCTTGGCCCTGGGGTATGCGATCGCCGCCAGTCTGACGGAACGGCTGAACCGGCACAGTTTGATTGGAGAAACTATTGCTTATCTCCAGGAAACCCCATCCCCGCTGATTCCCCAACTGGCAACCGTCGAAACCCTCCTCGCTCAAGGTGCCAGTTTGGAACGGGTTCGAGAACAATTGACCCGCACGGAGGGGACCGCCAGCCTCCCCTTTGCCCTAGGATTTTACTGCCTTCTGAGTACCTTAGAAGACTTTCGATTATCCATTAGTCGTGCCACGCGCACGGGTAGTCAATCCGCTGTGACGACCGTCATCACGGGAATTTTGTCCGGGGCTTATAATAGCATTCCGGGCATTCCTTGGACCGGGCAACAGGGTCCATTGCCAACGGATCAAATCTTTCACTTGGGCGATCGCCTGCTCGCCTCCTGGTCTGGGGTCTATGATGTCCAATATCAACCCGCAGAAGCCATTCATTTTCGCGCTGTCGCCGCCCCTAATGTGATTCGTCCCTGGCAACTCTAGGGCCTCAGTACCGTAGTGGCGGAGAGATGGGGGACCAGAAAAATCTGATGATTTTACCCATACCTTCGCCAATTTAGTGGGGACCGACCCCAGAGGAAGGCTGATAGGTACAGTCCAAATCTGACTCAATAAAACGGGGTCAGGTTTTTCTTTAAGCAGTTTTATAGCAGTTCCCGGACTCATGAGGTGCTTTTCAAAGCCCTGATGAGATAAAATTATCACCCTCAATCCTGAAGCGCTCAAGATAAATTTTGTATAGCTTGTATGTTTGTTGGGGAAATCTAGGAAACATCCCGGTATTTTTTGCAGGTTTTAAATCTCGGAATTCCCCCCAAAATTAGCATATTTTAAATTTAACAAATCTGGGTCATCCCCCCAACCCGATCGCCTAGGTCAGGGGTCTGTTTATAACCCGGGGTTTAGAAGTTCCACATCACTTGATTCTCATCGAGGTTGTCGGTAACAATTCGCCCGATTGCATCAATTTCTTGGACCTCTTCTGGGGATAACTTAACATCGCCTGCTTTGGCATTATCCGTGGCTTGTTGCTCGTTTCTTGCGCCTACAATGGCACAGGTTTGGGGTTGAGCAATTAACCAGGCTAAGGCGAGTTGGGCTAGGGTACAATGATGGCGATCGGCAATGGGGCGAAGTTTCTCTAAGGCTTCTTGAACTCGCGCATAATTCTCCGGGTCGGCAAAGAGTTTATTTTTAGAGCGATGGTCCCCTTCGGCAAATTGATGATCCGGTCCAAATTTGCCGGTTAAAAGTCCCTGGGCGAGGGAAGAATAGGCTATAATTGAAATGTTGTTTTCGACGCAGTAAGGCATTTGGTCGGTTTCGATTTTTCGCCAGAATAAGGAATAGGGGGGTTGCAAACTATCAATTTGTCCATATTGGGCGGCTTCTTCCATTTGGGCGCGGTTAAAGTTGGAGACACCGACTGCGCGAATTTTACCTTGTTCTTTCAGTTTGACCATTGCTCCCATCGTTTCGGAAATGGGGATGGTTTCACCTCCCCAGGTTCCCGAGGGCCAGTGAATTTGATAGAGGTCGATATAGTCGGTTTTGAGGTTTTTTAAGGAGCGATCGCAAGCTTCAATTACTTGGTCAGGTTTCAGATGATTTGAGAAAACTTTGGTGGCATAAATGACATTTCCTCGCACATCGGACAGGGCGGAGGCGACGATTTGTTCTGAATATCCATCTCCATACACTTCTGCTGTATCAAAGGTGGTAATTCCGGCGTGATAGGCAGCGCGGAGGGCTTGGATGATATCATTATCTTCGATACCTACCCACATCTTTTTGCCTGCTTGCCAGGTTCCCATAATGATCGGAGTAATTTTTAGCGCAGATTTCCCTAATGTTCTGGTTTCCATGTTGATCTCTTAAACTAGAATGAAGACGACTTTTTACAGTGGTCTTTCTTATTTTAACGATTCGTCTCAACCGGGGTGTTTGCATGGATTTAACGGCTGCTTTGAAGGAATGGGCGATCGCAGTGGAAGCGTTAGAACGAGGGGAGACTATCCTGTTACTCCGCAAAGGCGGGATTCGGGAAGTGGGGGGTCGCTTCCAGGTTCCGGAGTCGAAGGTGTTGCTGTATCCAACGTTTGAGCATCAAAAACCTGAGTTGCTCAAGTCGGACTATGGCTCGAATGTCACCCCAGTGGCGTCGGGATGGCATCCAGAACGGGTGCGGATTGGCAGTTGGGCTGTCATTACCGATTTGTGGCCGATCGCCGTGGAAACGGAGGAAATTGCTGCATCGGTGCAGTCGGCGTTGCAACCGTATCACATTTGGAACAATCGCTTTGTGGGCGATCGCCTCCAGTGGAAACCGCGCCAACCGCTGTATCTGTTGCTGTTGCGGACCTATCGTCTCCCTGAACCGCGAGAAATTGCTTATAGTGAGGCGTATGGCGGATGCAAGTCATGGATACAGCTAACCGAGGCAGTCGCTACCGCAGACTCATTCCCAGTGTTGGATGAGGTGGCATACAGCAATTTGCGCGATCGCCTCCGGGAAATTGTGGCAACGCTGACTTATACTGACTCTGGCGATCGCTCCTGATTGCTTCTGGCGCATTGGGTATTAAAATGTCATAGTTTGGGGATTTTGTCCAGAGGAGGGTTTGGGTAATACCCTGAAACCTGTAGGGCATGATTACAGGCGATCGCTATACCACTTCCTGGACTGTCCTACAGTTTACCTTTATTCTCTGTCTAAATATAAATTCTCCCCGGGATGCATCCCCAGACTGTCTGCACGTTTTGGGGAAATTGGCGCAATTGTTAGTATAGGAGTCAGTTAAAAGAGTGACCCAATCGGGTTTCCGTACCGCGAGAGGGTGAGTAGATTGAGGGTGTGAAAAATAAATCGACGTTCGGATTAACACTCCCTGATGAAACGTCAATATTCTACCTTTCAATCTTCTACCGTTATGAACACTAACTCTAAATCTCGTCGCGCTATCGCCTCTCTTCCCGCCAGTTTAGCTGCCTTATTACTCTGTACAGGTGCTGCAACGGTACTCCCGATCCTCGCCCAAGTGAGAACTGGAGAGATTCCGATCGCTGCTGCCACCAGTAATGTTCTCTATGTCAATCCCCAACTGGGACGGGATACCAATGCCGGAACCAGTGAAGCAGCAGCGTATCGCACCATCACTTATGCGATGCAGAAAGCTCAAACAGGTACGGTGATTCAATTAGCTGCCGGAACCTATAGCAAAGATACCGGCGAATCCTTTCCTCTTCCCGCCAAATCTGGAGTGACCCTGCGGGGAAATAGCAGCAACAAAGGACAAGGGGTGCTGATTATTGGCGGGGGTACTTATCTGAGTCGCACCTTTGCCAGTCAAAATGTAACGGTGAATGCTGCGAATAATAGTATCATTGAAGGGGTAACGATTACCAACCCCAATGGCAGTGGCACTGGGTTATGGATTGAATCGACTAATGCGGTGGTTCGGAATAGCACGTTCAAAAATAGCCGTCGGGATGGGATTTTCGTCACCGGCAATGCCTCACCGAAAATTGAAAATAACGTGTTTATTGAGAATGAGGCAAACGGAATTTCCATCGCCCGGGAAGTAGGGGGAGAAGTTCGCGGAAACACGTTCCAAAATACAGGATTTGGTCTGGCGATCGGGGGAACTTCCTCGGTTCTCGTGATTGGGAATACGATTTCCCAGAATATTGATGGGATGGTGATTTCCAATTCTGCAACACCTGTCATACGGGAGAATGCGATCGAGGGGAATGAACGGGATGGGATTGTGGTCATCTCTTCGGCGCGTCCGGACCTAGGGACGGCATCCAGTGAGGGAGAGAACCGCATCCGCAATAATGGACGCCATGCGTTATATAGTGTGTCCTCGGAATTGATTCAGGCGGTGGGGAATGATATCGATCGCGATCGCATTATCGGTTCGATTAACTTTGTTCCCGCCAATGTTCAAATCGCGTTTCAAGATGTAGAAGGACATTGGGCGCAAGCGTATATCAGCGCGTTGACAAAACAAGGGATTATTGCCGGATTCCCCGATGGCACATTTAAACCCAACGAACCTGTGACTCGTGCCCAATTTGCGGCGATCGTCACCAAAGCATTTGCACCAGCAGCACAACGGCAGGGAATGGCGTTCCGGGATGTAACCAGCAGTTTCTGGGGTGCCGATGCGATTTCTGTGGCGTACCGAGGCGGATTCCTGGCAGGGTATCCGGAAGGCGTATTCCGTCCTAACCAAGAAATTCCTAAAGTCCAGGCGATCGTTGCCTTAGTCAGTGGATTGGGATTACGCACCAATGATACTGCCGCACTCTCACGCTACAGCGATGCTGCACAAATTCCGGACTATGCCTTGACAGCAGTAGCCGGGGCGACGGAAAATCAATTGGTGGTAAACTATCCCCAAATCGGTCAGTTCAATCCGAATCGTCAAGCAACCCGCGCGGAAGTCGCTGCCTTTGTCTATCAAGCGTTGGTGAATGCGGGCAAAGCAGAAGCGATTCCCTCTCCTTACTTAGTTGCCACTCCGTAGTGGGTGCGGGGGTCGTCCCCTCACTTTGATTGTAATTTCCCCAGAGTCGGGATGCGGCACTGCTGCATCCCGATTCTAATTTATACAGTACCATAAGTAACGCCTAAGCGTTTGAGCCATTTGCGGTAGGCGATCGCCGATTGATCGCAAGCTAAATGTACCTCTGCTGTTAAATCCAGAGGCAACCGTTTGGGACGTTGGGATTCTACAATAGGGATATCCTGCTGAACTACGGTTTCTTGAAACTGCCGCAAATCTTCCTCGGGAATATCCTGTCCGTAATTCATAGCAATCCACATCCACCCTAGACACATCTCTTCCTCTAAGGGAGTAATGGTAAAAAATAATCCTAATTTTCCCCCTTGTGCTGCTTTAGCAAAGGATGCAGTTAACGGACGCCATATCCGGTAATTGTAAGTCACTTCACCCCCAATGCCAGTCCCATCCGGGTCCGGTTGCCAAACCTTGAGGTTGTTTAAACTGATACCTTCGGCATCGGTTGTTACTTCATAGGTTGATACTTTGGTATGATTGACATCCCCGAGAAATCCATCATGGACAAAGGGGAAATGGGAGACATCAATAAAATTTTCCATCGCCCGCAACCCACTGGATTGATACCGGAACGGACCGCATAAAAATTTTCTAAAATTTGCATCCTCCCACTCTAAAAATGGGGGAATTTTATCCGAGGATAGCGCTGTTTCAGTTTCCCCTAAATTCACCCAAACTAAACCATAGCGTTCGACACAGGAATAGGCTTTAACCCGCATATTGGGAGGGGGTTTGGGGGTGGAATAGGCGGGAATCAAAACGCACTGACCCTCGGGATTATAGGCGAGTCCGTGATAGGGACAAACGAGGGTATTTCCGCAAACTTTGCCCAGAGAGAGTCTTGCACCTCGGTGAGGACAAATATCTTGCCATGCCATGATGCGATCGCCCGACTGCCACAGCAGCAATTCTTCTCCCAATAAGCGCACCGGGGTGATAGTTTCATCGGGTAAATCACGCACTGCCGCTACCGGATGCCAATCATTCTTTAAAATCGGGTCAATGTTCATAGGGATGAAATTATTAAAGGTTCCTGGGGTATCAAACTTGAGAGTTTTACCCGGGTCAGTATAGCATTTTAGGCAAGATTTCCGCATTTCTAAACCGCAACCTCAAAATGTAGAGGCGATTCGCGAATCGCCTCTACATTTGGGGGTTAGGGAACTCCAAAAAATAAAACCGCCAAAACGTTCGTAGTGAGTCCGTTACTGAGTCATCTTTAAAGAAACCCCTGAAGGGGTTACTACGAACATTTGGATTATTTATTTTTTGCAATATCCTTATGTTAAATATTGCCTAACTCCTGTTGATACCAAATCCAGTTTCTCGCTTAGCCCGCGCAGGGCTCTGGTGAGCACCGTCGAACCACGGGCTGGGTCCGTATAGCCCCACCCTTGAAGGGGCGGGCATTCCCCCATTTTAATGCTGACTAAATTCCACCGAATTTCTAGCTTCTTTTGCTCGTTCTACATCCACACAAGCTAACAAAATTAACCCTGAAATGAAGAAGATAATTACTCCTAAAATAGCCAAACGGTTGCTGCCGGTAATTAAGCCGATCGCCGCAAAGGTTAACGGACCTAAAATCGCTGAACCTTTGGTAAAAACCGAGTAAAATCCATAAAACTCCGCTGAGGCATGAATAGGAATCATTGCCCCATAAAACGAGCGACTGAGCGCTTGAGACCCCCCTTGCACGATGCCGACAATTCCGCCTAGAATAAAATATTCTGTGGCATTGGTCAAAAAATAGGCGTAAACAATCACCAAACACCAGCCGACCAAACTCACCATCAAGGCTTTTTTAGCCGTTATTTTTTCTGCCAATTTGCTAAAGCTTAATGCCCCAAAAACACTAACAAATTGAATAAATAATAACGTCACCATCAAAGTTGTAGTTCCTAGACCGATTTCTTGCTGTCCGTAGATGGTTGCCATTGCCATAACTGTTTGAATGCCATTATTGTAGAGCAAATAGGCAATCAGAAATAATAACAGGTGTTTAAACTGTTTAACTTTACGGAGGGTAACCACAATTCTGATGAGTCCGACTTCAGTATAAGCCCTCCATTTGGGCAGATGGTGATAAGCGGCAGGTAAGGATTCCCCTGGGGGTTCTTCTTTCACATTTAAAAAGGTAATAATGGCAAATCCCCCCCACCATAACCCTGCCATTGCGATCGCCAGTCTGACGGCAAGTTCCTGAGAAATCCCGATAACATTATGTCCCGTAACCAATCCCAAAGACAGGGCGAGTTGCAGTCCCCCGCCCACATAACCAAAAGCAAACCCTTTCCCCGAAACCCAATCGATTTGGTCATCTGAAGCAATTTGCGGCAGAAAGGCATCATAAAAAATATTCGACCCCACAAAACAAATTTGAGCAATCACAAACAATATCATCGTCTGCAAGATATCCCCCGAACTCGAAAAAACGAGGGCAACCGTTGCCAAACTTCCCCCATAGCAAAACAGCATAAGAAAGCGCTTTTTTGCCGCAGAAAAATCAGAAATTGCTCCTAAAATAGGGGCAAAAACGAACATAACAAAGGCCGAAAAACTAATCATCACTGCCCAAATTGACTCGGAGGTAAAATAGGCCCCGCCTATATTTATTCCTTCCGGGGGAACGACGACGGCGGCAAAGTAAGGTGGCAAAAGGGCAACCAATACCGTGGTAACGTAGGCAGAATTTGCCCAGTCATACATCACCCAACCGAATATTTGCTTTTTATTGTTTAACATTGGGAGTTCTAGGTAATTTCAGGATCAATGGGGATATTCCGAGGAAAGCACTTCTTAGGACTTCGGTACTGTAGAGGTTAAAAACCGGATTTTTTGACAAACTTTTTACGGTTTAGCAACCAATCTGGGCAAAAACCCGGTTTCTTGTCCCTGGTATCTAAAACTGTACCCCTGCCCTAAAAAGTGAAGTTATTTAGTTTATAGCTGACTTGGGACAAAGTGACAAATTTTTCTGGAGAGTGACTCCCGGTTGATTCTGCTTCCCAGGGAAAAGGCATGATGGAGGATATTGGGGGTGGGATACCTTGTCCATCCCCCAATATCCTCCATCAATCTCATCCTGCATCGGTGGCGATCGCCTCCAAAGGACATCAGTCCGAGACATTCCGTTTCCGAGTCCCTCCTGGCTCAATTGGACCCTTGAATCCCCCCAAAACTGCCGCCTCACCGGAATCAAAACTCCCGTTTAAAATAGAAACAGTGCAGTCTATAAACATAGTCCTTTATGAACACTCACCGGAGACGGTGTAAACCCAGATGGTATCGCCCCCTCCTCTTCATCCTCTCCCTAATTTTTACCCTAATTTTTGGACTGGAACCCGGTGGAGAAACCTGGGCAAAAGTCTCCCCCTTATCCGGGGTCATCGGTGTAGAAAACCTGGATTCATCCCGTTACCCCACCAATCAAGCATTGTATGTAACCATGCGCGATGGCGTCAAAGTTGCCATTGATATCTGGTTGCCGAAACAATTAAACCCGGGTGAAAAAATCCCCACCCTGATGCGGATGGACCGCTACTGGCGATCGCTAGGAATTATGGGTTATTTTCCCGAATTTGACCCGAACTATCCCGAGGCGCAACTGGCAAATAATGCCGGTTATGCATTAGTTTTAGTGGATGCCAGAGGGACGGGTTCCTCCTTCGGAACTCAAATCTATCCTTGGTCCCCAGATGAAATTCAAGACTATGGAGAAATCGTTGATTGGATTATTGCCCAACCTTGGTCCAATGGCAAAGTGGGCAGCTATGGCACTTCTTATGCGGGGAATGCCACAGAATTTTTAGGGCGATTAAATCATCCCGCAGTCCAAGCGATCGCACCCCGATTTAATGACTTTGACCCTTACACTCAACTCGCCTTTCCCGGCGGTATTTTTAATGAATGGTTTGTCCGTCGATGGAGTGAAAACAATCGACAATTAGATGCCAACGATGCCAACTTTGTTTGTTTAATGGAACAACTGGAAGGGGCAATTTGTGACGCCATGAAAGTGGTGATTACCGGGGCAAAACCTGTCGATGCCGATCGCGATGGGACCCTACAAGCAGAAGCCCTGCGCGATCGCACCGCCAACCTCGATGTATATGAAGCCGCCCAAACCATCACCTATCGCGATGATCGCTATGGCACAACCGGCGTAACTCTCCCCGCCTTTAGCCCCTACCGCTTCCAAGAGGAAATTTCCCAATCTCAAATTCCTATATTTAGTATCGCGAGTTGGTTAGATGCCGGAACCGCCAATGGTGCAATCAGTCGTTTTCTCACCTATAGGAATCCCCAGAAAGTCGTCATCGGGGCCTGGAATCATGGCGGGACGGAAGATGCCAGTCCCTATCAACCCGCAGACTTGTCTCCGGACCCGCCCCTGTATGAACAAATCGAAGAATTGTTAGAGTTTTTTGATACCTATTTGAAAGATGATAGCAGTCGCCCGCCGATTACCCGGGAAATCCGCTATTACACAATGGTAGAAGACCAATGGAAAACCACCCCCGTTTGGCCGCCTCAAGGCATTGTCTCCCAATCCTGGTATTTTGGCGAGGACAACAGTTTGAGCCAATCTGCACCCCAAACTGAAGCGGGGAGGGATGAATATGCGGTGAACTTCGAGGCCACTACCGGCACCCATAATCGCTGGCATACCAAAGCGGGAGGAAAAGATGTGATATACAATAACCGCGCCAGGGAAGACCAAAAATTACTCACCTATACAAGCAACCCTCTTTCTGAAGCGATGGAAATTACAGGGCATCCGGTAGTTACATTCTATGTGAGTTCTACCGTTAACGATGGTGCATTTTATGTATATTTAGAAGATATCGATGAACAGGGAGACGTGATTTATGTGACCGAAGGACAATTGCGATCGCTGCATCGGCAGATTTCTCCAAACAACCCCCCTTATGCCGTCTTTGGACCGTACCATTCCTTTGCACGACAAGATGGACAACCTCAAGTACCCGGAGAAATCATGGAACTATCCTTTGACTTATTACCCACCTCAGTGCTAATTCAGAAAGGACATCGCCTGCGCTTGGCGATCGCCGGTCATGATGCCGACACCTTTGCCCGATACCCGACCCAAGGAAACGCCACCCTAACCCTGTATCGGAACGCCATCTACCCTTCCCATATTGACTTACCAGTGATGACTCCAAAATAAAAGCGCGATGGGAATCGCGCCTTTATTGCCCTAATTAGTAGTCTCAAACCGATCTCCTGAATTCCTTCTCACCTTGTTTTACACTTGCGGGTAAAACTTACCCTTCTTATGGAGCCAACTGACTCCTTCTGGATCTTTATCCCGAGTCCAATCGCAGAAATTGGGCTTATTTTTTTGCCGAGAGACACTAGAGGGGTTAATCCCAAAGCGTCTAGCTAATTGCAGTTGGGTGAGGGGAGGGAGTGCCTGACTGGTGGGAACACCAGTCAGGCGACTGATTCCCCCAAGGATGCCTCCAGCTTGGCAATCCGAGTTTCCATCACCACCAACCGCTTATCGAGAGCCGCTTTGGGTGCTAAAGGGGTATAGCCGACATACTCGGAAATAGCCGATAGCGCGAGGTCCTCTACGCTAATCCCGTCTGCTTTGGCCTTGTGACTCATAGCATTCATCAAGCTACTTGAGAGATTGAGATTAAACTGCTGTTTGGGCATTGCTGTGTCGATATTTAATTTTTAGCAGGCTTATTTATCTATACCTCATATTGGCGCAGTTGCTGGATATCTGTCCGAATTGTTGAGGATTTTTTGGCAAAAATCACCCTCAGTTATCGTTATCAATCGCCGCTAGTTTAATGGGTTTTGAAACTCAAACAATCCAAGGACGGGCCGCAGTGGGTGCGGAGGCGATCACACATCTTGATCCCGTTGTCAGTCAGTACCTGATCACAACCGGGCGATCGTCTCCGTTCCCCCAATCCCAACCGCCGCTTCCATCCAAAAATCATCCCGGCGATCGGACCTTCTGAAGCGGCATCCATCTGAAAGATAGAGACAAATCACGAAGAACTCCTCCGCAAACTTGAACCCGCAAAAAAATCAAGGGGGGGATCTGCCGACCCTTCCCCCTTCATCCTTCAGACTTCCACCCGTCCCTCGACCCCCTTCCATCAAGTCGTCAACACAGTATCAGTTTGAGACATCGCACCGGAGTAAACCAACCCGCGTTCCATATCCATCGTTAGAATCGCCCCTTCGCGAATCAACTGCGTGGCATTCTTGACCCCAACAATTACCGGAACACCTAAGCGCAACCCGATCACCGCCGCATGAGAAGTCAAACTCTCATCCTCCGTGACAATTCCCGACGCTTTGCGAATCGCATCAATATAATCCGCATTGGTGCGCGGGGCCACGAGAATTTCCCCGGGACCAAAATTGCCCACATCTAGGGCCGTCTGCGCCACTCGCGCCCGACCACTCACCGAACCTTGACCCAGACCGATCCCCTTACCGAGGACCGCCGTCACCACTTCCACCTTAACCAGGTCCGTGGAACCCGAAACCCCTTGGAGAGTACCGGCAGTCATCACCACCAAATCCCCCTCTTGCAGCAGGTCTTTTTCCAGGGCCACATTAATCGCCGCTTGGAACGTTTGTCCCGTGGAAGGTAAATCTAAAACTAACAAGGGTTTAACCCCCCAAACCAATTGCAACTGACGGGCCACATCCACATGAGGGGTCACCGCCAGAATCGGGGTTTGGGGCCGAAACTTCGAGACATTCCGGGCAGTGGCCCCGGATTTGGTCAAGGTCATAATTGCCCCGGCATCGAGTTGTTGGGCAATTTTGACCACCGCTTGACTAATGGCATTGGGAATCGAACGACTGCGATCGTAAGCTGAACCCTGACCAATCGTCTGATCATGTTCAATGCGACAGGCAATTCGGGCCATCGTTGCCACCGCCTCAATGGGATGTTTCCCGACAGCCGTTTCATTGGAGAGCATCACCGCATCAGTGCCATCGAGAATAGCATTGGCTACGTCAGAAATCTCCGCCCGAGTCGCCCGGGGGCTATGCACCATACTGTCCAACATTTGGGTCGCCGTAATTACCGGAATCCCCAAACGGTTGCAGGTGGCAATCAAGCGTTTTTGAACAATCGGGACTTCCTCAGCGGGAATTTCTACGCCCAGGTCCCCCCGCGCCACCATAATCCCATCGCATAAGGGGAGAATGGCTTCCATTTGTTCCACCGCTTCGTGCTTTTCAATTTTGGCAATCACCGGCACGTTTTTGCCACTAGCGGAGATCAGTTCTTTGATTTCGAGAATGTCCTGGGGATTGCGAACAAAGCTCAGGGCCACCCAATCTACCCCTTGATCCAGACCAAAGAGTAAATCTTCTCGGTCTTTTTCCGTGAGGGCCTTGATAGACAGGTAGACCCCGGGGAAGTTCACCCCCTTGTTGTTGGAGAGGGTCCCACCGACAACGGTGCGACAGTGGAGTTGGCGAGTCACCCGGTCCACCTTTTCCACTCGCATTTCGACGCGACCATCGTCGAGGAGGATTGTGGCCCCTTCGGGAATTTCATCGGCCAGGGGTGGATAGGTGACGCAGGCCATTTCTTGGTTGCAGGACATGAATTTGCTGGTCAAAATGAACGGGTCACCTTTTTGCAGGTAAATTGACCCGGACTCAAATTGGCCTAGGCGAATTTTAGGGCCCTGGAGGTCTTGGAGAATTCCGACGGGCTGATTGAGTTCAAACGAGGTCTGTCGAATCAGGCGAATGCTTCGCTGATGATCTTCGTGAGTCCCGTGGGAGAAATTGAGTCGCAGGGTGGTTGCACCGGCTTCAATCAGTTCTCGGAGGATGTCCGGCTGACTGGTAGCGGGGCCTATGGTAGCGACAATTTTGGTTCGACGCAGAAAGTTTCGGAATTGCATGAACGTCCAAGGGGGGGTAGAAGTACGTCCCTAGCTGATGAGGGTAGTGTTTCATCAAAAAATTAGCTGCTAAAGACTCCTACTATAATCCTCGAAAAAGTGGTAGAGATGAAAGCAGTCCGTAGATCGACTGCCTTTTTGGTTGTACCCTCAAAGACAGTTGCAGCTAATTAACCATTGAGTCTCGTACCTATAAATAATCTTTATAGAAATCCCGAAGATTAGACTCAGGGATTCACAAAACTTTATATTTAAGAATGCTTATCATACATTTTTTGAGGATCTGTTGAAAGGAGTTACGACGACGATGCCAGAGGCGATGCCGCCCCGAACTGTTCCGAAAGAGTTACTGGGACCTCCCGGCGACTTCAACCCGACCCTGCTGATGTTTTTTGGCGCACTCGCCTTGATCGTGATCTCGACCTTGGGATACTGGCGGCTAGACTGGCCCGAATGGTGCTGTTTTTGTACGAATGTTCTGGCCCTGCATTTGGCAGGGACGGTGATTCACGATGCTTCCCATAATGTGGCTCATCGCGATCGCGTCATGAATGCCATCTTAGGTCATGGCAGCGCCTTGATGCTGGGATTTGCCTTCCCTGTGTTTACTCGGGTTCATCATCAGCATCATGCCAATGTCAATGACCCGGAGAATGACCCGGACCACTTTGTTTCCACCGGGGGTCCCCTATGGCTGATTGCAGCGCGGTTTTTTTACCACGAGATCTTTTTCTTTAAACGGCGACTGTGGCGCAAATATGAGCTGTTGGAATGGTTTTTGAGCCGCTTGTTTGTAGCAACTATTGTCTATGTGGCTTGCCAATATGACTGTTTAGGCTACATTCTCAATTTTTGGTTTTCTCCAGCGTTAGTGGTGGGGTTGGCCCTGGGATTGTTTTTTGATTATCTGCCCCATCGCCCTTTTACAGAACGCGATCGCTGGAAAAATGCCCGGATTTATGCCAGTCCGATTCTCAATATCCTCATTTTGGGACAGAATTACCATCTGATTCACCATCTATGGCCCTCGATTCCCTGGTACTATTACCAGCGAGCTTATCGAGAAACCCGACCTCTTTTAGAAGCGAAAGGATCGCCTCTATGTCTGGGAATTTTCCAGGGAAAGGATTTTTGGAGTTTCCTGTACGATGTGGTTCTGGGGATTCGCTTTCATCACCGTCATCGTGGCGATCGCAAACTCGAAAAAGTTTAAAACAATCGCCCCTCATACCGGATCCAGGAGATAGGGGCTGTTCTTGGCCTTACCAGTGTAGGTTTTTTACGTTCAAGGGGATTTACCTCAGATTTGAATACACTTCCGATCCCCTCCCCTTGGCAAGGGGAGGGTTAGGGTGGGGTCATCTTGACACGCGATTCCCTACGGGATAGCTCCGCTTACCGCGTGGCAAGATGAATGATGGGGTGGTGATTTCATGAGCGATCGCGCTTGCACGTAGAAAGACGTTTTCCCAGCCTCCATACAGGCGCTTAAACCGGAAAGAGTGAGTAACGAGGCGATCGCCACCTCAGAAGAACCCCACCCTAACCCGGACCTTGCTAAGGGGAGGGGACCGGAAGTAAAAAACCTACTCTTGTAAGGACAGGCTTTTCTTCTACTCTTGGACCCCCGCTCTAGTTTCCATCGGTCCCCCTCACCATTCCCCAACGGAGGTAAAACTCAAGTCCGGTCTAAGATTTTTCGCATGACGCAGATAGGGATGATAAATCTCTGTATGGGGTGAGGCAACGTTGACATGAATCAAAAATCGAATACATCGCTCTAAATCCCCCTGAACGTACATATGCTGCACATCCAACAACGGGACATTTTCCCAGTGGGGTCGTTGACGGGCGATCGCTGCTGGGAAAATCGCATCCAAATCCCGCGTCACTGAAAAAGTCGCACTAATAATTAACTCGGGATCCAGCTTATTTCGGGCTTCTAATTCGTCAAGCAGTTCAGTCACCGCCTCTCGAATCGCCTCAATCGTATTGTCCGAGGCTGTAATTGCTCCACGAATTGCCTTAACTGTCCACTCCACGCCAAAAATCCTCCTTTTCTAGTTTGGGTCATTTGTGGTTTGTCGTTTGTCCTTTGTCGTTTGTCCTTGAGTGTTGGTAAAACGACATGAGACATCAGTCCCTTATGGTCGATACAACCAAAGGGGCTGTCCATTATGAGAAAGCTCAAATTCACACCAATCGATCCCGGCTAAGACACCCGTCGAACCCAGGGTGCTTGCCAGCAAGCGATTTAAGAGCGGTTTGCGGTCCTCCAAGGTGTAACACTCGGTTTTTTTAGGGTCAAGTCCCGCGAGTTCTGCGGCCCAGATTCGGGCATCTTCCTCGGTCCCTAATCGGTCTACGACTCCCAATTCCACCGCTTGTTCTCCCGTAAAAATCCGCCCATCAGCAAAACTTTTTACCTGCTCTACAGTCAGATTGCGTTCATCGGCAATAGTTTGGACGAACTGGAGATAACTGATATCGATCATCTCTTGGAGTATTTCTTGTTCCGGTGGCGTCAGTTCCCGGTCAAAACTCAAAATGTCTTTGTAAGGTCCCGATTTAATCACTTGGAAGGAAACGCCGACTTTTTCGAGGAGTCGTTCTAAGTTATTTCCCCGGAGAATCACCCCAATGCTTCCTGTAATCGTACCCGGATTGGCGACGATATGCGGCGCACCCATGCCGATGTAAACCCCACCGGATGCGGAAATATTCCCAAAACTAGCGACGATTTTGACGGTTTGGCTCAGTCGTTTCAGGGCTTTGTAAATTTCCTGGGAGTCCCCAACGGTCCCTCCAGGGCTATCAATCCGTAAGAGTAAGGCTGGAAATTTTCTCTCTTCTATGGTTTTGAGGGCGGCAAGCACCGTTTTACGGGTTGTCCCGTTAATAGCACCGTTAATTTCAATACGAGCAATTTTTTTGCGAAATTTCCGAAAAGGCCAAATCATAGTTCAGTAGCACGAAGCAATATAAATCAGTTGAGCGGGAAAATAAACTGCCAAAGGGAGTTCGGTCAGAATTCAGGATGCCTGTCTTTAGTCAGGGTTCTGTGTCGTCTTGGCACTTCAATTTATAGTTTGCCTTATCTTTGAGTTCTTCATTTTAGGTTGACATTTTACCTGACTTGTGCAATCACTCGGGTCCGACTGGTTGTGCCTTGCTCCTGGAACTGGGGGCTGGCTTTGTTTCAAGTTTGTAACAAAAGTACATAATTTGCTACAATCCTGTTATAAAAGTAATTTTTTCCCCCAATACTGCGATCCCCTGAGCAAGAACGGCATCTAAATATAAAGGCTTATGCAACTCAAATTAACAGAATCTAAATTCTCATTCACGCCCCTATTAATGATTGCTCCATTTTTCCTCTGGGGTACGGCAATGGTGGCGATGAAAGGCACCCTCACCAGTACCACACCCCTGTTTATGGCGGGGGTGCGGTTGGTTCCAGCGGGGCTGTTGGTGTTGGCAGTAGGGGCGATCGCCGGACGTCCTCAACCCCGGGGATGGCAAGCATGGCTCTGGATTTCCCTGTTTGCCGCTGTCGATGGGTTCCTATTTCAAGGGTTTCTCGCGGAAGGATTAGTCAAAACAGGCGCGGGTTTGGGTTCGGTGATGATTGACTCCCAACCCCTCGCCGTGGCCCTGTTGAGTGCATGGCTGTTTGGAGAAATCATTGGTGGATGGGGTTTTCTGGGGTTGGGACTGGGTATTCTGGGGATTAGCCTGATTGGTTTACCCGATGCCTGGATTTGGGGCTTGTTTAACGGTTCCTTCACGGTACCGCCCCTGCAACTTTCCGGGTTATTTCAGAGCGGCGAATGGTTAATGCTGTTGGCGGCCCTGTCAATGGCAGCGGGGACAATTATGGTCCGATATGTATGCCGTTATGTGGACCCGGTTGTTGCTACAGGTTGGCACATGATTATTGGGGGCTTGCCGTTGTGGATGTTGTCAGGACTCACGGAATCTGAGCAGTGGGTGCATTTAGACTGGAATGGGTGGATGGCATTGGCTTACTCTACCGTCTTTGGATCGGCGATCGCCTATGGCTTATTTTTCTACTTTGCTTCCACGGGGAACCTCACCAGTCTGAGTTCCCTAACCTTTATGACCCCAGTTTTTGCCATTCTCTTCGGGAATCTATTTTTATCCGAAACCCTCTCTGGGTTACAGTGGAGTGGTGTTATCCTCACTCTGATCAGCATCTACCTGATTAATCAACGCGAACAACTCCCTGCCGGTGCGATCGCAACTTTGACCCAGAAACTCAGAACATCCCGTGCATCCACTCGCTACAACCCCAGTAGTGAACATCCCTCATCGGAACCGATCCCAGTCTTGAAAGGGTCGGAAAGTCACCCGGTTGAAATTCCCATTCAACTTCGAGTTTCAGATTCAGAAGGTTAATCTGTCCCCGGTTGACTGATTCTAGCGGAATCATGGTAGCTGAAGATTGCGATCATTCCGGTGTGCTATTAAAGGGATTGTATTCTTAGCGCATCGCGTTGGGAACAGAAAGCAAGTTAGCTTAGTGTCATGCTTTCTTTGGATCAACTGGTTGGATCTGTACCCCTATTATGATCGCCTACCATCCCGTTTTATTACTGATTACTACTTTAACCGGCCTGGGAAATTTTCCCAGTGCCGAAGGTGGGAGTTTGATTCATCAAATCCCAACCCCGGTTACATCCCAAACTCTCTCCCTGGGACAGATTCCACGGACTCCAGTCCCTGGGGATCTGCCCTCGCTTGGCGATCGCGCCCCAACTCCGACTACTCCGGACCCCTCTGGGAGTCTATCCCCCCATCCGGAGTCCCCGATTAGAGCAACCCAGGAACCCCTGGAACTGGCCCAAAATCAACCCGAACCCGCCACCCAGCCTGAACGCACTCCCAAAAAGCGTTTTAGCCGAAAAGACCTTTTCTGGCTGTTACTGCTGAGTTTCGGGACTCTTGCCTTTGCCGGAATCTTTGCGGGGGGCTTTTATTTACTCACCCATTCTGGTGAACAGGTTGATGATGAAGAAGGGGAAGAAATACCCGAGAGCCCTGAAGGTTTCAAGGACCCACCGGATCAGTTTTCCGAATCAGAAATGGGCCCCCAACCCGAGTTGGAATCTCCGGTGTTAGAGAAGCGGGAGCCCGTTGACCAGGCCCCAGTGCCACCCCATCACGGCAATGGCTACAACGAGAGGGCGATTGAACCCTCCCCCAAACTCCCTCCATCGGCAGCGATTCCCCATCCTCCCCCTCCCCCTCCTCCAGAAGAAGGGTTAGCCCGGAGTGAACCCCCGCAGCTTGCCAAAATTGATGCGATCGAAACCTTAATCGAAGATTTGCAAAGTCGAGTCCCGACTCAACGACGCAAAGCGATTTGGGAACTGGGTCAAAAGGGGGACTCTCGGGCGATGCAACCCTTGGTTACTTTATTAATGGATTCCGATTCTCGGCAGCGCAGTTTAATCCTGGCATCCTTGGCGGAAATCGGAAATCGGACATTGCAACCGATGAATCGCGCTTTGGTTCTTTCCCTGCAAGATAGCAATCCGGAAGTGCGTAAAAATGCAATTCGGGATTTAACCCGCATCTATGATTTGGTCTCCCAAACCAGTCAACTCCTGCGCCATGCTTCGGAAGATTCCGATCCCGAGGTCAGAGAAGCGGCACAGTGGGCGTTGTCCCAACTCAGTCGTCTTCGTCCCGGGGCTAATTCTGAATCTCGTTCTTCGTTACAAAACTGGTCTCCACCAACGGAAACTTATCCAGAAGATATTCCCTAGTTTGGCTCTAAATCGGAAGGGGTGAAACTGGAAATGAACCGTGGATTTTCCAGGGAGAGTCTGAGGGTTTAATTCCCAGGAGGCTCAAGCCCAATGCTCGAACTAGGAAAGATTAAAAAACAGGGTAGATTATATTTTTAGGGTGTAAAATATTGCGGATTTCCGAGTTGAGTGCAATAGGGAAATTGCACTCATTAGGGGTGATAAATTATCAATAAATAAGGGAGGGTGGAAAACACAATGGCATCGGAAATCGCGGGGTTAAATTTGAATCGAGTGGTGCCCCCGGCATTAAAACCGGGGGATTTGTTGCGGGCAGTTGCCCCTAGTGGGGCTCTGCGAGAGCAGTCGGTGTTTGAGAAGGGGCTAGAGATTTGGCGATCGCGCGGGTATCGCGTGGAACTGACGGCCGGTTATGACAACAGTTGGGGATATTTAGCAGGCACCGACTGCGATCGGCGTCAACAACTGGCAACTGCATGGCAGGACCCTAAGTGTCGCGCCATCCTCTGCGTCCGAGGCGGATATGGTGGGGCCCGAATTTTAGAAGATTGGACCTGGACCCCAGAAACCACCCCGCCCAAATGGGTAATCGGGTTTTCCGACATTACGAGTTTATTATGGAGTCTAAGTAAAACCGGCATCGTCGGAGTGCATGGTCCCCTCCTCACCACGATCGCCAGCGAACCGGATTGGACCATTTCCCGGTTATTTGATTTAGTCGAAGGTAAGGCAATTCCCCCCCTGCAAGGCAACGGATGGGGAAATGGTAGCGCCAAGGGATATTTACTCCCCGCGAATCTCACTGTTGCCACCCACTTACTCGGCACTCCCGCCCAACCCTTATTAGAGGGAGCCATTTTAGCCTTTGAGGATGTGGGAGAAGCCCCCTATCGCATTGATCGGATGCTGACTCAATGGCGGATGATGGGTGCATTCAGGGGAGTGAGGGGAATTGCATTAGGCCGATTTAGTCAATGTGATACCCTAGCCCACAAATCCACTTTTACCGTGAGCGAAGTCTTGCGCGATCGCCTGGTAGACTTAGACATTCCCATTGTTTCAGATTTACCCTTCGGACATGATGGCGAAAATGCTGCCTTGCCTGTAGGAGTCCCGGTGGAGTTAGATGGCGATCGAGGGAGTTTAAGTATTTTAGCGGGTTAAAATCTGTGAACATAGCAACACCAACCGGCCTCCCAGAAGCCGATTGGTGTGGTTCAGGGGAGTTTAAAATCTCTTCATAAATAATCGGGTCACTCTATATTAAAATTAGAGTCATTTCAATCTGGTGAGGTACAGCATTGCTCAAAATGCGATGTTTGGCGTGAGAATGAGCGGGTAGTTGATATGTAGTATCTCGTTCCGGGTCACGACCTTATATAGATGTGATTAACCTACTCTCATCCACGAACCATAACCTATGCCCTTTTTGCTGTCAGAATCTACAAGCCCCCTCTCTCCCGTCTGGGAAGACACCTCCCCCCGAGAAATTCTGTTTGCTGACCCCACCGTGACTGGATATGAAACCCTCATCGCCAGTACCCCTGCCGAATTACAAGTCGTGGTGTTAGACCCCAACCGCGATGCGATCGCCCAAATTAGTGAGATTCTCTCCCAGCAAAAACAACCCCTCAACGGGCTGCATATTCTCTCCCATGCCCAATCCGGGATGTTACACCTGGGTAACAGTGTTTTAACCACCGAAACGCTCCCGGAAGCCGAAATCTCCCAATGGGCAAAATCCCTCACCCCTGATGCGGATATCTTACTCTACGGATGCAATCTCGCCGCTGACTGGGGAGGATTTGTCAATCGCCTCGCTGCCATCACCGGGGCTGATATTGCCGCCAGTGATAACCTGACAGGTAACGCCGCTTTGGGGGGAGACTGGGAACTGGAAGCGCGTACAGGTCCGATTGAAGTGCAAATTCCTTTTTCTGCGGAGGCGATCGGCGCTTACCGGAATGTCCTCGCCCCCGAAATCACCCTCCCCAGCGGTAATCTCAACTATACCGAAAACGGGGGTTTTGTAGTTCTTGACCCCGACGCCACTGCCACTGATCCTAACTCAACTCACTTCAACGGCGGCACCTTGACGATTAAGTTTACCTCGCAGGTTAGCCCAACCGATGATATTTTGATGATTGAAAATCAAGGTTTCTTTGGTCCCCTTGTGGTGGGTATTGATTCTCCAGGACTTAACAAGATCCGGTACAATAACGCAGAGATTGCCACCTTCACCGGCGGTACTCAAGGCCAACCCCTCACCATTACATTCAATAGCAATTCTGCCACGCCTGCCGCCGTTAGGGCCTTGATGCGAAAAATCATTTATGGCAATATTTCGGACAATCCTTTACAGGGCGAGCGCACCGTCCAATTTCAACTTACTGACGCCTTTCAATCCAGTAGTATCGCCAGTAAAACCATCAATTTAAACACGGCGAACGATGCCCCCATTATTGCCGTTCCCGGTGCATCCTTCACCCTTTACGATAGCACGAATACCCCTGACACCCCAAATAAGCAAGGTTTTGAGTACCGCACCTTACCTTATCGTCCTATCGCCGCCACCCAAAACGGGGCCAATTTAAACACCAACCAAATTGTTGCAGGTGTTGCTATTGTTTCGGATTACGCTGGTTATATTGCCCGACCTGACCGGATCCCCCTGCTAGACAGAAATACTGGCTACACCATCGACTTTACGGCCCAAATTCTGGCGGAAAACCATAATCCTGCCAGCGCCAAGAAAAATAACGATGACAAGGCCGATCGCGCCGGTTTCAGCCTAATCGCCATCAGCAGCGATGTAAAAAAAGGTATAGAAATCGGGTTTTGGGAAGATAGAATCTGGGTCCAGGAAGAAGGTGCTGCCGAACCTCCCCCCCCACTTAACCCGGAACATCCCCTAGATAGTTATACTCTATTCACCCACACGCTTAACCCAGCCGAAAGCGTCACTTTTCCCACGACAAACACGTCGGTTTATCAGTTAAAGGTGTTGGGGGAAACCTACCAACTCCTCGCCAATGGCAACCCAGTCCCGGTAATTAGTGGCAAGCTGCGGGACTACAGTAAAGCTATTCTCCCAAGTTTTCTCCCGGCAAATCCCTACACCACACCCAACTTTCTCTTTTTTGGGGACAATACTCCCAGTGCCAGCGCTAACTTTAATCTATCCGCAGTGTCTGTAACAAGCGGCAGCACTTTACCCACTTTATCCGTGGATGAAGATACGTCAGTGGTAATTCCAGGAATTAGCGTCGCCGATGCAGATGTAGGAACTGTTGCCGATGCAGATGCGGGAACTAATGATATCGCCGTCACCCTAACAGTTAATTATGGTACTCTCACAGTCAATTCGGGAGTAACTGGGAGTCTAGCAGTGACAAATATCAATGCTAATGGCACAAATAACGTTACCCTCACCGGGACAATCAGCCAAATTAATCAAGTTCTAGCCGATGCAGCGGGTCTGATTTATCAGGGTTTCCCTAATTTTAATGGCAGTGATACTCTCACAGTTATTGCCAATGATCGTGGTAACAGCGGTATTGGTGGGGCACTCACCGATACGAAAACCGTCCCTATTACTGTAAATCCGGTCAATGATGCCCCAGTTTTGACCCTACCGACTAACCAAGCAGTTAATCAAAGCATAAATTTATCGATTCCTGGAATTAGCGTTGCTGATGTGGATGCCGGGACCCAACCCCTGCGAGTGAATTTATCGGCTACCAATGGTTTCCTCACCTTAAATAATTTCCTCAATTTGACCTTTGTCAACGGTGATGGGACTGGAGATCAGGCGATGAGTTTTACCGGAACTCTAGCAGAGGTTAATAGTGCTTTGAATAGCCTGACTTATCAAAGTGGTGCGAATTACTCCGGGGCGGATACGATTAATATTACGGTGAATGATTTGGGCAATACGGGTAAAGTAGGCCCCCTAGAAGTTGCGGGGAATATCCCAATAACCGTCAACCCGAAAGGGGTACTCACCCTGAATGAACATTCCGTCAGTCAAATATTAGACCAGTTTCCTCCTGCCTCTACTTCCGTCCCTGATAATACAGTTTGGCATCGGTTCCGTCTGAGTGCAGTTCATGAACCCATTATCACCAATCATCTGACTTTTGCAGTTACTGCCACTGGGATTGGAAATACCAATATTAGCAATTTGCAGCTCATTTCCGATGTTAATAATAACGGCATTTATGATCCGGGAGACTTGCAGGTTGGAACGATGGAAATGCCTCTGGATATTACCGATGGGATTCGAGTGAGTTCCTTTCCTGTACCCATAGGAGATCACAATTATTTGCTCGTCGGAGGTTTGAACGGGTTACAAGTAGGTTCTACGCTCTCTGTTGGTCTGAATAGTGGCAATATTGTAGCGGCTAATGGTAACTCTATCCCTATCTCTGCTAATGGTACGGTGACCCAGGCAGGACATATTGTTGAGGCGATCGTTACAGCAGAGATTCCCCCAGCAGATAATTCAGGGACGATTCCACCAGGAAATAATTCAGGGACAATTCCCCCAGCAGATAATTCCGGGACAATTCCCCCAGCAGATAATTCAGGGACGATTCCACCAGGAAATAATTCAGGGACAATTCCCCCAGGAAATAATTCAGGGACAATTCCCCCAGCAGATAATTCAGGGACAAT
>JAMXFF010000014.1:0-15981 GCA_025370845.1 Laspinema palackyanum D2a | reverse complement strand
CCCCCAGGAAATAATTCAGGGACAATTCCCCCAGGAAATAATTCAGGGACAATTCCCCCAGCAGATAATTCAGGGACGATTCCACCTGTCATGGTTGGGGGAGGTGAAAGTAACGGATCCCTGCCTTGGGAAACTGGCGCAATTGGTGAAGACGAGAACCCTTGCGGTGAGATGAATCTTCCTGAGTCACCCCAATTCTTGACAGTGGGGGGGGATAACCGAACCGAGACGATCGCGATTGGCAGTGAGGATGGGGATCTGTTAATCGGGGGTCATGGGAATGATGCGGTGTTTGGTAGCGGTGGGGATGATCAATTGTATGGCGAAGATGGGGATGATCACCTGTACGGAGGGGATGGCAATGATAGGATGCGCGGGGGGATAGGAAGCGAACAGGAAAATACCCCGGGAGATGCCGATCGCCTAGAGGGTGGCACAGGCAATGATGAACTCCACGGCAACCAAGGAAACGATACCATCTTTGCCGGTCAAGGAGATGATACCGTCTCTGGTGGCAAAGATGAGGATTTCATCGGGGGCGATCGCGGCCGTGATATCCTCTACGGAAACAAAGGCAGCGATACCATCTTTGGCGGTAACTGGACTGAATCGGCATCAACTGATAGCGGCGATATCCTCTATGGCAATGAAGGAGATGACTACCTCAGCGGCAATGAAGGCAATGATACCATCTATAGCGGTCAGGGTAATGATATCGCCTGGGGAGGAGCCGATCACGATCTAATTCATGGCGATCGCGGCAGTGATACCCTCATCGGCGATGCAGGGAATGATACCATCTACGGCGGTCCATCTGACCCTTCCCTGGCGGATCAAGAGGGAGGCGACTACATCAGCGGTGGATCGGGAGATGACTTGATTAACGGCAACCAGGGTGATGATATTATCGGTGGCGCTGACGGAGACGATACCCTCCACGGTGGAAAGGGGAATGATTTTCTAGCGGGAGGTAGCGGCAACGATCTCCTGAGTGGCGATCAGGGTGATGATATCCTCTGTGGCGGGGATGGAGATGACACCCTAATCGGCGGCAACGGCAGCGATCGCTTTATACTTGGCAAGGGACAAGGGACGAAGGCGATCGCCGACTTTGAAGCAGGTATCGATCAACTCATATTAGCCCGTCATATAACCTGGGGTCAACTATCTATCCAGTCCCAAGGGGGAGTCACCACCATCAGCAGTGGCGGTAAAGTGCTTGCCATCCTCCAAGGTGTCACCCACCTCACCGCCCAAGATTTTGGGCTAACTGGAGTGTAGCGCATCGGTAGAGTAGGCGATCGCAGGGACAAGAAACCCGGTTTCTACAGCTAATCTGCGATCGCCTGCGGTTGCGATCGGGCTAAATACTCTCGATTATTGCAAATGAAATTCTTTAGCCCGAAAAATTTTTAGTCTTCTGACCAAGAATACCCTTTTTCGCCCGTTCCCAGACCAACCCATTCTCGCGGCTCAGGAGTCGCTTTTACATAGAAAATAATGCGATTTTCATCGTCATTCAAGCGTTCGTAACTTTCAATGATTCCTTGTTTATAAGAAGGAAGGTTTTTCTGGTTATGAAGGGCTAAATATTCGGCGCTACTGGCAGATTGTTCAGATATTCTGCTCCAATACCCACTTTTAAATCGACCTCTTCCTAATTCTTGAACATTCAGGCCGTCTCTACAAATTAGATGAATTCCTAAAAGTTTTCGAGGCATTTTGATAGGAGTCCTAATTCAAGTAATTATTCTATTATTATAGAACCCTTTATAACCCGTGTCAAGAGATAAAATTAAAAAATAAGACTGTGGCGTTCTCTATTTATTAAAGCCCACAATGTTTCTACTGATTTGAAGAATTCCTACCACTTTTTGGACGAAGTTAGAACCTGTGTTAATCGGATAAATTTTAACCTTTAAATCCCGAGAATTATTGATAAATATCCTTGCTTTCAGGTAAGCGCTACAGGAGATTGATTGTCCTCTCTCTCTTTTACACCCGTGGCAGGACTGTCGGAACAGGTGCCTCAAATCTATTAAACGCCCAAATATTACAAAATATTAATTTTTTATTCATAGGTCGCAAAAGATGATATAGCAACTCACGCCCCTTCAAAAAGCCTTTATCCGGAAGTCCCTGCAAAAAAACAAAAATAATTGACGCAGAATGGTAAGCTGAACAATGGCATTTAAGTAAAATTTAAGGTGAAGTTTAAATGGCTGGTTCTAGCCCAGTTCCTTATCTACTAAGAGCAGCGCGTGGGGAAAAATTAGATCGTCCCCCCGTTTGGATGATGCGCCAAGCGGGGCGCTATATGAAGGTTTATCGAGATCTGCGCGATAAATACCCCTCGTTTCGGGAACGTTCGGAAAATCCGGAGATTGCGATCGAAATCTCTCTGCAACCCTGGCGGGCGTTTCAACCGGATGGGGTGATTCTGTTCTCGGATATCCTGACTCCCTTGCCGGGAATTGGCATTCCTTTCGACATTATCGAAAGTCGGGGCCCAATTATTGACCCCCCGATTCGGACTCAGGAACAGATTGATAAGCTGTATCCCCTGGAACCCGAGGAGACGATGCCGTTTATTCGTCCGATTCTGGAGACTTTACGCAAGGAAGTGGGGACGGCATCCACGGTGTTGGGGTTTGTGGGTGCGCCCTGGACTCTGGCGGCTTATGCGATCGAGGGTAAGTCTTCTAAGGACTATACCGTGATTAAGGGCATGGCTTTTAGAGAACCGGCGATGTTGCATTCGTTTTTGGCAAAAATCGCTGATGCGATCGCCCGTTATGCCTGCTACCAAATCGATTGCGGTGCTCAGTTGATCCAAATGTTTGACTCTTGGGCGGGGCAACTGAGTCCCCAAGATTACGAAACCTTTGCCATGCCTTATCAAAAACGGGTGGTGGAACAGGTGAAGGCAGCACACCCAGAAACCCCGATGATTCTGTACATTAATGGCAGTTCGGGGATTCTGGAACGCATGGCGATGTCGGGCGTCGATATCGTGAGCGTAGATTGGACCGTCGATATGAAGGAGGCGCGGCAGCGACTCGGTGCAAATATTGGGGTGCAAGGGAATATTGACCCCTGTGCCTTATTTGGGTCCCAGGATTTCATCCGCGATCGCATCCTGGATACGATTCGCAAAGCGGGCAACCAAGGTCATATCTTGAATCTGGGTCATGGTGTTTTACAAGGCACCCCGGAGGAAAATGTGGCGTTCTTCTTTGAAACGGCAAAGCAGGCGGATAAATTACTAGCAGTTCATAGCTAGTCACCGTTACGGCGATCGCCTCCAGGACCCCGGTAGCGTCAAGGTAAAGAACAACCGGGGTTCTGGTGCGATCGCTTGAATCTTGCACCCACCCTGGAGGGATTCAACGGAGGCGATCGCTCAGACATTACCCCCTCCTAGCGGCCCCTTTCCCCAACCAGGTGGGGTCAAACCCCCTCTAGGGACTCTCCTTTTTGACAAAAAACGGTCTAAACTCTAAAATCTAAAATCTACGTTCGACAATCTGACGCTCCCACACCACCCTAGCCGCAATATCTCCCGTGTATTCAAATTACTATAGACCCAAAAAGCGTATTTTCATCACCGGCGCGAGTGGCTGTATTGGTCACTACCTGACCGAGGCTCTCATTCAAGAAACTGACCATGAACTATTTCTGTTAGTCAGAAACCCGGAGAAACTCCGACTTGATTTAGAAGCTCGACCGGGTATTTCCATCGTCCAAGCGGATATGCGCCAGATTGATAAGTATGCCGATCTTCTCAAAACAATGGATATGGCGATTTTAGTCGCCACTGCCTGGGGAGGGGCACAGGAAGTTTTTGATGTGAATGTCCACAAAACCCTGCGATTGTTAGAGCTTTTAGACCCCGAGGTTTGTGAACAGGTGCTCTATTTTTCCACCGCCAGTATTCTGGATAGAAATAACGAATTACTCAAAGAATCGGGACAAATGGGAACGGAATACATCCGTTCTAAATTTGACTGTTTGCGCCGCTTCACCCGCTTACCGATCGCCTCACGCATTACCACCTTATATCCCACCCTCGTCTTTGGGGGAGATGAAGAAAAACCCTACTCCCACGTTGCAGCGGGAATGCCAGAAATCCTTAAACATATTAATCTAATTCGCTTTTTTAAAGCCGAAGGCAGCTTTCACTTCATTCATGCTCGCGATATTGCCAAAGTCGTCGTTCATCTGGTAGACAATCCACCGGAACCTGCCGGACCTTTTGTACTAGGAAATCCAGCAGTCACCGTTGACCGCGCGATAGAAGAAATTTGCGCCACCCTGAATAAAAATATTATCTTCCGCATTCCCCTCACTGGGTTTCTCATCGATCTATTTATCAAAATTTTTCGGATTCAAATGTCATCTTGGGACCGATTCTGTCTGACTTATCGCCACTTTACCTATAAGGATCCGGTGAATCCCGCCAGCTTTGGCATGACAACGGAATATGGGACGCTGCAAGATTTGGTCAAGACTTACAACACAGTGAAGTTGCAAAGGATTGAAGAAATCGCTCAGTTACCGGAGGGTTTCTCTCCTATCGATGAAGGAAATGCCGATGAGAGACCCCATTATTAACCACCATTAAAAGGGATTATTAACCGCCATTAAAAGGGGACCAGAAACCGGGTTTATCTTTCTTTGTCCCACCACTCCAGTTCCAAGCCTTAAGGGGATTGCAAAAACATAAATCATCCAAACGTTCAACGTCCCCCCTTCAGGGGTTTCTTTAAGATGACTCCTAAAGGAGTCACTACGAACGGTTTGTAGTAACCCCTTCAGGGGTTTCTTTAAGATGACTCAGTAAAGGAGTCACTCCGAACGGTTTGGGGATTTTATTTTTTGGAGTTCCCTAATCCATCACGACTCTACCCGACGATTTAGGGGTTGCTTAATCGGAATTTCTAGGGTAAATTCTGCGCCCTCGGGGGGTTCCGAACTACAGCGGATTTGACCGCCATGTTTTTCCACAATAATTTGATAGCAAATAGCTAACCCTAACCCCGTACCACTCCCCACGGGTTTTGTGGTGAAAAAGGGGTCAAACAAGCGTTTTTGGACCGCTTTGGGAATACCCGGTCCATTATCGGTAATCCGAATTGAGACCGAATTCGGACTGACTTTTGTCGTATCAATTTGAATGGTTGGGGACCGGCGAGAAGGGGGTTCAGAGTTCCCTTGGAGTTCCAATAATCCAGTCCCTGTATCCTCTTTTCGATAGCATTCTAAGGCATCAACCGCATTAGCTAATAGATTCATCAACACTTGATTAAGCTGTCCTGGAAAACATTCGACTGGGGGGAGTTCCCCATAGTTCTTGATGATTTCAATGGCGCAATGTCCTGGATTTCCTTTGAGGCGATGCTGCAAAATGAGCAGGGTACTCTCAATCCCTTCATGAATATCGACTTGTTTCATTTCGCTTTCATCCAGGCGCGAAAAATTCCGCAAGGAAAGGACAATGGACCGAATCCGTTCGGCCCCAATTTTCATGGAAGAGAGCAGTTTAGGCAAATCGCTCAAAATAAAATCAAGTTCGATCGCCTCGATTTCTTCTTGAATATCTTCGGGTGTTTCCGGTGCGTGTTCTTGATAGAGTTCGATTAAGTGGAGTAAATCTTGGATATATTCCGCGACATGGGTAATGTTTCCATACACAAAATTAACGGGATTGTTAATTTCGTGAGCAATTCCGGCAATCATTTGACCGAGACTCGACATTTTTTCCGTTTGAATCAGTTGAGTCTGGGTCTGTTTAAGTTCCTGCATTGCGTGTTTTAAGCGCTGATTTTTATCTTTGAGTTGTTGGGTGCGCGCTTGGACTCTTAGTTCTAGGGTTTGGTTGGCTTCTTCTAATTGCTCATTGGCGCGTTTTAATTCTTCGCTGGCGGCGGTTAAATTGGCATACAGTAGGGAATTTTCTAGGGAAATAGCGAGTTGGGAAGAGAGGACGGTTAGAAATTCTAGGCGTTCGGGGGTAAAGGCACTTTTGGCACTATTATTTTCTAAATATAGTAGTCCGATTGGTTGTCCGCGATCGAGGATGGGAGTACATAAAATAGATTTAGGCTGATTTTTAAGAATATAGGGGTCGGTGCTAAAGGTGAGTTCATAGCGGGCATCATTTAAAACGAGGCTTTGTTTGGTACGGATTACATAATTAATAGCAGATAGGGGGAGGATTAAATCCTGGTTGAGTGGGGTATAGTCGTGGAGGATGACTTCGGAAGTTTCTATGGAAGCGGTGGCTTTTAATCCGAGTTTGCCCTGGTGTTTTAAGATGAGGAAAGCGGTTTGAGCACCGGCATTTTCCAGGAGAATGGTCATCAAGGTTTCAATCAGCTTTTCTAAAACGATTTCTGAAGCGATCGCCTGGGATGCTTTGAGGGCGCTGGCTAAATCTAAGCCGCGATTATGAGCACTGGTACTGGTACTGGTGGAGGTACTGGTAATCTGACCAAAATTGGCATATTCATCTATGGGAGTCGATTGCAGCATCCCCATTGGATATTTTGCTTCTAGGGCTTTGAGTTTAGCCGTTGCACCCCAACGTCCATAACTATAATGGGCTTTTTTCAAATAAGTTTGGGCGATTTCATCTCGCCCGAGGTGAGAATAAAAGAGGGCGGCGCGTTCGTAGGCGATGGCTTCTTCCTGGATATATCGATATTTTTTAGCCCCTTGAATAGCGCGGTCATAATATTCCATTGCCAGCAGAGTTTGCCCTTTCACCCGCGCTTTTTCCGCCTCTACGAGGTCATATTTATGTCGGAAATTTGTGGGGGAAAATTCGGCCCAGAGTTTCATCTGTTTTTGGTGTTCAGTGACTTTCCGGAGTGCGGTTTGTCTGGCGCGTTTATCGAGGCGATCGCAATCGGCCAATAAAGACAAAGAATAATAAAAATTATGTTCAGACCAATAGGGTAAAGCGGCCCCTTGTTTTCCATATTTTTCCGCTAATTGTCCCGATTGAACGGCTTGGGAATAGTTTTGCAATACATAACATAAAAATGTTTTACAAAAAGATGCCACAAACAGTAACAGCATTTGATTTTGTTCAATCCAAAGTGGTAGGGTTTCTCTTTCATTAAAGCTGGGCCCCACCAACTCACAGGATTGCGGTGATTCTCCCTGTAAGTTCAAGATCATTTGTCGCCAGACTTGAATATAAGAGATATGAAATTCGACTTGAAACTTCTGCATTTTCTCCAGATACTCTTGTTGTTTCTGGTTGATTAGCTCTAAGGACTCCCCACTAAAAAACATCAAATTAACCTGATGAATGGCGCTATAGAAGCCATATTCTAAATCCCCCATATCCAGACAGTTTTGAACATTATCTTCTAGGGGCTGAAGAGATAAAATGATAGGAAATTTATATTTTTTAACAAAAACGTTATAAAGTAAAGTGATTTTATTTTTGAATTCAGGAGCATTAAATTGGCTGAGAACCCGCACAGATAGTTGTCCAAATTGATGGGCGGCCTCTATTTTTAAATGAACCCCGCATAACAACATGGCATAAATCCCATAAGCATAGGCGGCGAGGGGAGAGTTGCCCCATTCAATTGAGAGTTTAACCATCGTAAAAACAACCGAGGGGAATAAAGATGGACTGATGAGATGAGCCGCAGGAGTCATACTTATCAGTACCCTCATTGCTGCAATTTTATGCGGATCAGTCATCACGGGCAAGTTGGCTAAGGCTTCGATTTCATGGCTATCTTGGGGAAGTTCTTTAAACAGTTGATTGGCATAAGCACGGAGCGATTTATCTTGATTAGGTAGGACCACTCCAAGCAGCGTTAAAACTTCTAATCCAGTTTTTAAAGATAATTTTGACTGATTTTTAGCAATATTAATTTGAATATCTAATTCATAAAATCTTACTCTATCTAATAAAGTTTTGGCCTTTTCAAAAGCATCGCTATAAAGTTCATCAACTCGCTTAAAATTACCTTGCAAATATTCGGTTTCTATAGCAGCAATGAATAAGTTTAGAGTGAGTTCATACTTCTCCTGCCACCCTCGCTCACCCAGGCATTGTAGGGCAAAATTAAAATATCTGAGGGCTTGTTCATAAGCGGTTGCCGCTTTTGCTTTTTGACCCGTGGTGAAATTGAGTTGGGCTAAGTTGCAGAGTTCCTGCCGATCGCCCATGAGTTTATAACCCGAGTTGAGATGTTCAACGATATCGAATATCTTGTTTTCCAACTCCAACCCCTGGGCATTTTGCAAAAGCAACCGACCGATTTTTAAATGAAAAATTTTCTTTTGTTCTTCTGGAATCAGGGAATAAGCCGCTTGTTGGACGCGATCGTGAATAAATTTGTAGGAAGTTTCTACCGCTTGCCCATCGAGTAAGGCCAAATTCTCTACATTTTGGACAATTTCAGGAATGATTTCGGCTTCACTGGCGGGAACAATTAACCCTTCGTGGAGGGCCGGATTTAATTGATGAATTGTGTCAGATGTTTGTCCTTCACTAACCCAGGTGAGGAGGTTTAAATCGAAGCGATTGCCAATACAGGCGGCTAAGTTTAAAAGCGCTTGGGTCGGTTCTGGTAGCTTCTGAATTTGGGTGAGGGTGAGTTCGATGACATCATCGGTAATTTCGGTCCCTTGGAGCCGATTAATCTCCCACTGCCACTCGCCCTGTTCAAAATCAAAGGTTAATAAATTATCCTGGGCTAAGGACTGAAGTAATTGAATAGAAAAGAAAGGATTTCCATCGGTTTTAGTGTAAATAAATTGCGCCAGCGGTGCAATGCGATCGCCCCCCAAGCTCAGAGTATCGCTGAGGAGTTCCTGGATATTCTCAAGTTCCAATCCTCTCAACGGGATAGCATTCACCACAGCCCCGTTGTTTTGCATTTGATTCAGAGTAGAAATTAATCCATGAGTAGCATCCACTTCATTAGAGCGATAAGTCCCCACTAGGAGTAGATATTTGCTCTCGGGTTCAGTCATCAGAATCTGAATTAATTTTAATGAAGCGGAATCCGCCCATTGCAAATCATCTAAAAACAAACAGAGGGGATGTTTCGCTTGAGTAAAAACTTCTACAAAGGCTTTAAAAGTCCGATTAAATCGCCCTTGAGATTCCGTGGGAGATAGGTCAGAAACAGCCGGTTGGTCACCAAGTACCAGTTCAATTTCTGGAATCACATCAGCAATGATTTTGCCATTGGTTCCTAACGCTTTTTGGAGGGCTTCAGTAAACTCTTCCAGGATATCTTGGGGTTCTGTTAACCGTTGGCAAATTAATTCTCGAAAGGCACTCAGAAGCGCCCGGTAGGGAATATTTTGTTTATAGCGATCGAACTTACCGGAGATAAAATAGCCGTTATGTTGTCGGATCCAAGGCTGAAGTTCTCGCACTAAAGCGGATTTACCAATGCCAGAATGTCCGGCAATTAAGAGGGTTTCCCGAGGACCTTCACTGATGCGAGTGAAGGTAGACTGGAGAATCGCCATTTCGCGATCGCGTCCGTAAATTTTGCGGGGACTGGCAATTTTCCCGGTGCGATCGCTTTGGGCAATTAGAAACGGATCAATGCTGCCTTGGGTTTGCAATTGGTGCAGGCAAATTTCCAAATCAACCTTTACACCCCAGGCACTTTGATAGCGGTCCTCGGGGGTTTTTGCAATTAATTTCATCACCATTTCCGCGAGAACCGCAGGAATCTCCGGGTTACAAACATCCGGAGAAATGGGCTTTTTAGCAATATGTTGATGAACCCATTCTAACGGAGTTTTCGCTTGAAACGGTAGCCGTCCCGTCAGCAATTCATAAAAGGTAATGCCTAAAGAATATAAATCCGTGCGATAGTCGATCGCCCGATTCATTCTCCCCGTTTGTTCCGGGGACATATAAGCTAGAGTCCCTTCAATCGCATCGACAGAAATCATCCCTTGAGTTTCTTTCGCCCCAGAAACCGCAATACTAAAATCGGCAATCTTCACCTCCCCAGTCTCCGGATTGATAATAATATTATGGGGTTTAATATCTTTATGCACAATCTGGTGGTGATGGAGTTGTGCTAAAGTCGCCGCGAGTTGAATCCCAATTTTTAAAAATTCTGTGAGGTCAATCTCCTGCTTTTCCCGATAGATTTTGAGGGAATGACCCCCAAAATCCTCTACAACTAAGGCTAGACCATTTTGATATTTTTCTAAGCTGTAAGGTTGGACAATACCTGAAATATTCAGGCCACTCATCATTTCATATTCATGCTGAAATCGGGCAATATCTTGAGCTTGCGGAAATTCTGCTTTCAGGATTTTAATAATAACGGGTTGTTGCGTCCGTTTATTATAGGCGCGGTAAATGACCGTTCTCAGGCCGGATTGAATTTCCTGGATTTGGGAATACCCTGGAATCAGGCTCATAAATTCAGTGATATCAATGGATGATTGAGTTTAGGGTATCATTGAATTGTCTACAACTGGGAAATTTAGTCAATTCAGTTTCCCTTGAAGGCAATGAGTTCAAGGGAAAACATGAACTGCTCCCTCATTATTACGCCGGAGCACATCGCACCGCAATTCCCGTCGCCTCAGCAATCTCCCGGGCCAAGTTTTGTAAAACCTCGGGATTGAGACAGGGTAACATCTGCACCGGATAGGGGCGAGATTCCTGGGGGTGATGATTTCCCCGTCCATCTAATTGGCGGTTTACGGGTTTGGGACGGGTGGGAGTATTCAGTTGAATTTCATCCACCCCCAGCGATCGCATCCGGGAAATATAGTCTGCTTTCGTTTGAGCATCCCACGGAGACAACAGCATGGTTTGAATGCCAATTGCGCCCGGATAATCTTGACAAAACTGCTCAATTCCTGCCCAAATATCTGCCAAATTAATCCCATCAATGGGGCGATTTACCCCTTGAAATCGGCGTTCTGATACCGCATCGAGTTTAAGGGAAACTCGGTCCGCAGTCGCCAAGGCATTCCGAACTTCCGGATTCCCCAATGTTGTCCCATTGGTGAGCACTAATGTGGGACGATGGGTGCAGTCAGCGATTCCCTGCAAAATTTCCTTTAAATTCAACGCTAATGTCGGTTCCCCACTGCCACTGAGGGTAATTACATCCACATCCCAAGGTGCAAAGGCTTCTAGTTCATCAAGAATTTGTTGGGTAGGAATATAAATGGCCCGATCGCCAGTTTTCTGCTCAATTTCTCCGAGTTGGCAGTAAACACAATTAAAGGAACAAGTCGAAATACTGCCAATGGGGTCAATCCCCAGCGATCGGCCATACCGCCAAGAGGAGACGGGTCCATAGACGGAGGAAAACGTTTGAGTTGCGTTCATTTCGGTTAACAAAGCACTCCAAAACTGAAGAGTGGAAAGAAGATAGAGAAGATAGGGGAAGTACCTATGGAGAACGAGTCTTGCCCAGTCCCCTCGAATTGCGATCGCCTCAGTTCAAGGTTTAATTTTGGGCGAGGGTTTGCCATTCGAGGATGATAGAAGGTGGAATCTGCAATGAAACTGTTCGATTCTCTGCGATCGGTAAAAGGAGTAAGGTTCGCTGATTCATGGGCAGTTTCAACAGCACGGATTTAAAATCGTACTGCCCCACATTTGGGGCGGGAGACTGGTCCGCAAACTCATCTTCTGCCCTGAAAATTTCCCCTGTCTCTATTTTAATCTCAAGGGGTTTGGGATGGGAAAAGTCCGCCACTCCGGGAAATCCTACTAATCTGAGATTGACTCCAGTCACGGTTGCGTCTTTAACTTGTTTAAAGAGTACAACTTGCCAAGAATATCCGGCCTGATCTCGTAAACTATGTTGAGATTGGTACAGGAGTTGACCGGGCGCTTCCTCGATTTGGCGGATGTCCGCCCAAGCGGTTTGTGCGCTTAAGTGACTTTCTCCTAAAATCAGGAATGCTACCAGAGACAGGAGAAGCAGCAGTTTAGAAAGGATGGAGTTGATGCGAGTCCACATAGATATTATATTGTTTTGAAGGTAATGCTTCTATCGTAGTGGAGATAGGGACGCTACTTACCGACTCGGTTTGAACTGCTTGGGGCGATCGGGATGAGTTTGACCCGGGCAACCCGGATAACGACTGAAGTCGTTACTACGAACCGAGATAAGAGAACGAGTGAAGTCGTTACTACGAACAATCCGGATAACGACTGAAGTCGTTACTACGAACAATCCGGATAACGACTGAAGTCGTTACTACGAACGGGGTAGCAACGACTTCAGTTGATTTAGATTTAGATAGGTATGGGGGCGGTGGGACTTGAACCCACACGGCTGTCTCCAGCCAACGGATTTTCATTCTCCCGCAACTTTCGCTGCTGCCAGAATACTGGTTTTGAGAATTGGACTCTCCCTTTACCCTCGGCTTTACGTTAGGGTAGCTCCCGTCGAGTCTCTGCACCTTCCGAAATTTCGGCTTGGCTCAGGATTGCCTTGTCTGTTGCCAGAGTTAGGTTTCCCTGAATTTGAGAGCGGTCACTTAAAGGATTTCTCCAATAAGGCTCAGTTTTCTAAGTCCGTAGCGTCTACCATTCCGCCACGCCCCCGAGGAGTTCGGCTAGGGTTTAATCGGATGCGGCTGTGTGAGCCGGTAAGATTAAGCATTTCGCCAAAGCATAGCTATTATGCACGATTTTTCTGTCTAAGTCAACTGTCAATCCTAAATTTACCGGATTTTATAAATCGGCAGTGTTTTGAGGGGGAGAATTAAGGGGGGGCAAAAATTTTACCTCTTAAGAAGTTGACAGCCTCTTATTTATGTGATAATGCTGGCTCAGAGCGGGTTTGGAATCCCAACTGGGAAGGGAGCATCTGCCTAGCACAATGGTTTAAAGTAGAAAATAAGCACTTGAGCTACTTAGGATCCTCATGGTTTATCAACCTGACTTTCTGAATTCCCCCGATGAAGATATCGAAGCAAATCAGTTGCTGAAATACTTACAGCATCAACCTCCAGAAGTTTTAGCACGGGTTGCCAAGTCAGTCACCCCGGAAATTAAGGAAATAATCTCTCAGAACGTTCAGGGACTGGTGGGTGTCCTGCCGTCGGAGAACTTTGAGGTGCAAATTACGACGAACCGAGAGAATTTGTCGGGTTTGTTGGCATCTGCCATGATGACGGGTTATTTCCTGCACAAGATGGAACAACGGATGCATTTGGAGGAACGGTTATCCCAAGTTAGTCCCCTGGGGAATGACTCCGCTGGTGGCGGTTCAGGGAAAAATGGATCGCGTTAGACGACGGATTCAACCTGGGGAGGTTGATCCCGATCGCCCTTTAGTTCTGGCGATCGAGGGGAAACGCCCCAGGACGCACAGCAATGGTGGCGGTGGCCCCTTCTCGGTTGACTTCCACTTGCAGTAGTCCCCCAACTTGGGTGGCTTCTACCAATTCTTGCACTTCGCTTGCCGTGGCGATCGCCACCCCGTTAATTTTTTGAATCACATCCCCTTTTTGCAACTGGGCTTTCTGCGCTGGAGTATCCGGTAACACCGCCATAATCACGACCCCAGTTTCCGTGAGAATCTTCACCCCTTCCAGGCGTTCTTCTAATTTGTCCCGGACTTGGGGGGTCAACTCCACCATTTGAATGCCCAAAAATGGGTGAGAGACTTGACCGTTTGTAAATAATTCATTGGCAATTCGTTTGGCAGTTTCGATGGGGATGGCAAACCCTAATCCTTGAGCATCGGCGCGAATTGCTGTATTTACCCCAATCACTTCCCCGCGATCGTCGAGTAACGGTCCCCCGGAATTCCCGGGATTAATCGCGGCATCGGTTTGAATAAACCGGACCCGCTTATCAGAAATTCCTACTTGGGAACTCGATCGCCCGGTGGCGCTGATAATCCCCACAGTGACGCTATTATCCAATCCCAGGGGACTACCGATCGCGATCGCCCATTGTCCAGGCACTAAATTTTGGGAATTTCCTAACTTTACCTTCGGCAACCCAGTCCCTTCAATTTTGACCACCGCCAAATCCGTGAGGGAATCAATCCCCATGACTTTCCCCTCAAAGATGCGACCATCATTCAGGGTCACTTTCACCACGCGAGTCCCTTCGACCACATGAGCATTGGTGATAATTTGACCCTCATCACTCAAAATAAACCCAGAACCCGTGCCGTGGTTCCCTCGTTGTCTCGGGGGTGGCATTTCTTCCCCAAAAAATTTCCGAAAAAAGGGATTGTTTGGGTCATCGTCCTCAACCGTTTTTCCGGACCGAATGGCATCAATTCGCACCACTGCCGGACCCACTTTTGCCGCCGCCGAAGCGATAAAATTGCGGTCAATGGGCTGTTCCATGAAGGCAGGATTGGTTTCGAGGTCTGAATCTGCCTCGGTATTGACGGGAGTATTAGTGTCCGGTAGCATCACCGGCATGGCTACGGGCTGTTTTCCGAGAGTGTTATCGAACAGGATAGATCGGCTGGCGATCGTGCCGACACTCCCACCGAGGACTAATAAGTTCAAACCCACAATCAGCCGCTTTAATACTTGACGCATAGCTGGTTTCCCCATTCGATAGCGATACAACTCATCCCCAGATGGCGCACAATTTTTGAGGCTGGCAAAAGCAGCCTGTGGATTACATCTTAGCAATAAGCAGATCCCGAGATGGGGGTAGCCTATTTTCTCCCACTGTAGCCTAATTCTCGGGTTAGGGGCGAGGGCTGAGGGAGTAGATTTGGTAAAAGTTAGTTAAAGCTGACATCTTTCCCTCGGGTAATAACCAGGGGGTTTTGCTGTTATGGGGGTTTGGCGAGTTGCGAAGAGGACCCCACCCTAACCCTCCCCTTGCCAAGGGGAGGGGACCGGAGGGTTGGGTTTGGCGAGTTGCGAAGAGGACCCCACCCTAACCCTCCCCTTGCCAAGGGGAGGGGACCGGAGGGTGTTGTTACAGGAGATTTTTTTAGCCGATCGCCTCTTTTAAACTTTGGCAAAATTCCCCAATTGAGGCTAATCCTTCTTCTGGGGTGCCTTCGGCTAATCGTTTGACAAAAGCACTCCCGACAATGGCCGCATCTGCACCCCAGTCTTTGACTTGGCGCGCCATTTCTGGGGAGGAAATGCCAAACCCGACTCCAATGGGTTTATCGGTGATTTGGCGCATTTCGGCGAGAATATCTTCGACGCGAGATTGCACTTGGGACCGCATCCCGGTAACGCCGGTAACGCTGACGAGGTAAATAAATCCTCGGGACTGACGGGCGATCGCCTCGATGCGGGCTTTTGGACTCGTGGGGGCGACTAACAACACCACCTCAATCCCCCGGTCATCGGCTTTTTTGAGGATGTCCTCTGACTCTTCTAGGGGCAAATCCGGGACCACTAAGCCTCGCACTCCAGCATCGGCAGCATTTTTGAGGAAGTTGTCCACACCCTGTTTGAGAATTGGGTTGTAGTAGGTGAATAAAATAATGGGCGATCGCAAAGTAGGCGTTACTGCCTTGACGGTTTCTAAGACAGCTTCCAAGCGCGTACCCCGTTGCAGTGCACGAGTTGCTGCTGCTTGAATCACGGGTCCATCCGCCAGGGGGTCTGAGTAAGGCACCCCTAATTCAATTAAATCCGCACCCTTGCTATCTAACAGTTGCAAGGCTTTAGCGGTGGTCTGCAAATCTGGATCCCCTGCGGTGATAAACGGGATCAAAGCACACTGCTGGCGATCGCGCAGGGACGCAAAGCACTGGGAAACCGATGTCATTTTATAACTTACCTAGCTTGGATAGATTAACTAGCGTATCATCTGCCCGGGCTGTTAATTTATCAAATCCTATCTGTGGGTAACTTCCGGGGGTCCAGCCGGATAACGACTGAAGTCGTTACTACAAACGAAGAAACTTCAGTCGTTCTCTTTCTTATGTTCGTAGTAACGACTTCAGTCGTTCTCTTAAGTTCGTAGTAACGACTTCAGTCGTTCTCTTAAGTTCGTAGTAA
>JAMXFF010000013.1:83933-152161 GCA_025370845.1 Laspinema palackyanum D2a | reverse complement strand
GGTACATTCTTGGGGAGTGCGAGCATCTTGCTCGCTCTTATCAAGAGCGCGCAAGATGCTCGCACTCCTTAATCGCCTCTGTACTTCATGAGTCCTGGAACCTCTATAAAGATGTTTTGGAGGCCATAAATGTTACCTTTTTCATTATTAATTAATCTGAAAAGCACGACTCAATGAGGAATTAAGATGCTGAATATGTTGCTGACCTAAGCTGCCTAATCGTCTTTTAAGAAGTCGGCGCTCAAGAGTAACCACTCTCGCTACTCTAATTTTTGAAGCCAGTTTCAAACCAGTTTGAGCAAATTCTGGGTCGCTGGGTTCAATTATAAATTCATCATCGCTTGTGCAATCAAGATTTTGTGAAGAGATAAAGCAGACCGTAATATCTTGCCCTTGTGAATCTACCCACAAAACTACCGCAGGGCGTAGCTTGGTTTGACTCAGGTCTGTGAAGGGAAAAGGGACCAAGACAATATCGCCTTTAATCAAATTCATCCAATGGGTTCTCCATCATCAAGGGTATAAAGGTCCGGTTCTTCGTTGAGAAAATCAAAGCTACTACTGTGCAAAGCCAGGTTAATCGCCTCGGGGGTAGAGGGATAAGCATTGTCGAAAAACAGTTTTTCTTCTAAGGCGGCTCGGTCTTCTGGGGATAGGGAATGAATCAATTGAAATAGGGCGTTGACCAGTGGCGTATTCATAAGAATCTGAAATATAGAATTGATGGTTAATTACAAGGTTTCGGTGATTTTTTCTCTCTTTTATTTTAAGTCATTTACCCCAAAAAGACAACGGTTTTAGAACTGAGTGGCTTATGAGGTGATAGGAAAAAGGACAAGGCATGGCCTTGTCCCGAGGTGGTTTTACTTATAGCGGGTGGTGAAGCCGGTGATGCCTTGGGGGGGTTGATAGGTGACGGTGACATCGGTGACTTGGGCGGATGATGGTCCTTGATGACACCAGGCTATCATGCGATCGAGGGTTTCGGAAGTGCCTTCAAAGATGGCTTCGACTCGACCATCGGTTACGTTTCTCACCCAACCGGATATTCCTAATTTCTGGGCTTGATGGACGGTACTAAATCGATACCCGACTCCCTGAACGATTCCCGAAATTAAGACGTGAGCGCACTTTGTTTCGGTCATGGTCTTTTAGTCCTCTTCAGGCAGGTCAAATAAGACTTGGGTCATATAATATTCGGCCCATTCGTTGCCAAAGGCGTTTTCTAAAACTCGGCGCGTTTTGTCATTTTTGCGCTGATGATCGCAGTAATTGCGTTGTCCGGCGAGGATTTCGCTGTGGAGTTCGGGGGTAGCTGGGGTGTTTCTGGCTTGTTGGCAGTGAATTTGGATATAGGCTTTGACGCGATTAAGAAATAGGGTTTCTTCGTCGGGATTATCGGGTCGCACAAAGAGGCAGAATTCTGAGAAAATATGACCCCAGGGGGGGAGTTCGCGGGGATTGGTAAAGGCGATCGCTGGTAAGTCAGAAAGTTGCTGTTGATAGGGTTGGGGGAGGACGTTCTGACGAATGGGGGATAAGTCCGCGATCGCTGCCCCGATTTTGCCTTTTGCTCCTACTAAATCAGTCCCAAACATGGGTAAATCATAGTTGGGGTTGGGAAACATCACGCAGTGCAAAATGTCCAGGGTGGTGCCGACTTTTGCGAGTTCTAAATGGATTTTCCGAAATTCTGGGGTCTGATAGCAACGATTTTCAATTCTGAGTTTTTCCCCTTCTAATTTTCCTTCGACATATCCCAGGTCCTCGGGGAGGGGATAAGGGGAGAGTTCTAATTCTTCTTGCCACACGCCCTCGATGCAGTCGGCGAGTTTTTGGATCAGGCTATGTTGTTCGGTTCGTAGGGATGGACTAGAGGTTGATGTCATGGGGTTTTCCTATATGAGGGTGGATCAATATTGCGCGGGGCGCGGTGTTTATTTTATCTTATTTAGGGGGTGGGGACGTTGGGGTGTTGTTATAGGGAAGTTGGAGAACGACTGAAGTCGTTACTACGAACTAAGAGAACGCCTGCTGTTGTTATAGTGATTCCCACTATTATTTGCGAACAGTCTTTAGGAGTGCGAGCATCTTGCTCGCTATTTTAGAAAGCGAGCAAGATGCTCGCACTCCTTAATAATTAATAGCATTGGTATCTGATGAGTTTGGGAACCGCTATATTATGAACACCGGAGAACGACTGAAGTCGTTACTACGAACTAAGAGAACGACTGAAGTCGTTACTACGAACTAAGAGAACGATTCATAGAAAATATAGGTTTAATAGGGCTGGGTTTGAATAAAAAAAAGACTTGAAAATGGAGATTATCCTTTTCAAGTCTTTTGTAAAGGTTCAGTTGTAAATTATGTAGAAGACTCGCTATATTCAACCGAGGAGGATTCTACAGGTTTTGAACCATTGAGGGGAATGCGCGGTTCTTCTAGGGGTTTGCGCTTCTCAATGAGACCGATCGCCCGACTGACACTTTCGGGGAGAATCACGACTAAGCTGCCAGAGGGGGCCTGATTTAAGGCCGTTTCGATCGCCTCCGTTTCATTTAGGATCGTTTGATAGGCTGCCGGACCATTGGCTTGGACGATGCCTGCACAGATGAAGTGGGCGGCATTTCCCCGGGGACGACCTCGGGTATCATTATCTTCTTTAACAATAATCTGGTTGAAGATGTCTGCGGAGAGCTTGCCCAGGTTAAACAAATCCTCATCCCGGCGATCGCCAGGACCCCCGATGACGCCAATGGTTTCTCCGGGCCAATTTCGCACGAACCCGCCTAGGGCTTCATAACTGGCGGCATTATGGGCATAATCCACCAAGGCATGATAGGTCCCCATATTGAACAGATTCATCCGTCCTGGGGTTTGGGCAACTGATGCCTCAAAAGTCGCCAATCCACTGCGAATTTGCTCAATGGGAACCCCATTGCTATAGGCAGCTAAGGCAGCAGCAAGGGCGTTGGCAATCATAAAGGGAGCCAATCCTGCCATCGTTAGCGGCACATTAACCGCTTGCTCAATCCGCAGGGTCCAATCTCCTTTAATAATCGAGAGATAGCCATTTTCATAGACTGCGGCGAGTCCCCCGTTGCGAACATGATTTTGCAGAATTTCGTTCTCGGGGTCCATCGAGAAATAGGCGATTTGAGATTTCACCCGTTTTGCCATTTTGACTACGAGGGGGTCTTCGGCATTGAGGATGGCATAGCCTTTGGGATCAACGGATTCGGCGAGGACGCCCTTGAGGGTCGCCATTTGTTCGATGGTATCGATATCGCCGATGCCGAGATGATCCGCAGAGACGTTTAAAACTACACCCACATCGCAGCGATCGAAGGCTAAACCCGATCGCAAAATGCCACCTCGGGCCGTTTCTAAGACTGCCACCTCAACGGTGGGGTCTTTTAAAATCAGTTCGGCACTTTGGGGTCCGGTATTATCCCCTTTTTCAACGATAAAATCGCCGATATAAGTCCCATCGGTGGTGGTATAACCGATGGTTTTGCCAGTTTGTTTATAAATATGGGCTAACAGGCGCGTAGTGGTCGTTTTACCATTGGTGCCGGTGACAGCGAGAATGGGAATCCGCGAGGGAGTGCCTGAAGGAAAGAGCATTTCCATCACAGGAGCTGCGACGTTGCGGGGCAGGCCCTGGCTGGGACAGACGTGCATCCGGAAACCGGGAGCAGCATTCACTTCAACGATGACCCCATCATTTTCCCGGAGGGGTTGGGAAATATCCTCTGTGACGACATCGATGCCACAGATATCTAAGCCAATCAGTTTGGCAATTCTTTCTGCCATCCAGAGATTTTCTGGGTGGATTTCATCGGTGCGATCGATGGCAATACCGCCGGTGCTGAGGTTGGCGGTATAGCGCAGATAGCAGATTTCGCCGTCTTTGAGTACGGTGTCGAGGTCGTATCCTTTGCGCTCCAAGATTTGCATACTCATGCGGTCTACTTGGATCCGGGTTAGGACGTTATCATGGCCGTCCCCTCGGTTGGGGTCGCGGTTGGTTTCTTCGATGAGTTCTTGGATGGTGGATTTGCCATTCCCGATCGCATGAGCCGGAACCCGTTCCGCCACGGCGATCAGTTTACCATTGACCACGAGAACCCGGTGGTCCCGACCTTTGTAGTAGCGTTCGACGATGACCGATCGCGTTTTAGAGGCTGTTGTAGCGGCATCGTAGGCTTCTTCGGCCTCTTCCCAAGAGTGGATATCAATGGTAATCCCCCGTCCGTGGTTGCCATCGAGGGGTTTAATCACGATGGGATAGCCACCCACTTCCTCGATCGCCTCTTGGAGTTCATCAAGATAGTGAATCAAAGTCCCTCGGGGAACCGGCACTCCCGCATCCCGCAGGGTTTTTTTGGTTCCTTCTTTATCGCAGGCCAGTTCAACCCCTAAAATACTGCTGCGATCGGTTAGGGTGGCCTGGACTCGTTTTTGATAAATCCCCGTTCCCAGTTGGATCATAGATCTAGCACTGGAGTGAAACCAAGGAATATCGCGGGCTTCGGCTTCTTTAATCAGGGTCTCGGTACTGGGACCCAGGGAGGCTTTAGCCGCCAAATCTTTCAAGTCTTGGATGTCTTGTTCCAACTCGGAAACCGGATAGCGACCCGTATCGACAATACTGCGACAGAGGCGCACCGCTGCTCTAGCAGCATAACGACCCGCTTGTTCATCGACATATTCAAAGGCGACTTGGTAGGTGCCTGGAGTCGAGGTTTCGCGGGTGCGACCAAAACCAACTATCATCCCCGCGAGTTCCTGGAGTTCTAAGGCAACGTGTTCCACCACATGACCCATATAGGTTCCCTCTTGGACACGGCTGAGGAACCCGCCTCTACAACCGGGAGAGCAGTAGTGGTCTACCAAGCTCGGTAGCGCCTCCACGAGACCTTGATAAAAGCCGGGGATCAAAGACGTCGGCTTGGGTGCTAAGTCTTCTAGGTCGAGGCGCATCACGATGACCTTGTGGCGTCGAATGCTCCAGTAGTTCGGACCCCGTAATGTCTGGATTTTAAGTATTTTCATAAGCTGCGCGAGGATGAAGCTCTTGTTTTGGAAGCAATAGAGGCACTTGTTCTAGTTTCTGGCTTTCGTCCGTTACAAGATGTTCAAAATGAACATCTTGATCGAGTCCAGTTAGGGACAAGTGCAAACTGAATCAGCAGAGAGTGGGTGGTTCAGGTGAAGCGTGAAGTGGAATGCGTTAAGGTTTGGGCTTTGAACTTTCAGGTTTCACCGGGACTGGGCTATTCTCTTCTGTGCAGTGTAATCATAACGAGGGAGTCGAGGGTGTATGCTGCCATAAAAGCCTAGGGGTGGGTGGGACGACTGATGCGCTGACGTAACTCAAAGCGATCGCCGTGACACAGAATATGTAAACGCATATTGTACAAACTCAAGGGGTCTGTGGCTCCGACTTGTTGCTCGTTCGTCGCGAAAGTCGAACCGGGATCGACAATGGTCACGGTGCCTTTGCCAATCACTTCAATCACGCCATCGCCTTGAAACATGGCGCAGGTATCTTCGTCAATGCCGATGCCGAGGCGGTCTGGATGAGAGGCGATCGCCGAGAGGAGCCTTGCCATCCGATTCCGGTTATGGAAATGCTGGTCCACAATCACATCAGGCAGAATTCCCAATCCCGTTGCCATATCCACTAAAGAGCGATTCGGCGATTCTCCACTGCCTCCTCCGGCAATCATGTGATGGCCCATCACTGCGGCACCGGCACTGGTTCCCGCCAACACAATTTTTCCTTCCCGCACCTTCATCCTAACCTTTTCCATCAAAGGCGTATCGGCGACTAAGGCGCAGAGTCGGAGTTGATCGCCGCCCGTCATAAAGACTCCCGTACATTCTTCCATGTACTCTTGCCACTTCGGGTCCTCTCCCTGGGTCCTTTCGCGGATATCTAGCAATTCTATGCTGGTGGCACCCATCTCTGTAAAGATTTTGTTATATCGGTCCCCGATCGCCGAGGGTTCCCGCGAGGCACAAGGGACGATCGCAATTTTCGCCTCGCTTCCTCCAGCACGAGTAAAAAACGTATGCAGGATCTCGCGGCCATGAACTTTGTCTTCCGCACCGCCAATCACCATTACAGTGCTTTTAAGTGTTTGGGGCATCTTCTGTTGTAGGGATTGAGTGTCTAACTGTAGCATGGGTGGTCTTGCTATTGGCCCTTATGTTTTGTACGTTTCGATCCTTCCCCAAGCGCAGGGCTTTAGAGGGCATTTTTGTCCGTTTTTGCCTCACCGGATGGGCAATCTTCCGCCCTAGTGCGGACCCAGGGTCAGGGAGTTTAATTTTCTCACGTTTTTTACGATTCCACGGTTTTTTTTTCCCGTGTCTGCTGAATCCCTGTGCAGGGAAGGCGATCGGCCCGCTTGCTTGCTCCTTTGGATTTCTACCCGGTTTTACCGGGTCAGCGCGGGGGGTTATTCAGTCGATATATATGGCAAAAATGGCAAAAATTTCCACAAATATTTAGAATTCAAACATCACCCCCTGGTATTTTTCCTCAATAGTGGCGTGCTCGTGGCAAAGATAACAGCAGGGTAAAGCATTAGGCTGGCTGCGATCGCCTCTACCGGATCACGGAAGGATTCCCAACCTCGGGTAGCTTGGATAGTCGGACTTATAATAAAAGCTTGTGTCCGCTCCCTTGTTCTCCCTGTGCGAATAGATATTATCACGTTATTTCCCGATTTTTTTACCACCCCACTGCAATCTTCCCTCCTTGGGAAAGCCCTTGCTAACCAGATTGCTGCGGTCAATCTCGTTAATCCTCGCGACTTTACGACGGATAAGCATCGTCGAGTCGATGACGAACCATACGGTGGGGGAGTCGGAATGGTCATGAAACCTGAACCTTTATTTGCGGCAGTCGAATCCTTACCCGTTCTGCCTCGCCGCGAGGTAATTTTTCTCAGCCCCCAAGGGCAACCGATGAATCGTAACCTGTTTTGGGAACTCGCCCAAAATTTCGATCAACTTGTCTTGATTTGCGGACATTATGAAGGCATCGATGAGCGGGTGATGAATCTCGTCACTCGGGAAGTCTCCCTGGGGGATTTCGTCCTAACCGGAGGTGAAATTCCCGCTTTAGCCATAGTCGATGGGGTTGTCCGCCTCCTTCCGGGAACCGTGGGTAAACCTGAATCCCTAGAAGCAGAGAGTTTTGAGGATGGATTGCTCGATTATCCCCACTACACCCGACCGGCCCAATTTCGTGACTGGAAAGTACCGGCGGTTTTACTCTCGGGACATCACGGTAAAATTCAGGAGTGGCGCAAAGCCCAACAACTGCAACGCACTCGCGATCGCCGCCCGGACCTCCTCCAAAACCTCGACAATCTGTCAGGAAAAGATGACAATTCCGAGGGGGATAAGCTATGACTAAATAAATAAAGCTGGGTTTTCAGCCATGCATAAATTTAATCTCACCTTAACCACTCTCCTTTGCCTCTTGCTCTTTAATGAAGTCAAGATTAACCCCACAACCCGCCCAATGGGAGAGTGGATAGAGGTTCAATCCACTGCTCTAGCCCGCACCGGAGGACGAAGCAGAGGAGGGTCTTTCAGTCGCCCCAGCCCCTCCCGTTCTACTCCCTCCCGTTCTACTCCCTCCCGTTCCACCCCCTCTCCTTCTCGCACCACGAATCCTACTCCCAGACGTTCGGCCCCGAGTTCTAGTGGCTCCGGTAGTAGCAACAGCCCCTCGCGCCCGAACAATCCCCCGCCCACAGATTCCACTCCCAGTCGCGGCAATACGGGAGGACGAACAAGGGGCGGGTCCTTCGAGGCGCAACCCACTCCAACACCCACTCCAACACCCACTCCAACACCCACTCCAGTCCCCCAAACCACTTATCCATCGGGAGGAGGAACGGTGGTGGTCCCGGTGCCAGTTCCGGTCCCGCAACCCTACTATCCAACTCCCCAATACAGCGATCGCCCGTATCAGGATTCTGCCGGAACTGGACTCAAACCCGCCCCAGTCGTCCCGCCAACTTATGTCCCCAGTCCCACGGCACCAGCAACGACCCAACCAGTCCCTGGCGCACCTCCCTCTCCCCAATCGGGCTATGCCGGGACTCAAGCTACTCGAAATAATCGCTTTCCCTGGAAATTTTTACTGTTTTTACTGATTACCGGAGGGGCGATCGCTGCCATCTGGTGGATTCGTTCTAAACGGGCAGCCGCAGCAGTTTCAGAACTCGACAATGAGATTGTCACCGTGACAAAATTGCAGGTTGCCCTATTAGCTTCCGCCCGAGAGATTCAATCCCATCTCACCGATTTAAGCCTCAGTGCCGACCTCGATACGCCCGAAGGACTGACGGAATTTTTACAAGAATCCGCCTTATCCTTACTCCGCCATCCTGAATATTGGACTCATGTTCAAACCCATTCAGAAACTGTCAAGAGTCGGGAAGAAGCGGGCCGAGTTTTTGAACAATTATCCATTCAAGAACGCAGTAAATTTAGTGCAGAAACCTTGAGTAATGTTGGGGGTAAAATTCGGCAGAATCAAACCCGGCCCCAATCCGAAGGAGACCCCGCCTCTTATCTCGTGGTGACCCTCCTCCTGGGAACGGAAGATGATCACCCCTTATTCGGCCCCCTCCATTCTGCGGAAGAACTGCGATCGGTCCTCCAACAAGTCGCCGCCATCACCCCAGATTATCTGTTAGTGTTTGAGTTACTCTGGAGTCCCCAGGAAGCCACCGATAGTTTGAGCTATGATGACTTGCTAACTCAGTATAGTGATATGGTTCAAATTGGATAAGCGACACCCGTCGGGGGTTAAAACCCCCGCCTAACAGCTAAAGTCGGTTGAAACCGACTGAAAGCATTATCCACTGGTATCTTCAGTCGGTTTTAACCGACTTTAGCTATTAGCTGGGGGATTTATCCCCCAGCGGTTGATGCCACCTTTTAAAACCCGCACTTGTATCACCTTCAAACCAGTCTACCTAGGATAAATATAAATGATACATTCAGAACTCGATAACGATATCGTCACCGTGAGCCAACTTCAGATTGCCGTCAGTGCTGGAGTGAGTTCAATTCAATCTCAATTGTCCAATTTAAGCTTGAAAGCCGACACAAAAACCCCAGAGGGATTATATCAGTTACTCGAAGTTACCGTGGAACAATTGCTTGAAAACTGCCTCTATTGGACTCATCTTTTAGGCAGTTCGGAAAGTTTCGAGAGTCGCGAAGCAGCAGAAGAGGTATTTGAAAGATTATCTCTTCAGGAACGGGGTAAATTTAGTGCAGAAACCCTGAGTAATGTGGAGGGAATCATTACCCAAACCGATAAACCGGCAGTGCTTCAGGACGGAGGAGAAGGGGCCTATGTGGTGATTACGTTGTTGCTGGGGACAGCACACGATCGCCCGTTATTTGCCCCAATTGATACGATCGGTGGGATGAAAACAGCGCTGAGTCAATTGCGATCGCTCTCGTCAGACTATCTGCTTGTCTTAGAACTACTATGGAGTCCGCAAGTTCAAACCGATACCCTCTCAGTGCAGGATATGGCCACCTACTACAGCGATATGAAGGCGATCGCATGAACTTCCCCGTCTCGGTGGGGACAAGAAACCCGGTTTCTACAAATGACTAATTACCAATGACAAATGACAAATGACTAAACCCCCATAAATGACCCGATTTATCTACGACCAATTCACCAAACAATACATTCAGGAACTGTTAAAGCAATTAGGGCAAACTGAAACCAGCAAAACGATGGCTTCAGAACGGCGAGAAATTGATATATTTTTCACCCCCAACCCGGAAAGTATAGCCGATGCCAGTCACTTAGGCTTACTGGGAAGATTGGCGACAACTCCAGCCGTGTTTGAACCCTTTAGCAATCCGGTTAAACCCAGAGAAATTCGCAGTTGTCTATTAAAACTCTTAGACCTCAACGCAGAATTTGAACGTCAAGCCACCCGGGAAAAAAGACGGATTACTCCCGCCGAATCACCTCGGTTGTGGATTATGACTCCCACCGCATCCGCCGCCATCTTAGCAGATTTTGGCGCAACCTTAGACTTGGAAAACTGGATAAGCGGCGTTTACTTTCTCGCCAAGGGACTACAAAGCGCCATTATCGTCCTCCACCAACTACCCCCCACGCCCGAAACCCTGTGGTTGCGGATTTTAGGCACGGGCAAAGTCCAAAAACAAGCCCTCCAAGAACTGTATCAACTCCCACCGGATAATCCCACGCGAGAAACCACGCTAGAATTACTGTACAACCTGCGTGAACTGCTAGAAGCTCGGCAAAATTTAGACCCAGAAGAAAGGGAGTTAATTATGGAACTATCACCCCTGTATTTACAACGGTTACAAACTGTTAAAGAAGAAGGCATCCAACAAGGACAGCGGCGGCTGCTGGAAAGCCTGCTGCAAGTGAAATTTGGTGCCGTGGATGCGGAATTAGCATCTATTATCGATGCGTTAATCGAAATTCCCCCATTGGAGCAAGCTCAGTTGATTTTGCAGCTATCCCGCGAGGAACTTTTAGCTCGGTTTTCCCGTAACTTCTGAACCAGGGGGGAGAGATAAAAACCTCGTTTTTTATCAGCATCTGGTGTTTTGATTACCAAAATTTAGGTAAAAAGCCCGATTTCTAACTCTTGAGTAGGGTACCAGAAACCGGGTTTTTACAAATGACTAAGGACAAATAACTAATGACCAATGATTTGGGTTTCTTCGACTCGGAATACATACTTCCGGTTTTCCTTGGAGCGATCGCCTGGGGAAAAATGAACGATTAGTTTAGTTAATAAGGTTTACAACTTTTTTGGAAGTGTTGTCAAGCCTTGACCCAAATGAGTTACAAGGCCCCTCTATTTTCCCGGTTATTGGGGTTCGGGTATGGTTTGAGGAATGGGTGCAGGAACGGTTTGGGGGACTGGTTCTGGGACTGTTTCTGGGACAGGTGTCGGGACCGTTTGCGGAATGGGTCCAGGAACGGGTTCCCGGGTTGGGGGTTCTGAATTCGGGGGGGGTTCCGGTGTCGGGAAAGAAGGATGAGGATCCGGTATTTGAATCCCTTGGGGGCTGGAATTAACGGTGAGATAGCTCATAATTGGGTTGAATTTAATCAAAGGTTTTTACAGCAGAAAGGAGGCGATCGCAGGTCTCTAGTTACAGATTTTTTCTCTAACTAGAGCGCAATCTTTGATATAATGTTTTATTAAAAAAGTCGGGGCTATATTCGTAGGCCAATGTGAATCAATTGCCCGATTTGCTTAATCTGACTCCAGATTAGCCGCCATCCTCACCCAAGCGCATCTGTCAAAAGCAGCATTTTTTTCCGGGAGTGAATAATCTATCCCTTCCTTTTGGGCGATCGGGCAACACCCTGGCAAGAAAGCACCCAATCTGGGCCAAAAACCCGGTTTCTTGTCCCAAGGATTTAACAGGGTACTGTTGCGCTAGAGTGTGGATACATTAGAGATAAAAAAACGACTAAAATTTATGGACATTTCCCCCGCTTTGATTTCTGTTGATGATTATTTCAAACAGGAAGAAACTAGCCCAATCCGCCATGAATATCTGGGGGGACAACTTTTTGCAATGGCTGATTCCAGTGAAAAACATAATCGGATTGCTGGTAATATTTGTACCTATTTAATCAACCATTTACGAGGGAGTGGCTGTAAAACATTTATTTTTGATATAAAAGTAAAAATTCAAGTCGTCCAAGGAACTGCTGATATTTTTTACTATCCCGATGTCATGGTAACTTGTGACCAGGAAGACCGAGAAAAATTTTATAAAACTCACCCCTGTTTAGTGGTAGAGGTGTTATCTCCTTCGACGGAAACCATAGACCGGCGAGAAAAACGTCTTAATTACCAAAGTTTACCTAGTTTGCAGGAATATGTGCTGGTTTCTCAAGACCAGATGCAGGTCGAAGTTTATCGCCGCCAAACTTCAGGAAATTGGGAGTTTGAACGATTAGGGCCGAATGATAGTTTAGAACTAAATTCTGTGGGTTTAACTTTGACTCGGACCGAGATTTATGATGAAGTATTTGATGGTTAATCCTGTTTATTCTTTGGGGAATAGCGCTATCCTATTTAACAAAACTGGTTTTGCCGCTTACTAAATAAGCGAAGCGAGAAGTCAATAATAAACCGGAAAAAGCGAGTCCGAGGACTAAGCCTAACCATAAGCCGACGCCGCCAAAATTCAGACGCAACCCGAGGATATAGCCACTGACTAGGCCAATACACCAATAGCCCAAAAAGCCGATCGCCATTGGAACTCGGGTATCTTTAACGCCACGCAAAGCACCGGCGGCTACCACTTGCATTCCATCAAAAATTTGAAACATGGCAGCGATACCTAACAAGGATATTGCTGATTCCAAGACAGGTTGATTCTCGGGATTTTGAATATCCAAATATAAAGCGACAATTTTATCGGGGTTTGTCCACAAAAATAATGCGGTGAGACTCATGAAGCTGACCCCGATCGCAATGCCGACATATCCAGCAAGTCTGGCACCGAGACTATCATTTCTCCCCATTGCTTGTCCAACTCTCACCGTGGTAGCAAGAGACAATCCAACAGGAACCATAAAGGTGATATTGGCAGTTTGTAAGGCGATGTTATGGGCGGCTAAGGTGACTGTTCCCAAGGTTCCCATGAGAAAGGTGGTGACGGCAAAGAGTCCGGTTTCTATGGCAAAGAGTCCGGCTATCGGCCAGCCAATTTTGACAATTCCCCAAAATTCTCGGGCATCAAACTGATAAGAAGTCCGAAAAATGTGATAGGGTTTTAACCTGCGACTCAGGGCTAGAAAACTAGCAGCGGCGATAAACATTACCCAAAAAGATAGGGTGCTGGACCATCCAATTCCTGCTAAACCCAAGGCAGGTAAACCGAATTTGCCAAACATCAAAACGTAATTTCCGCCAATATTCAGGGGAACGCAACTGGCGACGATCGCCATTATCGGGCGGGTATAATTGAGGGCGGAGAGGATATTGCGTAATACGGCGAATCCCACGGCGGCGGGAAATCCCCATATCAGCGCCTGTAGATAGGTTTGCGCTAAGGCGACGGCTTGCGGGTCCTGTCCGAAACGCAGTAACAGGGGACTGAGGTTCCAGATTAGGAATCCCATCGGGACCGAGAGTGCTAGGGTTAACCCGAGTCCCTGAATGGTCAGGTGACTGATCCGGTGGAGTTCTCCGGCACCATGCGCGGTGGCTGCGATCGCCCCAACGGCGGACACCATCCCCGTAGAAATGAGGATGATGGTGAAAAAGATAATCGCACCTAAACCCCCTGCGGCTAATGTCTCACTGCCGAGTAACCCCATCATCACTGTATCCACAAATCCGGTGGCGGCTTGCGCCAGTTGTGCGGCAATCAGGGGAATGGCTAGGTGCAGGGTGGCTTTGGCTTCGGAAAAAACTTTAGACTGAGACAGGCTGTGCATTAAAATAGTATCGGGGGAAGGGATATTTCCGTCAAGTTTTCTGGCGCTTCTTCCACCAGGGAATCAGGAGGAGGAGAATCAGCCCGATCGCCAATCCTAAAGCGGTGCTGACAATCACCACATACTCGCTTTGACGGACGGCGATCGCAATATAAGCCCAGACAAACACCAGATTAAAGGCGGTATCTGCCCGTTGAATGGTGGCGACAGCGGCGATCGCAGCGGAGACCCCAAGCATGATTACGGTCCAAAACACTAAAATATTCGGGTCATTCAAACCCCAGTCATAGAGGGTACTGGCAATATTCACCACGGTGGCGACACTAATCCAAGCCAAATAAATACTTATGGGAATGTTAATAAACCATTTTTCCCGAGGAGGAACTCGTTCTTGCCCTATCTGGAGGCGCTGATAAGTGAGAATCAGCGACCCTAAAATAATCAGCATGGCTAACACGGACCAGCCAAACTGTAAATATTCAAACAAAAATACCCAAGCAATCTGGGCTAAACTGGCGAGTACCAGCAAGTAACTCATCCGCCTTAACCGAGGATGAGGGCGTTGCGCCGGTAAGACTTGATAAATGCCAAAGCTAATCAGGGATAAATAAATTAGCCCCCAAATGGCAAATGCATAGTTAGCGGGAATAATTAAAACATCCCGAAACATTTGGTTAGAAATTTCCCCAATCGTTAGGCCATTAAAGGGGAAAAGATTGGCGATAATATTAGTAACAAAGGCAGCAAGAATCGCCAGTAACGTTGATACCGACCGGAATAGGTCAGAGTTAGAGCGTTCAGAGAGCTGTGTCATGGCAATGAGTCCTAGATTCTAAAGATTATCCTAGGCGATCGCCCCTGATTTTGCACTCCACCTGGGAGTGTATTTCCCCCGGGTTAGTGGCAACACCGGGCGGGGGATAAATCAAGCGCCTAACAGCGTGTATTCGGCTAAAAACCGACTAAAAACACCACTGTATCAGACTTGCAGTCGGATTTATCTGACATCTTGCACCATTCTCAACACCGGCGGGGGTTCAAACCCCCGCCTAATAGCTAAAGTCGTCTAAAGACGACTGCAAGTCTTATCGCGTTGTGTTTTTAGTCCGTTTTAACCGACTGCAAGTTTTATCCCCTGGTGTTTTCAGTCGGTTTCAACTGAGATCTTGCACCCGTTGCAACAACCGGCGGGGGATAAATCCCCCGCCTAACAGCTTAAGTCGGTTGAAACCGACTGAAAGTCTTATGCGATGGTGTTTTTAGTCGGTTTTTAACCGACTTTAGCTATGAGGCCGCCAATCGATTTATCCCCCGCCGGTGTTGAGAATGGTGCAAGATCTCAGTTTCAACCGACTTTAGCTATTAGGCGGGGGTTTGAACCCCCGCCGGGTGTTGCCACTGCTGCAAGATCTCAGATTTATCCGACTTGATTCTATGAGGCCACCAATCGATTTATCCCCCGTCGGCTGTTGCAACTGCCCCAAATTAAATGACAAACTCTTCCGTAACCCGATCGCGCTCTAAAGTAACCTGAATGCTATAGCGTTCTCCCGGTTGTCCACTTAACTCCATTTGCAGCCCAGAGTCAGCATTTCGGGCTACCACCTCATGGAGGCGATCGCCGTGGTGAGAGAGTAATGCCAGTTGTAACCCGGCGGGTAATTCCGGGCGATCGCCGGTGGGATAAACCTGGACTAATACCCCCGTTTCTCCGTGAGATTCAGCCTTAATCGTCACAATCAAGGCGATCGGGTGCTGGCTATTTTGATGGCCTAATTGCAACGTTTTAGCCCGTTTTACTCCAGCGGTTTCCCGGATTAACGCCAGGGAATCTTCTTCCGGACAAAAGACTTCATCGATCGCCTGCCATCCCGGTTCAAATCGCTCCTGAAACCACTTTCCCAAATTCACCGGATTCTCCCATTCCTGCCCTTCTCCCCAGGTTTCTATCCAATCCCCCTCTACATCCTCGACATAAAGATTAACGTGATCCAGACCAAACCTGATTCGGTCCTCCTGTAAATCTTGAGCCGATTGAAGGGCTTGCCATGCTTTTTCGAGGCGGTCTTTACTTGATGTTTGGATTGTCGTACCCATATCTAAAGTCTTAAAAAAGGTTTGTTGTCCAATGGAATTATTAAGAAACAGAGTTTCTTAAAAACTGAATTTCAGATATTTTGACTCTTCCAGATGGCTGCTGTTATGCAACACCAAATTCACCACTTGACTCACGAATTCTTCTTTTCCCGGATTGTAACTCACAAAAATCCCCCGTTCTATATTCCAGTCTTTCAGGGTTTTTTTCCACTCTTCGTATTTATGGTCAGAAAAATCATCAGAGATGCTAGTCACTTGGACGCAAAGCGGTCGGCCCTTGTTGCTGCTGACGATCGCATCTGTTGCCATAGAAAAATCTGCCACATACCGTTGGACGAGGCTCCCTTCTCGAATCTTTATCTTTTGTGCGATTAGGTCAATCAGTTGAGCATCCTCCTGATTGAATTCTCCGGATCTTAATTTTTGTTTCCAAATGTAAAATTTGTTATCTTTTTCGTTAAACCACTTCGGAAAGAGGAATTCATACCAATAACGGACCGGGGGAGTAAGCTGATTTAAAAATAATTCCCGTTCCTCATCAGTTAAAACTTTGAGCGCTAACCAAAATTCTGCATCCTTAATGACTTCGAGCAGAAACCCCATTAAAAATTTTTTCTGCATTAATAAACCCGGTCTCATATCTTTGATCCAGCGCCAGATTTCCTCTAAACGGTACTCTAGCCCAGGATCCACCGAGGCAGCTATCCCCATGAGTTCCCTAAGTTTCGGCTCGATTTCAATCGCTTGCAAACACTCCCCCTACATCCGAAAAGCGCCTTTCCTGCATATATTCTGATCTTACTGTAAAAAGTGACCGACTGAGTAGAGGGGCGATCGCCCTCCCGATAGAGATTCGCAGTGAAATCCCACTCAGGTTGAACGGAGATCGGGCCTAGTTGAGTCAGTCGCCCCAGGGCAAACGACCTCTACTGTAATTGCCACACCTTAATTGTATTATCTTGACTGCCACTTGTCAGCATTTTGCCATCGGCACTAATCGAAACCGAATTAATCGTATCCGAATGACCCTTCAGGGTTTGTAACAATTGTCCCGTTCCAATATTCCAAAGTTTAATCGTACTATCGAGAGACCCTCCGCCACTCACCAAAGTCTGACCATCGGGACTAAAGGCGATCGCGTGGACGGCATCGGAATGTCCGAATAGTGAGCGGACCAACTGACCACTACTCACCTGCCAAATCAGAATCGAACTATCTCCACTGGCACCGGCAACCCACTGACCATTCGGGCTAAAAGCCACCGAACGAAACCGATACAACCCTCCTTCTAACGTGCGGACCACCTCTCCGGTTTGAGTATGCCAGATTTTAATCGTCCGATCAAAACTGCCACTGGCTAAGAGTTGACCATCGGGACTATAAGCCAGGGAAAACACCCAACCCGAATGACCGGCGATCGACCGAATCAACTCCCCAGTTTCCGCATTCCATAACTTAATCGTATTATCAAACCCCCCAGAAGCTAACTGCTTGCCATCGGGACTAAACGCCACCGACATCACCCAAGCCGCATGATCCGTGAGGGTATGTAAGAGCTTACCCGTACTCGTCTCCCACACTTTAATCGTCCCATCCCCACTGCTACTGGCCACCTTACTGCCATCGGGACTAAAGGTTACCGACCAAATTTCATTAGAATGACCGGATAAACTCTGGCGGACCTGACCGGATTCTAGGTCCCATAGCTTTACCGTTTTGTCAACACTCCCACTGACGAGGAGGCGGCTATCGGGACTCAGAGCAATAGAATTAACCCCCCACAGATGACCCCCGAGGGTTTTCGCTAACGTGATCGGCTGTTTTGCTGCCAAGGGTTGAGCCGACACCGTAGCGATCGGGGTGAAGGGTTCCGGGTTAGCGGGAACTTCGCGCATCACCCCGGGACTGCCATAGTTCAACCAGAGTAAAGCGGAGACATTGGGAACTGTAAATCCGCCAAATAGGTGAGTGGCTGTTCCCGCTAAGGCTAGGAAAAATCCACCCACTAGGAATTTTTGAGATGATTTCAGGGCTTTTTTGTAATGAAAGCGCGATCGCCCACTATGACGACTGTGACGACTATAATTTCTGACACCATTCAATCGCAGCAGTCGAGTGGGAATCCTCGCTGCTGCTTGATAAGGTTGGATGCCGCCCATCGGTTGAGGCGATCGCGCAGGCATCGCAGAAGAACCCCAAGGTTGTTGCATCTCCTGTTCGATTTCCTCCAACCGCTTTAAAATTACCTGAGTATTTTGGGGGCGATTCCCCGGAAAAGGGGCCATCATGTAATCAATACAATCCGCCAAGGGATTCGTGGTGAATCCCGCTGTGGGACTTTGGCGACTCCCATCCGATCGCCACAAAAGTTGACCCGTCCTTGTATCTTCCGGAAAAGCATTCGGTTCCTTTCCGGTTAACAGAAATACAAAAGTTCGTCCTAAAGCAAAAAAATCCGATTGGGGAACCGCTTTTCCATTCGCCTGTTCTGGAGGCGTGTACCCGGGGGAAACAATCCCCGTAATTTGATGACCCCCTCCCACTTTAGCCAGATAAGTTCCTGTCACCTCCCTCGCACTGCCAAAATCAATCAACGCCAGTTGACCATTGGGCTGGAGCATGATGTTAGAAGGTTTGATATCGCGGTGGAAAAACTGCTGTTGATGGACAATATGTAAAATTTCTGCAAGCTGTTTCAACCAATTGAGGGCTTGATGCTGGGGAATGGGTAGATGATGGCGATCGGCCATCCACACCTCTAAATTCCGGCCCTCAATCCGTTGCATTACCAGACAGTGTAAGGGCTGCTGGCTATTTCTGGGTAGGACAGTAAAGTAACCCTCTGCTTCCACCCGGGGAATACCGGGGTGATTCAAATGGCTTAAGACTTGCGCTTCGCGTTGAAACAGGGCGATCGCCTTCGGATTATCATCAGTCAGGACCTTCAGGACCTTCAGAATCCCCCCATCATTCACCTCAAAGGTTTGACCAAACCCCCCTTCCCCCAATAATCGCCCAATCCGATAGCGCCCTTGGAAAATCAAAAGCGAACCACAATGCCGACAGATGCGGTTTTGTGCATTCAAGGGGTCAGCCCGATTGGGACATTTAGGATTGAGGCAATAACTCACAGCAACTCTATCCAACGATTGAGGATACCTTGATTATCCTAACTTTCTCTGAGAAAAAACAACTATCCTCGGTCATATTGTCTTGATCAAGAAACCACTGGGAAGATGGGGAGGATAGGGAAGATGGGGAAGAAGTTTGTAGTAACGACTTCAGTCGTTGCTCTGCTGTGATGGCGATCGCCATCACAGCAGCAATCTCAGGGTCTACCACCTACCTCCTCGGGAACTGGAGGCAGCGCTTGACATGGGGCGTTACTTGGCGATCGCTTTCGTAACGAGGAAACGACTGAAGTCGTTACTACGAACATGAAGAAAACGACTGAAGTCGTTACTACAAACTTCTTCCCTATCCTCCGCATCTCCCCATCCTCCCCATCTCCCCCATCCTCCCCATCTTCCCCATCTCAAAAAAAAAAGGGGCCAGTTGCCCCTTTTGTCGGATTCTTCAGGTGATGAGTGCAACCCGATCGCTTATGCGTCTGGTTCCACGCGACCGTAAAATAGACCGCGAATCTTCACCTCTACAGGTTCTTTCGCACCTAAATCAGTATCCGAAGACTGTTCGCTGACGAAAATACCAGCAATTTCCCCAGTGGCACTATTGACTTTAGAAACACTCAGGGAAATATGACCTTTACCCTGTAGTGCACGCTTCACGTTAGAGCGATTCAACTCTGCTGCATCAGAACCGGCAGGCAACGCCACCGCATTATCGTATCCAGTGGTACCACCCCGACCTTTCGGGTCAAGGAAAGAAGCAGAACGATAGGAAGGAACGGTATAGTCCCCTTCAAAATCAGTCGAGGTATTAATGCTATCAAGTCCGGGCTGACTTTTTGCCGTGAGACCTTTGACAGTGAACAAGAAAGGAACTTCTTCACCACCGGGAAGCATGACAGTGATTGCTTGGAAGTCAATCCCATCTTTTTCCACAAAGGTGAAGCTGCCATCGTTGCCCAAAGTCAAGGGTCCTTGGATTTGAGTCAAGGAGGAGGTATAACGAGTCAACGGTTTGCTGGGAATATATTCGGCTTCTTTCCGTTTATTGGATCCTTCTTCCAGAACGAAATATTCCGTTGGTTGCAAACACAGCTCACTCAGCAAATAAGATTGGCTGCCATCAATGGGAATTGCACCCCGAGCGGTTTCTGCCAATTCTGGACAGCTATTTGCTAAACCTGTGTTTCTGATATCATCATAGGTGAGTTCTTGACTCCCCGCCGTCGGCCCTTCACTACAAGCCGTTAGCACGCTCAAGCATACTGCTAGAAATGCGACAATTAAAGCGCGATACCTCATGGTCAACCTTTATTTCAAAATTTGACAATCCCACCAGGGGTTAATCTTCCGTTTGGGTTCAACTTCGTTCGGACGACCGAACCCAAACCGTTAAGCCTTTGCAAGTTCGATTCAGAACTAATGAGTAAACTTACTCAATCTATGACAACGAAATGCCTACCGCAGAAACAACGACCGAGCAACCCAAATCCTCAATCGGTTTTGTCAGTTGTGGCACTCTCGGAAAATAGTGCGGGCGTTTTTGTTCGGCGATCCGGGATTGAGGAGGTAGCTTCTATGTCAGTCACCTGGATTAGGTAATCTGACCGGAAGAGATGATCTCCTGAGTCCGTTTCAGCTTGCTACGGCGACAAGGCGACTCCAACTTCTCAGGGAAGCAGGAATTCTCCTGTCGAGGTTTAAGCATTTTACGTTGCTTTTAGATGCCATAGAGCATTTTACCGAAATAAGCACCCATCGTAACGTAGGTTGCTTTTAATTCTTTTGGAGAGGGGAAAGAATGCAAGGGGTGTGATCCCCAGACTGTATTTTCAAAGAATCCAATGGTATTTTCATCAATGCTAGAATGCACCCTTTATCGGGATCCTTAAAGCGGCGGTTGGGAAAAGACTGGTGGGTGGAGTGTCTTGTTGGGAACCCGACGCCTTGAAATCGGAGTGGGGAGAGGCGAGAGGGGGTGAACAGGGTCTGAGCGATCGCCCTGAATCGGGGTTCATCTGGGTAACCCTCCTGAGCGATCGCCACCGGGACCGAAGCGTTTGACTGAGAACTATGGTGTGCTCCGGTTTACCTGTGAGTGGATGCTAGGGCGTAGGTACAGAATTAAAAGGTACAAGAAACCAGGTTTCTGGCCCTAATTTTGTAGCAATGCAGGCAGAGAGTTTTGAAAGAAACCCGCTTTCTACCCCAGACGGTCCCCATGCTCTAAAAATGGAGGGGGTCAGGGGGCGATCGCCTCGGGAGATCCTGATTTTTGACCCACCCTCAACGGATCCCGTTTCTCTCCCTCGGCACAAAGTTAGATAAAATATCAAATTTGATAGCCCTAGACTCCCAGCACAAGCCGGTGAAAGCCCAGCTTAAGAATTGGAATGTTTACGCGCGACCTTGAGGCAAAAAACTACATGGACTTGAATACAAATCTTGACTCCGACGGCAAACTACCCAATTTAAGCAGTACGATTGAAGACTTGCGTCTTGTCGCCAATCATTATCAGGGGGATTGTCTGGCACTCTTGGAGTTACTCCGGACTTTAGAGCAACTTCATCGAGAAATTTGCGAAAGTTTGTTTTTGGAATCGCTACCGAGTAACCGACAGGCACTTTACAACTTGTTGCGAGATATCGAAACCTCTGGAGGGTGGCCCTACATCCAGCGGATCAAGTTGCGATCGCTTCTGGACGTTTTATCAGAAGCTGCTGCGGATCAGACCTCGGCTCTTGAGGAGTCGGGGAGGGTTGACGCAGAATGACGACTCTGGGGAGGGGGATTTTCACCCTCCCCTTCCCACCCTTACCGGGCTAACTTTTTACCTTAAAAACCCCTCAAATTGCCTGCTTTTGAGTTGTTTTCTCTCCTCGCCCTCTGGGAGGATTTAGAAAGGGTCGGGTCCATCCGGATCTCGACCCTCCCGAGGGTCCCGGCTCCGGATTGAGACGATCGCGGGATCAATCCACCGAGGCGATCGCCTCTCCCCTGACTCACTGCTGCGGTAGAGTTTCAGTCTCTCCAACTCCCTCTTCCCTCTTCCCTGCTCCCGCGTCCCTCTCGTTAAATCAATGCCAGGGTATCCGTATTATCCAAGGCCAAAAAATCAGATCCACTGCGGAGATTTTGATTAACATTGGATGCCAGAGTGTCTTGTGGAGGTGTTGCAAACAACTCCGCCAAACCCGTCTCAAATAGATTATTAGTCGTTGTAGAATTCTGAGTCGTCGAAGTCGTATTATCTTCCACTGGGGGACGTTCGATAGAAACCGCTTTTCCAGAACTATCCACAAAATCAGCCCCGGTGAAACCAGAGGCGGACACTCCCGATATCAGAGCAACAATCCGTTGCGTATCTCTAAGCAAAATAGCGGTACTAGAGGTGAGACTATTATCTGGACCAACATTCGTAATATTTTTAAAGTCCAGATCTCCGAATGCTAAACCCTCCTCTAAGGTTAAGAAATCCTCTTGAGGGTTATAGTCAGTAATCAGATCTACCCCAGCATTTAACTGCAACACAAAATAATCCGATCCAGTGCTGCCCGTCAAGGTATCCGCACCTAATCCGCCGAAGAGCCAATCACTTCCTGCACCTCCAAAAAGGCTATCATCCCCACGTCCACCATAGAGGGTATCTTCGCCTTCTCCCCCATCTAAGCTATCGCTACCCAGGTTGCCGTTTAAGATATCATTTCCTAAATCTCCAAATACCAGGTCATTTCCGTCTTCTCCAAACAGACTATCGTCATCCCGTCCACCATAGAGGCTATCGTCTCCCAGTCCCCCGAGGACCAGATCGTCGCCTTTATTGCCAAATAAGACGTCATCCCCTACTTCTCCAAATAGGGTATCATCCCCATTTTCCCCAAGGAGGGTGTCGTTATCATCCCCACCCTGTAAAACATCATTTCCGTCTCCCCCGTAGAGAATATCCCGTCCCGCCTCACCTAATAGCAGATCGTTTCCCGATTCCCCAAATAGGGTGTCATTGTCTAAGTTTCCAAACAGGGTGTCATTCCCACTGCCGCCATAAATGACGTCATTTCCTTGACCCCCAAACATGAAGTCATCCCCTTCCCGGCCAATGATGAGATCTGCCCCCTGGTTACCGTTGAGGGTATTATTTCCTGAGCTTCCGTCAATTGTGTCTTCACCTTTTAAGCCCAAAATTGAATCGGATTCAATGGTTCCCAAGATGAGTTCCGCCTGATCTGTGCCAATGATATTAGCCATATTCGATTACGGGTTTCCTGAATTTACAAGAGAATAAAACGAACTCAATTATTTTAGCAGTTTTAAGGATTGCTCCCAGTGGCCCAGTCCCCGAAAAATTACCGAATATTTACATTTGGACAAGCGCCTTCGGTCTATTATTGGTCTACCCGATCGCTGTGAAGGTGGCAATTGGGTCGATTCATGAACTTTCGGTCTAAAATATCTCACAAATCTCTCTTTTAAAGGGGAGTAACTTTTGCTCACTAATCTGTTTTAACTTGTTTGTTCTCTCCAGTTTTTTGATAAAATCTTAAACGCTTAGGACAGAGATGACTCGGGAATCACCGAGTGCAAAACCTTATGGGTCAATCTATATTTTGCTCTGATTCTCTGAGGGTCGATTAGGATCCTGGCTAAGTCGATATTTCTTTAACAATTATTGTGGTTTGAGGCACTTTCTTTATGAGTTCTGCACCCATCTCTCTCCCGGTGAATGGTAGCCCGATTAAGTTTGGGACCGATGGTTGGCGCGGTGTGATTGCCGCTGATTTTACCTTTGAGCGGGTGGTCCGGGTGGCGGCGATCGCCGCCCAGGTTTTAGAGGAAGTTTACGGACCCTCCACGGGAAGCCGAACCATTATCGTCGGGTTCGATCGCCGTTTTATGGCGGAAACCTTTGCTCAAGCAGCGGCTGAGTCCATCCAATCTGTCGGGTATGACGTGATGTTGTCCGAAACCTACGCCCCAACCCCCGCCTTTAGTTGGTTAGCCCACCAACGCAAGGCCCTCGGCGCCATTGTCTTAACCGCTTCCCATAATCCAGCAGCCTACCTCGGCTTAAAAGTCAAGGGCGCATTTGGAGGTTCAGTCCCTCCGGAAGTCACCCAACGGATTGAAGCGCAACTGGCACAAAAGAACCCTCTAGGGTCCGCCTCCCGGAACCCCGGAAAGTTAGAGATGTTCAATATCTGGCCGAGTTACTGCGAAATGCTGCGCTCAATGGTGGATATTGCCCGGATTAAAGAGGCAGTCGCCCAAGGTCAACTCACGGTGTTTGTGGATGCCATGCATGGCGCGGGAGCCACGGGATTAGGTAAAATCCTAGAGGTCCCGGTGCAGGAAATTAACAGCGATCGCGACCCCCTCTTTGATGGCGGTGCCCCAGAACCCCTGCCGCGCTACCTCTCCTCCCTCTTCCGCCAGATGCGAACCCACCGGCGATCGGTCAATCCCGGTTTATCCGTCGGATTTGTCTTCGATGGCGATGCCGATCGCATTGCTGCCGTCGATGGCGATGGCACCTTCCTCAGTTCCCAAATCTTAATCCCCGTCTTAATCGAACATCTGGCGAAACGGCGCGGATTTATGGGGGCCGTTATCAAAACCGTCAGCGGTTCCGACCTAATTCCCCGAGTCGCCAAATTGTACGACCGGCCCCTGATGGAAACCCCGATCGGCTTCAAATATATCGCCGATCGGATGCTGGAAAATCGCGTCCTGATTGGCGGCGAAGAGTCTGGCGGCATTGGATATGGCACTCATGTCCCAGAACGGGATGCCTTGCTCTCTTCCCTTTACCTCCTAGAGGCGATCGTTCACTCCGGCTTAGAATTAGGCACCCTCTATCGTCGCGCTCAAGAGCAAGCGGACTACCACTTCAGCTATGACCGCATCGATTTACCCCTGCGTAGTATGGCCGTGGCCGATCGCCTGCGAGAACAACTCAAAACCACCACCTTGAAGGAAATCGCCGGTCAATCTGTCGTGGATTGTCTAACCATTGATGGCTACAAATTCCGCTTAAGCGATGACAGTTGGCTGCTGATTCGCTTTAGCGGCACTGAACCCGTTTTGCGTCTCTATTGCGAAGCAAGTACCCCAGAGCAAGTCCGTGATACCTTAGCTTGGGCCAAACAATGGGCCGAGGGAGTTTAGCTTACCAGAGTACGCCTTTTACGTTTAAGTGCACCTCCGGTCCCCTCCCCTTGGTAAGGGGAGGGTTAGGGTGGGGTCTTCGTGACCTGCTTAAGCAGGTCACTAGGAAAGAGGTTGGCACCCGGCTCCATATAGGCGCGGTAAGCGGAGCTATCCCGTAGGGAATCGCCTCCTGTGAGTGAGGCGCAAGTGGCGGTAAGCGGAGCTATCCCGTAGGGAATCGCCACGTCAAAAGAACCCCACCCTAACCCTCCCCTTACTAAGGGGAGGGGACCGGAGGAGGAGTTACACGAGGACCCCACCCTCTGAACCGTCAAACCCCAATTGCTGAAACTTTTGATACAGAATCTCTCTTCCTACGATGAATTTAGAATCACAACCTGAAACCCAAAAAACCCTGGTGGTTGCCACGAGCAATCCCGGTAAACTCGAAGAAATGGAGGCTTATTTGGGAGACTTAGGCTGGGAATTGCAGCTCAAACCCCCGGAAATCGACGTGGAGGAGACCGGCGAGACTTTTATGGAGAATGCAGTGCTTAAGGCGTCGGAGGTGGCGATCGCAACGGGACAATGGGCGATCGCCGATGATTCGGGGTTGGCTGTGGATGCCCTCGATGGCAGTCCCGGGATTTTTTCCGCTCGTTATGGTGCCACGGACCCCGAACGGATTGAGCGCCTGCTGTTTGAGTTAGGCAGTGAACTGAATCGAGAGGCCCAGTTTGTCTGTGCAATCGCGATCGCCCGTCCCGATGGTTCGATTGCCTTACAAGCGGAAGGGATTTGTCCGGGTCGGATCCTCCACCGTCCCCGGGGAAATAACGGGTTTGGTTACGACCCCATTTTTTACCACACCGAACAGCGTCAGTCCTTTGCGGAAATGGACCCCGAGACTAAAAAACGGCTGAGTCATCGGGGTCTGGCTTTTAAGATTCTCCTGCCTGAGTTAGCTACCCTAGATTTTTCATAAAAAATCCCCCTCCAACTTCGGTTGGGGGGAGATTTGAAAAGAACAGAGAATTGAGTCTCAATTCGGGAGTCTTAATTCTTTCTCTAGGTTCTAAATGGCTTCCAGGTTCTTTTCTCCGGTGCGAATCCGGACGATTTCATCCACGGAGGAGATGAAAATTTTACCGTCCCCAATTTCACCAGTTCTAGCGGCAGCAACAACTTTGTCCACCACGAGATCCACCATGTCGTCATCGACGACAATCTCCACTTTGAGTTTTTGTAAAAATTCTACGGTGTACTCAGAACCGCGATACCGTTCAGTTTGACCTTTTTGCCGCCCGAACCCTCGGACTTCTGAAACAGTCATCCCTACTACGCCTGCGTTAACTAAGGCGATTTTTACTTCGTCGAGTTTAAATGGCCGAATAATGGCTTCTACCTTTTTCAAGCTTCTGACTCCTCACGCTGTTGAACTGCTGATTGCGTAACCTGCATCGTACCTTAGTATCACCGCCCTGTCCTGGGTTTTTGTAGTTTTTGATACAGAAATTCGGGATTGAGGTGCCAGTTACGTTGGGATCCGGGAAAATGGCGAGACTCAATCAATCTCGTGGATTCCAGCTAATCGCCCTCGAATTCGCGATCGCCCCAGAAGAAAGCTTAGACTTTGGGTTCTTGAAATTCAAACCCGTATGCATCGGCATAGCGGTGCAAAAATCTCATCACCCGTTCCCAGGATTCATCAGAAGTCACCTCAAACGAACATTCAGCTTGGGAGAGATTATCATCATCCACAAATTGAAATTTCATCCCGCTGGGAATGACTTTAATTTCTCCTTCTTCATCACACAAATTTAAGGTTTCTATTTTATTAATAAAACTTCGGCCTTTTTCCATAGCCTGAACCCGTTCAAAGAACAATACTACGGTTTTCGTTCCCGAGTTTCGGCCTTTTCGCAGACTAATTCCGCCGAGTTCCTCATCTAATCCCTTGATAAATTGTATGGAGACACTCACGAGTCGCACCCGCCTAAACGTCTCCCTTATCGTAGCATTTTTATCGGGGCGATCGCTCTGAATATTTACCCCCTCTAGGGTCTGACTTCTCCCTTGCACTAAAAACCCGCATCCTCAAGGGTGGGGCTATCGGGACAAAGCCCGAGAAGGGGGGGATCAAGAGAAAATGGGTTTGAACCGGACTTTGGTATCCAACCCTAAATGAGCCTAAAAAATTGCCCTCAATTCTCGCTACAGCCGAGGGACGTTCATGGAGATTTTGTTCCCTTCGAGGATTCTGGGGGCCGGAAAAATAAATGGAGAGATGAAAAGCCAAAGGATGCTGACAGGTTGAGAAAAAAACCCCACGAGGCAGCATCCGAAATATCAAATCGGACAAAATGAATAATAAGGATACCGTAGTCACTGCTTAAAGTCAGAAGCAGGTTTTTTTATAAGGGGGTGGGAGGGAGTTCAATCGATAAGCTGGAGCCATCCCCGGCGGACGTTATAAAGCACTCGGTCAATGATGGCTTGTTCGTCTTCGCTCAAGCAATCTTTTAAAAGAGCGGCTTTAAGCTGTTGGCGATCGGCACGAGTCACCACATTAGAGAACATGACTTGACCGTATAATTCTTCCAGCGGGACTTGAGACATGGCTGCGGTTAGTTCCATTGTTCTTTTGGAAACCTATAATTTCCACTGAAAATCCGTAGGATCAATATGATATAGATCATAGCGATTCTGCTTTTCTACGATGCGATCGCATCCGGCTTATCGGTGTGATCTAGATCGCGACCCCCGAGGATCTCCATCATTGAAGTAGACCAGAAAACCGTATATTGAAAAAACGGCTAGGGAAGGCCAGTCCCCAGTTGCCAGAGACGCCTCATTTCGGGTCTCTACATCCAATCAAGGTGGGACCCCACTCTCACCCCCGTTCCCAAGGGAACCGGCGTCGGAGTCGGAGTCTGTATTTTCACCGCTGAGGTCACCCAATTGTCTACACTGAATACCAGCACCTATATTCTCTGGTTCAAGCTCACCAATCCGAGTTTTTATGATTGACAGGAGCAACGTTTGCGGTCTACTCGGCGTTTTTGGCCCCTCCAGGGTAACCAAGCGCAAATAATAACAGGCAGAAGGGGATATGTTTAATACCACGGAAATCTTGATTGATGACTTCGTGCGCCAGCTTAAAGCAGGTTATGCCCGGACATACGGGGGTTTGAAACCAGACTATGCGGATATTATCGGTTGGGCGGGCCACATGGCCCTAGAGAACCTGGCCAATACCGATGCCTTGTACCACAATATCGAGCACACCATTAACATCACGTTAGTGGGACAAGAGATCTTGCGGGGGAAACACATCCGTGAGGGGGGCGTTTCTTGTGAAGATTGGCTGCACTTTATCATTTCTCTGGTCTGCCACGATATCGGCTATGTCAAGGGGGTTTGCAAACAGGACCGCACAGTAGCTGGACTCTATGCCACGGGTTGCAATGGCGAAACGGTGACTCTGCCTGAAGGGGCGACCTCTGCCAGCTTGACACCCTATCGCGTCGATCGCGATAAGCTGTTTATTCAAGAGCGCTTTGGCGGCCATAAACTGATTGATGCTGAAGCCCTCAAGCGAAATATCGAACTGACGCGGTTTCCCATGCCAATGGTTGAGGATTCTCAGGAAACTGGCACTTATCCGGCACTGGTGCGGGCGGCGGCCCTAGTCGGCCAACTCAGCGATCCCAGATATTTGAAAAAGATTAGTGCCCTGTTCTATGAATTTGAAGAAATAGGCATGAATGCAAAACTGGGATACGAGAACCCTGGGGATCTGCGGGCCAAATATCCTCGGGTTTATTGGGAAAGCGTTTATCCTTACATTCAGGAGGCCCTACCTTACCTAGGGCTGACCCAACAGGGACAACAGGTTTTAGCGAATCTGTATGCCAATGTGTTTGTGATCGAGCATGAAAATTTGCACCCATGAGGAGCCAGGGGGAAAACTGGGTAGGGTGTGAAAATTTTTTACCCCAGAAAGCAGTAAACGACTCGCGGTGCGATCGCAGAGTCAAGATTATGGCTTAAAATGGAAAGGTTGTCAAAAATTTGAGTCATTCAGGTTATGGCGGTTCCCAAGAAGAAAACCTCGAAATCCAAGCGCGATAAACGCAAAGCGACTTGGAAGAACAAAGCAGCTTTGCAAGCTCAAAAAGCCCTGTCCCTCGGCAAGTCGGTATTGACCGGACGTTCTACGGGTTTTGTCTATCCTTCTGACGAAGATGACGAGGACGAAGAATCCTAAAGGTTGGGGTTCCTTGATGGTCAAGACGCGGGCGATCGCGTCTTGCTATCCGTTCAGGGGAAAAATCAAGCATGAAGCATTGCCATTTGTCAAGTGCTTGATGCTTAATTTTTTAGGAGGCTCAGACGCCAGTCTTGGCGGCAGGCAAAATGATCATCGCGTCCCCAAAGGAATAAAAGCGATACTCCTGCGCGATCGCCTCCCGATACAACCCCAACAGGCGATCGCGCCCGATTAATGCACTCACCAACATCAGCAAGCTCGATCGCGGTAGATGAAAATTGGTAATCAATCCATCAACGACGCGCCACTGATATCCCGGGTAGATAAATAAATCAGTCTTGCCACAAAATGGCTGCAATTCCCCAGAGACTGCTGCTGCACCTTCGAGCGATCGCACCCCGGTGGTTCCCACCGCAATCACGCGATTCCCCCGCGCTTTCGTCTCGCGGATTTTTTCCACGGTTTCCGGCGGCACTTGCACCCACTCTTCATGCATTTGATGGCGGGTGACATCCTCAACTTCCACCGGGCGAAAGGTTCCGACTCCGACGTGCAAGGTAACAAAGGCCCGATTTATTCCCTTCGCTTCCAGGCGATCGAGCAATTCTTCCGTAAAGTGCAACCCCGCCGTGGGTGCGGCTGCGGATCCAGACTCTTCGGCATAAACCGTTTGATATTGGTCCGGTGAAGCGACAGATTGAGTAATATAAGGCGGTAACGGCACCTGTCCATAAGACTCCAGCAAGTCCCGGACGGACGTCCCCGGTGCCGCTTCAAATTGCAAGATTCTCCCCCCCGTCGCGTCATCAGTCGCTAACACCGTGGCCCACAAAGTTGAGTTTGATAAAGGTTCGCCCTCGGGATGGTCTGGCGCAGGAAACTGAATCAGGGCCCCGGGTTTTAAACGCCGACCCGGTTTGACTAATCCTAACCACTGGTTTTCCTGTTGTTCTTCTAGTAGCAGGACCTCAACAGCTGTACCCGTGGATTTATAGCCGTAGAGTCTAGCAGGCATCACCCGAGTATTGTTGAGAACCAGTAAGTCACCGGGTTCTAGGAGTTCGGGGAGGTCTCGGAATCTCCGATGCTGATGACTGGTGGGGGAGTCCACCACGAGCAAGCGAGAACTATCCCGAGGGGTGACCGGATTCTGAGCGATGCGGTCTTCCGGCAGGTCGTAGTCATATCCGGATAGGGTGCGATCGCCCCCGGTATTACTGTGGGTTGGGCCATTGAGGGTGTTGACCGGGGATGTTAGGCTCTCAGAATCGATTTCGTTAGGGAACATACTTGTCATCCCAAAAAGGGATTTATTCGGTTGAATCTTGTGCTAAGATAGAAAATTATAATGTAAAGTTTGAGCACTTAAACTTTTATTTTTTAAATCGGCTAAATTGAATAACAAGGGAGTGAAGGGTTGAGAGAAACCTGGTGATAAATACCTAGGATAGCTTAAGAAATGTTTAAAGAAAGGTAATCCCTGGGTAAGTGTAAGAACTTGGGTAGACTTCCCCATATCATCAGAGGGATCTTACCCATGTTAGAAAAACCAGGCGATCGCCACAATAGAAGATGGAGCTTTGATGGTTATGCGATCGAAGGATGACGAGGAGAGGGGTGAATTGGATCAAAGCCGATCAAACCCTAAACAAAGTTGGCAAAATCTCCAGATTTTTCCCACCGAACACCTCCTCTAAAGTCACATCTCTCAGAAGGTTCAATTCTTCCCTACTTCAGTTGGGTCTGTTTTAAATTCCATGAGAACGCAAAGCATCTGGATTCCTTTCCTGGCACCGGCCTGAACTCATGTAGCCAAGTTTTCCCTGGCGCTACCAAGTCCAAGGGCTAGAGTTATTAACGCTTTGCTAGGGATGGGGAAAACTAGGTTCCTGAGCCAACAAGCAATCAACTAACCCACCGGACAAACCAGATGACTCATTATTGTCCAAGAATACGGAAATTGGTGAAGATGGATTACCTCTATCACCTGGCGAATGCCAGTCTAACCCTAAGAGTTGCGGAATATCTTAACACAAGCGCGAATCTCCCGGTTCGCTTCCTGAGCGTGATTCATCAAATCGATGGATGGATTGTGCGGGTGAAAATGAATCACCCCCTCAAACGGCAGCAGGATGGGGATTTTCGAGCCTTTATGAATGAACTCGGAATCCCCGGTCAACCGAGTATCCGCTTGCAAATGGCGCTCTGGGCCTTGGAAAATGAACAGTCTCCCATTGAAGTGATGCGCCGCTATCAGATTGCGGTTGTCTCTCACGGTCATCCTGATTTGAGTGAAATTGAGGAGTTTCGCGAACAATTTGTGCAAGGGTTGGGGTATTGTCCGGAAACCTTAGCATAATAATCCGGGTCCATTCCCACAAGGGAACTCTCGTCACCGGGAAACATTAAAGTGTGGCGATTTTAGGTATCGAACGCTCCACAAATATAATCATGCAAGGTAAAGCAATAATCTCCAATGGGTTGGGGTTGACCGAGGCAGATGGGATTCTGTGGCGCTGAAGGTTGACCTGGCCGATCGCCTGGGAGGTTAACCCCCGACTGGGGCGATCGCCTTTGGCGCTGATACTGCACCAACGCCACATCAAACCGGCAGGGAAACTCCGCTAACTCCGGATGTTCCGCTAAAAATAACTGGGCGGTTTGGATCAATTTGGCCTGCTTCCCGGACGAAATTGCCAAGAGACCCCCGGCATCCCAACTTTTTGGCGATCGGGTTTTGACCTCCACAAAGGCCAACAGACCCCCCTCACTCCTGACCAAATGAGGGGAAACATCTCCCTTGACAAATGATTTACTTTGTGTTGTATAACCAGACTGCCAAGCAATCACATCAATTTCCCCCCAGCGACAGCGCCAACGCTGCGCCCAAATCTCCCACCCCGTATCCACTAACCATTGAGCCACCAATGCTTCACCCCACAAACCAGGGTTGGGGCTAGGGTCAGCCTGGATACTCGACCAAAGGGGAGAAGAAGCAGACATCAGACAACTCCAGGGTTACACTTGCTGATAAAATAACAACGGATACTTGAATTTTCTTTGTCTTAAAAAATTATCCCTCCCATCGCGCAGGAGTCACTTTTGGATCGACGAAACGAACGTATGAAAAATTGGTTTTGTAACTGGGATTGGACTCGGGCCATGAGTCTGGTTGTTTCGGTACTGGTTTGGATCTCAGCAGTCGGAACAGTCGCCACCCTCACCACAGCTTATCCTCCCGAAGCTCTCGCCCAAAACTATAACAAAGAAAACCTCCTCGGCGCGGATTTTTCCGGTCGCGACCTCACCCAAGCCAGCTTTAACCACGCGAACCTCCGCAAAAGTAACCTGAGTCATGCCAACTTGCAAGGGGCCAGCCTATTCGCGGCGCACCTAGAAGAGGCCAATTTAGAAGGCGCAAACCTCAGCAACACCACCTTAGATACGGCAAGGTTTATCAAAGCCAACCTCAAAAATGCCATTCTTGAAGGCTCTTTTGCCTTTAGTGCTAAATTTAATGGGGCTAACATCGAAGGCGCAGATTTTACCGATGTGTTCCTACGGGATGATGCTACGGAAATCCTCTGTGAACTGGCTACCGGGACCAATCCCGTCACGGGACGCAACACCCGCGATACCCTTTATTGCGATTAAACCGGGTTGGGGTGAGGGATTGACAATGGGGGGCAATTGCAGGGGGGCGATCGCCAGTTTTTGTTTCTCCTTGGAAGTCGTTACTCCAACTTCCTACAGTTCTGCGGCCTCTAACCCCAGACTAAGGCAACTTCTCCCTAAAGATAGATGTCCAGTCTCCTTAGATTCAGATAAAGTAAAAACATAGAAAACCGAAATAACACAGACCTCAAAGGTCTTTTTAACAAGTCAATATAACAGGCAGTCCTGTCAGAACAATTCTGGCAGGATTGTTGCATTAAAATCCCCCCTTTCTCTGAGAGTTTGGGGGGATTAATTTGGAATGATGTAATGAGGTCTATTTCCAAACCCAGGAGAGGATTGCACTCAGAAACCCGAGTGTTTTAAGCTTCGCGAGTGCGGGCTAAATATTGTCCGACTTGCAGACGAACATCTTTGAGTTCAACGATGACCGATCGCGTAATTAATTTACCAGATTCCACCACAACTTGACCCGTGATCGGATGTAATAGATCTTGTTCCGTGCGCCGTCCGATCAGGGCCTCGATATCTTCAATCGCATCGAGATACATCCCCGTCGGGACTTCGACAACTACCCCCTCGCCGAGGATGCGGGACTGACAGGCGAGGCGAGAATTAGTTTTAGCGGTGGTGATCACCTCTAGGGTGCGTTGTTCTCGGCGTCCCATTGGCGAGACACTCTCCATGCCTTGTTTAATAAACACATGACAGGTGGCACATAATCCTCGCCCTCCACATTCTTTGAGGACGTGGAGATCTTCAGCGAGTAGGGCCGAGAGAATGTTAGCATTTGTCTGAACTTCAGTATCTTGGGCGATTGGTTCTAAGCGAACAATTTTGACCATCTTAATTGGGTGATTGGTGGTGGGTTGTGGAGTTGATTCTGAGTTACGGTAGATCCGCTTTTGACTACGGGGATAACGGGCAAGGGGACCGGCCTTTTTTTGATATTAACCCTTGACAATTAAAGATAATTATGGTGACCCAGACAGATTTAAACGTTGATGCACCCTGAAGGCTGGCTCAATCTTCATTATTGTGACATTGGCAGTGCAAGTCAGGATATCCCAGGCCCGGTGGGAAACGGTCATTTGCGGGCAAAGGGATTTAGGATAGGAAGGGGCAATCAACCCCTAGAGTCTGTATGACTCATCAGCGGACAGAGCGATCGCATGATCAAGACATGATCAACAACGGAGAGAGGATGGACCGGACTAACCAATCCGATGAGGGGCCGAATCGCGGCTATCTGAAGGGAAGTCGTCCCTCGGGACCCGCAACACCCAAGGAATTGCGGCAACTCCAAAAGCAACTGCCCAAATATCGAGTTTTAGCATTAGTCGGGCAGGGACAATTTGGCAAAGTCTTTTGTGCGATCGAGCGCAAAACCGGCCAATTGGTGGCCCTCAAAGAACTGACTCACCTGCGTCTACCCACTCATAAATTTTTGCGGGAACTGTTGTCCTTACTCACCTTGCAACATCCGCATATTGTCACCTGTCGCGCCTTAGAACAAACCCCTGCCGCCCGATATGTGGTGATGGACTACTGTGAAGGGGCAACCCTGCGCGAACTGCTGGAAGCGAAGGCTGCCCTGAGTTTAGGGGAAGGGATGGAATTAATCCTCGGGATTCTGGCGGGATTAGAATGCGCTCATGATGCGGGAATCATTCACTGTGACATCAAACCCGAAAATATCCTGTTGAACGTGAAAAAAGGGGCCTGGTTTGCGCGCCTCTCGGATTTTGGGATTGCGCGGCGCTTCGGCGAACTGCAAGGGAGTCGGAGGGGGGAGAGTGATGAAATGGAAGCAGTGGGGGCGACGGCTTATGCGGCCCCCGAAGGCTTTTATGGCTTGTACTCTCGGGGTGCGGATATTTACTCAATGGGGATTTTGCTGTTTGAACTGCTGCTGGGATATCGACCCTTTACGGGAAAACCTGGGGACCTGATGTGGGCGCATTTGAATCAGCGCTTGCAGGTGCCGGAACAGGTGCCTTTGCCCTTGCGGTTAATCCTGGAAAAAGCCTTAGAGAAACTCCCGGCGCGTCGGTACCCCAGCGCCGCGCAAATGGCACAACAGATTAAAGCGGCGATGAATGAGCCCGGGGTGAGACTTTTGAGCGATCGCCCCTTACCCTTGAACGAGTCCCCGATGCCGACAATGCCGGAATGCCCCAGCAGGCAGCAGTCCCGCATTCCCCTGTCCGTCCCCACCACGGCATTAGTCTCCCAGGATGGCTATCTCTACATTGCCCACGGGAATCAGGTAAGACTCTGGCATCAACTGGCCCTCCCCCCCAAGGTGGTGGATTTTCCCGATCGCGTGACTGAAGTGCTGCCGGTGACGGGGGGCTGCTGGGTGAGCACCGGACGGAGGCTGTATTGGCTGGCGATCGCCAAGGGTCAACCCCAACACCAACTCACCAGCGATCGGGAATTTCGCATGGCGATCGACCCAGACTATCGCTGGTTAGCCATTGCCCTGCCAGGGACCCTCAAGTTTTATTCCCTCGCCACCCTCTCCCCCACCGGATTTAAGTCTCCAGACCATCACTGCCCAATTCCTGACGATGAGCTGCCTAGGATCCTGTTTCTCGACTCCAAACATCTCCTGGCGATCCGGTATGACTCCACCCCAAACCAGGGCCGGACCCTGTTCGAGGTTTATACCCGTCGGGGAACCCGCGTCGGGTCTGAATCCTTCCAGGGCATTTTAGACCCGGTGATTTTAACCGAACAACCCTATACCCTCGCGGGAATCACCCGTCACCCCAGACCCGCCCTGTGGCAGATTCAACTCTGGCCCCTGCGGGTGCGTCGGCTACCCTTAGCAACCCTGCCCGTTTGTTTATCCGCCGTCCCTGGGGGTGGGGTGACTGCCGATGAGAACGGTCAAATTGTCTGGTTTAATCATGACTTAGAGCCCGTGGCTGCGATTCAAGGACCCGGGTCCCCCATCGCCCTGGCTGCCCCCTTCAATTCCGGAACCCAAATGCCACCGAGTCCCCTAAATTTAGCGATCGCCACCCGGACCGAAGTGGGCGGCGCGATCCACTTCTTCCAGATCGATGGAAGGAAACTTTATGAGTGAACCCCAACCATTAAAGCCGGAACATCTACCCTTTGACTCCTTAAAGGTTCGGCAAACCATTCTCAAGCTGATTCCGCCAACAACCGGCCCTGAAGTCGGGGAATTTTGCTTAGACCCCGAGGCGATCGCCGCCTGGGAGAAACTGATTGCGAAAGTGTCCGAGATGCGGCGACCCGAAGTCGTCCGCCTCTTCGACTATCCCCCAACTCCGGAAATCCTCACCCCCTACCTCCTCCCGGAAGCTTGTCACGTCCTCGATTCCTTCAAACAAGCGGCAGTTCTCTCCCCAGAACCCAACCTAGACCCAATTGCCGCCCCAAAATCCCGGTTTATCCCCCTAGAAGACTGGATTCCTGAACTTCTCTGGTATGCCGTCAGCAGTTCCGAAGCGGTGATGCGACTGATTAGCGGGATTCCTGCCCATATCTTCCAACCCGAACAGGGATGGGACGGGGGAATGGTGCGACTGGTGCTCGGATTACGGGGACAGAGTGGGGATTGCCACTGGTTTTTTGACCTTGCCAGCGATCGCCCTTGTCCCTACCCGGGCGAATTAGTCCCCCTCGACCCCGAAACCACCCGGATTCAGTCCGATGCTGTTGCCTCCTTGCGTGAGTCTCTGAAACTGGGGGACTTCCTGTCCCAACTCCGCCAACAACTGCACCTCGCTACCCCAGAACTCGCCCGCTTCCTCCAACCCACCCCAGTAGAATTCCTCCAACCCGGGAGTCCCTGGCAGGTGGGCGAGATGCAACTCACCTTAGAGTTTGAATTTGTCAGGGATCCGGAACTGGAGTTCTTCTCGGAACCCTTTTCTGACCCGGATCACCCCACCTCGGCGAAAATTCGCCCCTGTCAACCCCTGGTAGACTATCCAGATTCCTCCAAAACTCCGGGGACTTCTGATGGAGAGATTGCTGCTGCTGTGCTTCCCCTCCTGTGGGATTGGCAAGAAAAGAATCATGGCATCCCTAGAAGTAACAACGGAGGGGAGGGGTCAGAATTGATTCCCTTATTCGTGGCGATCGCCAGTCGCCTCCTGGATACCGAACCATCTCATCCCGTTATCCCACCCCCAACCCCAGAGATTTCCATCGATGAATTAGCCTCTCAACTGTTGTGGAAGATGCTAGGGTCAGGATTAGAGGCCATGCAATGGATGGCAGGAGTCCAGACCCGCATCCTCCAACCGGAACGAGACTGGGAAACGGGAATGGGACGACTGGTGGGAATTTTGACCGTAGAAACCCCGAGGTTCTCCTGTTCAATCGATATTGCCACGGGACAGCCTGCCACTGCGATCGCGCCTTTGGCCCCAGGGACGGTGATTCAATCGGACCGGAGTGGGTGGTATTCTGAAGCGATCGCCCTGGAACAGTTATCCGCCCGATTCTGGGCCGGGTTTTCAGGGGTCTCGTTGCCTTCCCCTAAAGGCAACACCAGCCTTGATCCCGTAGAAACCCTGGTGACAGCCTTGTTAGACCCGGAGGATACTTTAGCAGTAGAAATTTGCTCATCCCAACAACACTGGCTATCTGGGTGGGCGCAGCTAGGCTTGGCGATCGAATTTATTCCCAGTTAACCGATGGAAGTTTACACTTACGCTTTTTTAAAAACGCCCCCGGTTGAGTTAGAACTCCCCCTGGGAATTGGTCAATTGGTGCAACTGGTTCCCGGGAAGCAGATCTGTGCCGTGGTGGAACTCGATGTGGATATTAACCGCTTGCAAGGGGATGATGCGCTGTTGGTTCAGGCGATCGTCGCCCACGATCGCACCCTGGGAGAATTGTTTCAGCAACAGTGCCTGTTACCCCTGAGATTTGGGACCCTATTTCGGTCTCTCCAGGCGCTACAAGAGCATTTAGTTACTCGGGAAGCGGAATATTTAGAGAAACTCGATCGCTTTGTCGGTTACGGGGAGTACATTTTAAAATGCCTTCCCTGTCCTGAACCGGAGTTTGAGATTTCCACTGAGGTGCGTGGCAAAGCTTATTTACTGGCGAAAAAACAGCGCTATCAGGCTACCCAAGCCTTTCAGAATGAGCAATCGGCCCAGTGGGACTGGATTCGGGGCCAAGTGACGCAATGGTATCCCCAGGCGATCGCCTCGGACCTGGAGGATCAAAGCCATCGGATTTTTCTGTTAGTTCATAAGCAGGAAGAAGCGTTACTCTATGAACGATTCCAAGAGTGGCAGCAAACCTGTTCCGCTTGGGAGTTACAGTTGGGGGATGCCCTCCCGCCTTATCATTTCGTCTAAGAGGCTGCTGGCACCTATCACCCTTTTTGAGTTACCCCCACTCAGCAGATTTACGGAAATATTAAAAATTACATCAATCCCTTGCCGGAAAGGGCTGCGATCGATAACACTAGACATAGAAAAGCCATAAAAATTGGGCCTGGGTTCAGGAAGAGGGGGATGCCATGCAAGCTATTAATTCAAAATTACAAGAACTGATTAACGACAACGAGGCGCAGTATCTGAGTTCCGGGGATTTGCAAGGGATGAAACGGTATCTGCAAACCTTTGGAGAACGGGTGAAAACCTACGAAATGTTGCGGGAGAAGGGAGACCTGCTGGTCCGTCATGCCTTAAAAAAGTTTATGTCCCTGCATCCAGACATTATGCAAAAGCACGGACAGCGCTGCTATTACGATATGACTCAGGTGATGCGGTACAGTGCTTTAGCCATTCTTAAAGATGACCCGCGCTTCTTTAATGATTCCTTGGTGTTGTGGCAATGTAATATTTTGACGGCCTATCAGAGACAAAATTCCTGTGGGGTAGCCTATCGTTGCCTGAAAGAAACGACTCATGCTCATTTACCCAGTAGTGCGAATCAGTACCTTGATCCGTATATTAATCGGATGATTGAGGCATTAGATATTCCCCCAAAACTGATGGCCAATGTTCAGAAAGCGGCGATCGGCGCCTAGCATTTCCCCAGGGATATCTAAATTCAAGGGACAAGAGACCGAGTTTCTGTGCGCCAGAAACCGCCTCCGTCCTCAATATCTCGGGATTAATCTCCCACTCGGTTTATCCAAATAGAGGAACAGACCATGAGCTTACAAGAGCCAGTGACGATGAAGCAGAGAGCCTCGGTCGAAGAAAGAGAAGGGGTGCTGCGACAAATTTATTCTCAAGTCTTGGAACGGCAACCTTATCAGTTTGAACGGAAAAAGTTAGGGGGATTAGAGAAAGAATTTATCAAGGGAAAAATTGGGATTCGGCATTTTTTGAAGAGTATTGCGGTCTCTTCAATTTATTTGGAAAGTTTCTATGAGAAAAGTTCCAACGTCAAGTTTATTGAGAATGCGTTTAAGCATTTTTTAGGCCGATCGCCCCATGATGAAGCGGAAATCCGGGAATGTGATTGGTTGCTGGTGGAACATGGGGTGGGGGCAATGGTATCGGCCTTGATTGACTCAGACGAGTATCGCAAGGGATATGGGTCCTTGACCGTTCCTTACTGGCGTCCCCATCGCTATGAATCGCCGAATGATTATTTAGAAAACCGCTGGTTGGGACAGGAACACGCAGGCGATCGCGGATGGGCGATTCCCACCCTGTATTGGCATGAACTCCATCTCGATTGCACCGGAGGCACTTGTCGGCCCTCTTGGGCCCCCTCCTCACGAGTCCGGGAATCTTGAATCTGGAGTCTGATGTCAGCTATTCTGCGGGGGGTGCGAGTTTTCGCACCCCTTTGTGATCCAGGGAGGGTGGCGATCGCCCCGTTTGATCCAGGAACGCCTCAAAATCAGCCCCCTTCTGGCCAAGATTTCACCCGGGTTCTAGCACAGTCACAAAATTACCTTTAAAATCAGTGAGCAGGTGGGGGTGGTAACCGCTACCCTGTGCTTAGGGTTGTAACCGAGGCCAACTATCAGGTTAGTCTACAGTCAAAGCGCGATCGGAAAGCGGGTGTATCAAAATGCTTTCCCTTGCCCATTCCATGCCTCCCTTCCAACCGATAAAACATTCAATCCGTGGCAAGTGAAGGGGACGCCCTCATCCTCCCCCTTGCTTTCCCCCACTGGAGTCCAGCAACGGGGGACTAAAAGCTCTCGAAGGCGTCTTATCATAAACAATAGAGATTCTTATGACTCCGATGGATTAATCCACATTTTGAGGGCAAATGAGGTGCAGCTTCTACAGTGGTTTTCTCAGGGTTGAGGTTCCCTAAAGCCGGTTAAATGACGCCGGATTGTTTCGCTCAAGTTAAAAGAACCCGTTTGGGTCCGATTCAGCGGTGAGCCTCCATAACAATGGCCCTGGGGTGGGGCGCGATGATTCAATGAGGAGAGTCAGTCTCAATGGGGTGTCACCAAACATCCCCTGGGGAGAAACAAAATCCAGACCGGGCAAATCAAGGGTCTACCTCCGCCGATTGTCTCAGTTGTTATTGAGCCGTAAAGGGGGGTAAATCCTTGAAAACAACCCACCGTTGAACTGGGGATCAAACCTTTTTCATTCTAACGCCTACCTATCGACTATTGTTGAGACTCATGACGATCTCGCTTAAAGGCTACACCATCATTGAAAAAATTTACGAAGGTGTCAACACCATTGTTTATCGAGCTCAACGAGAACTCGACGACCAACGAGTGATCCTCAAACTGCTCAAAGCCGAGTACCCCACTCCGGAGGAACTGGCTAAACTTCACCATGAATATGAAATTACTCGGAATTTGAACAGTTCGGGGATTATCAAGGTGTATGCCTTGGAAACCTTTGAATATAATCAGCTTGCCCTCGTCCTAGAGGATATGGGCGGGGTTTCTCTCAAACATTATTTGACGGGAATCCGGTTAAATTTAAAAGAATTTTTACAAATTGCCATCCAACTCACGGAAATTTTAGGGGAAATTCATAACGCCCATATTATTCATCGCGATCTTCATCCTTTAAATATTATTATTCAGGGAAAAACCCAGCAAGTCAAAATTACCGATTTTAGTATTTCCATCGGACAAAAGGGCATCAATCCCGGGGCGATCGAGGGAACTTTGCCCTATATGTCCCCGGAGCAAACGGGGCGGATGAATCGTGAACTGGATTATCGGTCCGACTTTTATTCTCTGGGGGTGACCTTTTATGAAATGCTCCTGGGGGAACTGCCCTTTAAAGGGACAGACCCGATGGAAATTGTCCATGCCCATTTAGCCAAAAATCCCCGTCCCCTCACGGAAGTTAAACCAGAAATTCCCCGGATCGTTTCTAATATCGTGATGAAACTATTGGCAAAAAATCCGGAAGACCGCTATCAAAGTGCTTATGGACTCAAAGGGGATCTGGTCACCTGTTTGACTCAACTCAATGAAACGGGCAAAATCGCGAAATTCGCTCTAGGGACGGCGGATTTATCCGGGGAACTGCTCGTTTCTGAAAAACTCTATGGGCGCGATCGCGAACTGGCACTTCTCCAAGAAGCCTACTGGAGAATCCGCCGTCAATCCCCGGTCATTTCCGCCATTTCTGGACCGGACAAAACCGGCGAACTCCCCTCCTCATCCTGTGAAATTGTTCTAATTTCCGGCTATTCCGGGGTAGGAAAATCGGCCCTACTTCAGGCGATGCCCCAACCCCTCAACCGACAAACCGGCTATTTTATTTCGGGCAAATTTGAGCGCTATAGAAGCAATATCCCCTATGGGGGACTGATTGAAGCCTTCGAGCAATTAATTCGCTTGATTTTAAGTGAAAGTGAAGACCGCATCACCGCATGGCGAGAGCAAATTTTATTGCAACTGGGCCAAAATGGTCAAGTCATTATTGACCTGATTCCGGAAGTGGAACTGATTATTGGCAAACAGCCTCCGGTCCCGGTTCTACCCCCTTCGGAATCCCAGAATCGCTTAAGTGTCGTCTTTCAAAAATTCCTGAGCGTTTTTACGACTCAAGAACATCCGCTGGTGCTATTTTTAGATGATTTACATTGGGCGGATGCGGCATCGATGACTCTGTTACAGGCGATCGTCAGTGCCTCCGATCGCCAATGTTTGTTACTCATTGGTGCCTATCCCGAAAACGAAATCGATAGCCCTCGCCATCCGTTACTCCAAATGATTCGGCGGTTTCAACAGTCCGGAGTGCGGATAACGCCGATCGCCCTGGAACCTTTAAATATCGAATGTCTTAACCAACTGATTGCTGATACCCTTAGCTGTCCCACGGTGCGATCGCGACCCCTAGCAGAACTCGTCCACCAGAAAACTCATGGCAATCCTTTTTTCGTAAGGATGCTGCTCAATTCCCTCATCCAAGATAATCTCCTGGTTTGTAACCTCAGTGCAGGGCGTTGGGAGTGGGATCTCCCCCGAATTGAGCAACTTTCCATCACGGATAATGTGGTGGATTTAATGGTCAACAAAATTCAACAGCTTCCTGAATCTACCCAAAATGCCTTACAAGTTGCCGCTTGTATCGGGAATATATTTTATATTGATATTCTAGCCCTCGTCAATGAAAAATCCCTCTCCGCTACCGCTACAGACCTCCATGAAGCGGTACAGCAAGGGTTAATTTTACCCATCGCCAATACTTATAAAATCCCCTTAATTTTTGGCCATGAGGAACCCGTTGCCTTGCCGGTAGATAACTTAGTGGTCGCCTATCAGTTCTTGCACGATCGCGTGGCCCAGGTCGCCTATTCTCTGATTTCTGAGGAGCGGAAACAACAGGTTCACCTCAAAGTTGGAAAACTCCTGCTCAAACATTGCACCGCCGAAGAACGGGAAGAAAAACTGTTTGAGATTGTCAATCATTTGAACATTGGCTTGAGTTTAATCGCCTCTCAATCTGAAAACAGTAAAATCGCTCACCTCAATTTCCTAGCCGGTCAAAAAGCCAAGACGACAATGGCTTATGAAAATGCGGTTAAATATCTATCCAAATCCCTTCAGTTACTCCCAGAAGATACCTGGATTTCCCGCTATGAGTTCACCTTAAATCTCTACAATGAATTAATTGAAGCCGAATATTTAGTTGCTAATTACGCCCGAGCCAACCACCTGGCCCAGGATGCCCTCAAAAATACCCGAACCTTATTAGAAAAGATTGATATCTACGAAAAGAAAATTCAATCTTATGTTTCTCAGAATCAAATGGAGAAGGCTATCAATACTGGGGCGATGGTCCTGCAACTCCTGGGAATCACCCTGCCGAAACAGCCGAATCAATTCCATCGGATTTGGGGAGCAATCCGCACCCAATGGATTCTCAAAAACAAGACCCTTGAAGATTTAGCGGCGTTGCCAGCGATGAGCAATCCACAACAGTTGGCCGCCATGAGAATTTTAGTCGCTATGACCCCAGCAGCTTATGTCTCTTCGGTGAATATGCTGCATCTGGTGGTTTATACCATGATAGACCTCTGTGTAAAACATGGAAATTCTGTGCTTTCTGCCTTTGCCTACGGGTTTTATGGGGTGCTGTTGTATGGTTCTTGGTCGGATATTAAGGGAGGCGATCGCAGTGGTGAACTCGCCTTACGACTGCTAGAGCAATTTGACGATAAAACCATGAAAGCGAAGGTGGGAGATTTAGTCTATGCCCATATCAAACACGCCAAAATCCCTCTTCAGGATACTATTGACCCCTTAAAAAATGCCTTTAATGCGGGCCTAGAAACCGGGGATATCGAATGGGCGGGACACGCGGCCCTGCATTATTGCAATCATAATTTATTTCGGGGAGAACCCCTAGAGGCAGTGGCTGCGGAGTCTGACCATTATATTGCTTGGATGGTCCAACTCAAACTAGATTTTCATGTCCATTATGCGCGGATTTGGCGACAATTCATACTCAACTTACAAGGAGAATTACCCAATCCCTGCCTCTTGAGTGGAGAGAGCTTTGAGGAAGAAACCCTGCTCCCCACCTTAATTGAATCTAACAATACCATGTCAGTGTTTGCGGCCTATCTCGCCAAAACCATCTTATGTTATTTATTTGGGGAATATGAACGGGCTGTTTATTATGCCGCATTAGCGGAGAATTATCAACAGGGGGTGGTGGGATTGGTCAGTGTTAATGAACACAATTTTTACCAGTCTTTAGCCTTACTTGCTCTCTATCCCCAAGGGACACCCGCCCAGAAAATCAAAGCGTTGGTGCGGGTCCAACTGGCCCAACGCCAAATGAAGCGATGGGCTTTACACGCGCCGCAAAACTACCGACATAAGTATGAATTGGTTGAGGCGGAAAAAGCGCGGGTTTTAGGCCGAAAAGTGGCGGCGATGACCCATTACGATCGCGCTATCAAATCCGCCCGCAAATATGGCTACATTCATGAAGCGGCGATCGCCTGCGAACGGGCCGGAGAATTTTATCAGCAACTCAACCTCGATAAAATCACCTCCACCTATATCACCGAAGCCTATTATGCCTATCTGCGCTGGGGGGCCACTCGCAAAGTCAGCGACCTCGATGCCGCCTATTCCCATTCCATCGCCCGGGGAAGTCTGGAGGGACAAGGGGGAGGGGGAGTCATGAGCACCACCACCACCATTTCCACCACCACGGGCTCTCATGCCGGTTTACTCGATTTAACCGCCTTTGTCAAAGCCTCCGCTGCCATTAATGGGGAAATTGTCCTGGATAATCTGCTCACCAAACTGATGAAAATTGTCATGGAAAATGCGGGAGCAGAGACCATTTCTTTAATTTTAGAAACCCAGAATAAACTCTATATTGAAGCCACCGGAACCACCCACGAAACTGAGGTGATGATCGGCCAACATATCCCGGTGGAAAACAGCAGTCGCTTACCCTTGACTATCATCAACTATGTGGCCCGGACTCAGGAATCCGTGGTGATTAAAGAGGCGATCGCTGAGGAACGCTTCATCCATGACCCATATATTATCGACTATCAACCCCAATCCATCCTTTGTGCGCCTATCGTTCATCAGGGCAAACTCATCGGCATTCTCTACTTAGAAAATAACATCACCACCGGGGCCTTTACCCCGGACCGCTTGGAAGTGCTCAAACTCCTCTCCTCCCAAGCCGCAATTTCTATTGAAAATGCCCGCCTCTATACCAACTTACTCACCTCATCGGAAGAGTTGGAAACCAAAAATCGGGCCTTGCAAGACCTGGATGACCTCAAAGATGAATTTCTCGCCAGTACCTCCCATGAACTCTGTACTCCCCTGAATGGAATTATTGGCATTACCGAATCCATGTTAGATGGGGCCACCGGAGACCTCAGCGAGTTGCAACGGGCTAATCTGTCCCTCGTCGTCTCTAGTGGTCAAACTCTGGCGCAATTAGTGCAGGATTTGCTCGACTTTTCCAAGCTCAAGCATAAAAATATTCAACTTGACCTTAAACCCTTGGGAATGAGGGAAATTACCAATATCGTCCTCACCATCTGTCAACCCTTAGTTGGGGGGAAATCCCTGCAACTGGTGAATGCGGTGGGGAAAGATGTTCCCTTGGTGGATGCCGATGAGAACCGCGTCCAGCAGATTTTGCATAATTTAGTCGGGAATGCCATCAAATATACAGATTCCGGGACCGTGGAAGTTTCGGCAACGGTGTTATCGGGACAAGAAGGACTGATGAGCGAAGACGAGGACGGAGACACAGAGGATGGGGGATGGAGTCGTGTGAGATATCCCCGTTCCATCCTCCAAGGCAAAGTGACTCGTCCGGCTATGAATCTGGAAACCGAACATTTATATTTAGCAATTACCGTATCGGATACGGGGATTGGAATTACCCAAAGTAAGTTAAGTCAGATTTTTGAACTGTTTGAGCAAAGGGATGGGACCTCACTCCGCGCTTATGGGTCTGTGGGGTTGGGATTGTCGATCGCCAAGCAACTGGTGGAACTCCATGAGGGGAAAATCTGGGTGGAGTCTGGAGTGGGAGAAGGGTCTCGATTTACCTTTACCCTCCCCATCTCGGCGAACCAGGTTCAGACCCCAGAAATTCTCGTGCCTGAACCCTCGGAGCCCGTTGTCACGGAAGAAGAACTCGCCCCAGTCTCTCTGCCGATCGCCCCGGTGGAAGGGTGGCGGACCCGCAGTAATGGCGAGTTCCAAATTTTAATCGTGGATGATGAACCGATTAATTTACAAGTGCTGGTCAATCATTTATCCCTGGAAAATTATGCGATCGCCACGGCGAGTAATGGGCCCGAAGCCTTAGCCGAACTGGAAAATGGCTTGCGACCGGATTTGATTTTGCTAGATGTGATGATGCCGAAAATGACCGGCTATGAAGTCTGTCAGCGAATTCGCGAAAAGTTCCCTGCTAATGAGTTACCTGTGGTGTTGTTAACCGCCCGAAATCAAGCCTCGGACATGATGGAAGCCTTTGGATCCGGTGCCAATGATTATTTAACGAAACCCATTTCTAAAAATGAGCTGTTGGCGCGGATTAAAATGCACATCCAACTGTCTAAAATAAACTTGGCTTATGCTCGGTTTGTCCCGAGAGAGTTTATCCAGTTCCTCGGCTATGACACCATTTTGGATGTGCAATTGGGGGATCAGGTTCAGAAAGACATGACCATTCTGTTTTCGGATATTCGCTCTTTCACCACCCTTTCGGAACGGATGTCTCCTCGGGAGAATTTTAACTTTATTAACTCTTATTTGAGCCGAGTCGGTCCGGTGATTAGGAATCATCATGGGTTTATTGATAAATATATTGGGGATGCGGTGATGGCGCTATTTCCCGATACCGCAGAAGATGCCATGCGCGCGGCGATCGAGATGCAAAAACAGGTGATGATTTACAACGTCCATCGCCAAAAGAGCGGCTATATGCCGATCGCCATTGGGATTGGGCTCCATACGGGCAGCTTGATGCTGGGGACCATTGGGGAAGAACAACGCATGGAAACCACGGTGATTTCTGATGCAGTCAATCTCGCCTCTCGCATGGAAGGACTGACGAAATTGTATGGCGCTTCTATCGTAATTAGCGGCCAAACCTTGATTCATTTAGATGACCCCACCAAGTACAACTATCGGTTTTTAGGTAAAGTTCAAGTCAAGGGTAAAAAAGACTCTGTAGCGGTGTTTGAGGTGTTGGATTGCTATCCTCAAAGTTTGATTGAAACCAAGCTGGGTTCTCGGACTAAATTTGAACGAGGAATTGTATTGTATCAAGGGGAAAAATTTGCCGAAGCCCATCAATTGTTTAAAAAGGTATTAGAAAATAACCCCCAAGACCAAGCGGCGCGGTTCTATGTGGAGCGTTGCGAGTATTTCTTGAGACATGGCATCTCGAAAGTCTGGGAGGGGTTAGATCCGCTGAATGTCAATGAAAAATTATAATCCTGCTTTTTACCGTACCCGCCCGGATTTTTGGGAATGACCTTGTAGAGTGAGCCAGACAGGGGGATGGAAAGGTTCAGTTCTGAGGATGCCTTAAGACTGAGCGCTAGGGGACCACAAACCGGGTTTATCACCCAGATTGACGGCTAATTGCTCCAGAGGGTCGGAAGAAAAGCGGTTTCTAACCTTTGGGGTAGGAGTTCGGCCATTTTTGGGGGAGGTAACCCACCAGAGTTCAAGTTACGGGGAGATGATTCCCTTTGATTTAGCCGATGAGGGGGGTTAATTTTATTTTGTTAGGTTTGGGGAATTTCCATTTTTGGTACAATAAAGGTAGAGTTCTGTAAGCGTGGTTAATTTGTGGGCGAAGACTGTGCCACATCTCGTCCTGTCCTCAGTGGAGAGTCGAAGTGCGATCGCCTCAGACCGGATCAGATGGGGGGGTGAAAAACCAATGGATTACCGGCACTGGCGTCAAGGTTATCCCGGGTGGAGGGTGGTAGGATCCCTCTCCAGGAGGAGTGTGAACGCAACGGGACAATCCATTGTCAAAACTGTCACTCTATTCCTCCAATTTTGGATGTAAACAAGGGCAAAATTAAGGGAGTTGGATTGAGGAGGACTGCAAAGGCGAGGACACCGAAAGGTGTAAAAGCCTTCCCTGAAGCGACAGGCTTCATCCACCGGAGGAAGCCTCAAAAAAATCAGTGAATTTGCCGATTTTTTTCCTGAATTCGAGTATTTCTAGGTCTTAACCCCGGGCAGATGAAAAATCCTGACCTTGGAAAAGATAATCAGAAATAGCAACTTAAGTAACCCTAAAAAAGTCGAGGAATAAAAGAGGGTGCGTAACCTATCCCAGGAGATGATTGAGATGATGAATACCAAACTGATGAATGCCAAACTGTTAAGTCTATTATTCGCCCTGCCCGTTCTGGTCACGACTGGCACCAATACCTTGGCTAGAGATGGAATGTTAAAGTCTGCTGACCCTGAACTTTTGTTATGGCAGCAACCGAATTCTGAGGTGAATCAGGATGAAGCTAGGTCACTGGAACTATTGGTGGCAGCTAGGGGAGAACAACCGGGAAAATGCGAGTTATTAGGGATTTGCAAATAAGATCCGAGTCCCTGGATCACGGTTGATTCATTCAGGGATAATCCATCGCTTCACCAGGAAGGGTAGAAATTTGAGCAGGAACCTAGGAAATAGGGATAACCCGGGGCGGACTCGTACCCTGAATAAGTGTTCGCAGGACTAGGGCAAAATGGCGGCGGTTTTCCAGATGCAGAAACCTCGGAAATAGACAGTCAGGGGTGAGTGCGCCGTCCGGGGTGTAGACAAGACGATCTAATCCCGTTTAAATTGAGTTGAGAGCAATAAAAGCATCCCGGTCTCTCGGGATCAAAAAATTGAACGGACCTCTATTAGAAGACTTGCACGACTGCTCTTTTGAGGAAATAGAAGGCAAGTGGTGGCGTGGAAGAAAGCCTCTACAGCTTGCATCCCAGGGGCAAAGAACTGAATCTGAATACCCGAAACTGGGAGTCACTGTGACCAACGGCGACTGAACAGAGGGGAAACCCCGCAAGGCAGGGGTTGAGGATTATAACCCGTCACATCAGAAACCGGGGTGTCTGGTCCAGATTTGTGACGACTAGGTAGAGATTTGATGAGGAAACCCGATAGTCTGGCCGCTGTACCGATACCCCAATGGGGTGGGTTTCTGCCCGGGAGTACGGCGAAGTAACTGGGGTAGGGGCGGTCTTCCGGTCGAAAAACCCCTGATGGGAAAAAAACCGATTTGCTGTTAATCTTAGAAGTGTTGACGTTTTCGGTTTTTCTTTCAGGGGATTAGTGGCTTCTACCCAGTTCAAAAACCAAGGGCAAGGGTGATGGAAATTAATTTGAGAAAATTTTATCAAGCGTGTAACCCCAGTAAGACGTTATCCATTGGAAATCCGGAGGATAGACCGTATTATATTGATTTCTCCGGGGTCCGAGGGGGTAAAATTATTGAGGAGTTGGGCCGAACCATTACCCGATTGTCTCCGGATATCCCCACTTGTCAGTTATTTACGGGACATATTGGCTGTGGAAAATCCACGGAGTTGTTACGGTTAAAGTCTCAATTGGAAGAGGCAGAATTTCATGTGGTGTATTTTGAGTCCTCTCGGGACTTGGAAATGGCCGATGTGGATATTTCTGATATTTTGCTGGCGATCGCCAGACAGGTGACGGAAAATCTGGCAGGAAGTGGAATTGCTCTGAGTTCTAGCTATTTTACCAAGCTGTTTAAAGAAATTACTGAGGTCTGGCAAGCGCCTATTGATATTGATCCCACGGCGGATTTAGCGATTTCTATCGCTCAAATTACCAGCCAAGCGAAAGAAAGCCCTAAACTGCGAACCCAGTTACGGCAATATTTAGAACCGCGTACCAGTGGGATTTTACAATCGATTAATGAGGATATTCTCTCGGCGGCAACTCAAGAGTTGCAACGGCGGGAGAAACGGGGTTTAGTGGTGATTGTGGATAACCTCGATCGCGTGGATAATCGACCCTTACCTTCTGGGCGATCGCAAACGGAATACTTGTTTGTTGATCGCGGTGAACAACTTCGCAAGCTCAAATGTCATTTAGTTTATACGATTCCGCTTTCTTTAATGTTTTCCCATGAATCTGAAGCCCTCAAAAGCCGATTGGGGGCAGGGGTGGCCCCGAAAGTGCTGCCAATGGTGCCGGTGCGATCGCGCGATGGGCAAGACTTTCAGGAAGGGTTAGAGTTACTCCGGCAAATGGTCCTGGCCCGGGCATTTCCCGAACTGACGCCCTCCGAACGCCTAGACTTCATTACCCAAGTCTTTGATAGTGCGGAAACCTTAGACCGCTTGTGCCGGATTAGTGGCGGCCATGTGCGAAATTTATTGGGGTTGATCTATCGGTGTTTACAACAAGAAGACCCGCCTTTTGGTCGAGAAACGATTGAAACTGTCATTTCGGAACGGCGGAACGACTTGGTACTGGCGATCGCCCCGACGGATTGGGAACTACTCAATCAAGTACATGAGACCAAAAATGTTAGAGGCGAGGCCGCCTATCAACATTTATTGCGAAGTATGTTCGTGTTTGAATACCGCGATCGCGACTCCGGTCGTTGGTTTGATATTAACCCCATTTTGGCAGAAGCCCAATCCAAAAAGGAAGCCCTCTCTTCGTCTTTTCCTCTGCCTAAAATCCCGAGTCGAGTACCCAAGACCCACGATGACGGTTGAACCATGATGAATCTACAGTATGACGACGCCGAACTCAGGCGCAATGAACAATCTTTAAAGGTTTTACACCGGGCAATTTCCTTTTCTCAAGGGCAGTTTTCCTTGATTTTGGCGCGGTGTAACTATGCTAGTTTGCGCGATCGCGTGACCGCAGACCTGCATGATTCCGTCTCTGTAGATATTCGAGAACTTCATCTGTCCACTTCGGTACGGACGCTGTACAAAACCATCCAAGACGAAATTGGTACAGAAGAACCCCAGGCATTAATGGTTTTTGGACTCGAATCGGTCAGCCATTTGGATCGTCTGTTTATGGCTGCTAATCAGGTTCGGGAAGAGTTTAGAAAGCACTTTCCTTTTCCCATTGTATTTTGGGTGGATGACCGGGTTTTAAAAAGCTTTATTCGGGTGGCGCCGGACTTTGAAAGTTGGGCCACCAGTACGGAGTTTTCTCTTTCGACAACGGCGGCGATCGAGACGATCGCTATCAGTGTGGATCGGGTATTCTCCGAGGTGGTGGAACGGGGTTCTCTCAACTTTATTCCCAACTCCACAATTCTCGGGGTTCGCAACTGCCTGGAGTTAGGATTTGCCAAACAAGAATTAAGCAGTCGCCAGGTCCAGTTGGTTCCGGAACTGGAAGCCAGCTTACACTTTGTGCTGGGTCGTGATGATTATGCCAGCGATCGCCTGGATTTGGCTTTAAAACGCTATCACCAAAGCTTGGCCTTTTGGCAACAACAAATCCCCAGTTCCTCCAACTCCAACGGCGAGAAAGACTCGATTGCCCGGGGCGATCGCCAGTCCATTCCCTTCATTCCCCTCACCCCCAACCCCTCTCCCCTGATTTGGGAAATGCCACCCCTGCCGTATTACTTGCAACAGGGGGTGGTGTTGTTTCACATCGGACTCTGTTACTGTCGTCTAGCCCAACTGGCTCAACCCCAGGAACAGAAGCATTTAAAAGAGGCCCGGTATTATTTAGAAGAATGCATCCGCGTCTTTGAGGAGTCCAGACATCCGGAATTAGTCGCCAAGTTTATCGGACAACTGGGTGAGATTTTGCAGCGGTTACAGGCATGGGATGCCTTATCCATTGTTGCCAAAAAGTCGATTACGTTGCATCAGCATTGCAAACCCCAGGAGTTGGCCCGGGATTACGGATTTTTGGCCGAGGTGGCGTTGCAGCAGTCCCAGTGGGAAAAAGCGCGGAATTTTGCCCAACGCGCCCTAGAGGTCCTCTCCCATGCGCCCGATGTCTTGGTTCCCCGACCTGATGGGTTATATTTACTGCTGTTGGCCCGGGCTTTTGCTCACCTGGATCAGGGGGAACAGGCGATCGCTCACTTGCACCGGGCCGAACATCTGAGCGATCCGCAGTATGATTTACAGTTATATCGCCGGATTTTAGATGAGTTGCGATCGCTGTATTTTCAACAATCAGAATATCTGAAAGCCTTTGAAATCAAGCAAAAACTTCGGGCAGTCGAGGCTCAGTTTGGCTTGCGGGCTTTTATTGGGGCTGGACGTTTACAAGCGCGACTCCATACTTTGAATCCCTCCTTGATGCTGAGTGCTCAACCCACTCATGTTCCCGTAGAAATTGCCACATCGGGACGGGAAGGGGATGTGAATCGCTTAATCGAACGCTTGGGTCGGAATGACTACCGACTCACGGTGATTCACGGCCATTCCGGGGTCGGAAAAAGTTCTCTGGTCCAAGCGGGATTAGTGCCGGTCCTCAAACAAACAGCGATCGCCGCCAGAAACGCCTTCCCGGTTCTGCTACAAGTGTACACCGATTGGGTCACGGGCTTAAAGCAAGGCATCCAACGAGGACTAGAAGAGTCTGGATTTGACCGGGACGACTCGGGCCGATTAACGGGAAATCCCACCCATAACCTCGATTTCAATGCCAGTCAATTCTCGGAAAAGGTTCAAGAATTACTAGAGGAACTGCATCGCAATAACGAGCGTAATTTACTCACCGTCTTAATTTTTGACCAATTTGAAGAATTCTTTTTTGTGGAAACTGACCCGGGTCAGAGACAGGAATTTTATCAATTTTTAAATGCCTGTGTCAATGTTCCTTTTGTGAAAGTAATCTTTTCTTTACGAGAAGATTACTTACATTATTTGCTGGAATGCGAACGCCTCGGGAATCTGGAGGTGGTGGATCAAGATATCCTGAATAAAAAGTTCCGCTATTACCTGGGAAATTTGTCCCAGGCGAAAGCGCGACAGGTGATTGAAAGCTTGACCCAACGTGCTCAATTTAATTTAGAACCGGCCTTAATTGAGGAATTGGTTGAGGACCTGGCCGATCGCGTCGGGGAGGTGCGTCCCATTGAGTTACAAGTGGTCGGTGCTCAACTGCAAGCAGAGAACATCACCACCTTAGCCCAATATCGGCAATCCGGGCCGAAAGAAAAACTGGTGCAACGCTTCCTAGAAGAGGCGATTTCCGACTGCGGCCCCGAAAATGAATATACCGCGCGGTTGTTGCTCTATTTTCTTACGGAAGAAAGCGGCATTCGTCCCCTGAAAAAACAGGCGGAGTTATTAGCGGATTTAACCCCAGAATTAGCAGTCCATCCCGATAATTTAGAAGAGATTTTAAAAATCTTAGAAAAGGCTGGGTTAGTGTTTGTGCTGCCGGAACTTCCGGAAAGCCGCTATCAGTTGGTTCATGATTATTTAGTTAAATTTATCCGAGAACAGGACCGAATTCAAGCCGGATTGAAAGGGTTAAGAGAAAAAAATAAAGAGTTGCAAGCGACGAATTTAAAACTCCATAAAGAGAAAGAAGTTCAGGCCGAGTTAACCCAATCCAAGGAACGGGCCAAGCGGATCCAAACTAAACTGAATTTTATCTTGGCAATCATGGTGGCTGGGTTTGGTTTGTTAAGCTGGCAAACCTTTTCTAAAAGCCTCAAGGCTGAGATTGCCGAACTGGAAGCCAAAAATTTATCTTCCGAAGCATTGCGCCTGAAAAACAACGAATTTGGGGCCTTGGTGAATAGCATTCAGGTCGGGCAGAAAACCTCGGAAATCGTCCGATCGCCCTTTACCATGCGATCGCCTCTGTCCTTGGAAATGCAGACTGCCAGTGTCTTACAACTGGCCTATACCGTTCGAGAAGTCAACCGCTTAGAACAACATAAAAACAGTGTACTCAGCGTCACCTTTTCCAACGATGGCGAACTGATTGCCACGGCCAGTACGGATAAAACTGTTAAACTGTTTACGGCGGATGGCCAATTTGTGCGGACCCTGAATGGCCATGAAAAGCCTGTTACCCGAGTCGCCTTCAGTCCGGATGGACAAACCATCGCCTCCACCAGTAGCGATCGCACCATCAAACTCTGGCAGCGCGATGGCACATTGATCCGCACCCTCACCGGCCATAGTCTCGGCGTTACCAGCGCCAGCTTTTCTCCCGATGGACAAACCCTCGCCTCCAGCAGTCAAGATAAAACCATTAAACTCTGGAACCTCCAGGGACAGCTACTCCGTACCATTAATACGGAGAATGCACCGATTCTGTTCGTGCGGTTTTCCCCCGATGGACAGACGATCGCCTCCGCCAGCTTAGATAACACGGTGAAACTGTGGGACCTGAACGGCAACGCGATCGCCACCTTTACCGGCCATGAACAAGGGGTAACCAGTGTGAGTTTCTCCCCCGACGGACAAACCCTCGCCTCTGGTAGCGTCGATAAAACCGTGAAACTGTGGAGACGCAACGGCAGCCAAATCGCCACCCTGCGCGGCCATACAGAAACCGTCCTCGGAGTCAATTTCAGTCCCGATGGCACCACCGTAGCCAGCGCTAGTGTTGATCGCACCGCCAAATTGTGGCGTCAAGACCCGCAAACAAAGCAATGGGTGGAAAGTGATACGCTCCAGGGACATCGCGATGAAGTCTGGGGTGTGAGCTTTTCTCCTGATGGCCAAACCATCGCCACCGCTAGTCTGGACAACACGGTGAAACTTTGGAACAGTGTTCCCCGACAACTTCCGGGATTTCGGCAACATACCGATGAAGTCTTGGTGGTGGCTTTTTCTCCCAATGGCCGCGTGCTCGCCTCCGCCAGTAAAGATAACACGGTCATGCTGTGGGAAGCCAACGGGAACAAAATGGCCGACCTAATCGGACATCAGGATGACGTCTGGAACTTGAGTTTTAGTCCCGATGGCGAACTCTTTGCCACAGCAAGCGCCGACAACACGGTAAAACTCTGGAGTAAATCCAAACAGGATTTAATGGCTACTTTAGAGGGTCATCAGGACCGAGTTTTGGGAATTGATTTCAGTCCCGACGGCCAACAGGTGATCTCCGGCAGTGGGGACGGGATGGCGATTCTCTGGAGTAAGACGGGAGAACGACTTCGCACATTTCGGGCGGATGCAAATTCCTTGAATAGCGTGACCTTTTCCCCGGATGGTAAACGCATTGCCACCGCTGGGGGGGATAGTACGGTTAAACTCTGGAATTTAGAAGGGAAACAGATCCGATCCATCGGGGAACATCAAGGGGAAGTATATAGTGTAAGCTTCTCTCCCGATGGAAAACAGATTGCCACGGCCAGTCAGGATAAAACTGTCAAAATTTGGAGTGAAGACGGCAAGGCGATCGCCACCCTAGAGGGACATATTCGGTCCGTGTACTGGGTGACTTATAGTCCCGATGGAAAACTGATTGCCACGGCGAGTGAGGATAAGACGGTCAAACTTTGGACCAAAGACGGCAAGGCGATCGCCACCCTGGAAGGTCACAACGATGCGGTTTTGAGTCTGAGTTTCAGTCCGGATAGTAAAACTTTGGCCTCTTCCAGTAAAGATAAAACCGTGATTTTATGGAACTTGAACCTGGAAGATTTGTTAACCCGCAGTTGCTTGTGGGTGGATGATTATTTGGCGAATAATTCCCGGGTGGGAGAAGGCGATCGGGAGGTGTGCGATAAGATTTTGAAGGACGAAGGGGAGTGAACCACTGATTTCACGGATTTGCACGGAGGGGAGGATTGGGGGATGAAGATTTCTGAGGGGTGGGATTATATCAAGTTACCCATATCCTCTCCGGTGTTCGTAGTAACGACTTCAGTCGTTATCCTCTCCGGTGTTCGTAGTAACGACTTCAGTCGTTATCTTCCTCCCCAATCTCCCCAATCTCCCCCATCCCTTGCACGGAAGGGGGGGTTAGGTCAATCAAGATTACGCCAAGACAGGAGTCCGTTGCTTCTGCTGTGCCATTTCTTGCAAGCGCGCAATCCGTTCTTCGGTGGGGGGATGAGTGCGGAATAACGCTTGTAATCCTTTGGCATTAAGAGGATTGACAATCAACAACGGAGAAAATGCGGGATTGCCATTCATAGGAATTTGTCGTCCCATTGCCTCCAATTTCTCTAAAGCACTCGCTAAAGCTAACGGATTTTGGGTGATTTCTGCTGAACCGATATCGGCTGCAAATTCTCGGGTTCGGGAAATTGCCATCTGAATTAATCCGGCAGATAGAGGTGCTAAAACCACTAAGAACAATAATCCCAGGGGGTTAGCGCCTTGGCGACTGTCTCGGGTGACGGGACCATATAGCGCCCCAAAGGTGAGAATCCGTCCCACGAATGTAATCGCGCCGCCAATGGTTCCGGCAACCGCTTGGGTGAGGGTGTCACGGTTTTTGACGTGGGTCAGTTCGTGAGCTAAAACTCCTTCCAGTTCTTCTGGGGTGAGGAGTTTTCGCAGTCCGTGGGTGACGGCAACCGCAGCATTGTTGGGATCGCGCCCGGTGGCAAAGGCGTTCGGGGTTTGGGTGGGGACCGTAAATAGCTTCGGCATGGGGATTTCAGCCCGATCGCACAATCGAGCGACCATATCGTACAATTCTGGGTCTTCCTGCCGTTCCATTGGTCTAGCCCGATAGGCCATTAATGCGGCGCGATCGGAAAAATACCAGGAACTCAAACTACTCGCAGCGGCCAAAATTAATCCAAAAATTAAGCCCTGCTCGTTCCCCATTAACGCATAGCTTCCCAATACTAAAAGACCGCTTAATAGTCCCAGTAATGCTGCTGTTTTAACTTGATTGTTTAACATAAAGGTGATGCCATTATAGCTGTTGCTTTTTATTCCTCTTAGTTTGGCAATCCAGGAGGCGATCGCAACTCTATCCCTTGTATGAACTCCTTCTCTGTCCTCTGGCATAGATTCCCACAGGGATGTACTATTAGGGATTTTTGAGGGTGAATACCCCTTTAATCCAGAGTGCCAATTTCCTCCCCTCGGAACTGGAATCGAAACACCACCTTGCGATCGGTGGGATGATCATACTCCGGTTCTGCCTCAATTTCTCCCCGTCCAGCGGCCATAACTTTGGCGGTTAATTCTGCTTTACTCGCAAACTGGAGTTCCTCAGAAACAATATACCGCGTCACCGCCAACGCTCGCATCAGACTTAATTCCATATTCGCTTCATAAGACCCTTTAGAACTGGTGTGACCCTCGATAATCACGCGGGAAATCTCTCGCTCAAAATCTGGATTTGAAAAGATAACCTGACTATACAGGGGAATAAATTTATTCAACTCGGCTTTCCCCTCGGGTTTCAGTTGGGCGCTCCCTTCATCAAATAAAATCGCCTCTCGCACACTCACTTCTCCAGTCTCTTCATTCACCTTCACATCAATTTCATTGCCTTTCAAATGTCCCACCAGTTCTCCCACAAAAATGCGCCGCTGTTGGGATAATTGCTCTTTCGCTTCTTGGAGTTGCAGCAGAGTCGTGATAAAGAGCAAAGCAAATACCATCAAGACTCCTGACATTAAATCCCCGATTGCCAAATAAAAGCTAGAGTTGTCCGTCTCTTCTTCTTCGATATTCACAGGGGTTTGATTAAGATTTAGCATAAATTAAAAAAATAAATTCCCCAGTTTTCAGAGTTTCTCGTGACTCGGCAGAGCCAAGTCACGCATTTCGGAGGCTCTGCCTCCAGTCTAACATCACCTACAAATTAAGACCCAGACTTTCTCTCCTCCACCCCATTTCGCCACTCTTCTAACAACATTTGTTCAATTTTCATCCGATGGTCCAGAGACGCATCCACCGCTTCTCGCAACCCATCAAAGCTACGGGCGGCATCGGCGGTATTCTGGCGAAAGGCACGGCGTTGAGACTCCATCAGGTGAACCGTTTGAGAAAACAAATCTTGCAATTGGCTTTGATAGGTTTCCGTACATTGCTGTAAATAATTTTCCATAGTTTGATTTGCACTCAACAAGGTTTCATTCATTTCGTGCAATCCTCCGATTAGCTCGGTTTTAGCGGTTTGAATCAGACTAGATGCTTCTGTTCCGACAGTTTCTAAGGTATGAGATTGTTGCTGAAAACTGGTACTGGCTTGAGTTAAAATTTCTAAGGTGCGCTGGTGGAGTTGTTCAAGCATTTGCTGTTCGAGTTGCGCCCGATCGCGCAGAGTTTGTTGGAGGTTACTTTGTAAGGTTTCCTCAAGATGGTGGCTCATTTTTTCCAGGCGATCGCCAGTTTCTTGGTGTTGGGTTTCTATCACGATCAGCAACCGATGGAAGTCCTGGGATAGGGTGGTTAGGGTTTGGGAGAGTTGCTGAATCACCGCTGAATTTTCCGATGCTGTGGGTTGCGGAGTCTCTTTGGCGGCGATCGCCTCTAATGCGGTGGAAATCTTCTCCAATATTGGAGTGAGTTCCGTGGCAATGGTTTGTCCCTCGACCCTGGTTTGAGAGGTTTCGGGTATGCTGAGGGCGCTAGGATTGGGTTCCAGAATAAATAGGCGATCGATTTGGTGGCGGAGGCGACTGCGCCAGGATTGGCGCAGTCCATTGGTCCCAAACAATACCAAGGTAAATAAACTCCCTAACCCTAACCCTATCAACGAACTGGAAAATGCAGTTCTCATCCCCATTAACAGCGTTTGAATTGCTGCTAACAAATCAGATGACTGGGTAACCCCAAAACTCACCCCTTGTAACCCCGCCTGAATGCCATAAAATGTTCCTAAAATTCCGATGGCTGTACATAAACTGGGTACAAATTGCAGAGAACTTCGATGAGATATTTGTAAAATTTGGGGATAATGTTGTAAAATAAAGTAGCCCTTGTGCTGAATGGGGTTTTGATGATTATCCAGTAAAATGTGGTCCGATAGCCAAATTGAAATCTGGGGATTTGGAACCTGTTTTTTATCCCGTCGCCAGGTGTTTAAAAACCCTAAAGCAGTAGTGACAGATTGAGTCCCTTGGCGATAGCGCAGGGTTTGATAAATCTCGACGAAAACAGCGGCGAGAAATACCAATAAAACTAACCCATGAAATAGGGTATTATTCCAAATGATGCTCCAAACTACAGGAAGTGGCATAGAGTCCTCTGCGTCTAGTGTCCTCAATGAGTGCGATCGCTCAATAGCGCAACCGGATTTTACCCCAGCAAGCCAGTCTTACTTCGGTCCCTTGTCTGGGTTCCCTAGAAACCCGTAATCTTCATCCCCTCTCCCGAAATCACCCTCTTCATGATGGTCTCGCCTCGGGGAACCCCTGTCAACCGAGAATGTTAAAATTTAACCCGGGAGATGGGTTTAAAGGGGGTTTTTATGACGAATCAGAATGGGGGACCGATGGATTTTGAGGCGGGCGATCGCCTCACTCAATCCCTTCAAGAACAGCTTGCCTTGGCACAGCGTCGTTGTGAGGCGTTGGAATTGGCGTTAGAACATAAGCAAGCGGAATTAACAAATGCTCGGACTCAGCCAGAGACCGCAGCAGCCTCCCACAAAAGTGACGAAATATACAAAAATATTTTTAAAAAAGCACCGATTGGGATGGTTTTAATCCGTTGGCAAACGCAAGAGTTTGTGCAAGTTAATCCCACCTTTTGTAATCTGTTGGGCTATTCTGATTCAGAATTTGCGGCCCTGACTTTTGGGGAGATTACTGTCCCAGAAGAGTGGGAAAAAACCCGAGAATTTCTCCGACAAATGGATGAGCGCTCGGAAATTTCTAGCTATCAAACGGAAAAACGGTTGATTCGCAAGAATGGGGAGATTTTGTGGGTCCATCTATGCGTCTCAGTCCTAGAGGATAGTCAGGGAAATCCGCTTTATCTGTTGGGGACAATTCAGGATGATAGCGATCGCCTCTACACTCAATGCGCCCTCCAGGAGAGTCAAGAAAGATTACAAAGTGTCTTGGATACCTTGCCCCTTGGGGTCTGGATTACCGATGCCAATGGGACGATCCTGCAAGGAAATCCTGCGGGTCAAAAAATTTGGGGCGGTGCTCGATATGTGGGAATAGACTACTATCATGAATATAAAGGATGGTGGCCCGATACAGGAAAGCAACTCTCTAGTGAAGAATGGGGGTTATCCCGCACCTTGCGAACGGGACAAAGTATCTTGAATGAAGAAATTGATATTGAAGATTTTAACGGCAAGCGCAAAACAATTCTCAACTCGACGATGCCGTTACGAAATCAATCGGGGGTGATGGTTGGGGCAATGTTTGTCAATCAAGATATCACCGAGCAACGGGTGGTGGAAAATGCCCTGTGGGAAAATCAGCGGTTGATTCAACAAATTGCTGATGCGACGCCCACAATTTTATATCTTTATGATTTGCAGGAAAATCGGAATATCTATTCCAACCAACATTTGAACGAAATTCTCGGTTACCTTCCCGAAGAGATTCAAAACATGGGGCCGGATTTTTTGCAGAATTCGATTCATCCGGAGGATTGGCCTAGGGTTGTGGAAAACCAACTCAAATTAATCTCAGCTCAGGATGGAGAGATTATTGAAACCGAATATCGGATGCGGGATTCTCAGGGAGAATGGCACTGGTTGGTGAGTCGGGATACTATCTTTTCGCGCACGCCGGAAGGGGCTGCCAAACAAATTCTCGGGATGGGTTTGGATATTAGTCTTCGCAAGCGAGCCGAGGCAGAATTGGTGGAATATCGTCAACAATTGGAGGAGTTAGTTGAGCGCCGCACGGCGCAACTTCAAAACACGAATCAACAGTTGGAACGGGAAATTGCCGATCGCCTTCGTGCTGAGGTTCAGCTACGAGAGAGTGAAACTCGGTATCGGTTATTAGCTGAAAATGCCACAGATATGATTTCCACTCATACCCCCGAGGGCATCTATCAATATGTTTCCCCTTCCTGCTTCACCCTGCTGGGGTATAACCCTTCTGAATTAATCGGACATTCGGCTTATGAGTGGATTCATCCCGATGATATCCCCGAGGTGGAAATTTCCCATCGGGCGGTTTTAGAAGCTTTAGTGCCGTTCCAGTTGGTTTACCGGCTTTGTCATAAAGACGGACATTATCTTTGGTTTGAGACGAATGCTCAGGCTATCTGTCATCAGGAGACAGGGGAGGTGGTCAAAATTCAGGCGGCTTCCCGGGATATCACCGATCGCCAACGCATTGAAAAAGAACTCGCCCAACATACCGCTGATTTAGCCCGTTCTAATGCGGAGTTAGAGCAATTTGCCTATATTGCCTCTCACGATTTACAGGAACCCCTCCGCATGATTGCCAGTTATACTCAATTATTAGCTCTCCGCTACCCGGAAAAACTCGATGCTAAAGCGGATAAATACATTGCTTATATTCTGGATGGCGCAACTCGGATGCAGCAACTGATTCATGATTTATTGCAGTATTCCCGGGTAGGAACCCACGGCAAATCCTTCGATTTCGTGGATTGTCATGAAGTTATAACTCGGGCTATTTCTAATTTAAAAATCGCCATTTGTAAAAGTGATGCCCGAATCAGTTGGCAGAATTTGCCTCGTGTTTTCGGGGATAAAACTCAATTGCTCCAGTTATTTCAAAACTTGATTGCTAACGCGATTAAATATCGGGGATTGCAACCTCCCCAGGTACAGATTGAGGCCCATTATCAGGAAGGAGAATGGTTGTTTTCTGTGCGGGATAATGGCATTGGTATCGACCCCAAACATGGCGATCGCATCTTTCAAATTTTCCAACGGTTGCATACCCGAGAGGAATATCCCGGGACCGGAATTGGATTAGCCATTTGTAAGCGCATTGTCGAACGCCATCGGGGTCATATATGGGTTGAATCTGAACCCGATCGCGGGGCAATTTTCTACTTTACGCTGGCTAATTCTAGCCCCATTGAGGAGTGATTTCTATCCGCAACCCTTGACCCACTCTGACGGTTGATCCAGGATGGCAGCCCCAACTTGAGGCGGAGTCGAACCCGGGAGGCGATCGCGAACCGGATACAGGAGAAAAAACAGCAGGGGCATGGATTAGATTTAACCCCCGACCCTGCCGCGATGTCCAGGACCGAAATACATCGTTGCTACAAGGGGCATCACTCTACCCTCCTGGGCTGTTGCTACCGATTTTTTTCTAAAAACACTTGAAAGTTTACTCTGACGATGATAAAATATTTAGCCAAACTGCGTTTAATGACCGGAATCAAAACAGCAAGGAAAAAATCCCCGGGTTTAAATCCCAAAAGAAATATCTTTAGAGGTGGTCAACCCTTACCAGAGGGAAGGTCCCAGGTTAATCAAACAGACACCAGACCAGCCATTGGGCAAATTAATCTCTCCCCAGTAAAAAAAGGCGGGAAAACCGAACGACAGTGACCCCTTTTCCCAGAGATATTAAAAGGACCCTTTCCTCGTCGTCAAAACATGATTCCGCGCAGACTGATATCAATCCAGATTTCTCTTGACTCTCTCTTGACTCTCTCTTGACTCTCAAATCGGTAGTACCGAAGCGTCAACTTAGTCTCACCCAATCACCGAATTGATGGAGAGGCCCTATTTCGCGGATTCTTCCCGACTAGATCCACCTGCAAGCCCCTTTGAGAGTTTACCCAATTTAATGGAGAACCACTATGAATCAAGAATTGATAAATATCCTATTAGTCGAGGATAATTTGGGGGACGCCGAACTGTTCCAGGACATTTTAGAAATGAGCCAGGAGAGTCAGATTTGGAATGTGACTCATGTGGTGCGATTAGCAGAGGCCCTCGTTAAACTCGATCGCGATCCCGTCCAAGTTATCCTGTTAGACCTCTCACTTCCAGATAGTCAAGGACTGCAAACCCTCATGACCCTGCGGGAAAAAGCCCCCACCCTCCCCATTGTGGTCCTAACGGGGTTGAATGATGAACAACTGGCGATTACAGCAGTCCGGGAAGGTGCTCAAGATTACCTAGTCAAAGGGTTAGTCAGTGGAGGCACGATCACCCGCTCAATGTTCTACGCGATCGAGCGAAAAAAAAATGAAATGGCTATGGAGTCCTGCTTAAAACAAGAGCGCGAACTCCGAGAAATTAAATCTCGATTTATCTCAATGCTCTCTCATGAATTACGCAATCCCCTCACTACCATTCTAGCCTCAGCAGACTTGCTCGAAAAATTGACGGAGGAATTTAGCGAGGCGAAAAAACGGGATATGAATCGGAAAATCAAAGAGTCTGCGGGACGAATGAATAAAATCCTCAATGATTTGCTGATACTCTGGCATCAGGAATCCCCAGAACCCACCCCAGTGAACCCCAGTTGGTTTGATCTGCCCCAATTTTGCCAAAATTTGGTGGCTGAGTTTCAAATCCAACTGGATAATCAATGCTCCCCAAAAGCTAATTCCATTGAATTAATATGGGTGAGCCAGGTGAAGTCCTATCCGGTGTACTTAGACCTCAATCTCCTGGAACAAATTTTGACCAACCTGCTCTCAAATGCGATTAAATATTCTCCCAATGGGGGCCCGGTTCAATTTGACCTAATGGTGGACTCTAATCAGGTGATTTTTCGGATTCAGGATTCTGGAATCGGGATTCCTCCATGCGAAGGCGATCGCTTATTTACCTCCTTTTATCGCGCCACTAATACTCAGGGTATCTCCGGGACTGGCCTAGGTTTATCCATTGTCAAAAATGCGGTGGATGTGCAAGGTGGGAAGATTCAGGTGAACAGTGAGGTCGCAAAGGGGTCTACGTTTACGGTTACCTTACCCTTAATGGTGAACCCACTATTAATGGACCCCTCGGACTGTTCGAGTCCGGTTTAATTACACTCCACCTGGGCGGGTCTCGGGGTGAGGTATCACTGCTCATTGGCAGGGGGCTGAATTCCCTGGATATTTACATAATTTCTTTCAAACGTTATCAACAATTAAGGTAAAATTAGGAAAGAATTTTGTTTCCCTTAACATTAATTTTATTGGATGAAGTGTAAAACATGAGAATTTTATTGGTGGAGGACAATCTCGCCGATGCGGAACTTCTACAAGAGATATTATTAGATTTGGGCGAGGAGCAGTTTACCTTGGCTCACGTTTGGCGGGTCAGCGAAGCCCTAAAACAGTTGGCAAAAAGTGAGTTTGATGTGGTATTGTTAGATTTATCTCTGCCCGATTCTTGGGGATTAGAAACCCTGATGCAAGTGCAATCCCAAGCCCCGACTATCCCGGTGGTGATTTTGACCGGTTCTCAGGACGAAGAACAGGCGATCGAGGCAGTTCGCAAAGGCGCACAGGATTATCTCCTCAAGGGACAACTGGTGGGCGCACTGTTGGTCCGGGCGATCCACCATGCGATCGAGCGTAATCGCACTTTAGAAGCCCTCCGGCGTAGTGAGGAGCGATTTCAAACTCTGGCGGCAGAACTGGATTTGCAAGTCCAGGAACGCACGCGGCAGTTACAACGCGCCTTAGAAAAAGAAGCGATGCTGAATCGGATTACGGAGAAACTGCGGGATAGTTTGGATGAACGACAAATTTTGCAGACGGCAGTGAGAGAGTTGGCGGTTGCCTTAGAGTCGCATTATTGTAACGCCGCTCTCTACCAAACGTCACCCCAGGCCGAAACTGTGTGCTATGAATATGCTCATAACAGGGTGTCGGATTTAGGGCAGGCGATTAGGCAGGTTTCGGAGATTTATGGACCGTTACTGCATGAGGATTGTGTGCAGTTTTGTCCCGTCTTCCTCGATGAGTTTCCCGAGGGAATCTCTATTCTGGTGACTCCTATTTTCGGCGAAAGTGGGGCGATCGGGAACTTATGTTTATGTAAACCCGCCCAGGAGGGATTCAGTCTCACAGAAATCGCACTGGTGCAGCAAGTGGCCTCCCAATGCGCGATCGCCGTCCGTCAAGCGCGATTGTATCAAGCTTCCCTCGCCCAAGTCCAAGAATTAGAGCGTCTGAATCGCTTGAAAGATGATTTTCTCAGTACCGTCAGCCATGAATTACGCACCCCGATCGCCAATATCAAAATGGCGGTGCAAATTTTAGAAATGGTGGAACAAAAACGGCAACAGGAGTCCTCCTCGGTGACGACGCCATCGGAGGGGAGAGAGAGCAAACCGCCTCATAGCTTGGATCGCGCCGAGGGGTATATTAAAATTTTGCGGGAAGAGTGCGATCGCGAAATTCGCCTGATTGATAGCATTCTGGAGTTGCAACGCCTGGAAGCGGCGATCGAACCCGTTTCGTTCACTCCGGTTTTGATACAACAGTGGGTGGGAAATGTGGTTGCCCCTTTTATCCAAAAAGTGCAAAAGACCCAACAACTCTTGGATATAGATATCGACTCCGCCCTTCCCCCGATTCTCTGCGATGCAGAGATTTTGCAGAGAATTCTCACGGAATTGCTAGAAAATGCCTGCAAATATACCCCGGCCCAAGGCCGAATCACCATTACAGCGCGGTGCGATCGCTCCCGGTTACATCTTAAAGTGAGAAATTCCAGCCTAGAAATCCCCGCCACGGAATTAACTCACGTTTTTGATAAATTCTACCGCGTTCCCAGTTCCGACCCCTGGAAACATGGGGGAACAGGATTGGGACTAGCCTTGGTTCGTAAACAAACTGAATATATTGGAGGCCAGATTAAAGTGACCAGCGCATTTGGCGAAACCTGCTTTACCCTAGAATTGCCCCTTTCCCCCATGCATCCCATGACCGAGGGTTGTGAGAGCGTCAACCCCGAGTCCTGAATCCCTCCTCTAATGATCTGAGGCTTATCCCATCACCGTACCTGGAATTTCCCCGGTTCGCGTCTCAATTTCCCTGCCCAAACCCAAACCTGACCCTGTAGAATGGGAATAAGTTATCACGAACAGTTAAGGGCCTCCCTTGGATTATAATGCTGAATCCTCCTGACTCCCCCCAAGTTTACGATGCCGTCCTGGGCGGTCAAACTCAGCCCCATGCGGCCTTAATTGCCCAATTGGATTTAATGATTCGGGCCCGTTATCCCATTCTTTACCTCGTGGGTGTGGAGGAGGAACCCGTGGAGGAAGTATTGCACAAAGTGGCTCAATTGTCAATGCCCCATCGGAAACTATTATTCTGGGATATCGTGCGAGGTTGGGGAGATAATGGATCGGCAAAAGGATCAGCAATGGCCGCCCTCGATCGCATCGCCAAAGCACCCCCCCAAGATTCTCTCTTTGTCTTACGCGACTTACACCCGATCCTCAAAAATTCCACCTCGGACAAAAATATGCCCGTGATTCGCGAGTTGCGAAATCTCACTCGGGAGTTGCAGCGATCGCGCAAAACCCTAATTTTAACCGCCTATACCCTCGCCATTCCCCCAGAATTAAGTGAGGAAATCACCGTCATCGATTTTCCCCTCCCCGATGCCGCTCATATTAATGCCTTAATTACAAAATTTGTTACCCCCGAACAACTTAAAATCAAAGGATTAGCCCGAGAACAATTAATCAAAGCCTGCCAAGGATTGAGTCGCACCCGCATTCAGCGCGTTCTGGCTAGAGCATTAGCAGACAAACAACAAGTTAACGAAACCGACATTGAAAGCGTCCTGGATGAGAAAAAACAAACCATTCGCCAAACGGGAATTTTAGAGTTTTTACCCGCCCGAGAATCCCTGAAAAATGTGGGAGGATTAGATAACCTCAAAACCTGGGTAAGAATGCGAAATGATGTGTTTAGCGAAGAAGCGCGCCGCTATGGAATTCCTAACCCGAAAGGCGTGTTACTCGTCGGGATTCAAGGCACCGGAAAATCCCTTTCTGCTAAAACCATTGCCCATGAGTGGCGCTTACCCTTATTGCGCTTAGATACCGGGAGATTATTTGGGGGAATTGTCGGAGAAAGCGAGAGTCGGTTGCGCCAGATGATTCAACTGGCGGAAGCGATGTCCCCTTGTGTATTATGGATTGATGAAATTGATAAAGCCTTTGGCAATATTTCCGGGGGCACCGATGGGGATTCCGGCACCAGTCGTCGGGTCTTTGGGACTTTAATTACCTGGATGCAGGAAAAAACTGTTCCGGTTTTTATTGTGGCAACGGCTAATAATGTCCGGATTTTACCCGCAGAATTGTTAAGAAAAGGACGATTTGATGAGATATTCTTTTTGAATTTGCCCACGGAAACCGAACGTCGGGAAATTTTTAAAGTTCACCTGATGCGACTGCGCCCGAGTCGGTTGCGGGAGTTTGATTTAGGATTACTTGCCCGTCAAACGAATAACTTTAGTGGGGCGGAAATTGAACAAGTGATTATTGATGGAATGCACCGCGCATTTGGAGGGAATACGACGGAAAAACGCCGAGATTTTACTACGGAGGATATTTTGCGTGCCAGTGAAGAAACGGTCCCCTTAGCGGCGATCGCCCGCTATCAAATCGAAGAATTAAAACATTGGGCAGCGGAAGCCGGTGCCAGAACCGCTTCTAATGATACGGAATTAACCGAAGAGTTAAAACAGTGGTCCATCCAAAAAGGTATGGATTCCCTGGACTCCGATTAGACTCTGGAAATCATCCCGCTTACTTACTTGATTTAGGAAAAACTATCATGTCTCATTTTACCACGATTCAAGTTCAAATTAAAAACGGCGAAACCCTCTATCGTTGCTTGCGAGAGTTGGGGCATCACGTTGAGGAAAATACCATAGTTCGAGGGTATCAAAAACAAACCACCTCGGCGGATTATGTGATTCGCCAAAAAAATGGGTATGATTTAGGGTTTCGCCGGACTGGGGAGACTTATGAATTAGTGGCCGATTTTTGGGGGGCGCAAATTAATCCGGAGAAATTTGTTGAGGAGGTGACTCAAAAATATGCTTATAAAACCTTGATGGCATCGGTAGAAGAACAGGGCTTTCAGGTAGAACAAGAGGAACACTTAGAGGATGGAACGTTACGGGTTGTGGTGGGTAAATGGATGTAGAGTGACCAAGAAAGAGAAGTTAAATATTATGTCCCATTTTACGAGTATTCAGACGGAGATTCGTCAGATAGACTATTTGGCGAAAGCATTAGCGGATATGGGGTTTGATTCGGTGGAAGTTCATGACTTTCCCGTTCCTCTGTATGGATTTGAGGGAGATATTCGCGAGGAGTCTGCTGAGGTGATTGTGCGGCGCAAGTTTATTAGTTCTCGGAGTAATGATCTGGGATTTAAACGGCAAGTTGATGGAACGTTTATGGCGGTGATTTCGGATTATGATTCCCGTGAGTATTCGGGAGACTGGGTTAAGGGGTTAAGTCAGCGGTATGCCTATCATGCGCTGATAGGAACTGCGCCTCAACAAGGGTTTACGGTTGAGGAGGAGGAGGTTTTGGAAGATGGGACAATTCGGGTGATTATTGGGCAGTGGGTATAATAGGGGATTGGGGGATGGGGGAACGACTGAAGTCGTTACTACGAACATCGGAAAGATAACG
>JAMXFF010000013.1:69944-83833 GCA_025370845.1 Laspinema palackyanum D2a | reverse complement strand
ACTGAAGTCGTTACTACGAACATAAGAGAAGATAACGACTTCAGTCGTTACTACGAACATAAGAAAAGATAACGACTGAAGTCGTTACTACGAACATAAGAGAAGATAACGACTTCAGTCGTTACTACGAACATAAGAAAAGATAACGACTTCAGTCGTTACTACGAACATAAGAGAAGATAACGACTGAAGTTGGTTATTTTAGTTTGGCGATCGCCTCTTTGTCTACTAGGGTTTCTCCGGTGACTAAATCGCGGACAGTTGCGAGTAAAACGCGCCCTGAGTTGACTTCAAAACGGACGGAGATGCGATCAATGCCAATTTGTCCCGGGGGATTGAGATGGGCGACACAGACGCGATCGCGATCGAGATCTAGGGACCGATATTCTTCCCGTTTGTGCAAGGCACCGCCGATCATCTGTCCTGATTCATCAAACATCACTTCGGCGTGAGAAATTTCGGCGACTTCCCCGATATCGAGGCGGATTTCTTGTTGTCCCTCGATCGCCGCTTGTAACATCAAGGGTTCCGATCGCTGGCAGGGATAGGTTACCCCTTTTTCAAACAAGGGAAAATAGGAGTAGGTTTTACAATGGGGGTCCCATAACCGAATCGCGTAACTGTGGCGCAGATAATCCTCGACTATCACCGCATCATTTAAGGCTAATGCACCATGCGCCACCGCTTCAAAGGGTTTATCCATTTTGACCCGCGATCGGCCAAAATAGGAGACAATTAAAGTTTGAACCGCTGGAATTAAACAACTCCCCCCTACTAACAGTACCTGTTCAATTTCTGCTTTACTAATTCCTTTCATTTGCGCGACTGCTAACACCTCATCCACAGCGCCGCGCAATTGTTCTAAAAGTTGATGATAATCTAACAGTGCCTCAAAGCGATCGCGACTTAATTCGACTTCGTAGGACATAAAATTTTCATCATCAAACCATGCCTCTTTCGCCTCCGATTCCCGAGACAGGCGCATTTTTAACTTTTCCCCAATTTCTAATAACCGTTGCCAGCCCATTTCGCCAATTTGGGACCGGGATAAACCCTGCCGTTGCAGATAATCTTCCACAATCCAAATATCAATATCAACCCCGCCAATATAGGCATCAGATTTTGCTAAAACCTCCGCTTGTAACGCTGAATTTCTCGATTGGGGTGGATTCGTGCGAATTAAGCTCAAATCCAGAGTTCCCCCGCCAAAATCTACCACCAATACCACAGAACCGGGTTTTTTGATGGCATAACCAAGGGCCGCTGCGGTGGATTCATCAATAATATTAATCTCAGCAATTTCCAGGCGACTACCCAAGTCTCGAAACCAATCTAAATAGCGCTCAAATGCCCCCACAGGAACGGTAAAAATCAGTTTACTCGGCTTGATTCCCCCCTGTGAAAGACGATGGCAAATTTCTTTTAAAAAAGATTCAGAAATCGTCGATGCCGAGTAGGTCAATCCATCGACTAACCGGGGTGGGGCTTGAAAATCCGCTGCTAACTCTCGTTTAAATCCTTGAAATAATCGTCCGGGTTCAGCCTGTCCTAACCGGGTAGAAATCACCTGCTGGCCTAAAATAATTTGATTTCCTTTTTTAATAAAAACTACTGTGGGAATAACTGGAATTTCTAAATTTTCTCCCGTCTGTTTTTTACCTTTAAAAATCCTAGAAATTTCTCCAAATTTTAGGGTTTCAGGGGAATGATTATCGGGGTTAAGAATACTAATAACGGTGTTACTGGTGCCAAAATCAATTGCGACTACGGTCATAATTTTCCTGAGCAGGGATTACAGCCTCGGGAGAGGACACTTCAGTTCATGGGGGTCTTAGGAAGAGGCATTGATCCCACGGGGAAGGGTTCGGCTAACTTTCGCGGGAGACAGAATGCGATCGCCTTGACGATAGCCCACAAAACGAATATAAACCGCCTCTCCCGGTTGAATTTCATCAGAGTCCCCTTGATGGAATTGCGGGTTATAGGCAACAGATTCCCAAGGATGACCAATCGGTTCATAGCCCCAATTTTCTAATAAATTATCCAGAGGAGCGAACAAAGCGGTGAGATTTTTAGCCGGTAAATCCGGTTTGATGCGGGCCATTTCTGCGGCAGTGGGATAGTTCGTCAGCAAGGTTTGCAGTTCCTCAAAGGTAGACTGACAAAACTCATCCCAAATCTGGGATTTTTGTTGGTCCAATTCCTCTCTTAAACGCTGGCATTGTTGGCGCAATTCAGTTTCTAATTCCAAGTTAGAATTACCGATAACCAGCGCGGTTTCTGATGGAGTGGGTAACGGTTCCAACTGTTGCTCTAATTCTCCCATTGACCAATTTAAAGCCTGGGCCAGTTGGCGCAATTCCCTCCAGGGAATATTGCCGATCGCCCCGGACCGAATCTGGCGCAGGCGGAGGGTAGATATCCCGGCGGTTTGGGCTAACTGTTTCCAGTGAATTAGGCCCAATTGCTTCATACGACTGACCAAGAGCGCATCATACTTTAATTGCTGATTTTTCAGGTTTCCCAACTCTACTAAATATAAAATTACCATGAACAAGACCAAGCTCAGAACCCAGCCAAATCCGATTAAATTGGGTTCCTCTATCATCAATCTTCCTCCCTAAAATGGTTGAATCGATTGGTGGGATTCTGTGACAATATTTTCGTCATCTTGATAATAGTCCGGGAGTAATTCTTGGGATTCAACTTTGCCCAGGGCTTTTTCAATTTCGGCGGTGGTTTCTGTGCAGTTTTGTCCATTGCCATTTAGGACCGTTTCGATAATTTTACCGTCTTTGCCAATGCGATATTCTACTTTGCGATATTCAGCCATTTCAACCTCCCGTTGGGTTTGAGGGATTGGGACTCAGGTTCCCACCCCTGCTTTGTCTTATTTTATTCCGATTAGGCCAGGATTGACTCAGAAGTTCGAGTCATGGGCGAATTAGGCGGGTTTCTCTTTGCGGATTAAGGCTGCGATCGCCGCTGCGGAAGCTTCGGCAATGACGCTAATTAGGCGATAGAAAGCAACGGCACCTAAAATAGCCGCTGGGGAAAATTGCTGATCCAACAAGGCGATCGCCGTTGCCTCAAAAATGCCAATCCCCCCCGGTGCACCAGGAACCACCAACCCTAACAACCAGGCAAAACTAAAAGCCCCCATCAACGGCGGTAATTGTCCCGGCTGTACCGGAGTCATCGCTTGCACCGTTAAAATAAATCCCGCCCCGCGCAACAGCAAAAATCCTAGTTCTCCCAATAGGGGAAGCAGGGGGTAACGAGTTAGTTTGGCAGCAGTTGGCGGGGGTGACTCGGGGGTGACTTCCAACAGTCCTTCGGTTTTGGGGGGTGCTTTTTTAAGTTTCAGTTTGCTCAAAACTTGAATGATTGGGTTTAAAATCCGGGGATGGATCCCCACCAGGACCGCCCCTAATCCCAGTCCCAGGAGAAGCGGGGGAACAGCGCCCGAGGCAGTGCCCCATAAGGTACTACTCCCCAATCCGGCGATAATTAAGGCCGAGGCAGCCATTAACAGGGGTTCTAGCAAGACGCTGAGCACGGCAACCGCTAGGGGCACATCCCGCTTGGCGATCGCCGCAATTCGACCATAGAAATGCCAGACATTACCTGGTAAATATTTCGCAATATTGGTGGTGAGATAGACCGATAATCCCCAACCCAAAGGAACTGGGCGATCGAACTCCCGCAGAATCCACAACCACACCCAACCGGACCACAAATGCGCTAAAAAGGTCACTCCCAGGGCGATCGCTAGGGCAATCCAACTGGATCCAGTAATCTGAAGTTCTGCAACGGCACCAGCATTATCCTTGAGGGTTTTGGCTAGAAAAAATAGGGTGGCCCCCAGAATGGCCCACCGTAAAAAAGGTTTTAATTGCGATCGCAGGCGATTCATAACAAATAGGGGATGAGAGTAAGCCAGAGGAAAGTTAGTAATGCCCACCCTCCATCCTAACCCTCCAGACCCACTTAGAGGCCGAAGGCTGGGAAAATTCGGACTCGGAGAGCCCCGATCACGCCACTCGTGATTCCCGCCCAATCCATTAAAAAAAGTTATTTCTAATTGATGCATTTATTTTAAAACTGAGTGATATAATAAGCCATTCTCAGAACTGAACAAATTCATTTCCCCCTCTAAGAACTATGTTGAATGCCCAGGATTTATATAAGGAGACCTATTATTTAGCCCGTAATCCCGACGTTGCCAATGCGATCGCCGCAGGACTGTTTCCCACGGGGTTCGCTCATTTTGAAAGCTTCGGGCAGAATGAAGGACGTAACCCCACCGCCCTCTTTGATACCCGCTACTACCTCACCTTAAATCCTGATGTAGCCGCAGCGGTATCCGCCAATCAACTCACCGCTTTTCAACATTACATCGCTTTTGGGCAAGCCGAAGGACGTAACCCCAGCGCTCTATATAATGATTCATTGTATCTCTCCCTCTACCCCGATGTTCAAGCGGCCGTCAACACATCTTCTCTTACCGGCATCCAACACTTTCAGGTATTTGGACAAGGCGAGGGGCGAATCCCCAGCAGTTTATACAATCCGGCCTACTATTTAGCGAAAAATTCTGACGTAGCTGCGGCGGTAGAACGAGATGAAATCACCGGAATTGGACATTACCTCACTTTTGGTGTCACCGAAGGCCGGGAGTTCACCCCGTTTATGGAAGGCAATACCACCCTCCCCAATGGAGTGGCTGCCGGGGATGTGACCCAAAATAGTGCCGTGTTGTGGACACGCAGTACAGAAGTGGGTCCGGTGATTTTTGAGTATGCCACCGATGCCAGCTTTGGGGCGATCGCCGGACAAACGACCAACTTTGTCACCGACCCCACAGTTCCAGTCCAAGTGCAAGTGAGTGACTTGGCCCCGCAAACCCAATATTACTATCGCGTCACCGATGCCGCAGGCACGTCCGCAGTCGGACAGTTTCGCACTCCCGCCCCCTTGGGAACTCAGGCGGGATTACGGTTTGGCGTCACCGGAGACTGGCAAGGAGAACTCGCCCCCTATCCCTCCATTCGCAATGTCCCCGATCGCAACCTAGACTTTTTCGTGCTCATGGGCGATACCGTCGAAACCGATAGTATCTCACCGGACCTCCCCGGTGTCCGCCAATCCGCCAACCTAGAGCAATTTCGGACTAAATATAACGAGATTTATAGCGAACGATTCGGACTCAACACCTGGGCCGATTTGCGCGCCGCTACTGCCACCTATAGCACTTGGGATGACCACGAAATCACCAATGATTTTGCCGGAGGTGCGGCCCCAGCAGAATCCCCCCAACGGGATGGGATTTTCGGGACGGAAGGTCGGTTTGTCAATGAAACTCCCGTGTTTAATCAGGCAATGGAAGCGTTCCAGGATTACCAACCCATCACCGAACAACAGTATGGGGAAACCGGCGACCCTCGGACTGCTAACAAGCAGAAGCTGTATCGATACAATGTTCATGGTAGCGATGCCGCCAGCTTTGTCTTAGACCTGCGATCGTTCCGCGATAAACCCTTGCCCTTCCTCCCAGAAACCGCTTCCCCAGAAGCAGTCAGCGCCTATTTACAAGATGCCTTTGACCCGAATCGCACCATGTTGGGTCAAGCGCAGTTACAGGAATTTAAAAATGACTTACTCGCCGCTGAAAATGCCGGAATCACCTGGAAGTTTGTCATGTCTCCGGTCCCCATGCAACATTTCGGCATTCCCGTCGCAGGGGAACGTTGGGAAGGATTCGAGGCGGAACGAACCGAGTTATTGCGGTTTATTGATGAGAACAATATTAGCAATGTGGTGTTTATCTCTGGAGATTTTCATGGCAACGTGGTCAACAATGTGACCTATCAGGAGGGATTCGGTCAACCGCAAAAACCCACCGGGGCTTTTGATGTGATGATTGGTCCAGCAGCGATTCAGTTGAATATCGGCCAAGGACCTTTTGCGGCCCCCTTTGGACCGGCAACCGTCGCCTTTACCCCGGATGCACTGCTGTCTCCCGCAGAGAAAGACCGCTATCGGGCAATGACTAATGAAGCGGAAAAGAATGATTTTGTGCGCCAGGTGATTGATAATCGGATTCTGCCATTGGGATATGATCCCGTGGGGTTAGAAGGGTCAGAAATTGACGCGCAATTACTCCAGGGTTCCTATTTTAATGGACACAATTATGGCTGGACTGAATTTGCGATCGCCCCAGAAACCCAACAGCTTACCGTCACCACCTTTAGCGTTGAACCCTATACTCAAGGAGACATGGAAGCCAATCCCGCAGAAGTTGCCAATCGCACCCCGACCATTAGCTTACAATTTACAGTGAATCCGCAGAGTGGGGATGTTCTATTACCCTCGGATATCACCACTGCAGTGGAGGAAAATCTAGCCCGAGATTTCGGACTGCAACCGGGTAATTTTACCCTCGTTTCCTCACAACAACAAACTTGGTCCGATGGCTGTTTAGGGTTAGGAGAAGCCAATGAAAGCTGTCTGCTGGCCCTAGTGGAGGGGTGGCAGGTAACAGTCCAAAGTGGCGATCGCACCTTAGTCTACCGCACCGATGACACCGGGTCCCAAGTCAGACTCGATCGCCAATCCTCCCAATTGTAAAATCCCCTTCCTTCCGGTCCCCTCCCCTTAGCAAGGTCCGGGTTAGGGTGGGGTTCCCCTGGGGCGATCGCCACCTCCGGTCCCCTCCCCTTAGCAAGGTCCGGGTTAGGGTGGGGTTCCCCTGGGGCGATCGCCACCTCCGGTCCCCTCACCTTAGCAAGGTCCGGGTTAGGGTGGGGTTCCCCTGGGGCGATCGCCACATCACGCGCTCTGTCCCACTTAAGCGCCTGTATGGAAGCTGGTCCAACCTCTTTCTTGGTGACGTGGCGATCGCACGTTACGAGCACCCTCCATCCACCCATTCCTCGTGACGTGCGGTAAGCGGAGCTATCCCGTAGGGAATCGCCTGGTCAAGAGGACCCCACTCTAACCCTCCCCTTGCCAAGGGGAGGGGACCGGAGAATGACCAAGGACAAATGACCAATGACCATCACCGCTGTTTCATCACCACCAAAGTAATATCATCAAACACCTTCTGTTCCCCAATAAACTCCCGCACATCCTGAATCACCAACTCCCGAATCCCCTCGGCAGATTCCTGCCAATACTGCGACACCACCTCACACAATCGGTCCATCCCATAGAACTCTCCCGCCATATTTTCCGCCTCCGGTATCCCATCGGTATAAAGCACCACCCCATCCCCAGGATTTAACTCCACTTCCGCCTGAGTAATAAAATCAGAAATATCCAACTCTAACCCCACAGGAAATCCTAAATCCACCGTATCCAGTCGCTCAATTTCTCCCGTTCCTCGGACCACCAAAACCTCCTCATGTTGTCCCGTAATCCGCAACACGCCATCAGCATAATCCAGTAACGCTAAAGTCAGATTCTTATCCGTCCGCATCCGCTTCACGTTATCATGAATCATCCGGTTGATGGTATTTAAAAACTTCACATAATCTTTCTCATCATTCACCAACAAAGTCCGCACAGCAGTTTGGACCATCACCATCACCATTCCCGCTTCTAATCCATGTCCCGTGACATCCCCAATCCCGATTTTGATATGTCCCTCATGGTTCAACACATCATAATAATCTCCCCCAATTTCATCAGCCGGTTCCATAAATCCAGCAATTTCTAACCCAGGAATCGCCTGCAATTCTTCCGGGTTGGGTAACATTTTTTGTTGGAGTTGGCGGGTGACATCCAGTTCCGCACTCATCCGCAGGTTGTCGGATTTGAGCAGTTCATTCAAGGCGCTGATTTCTTCGTTCGCCTCGGCGAGTTGGGCGGTCCGTTCGATGACTTTATCTTCTAAGGTGCGATAGAGTTGGGCATTTTCTAGGGAAATTGCGGCTTGGGCGGAGATGACTTGTAAGAGTTCGATGCGTTCTTGGGTAAATGCGCCAGTTGCTAAGTTATTTTCTAGGTAAAGAATGCCGATGAGTTTGCCTTGGTTGACGATAGCGGCACAAAGAAGGGACTGGGTTTGCTGTTGCAGAATATAAGGTTCCGAGGTAAAAATTCCCTCTTCGGTGGCGTTGGCGAGGATGACATTTTCTTGGGTCCGGGCGACATAGTTAATGATAGCCGGTGGGACAAAGTTGCCAGTTTCTAGGGGGAGGGATTCCAGGATTTGGACTTCGCCATCGGGGAGTTTGGCCGCTTCAATTTTGAGTTGATTGTTGTCAGATAAAATGAGAACACCTTTTTGTGCACCGGCGTTTTCTATGGCGAGAGTTAGGAGTTGGGCGAGGAGTTTATTGAGTTGGATTTCGCTGCTGATGGCTTGGGAGGCTTTGAGCACCGTGGCGATATCCAGGGTTTCTCCGGAACTGCTGCCACTGGTGGAGGTGGTGGAGAGTTTGCTGCTGGTGGAGGTGCGTAATTCGAGGAGTTGGGGATAGCGGGTTTCTAGGTGTTGGACTTTGGCAGTGGCCCCCCAGCGTTGATAGGCATAGTGGGCTTCTTGCAGGTAGAAGCGGGCTAAGTGAGGGATGTTGCGCGCGATGTAGAAGCGGGCGGCGAGTTCGTAGGCGAGGGCTTCTTCGTTGAGATATTCGTGTTCTTTGGCGAGGCTGATGGCGCGATCGTAGTAGTCTCGCGCATCGGACGGGTTGCACAAGACTCGGGCGCGTTCGGCTTCGACGAGATAATATTTATGCAGGTAGTTCATGGGGGCGTGTTGCGCCCAAAGTTGCATTTTTTCCTGGTTGGCGGTGACTTTTTCTAGGATGCGCTGTTGTTCGGGTTCGGGGGCGTCGGGATAGAGGGCGAGGTGGGTGAGGGAATCGTAGAAATGGAAGAGAGGAACCGTATGCATGGCGATCGCCATTCCCACATACTCTTCCCCCAAAGCTACATTTTCAGCCGCTTCTGGGAACCGTTCAAACAGGTAGCACAACATGATTTTGTTTAAATAACTCAAACAAAGCGCAATTCTATCCCCTGCTTGTTGATAAGATAAAAGTTGACTCGATTCATCAAATGTATCACTATTGAGCGTCCAAGGTTCTTCAGTGGGAGTTAATAGCTTAAAGACCGATTGTCGAAACGATTCCATCCACCGTAACGCTATTGCTTGCTTTAATTTGATGATTTCATCGCTGTAGGTAGAAATGGCAGCGTTGACTTGAAGCAGTTCTTCCCCTGCCCAGAAGGAATGGACGCAGTACATCCACAGTCCCCAGCCCCCATACAGGATATCTCCGGTTTCTAATCCACTTTGATAAGCTTGTAAGAAACTTTTTATGCTATTACGGACAGGCTCTTTCCAGTGTCGAATGAACGTATTAAAAATATGTAAAGTTTTTGTTTCTATCTCTTTGGTATTTAGGCGATTCTGTAAATTTAAACTTAATAAACCGAATTCATATCCCGATTTTAAATCATTTTCTACCCCACATAAAAGTATGCCATAAGCACCATAGCCGCCTGGAGCTTGAGAAGTGTTACCATATTGGAGGAATAAACCAGCCATCCGGAGTAAAATGAGGGGATAAATTTCAGGAAATCCAACAGCAGCAACAGTAGCTAAACTCACAAAAACCCGACTGGCTGCTAACTTATAAGGGTCGAGCATCGGTGGCATATCAATTAAATCGGAAATCCGCTTTCCGGCCCAAGTTGCTCTAGTTTCTGTCATGGCCTGCCCAATATCAGATGGAGTGGGTTGTTCCGGAAGTGGCATTCCTAATCGTTCCAGAATTTCTAGCCCACTTTTTTTCGCTTCTCCTAGTTGATTCTGTGAAACATACCCTTGGATTTTCAGTTCATACACTTTCACCGTGTCCAAAACTGTGATAGCTTGTTGCAAAATTACTTCACTGAATTCTTCCATCAAGGCATAAGAAGCACTAAACAAGGCGGCTTCAACCGCTTCTAAATACAGGGCTAAGGTGAAATCATATTGCTCTTCCCAACTGTTTTGAGGAAGTAACTCGATCGCCGTCTGGAAGTAACGTAATGCCGATTTAAAAGCAGCAGAGGCTTTGGCTTTTTTACCGGCTCTCTCATTTAATGAAACTAACTCCTGTTGTAAGGATACCTCAACAATGGCTTCCCGGCCCAAGTTGAGTTGATGGACGATATCAAATATATTTTGCTCACGATTTTCTAAGGGGATATTTTCGAGAAATAACTGACCAATCTGGAGATGGACCGCTTGTTTATCAGTTTCCGGAATTAAAGAATAAGCCGCTTGCTGGATGCGGTCATGAGCAAATTTATACTCCACAGTTATCCCCTGTGCAATCTCGGGGATATCCAATTCCATGAGCTTATAGTCGTCACCAAGGGGTAAAATTAAAGTCTCGGAGATGGCCTCCCATAATGCGGCTGCCGTTTCTGAACGGGATTTTTGAGAGACGAGGGCCAAAGTTTCTAGGTCAAAGCGATAGCCCATACAAGCCGCTAATTTTAAACAAGTTTGGGTAGTTTCGGGTAGTTTTTGAACTTGCTTTACCATCAAATCCACCACATTATCTGTAATATTTTGGGCCGCTATTTGATGAATGTCCCACTGCCAGCAGCGACGGGAAGATTCAAAATTTAAGACTTTATTTTTATAGAGAGAGCTTAAAAATTGGTTAACAAAAAACGGATTCCCCTTGGTTTTGACCTCTACTAACTCCGCAAGGGGTTGAGCAATTTCTTGAGAAGCATTTAGGGTATCAGCAACCAACTGGGTGACATCACTCAAACTCAAAGGAGTTAGAAAAATTTGATTCACGGTTGCTTGGTTTTTTTGCAGTTCCTCTAGGGTGAGCATCAGGGGATGCGCTGAGGAAACTTCGTTATCGCGATAGGCCCCGATGAGATATAAATACTGACTCGCCGGGGTCGTCATCAAAAGTGCTAACAATTTCAGGGAAGCGTTATCAGACCATTGCAAATCATCTAAAAAGACAACCAGGGGATGTTCCGCTTGGGTAAAGACTTGGATAAAGTTTTGGAAGACTAATTTAAAGCGATTTTCCGCTTCCATCCCCGGAAGTTCGGGGACATCGGTTTGTTCGCCAATGATGGTTTTCAGTTCGGGAATTACATCAATGATAATTTGTGCATTAGGCCCAAGTGCCGTCAGCAGGTTCTCCCGCCAAGTAGCGATTTGGGTCGCGCTTTCTGTAAGCAATTGCAATATTAAAGACCGAAAGGCTTGCACCAGAGAAGCATAAGGAATATCCCGTTGCAGTTGGTCAAATTTGCCGGAGATAAAATAACCTCGTTGACGGGTAATCGGTTTATAAACTTCCTGGACTAAGGCCGATTTCCCAATCCCAGAATATCCCGCTACGAGCATAAGTTCAGTCTGTCCCCCGCTACAAACTCGCTCAAAACCGGAGAGCAGTTCGGCGATTTCTTGCTGCCGTCCATACAGTTTTTGTGGCAGTTGGAATCGGTCTGAACTATCCTGAGTCGCAAGCGGAAACGATTGGATTTGTTCAGTGGTTTGCCACTGGCGCAAACAGTCTTCTAAATCCCTCTTTAATCCATAAGCGGATTGATAGCGGTCTTCGGCATTTTTGGACATCAATTTTAAGATGATGTGCGAAATTGCTTCAGGAATCTCTGGATTAAGCTGATGGGGTGGGATGGCTTGTTGGGCTAGATGGGAATGCACCAGGGCCAGGGGGTCATCGCTAGGAAAGGGAACTCTGCCGGTAAGCAATTCGTAAAAGGTCGCCCCGAGGGAATAAAAATCACTGCGATAGTCTACACTGCGATTCATCCGCCCGGTTTGTTCTGGGGCAATATAGGGAAGGGTTCCTTCTAAGAGATTCGGATTGCGAAAGGTGGGATTTTCTCGACTGAGTTGGGTGGAAATGCCAAAATCAATGAGTTTGAGTTCTTGGGTGTTGGGGTTAAAAACAATGTTGCTGGGGTTAATATCTTTGTGGATAATTTGTTGCTGATGGACATAATCCAAAATTTCGGCAATGTCAATAGCAAGGGGTAAAAATTGACTCAGGGTTAAAGGTTGATTTTGAATGATTGTCTTTAGGGAAACCCCGCCAAAATCTTCCATTACCATCACCCACTGGCGATCGGACTTTTCTAAGCGATAGGCGTTGATGATACCGGGAAAATTTAACGATCGAGTCGTTTCATACTCCCGCTGAAACTGGGCAATTTTTTCCGGGGAGGGGTAGGCTTGATTGAGCAGTTTGAGGATAACGGGTTGGTTATCGGATAGACCCACGGCGCGATAGATTCGGGAGTTGCTGCTTTCGTGGAGTAGTTCGCCGATTTGGTAGTCTAAAATTGCGATCGCCATCAGATTCTGTCCTCGGTTAGGGTCTACAGGGGATACCTATCCTCATTCTGAGTTCCCGATCCGGACGGATGGCTAACCCCGCTGAGGGTAAGAAATTCCCTTCCTCCTCTAATTTTAGCGGATTCTTGTAGGGTGTAATCAGCATTAATGCCATCAGTCTGATCCAGTAGTGCTTCAGCCGTAGAATTCAAAATTTGCCACCCTGTGGCCGTCACGGGCTCAGCCAGGGCAAACTACCATTGATCCGCCTGTTTCATGCAGGCTGGAGCGCCTCAAGTGAGATTTACTTCCCGTTGACTGCCCGTTCCCACAAATCAACTCCATTACAACAGGTTTCTCTTGAATTTTTAGGGTTTTATCCTTTCAAACCCAGCACATTTAGGGTTTCAAAAAAACAAAGGGTAAATTGTGAGAAAAACTTCTCACAATTTACCCCCACAACTGTGCCGATCGCCGGTTACTGCATCCCCGGACGGGGAAGGGCCAAACCGCTACCGCCTCCGGGATAAGCCCCGGGGTGACCCAAGGGAATATAAGCCATTCCCGCTTGATGCATCCCCGAGTGGCGATCGCCGGACATTCCCATGCCACTGCCATAGAGTCCGATCGCCCCATCCAGCTTGGCATGAGCCAAATTTGCACCCCCCAGGTTCGCCCCTGTGAGATTCGCCCCACTGAGATTGGCATTAAACAAATTGGCATTTCTGAGGTCCGCCCCATTGAGATTGGCATCTCGCAAGTCGGCATCCACTAACCTTGTATCACTGAAATCCCCATTGGTCAAATTAGCCTCAACCAATTGTGCATTCCCCAAATTCGCCCCCGCACATTGCACCCCACTAAGATTGGCATGATTGAGAACAGCCCCAATCAGATTCGCCCCTTTGAAATCCACACCACTGAGATTTGCATCGGTGAAATTTGTATTCACGCAATTGGCAAACGTCAAATCGGCCCCACTGAGATTGGCATGATTCAGCTTCGCCTCAAACAGGTTCATCCCCTTGCCATCCAACCCACTCAAATCCGAGTGGGTGAGGTTGGCATCGACTAAGTTGGCAAAACTCAAATCAGCCCCGCTCAAGTTAGCATGACTGAGATTAGTTTGATTGAGATTGGCAAACAGTAATTTAGCACCGCTTAAGTCCGCTTTATTGAGATTAAAACGACCCAGGTTTGCCTCATTGAGGATGCCTCCCTGACACTGCTTGGTTTCGAGTAACCGTTTGATGTGGGCGTTATTAGCAGCCATATAGTTTTTAAGGGATAGATGTTTTCTGATGGAAAATTATTCTTCTCATCTTACTCCCCTGGGTGGGAGATGGGGAGGATGGGGAGATGGGGGAGATGGGAGAGATGGGGAGGATGGGGAGGATGTTCGTAGTAACGACTTCAGTCGTTATCCCCGTTCGTAGTAACGACTTCAGTCGTTTCCGGGTTGGTGAACATGGATATCTTGCATCCGTGGCGACAAGCGGAAGGGTGTTTGTGGCAACTGGGGTGGAGTTGAACCCTTCTGGTGTGGTGGGTTGAC
>JAMXFF010000013.1:0-69844 GCA_025370845.1 Laspinema palackyanum D2a | reverse complement strand
TACGAACAAGAGAAGAGAACGACTGAAGTCGTTACTACGAACAAGAGAAGAGAACGACTGAAGTCGTTACTACGAACAAGAGAAGAGAACGACTGAAGTCGTTACTACGAACGGGGATAAGAGAACGACTGAAGTCGTTACTACGAACATTAGAATTGTGATGGACTGGTGACTTTAAATGAGATTTAACTTCATGCCTTCTCTGGCTAGGAAGGCATCGGGGAATTCAGCTTGGATTTGAGATTCTACGTTAGCTAGAAACTCATCATCATGGGCGGGGTCGTGATGAAAAATGACTAAATGCTTGACTCCGGCTGCTTTGGCGACTTTGATGCCTTCTTTCCAGGTGGAGTGGCCCCAGCCTATTTTCGGGGTGACGGGGTGATAATATTCTTCATCGGTGTAGGTGGCGTCGTAGATGAAGATATCAGCATTTCGGGCGAGAGAGAGAACATTTTCATCGAGGCGATCGGGATAATGTTCGGTATCGGTACAGTAAACTGCGGTATGTCCCTGCCAGGTGACGCGATAGCCGAGGGCTTCACTGGGATGATTCAAATGGGCGGTTTCAATGGTGATATCATCAATTGTGACTACATCCCCGGGGTGTAAGTCGTAGAATTTTAACTCAGACCTCATGCCTTGAAGCGGAATCGGAAAATTGGGATGCAGCATTTGGTCCGAGAGGCGCTGTTTCATGGTTGCACCATTGGGGGCAACGGCACCGTAAACATGAAAGAGATTGCCGGGGATAAAGGCGGGGACGAAGAAGGGGAAGCCTTGAATGTGATCCCAGTGGGAGTGGGAAAAAAACAGATGCGCCTCGACAGGCATCTGGGGCATTAAACTGGTGCCGAGGAGTCGCAAGCCGGTCCCGCCATCGAAAATCAGGCGTTTACCACCGACGCGCATTTCCACACAGGAGGTATTGCCACCGTAGTGAACGGTTTCTTTTCCGGGAGTGGCAACGCTACCGCGCACTCCCCAGAAGTTGATAAAAAACGCAGAGTCCAGGCTGGTTTCCATAGAGACTATCCGATCGCAAGGCGGTGGGGTGGGTTTAGGGTAATCAGCAAAGGCGGGGTTTAGGGTAATTCCGCCTAAACGAGGCTAAAGGTATGCAATTCTTCATACCGTCGAACTTCCAACAGACGGTTTTGCTCATCAACCAGAACAACCCGAGGCGAATATGTTGTAACTTCTTCCGGGGTGAATTGTCCATAGGTCATAATAATCAGGCGATCGCCCGGTGCACCCAGACGCGCTGCGGCCCCATTGAGTTCGATCGCCCCAGATTTCCCCGGGGCCTCAATCGCATAAGTGATTAACCGTTCTCCGTTGGATTTGTTGACAACCTGCACCTGCTCGTAAGGCAAGATACCGGCTGCCTCCATTAAGGTTTGATCAATACTAATGCTTCCCACATAATTCAAATTAGCATCAGTGAGCGTGCAGTTATGGATTTTTGCTAAGAGAAGAGTTCGCTGCATGATCCGGAGTCGTTTCTAAGGAGGTTAGGGACTTTCTGCCTCAATGTTAGAACATCAGGACCGGAAAACCCAGAAAGTTCGAGGTAGCTTTGCGATCGGGCTCCAGCAACACCCGGCGGGGGTTAAAACCCCCGCCTCATAGCTAAAGTCGGTTAAAAACCGACTAAAAACACCACTTTATAAGACTTCTAGTCGGTTTCAACCGACTTGATTCTGTTAGACGGGGGTTTTAACCCCCGTCGGGTGTTGCTATTAGCCTTTTTGACCGGCTTTAACGCACTTCTCAACCAAAGGCATCACCTTTTCCACATCATGCCAGCCGAGAATCTCAGTTTTCTTCTTTTCCAGATTTTTGTAGGTTCTGAAAAATTCAGCAACTTCCTCTAATCGATGAGGGGCGATATCTTTCAGGGACTTGACATGAGCATAGCGGGGGTCTTTGTCCGGAACGCAGAGAATTTTTTCATCCGGGTCCCCGCCATCAATCATTTCTAAAAACCCTACAGGACGGGCGGTAATCACACAACCGGGAAAGGTGGGTTCATCCATAATCACCATGCCATCGAGGGGGTCTCCATCCTCAGCTAGGGTATTCGGGATAAAGCCATAATCGAAGGGATACTGCACCGAGGCATACAGGACGCGATCGAGGGCCAACGCGCCTAACTCTTTATCAAATTCGTACTTATTCTTGCTTCCGCCTGCGATTTCAATTAAGACGTTAATCAGACCAGGTTTCGGTTGGGCTGGAATCTTCGTTAAATCCACAATAACTCCTTGGATGGCGAGGGTTGTTTTTACCTGCCGGAATCTTGTCGATTCAGCAGGGTTAAATTGGGGTCAGCCCAGGGTGTTCAACGCCGTCGCTCAGATGGGCGATCGGCCTGTTTCACCCGAGGAGAGTCCGTCAGCCATCGTACCAGAAACCTTGAACCCACAAACCATCGGTTTGCGGTTTGTAATGGGGCGGAAGCTTACTAGAGGAGTGTATCGGTCCGGGGTTATCGTCAAGGTTAGAAACCGGGTTTTTGGTCCAAATTGGCTGCTGATGAGCAGAGATTTGGTTAAAAACCCGGTTTCTGGTCCCTGGGGGATAATTAAGGCGCTAGGGTCACCTCCTCACCCCGCTGAGGGGATAGGATGGGGGGGAGGGCAGGTTCGGGAGACGATTCGCGGAAAAAGTCCCGATCGCCAGGAGGGGGATCAAGAGGGTCAGTAAGGCGATCGCCGCACCGAATAAATTGGATAAAGTATTTTGGGGAAAGGGTTCAGAAGACCGGGCAGAAGGACTACCGGATTCCATAAAGAAAACTATTGAATTTTTTTAAAGTGTCGCCGTGAAATCAATCTAACCAAAAGCTCTCGCACTGAGCCTCTATCATCAGTATTAAATATTTTTCGCGGTAAGATTGTCATCAAGCAAACAATCTGGGATATTTCTATTGTACTCAACATCCTGGAAATTGACCGGATCCCTGAGCTTCCACAAGAAGGCTCGGCTTTTCCCCTGTATAGTTCAGTTCCACAAGGATAAGAATTGCCATGTTGCTGTCCCTGCGGATAGAAAATTTTGCCTTAATTGACTGCTTAGATCTGGACTTTGGGAGGGGTCTCAACGTCCTAACTGGGGAAACGGGGGCGGGAAAATCAATTATTCTGGACGCCCTGGATGCAGTGTTGGGGGGCAAATGTACGGGAAGGGCTATCCGCACGGGAACCGGGCGATCGCTGATTGAGGCCACCTTTGAACTGGAACCCCCGGTGGCGGCTTATGTCCGAGACCAAGAAATTGAACTGTTAGACGGCACCCTCCTTGTCGTGAGTCGGGAACTCGTGTTTGGGAAAGGAGGAACTATGCGGAGCCGATCGCGGTTAAATGGGGTGTTAGTCAATCGGCAACTCATGGAACAACTGCGCGATCGCCTGGTGGAAATCACCGCCCAAGGTCAAACGGTCCAACTGGGACAGCCCACCCGGCAGCGCGATTGGCTGGATGCTTTTGCCGGTCCCGAGGTTTTGGCCCTGCGCCAAGGGGTGGTGACTCGCTATGCCGAAGCGAATGCCGCCCGCCAAGCGTTAGAACAGAGTCGGCAATCGGAACAACAGCGCTTACAGCGGATTGATTTACTGGATTATCAAGTCAAAGAACTCTCGGAAGCTAATCTCAACGAAGCGGACGAATTAGAGCAACTGGAACAGGAACGGCAGCGCCTGTCCCATGTGGTGGAACTCCAGGAACAGAGCGATCGCGTCTATCAATCCCTTTATCAACAGAATGATGGGTCCTTAGCGGCGGCGGACTTGTTGGGAGAAGTGGAACAAACCCTGCGGGATATGGTTGCTTATGACCCGGAATTGCAAGGGGTCCTGGATGTGGTCAACGATGCCTTAGCCTTGGCGATCGAGGCGGGACGGCAGATGAGTAGCTACAGTTCCAGTTTAGAAGCTGATCCCGACCGATTGGGGGAGGTGGAACAACGGATTGGCCAACTGAAGCAAATTTGCCGGAAGTACGGGCCCAACCTGAGTGCCGCGATCGCCTACTTCCATCGCATCGAAGCCGAACTAGAAGAACTCACCCAAGCCGATCGCGCCGTCGAGGTCCTAGAACGCCGCTATCAAGCCTGCCAAGGCGAACTGATTCAAATTTGTGAAGAATTAACCCATCTGCGGCGCACCGCTGCCTTGCGGCTAGAACAACGCCTGATTGAGGAACTCAAACCCTTGGCGATGGATAATGTCCAGTTTCAGGTGCAGATTGAACCCGTAGCGCCCACCAGTACCGGCAGCGATCGCATCATTTTCCTGTTTAGCCCCAATCCTGGGGAACCCTTGCAACCCGTAGCCGAAATCGCCTCGGGGGGGGAAATGAGCCGGTTTTTGCTGGCCCTGCAATCTTGTTTTGTACAGGTGGATAGTGCCGCCACTCTTGTTTTTGATGAAATTGATGCGGGAGTTTCGGGACGAGTTGCCGGGGCGATCGCTCAAAAACTCCATCAACTCTCCCAGGGTCAACAGGTGTTATTTGTCACCCATCAACCGATCGTTGCCGCAATGGCAGACTTTCATTTTCGGGTGAATAAACAAGTGATTGGCAGTTCTGAAGAGACCCCCGAGACAACGGGTCCTGAACTCCAACCCGCCAACTCCCCCGGGAACGGGTCCACCCTGCCTGCGCCGATCGCCCCAGAAGAACGCACCGTAGTTCGGGTAACAGCACTGGACAGTGAACAACGACGAGAAGAATTGGCGCAACTAGCTGGGGGACAAGGAGCATCCGAGGCGATCGCCTGGGCGCAATCTCTGCTCAACCAAGCCGCCTCCGTCCGACAAATTCAAACCCGCAGTTCTTAAACACTCCCTGGATTTTTTCCCCAAATTGGACCGCTAGAAACCAAAGAGACCGAACCGGATATAATAACCGTCTGTAATCCGTTGCCGCGAGGAATCATCACCGTGATACCTAGCGCCTGTAAACTTCAAAATCTGGGTTCCCAATTTGCCAAAAAATGTTACAACTAGAAAAGCGAATTTCACACGTTATGACGGGCTGACCGTTGGACCGAGTAACGCTTTTGCACCGGATCACCATTGCTCGTCAAAAATGCTACAACAACGAGGCGCTTTCAAGAATCGCCTTACTGTTCAATCCCCTAGGTTAATCTGCCATCAAGCCTGATCCAACCCTAATAATCCAGTGAACATTTATCAAAAATTTTTGAAAAAAGGTGAAAACAGTAGAAAGGGTCACATTGAATTTCAGCAGGTAGTGTCAGAATCTCCTTAGCGTTCTCCCTCTGACTCCGAGTCCAAACTCAATGCGGACATCCCAGAGGACCCCAAAAAACCGCCCAAGGAGGGCTGAAATGAAGCGATCGAAAATTAATTCCAAAATGTCTAATTATTTATGGACAGAGTAAACTTAAAGAGATAGTTATCCGGATCTGCTAGGCTTTGTACAACAAATCCGCGACCGCGTTCTCGGCAGGACACTCACATAATCCAAGAAATTCGCTGACTCCTGGTCTGAAGTAAAGAGTTATAGATCTTATGACAGCTGCATCTCCAAATCCAAAGGCTTGGGACCATAACAATAGTAGTGCTGGTGCCGTGATTGATGTGACCCCTCAAATCGTTGACGGCGGCAAGCCCGATCCTCAACGGTCCACATCTGCATCGGTAAGCGAACCCGAATCTAGCCCTGCAAATAACAGTGGCGGTGGGGGGTCTTTAGTTCAGTCCAAGGGGACCTTCACCAGCTTTCTCGCCCCCCTCAACAAAGACAGCTTCACCCAGGTTGTCAAAGATGTGGAAGGGAAGCTCGAAGTGGTCAATCAAACCCTGTCGATGCTCGACAGCCTCCTCGATTCCCAAGGGTTTGACTCGATTCTCGATGAAATGTTGCGTTCCATCACCCTAAAAACCGGGGAACTCCTCGGCGCGGACCGCACCACGATATTTTTATTAGATGAAGAAAAGAACGAACTCTGGTCCATCATAGCCAAAGGTGCAGGGGGTAAGGCGTTAGAGATTAGGATTCCAGCAGATAAGGGAATTGCTGGGGAAGTCGCTACGTTTAAGAAAGTCGTTAATATTCCCTTTGATTTCTTTGACGATTCCCGTTCCGGTGCAGCCAAGGAACAGTTCAAAAAAACGGGCTATCGCACCTATACCATGCTCTGTCTGCCGCTGTTAAATGAACAAGGGGCATTAGTTGCGGTGGTTCAGTTACTCAATAAGTTAAAAAAAATCCATGATGCGGACGCGGAATTGTCCGAACGGATTAATGCCAAGGGCTTTACGGAAGAAGATGAGCGGGTATTTGAAGAGTTTGCTCCCTCAATTCGCCTGATTCTCGAATCCTCAAAGTCTTTCTATAAAGCAACTCAGCGGCAACGTGCCGCAGCAGCGCTCATGGCAGCGACCCAATCTTTGAGCAAGAGTAGTCTCGATCTGGAAGAAACCTTGAAAAAGGTGATGGATGAGGCGAAACAACTGATGAACGCCGATCGCAGCACCCTATGGCTGATCGATCGCGATAAAAATGACCTGTGGACCAAGATCCCGATCGGTCCAAGAGGCGAGTTAAAGGAAATCCGCATTCCAATGGGGGTCGGCTATGCCGGGACCGTCGGGAAAACCGGAGAACCCCTGAATATTCCCTTTGATTTGTACGATCATCCCGGTTGTGAAACCAGTAAGCGGGTGGATCAACAAAGCGGGTATCGGACTTGCAGTTTATTGTGTATGCCGGTGTTCAATGCCGATGGCGAACTGATTGGGGTGACCCAGTTGGTGAACAAGAAAAAACAAGGGGAACATCCCCCTTATGAACCGACCGAATGGCCGGAAGCCCCTGATTGCTGGAAAGCCAGTTTCAATCGCTCCGATCAGGAATTTATGCAGGCGTTTAATACCCAAGCGGGAGTGGCGTTGCAAAATGCCAAACTCTTTGCCACGGTCAAGCAGCAAGAGCAGATGCAACGGGATATTTTGCGAAGCTTGAGCAATGGGGTGATTTCCACGGATAAGGCCGGAAATGCGATCGCCGCTAATGATAGTGCCCGTCAATTGCTGGGTCTGGAACCGAGCGATCGCATCGAAGGCAAATCCGTTCGAGACTTGATCCAAATTAAAGATGGGGACTTTTCTAAGTGGTTTGATGCGGCATTGACGGCCAAAGATGATAAATCTCGTCAGCAGTATTATCCCGACCAAACCCTGGTTGCCAAAGACGACAAAGAGCAACACAGCATTAACTTGTCGATTAACTCCATTGCCGATGCCTCGGACCGTACCAATGTTTATGGTGCCCTGGTGGTCATGGAAGATATCAGCGATGAGAAACGACTCAAGAGCACCATGTATCGCTACATGACCCAAGAAGTGGCTGAACAGTTACTGGCCTCTGGGGACACCGGGTTAGGCGGCAAGCGCAAGGAAGTCTCGGTCTTGTTCTCGGATATCCGCAGCTACACCACCCTCACCGAAGGCATGGAAGCGGAAGATGTGGTGATCATGCTCAATGAATATTTTGAGTCGATGGTCGATGCGGTATTCCAGTACAAGGGGACCCTCGATAAATATATCGGGGATGCGATCATGGCCGTGTTTGGGTCTCCTCTCCCCCTCAAGGACCATGCCTGGTGTGCGGTCCAAACGGCGATAGAAATGCGGCGGCGCTTGATTGAGTTTAACAACCATCGCACCGCTGCCGGTAAGCAAATCCTGAAAATTGGGATTGGGATCCACTCGGATGAAGTGGTCAGCGGGAATATTGGGTCCAGCAAACGGATGGAATTGACTTCCATTGGAGATGGGGTCAACCTCGGGTCTCGCTTAGAAGGCACGAGTAAAATGTATGGGACTGATATCGTGATCAGTGAAAAAACATACAGTCCTTGTGCAGACAAGGTTTATGTTCGGGAGTTGGACTTTATTACCGTAAAAGGGAAAAGCGAACCCGTCAAAATTTATGAATTGGTCGGATTGCGATCGGACCCAATTTCTGACCACAATATGCAAATTATCGAATCCTACACGAAGGGACGGAAGTTTTATCTGTCTCGGCAATTTGCTAAAGCTCTCCAAGAGTTTGGTAAAGTGTTGGAACTTGATAAGAATAATAAGGCGGCATCCTTACAGATGGATCGCTGTCAACATTTTGTGGTGGAACCCCCACCGGATGACTGGGATGGGGTCTGGAGGCTCACCGAAAAGTAGTATCCTAAACAGAGCAAGGGTACAACCTAAAATTCAGGAGTCAGAATTCTGCTTTGGCATCGTTCTTACTCCTGATTGCTTGAAGAAAGAGTGAATCGGTAGTTGACAATGTGTATGGAATATGGTAAATTCTAGCGGCGATCGCCAAGAAGTTTCAGTCTTATTCTCTGAAATTTCCGGCTATAGTAGCTTGACGGAAAATTTAGAAGCCTCCGAGGTCGCCCGTCTGCTTCAAGACTATTTTGAGTCAATGCTGGAGGCTGTAAATCAGTACAGGCAGAATCACGAGCAGCAAATAGAAGTGGCTTGTATTGGCAATGGACTGATTGTCGTCTTTGGTGCCCCCGAGTTCTTAGAAAATCATGGGTGGATGGCATTGCAAACGGCGATCGCCATGCACAAAAAACTCGATGAATTTAATCATCATCGCCAAGAGAAAAATCAACCCGTGATTCAGATGGGGATTGGGATTAATTCCGATTGGACTATTAGCAATAATATTGCGGAAAACAAGTCCTTGCAATTTAGCGCCGTGGGCGATGGTGTGAACTTAGGCAATCTCCTTCAAGGGGTTAGCAATCAGTATGGCTGCAATATTGTCTTGGGGGAAAACACTTATCGAGCCTGCGAGGAGCGAATTTGGGCCCGAGAACTGGACCGGATTCGGATGCGATCGAATTATCCTCCCGTCGCCCTCTATCAATATCTGGGACTCAAGGGAGAAACGATTTCCGATGAGAGTAAAAAGGTGATGGAACACTATGACCTTGGACGGCAATATTATCTCAGTCGTAAGTTTGCGATCGCAATGGGAGAATTTGCCACCGTCTTGGAAATCAATAGCCACGATCGCGCGGCGCGGTTGCACCTAAAGCGCTGTCAGCGATTGCTCAAAGAACCCCCTACAGAAGAGTGGGATGGGTCCTGGGTTGCTAAGAAATCTTGGGAACTGGCGGAACATTAGCAGCAAAACAACCAAACAATGGCATCCTGTTTTTGAATTAGTGGGTTTCGACGGAATAGGGATGAGCGTTCTTGCCATCGGATGCTCTACAACCGTGCAGTGCGTTCTTGAATTTCCCGTTTCGTTCCGTCGTTATACCCGCGAAAGATTTCAGGCGACTGCAACCTGAACTTCCTCATCCCTGAGACTTAGATCCCGAGGCAGTTCTGAGCAGACCGCGACGGAATTGTTACAATAGTTAACATGGTTCCGTAAGTGGGTCTCGAATACATGGATACAAAGACCGTTTCTCCTCCCTCCGTCAAATTTCAGCCCGATACCGTTTTGGAACAATCTCCCGGTTTATCCCCCTTTCCTGAACGGGTCAACAATCTCCCAGTCACCGTGGATATCGATTCCGCCTCCACCGAACGGGTCCCCCTCAGATCCGGCGCACCGTACTCGGACAGCAATGCGCTGTTGTACGACCCCGTTGCCATTACCGAACTCTATCGCGATCGGCCCTTTCTAGTCTGGGGGCGCAGATTTGCCATTTTGTGGCCCCTGCTCACCCTCGCCTTTGGCATTTGGCGGGATAAAAAATGGGGTCGCGTCAAACAAAACGAACGCAAACGCGCCGTAAAACTGCGAGTCACCCTGACGAAGTTAGGGCCCGCATTCATTAAAGTCGGACAGGCCCTTTCCACGCGCCCCGACCTAGTGCCGCCCCTATATTTAGAAGAACTCGCCAAACTCCAGGACCAGCTACCCCCCTTTCCCAACGAACTCGCCTACCAATTTATCGAAGAAGAACTGGGCGATCAACCCTCCGCCATCTATGCCGAAATCACCCCAGACCCCGTAGCTGCCGCGTCCCTCGGCCAAGTTTACAAAGGTAAACTCAAAACCGGCGAAACCGTCGCCATCAAAGTCCAACGCCCTGGACTCGCCGAAAGCATGGGACTCGATGTCTATGTCTTACGGCAACTGGCAATCTGGGTGCAAAAAAATGTGAAACAAGTTCGCAGCGATCTAGTCGCCATCATGGACGAGTTCGGCACTCGCATCTATGAAGAAATGGACTACAACAAAGAAGGAGAAAACGCCGAACGCTTTGCCCAACTCTACGGCCATCTCAAAGATATCTACGTCCCCAAAATTTACTGGGAATATACCGGACGTCGAGTTCTCACAATGGAGTGGATCAACGGCACAAAACTCACCCAAATCCCCGCCCTCACCGCCCAAGGCATCGACGCCAAATACCTAATCGAAGTCGGCGTTCAATGTTCCCTGCGCCAATTGCTCGAACATGGATTTTTCCATGCTGACCCCCACCCCGGCAACCTCCTCGCCACCCAAGATGGGAAACTCGCCTATCTGGATTTCGGCATGATGAGTGAGGTCAAACCCTATCAACGATATGGACTCATTCAAGCTGTCGTCCATCTCGTCAATCGCGACTTTGAAGGACTCGCCAAAGATTACGTCAAACTCGAATTTCTCACCCCAGAAACCGACCTCACCCCGATTATCCCGGCCCTCGCCAACGTCTTTAATAACGCCCTCGGTGCCAGCGTCGCCGAACTCAACTTTAAGAGCATTACCGACCAACTGTCGGAAATCATGTACGAGTACCCCTTCCGGGTCCCCGCCTATTATGCCTTAATTATTCGCTCCTTAGTCACCTTAGAAGGGATTGCGATTAATGTTGATCCGAATTTTAAAGTTCTGAGTAAAGCCTATCCTTATGTAGCTAAACGCCTATTAACCGACCCCTCTCCAGAATTGCGCGGGTCATTGAGAGACTTGCTGTTTAAAGATGGGGACTTTCGGTGGAACCGATTAGAAAACCTATTGAGAAATGCCAAAGAGAGTGATGATTATGACCTGTCTCAGGGATTAAATCAAGCCTTAGAATTTCTGTTTTCAGAACGGGGTGAATTTATTCGCGATCGCCTCGTGGAAGAATTAGTCAAAAGCCTCGATCATCTCTCCCGGGATGCCTTCACCAATGCCACCTCCGCCCTCCGAGAATGGGTCGGCTGGAAAGGAAATAAACCCACCCCAGCCCTCACCAGTGGTGACCAAGAGAAAATGGAGCGCATTAAACGAATTTGGGGAATTTTACAAGAAACCCAAGGATTCAATGCCACCGAATTCGTCCAAAAACTAGCCCCCTTCCTCATCAAACCCGAAACCCAACGCATGGGTCAAAAAATAGCCGGGGATTTAGCACAAAGAATGTTAGCCCGCCTGATTCGGGAAGTTCTCCTCAAAGAAGAATCTACCAATGGCAATGGCAAAACATCCTATCCCAACCGTCCCCAACAACAATTACCCCCCTCCCGCACCAATGGCAAAGTCATTACTTATCCCAATGTAACGGTGAAAAAATAGCCTATAACCCCCTCACTTATGCAGGGTAAAACTTACAAATCAAGCCCGCTTAGGCGGGCTAATTTTTATCAAATTATCGGTAGTTCAACGTCCCGACTTCAGTCGTTATTCCTCATCGTTCGTAGTAACGCCTTCAGGCGTTATCCCCCCCAGTTCGTAGTAACGGATTCAGTAGATCCAACAGGACTGACGCACAGGGAGGGTCACGAATTTTAAGTGAAGGCTGGGCTTCATCGCACCCTATAAATCAGGTCTTTTGCTGCGATTATAGCAGACTTTGCTAGATGCCACAGGTTAATTTTTGTCAAAAAAAAGGACAAGGCCCTGCCCTGTCCTGAATCGTAATCAGCCGTTCATTTGATTAGGCGATCGCTGATTCAAATTGTTGTAATTGAGCAATATCTGGGGCCGAGGTTTTTCCGAAAATTAGTGGTAATTCCCCCACCTTAACCAGAACCTCCCGCACCTCTTGATTAGAAATATCCGCGAGGGTTCGATTACTTAACAGTGCCAGGGTTGCCGCAATCCCTAATCCATGACCCACTGCCGCATTGTATTCCACAATTCGGCCCGCTGCCGAAGCAAATCCCTCAAAACCAGAAGCGGGACTGACAACCGCTAAATTCCGGACAGATTTCAACTGCGCGTGACGGATGCCGACATTAAAAGTTGGCTTACTAAACATTGTACTAACAAACCCATTGGCGAGGGCTTTATCGCCAATGCCAGGAATGCCTCCGCGTACATCAAAATGGTAAGCAAAGGTTGCTAATGCCTCCTGTTTTGAAACGCCACCGGCTAACATTTTCGCACCACTTAAAGGCTCGATCGCCTCGGTGATATTTCCCGCGTGTCGGATGTACAATTCCGAGGCAGGGGTTACCTTTTTCGCCCCAATACTCTTAAACCATTGCTCAACAAATTTCATCTCCTCCAACATTGCCGGAGTCGGTTTCCCGCCATTGTTTGCCAGAGTCTCCGCTTCGCTGCCGGTAACCGCAATCATCAACGCATTCCAAGAGAGGCGATCGCCCGATAAAATCGCCACATTTCCTCGGTCTAAAATTGCCCCACTGTCATACAGAGACAACTTTTTACCTCGGAACGAATGATAGGCGATGGATAACGCATTACAGCGAATATCAATATAATCTTTCCCCGCCCACAAGGTTTTTAAATTCCCGTGGGAATCCACCAACTCCTGCCGAAGTGATTCAGCTTTGCGCTCATCAAATCCTGCCGCAGACTTGAGGAAATTCTGGGCTTCCGTATCTGCTAAATTTATAAACCGTTTCAGATAGATTAATTCTATCTCTTTGAGGCGTTGAATACTCAACCCTTCGGTTTCAAACACCAACGTCACCGGCAGTTCAGAATCCGGTAAGCCAAAAGTTCCAAATCCTTGAGACTTTTTCGCCCCTGCCGCTTGTGCGAGTTCCGCATTCACGGTAGAATCTATAAATTGTTTTGCTGTATAGGTTTCACCGCGACTGGTGAGAATACTGGTCAAATTGGGCCCCGATTTAACCACCGAGGCGATTTTAACCTCGCTGAGAATCGCCACCCCTGCTTCTTGGAGCATCTCTTTCAAAGCCCGATCGCCCTTTTCAGGGTCAAGAGCAATTTGCACCACCCCCGCCCGTTTTAAAAACTCCTGATACAGGGCAGAAGGCGCACCAAATGTATCCAGATTCAGGGAGGTTTGTAGCTGTCGATCAATTTGAGTGCGATCGAGATAAGATAATTTCCCTCGAATCAAATGACCGCCAATGCCTTCGCCAGCATTTGCCTTAGACATTAACAGCATCTTGGGATACTTTTTTGTCTGACGGCGATACTCTCTCGCTGCCGCTACCATCGCTAAAACGCCGGGTACTTCATCCCCAAATCCGATGATATCGTAATACCGTTCTGCTTTATTCATAATGTGCGCTCTCGATCGCAAAAAGTGGTAAATGCCGGTACAACCCGACAGAGATTATTCCCTATACCTTTGCTCACGCCATTCATCCGGAGGCATAGAACCCAAAGAAAATCCCTCTTTTGTTCGTAGTAACGCCTTCAGGCGTTCTCTTAGTTCGTAGTAACGACTTCAGTCGTTCTCTTGTCTTAGTTCGTAGTAACGCCTTCAGGCGTTCTCTTAGTTAGTAGTAACGACTTCAGTCGTTATCCCCTCCCAAACCCCATCCCCACCCTCTAAAACCCCACAATCCCAACCCTAACCGTCAATCTGCCCCCAAATTTCGTTAAAGTTAAAAGCAGTAACCTCTTTAGGAGATTTCAGGATGTCAGCTCAACTCCTCCTTGTCGATGATGAACCCGGATTACGGGAAGCAGTGCAAGCCTATCTGGAAGATGAAGGATTTTCCGTGCAGGTGGCGAGTAATGCCAATGATGGATGGGATTTGCTGCAACAGCAACATCCCGATTTAGTGATTACAGACTTGATGATGCCTCAAGTCGATGGATTTGAATTTCTCAAACGGATGAGAGAAGACCCCCGGTTTAAAGTGATGCCGGTAATCTTTTTAACCGCCAGAGGGATGACAGGCGATCGCATTCAAGGCTATCAAGCCGGTTGTGATGCCTACCTCTCCAAACCCTTTGACCCCGATGAATTAGTGGCGATCGTCCGCAACCTCTTAGATCGTCGCGCCGCTGCCAGTGGGGACGGAGAAGCCCCAGATTTAGCCTCCTTAGCGCGGGAAATTGGGGAAATTAAGTCCATGTTATCGGGACGGCATTCCATCGCTCAAACCCCACCCCCCATCAAAATTGACCTCACCCCTCGCGAACAAAGTGTCTTGGATTTAGTCGCCAAGGGACTGATGAACAAAGAAATCGCCCGCAATCTCGATACCAGTGTTCGCAATGTTGAAAAATATGTCAGCCGCTTATTTAGCAAAACCGGCACCAACAGCCGAACGGAGTTAGTGCGGTATGCTTTGGAACATGGTCTTACAGAATAAGGGCCGATCGCTCATGGCGGGTGATTGACTTCAACCTGTTGAATCACCCTCTGCGATCGGCAAATGATTAAGAAAAGTTACATTTCTTTAAAAATTGGTCATATTTTCTCATTTTGGAGAAAATTTTTGCTAACGTTTGACCCATTACTTGAACAAACAATAAGAAAAAAGACCTAAAACTTATGAGAGTTGCAAAAATTTCCTCACCTTTGGGACAAGTCTTAATGATGGCAGCGTTAATGATTTTGATGAGTTTGGGGACAATGGCCGTTGTCGTTTTGGCCGGTGGATTTTGAGGCAGAGAACAGGAGGGTTCTCTGCCTGGGTGCTTCTCTTGATTGGATCACAGACGTAAGAGCATATTAGAGCCGTGGGTATCGGTGCCACAGGTATGGAATAATCCGTAGGTGGCACCTAATTCATAAACTTTGGCGGTTTGCTTGGGACTGGGTTTCCAGGGGTTGGGGTTTTTGTAGGCATAATAGGTTTCGATGCCATCAATGCCCAAATTGGCGGCTTCGGGAATCAGGTCCGCAGGCGATCGCTTGGCATACCGCGCCGGGTGAGCCAAAACTGCCAATCCACCGGCTGCTTGAATGGCATGAATTACCTGGGAGGCTTGATAATGGGGACCCTTGACCGTGTGACCTTCCAGATAAGGTTGCATCCGAGGATGTTCTGGATTGAAGGCATATCCCAGAATATGAACCTCCGTATCCAGGAGACCCGCATTAATTTCGACCCCAGTCCAGAGTTGGGGGGGTTGAGGCAGTTCCGCAACGGTTCTGTCACTTTGATAGACCCGGGAGTGGTCGATCCACCATTCATCTAACCAGCGTTGAGCGGCATAGTAGCCTTTGACACTGTGATGATCCGTAATTGCCAGCCCTTTGAGACCAATGCAGATAGCTTGTTCCATCACTTCTTCCGGGCGTAACTTGCCATCGGAACAGACGGTATGGAGATGAAAATTATAATTAGTCGGGCAACTATCAGGGTTGATCGCCTGAAACACGCGACCTAGCACCGCTTTATTCTGGGCGGTGGGTTGAGTTGAAATAGACTGTTGAGAGACTAAGAGCGTCATAACTACCTCATAAATTGGGGAGTGTTCGGGTTGAACATCAACACACCCTGAAAAGGCGAGGGTTGACGGCAAAACGTCACCTTCGGCAGTTCATCTCGACGTCGGCATCCAGGGTCGGCGATCGGAAGGGAAGGGCGATATAGTCCTGAACCCGTAGCACTCGCAACGAACGTTTAGAATTTAGAAGTCGATCTTGACGAGCGCGAGAATTTTCTTTACATATTTTAACAGTCCGAATCAAGTGCTCACCAAAAAATTAAAAAATTATTAACTATGCCGGGGAAAAGCCAGAATTATCAATCGACAATTAACAAGGGGTGATTGATTAAACCTCAAACATTCAAGCCAAATCCCTGGGGTTAGAACGGTCCAATAGGTATAAATTCAGGGGACAAGAAACCGGGTTTCTGGCCCTAATTTGTGGCAAATTGGCCTAACTTTTCTCAAAAAACCGGGTTTCTAACCGATATTCTTCGTAAAAACCCGCACCCTCAAGGGTGGGGCGTTTGCAGATGAAGCCCCAGAAGCGCGGGCTCAAGAGAAAACTAGGTTTTGACAAGGGAATTTGGGATGACCTAAACCGGAGAAACTCCACAAAAATAACCAAGCTAGGGGCTTGGTTATCCAGGGAATATGCTCGGGGAGTCGAGGGACCGGCTCCCGATTGAACCTAAAATGGGGCTGAGAAATTGGGAAGGGGGGGGAAACAGAGGCGGCAGTCGGAGGGTGTCTGCCGGTCCCCCACCTGTGGATTGAGCGATCGCTCGTGAACACAGACCGATGATTCGGGAACCTAGTAGTAATTAGCACAGGGAATTACTTCTCCTGAGATTCAGTATTACGAGATTGCCACGCTTTTTCCAGAAGTGCCGACCAACGCTTTTGGACCTGTTTGGGAGTGCATTTAATCTCTTGGGCGATTTCGGCATCACTGGCCCCAGAGCGTTTCAATTTTAAAAGCTGTTGCTGTTCTTCAGAAAGGTCTCCGAGGAAATTATCCCACTGCTGCAAAGGCATTCCCAGATTTTGATCCAAGTCGGCACCGAGCCATTGATGGACCAGTTTCCAATGTCCAGAGCGAGCGAACTTTTCGACGTGGTATTTGAACCGTTGTTGTAGGTAATCCCGCTGACGTGCGCTCAGACCGAGGATTTCGTCGATTTCCGGGGCGGCTAAATCTTGGAGTTTCAGCACCAAGTAATCGATACAGTCGGATTGACCTTGAGACTCCAGATATTGAATCAACTCAGCAATCACGCGATCGCGCAACACTGCTTCCGCTGGGTCCACCATCTCGGCAATCATTTTTTCCCGAACCTGCTGCGCTGCATAAGAGCGACTTTGAACTTCCGCATCTTCACCCTTGGGAAACTCGATCGCCTGTTCGATATCCACCAAAGTTTCCGGGGGTTGACCTTGGGCGAACCCTTGAGCACGCAACACAATCAGTTGTTGATTGTAGCGACCCGGGAGGGTAATCCGACGCTTGGCATAATGTTCCGTAAAGGCCATATACTCTGCCAGTTCTAACTGAGTCCGAGGGGTGTAGGTTAGGGGCATTTCATGTTCCCGACGGAAGGCACGCAGCACCTCGATATAGAACCCTTGCAAGAAATCTTCGATTAAGGTGTATCGTGCTTGGAAGCTCAAACGAGAGTGCAGGTGAGCCACATGACGGTAAACCATCGAGCTGAGTTGAGCATGGAGGTCCACCCGACCTTGCCGAGAACCGAGCTTGTAGTAATGGAGAGACTTTTGTAAGCGGTGACGAGCGAGAGTAATTTGCCAGGAGCGAACTTCACCGGAATTTTGAATCCGATTGCTTTTCCGGCAAATCCGCTCCACTTCTTTGGCAATCCGTAGGGCCACCTCTTGGGCGCTTTTCGAGCCGCTTTTCAGCTTTTGGCTAAGTTCATCAAGAATTTGCTCACTCAACTGTTCCGTGTCCATTCCCAGTATGAAGATGGGTTCTTCGGTGGGGTCTCCAGGTTGGCTCTCCACTTGAGGAGTGCCTGCGGTCATTTGCGGAGTAGCAGGAACTTGAGCATCGTTTTTCCGGGAATTGGACGAGTTGGCTAGTTTAACATTCATGAGTTTTGCCTCGGGTAACGCACCGGACTAAAGAACCGCAGACATTGGGGGAGAGGAGGAGAGGGTCGCTTGTCGGTTGAGCCTCTTGCTTTGCTCCCTGCGCTGTCTACATTTAGACTGTCCCAAGATTGAGCGGACTTTGGTGGTCAGTAGATCCCTCTTTCTAAACCGGCATACTGCTGTAACGGGACAGGATGCACCACTGTCTGTTCTTTTCCGGTTGCGATCGGCCAATGGCTAAGGTTTTACGGGTGGACGGTCGAGAAAGTGGTTGATTCCACCCACTCCGCATTGACAACTGGCACATGGGTATCATTTAAAACTTGGATATCAAATCTCCGTGATCCTCTTCGTTTGGGAACGCGGTTCATCCGGATCCAATGGTGGGCAATGTTTAAAAGATCACCCCTCGGGATGGTTAGGGGTGGGGGGATATAGGGCCTCTGCTAAAAGAGTGAATTGCTTTTAAAAACTGTGGGGTTGGCTAGAGTTGCGATCGCCTATCCTCCAACAAGGTTGAGAGCGTTCGTTGTAGGGTGCTAAAAAAAACCCGCCTGCGATCGCAGACAGGTTCAGAATTCAAGTTTTCTTAGCCCGCGCAGGCGGGCTATAGCCCAAGGGGCATGGCTCCGCTAGTGTCCTTATAGCTCAACCCTTCAGGGGTGCGAGGCTCTTATTCAAATCACACTAGCAACCAATTCAGCCCCTAACCCCTCCCGCACGATCGCCGGTTCGTTGTCGGTTAAATCGAGAATGGTCGAGACTTGATATCCTGGCTCTTCCCCGGTATCAATAATCACATCCACCAGCTTTTCCACTTCGTCAAACAACTCCGCCTTACCGATGAAACCATTGTGTTCTAAATAACTGGGTAGAGGCGCTGAAGTCGAAATAATCGGATTTCCCAGTGCCTCAAGTAAATCTAAGCACACCCGACTATCTGGAACCCGGATACCCGTGGTTTTCCGTTTGGGGTCCATCACCAGCTTCGGCACCAGCTTCGTTGCCGGAAGCAAAAAAGTGTAGGGTCCTGGAATCAGACGCTTAATAATCCGATAAGCTGAATCGGTAACCGTGGCGTAGGCAGCAATATTGGATAATGAAGGACACAGAAAGGTTAAGGGCTTATCATTGGAGAGTCGCTTGATCTGCCTAACTCGTTCGATCGCACCCTTAACGGTAATGTCACAGCCGATTGCATAAACCGTGTCCGTGGGGTAGAGCATAACTGCACCTTTTTGCAGTGCATCCACCACTTCTTCAATTTTGCGAACTTGGGGGGTTTCCGGATGAATTTCGTATAGAGTTGCCATAATCGGTGAATTGAAATGTGACAATTAACTTGGACTGGATTGCCCGTGAATCTAGGGTCTTGACTTTTTATTCTGCGGATTGATGAAAAAAATTGCCTATCTTCAATGTCCCACCGGCATTGCTGGTGATATGTTCCTCGGCGCATTGGTGAGCGCGGGGGTTCCATTTGATTATCTCAGGGAGCAACTCGACTGCCTCGGTATTGGTCCGGAATACCAACTCAGGCAAGAATGGGTGCACCGCAACACCCAGCAGGGGATGAAAATTCATGTTGACCTGGTAGAGACTGTTGCTCAGTCTAATCCAGATTCGGGCGATCGCCACCATCATCACGAACATGAGCATCATCATCATGAACATGAGCATCATCATCATGAGCATGAACATCATCATCACACCCCTCACAGTCATCACCCGACGCGCCACTTACCGGAAATTGAGGCGCTGATTCAAGGGGCGCAGTTACCGAAACAGGCTGAAACGTGGAGTTTGCAAGTATTTCGGACCTTAGCCATTGCTGAAGGGGCGGTTCATGGGATTGCGCCGGAACAGGTGCATTTTCATGAAGTGGGTGCAACGGATGCGATCGTGGATATTGTCGGGACTTGTTTGGGTTTAGATTGGTTAGGAATTGAGGAATTGTATTGTTCACCCTTGCCTACGGGAGGGGGTACAGTATGGGCAGCACATGGCAGATTGCCGGTGCCGGTGCCTGCGGTCCTTTCGTTATTCCAATCGGGACAGGTGCCGGTTTATAGTAATGGGATTGAGAAAGAATTAGTCACCCCAACCGGCGCGGCGATCGCCGTGACCCTCGCCACTGCCTTTGGGAATCCGCCTCCGATGACAATTCGTGCCATCGGATTAGGTGCAGGTTCTCGGGATTTGCCGATTCCCAATATCCTGCGCCTGTGGGTGGGGGAATTGACGGACAATCAGCTAGAATCCACGGTGACGGAAACCATTTCAGTCTTAGAAACTCAAATTGATGATGCCAATCCCCAGGCGATCGCCTATACCTTAGAGCGATTATTTGCCGCCGGTGCCTTAGATGCCTTTACCGAGGCAATTTCTATGAAAAAATCCCGAACTGGCATCTTGCTGACGGTGATTTGTCATCCGGAACAACAAAAAGCCTGTGAAGCGGTAATATTTCGAGAAACGCCTACCTTGGGGATTCGGATTTCGACCCAACAGCGATCGATTTTGCATCGGGAACTCCATACCGTTTCCACCCCATTCGGGGACGTGCGGGTGAAGGTTGCCACGGATAGTCAAGGAACCATTACCAATGTGCAACCGGAGTATGAGGATTGCGCTAACATTGCGCGATCGCAGGATATCCCCTGGCAAGAAGTTCATCGCCAGGGATTGCAAGCCTGGTATAGAAAATTAGAATAAGTGGGGAGGACAATGCGATGCCGTTTCTCTATGCTTCAAATTTTATGATAAAACTTGAATGAAAGTATTTGAAATCCCCGGACATCAAGTCATTTGGGGAGATGTTATCGATGCTTTAGAAACAGGAATTGAAGATAACAGCATTCATTTAATTTTTGCCGATCCTCCCTATAATATCGGCAAAATTTTTAATGGCAAAAAAGAACAGTGGAAAGGTGATGATGCTTATTTAGACTGGTGCTATCAATGGCTAGAATTATGTCTTCGTAAGCTCACAACCACCGGGACATTATATTTGATGTCTGCCACACAATATATGCCTCATCTGGATATTTATTTGCAAAAAAGATTAACTATTTTATCTCGAATTGTTTGGCATTATGATAGTTCAGGAATGCAAGCGAAGAAATACTTTGGTTCATTGTATGAACCCATTTTATTTGCGGTCAAAAACCCTCAGAATTATACATTTAATGCGGATGAAATTCGAGTTGAAGCAAAAACAGGTGCAGTCCGCAAACTGATTGATTATCGAAAAAGCGAACCGGCTCCTTATTGTACGACAAAAATTCCAGGGAATGTGTGGTATATTCCGCGAGTGAGATATAAAATGCCGGAATATAGAAAACATCCGACGCAAAAGCCGGAAGCACTACTCGAACGAATTATCAAAGCCAGTAGCAATCCCGGGGATGTGGTATTAGATTTATTTGCTGGAACCTTTACCACCGCAGCCGTTTCTCAGCGATTAGAGCGAAAATCAATTAGTATTGAGCGGGAATATGAGTATGTAGAAATCGGCTTAAATCGCTTGGGAATAACAATGAATCATCCCGGATTAAAACCGGATTGATTTTGGTTGATTTGAGCGCTTTCATGATTCTAAAGATTTAAGCATCCAGACGGAATGACTTTGATAGCCTAATTTTTGATAGAGATTTAAGGCGGGGGGATTATTGAGGAAGACTTGTAAACCCATCTGCCGATCGCCTCGTTCTCTGGCCCAATTTTCAGCATATTCCATTAATGCTGAACCCAGTCCTCGGCGACGGTGTTCTGGTGCGACATAGAGGACAAAAATATGAGCGTGCCGATCGCCTTTAACCTGATCCACTGCATTTCCTAACCACAAACAACCCACAGGTTCAGAATTATCAGCCGATTCCATCCACCATAACGGCGTTTCCTCTGCAAAATATTGGTCAACAGTTGTGGTTAAATGGGAAAAGTCTTGGCCTGGGTAAAGTTCCTGATAGGTTAACTTCAAGAACTTTACCAATAAGTAGCGATCGCGGGATGAACCCACCCGCAGATGATATCCCGGAATCAGTTCAAGCGTTGGTGCTTTAATGTGCAAATTCCCCTAACTCTCTTGATTGAAAAACAGCGTATCTTCCGGTAACCCTTTAATTAAATGGGACAGAGAGGGAGGCAGTTCGGCAACGTTGGGGAAGGAGATGCTGGAGAGGCGATCGGCAGGTTGCACTTGTTCTTCTATCGGTGCAGGGGCCATCATATCGGCAGGTAAGAAAATCCGCGCACTCACGGCGACTAATGCCACTAAAAAGACTAGGAAAATGAAGAAGGGCAGAATTTGCGATCGGATGATTGACATCATTGCGGTAGAAGGTAGGAGGGTGTAACTGGGAGGATGAGAGTTGAGCAGGCTGCACCCCATTTGACTCAGGGGTAACTTTTAATGATTATCTCACGATTTGCTAGGAGATTGCCAGACAAAGGGTGGGGTGGGAATCCTCACCCTTTGTTGAGGACTAATCCAGATCGCTTCCGGGTCGAGGCATCAGTAAGGCATTCGACTTATTCAGTTGTCGCAACCACATCCATCCGCCAACCCCGACAATCAGAGCAATCCACCCGATCGTCGGTTGTAAGAGTAAGAACCCTCCAGTCGTTAACAAAAACCCAAACAGCAGTAAAATCCCTGCTGCTACTCGCTGTAAATCCAGACTCAAATTCTGGGCGGGTTCTAATCCGGTACTGGCGCGTTGCTTTGTCCAACCGGGTCCCCCGGGACGAACTCGCCGGTAGAATTCATTCAGGGTTGCTTCGGTTTCCGGTTTGGTGGCAAATAAGGCAATCACCCACAAGAGGGTAACGCTGGCAGTGATGAACATCAGGCGTAACCCGAAGTCAGCAATAGTTAACGCCGGGACCAAACTGGTAACAGAACCGATGACAAAACTGCCGATAATGGCGGTGAGTTCCGCAGCCGCATTCACGCGCCACCAGAACCAGCGTAAGACTAAGATTAAACCTGAGCCGGTGCCGATCGCAATCACCAGACGAAAGACGGTGGCAACGTCAGAGGCAAGAAAGGCGGCGATCGCGCCAATTGCGGTTACCAATACCGACGATAACCGCCCAATGAATACTAATTCGGTTTGAGTTGCTGAGGGTTTGATAAAACGTAAATACAGGTCATTGGTGACAAATGAAGCCCCCCAGTTAATGGAGGTAGACACCGTACTCATAAACGCTGCAATCAACGATGCCACCACTAACCCCAGCATCGCAGGCGGCAGGAAGTCTAACATTAATTTCGGATAGCCTAATTCTTTATCCTGTAAATCGGGATACAGCACGAGGGCAGCTAATGCCACTAAAATCCAAGGCCAAGTCCGAATCACATAGTGCATGATATTGAACAACCATGCAGCTTTTTCTGCCTCTGTTTCGTTTTTCGCCGCCGCAAAGCGCTGAACAAATTCCCCGCCTCCATCACTCCGTCTCCAGGACCACCATTGAATCGCAATATAAGCCAGAAAGGTACTGGCGGTAATCCCTGCGGTTTGGCTGAATTGAATGAAGGGATTGCCTTCCCCACCAAAGGTTAGGGGTAAGAGGGATAAAATATCTTTGTCAGAGGAGAGAGGGACTTGCCGGACCAGTTCGTGAATGCCACCAACGCTATTTACAGCAAAAAATGCCACCACGATCGCCCCAAATAAGGCGAGGAAAAATTGGAAGAAGTCCGTGGCAACGACGCCCCACAATCCCGCTAATCCGGCGTAGATTAACACAAAGATGCTAACGCCAATTACGCTAATGAGTTTGAGGGTATTTTCTCCGGCATCAATGCCGAGACTTTGCCAAATTCCCAAGGCATCCACCACTTTTACCATTGCCAGCATGGCATAGCCGATGCCGATGCAGTTCATAGGAACGGCAAAGATAAAGGCTTTGACACCGCGCAAAATTGCTGCCATATTGCCGCCATAGCGGATTTCGGTCAGTTCTGCATCGGTGATGACTTCCGATCGCCGCCACATCCGGGCAAAGATGTACACCATGATGATATGGGAAATGCCAAAGGTCCACCATTCCCAGTTTCCCGCAATACCTCGGTTACCCACGATGCCGGTAATGTAGAGAGGGGTATCAATGGAGAAGGTGGTGGCAGCCATACTGGTCCCCGCTAACCACCAAGGTAGCGATCGCCCGGATACAAAGAATTCTGCCAGATTCTTGGAGCCTTTGCGGGAGAGATATAACCCCACTCCCATTGTGGCAACGAGATAAAACAAGACAATTAACCAGTCTATTAGTGTCATTCTTTACTTATCAAAACCTAATCGCCAATCTTAACGTGCTGCATCTTCCCAATCCAAAAGGGCGATCGCATTCCGTCCCCGAATCAATTCAGCATTCTCTTAGCCCGCGCAGGCGGGCTTAGTCCCTATAGCCGCACCCTTGAGAGTGTCGGGCTTTTTCCACCCTAAATTGCCCCGAGTACGCTTGCCAACAGCGCTTTTTGGGCGTGCATTCGATTTTCGGCTTGGTCCCAAACTCGGGATGCCGCCCCTTCGATCGCCCCATCGGTAATTTCTTCACCGCGATGAGCCGGTAAGCAGTGCAAAATAATAGCACTTCCATCGGCATGATTAAATAAATCTTCATTCACCTGGTACGGCTGAAATAGAGGGATGCGGGTTCTGGCTTCTTCCTCTTGTCCCATACTCGCCCAAACGTCGGTATAGAGCACTTGTGCACCTTTCACCGCCTCGATGGGGTCATGGGTGATTAAGATTTCACTTTTGCCCTGGGCGATTTTCTTGGCTTGTTCGACAATCTCAGCAGCCGGTTCAAATTGTGCCGGGGTAGCGATGCGGATATTCATACCTACCATTGCCCCTGCCAGGAGGAGGGAGTGGGCGACATTATTGCCATCGCCTAGATAGGTGAGGGTGACATCTTCGAGTTGTCCAAAACATTCACCAACGGTCATGATATCAGCTAAGGCTTGACAGGGATGTTCGCGATCGCTCAAGGCATTAATCACCGGCATTTCGGCATAGTGGGCAAAGGTTTCTAGGTCCGCCTGATCAAAGGTCCGAATTGCGACAACATCCAAATATCGGTCTAACACCCGCGCTGTGTCCGGTAAGGGTTCCCCCCGACTCACCTGGGTGACATTGGGATTTAAGTCAATCACTTGGCCCCCCAGTTGGTACATGGCTACAGTAAAGCTGACCCGAGTCCGGGTTGAGGCTTTGGAAAAGAGCAACCCCAGCACTTTTTCACATCGGGGGGTGAGGGTTCCGGCTTTCATCTGCGTCGCGAGATCCAGCAGTTGATGCAGTTCTTCAACGCTGAGATCAGCAACGCTGAGTAGATCTCGTCCTGTTAATGTCGCCATAGTTCTCCTTTCTCCTGATTGTTTCGTTCTCTCTTATGGTTTGGCTTGGGGTTGTTGTCTGAGGGATTCAGACCCCAGCACCCTCATGGGATTGCTTGTCCTAAAACAGTACCAGATTCATGCCCTGGCGATCGTCACTCTTTCCCCACGACGGTTGACAATTGATGACAATTCCCGATGATTTCCCTAAAGTTGCCTCTACCTTATCGATAATTTGGGTGGAAATTTGACAAGTTGTCGTTTAAATTTGGTTGTTTTTACAAAAACTAGGCTGCTATAGCATTTTTTACCGATTAGCCCTAGTAAAAATCGTTATTTTTGCTGTATAACATTATAAAAAAATTGAAAAATAAAAGCTTTTCAAAATTAGATTTAATTTATTTATGTTGATTCAAAGTTCTTGATTCGTCTTGGGAAATATCTTACAATAAAAGCAAAGCCGGTTATGGTCAAAATATCGAACCGTGAAAACAGACACAATTTTTTACCAACTTTTCCAGACCTTTCCCAGTCTAGTCTTTGAACTGATGGGGGAAGCGGGAGAAAAAGCTCAAGGATACGAGTTTACATCCCGGGAAGTCAAAGAATTAGCCCGTCGATTCGATGGGGTGTTGTTACCCCCAGAGGGAGAAAATGAACGATTGATTTATTTTCTGGAGGTGCAGTTTCAAAAGAAAGATGATTTTTACTGGCGGTTTTTCGGGGAAATTTTTGTTTATTTGAGTCAATATCAACCGCTGCAAGATTTTCAAGCGGTGGCAATCTTTGCATCCCGCAGTTGCGACCCCGGAGCCCCTCGCCAATATCAACGATTTCTCAGAGGCGACTCCCCGGAAGAGAACCCCCTGTTGGTCCAACTGTATCTGGATGAATTAGAGGACCCTCCGACTCCCTCCTTGGGATTGGGAATGGTCACCTTGGTGGTGGAGGAACGCCAACGGGCGATCGACAAAGCACACCAACTAATCAACCAGGCAAAGCAGCAGCTTGTGGATGAAGGACTCAAGCAAAAAGTTGTAGGATTAATAGAGACCATCATGGTCTATAAGCTCACGGATTTAACAACTCAGGAGATTGAAGCCATGTTTGGATTAGAGGAGTTAAAACAGACGCGGTATTTCCAAGAAGTCGCGGCGAAAGCGGAGGAAAAAGGCAAGCTCGAAGGCAAGCTCGAATCGGTCCCTAGCCTTTTGGAAATGGGGTTGACTGGACAAAACATTGCTTTCGCCTTAAAATTAGACATTGAGCAAGTTCAGTAAGTCATCCAAGACTTACCGAATTCTGATAAGACTCCAGAGAGTCAGCCGTAGAGGGAGGATAAAGTTACCAGGAATCAGGCCAATCAAGATGAGTTAGAGATTAATCAGGCCAATCAAACCGGAGGATAAAACCATGACAAATCTGCTGAATATCCAGGTTAAAAAAACCACGGAAACGAATTGGAATACATTTACTTTGACTGTGCTAATTTCAGAACAGTCAGCAGTAGGATATCAAGCAACGGTGTTGGGGTGGTCCGATTGCCAAGGGTCTGGGGTGACTAAAGAAGAGGCGATCGCCAATCTCAATCAAGCGATTAACACTCGCCTAGAAACCACGGAAATTGCTTCTTTGAAAATTGTCAATTCCAACGCGCAGCATCCTTGGATGAAGTTTGCTGGAATGCATGAAGAAAACCCCCTTTTTGAGGAAGTTTTAGCGTTTATAGAATCTGATCGTCAACAACTTGATATAGAAATGGAAGATTATTATCAGCAACTCGATGAGGAGATGGACGCATCTTTGTCTCATCAATTCGATGAGGAGGACGGAGCCCCAATTTATGAAGACTATGCTCATCAATTTGATGAAGAGGATGAAGCCCAATTTGATGAAGCCTATGAGCATCAAGTCGATGAGGATTACATGGCATGACTCTATGGATATTGGATACAGATTGTGTGTCACTGTTTCAACAATCGCATCCGTGGTTAAAACAACGAATTAATCAAATTAACCCCCAAGAACTTGCGGTGACTGTGATTACCGTGGAAGAACAAATGCGCGGATGGCTCAAGGCGATCCGGGCAAATTCCCAGAAGGAGCGGATAATATGGGCTTACCAAGGATTGCGACAAACTGTTGAATATTTTAACCAGGTCACTCTCCTCGATTTCGATCTCCCTGCGTTGACTCAATACCAAGGGTTGATACAGCAGCAAGGACTCCGCCGGATTGGGACGCAAGATTTGAAAATTGGGGCGATCGCCCTCTCCCGCAATGCAGTTCTAGTCACTCGCAACCGTCGGCACTTTGAACAGATCCCGGGGTTGCTGTGGGAAGATTGGACGATCGCCCCAGAAGCGTGAGAACGGGTACGCTCAGTTTCCCGATCGCACCCACTCCCCTTGACTACAAATCAATCTCAGCGCGAATCACATCTTCATGCCGTTTCAAGTGGAAACCCACTTTCTGAGACAGGTGTTGCATAGCACCATTATCCGGCAGAATATCTGCGGTAATTCGCACTAGCTTCTCACTTCGTCCCACTTCAACCAACTGTTGCAACAGCTTCGTTCCTAACCCTAACCCTTGATACGGGTCGGCAATCAGTAATCCAAATTCCCCTTCATCGGAACCGTGCAACTTGCTGAGACGACCGAATCCGAGGATTTGATGTTCTCCCGTTGCGGGATCTCGGTAATCCGCCACTAATGCCATTTCGCGATCGTAATCGATAAAGCAAATTCGCGCTAACCGTTCGTGAGAAATCCGGCGACTCAGTTTCAGGAGGTGGAAGTAGCGGAAATAGACTGAGCGATCGCTCAAAGACTCATGAAACTTAACCACCAACGGTTCATCTTCCGGACGAATCGGACGAATTCTCACCGGCGTGCCATTCTTCATCGACCACATTGTAATATACTGGGTCGGATAAGGCCGAATCGCTGGACGAGGTAACTCATCGGGATTGCTATCAGGCTCGTGCAGGACCACCCTGGCATCCAAGGCGATAATCTGTTCGGGAGATACCAGCAGTGGATTAATATCCGTCTCTTTAATCCAAGGTTGTTCGACGATTAACTGGCTAAATCTCACCATCAATTGCTCGATCGCCCCAATATCCACCGGGTCCCGTCCCCGAATCCCCTGCAAGGCTTTGTATATTTTCGTCTGTTCCATCATCCGCCTTGCGAGGGTGGTATTCAAGGGCGGTAACCCCAGGGCTCGGTCTTTAAACACTTCCACCAACTGTCCCCCGGTACCAAAGAGTAAAACCGGGCCAAATTGCGGGTCGATACTGCTGCCGACAATTAACTCATACCCGTCTAACTTAATCATGGGTTGGACAGTAACCCCTTGGAAATATTCTGCACCCGCTTTTGCAGTTACCGAGGTTTCGATCGCCCGATAAGCATTTCCCACCGCTTCAGGACTGCCTAAATTGAGCTTCACCCCGCCAACATCGGTTTTATGGGTAATCGTTTCAGAATACAGTTTGAGCACGATAGGATAGCCGATTTGATTGGCGTATGCAACTGCTTCTGATTCGCTGACCGCAATGTGAGTTTCCACCGTGGGAATGCCATAAGCGGCGAATACCTGTTTCGATTCAAACTCCGTCAACAGGTTGCGTCCCTCTTTCCGCGCCTGAGTAATAATTTTTTCAACTAAAGCGCGATCGGGTGTATTTTGGTCATCATCTTTGGGCAGGACCGGCGTCTCGTACAAGGCGCGCAAGTTGTAAGTGTAGCGCCACATATAATTAAACAACCGCGCCGCTGTATCCGGATAGGGAAAGGTGGGAATATTCGCTTGATTCAGGAAGTTGGCCCCTTCTCTGACATCTTCCCCTCCCATCCAACTTGCCAAAATCGGTTTATCTTTGATTTTGGCATAAGGTTCCAGTTGTTTAGCCGTTTCCGTGGGGTCCGTCATGGCTTGCGGGGTTAAAATCACCAACAATCCATCACTATTCGGGTCTTTCGCGGCTTTCTCTAGGGTTTGAGCATAGCGGCTGGGTTCCGCATCGCCTAAGATGTCGATCGGGTTGCTACGACTCCAATGGGTGGGTAAAAATTCATCCAGTTCTGAAATCGTTTCTTCTGAGAGCTCGGTGAGTTTTCCCCCTTCGGTAATCAGGGCGTCGGTGGCAATCACCCCGGGACCTCCGGCATTGGTGAGAATGGTTAAATGGGGTCCTTTGGGGCGCGGTTGTTTGGCGAGGACCTCGGACATATAGAAGACGTAGGAAATATTGTTGACGCGCAAGACTCCCGTCCGTCGGAAGGCGGCATCGAGCACTTCGTCACTGCCGGTTAAGGTGCCGGTATGGGAGGCGGCAGCTTTAGCAGCAGCTTCGGTATGTCCAACTTTGATGACAATAATCGGTTTGGTGAGGGCGACTTCCCGGGCAGCAGAGAGGAACGATCGCGCGTTGCCGATGGATTCCATGTAGATGACGATGCTTTGGGTGTTGGGGTCGTCACCGAGGTAATAAATTAAATCCCCCCAACCCACATCCAGCATGGAACCAATGGACATAAAGGCACTAAAGCCGACGTTTTCCCGCAAACTCCAATCCAGAATGGCGGTACAGAGTGCCCCACTTTGGCTGATAAAGCCGACATTCCCGGGTTTGGCCATTTTGGTGGCAAAGGTGGCATTGAGTCCGGTGAGGGGACTCATCACTCCGAGGCAGTTGGGTCCGATAATCTGCATTTTACCCCGACGGGCTTCGGCGAGGATTTGCCGTTCTAGTTCGATTCCGGCAGGGCCGATTTCTTTGAACCCCGCAGAGATGATAATCGCCCCAGGAATGCCCACCGCAACGCATTCGCGGATGATCCCCGGCACTGTGGGGGCGGGGGTGACGATGATTGCCAAGTCTACGGGGTCGGGTACGGCGGCAATACTGGGATAGGCTTTGATCCCCAAAACGTTGTCCCGTTTGGGATTGACGGGAAAGACTGCCCCACCAAAGGGACTGGCAATTAAATTAGATAAAATGGTTCGTCCGACACTCCCGAGGCGATCGGTTGCACCGATGACGGCAACATTTTTGGGTTTAAAAATGGCATCAAGGGTTTGCCGTTCATACCGCAGGACGTCCTGGTTGGAGATGCTGCGCTCTTTTTGGTCGGGGTTGCTTGCGATTGGCTTTTGCATCGCTGGATTTTCCTTAAATATAATCTTCTAAATGGACATTATTCCAGACGCGACCCTATCTTTCTGAGTAAAAAAGCTTAGAGTTACTTAAGCCTAGCCTACCCACTCCTGTGCGCTATTCCGGGAAAAAGTAACAATCCTTTTAGAATTGTGCAGTCACCTCTTTCTCAATTGCGTCAGGCATAGAGTCCCATCTTGTCCACCTTAACGAAATTGACTGATGCTTGTCGGTGAGTTGGGATACGCTACTGGGCGATCGCCTCTTAACTTCGCCTGCTGTCAGCAACCGGGGGACGCTCCCAAGTGAGACTGCCCGTTTTTGCCAGGAAACCTTGAATCTTCAGGCGATCGCCTGTTATCCACGCTAATTTTATCCCGACTAGGGCATGAATACCGTTTTCCATCCCTCGGACAAGAAAACCAGTTTTTGCCGCTTTATGGGGTGTCTACAGGGCAATAGGTTGTCAAAAACTGAGGGGGTCTCCCCCTGACTGTACCGGCGTCCTAGGGCATCAGCACAGCACTCGATTTACCTTGCTGCTGATTGCCCTAAATTTTGCTCAGAACCCCGGCATCTCATCTCTGCTGTACCCACCAGCCTCCTTGCCGTTTACTGCACCGGCAATCCATAACTTCTAAAAATTTCCATCACCGTTTCAATTTGTTCCGCTGTGGGGGGCTCGGTATTTTTCAGTTCATACTCATACCCCAACTGCTCCCACTTGTATTCTCCCATTTGATGAAAGGGCAACACTTCCACTTTTTCCACGTTGGTTAAGGTGGACACAAACTGGGCGAGTCCTTCCACATTCTCCCGGTTATCCGTGAGGTGGGGCACTAAAACAAACCGAATCCAAGCCGGTTTATTAATCTCCTTAAGATATTCCGCAAATTTCAGGGTGGGTTCTAGGGAAACCTTGGTCACTTTTTCATACAGCGCCCGATTATAGGATTTAATATCCAGCAGCACTAAATCTACATAGTCCAACACGGGTTTGGCGGCATTTAATTGGACATAACCCGAGGTATCCAGGACCGTATGAATGTCTAATTCTTTACAGCGACGGAAGATTTCTCGCACGAATTCTGGCTGCATCAACGGTTCGCCCCCCGTCACTGTCACTCCTCCTCCGGAAAAGCGCATATAGGAGCGATATTTTTGCACCTCTTCAATCAGTTCATCCACGCTGACGACTTTCCCCTCTTCAATATGTCGGCAATCGGGATTATGGCAGTACAGACAGCGCAGGGGACAGCCTTGAGTGAAAATTACAAACCGAATTCCCGGACCATCGACGGTCCCACAACTTTCGACGGAATGGATGGCGCCGACGGATTGAAAGGCTCGAACGGCGGGAGGGGTCGCGGTGGGATTGGCTGTTCTCTCTAGCATTGTTAAGGGGGAAAATAAAGGGAAGGCTGAATATTCATCTTAACATCCTACAAACTACAAAGGTGAGCTAAAAGGCCCACCTTTGTAGTTTTAGAAATGATTAGATGCGTTCGTGGAAGGTTCGGTTAATCACGTCTAACTGTTGTTCGCGGGTTAGTTTAATGAAGTTGACGGCATAACCGGAGACCCGAATGGTGAGTTGCGGATATTTTTCCGGGTGATCCATCGCATCAATCAAGGTTTCGCGATCGAGAACGTTGATGTTAATGTGATGACCTTGATCGTGGAAGTATCCATCTAAAATTCCCACTAGGTTGGTGAGCCGATCGCCTTCGGTTTTTCCTAATGCTTTCGGAACGATGGAGAAGGTGTAGGAAATCCCATCTTGGGCGTGTTCATAAGGCAGTTTCGCTACGGAAGATAAGGCTGCGATCGCCCCTTTGGTATCCCGTCCATGCATCGGGTTCGCACCCGGTGCAAAGGGTTCACCTGCTTTCCGTCCATCGGGGGTATTCCCGGTTTTTTTGCCATAAACCACATTGGAGGTAATGGTGAGGACAGATTGCGTTGGCACCGCATTCCGATAGGTTTTATGCTTGCGGATCTTGTTCATGAAGTTTTCAACGAGATCAGCAGCAATTTCGTCTACGCGATCGTCGTTGTTCCCATATTTGGGATAGTCACCTTCAATCTGATAATCCACAATTAAGCCTTGAGCATTGCGGATGGCTTTGACTTTGGCATATTTAATCGCCGCCAGGGAGTCTGCCACCACGGAGAGTCCAGCAACACCACAAGCTAGGGTCCGATAAATATCGCGATCGTGCAAGGCGGCTTCAATCCGCTCATAGCAATATTTATCATGCATATAATGGATCACATTCAAGGTGTTGACGTACAGTTTCGCCAACCAATCCATGAAGCGATCGAATTTCGCCACCACATCCTCGTAATCCAAATCGTCTCCCATCACTGGGGCAAATTCGGGTCCAATTTGTTCTCCCGAGGTCTCGTCTTTACCCCCATTGATGGCATACAGTAAGGCTTTGGCCAGGTTCGCCCGTGCCCCGAAGAACTGCATTTGCTTCCCAATTCGCATGGCGCTGACGCAGCAGGCAATGCCGTAATCGTCGCCATAAGTGGGCCGCATTAAGTCATCGTTTTCATACTGGGTGGAACAGGTATCGATGGAAACTTTCGCACAATAGCGTTTGAAGTTTTCCGGTAACCGTTCGGACCAGAGAATGGTTAAGTTGGGTTCTGGCGCTGCGCCGAGGTTATATAAGGTATGCAGGAAGCGGAAGCTCGTGCGAGTGACCAAAGGACGTCCATCTTCACTCATCCCTCCGATACATTCAGTCACCCAAGTGGGGTCGCCAGAAAACAGTTGGTTGTAATCCGGGGTCCGCAGGAAGCGCACCATCCGCAGTTTCATGACGAAATCATCGATGATTTCTTGGGCGTCGGTTTCGGTGAGGGTCCCGTTTTTCAAGTCGCGCTCAAAGTAGATGTCTAGGAAGGTAGACACCCGTCCCAGGGACATGGCAGCACCATTCTGTTCTTTAACGGCAGCCAAATAGCCTAAGTATGTCCATTGGACGGCTTCTTGGGCGGTGTTGGCGGGTCGTCCCAGGTCAAATCCATACCCTGCACCCATTTCTTTGAGTTCTTGCAAGGCGCGAATTTGTTCGTTGACTTCTTCGCGCAATTGGATGACGGGTTCAGTGATCGCATCAAACTCTAAGGATTCAAGTTGATGTTTCTTGTCCGCAATCAGGCGATTGACGCCATAAAGTGCGACGCGCCGATAGTCTCCAATAATTCGTCCCCGTCCATAAGCATCGGGCAATCCGGTGATGATCCCGGAATGTCGGGCCGCCCGCATTTCCCGGGTATAGCCATCAAATACGCCGTCGTTATGTGTTTTACGATACTGGGTGAAGATTTTTTCGGTTTCCGGGTCGAGTTTATACCCGTAAGCTTCCAACCCAGCTTTGACGATGCGAATTCCGCCGTAAGGCATGATCGCCCGTTTCAGGGGTTTATCGGTTTGTAGTCCGACGATCCGTTCTAAGTCGCGATCGATGTAACCCGGACCGTAGGCTGTAATCGATGCCGGAATCTTGGTTTCCGCATCTAATACACCCTTGCTCCGTTCTTCTTTCATCAGTTCGGTGACTTTCTTCCAGAGGGTTGTGGTGCGTTCTGTCGCCTCGGCTAAGAAGGTCTCATCTCCCTGATAAGGGTTGTAATTTTTTTGGATAAAATCCCGGACGTCAATTTCTTTACCCCATTTGCCAGTCACGAAGCCTTGCCATCCCTCGCTAATGACGTTTTGTTGGCCTGTTAATTCGGTCGGTTGGGGAGATTTTACTGAAGTGGAAACCATAAGTTATATTACCTCGAATCGGTAAACCGTTTTGCTTGTTTTCTATCCACTTTTTTAATATAGCACACGATTCTATCCACTTTTCGGTTTTGAAATTTTTTTTATAAAAAATAAAGAAATCCCCTGGGGGCAGGATGGGGGGCGATGAGCTGGAATCTTTGCTGGGGGCTGGGTGTAACCCGGCGACTGCCGATGCTGCCAGACTTGTCAAGGAGCTGTTGAAATATCTATAGATTTTCTTTGGAATTGTTTAAGATTTATAGGGGGGGGGCAAAAATTATGGCGTTTGAACATTGCTTTTTGGGGAAGATTAAGGTATAATCACAAAACCACGGGTTTAAGGTTTTCATCCACCCGGAGATTCCCCCGAGGGACAGTGAGTTTGCTGCCCGGTTTCTAGTTGGTGAAAAATTGCGATCGCATCGCCTCATTTGCGATCGCAACTTTAAAAGCATTGCAAGTCCATCGGGCAATACAGTCCCGGGATAAGCGGCGATCGCTGACTAACCGTTGCATCTCTTGGGTTAAATTCAGCCCCAACCCGGTGGGATCGTCAGAATTGACCGTTACCTTCCCCCCTGCCTCATCTAGGGCGAGAATCCGGTGATTTTGATAGGATGAGACGTTGCCCAGAGGTTGATTAGAGGTGGGACACATTTCTAGGACCATGCCGCGCTCTAACACAAGATTCACCACCTCTGGACTCTCAAGGACAGAGGTCCCGTGACCGATTTGGGTGCGGCCAGCGATCGCGACAGCAGCATTGATGCTGGCGGGACCGTCCATTAACATCGGGTTCGGTTCCGGCTCTCCCATAAGGGTGGGGTACGACGCTCGTAATTGACACGGGATCTATATTGAACTCTATGCTACCACTTCTGGGAATTTCTGACTCCCTTCTATACTGACCTGACCTGTTCCCTTGTTTTTATCCTACCTTAAAAATGGGCGGTGTGAGGCGATCGCCTGGTGGTTACTTCCCCCTACCAGCCAATCCTGCCTGACCTTCCGGCCTGAATAGACTCTTTTTTCAAAAGGAACTCTTTTTTCACACAAAGAGATGCCTTTGCTAAGTTTAGCAAAAAACGGGGTCACGCACAACTTTTTTGATGAATTTATGTAACAAATGTTATTCGTTCTTGTTATTTCGCCGAGAGATTCCGTGAGAAACCTTGCAAAATTTTCCGCCCAATAGTAGCTACATAGCAGATGAGTATTGCCATTGAATCGCCTTGGGAAAAACCCAGAAGAAAGTCCGGACGGTTGTAAGGGAACCGAGGGCCTAAACTAAACCGCAATTTCGTAATATTTTGTAATTGTTTTAAGCCATTAATTCGCTTATGATAAAGTTGAAGACCTCCGCCAAAACCCTGAAACTTAAACCGCAGAGCCGGTAATCTCCTAAACTGTAGAACGTCGGAATCTGCCTCAATCCCACCCCCCATCAATCAGAAAGGGGGAACTACATTAAGCCCAGGGTGTAGAAGCTTTCAGCGAGGTCACCCTCTTGGGATGAGACTCCCCGCAAACAGACCGAACAATACAGTGTTAAGAGATCCGTTCACCTCCCTAATCTGTTAGGGCCAGAAGCACAGGCTTAACATCCGGATCAGAATATATCGGTAGATTTTCTCAACGCCGACAACTCAAAAAGTTTACCAACCCCATCGTTGCTAATGTAACCCGGTTAGCACACAACCTAAACGCAACTCCAGTCACGACAACACAATTTATTGCCAGAGAAAGAACGAGGACCAACAAATGAGCGTTCAAAACTACAACACATCCCCAAAACCCAATATGGAAGAAGCAACCCGGTCCAGCCGCAATACTTATCAAGACGTAGCCGCATTTAAAACCATTAAGAATACCTTGGCATATAACCAAGCCCTCACCACCATGAAAGAAACCCTAACCTTAGAACATGACCAAACCCCCAAAACTTACGGACTAGAAGCCCTAGGGATGAAAAACCTCGGCCATGTCTATCGCAACCTCTCCATTCCCATCTTGGTCGAACACGCCTTAGCCCGGGCAGAAGCAATCCTCGCCGACAATGGCGCACTTTGTATTAATACCGGAAAATATACCGGACGGTCTCCCAACGATAAATTTATCGTAGATGAACCGAACAGCCGGGACGAAATCCACTGGAACAAACTCAACGTTCCCATTTCCGAACAAAACTTCAAACGCCTCTATCGCCAAGTGCTCTCCTACGTCCAGGGTCGAGATCTTTATCTGTTTGATGGGTATGTCGGGTGCGACCCGAACTACCGAGTCGGCGTGAGAATCATCAACCAATATGCCTCACAGAATTTATTCGCCCATCAACTCTTTATTCGGGCAACAGACGAAGAACTCGCCAACCATCAAGCTGATTTCACCGTGATCGCGGTTCCCGGTTTGCAAGGTGACCCGGAAATCAACGGCATCAACTCCGAAGCCTTTATCGTCGTCAACTTTTCGCAAAAAATCGTCATTATCGGCGGTTCTAAATATTCCGGGGAGATCAAAAAATCCGTGTTCTCCTTGATGAACTACTTTATGACCAAGCGGAACGTCCTGCCAATGCACTGTTCGGCGAACATGGATGACAAGGGTAATACCGCCTTATTCTTCGGACTCTCCGGTACAGGTAAAACCACCATTTCCGCCGATCCAACCCGTCGGTTAATTGGCGATGATGAACATGGTTGGTCAGAAGACGGCGTTTTTAACTTTGAAGGCGGATGTTATGCAAAAACGATCGCCTTGTCCAAAGAAAACGAACCGCAAATCTGGGATGCGATCCGCTTTGGTGCCTTGATGGAAAACGTCGTCCTCGATCCCGTCACTCGTCATCCCGACTATAATGATGGTCGTTTGACCGAAAATACCCGGGTTGCCTATCCCATTGACTATATTCCCAATGTAGTCCTTCCCAGCGTCGGCGGGCATCCAACAGCGGTGATTTTCCTTTCAGCAGATGCCTTTGGTGTCTTACCTCCGATCGCCAAACTGACAAACCGGCAGGCGATGTATTACTTCATGTCCGGCTATACCAGCAAACTCGCCGGAACAGAACGCGGAATTACCGAACCCGAAGCCACCTTCTCCGCCTGTTTCGGAAAACCCTTCCTGCCACTGTCCGCTACCGTGTATGCAGAAATGCTCGGTGAACGCCTACGGAAACATAATTCTACCGCCTCCGTATATCTCGTCAATACCGGATGGTCTGGCGGTCCTTATGGCGTGGGCAGCCGGATTAAGATTAAATATACCCGGGCAATGGTATCAGCAGCCCTGAGTGGCGAACTCGATCACGTCACCTGTCATCCCGATCCCATCTTCAAACTGTTGATTCCCGAAGCCGTTTCCGGCGTACCCAGTGAGATTCTCGATCCGCGCAATACCTGGGCGGATAAAGAGGCTTACGATCGCCAAGCTAAAGAACTAGCCCGACGGTTTGTGGATAACTTCAAACGCTTTACCACCGCCAGTCAGGAGATTATCGACGCCGGTCCTAGCTTTGAATAACTCAACCGGAAACTAGAGAATCCAGGATATCAGGAATATCAATGGACTTCATGTCCTGATTCTCTAACTGCATATAACACTTCTCACCCATTGATTCGGGCAGTCCTCCTGGATAACTCCTCACGTTTCATCTGGCGGTCGGGGTCACTCTTCTGGGGATCTGCTCGATTCCTAAAATCTTTCTAAAGAAATACAATCTCTCTCAAAAGTCTTAAAAGCTTGACGATATGTCGCTGCAATAACACGAACTAGGGGAGATTGCTGCTAAAGTACAAGTTGTTTGTTTACAGAGGAATGTAGTTCATGGGAACTTTAAAAGTTGGGATTAATGGATTTGGACGGATTGGACGTCTAGTCCTGCGTGCTGGAATTAACAATCCCAATCTTGAATTTGTGGGGATTAACGACCTGGTTCCTTCGGATAACCTGGCCTATTTATTCAAACACGACTCAACCCAAGGGAAATTTCCTGGGTCGGTGAAAGCGACTCCCGAGGGAATTGAGATTGACGGCAAGTTTATCCCCTGTACCGCCATTAAAGACCCGACAGAACTGCCCTGGGGTAAAGTCGGTGCCGATTACATTGTCGAGTCTACGGGACTGTTTACCACCCTAGAAGGGGCTACCAAACATATCAAAGGCGGTGCCAAGCGCGTGGTGATTTCGGCCCCGACGAAGGACCCGGACCAAGTACGGACCTTCCTGGTGGGGGTCAACCATGAAACGTTTGACCCGGCAAAAGATACCGTCGTTTCTAATGCCAGTTGCACCACGAACTGTCTGGCCCCAGTTGCCAAGGTGATTAATGACAATTTTGGCTTCAGTGAAGGGTTGATGACGACGGTGCACGCCATGACGGCGACTCAACCGACGGTGGATGGACCCAGTAAAAAAGACTGGCGCGGGGGCAGGGGTGCCGCCCAGAATATTATTCCGGCTGCTACGGGTGCAGCGAAAGCAGTGACCCTGGTGTTACCGGAGTTGAAAGGTAAATTGACGGGGATGGCATTCCGGGTTCCGACTCCGGATGTGTCCGTGGTGGATTTGACCTTCCGGACCACCAAGGCAACCAGCTATAAGGAAATTTGCGCGGCGATGAAGGCGGCATCGGAGGGAGAACTCAAAGGGATTTTGGGTTATACCGAGGATGAGGTGGTTTCGACAGATTTTGTCGGAGATTCTCATTCGAGCATTTTTGATGCCGGTGCCGGAATGGAACTGAACTCGAATTTCTTCAAGATTGTGTCTTGGTATGACAACGAATGGGGTTATTCCTGCCGCGTTGTGGATCTGATGCTGTCTATGGCGAAAAAAGACGGCATTCTCTAGGTCGATAGCCGGTTGATTCGGTGTTTTGATTAAAAAAAGGGCGATCGGTTGCGATCGCCTTTTTTAATTGATCCATACTCCTCGACCGAGTAAAGCGAGGTGTCTGTGCCTTGATTACAAGGGCTCATCCCCCCAGTCTTGGAGGCTGTGGGACCAACCGCTGAAATGCTCGGAAACTTTTATCTAGCCTCCGACATATATCAAGGGACATTCAGGGCTGGAGCAAATGTAGTGGTACTTTACCACAAGTTGTACTACATTGTTCCTCTTTTTTTTCGGTTTTTTTTCGTGAAGGTATAGTTCATTAAATCGGGGTGGTGAGGCAAGGGTTTGGGTAAAAACCCGCTTTCTTCGCTGTTGTGTGGGGGGTCAGCATGGCGTAATTTACTCGACACATTATAACATATTGTGGGCAAAAGTTATTAAAATTTTAGTGTTTTTTTCAATTAAACCGGGATGGAATTGATGGGGCGAGGTTTTCAACTTAAACCTCCACCTAGAAAGGCCCTAGATCCGTAAAAATACTGAAGCCAGTAGTTGATTCAGCCCTTTAGAATGAAGGTGGAGGGTTATAGGGTTGAAATTATCCTTGAGTCTCTGGGGGGTGGGTCTCAAATCATTTACAGAATTCGTCACTTTGTTGATACACAAGTGAGGGCAGGAGGGTTCATACTAGAAGGGATACCCTCTACTTTCACAGGATCCGCTAATCCGGATCCCCAGGATGGCGAATGGGCCCTGACTCGATGAAGTTTTTCACCACGGGATTGAAAGTTCTGCCAAAACTTCAAACCGCAACAGCATCAGATAGGGGTTATGGGAGAATTGGCACCCCTAGAAGGAGGATATCTACACCGCAGTTAGGTTAAAAGGGCAGAGTCTAGCTATATCTTGAGTTGTAAATTCTAAATTTCGTATTGACGATCCCAATAATTATTGGCATAAAAGAGAGGTTAGGTTTTATTACCCGTATTAAAGTAGGCTGGACAATCTTCCCCTAGGGGAAGTGGGTGTTAGGGGCGATCGCGATTATTTGATTAGATGAAGGGAGCTTCCGTATTATGCTTTGGAACAAATCGTTAAAACAAGTTACCACATTTTCAGTGGCGGTATGTTTGGGACTGGTGATGGGTCCGGGCCTGAATTTGCAGGCGAAGGCTCAAACTGAACCCGATTCCCTCTCTACAGCGACTGCTGGTCCCTGGTTACTCAGTCAATCTTTCAATCCTCCCGATCGCGGTGCGCCCCAACGGACCGCAGAAGGCGGCACCAGAGGCTGTGGAACCTATCAAGCGGGCCAAAAACCTTTGACCGCATTAACTCCGGGTGATGCCATGCCCTTGACTTTGGCCGAGCATCCCACGTTGTACTGGTATGTCCCCACATCAGGCCCCCAAACCTTAGAGTTTGAATTGGTCGAGGGAGATAATGAGGAGAATGTGGTTTACCAAGCCAAAATCCAAATTCCCCAAGGGGGGATTATTAGTCACAGTTTACCTGTGAATGATGCGACTACCCTGGATCCAGGGAAAAGTTATCATTGGTACTTAAAAATGGTCTGCGATGCGAACGATCGCACCGGAGATATTGTCGTCGATGGTTGGATCGAACGAGTGGAACCGGATGAAACCATCGCCTTAGAACTCAAAAATGCCACAACCCCAAGTAACCGGGTTTCCATCTATGCTCGGGAAGGGATTTGGCATGATGCTCTGAGCATTCTGGCTCAAATGCGCCGGGATAATCCCCAGGATACCGTCCTGTTTGCCCGGTGGCAACAGTTTCTTAATTCTGTAGAATTGGGGGACTTCGCAACAGAACCCCTTGTAGATGCGACTCAAATCAGTCAGGAGTAAGGGCATGAAGTCATCATGGGTAATTGGCCCAAGTACCCTATTGGCCGCAGTTTGTTGGTGGGGCATTTTCCTAGAAGCGGGACGAACTCAATCGATGATTCCCGCTGTGGATGGAACCGGGACCCAAGTTACCCATGATGGCGATCGCTTTGATATCCAGGGGGGCAGTCCCTCCGGTGATGGCTCCAATCTCTTCCACAGTTTCGATCGCTTTGGTTTAGAAGCGGGTCAAACTGCTAACTTTCTGGCAAATCCCGACATCCAGAATATCTTCACTCGGGTTGTCGGGGGCAACCCTTCTCTAATTCAGGGTCTGCTGCAAGTCAGCGGCAGCCACTCCAATCTATATTTAATCAACCCCGCAGGCATCCTGTTCGGTCCTACCGCTCAGTTAAACCTCACGGGGTCCTTTTTTGCTACCACTGCAAACTCGCTCGGATTTAACTCAGGAGCGAGTTTTGATGTATTGGGGACCTCTTCCTATCACAGCCTCACCGGGTCCCCCAATCAGTTTGATTTTACTCAATCTCAGGCCGGGAGTATTGTCAATGCCGGAGATTTGACCGTCGAGTTTGGGGAAAATATTACCCTGATGGGGGGCAGCGTCCTCAATACGGGAACCTTAACCGCCCCAGGGGGCAACATCACCATCGCCAGTGTCCCCGGACCCCATCGCGTCCGGTTGTCTCAGGAAGGAATGCTGCTAAGTCTGGAATTCCAGGCGATCGCCCCAAACACCGAAACGGGAATTTCTGCCTTACAATTACCCCAACTGCTCACAGAAGGAAATCTCACTCAGGGACACGCCCGAGGTGCGGCAGTGAATCCCGATGGAACAATTACCCTCAGCGGTTCCAATTTATCCTGGTCCCCCGATCCGGGAACCACCCTTGTCAGCGGTGAGATTTCCGTTGCCGATGGGGTGGAAACTGGGGGGACCGTCACGATTTTAGGGGAAAAAATTGGGGCGATCGCCTCAACCCTTGATGCTTCTGGGGGCAATGGCGGAGGCGAAGTCTATCTGGGTGGGGATTTCCAAGGCGGGACTCGATTGCCCACTGCCGATCGCACCTTAATCAGTCCCGATTCCACCATCCGAGTGGATGCCCTGAGTACCGGGAATGGGGGACGCGCCATTGTCTGGAGCGATCGCGTCACCGGATTCTATGGCAACATTAGCGCCCGGGGAGGTTCCACCCCCTTTGCTCCCTCCCAAAATGGCGGATTTGTAGAAGTTTCAGGCAAAGAACACCTGATTTTTGAAGGCATCGTTGATGTCAGTGCCACCCACGGAAATTCCGGAACCCTGCTCCTCGACCCCTTGAATATTATCATTTCTAATGATGAGGATAATCCACCCAATATCGCGGAGTTTCTGCCGAATATTTTATCCGATGAATTTGCCGGGGAACCTATTACAATTTCGGCCCAAACGCTTCAAAATCAAATCGGCAATATCATCCTAGAAGCGACTAATAATATTGAGATTGCCAATGGTGTTTCCCTCGAATTTGTCCCCGGGGAAGCCATTGTATTTCGGGCGGATGCGGATAACGAAGGAACCGGCGCTTTTTTGATGAATGCATCCAGCCAGATCCTGGCTCAAGGGCGAGAGATTAATATTTTCGGAGCGAATATCACGGTTACCACCATCGATACCTCCGCAGAAGGGAATGGGGGAAATATCTCCCTCACCAGTAGCAATGGCAATATTGAAGCGCGTCAGCTAATTTCCCAGTCTACAGGTGCGGGGACGGGGGGAGATATTACCCTGAGTGCGGGAGGAACCGGGGCGATCACTATCCAAACCGGCAACGGGAGTTTAGATGCGTCTTCGGCATCTGGAGATGGGGGAACCATCACCCTAACGACTCAAACCGGGGATATTACCACGGGAGAGATGATCTCCAAATCTGATGGGGGAGGAACGGCTGGGGATATTATCCTGAGTGCGGGAGGGACCGGGGCGATCGATATCGGTACAGGAAACGGGATTTTAGATGCCTCTTCCGTATCTGGGGATGGGGGAAACATTACCCTAACCACTGAAACCGGGAATATTACCACCCGCACGATCCTGGCTAACTCCGAGGGGGAGGGAACCGGGGGAGAGATTAGTCTGAACACAGGCGGGGATGGCAACATCATTATCCAAACGGGAAATGCGACCATCGATGCCTCTTCCGGATCCGGAGATGGGGGGATAATCGAACTGAATACCGAGGGTGGAGATATCACAACCCAGGACCTGTCCACGAACTCTAATGCGACCCCTGGAACCATCAACCTGGATGCCAGCACGGGAACCTTGCGCTTGCGAGGCAACATCAACACCAATAATCTGAATGTGAGAGCCGATGCAATTGAGGCAACCGGCAACAGTTCCGCAACCGGGCGCGGGCGATTGGTCATAGAACCGGGTTCGGCAGGTAGAAATGTGGCGATCGCACCGACGGACAATAATTTACCCAATGACACCTTGATATTAGGGGATAATCTGCTGAATGCCCTCACAAATGGCTTTGGCTCGATTATCATTGGTAGATCCGATAGTACGGGAAATGTAACCTTATATAATGGATTTGACTTTAATGCGCCGGTGACGATCGCCGGTGGACAGACGCTCACGGGTCCGAACCAAGATACCACCTGGACTCTCACCGGCCCTGGCCGAGGCACTCTTAGCGGCTATCCCAACGGCATGAGGTTTGAAAATATTGAAAACTTGACCGGAGGCAGTGCCAGTGATACCTTCGCGTTTCTCGATGGGGCGCAGTTTGGCCGCATTGATGGAGCAGCCGGGAGCGATCGCCTGGATTATTCCAATTATACCGGGGAAGTTACCGTTGAGCTCCCCAACGCCACGGGAACGACGAGCGGTGCTTTTAACATCGAAGATGTGACCCTGCCGGAGACGGAAGAACCTGAACCCACTCCATCCCCGGAAGAGGGGGAAAACTTGTTTACTCCAGTGATCAAACCCGCCCCGAAAATTGACCCCCTGCCACTACCGCCTTCGGCACAGAGTACACCAGAACCCGAGACGGGTGAGGCAAGTGAGCCGCCCTCTCCCGAACCTGACATCACTGAGCCCAGTCCGGTAGCAGAACCAGCCCCAATTCCTGTAGCAGAACCGGCCCCCAGTCCTGTAGCAGAACCAGCCCCAATTCCTGTAGCAGAACCAGCCCCAATTCCTGTAGCAGAACCGGCCCCCAGTCCTGTAGCAGAACCGGCCCCCAGTCCTGTAGCAGAACCAGCCCCAATTCCTGTAGCAGAACCGGCCCCCATTCCGGTGTCAGAACCGGCCCCCGTGGTGGAACCCGCGCAGATTCCTATGGTGGTAGGACCGGGGATTCAGGGTGGGTCGGGCTTACCTGTACCGGAGATCGCCACTCCAGTTCCGGCAGAGCCCGCGCTCATGAATGTTCCCTCCTTGACCGAAACGGGCTATCCTTGGACCCCCTCCCTGGGCGATCGGTTTATGGGGTCCCCGGGACTCGAACAAAGAAATGAACAGGCTGTTTCCGATGTTTTGAGTGAACCGCCCATTCTCCAGTTGAACAATCGCAGTGACCTCGATAGCCTGCTAGATTCGGGTCAAATAGAACAGGCGATTGAAATGGGCGATCGCGTGTTTAGTGAGGACTTTGAGGAATATTTAGGGCAGACTATTAATCTGCCTTATTTATCCTTTGAGACCATCCAGAACAAACTTCGGGATATGGAAACCCTGACGGGTAAAAATGCCGGTCTGATTTATGTTTTTTCTCGAAATGAGCAATTAGATTTAGTCTTAATCCCTCCCGTCGGCAAACCGATTTACAAAAGTGTTCCTGAAGCCAACCAAGCCGTTTTGTTGCAGGAAGTGCAGCGTTTGCAGGGAGAAATTGGTAATGTATCCAGGCGGCGCACCACCAGTTATTTAGCCCCGGCCCAGCAACTCTATCAATGGATCATTGCCCCCTTAGAACCGGACCTCAAACGGTTGGGAATTGAGACGACTATTTTTAGTATGGATGCGGGATTGCGGATGCTGCCCATTGCCGCATTACATGATGGGGAGCAGTTTTTAGTTGAAAAATACAGCATCACCTTAATTCCCAGTCTGTATTTAACCGATGCTCGTTATAGCAACTGGAAAAGTACCGAAGTCTTAGCAATGGGATTGTCAGAATTTTCTGACCAATATCCGTTACCGGCAGTGCCGGTGGAAATTGACACCATTGTTAATCAATTATGGCCCGGTGCAGCCTTCTTAAACGAAGCTGTCACCCTGGATAAATTGCAAGAGCTGCGCCGACAAGAACCCTTCGGGATCATTCACCTAGCGACCCACGGTCAATTTAACTCAGGAGCAAGAGATAACTCCTACCTCCAGTTATGGGGGGAAAAATTACGCCTAGATCGGATGCAGCAGTTACAATGGAACGATCCGCCCGTAGAATTGTTAGTGCTGTCCGCCTGTCGCACGGCGATCGGAGATTTAGAGGCCGAATTTGGCTTTGCTGGATTAGCCGTGCAAGCCGGGGTTAAATCAGCCGTCGCGAGTCTTTGGTACGCCAATGATGCGGGGACCTTGGGACTGATGAGCGAGTTTTACCAAAACTTGCGATCGGCCCCGATTAAGGCAGAGGCATTGAGGAGAGCACAAATCGCCATGATTGGCGGGACCGTGCATCTGGAAAATGGGGCCTTGGTCGGGTCCTTCGGAAACGTAGAACTCCCACCGGAGCTTTCGCGCCTCGGGAATCGCGAGTTAAGACACCCCTATTATTGGGCTGGCTTTACCATGATTGGCAGTCCCTGGTAGTAATTAAGAATTAGGAATTGAGGATTAAACTTCTCGGCGGTCTTAATTCTTAATTCTTAATTCTTAATTCTTAATTCTATGTGGGCCAAGGTTAAGCTAAAAATTTGGGAATGGCGCAGAGTGTCAATCCTCGCACCGACGGTAGCGGGATTGACGATTTTGCTGCGAATGAGTGGGTTATTACAGGCACTGGAATTATCAACCCTGGATTTATTATTTCAACTTCGGCCTCTGCAGCCCCCAGACCCCCGGATTTTGATTATTGGAATTAATGAAAATGATTTGACTACTTTGGGAACCTGGCCGATCCCGGATCAGGTTTTAGCGGAATTACTAGAGAAAATTAAGGCCCAGGAACCGAAAGCGATCGGCTTAGATATCTATCGAGATTTGCCGGTAGGAACGGGCAATGAAGAATTAAAAAGGGTGTTTGAGACGACACCGAATTTAATTGGAATTCGCAAAGTGGTGGGGAATCAACAACAAGCAGAAATTGCACCCTCCCCCATTCTTAATGGCCTTGATCAGGTGGGGGCGAATGATTTTCCCTGGGATATGGATAATAAAATTCGTCGTGGGTTTTTATATTTGAACGATGAAGAGGGAACACTCGTCTTTAGCTTGGCATTTAAGTTGGCGATGATTTATCTGGAGGGAGAAGGGATTGCTCCCCAGATGAAGGACGAGGTTCGCATTGAATTAGGAAAAGCAGTATTTTCCCCCTTTAGTGCTTATGATGGGGGTTACGTCCGTGCATCCGATGAAGGCTATCAAATTTTGTTAAATTATCGCGGACCCCAGGGGAGTTTTGAAAGTATCTCTTTGATGGATGTGTTAGAAAATCGAATTCCCCCGGATTTAATGCGCGATCGCCTCGTGTTAATTGGTTCGACGGCCATTAGTCTGAAAGATTTTTCCTTAACGCCTTATAGTAATACTTTATCGGGCATTCCCGAATCGATGGCGGGGATAGAAATTCATGCCAATCTGACCAGTCATCTGATTACAGCGGCCCTAGAGGGTGAATTGGCGCTTCATACCGCCTCCGAGGGGGTAGAATGGCTGTGGATTTTTCTGTGGGGGGTCGTTGGGGCTGGATTTACCTGTCAGTGGCGAGATATTAAAGGGTTACCCTATATCTCTTTTCCCCGGACTGGGGTGATGATTTCCTTGGCCAGTTTGGTGTTAATCGTGACGGTTTATAGTGCGTTTAGGCTCTGTTGGTGGATTCCCCTGGTTCCGCCGTTGTTAGCGTTAATCGGGTCAGCGATCGCCACAATTGGTTATACGCTTTTGGAAAACCTCCAGTTGTCCTATAAACAAATTGAAGAGTATTCCCGCACCTTAGAGGTGAAAGTCGAACAGCGAACAGTGGAGTTACGAGATAAAAATCAACAGCTTAAACTCACCCTCAAACAGTTAAAAGCGGCTCAAAAACAAATGATTGCCCAGGAAAAACTGGCTTCTTTGGGATCCCTGGCCGCAGGCATTGCTCATGAAATTAGAAATCCCCTCAATTTCGTCAATAACTTTGCTTCGATTTCCGTGGATTTAACCGAAGAACTGATAGAAGAACTGGATAATCCTCGGGAGAATTTAGAAGACTTAGATGTAGAATACCTGAATGAGACCTTGACCGACTTAAAAGATAGCGTGGTGGATATCAAACAGCATGGAGAAAGAATAGAAAAAATTGTTGAGGGAATGCTGCTGCTCTCTCAGGCCGAACGAGGTCAGCGATCGCGGGTCAATCTTCATGCGATCTTAAGTGAGGCCATTGAGTTAGCCTACCACAGTTACCAGAATAAAGACACCAATTTTTCGATTGCGATCGAAACCGATTATGATGAAGCAATCAGTGAGATCTATATTGTACCCCAGGATATGAGCCGTGCCTTTCTGAATCTCGTCAATAACGCCTGTTACGCCCTGTATGAGAAATACCAAGCTGATCCCGATGGATATCGTCCTACCCTCACAGTAAAAACCCGTACAAGCAGCGATCGCCCCACCGAATCGGCCAGGGATCCCTGGGTAGAAATCCGGATCCGAGATAATGGTCCTGGGATTCCCGAGGACATCCTGGATCAAATTTTTAATCCCTTTTTTACCACCAAACCTACGGGAGAAGGCACCGGTTTGGGTTTATCTCTAACTTATGAAACCATCGTGGGACAGCATGGCGGACAGCTAGAGGTCAATAGCCACCTCGGAGAACATACTGAATTTATGATCATCTTACCCCAAACCAACCCCTCTAACTAACCCCTTCAATTCCCCCTATAACCCCTATAATCGGAGTAAGCTATGCCACTCAAAATTTTATTTGTAGATGATGAACCTTCCTTTGAAAAATTAATTAGAAGGCAATTTCGCAAGCAGATTCGGTCAGAACAATATGAATTTATCTTTGCCGGAAATGGGGTAGAAGCCCTGGAAGCCTTACAATCAGATGGCGAAATTCGGGTGACCATCACCGATATTAATATGCCCCAAATGAATGGCCTAACCTTACTGGAAAAAATCCGCGAACTCGATTCTAGCATTGAAACTGTGGTCGTGTCCGCCTACAGCGATATGAAAAATATTAGAACCGCCATGAATCGGGGGGCTTTTGACTTCCTGACTAAACCCATTGATTTTGAAGACTTAGAAATTACCATCAACCGAGCCTTAAGTGAAGTCCAAAAACTCAGGGAAGACCGGAAAAAACTATTGGATGCTCAAACTCAAATGATCCAAAATGAAAAAATGACCGCCTTGGGTCAATTAGTGGCAGGGGTAGCCCATGAAATTAATAACCCCGTGGGTTTTATTGCGAGCAATATTGAAATTGCCGAAGATTACATGAACGGACTCATCGAACTGATCCAGTCTTATCAGGGCAAGTTTCCCGAACCCGGAGAAGATATTGCTGAGAAAATTCACGAAATCGACTTAGAATATATTGTGAATGATGTTCCCGAAGTGATTGCCTCTATGAAAGAAGGCAGTGAGCGCATCTGTTATTTGAGTAATTCATTACGCACCTTTTCCCGGTCCGATACGACCACGAAAATTCCCTTTAATATTCATGATGGCATCGATAGCACTCTGTTAATTTTAAAACATCGATTAAAATCCAGTGAAGTCAGACCCTCTATTGAAGTAAAAAAAGACTATGCAGAATTGTCGCCGGTGATTTGCTATCCGGGACAACTGAATCAGGTGTTTATGAATTTAATTGCCAATGCTATTGATGCCCTAGATGAGGCCAGCGTCGGACGGGATTGGGCCGAAATGATGAAGAACCAGCCCAATATTATCAGCATTCGCACTTACCCGATTGAGGGCGAGCAGGTGGCGATTTCGATTGCTGATAACGGTCCGGGGATGAGTGAGGAAGTAATGGCCCGAGTTTTTGAATACTTATATACCACCAAACCCGTTGGTACCGGCACCGGCTTAGGATTATATATCAGTCATCAAATTATCGCCGATAATCATGGGGGACAATTACGTTGTGTGAGTGCGCCAGGACAGGGAGCCGAATTTATTATTGAAATCCCGATGAAATAGGATGCTTCGCGCTCCCTCCCTTCCATCGTGACTATAGGGACAAGGCACTCCCTTGTCCTCCCACCCCAGTATTGCTTAGAAACCGGGTTTCTTCACCAAATCTGTAGCAATTAGCAGCAATTCTGGGGCAGAAACCTGGTTTTTTGTCCTGGCATGGAATCAGGTACTGCCGTTCTAGGCGATCGCTGGGATGAGATGGCCTCTTTTCAATTAGACAATCCTGTTATTGGGCGATCGCAAGGCGGGCATTTTCTCAGCTGGGGTGAATCAATAGCAGGGATTATCTTTCGCAGAATCGGTCCGGTCCGATTCCCTAAATCGTACAGGGGTTGACCCCGGTGACAATACACTGACCAAATGCGGAGGAAAGCCCGGTTTTGTGATTGAAATCACAGACCCCGATCCGGATGATGTTAAATTTTAACTAAAGCTCAAATCAAAAGAGGTGTTGTCAATAAAACTTCGCAAACTTAGACCAGAAAATATCAAATAACGCCTACTCTCTGGTTAGGGAAATCATAAAAAGGGCCAATTGGTTAATTTTTCAAATTATTTTACAATGGTTTTATTGTAAGATAAGATCCTAAAAATGGGGTAAAATGTTTAATCGAAATTGAAGGAGGTAAGTGAGTTAAATGTTTTCAGGCTATATCCCCTTTATGATTGGAATTAACTTGCCAGAAGTGAGGAGTCAGGCGTACAATAGAAGCGGAAAAAGTGGCCTAATTGGGAGTAAACTTTTTCAACCAAGGGTGAGAACTTATTGTATAGAAAGGGTGAAGAGAGATGAATGACAAACGCAACCCAGACTCAGAAAAACAAAATCCGCAAAAGGAACTCGCAGAGCGAGAACGAGAAATTGCGGAGCGAGAGCGATCGCTACGACTGCGGGAAATGGAGATGGACCTATACAAAGCAGAAGCTCCGCTGTATCAAACCATTAAAGAGGAACCTGTTGAATCCAAGCTGCAACGCTGGGGAAGACAACTCAAGCGGGTAGGAAAGTATGCCCTGGTTGTGGTTGTCGTTTTCGCTGCTGTTCGGGTGGGAACGATGCTGGCGAGTGCGGTAATTGTTGGGGCGATCGCTTGGGTCGGCTACAAACTTTTTTTTAGTTCAGATAAACCCAATAAATAGAGGCAACACCAATGGTTTATAAAATGGAAGCCGCAAGTTTTCTTAACAATTTGGAGCGTGTGGCTCAAGTCCGATTTGAGGTAGCTGCCTGTCTGGATCGGATGGTTGACTTGTTAGAAACTGACGAATCCCAGGGGGAGGAAACCTCGGGAAAACTGGGATTAAAAAGCAACATCGCGGATCTGACCCTCGGCACAAAGAATTTACGGCAGGGGGTGTTTAGACTGCTGGTTTTGGGGGACATGAAGCGGGGGAAAAGCACTTTCTTGAATGCCTTAATTGGAGAGAACCTATTACCGGCAGATGTGAATCCCTGTACAGCCTTGCTCACGGTGTTACGCTACGGAAAACAGAAAACGGTGACGGTTTACTTCAAAGAGGGCAAACCCCCGGAACGGTTAGATTTTCCTACCTTCAAGCAGCGTTATACCATTGACCCAGAAGAAGCCAAGACCCTAGAGCAGGAAAAAAAGTTAGCCTTTCCTGATGTGAACTATGCCGTGGTTGAATATCCCTTAGCATTACTGGAAAAGGGCATTGAAATTGTAGACAGTCCGGGGCTGAATGATACGGAAGCTCGGAATGAAATGTCCCTGAATTATATCAACAACTGTCATGGAATTTTGTTTGTCCTCCGTGCGGGTCAGCCGGTGACTTTGGAGGAGCGCCGCTATTTGGATAATTATATCAAAGGGCGCGGATTAACGGTTTTCTTCCTGATTAATGCTTGGGATGAAATTAAAAAAGGACTGATCGACCCGGAGGATAGAGAGGAACTCCAAGAAGCGGAGGAAAAACTGCGGCAGGTATTTCATAGCAATTTGGCCGACTATTGCCAGGTGGATGGCTATGATCTGTATCCTGAACGAGTGTTTGAAATTTCTTCACTCCAGGCATTGCGGCGACGAGTGAAAGACCCGGAGCAATCCTTAGAAGGGACGGGATTTCCGGAGTTTATGGGGGCGATTAATCAGTTTTTGACGGAAGAAAGAGCGGTAGCTCAAATGCGGCAAGCGCGAACTTTAGCGCGGCAGAGTACCGATCGCGTTCGGGAGGCGATCGCCCGTCGGATTCCTTTACTTGATCGCGATGTCAACGAATTGAAAGCGCGGATTTCTTCCGTAGAACCGGAATTCGAGAAACTCAATGACATCCGCGATCGCTTCTCCGATGAAATTAGAAGCGTCCGGGATCAGAAAGCGCGGGGGATTTCCGAGTCCTTGCGCGCCTACATTCTCAATCTGGGCAGTACCTTTGACACCGATTTTTCCCGGTATCAACCGGATTTAGGCTTTTTTGACTCCTTAAACCAAGGAAAACGAGAAGCGTTTAATGCCGCCTTCAAACAGGCATTTGAACAATACCTTAATGATAAAATAACCGCATGGGAAAAAACTGCAAACCAAGAAATGCAGGAGGCTTTTACCCAACTTGCCAAGCGAGCATCCGAGTATGGTTCAGCCTATAGTCGCATCACCCAGGCGATGACTGACAAATTAATCGGGCAACAAATTTATACCCGCAGTGATTTTAATTCAGAAGACAATTCTCCTACCTGGGCGAGTTGGGCAATGGGATTAGTTTCCCTGGCAACGGGTAACATCGCAGGCGTCTTTTTAGCAAGTGCGGGATTCGACTGGAAAAACATTCTCGTTAACTCTCTATCGGTGATTGGTATCTATAGCTTTTTAGCCATTTTTTCCATTCCGGTTCTGTTGACGGGGCCCCTAGGCATCCTGCTCGTGGGATTAGGAGTGGGTGCATTGCAAGCAGAACAAGGTCGCAAAGAATTGATTAAGGCAACGAAAAAAGAGCTGATTAAATATCTGCCTCAAATCGCGGAAGAACAGGGTAAAGTCATTCATAAAGCGATTACTGAGTGTTTTGATACTTATGAGCGTGAAGTGATGAACCGGCTGAATGATGACATCAAATCCCGTCGGATGGAATTAGATAATTTGCTCCAACAAAAGCAATCCCGAGAAATTAATCGAGACAGTGAGTTAAAGCGTCTGCAAAAACTAGAGGCAGACTTTATCTCAGAATGCCGGACGGTTAACCGGGTTTATGAGTCCTTAATCTCATACAATGCCTGAAATGGCATCGGATTGGTTGCGCGTTTTTTGTCCGGGTCTGGTTTGCAGGCCCGAACCGGAAACAACAGAAGTACAATTGGGTCAACTTTATTGATGGATATTACCCTAAATCAGCATGAGCTATAAAATGGAAACCAAAAGTTTTTTGACTAATTTAGAGCGGGTCGCCGAAGTGCGAGCAGATGTGGCTAATGCGTTCAGCAAGATAGCCGAAATTTTGCAAGAATCTGAAACAGCAGGGGCGAAAAAATCTGGGCAATTGGGCTTAGATCGAGAAATCGAAGATACGCAAAAAGCCAGTCAAAATTTACGGCATGGGGTCTTTCGGCTGCTGGTTTTGGGAGATATGAAGCGGGGTAAAAGCACCTTTCTCAATGCGTTAATTGGAGAGAATATTTTACCCAGTGATGTCAACCCTTGTACTGCCCTGCTGACCGTGTTGCGCTACGGACCGGAAAAGAAAGTAACGGTCTATTTTAAGGATGGCAAAAGTCCCCAAGAGCTAGATTTTAAGAGTTTTAAACAGAACTACACTATCCCTCCCTCGGAAGCGAAACAACTGGAACAGAACCAGCAACAAGCGTTCCCCGATGTAGACTATGCGGTGTTAGAGTACCCGCTATCGCTACTGCAAAAAGGGGTAGAAATTGTTGATAGTCCAGGGCTGAATGATACGGAATCTCGAAATGAATTGTCGCTGGGGTATATTAACAATTGCCATGCGATTTTGTTTGTGATGAGAGCATCACAACCTTGCACCCTGGGAGAACGCCGCTATCTGGAGAATTATATTAAGGGGCGGGGATTGAGTGTGTTCTTTCTGATTAATGCTTGGGATCAGGTGCGGGAGAGTTTAATCGATCCGGATGATGAGGAAGAATTGCAGGATTCCGAGACGCGATTGCGGCAAGTTTTTAAGGCGAATTTAGCGGAATATTGTGTGGTAGATGGACATGATATTTATGAGGAGCGGGTGTTTGAAATTTCAGCAATTCAAGCGTTGAGACGACGGATTAAGGATGCAGTCGCCTCGTTGGAGGGAACGGGATTTTCCAACTTTTTGGGGGCGCTGAATACGTTTTTAACCCAGGAACGAGCGGTTTCTGAATTGCGGCAGGCGCGAACTTTAGCGCGTCAAACCTCCACCCGAGTGCGGGAGGCGATCGCCCGCCGGATTCCGTTACTGGATGGGGATGTGAATGAGTTGAAGCAGCGGATTAGTTCCGTTGAACCGGAGTTTAAGGCTTTAACAAATATTCGCGATCGCTTCAAGGATGAAATCAAACAGGTTCGGGATAGCAAAGCGCGGGCGATCGCACATTCATTCCGCACTTATGTCCTCAACTTAGGCAATACCTTTGAAAGTGATTTCTTAACCTATCAACCGGATATTAAATTTGGAGACTTCATCGACAAAGGCAAACGAGAAAACTTTGAAGCCCGATTCCGGCAGGCATTTGAGCAGTACATTAATGATAAATTATCCGCTTGGAGCCTCACCGCCGAACAAGAGATGAATGGGGCGTTCATTCAATTAGCCAAAAGTGCCTCACAGTACGGGTCCGACTACACCAAAGTCACCACTAAAATTACCGAAAAACTCACCGGACAAAAAATCCAGGCCGGTAGCAATAGTTTACCGGAAGATAGCTCTCCCGCCTGGGCAAATTGGGCAATGGGATTAGTTTCATTAGCCACGGGCAATCTAGCAGGAGCCGCCCTCATGGGCGCCGGTTTCGACTGGAAAAATATCCTGTTAAATATGGTAGCCGTGATTGGAATTAGTGCGGCAATTTCCACCGTGTTTGGGATTATTTTAGGGCCAATTACTTTAGCACTGGTGGGATTAGGCGTGGGGTTGTTTCAGGCCGATCGCGCTCGCATAGAAGTGGTCAAAGTGACTAAAAAAGAACTGGTCAAATATCTGCCCCAAGTCGCTGATCAACAGTGGCAGCCGATTCACGATGCGGTTAAAGAGTGTTTTGATGCTTATGACCGTGAGGTGACTCAACGCATTGATGATGATATCAAATCCCGTCAAGCGGAATTAGATAATTTGCTGGCACAAAAGCAATCCCATGAAATTAATCGGAGTAGTGAATTAGAACGACTCAGAAAGTTAGAATCTGATGTCAGTTTGGAGGCGCGAAATATTGAGACCGAATATCAGGATTTACTGATTGCTGTAGGTTGAGAGATCTAACACCCCGGCCCCTTCCCTAAGAGGGCCGGGGAGAGCTCCCTCCGGAATCAAGAGATTTCCTTAAAATTGTTAACCCGAGGCAGAAAAATGCAGCAGGAAGTTTATCAAAACGTAGTCAGGAATATCAGGGCAGCATTAGGGGCATTAGAACTGGATAAAAGTTTACCCCTGTATCAAGATAGCCTGACAATTTGCGAAGCGTTGGAACATCCCGTCTTTCGGATTGCGGTTTTTGGTCCTTTTAATTATGGCAAATCTACTTTACTCAATGCTTTGCTGGGACAGCGGACTTTACCGATTGATTTGATTCCCACGACAGGGGCGGCAATTCATGTTAAATATGGGGAAGAATTGAGCGCTAAAATTACCTTAAATGATGGACAGGTGATGAGCGATCTCGGGACGGCTATCCTCAAGCAATATGCTATTTTAGACCAGGACCGGCGGATGCGAAATGATGTTGCTGCGGTTGAGGTGTTTTGTCCTCATTCTTTCCTGCAAATTGGGGTAGAATTTTTAGATTTGCCCGGAACCAATGACCGGGAAGAACAGGATAATCTAGTCAGAAATCAACTGTTAACGGCAGATTTGGTGGTGCAGGTACTCGATGCTCGTAAGTTGATGACCCTGGGAGAACGGGAAAATCTCCGGGATTGGCTGCTCGATCGCGGGATTGAAACGGTGGTTTTTGCGGTCAATTTCATGAATTTAATGGACCCGGACGACCAAAAAGAAGTGTCCAGTCGAATGCGGTTTGTGGCGGAAAGTTTTCGGTCCAATTTGCCTCCGGGGATTAGTAATTTGTATCGGGTTGATGCTTTACCGGCCCTCAGAGCAAGACTGAAAGGGGATGCGGCAGCAGCACAGACTACGGGACTGCCGATGTTTGAATCGGCGCTGCAAAGTATTGTGGCATTTCATCAAGAAAAAACTACTAATTGGTTGCCACGCTTAGAGGCGATCGCCACTCAAATCTGCCAGTCTTTAACGGCAAAAATTCAAGGGTTGAACACTGATTTAGCCGTTGCTGAAGAAAAACAGGCGAATAAAATTCAGTTGCAACAAAAAGCAGAAAAACTGATTAAACAAGGTTTTGAGGGGAGCGTTTCTGATTTACAAAGTAAACTGTATTTACCAAATCTGTTAAAGCGGTATGAACTGGAGGCGATCGCGGCACTCCAACAGGGGCAATTTCGCACCTGGGAAACCCAATCTTTTCAACCGGCGATGGTTCAATATCAGCAAGAAATTACCAGTTGGGTAAATAAAGCTTGTGAGTTTTTCAACCACCCCCACCCGGGAAGATTAACCCTAAAATTTCCTGACCCTCCCTCTGTCACCGTTCCTCAAACTCCCTCTGCCCCTAAGTCGCCAAAACGTCCCACCGCTATCTCAGGGGACACTCCTTTGGATTGGCTATTAGAAAGTCCTGTAGGCAATACGGTTGCTCGCAGTGCTTATTATATCCTGAATCGAATTATTGAACCCAATTCGTCCACCCCCGCCACTCCTGCCACTCCTGTGAACTCTCCTGATTTACAAACGCTCTATAAAAAAGCGGCGGAGGACTATCTGAAGCGGTTCAGTGAAGGGGCTTTTTTGACCCTGCGCGACTATGAAGAAATCGCCATGCCTGTGATGCGATTTCAACCCCAAAAGCCCTCATCGGAGATGCTCACGAAGCGCCATCAAATCCAGTTTTTACAAAATGTATTGGAGGCGTTAACTCAGGATTTACAGTCTTTGAAGGAGAAGTGAATCGACTTGGTGTTGAGGGAGTGCTGTTTGGATATGTGCTAACCCCCTTGGGGGAAGTTGAACTCAGGAGATTTTGGGAATGATTGACCCGTTGGAAGCCAAATTTCAGGCATTGGAAATGGATGCAGAATTAGCCAAACTGAAACAGAGGAACTGGCGATCGCTTCCCGATGCGATCACTCACCGTCCGCAAGCACCCCCGCTACCTGTTAGCGATAAAATTGCTCGGTTTTACAAAATCCTCGGATTGAACTCTAATGCTTCCCTGAAAGAGGTGAAACAAGCTTATCGAACTTTAGTAAAAAAATGGCATCCTGATTTATTTTATGATAATCCCGAACAGCAAAAAAAAGCTCAGGAAGTCATCCAAAAAATGAACGAAATTTATAAAGAAATATGCGGTCAAATGGGGAAGTGAATGCATGATTCACTCCTCCCCCCTCCCCTGTTCAGAATTGAGCAGATTTGGTATTCTTCCGACTGGAGTGCAACATCAAGTCAGGTTTTACCCCCTACAGGTTGGGAACATCTTCCCATAGAGGAATCCGTTACACTCCAACCGGACTAATTTATCATCATATAATCAGTTCTTCCCCTCTTCTACCACGGTAAGACTTCGCCATTGGCGTGCCAAAACGTACCAGAATTGTCCAGAGTGAGATTATCCAGTCGCTGAATGATACCATGCGCTGCTTCGGGGGTAGAAATTCCACTAAAATCCGTCATTCGGGTCTGAACTAATCCAGGATGTACAATCCCCACAGCGATTTTGCGCGGTTTCAAATCGATCGCCAGGGATTTGCCTGCCATACTGACGGCGACTTTGGACATCCGATACCCATAATAACCTCCGGAACTATTATCCTCAATAGAACCCATGCGACTGGTGACAATCCCAATCTTAGACCCTTCCCTGAGAAACGGTAGCAGTGCCTGAGTCACTCGCAATGTTCCCAAAGCATTCACCTCAAACTGGCGTTGAATGCTGTCAAAATCCAGGCGATCAAGGCTATCTTCTTCTAAAATGCCCGCATTATTGACCAACACATCTAAGGATATCCCCTGCAATCGCTGCACCAGTTCTTTTAGGGTCTGACTCGAAGTGATATCAATTCCGGTTTCGACTCGAATCCCTAATGCATCTAACTCCGGGGAGGACTGACGGCAAACTGCGATCGCCGTATCCCCCCGTTCCTGTAACTGCTGGCACAATGCTAACCCAATGCCACGGGCAGTTCCTGTTACTAAATAAGTTGCCATGTTGGTAATTTACTCACCCTAAATCCTTCGCTCCCTATTCTAAATCAATTTTATTTATTCTTTGAGGGGCAATTCCCCACACTCTGATCGCAATTCCTGACCCTCTCCTGGTTTCAGGGATTGAAATAGGTTTGATAAAGGCTTAGAAGGATTAACATGGCGATCGCCATGTAGTTTTGGATTTTTGATCACCATCCATTTCCCCGTGAGTGGGTCTCGATAAACCTCATAAGGATTTTGCCGCAATTTTTGGGTGACCGTTGTCACTTCCATTTCCTCTTCTCCTCGATTATCCCAGATGTTTATACTGAATGGGTTTAGACCCTTTCTTAAATAAATTTTTTCGCCCGATGAAACCTCGGGCAACCGTCCAAAACTCCCCCCTTTTTTTTTAGCATTGAGAAGGAACTCTTCACCATGAAGTCAGCAATTGATTCAGGACTGTTCCCTCTAACCTGAGTGAACAAAACTGTAATTCCTGGAGTTCGCTCTTCTTTTTCAAGTTTCCTACGGTTGGGGAACCCTTGATGAGGAACTGTGCCACTTCTTAAGGGGGACCAGATTTAACTGGGGGCTGTTTAGAGTAGTGGGGTAAATCATCTATTTAGAGATGACCCGATGCAAGGGCAGAATAATTGCACCGAATAGACCCGGATTGATTCCTTGATCCGATCAGGGGGGGAGAACCCGGAAAAAATGCAGCAACCGCAGATTTAACTCCCTGTTTCCTCTAGGGAGCGATCGCCCGAGTCATTCTCGGACCCCTCCCCTCCAAACGAGGAAAGCGGACATTGCCGAGATTATTATAAAGATTATTTCACCCGATCGCATCCCCTCCACTCCTCAATGCTGAAATGGGCTAAAAAAGGGTTAGGCTTATTTGGGTTATAACCGTAGGGGCGACTGGGGCATTCAATCATGAGGGTTGTCACCCACCTCCCCCTGTAGCAACGCCCCTACTAAACTCTTGAAAACCCTAACGGCTTTATTTTAATAAATCTTCCACTTTCATCCGTAGCTTGGTTCAGTTAAATGTAGTAAATGTAGGTAGAATTTGCCTGAGATGTTTTTTGTCTTGCAACTGAGTTTATTCTGATGCCTTACCAGCTCTACCATGTGGTTGCTTTTATCGTCGCCGCCCTTGTTGTCCTTGCAACGACGCCGGTCGTCAAAAAAATTGGGATTAAAAGTGGCCGAGTTGATCTTCCCGGAGAACGCAAGGTACACCGCCAGCCAATGGTGCGCTTGGGAGGCGTATCCATCTTCCTAGGGACCACGACTGCCCTATTAATCGTCTGGTGGATGGGTGGATTTGGCTTCTTGCCCACTCCGAAAGAGTACGAAATTTGGGGCCTCACCCTCGGCGGCCTTGCCTTCTTTGCGATCGGACTCGCTGACGATTTATACGGACTCTCTCCGTTCTTGCGACTCCTGTTACAAACCGTCTGTGCCAGTGGCGCTTGGGCCGTCGGTGTTCAAATTGAATTTTTAACTATTCCCTTTCTGGGACTCGTGAAATTCCCTGACTTGATTAGCTATCCCATCACCGTGATCTGGCTAGTTGGCATGACCAATGCCATTAACTGGATCGATGGATTAGATGGTCTGGCGGCAGGTGTTTCCGGCATTGCCGCCTTAGTTATGCTGATGGTGAGCCTGTTTATGCATCAACCCGCTGCTGCGTTGATTGCGGCGGCCTTAGCCGGTGCAACTTTGGGCTTCCTCCGGTACAACTTTAATCCAGCCCAAATTTTCATGGGGGATGGTGGCTCCTATTTTATCGGCTTCACCCTGGCTGGGGTCGGTGTGGTGGGTTTGGTCAAAACTACGGCTGTTACTGCGGTGGTTCTGCCTTATATCATTCTAGCAGTGCCGATTTTGGATATGTCAGCGGTGATTGTCGATCGCATTCGCAATGGCAAATCTCCCTTTACCGCCGATAAGCGTCATCTGCACCACCGTCTCCTCGAAGCTGGACTCTCCCATCGGTTAACCGTTCTGTTTATTTACGCCCTGACCATTTGGGTCGGCAGTATCGCCCTAGCCTTTGCCGGGATTCCCAGCGGCGTCGCCTACGCTTTTGCGGCAACGGCTTTACTCAGCTATGCCAGTTGGAAAGTGAAGAAACACGCGAGGTTATAACCCGGCTCAGTAAACACCTATCTCTGGTGCCTATCCTATCTAAACTCTAAAATCAAAAATTCATGAGTGCTGAGATTATTTGTGTTGGCACAGAATTGCTGTTGGGAGATATTCTTAACAGCAACTCTCAGTTTTTAGCCCAACAACTGGCTGAACTGGGTATCCCTCATTATTTTCAAACCGTAGTCGGGGACAATCCCGAACGAATTAAACAGGTGGTGGCGATCGCCGTCGAGCGTTCTGCCCAAGTTCTCATCTTTACCGGCGGTCTCGGCCCCACCCCCGATGACCTTACCCACGAAACCCTCGCTGCTTGTTTTGGGGTGGAAATGGTCGAGAGAACGGACATTCTCGAAGACCTCATCCAAAAATATGCCTCTCGCGGTCGGCCAATGGCCGTCAGTAATCGCAAACAAGCCTCAATTCCTGCCGGTGCCGAGATTTTACCCAATCCCCTAGGCACCGCCCCGGGCATCATCTGGCAACCTCGTCCTAATTTGACGATTCTGACCTTTCCTGGAGTTCCCAAGGAAATGTACCGAATGTGGGAAGAAACTGCCATCCCCTACCTCAAAGCCCAAGGCTGGGGTCAGAATATTATCTATAGTCGGATGTTGAAATTTTGGGGAATTGCTGAGTCGGTATTGGCAGAAAAAGTGGCTCCGTTACTGGATTTGACCAATCCAACGGTGGCTCCTTATGCCCTCAATGGCGAGGTCAAACTCCGGGTTTCCGCCCGCGCCTCCAATGAAACCACAGCACAAGCGGCGATCGCCCCAGTACAGCAACAGATTCAAGAAATTGCAGGCTTTGACTATTTTGGGTGCGACCAAGATACCCTCGCTTCCGTGGTGGGAGAGTTACTCCTCCAACGCGGTGAAACCCTCGCCGTGGCCGAATCCTGCACCGGGGGAAGTATCGGCAGTCTCCTCACCGCCATTTCCGGCAGTTCTCGCTATTTCTTAGGCGGGGTGATTGCTTATGACAATTCGGTAAAAATTGGCCTTCTGGATGTCAACTCAGCAGATTTAGCCCGGGAAGGTGCAGTTAGCAACATTGTGGCTCAACAAATGGCCCTCGGTGTCCGCGCTAAATTAGGCGCGACTTGGGGTCTGAGCGTGACGGGAATTGCGGGTCCTGGCGGTGGCAGCGAGACAAAGCCTGTGGGATTAGTTTATATCGGGTTAGCTGGACCCCACCGTGAAGTTGAAAGTTTTGAATTCCGCTTGAGTGCTTTCCAAGAAAGGGACTTGATTCGCCATTACAGCGCCGAAGGTGCTCTGGACTGCCTCAGAAGAAAAATGTTAAGAATAGCTTAACATTCTTAATATTTTCTCTAAAACACTACCTGTAGTGTTTACTTTTTAATTTATGGCTATATGCAGGGGGTGGCAGGGGTGAAGCCCCCGAGACTGATCCCCAAAAGCCGGTTTTAGCCGGTTAAGTCTACTTGCTCATTTCTCAGGATTCGTTATGATCAAAGAAACAGAGTAATTCCAATTCTGTTACAAACGGCAATCAGTGACTGCCGTCAAGTAGTAGAGCGATAGCCTGGATTCAAGGAGCTGTCTTTTCAATGGATTATATAGATAACCTAATCGACAAATTAAAAGAATGGGCCCGGAAAATTATTGAGGCCCTTCTCGGTCCAGAGGCAGAACCGGAACCGGAACCTATTCCTATTCCCGTCAACGAACCCCGTCGGCGTCGGTAAATTTATAGTGTTAAAGGCATAGGCATCGGCGATTGCTGAATATATTGGTACTGCATGGGCCAAACTTGAATCTCCTGGGTCAGCGAGAGCCAGGAGTCTATGGGAACGCGACCTTAGAAGATATTAATCGCTTGCTTGAAACCGAGGCCCAGGCTTTGCAAGTCAAGGTGTCTGCGTTGCAATCCAATCATGAGGGGGTACTGGTGGATGCTATCCATGCCGCCAGAGACCAGCACTCAGGACTTTTGATTAATGCCGGGGCTTATACTCATACCAGTGTGGCCATCCGTGATGCGATCGCAGGGGTTAATATTCCCACGGTGGAAGTTCACTTGAGCAATATTTATCGCCGTGAACCATTTCGCCATCACTCCTACATTGCGGCGATCGCCGTTGGGCAAATTAGCGGGTTTGGTCCCAATAGTTATCGTCTGGGACTTCAGGCGTTGGTCCATCATCTCCGAGAAAACAACCCATCCGGTTAATCTCCCCCTCATGGGGGTTTCTTCCTAGAGGTGGGCGGCACTTCAGTCCCACCTCTCATCTATTTTGCTTTTTATTTAACCAATAAATTGCAGATTGCCAACATTTATAACAATATATAGAGCATTCAAGATACCAGACCCTGTTAAAAATCTATGGTGATTACAGGAGTTATGAATCAGCAGATTCTACGACAGGACTTACGCCTAAACACCTCCGTGGAGGGCCATCCCAGCGCATCGCCCCGACCTTGAGGCGTTTAGGCGTAAGTTTGTTTTGTCTTCACTTGAATATAAAATTTTCTTAATCCCTTCCCTAAAAGTTAAAGAAATGTTACATAAACAGGGATAATAGGTTCACGATTAATGCCCTGGCCCCTTTAAAAAGAGAAAAATCACTGCAATGCTTGCTGATTCATTTCCTTGGTTAACTACTATATTTGCTCTGCCCCTAGTGGCGGCCTTACTGGTTCCGGTGATACCCGATCGCGATGGAAACGTGTTGCGCTGGTATGCAACCGGAGTGGCGATCGCCGACTTCGCCCTGATGTGCCTCCTCTTCTGGCAACATTACGATCCACAGATTTCCGGCTTTCAACTCGTCGAACAATTTAGCTGGATTCCCCAACTCGGCATCAGTTGGACCGTCTCCGTGGATGGAATCTCCATGCCCTTGGTCCTCCTCGCCGGATTCGTCACCAGTATGGCCCTGCTATCCGCATGGCAAGTAGACCGCAAACCGCGAATGTTCTACTTCCTAATGCTGGTGTTATATGCAGCCCAGGTGGGGGTGTTCATCGCCCAAGACCTCCTGCTGTTCTTCATCATGTGGGAAATCGAACTCGTCCCCGTCTATCTCCTCGTCTGTATCTGGGGCGGACCGAAACGACAATATGCCGCTATCAAATTTCTACTCTACACCGCTGCGGCCTCTATCTTTATTCTAATTGCCGGACTCGCTTTAGCTTTGTATGGACCCGGCCCTGCTTCCTTTGATATTGCAGACATCGCCTTAAAAGAGTTCCCCTTGGCCCTGCAACTGCCCCTCTATGCGGGTTTATTAATTGCATTTGGCGTCAAACTCGCCGCCTTCCCCTTCCATACCTGGCTTCCCGACGCCCACGGCGAAGCATCCGCCCCAGTTTCGATGATTTTGGCTGGGGTGTTATTAAAAATGGGTGCGTATGGATTAATGCGAATGAACATGGGATTACTACCCGATGCTCATGTTTATTTTGCCCCAGTTTTAGTCACTTTGGGAGTCGTTAATATTGTTTACGGGGCATTAACTTCTTTTGCCCAAACCAACATGAAACGGCGACTCGCCTATTCGTCCGTTTCCCACATGGGATTTGTGTTAATTGGGATTGCCTCCTTCACCGACCTCGGGATTAATGGGGCAATGTTGCAGATGATTTCCCACGGATTAATTGCCTCGGTGCTGTTTTTCTTAACCGGGGTAACCTACGACCGCACCCATACCATGACCATGCAAGATATGGGGGGAATTGGGATTTTCATGCCCAAAGTTTTTGCCCTCTATACTGCGGGTGCAATGGCATCTCTGGCCCTACCGGGAATGAGTGGATTTGCCAGTGAAGTGGCTGTCTTTATTGGGATTGCTACCAGTGATTTTTATAGCCTGACCTTCCGGATTGCCGTGGTCTTTCTGGCGGCAATTGGGGTGATTTTAACCCCGATTTATTTGCTGTCGATGGTGCGTCAAGTGTTTCACGGGTCCTTCTACGGGTCGAAAGAAATTCCGGCTTGTGACATCACCGATCCGGAGTTACGGGAAGACTTTATTGAGAACCAAGCGGCAGTTTGTTTTGGGACGAATTGTATCCTACCGGGAGAAGCGGCGTTTATTGATAGTCGCCCTCGGGAAGTAGCGATCGCCTTGAGTTTTTTGGTTGCGATCGTGGCGATCGGTTGTTATCCCAAAATTGCTATGCAGGTGTATGACAATACGACGGTAGCGATTAATAGCGTAGCTACCCAAGCTTATGCCCAGGTGCGATCGGGCGAAACCATCGGTTTCAAAGCACCTAGCCTCACCCCAATGGCAAAAATCGCCGAATTCAGTCCAGAGTAATCCGATGAGCAGAATGCTCAGAATCCTAGGGTAAAATAATGAAAATGCGGGTATCTTGCACGAGTGAGATGCCCGCATTTTCTAAGGGTTTGTGAAGTTAAGGGATTGCAAAAAATAAATCATCCAAATGTTCGTAGTAACCCCTTCAGGGGTTTCTTTAAAGATGACTCCTGAAGGAGTCACTACAAACGATTTGACGGGTTTATTTTTTTGAGTTCCCTTAGAGAATCACCTTCACCAATTGAGATAAGTCAGTCACCGTATTGAGGGCAGCATCGGCAATAATTTGATGACTGGCTGTGGTGGGATGGACCTCATCCCAAAACAGGAAAGTATTGGGGTCACTTCCGGGGAATTCTCGGGCGGGGTCGGTGACATTTGTCAATTGGTATTGAGTCGGATTGGCGAACACATCATTAATCAATCCATTGATATCAACCAGAATAATATTAATATTCGGGTTTTGGTCTAAATTAGCCATCGCTGCGGCTAAAGCTGTATTATGAGCATTAGACAGTTGGGTGAGGAATTGCTGTGCTTCGGGTCCCCGCTCTCTGACTCCTGGACTGTTCCTCAAGTCCGGTAGGTTCATCACCATAAAATTCCGAGCACCATCGTCCGCCAGTTGAGTCACCGCATTCACGAGATTATTCACTGGAATATTCACATCGGTAATCCCAGCATTTAAGTAATCATTAGAACCGGCCCAGATGGTGTATAATCCATTGGGATTAGAGAAAGGAGTTTGTTCAAGAAAACTATCAATTTGGGTCTGTAACCCGGGCAAGGGAGGGAACAGCGGATTTTCCAAGTTGCCAGAATTCACAGCCGAACTCGTAGCCCCTCCAAAGGCAATATTGGTCTGAGGATTGACATCTAACCCCAAACGAGGGGGAAGAAGTTCTGACCAGACGGGTCCATTACTAAATCGTCCATTGGCATAAAGGGGTTCTGGAGGAAATATGCCCAGGGTTAAGGCAAACAAATTCCCATCATCAGAAAGACTGTCGCCGAAGACATACATCTCATTAAATAAGCGGCGAGGCAAACGCCCTTCAGATTGACCGAAGTTAGCAAAATGGGCGATCGCCGTCGTCTCTCCTCGGGAAACACCCTCAGCAACATCAGGGTTTTGTTCCAAATAAAAATTCGGATCGAAAAATGCCACAGGACTGCGACCTTCTTGCGCCCCAACTGTTATAAAGTGAGCGAAGAAACCCGTCAGAGGGTCTTGACGAACCGCCTCCGCTACATCGGGATTGGTTTGGGCGTAAAAATTGGTATTAAACAAGGGAGTTGGACTGCGCCCTTCCCGGTAACCCACATTAATAAAATGGTCAAACGGAGTCAGATTTTCGGAAATAGCAGCCTCTACATCAGGGTTTTGCGAGAGATAGTAATCGGTCTGAAAAAAGGCACTCGGGTCGCGGTTTTCCTGCTCTCCAAACGCAAAAAAGTGCTGAGATCCACTACTGAATACCCCACTAGCAACCGCTGCCGCTACATCGGAATTTCTAGCCAAATAAAACCCTTCATCAAATAGGGTCATTTCAGATAACATAGTTTATGATTCCTCCAAATACTGTCTCAATCAGGTTTTTGATAGTTATAGGGGTATGCTAACCTACGAATTGGGTTTTGAGTAAATTTTCTAAAAAAAATGTAGAGGGTAGTCTGTCCAGAGGATTACATCACAAATTCGCTGGGGTTGAACAATCATAAAATGAGAGTGATGCATCCTACTCGTTGCCTAAAGTGATCAAAAAATCTCCGAGTAACATTTTGTTCTGAAAGCTGGCCCGAATTGAATTTCCATTGTTATAATATCCTACTTGTTCCCTCTAAGGACACGGCAGAAGCCGTGTCCTTAGAGGGGTTCACCCTTGAGTTGGGGGTGCAGTGTGAGCGAGGATTTTGCCGATCGCAGCGGTTTCCATCCACCATTGTTCTTTGGGGCGTTGATGTTCTTTGTCTACCATGCGCGGAATCATCCCTAGGTCAATAAATCGCACATTACCGGCTTCAGTTCCCATAAAAGCCCCTGTGGGTGAGGGTCTTTTGGCTTGTTCGATTAGAAAATCTAAACCGATCGCCGAGAAGCGGGTGGCTTGGATGCGATCAAACGGGGTGGGGTCGCCGCCTTGTTGGAGATGGCCTAAAATAGCTTCCCTCACTTGAAATACGTCCTTGCCTTCTTCGGCAAATAAGTCACAGATAAAGTCGCTATCATACACCGGATGAGCGTTTTCATTACAGATAATCAAACCCACTCGTTTCCCTTGTTTAAATCCAGCAATCAGGGTGGAGAGGTCTTGTTGCAAGTCGGTGAGGGCAACCCCTTCCTCGTTAATATACACCCGTTCCGCCCCAGTTGCTAAGCCACTCATCACCGCTAAATAGCCGCAGTAGCGTCCCATAACTTTAACTAAAAAGCAGCGGTTGGAGGCAACAGCGGATTGCTTGATTTTATCCACGGCTTCGATGATATTATTCAAGGCGGTATCCGCCCCGATACTCAATTCACAGCCGGGGAGATTGTTGTTAATCGAGGCGGGGATGCAGAGAATCGGAATATTGAAGGCGGGGAAGGTTTCACATTGGGAGTAGAGTTGATAGGCGGCTTGATAGCCACTCCATCCGCCAATAATCAGCAATCCATTAATATCATACCGCTCGATTTGACGGGCGATCGCATAAAAATCTTTGTTGTGGGGAATCTTACGACTCGTCCCCAGTTCAGAACCGCCGGTGGTGGCCCATCCTCGCACACTTAACCAGTTTAATTCTTTAATGTGACCCTCAATTAACCCACGAAATCCATGTTCAACACCTAACATGGTATGTCCTTTGTCGATCGCCAGTCGGACTGCGGCGCGCACAGCGGTATTCATTCCCGGCGCTGTTGCGCCACAGTTGAGGATGGCGAATCTCAAGGGTTTGAGGTCATGATGGGCGGGGGTACTGGGTTGGGCTTGCATCAGGGTATGCAAGATTTGATAGGCATTTTTGAAGTTCTCTCCCCGCAGATCCATCGCTTTGGCATAATCTCCATCAGCGATCGCCTGACTCACCGCATGGGTTTGTTCCACACAATGCATCAGAGGCGCTTGATAAACCCGGTTTCCCCGCATTCCAATCAGGACCGATTCAGTCTCGGGGGTGGCAGTTTGGAACGCCTGGACCGCAGCATGACCTAACAAGGTGCTTAAATTGCGGTCAAATGCCGTGGGTGACCCGCCTCGTTGCACATGGCCTAAAATCGTGACTCGGGCATCTTCCCCGAGTTTTTCTTCTAGCACTTGGCGCACATATTCACAGGAAATTGGGTTACCGAGACGGTCTTTCGCACCTTCGGCGACAATCACAATGGTATCACGCCGCCCGGATTCGCGACCCGCTTGGAGCACTTGGCACATTTTTTCCTCCCAGCAATCCCCCTCCGGAGGACATTCGGGAATCAATACCCAGTCTGCGCCAGTGGCTAATGCGCCCATTAAAGCGAGATAGCCGCAATGCCGTCCCATCACTTCCACCACAAAAGTGCGCTGATGACTGGCAGCAGTAGAGGAAATCGAGTCTACCGCTTCCGTTAAGCGATGGAGGGCGGTATCCGTCCCGATGGTCATGTCACTGCCATACATATCATTATCAATGGATGCCGCTAATCCAACAATGGTTAAGTGGCGGTGACGTTCGGCAACTTCGGCATCAATCTCACCTCGTTCTAAGAGTTCCTTCACTAATTCCGGCCATTCACTGCGGAATAAGTGAGCGCCGGTGAGACTGCCATCTCCCCCGATCGCCACTAATCCATCGATATCATTGGCTAACAAATTCCGAACTGCCTGCAACCGTCCTTCCCTTGTCCGAAATTGGGCCGATCGCGCAGTTCCGATAATTGTCCCCCCTTTATGTAAGATGCCCGCCACGTCATACCAATGGAGTTGGCGAATACAAGCCTCCGCATTCGGGGCGACACGGCGCGGGTTTTCTAGGTCGCATTGTCCCCCCTCCACCATCCCCTGATAGCCTTCATAAATGGCAAATACGTCAATTCCTTGGGCGATCGCAGACCGAACCACGGACCTAACCGCAGCATTCATTCCCGGCGAGTCTCCCCCACTGGTTAATACGCCTAGTCTTTTTTTCTGATGCATGAACTTCTCCTTAAATTAGGGTGGACTCGATGAACTTGAACCGGCAAGATTCCAGAACTTTATCTTGCATTTTAAAATTTAACTGCCTTTTTTAGTTTGGTGGGGCCGGGGGTTTGGTGATGATTTTTTCATATTTTTTAATAAATATGGGCTGATATTGAGCAGAAGTGGGGAAGAAACGACTGAAGTCGTTACTACAAACAAGAGGGATAACGACTGAAGTCGGGACGTTGAACAAGAACGTTGAACTGTGCCGATTTGGTGCTTATGCGGATAATAGGGACAAAAAAAAGGCGGCATTGCCGCCAGATGGGGATTTCCTGACATTGGGGAAAATAAGTCAGGGGAGAAAATTGCTTAGACAGTGGAAGCGGTAACCACCGCCTGATCGTAATCGAAACTTTGAATCACTTTCATGTATTGTGCCCGTTCATAGGCGCTGCGATCGGCCACATTCATCTGACTCATGGTCCCGATCGCCTGTTTGACGGAGTGATATTCATGTTCCTCCAACCACTCCACCAGTTCCCGTTCAATTTCCCGCAGATGTCCGATGCCGTGGCGCAACAGGGGAGAACAGACTTGGGTCACTTTCGCCCCCACCATCAACATTTTCACCGCATCCCGGCCTTTTTGAATGCCCGTGGTTGCCGCAAGGTCCGCATTAATGCGACCATAGAGCAACCCCAGCCAACGCATGGGGAGTAGGGCTTCCTGGTGGTGACTCAACACCAAATGGGGCCAGACTTCCAGTTCCTCTGGGGAAATATCCGCCTGCATGAAGCGGTTAAACAAAATTAACCCATTGGCACCGGCTTTATCGAGGCGCATCGCCATATTTCCTAAATTGGTGAAAAATGGACTCAGTTTGACTGCCAGAGGAATGGTGACATCGGCGCGAACGGCTTCTACAATGGAGAGATAATCTTCCTCAATTTGCGCCCCGGTCAAGTGAGAGTCTGTGGGGATACTATAGATATTTAATTCCAAAGCATCCGCCCCAGCTTCCTGGATTTGTTTAGAATAATCCACCCAATCGCCCAAGCTAGAACCATTCAAGGAGGCGATAATAGGAATTCCCACACTCTCTTTGGCTTGGCGGATATGTTCGAGATAGGTTTCCGGTCCCACATGATAGGTATCCGGGTCCGGAAAATAAGTGAGGGCTTCGGCAAAACTTTCGGTATGAGAGATGGTGTGATGATGGAGTTCGTGTTGCTCGATTTTGAGTTGTTCGGCAAAAATACTATGAAGCACAATTGCCCCTGCGCCTGCATCTTCTAACCGTTTGATATTATCCAAGTCTTCGGTTAGGGGGGCGGCAGCCGATGGCATTAAGGGAGATTTTAGTTGTAAGCCGAGATATTCTGTAGTCAGATCCATTATGTTATGTTCTCCTGTAATAAGAAAGGGGAAAATGTTCGTAGTAACGCCTGAAGGGGTTCTCTTCTGTTTGTAGTAACGACTTCAGTCGTTATTTCCGGCAGGGGTGAAATATAATTTCTCCCTCATACTCTTGGAAGAACCCCACCCTAGCCCTCCCCTTGCTAAGGGGAGGGGACCGGAGTAGCGTGATATGTTGGGAAGAACCCCACCCTAGCCCTCCCCTTGCTAAGGGGAGGGGACCGGAGTAGCGCGATATGTTGGGAAGAACCCCACCCTAGCCCTCCCCTTGCTAAGGGGAGGGGACCGGAGTAGCGTGATATGTTGGGAAGAACCCCAC
>JAMXFF010000114.1 GCA_025370845.1 Laspinema palackyanum D2a | reverse complement strand
CAATAGACCTCTCCTTAATATAAATTTTATGCTATAATGAAATAAAAATAAAGATTTTAGTAAGATTTAACCATGACTAGCCCCCTGAAGCGTATTCAAGAATATCCCAAAGAATCCAAGCGTCTAATCGGAATCGAATATGACCAGTTTTTAGCGTTAGTAGAACTGGCAAAACAACGACATATTGAAAAACAAATAGAACTGGAAGCCCAAAAAATTAGAATCAATGCCAAGGGAGCTGGACGTAAAGCTGAAATGACCGTAGAGGAAGGAGTCTGTCTTTGTTTGGTTTATTTAAGACAAAAACCCATATTTGAAGTTCTAGGTTTGTTATTTGATATTTCTAAAACTAACGCTAATGACGCTTTTCATTATTGGATAAAAATCATTAGAGAGATTTTACCAGCTTCGCAAATGGAAGAAGCGGAGGATAACGAACAAGCTTATGAAAAACTTCAGCAAAAATTGACTGAACATTTACTAATCGTAGATAGCTCTGAGCAGCGTACTGCAAGACCTATAGACTATGAAGAACAAAAAAAGTTGTATTCAGGAAAGAAAAAAATGCATACGCTAAAAAACCAATTTATTGTTTTGCCCGGTGGTCAAGATATTGTGGATGTAACAGTTGGAGAGTTAGGAAAAACAAGTGATATTAGTTTGTTTCGACAAAGCCTTCCCAAATTCAACAACCATCAAAAATTTTTAGGAGATAAAGCTTACCTTGGAGAAACAGCCATTGTTACACCTCAAAAAAAGCCCAAAAACGGAGAACTAACCGAAGAACAGAAACAAGAAAACAAAAAAATATCGACTCAGAGAATAGGGGTTGAGCATTTGATAGGAAAGATTAAAATTTTTCGAGTAGCTGCGGAAAGGTTTAGATTGGTTAGGCATCAATATGAACAGGTAATTCTCGCGGTTTGTGGATTAGTTAGAGTTCGACTAGGTTCGGTAGATTTACTAACGTTAAAAAATGGAGTACCCCTAGAGCCAATTTAAAGTCTCGACTGGCAACAAAGGAGAACCATTTTAATCAAATAGCCTAGTAACCTAGCTACAAGCCTTGTGTTTTCGTTCTTAACCCTCTTGAAGATTACGCCGGGTCAAAAGGCTGAAACTCCCTTTCCATAAGGATTTATAATTTTCGGACGAGTCTAAT
>JAMXFF010000012.1:67464-154194 GCA_025370845.1 Laspinema palackyanum D2a | reverse complement strand
TTTTTGCGCTCAGACAGCGCTTAAATCATCAAGAAAATTAGTAGTTGCTTCCATAGCAGTTTTTGATGAGGGCGTTGTTTTAAAAATGTAAAATTATATCATTTATTGGGAAAATTACAAAATCGGGATGCTCCCGGGGATAACCCCGTTGTTGCAGGGATAAAGGCACATCGACGATGCGTAACATCCAGTGAGATAACTCTGTAATTTGTGCGGTTTGTTCCGGGAGAGTTAACAAAAACGGGTCGAGGGGAGAACTCCGCCAAATGACGGTAGAAAATTGTGAGCGAAAATCGGCGAGGAAGGTCCAGAGACGACGGATGGCAGCGGGGGTCAAGGCAACCCAATCGGCGATCGCCAGGGTTTGGGAGTTCCCTTCTCGCCGTTGACTATAGATAATATACCCTTGCCAGTCATCGGGTTCGCCGATTAAGTCGGCATAGAGGGTTTCTTCCGGGGTGGGTTTAAAGATGTTTTCCCAGATTCCGGGGTGGCGATCAAGATTGCCATTACAGGTAACTGCCTGTTGCTGATAAAGTGCGGCGATCGTTTCGGATAAGATTGGTTCAACGGGGTGCATTCCCAGGGTGCGATCGCGCATCTGAATGGTATGAATGGGGAGTTGCCACTTACACAAACTTCCCGCCTGTTCATATCCTACTTTTCGATAAAGAACCTGCGTCGCTGGATAGAGAACTGACAACGGAATCTGATTATTATAGAGTTCTTGGAGGGTATGTCTAAGCAGTTCATCCGCCACCCCAGTCCCGCGATATTCGGGAGAGACTCCCACTGCCGCAATTCCCACCATTGTCACGGGATTACCACCCCACCATTGTGCCATCGGATAGAGTCCTAATCCCCCGATAATTTGGTTGTCTTGCCAAATGGCTCGGTAGTTTTGGATACCCAGGCGATCGCGAAACAGTTCCCACCCCGTAAAATTGAAGCTATGGCAAAGCATTAATCCCAGGTTTTCTGCCTCTTTCCCATTGGAAAGAGGGCCAAATTCACGCTGCTGTTGCATTATAACTCTCGATTATAGATCCGTTCAAATCAGTCATTCAATTATTCCCAGGGTTCCAGCTAAAACCTCAAATCTGGATAAATCAAGAGGGGATTAAGTAGGGTTTACCGAACTTCCGCGCTGTTTAAATTTTTATTTGCAAGAAATAAGATTAATAAAACCTAAATATAATCGAGATAAGCGATTGCAGAAATAGCGTAAACCTCCGATAATCTTCCCGCAGCGATTTCTCCAACTCCTACCGTAGAATTTTCAGCGGATCTCTTCCCTATCAAAGCAGTGAAATCTGAATGTAATTTGGAAAACTCCCGGCTGAAAATTTTAACTCTTCCCTGGAGTCCTACGCAAAGATGGGTACGGTTAATACTACTACCCATCCCCTGAAGAGTCAGGTTAAGTTTTGAGCGTAGGCAATAAACGAGGTAAAAATACTTGCTATGGGTAGGTTCTACGAAATAGCAATTGTTTCACCCTGAATGGCGCTTAAACTTTGCACAATTAGGCGGGTTTAAGCCTCTAAATCTACCTATAGATAGATGCGTGAATTGCTGGATTCACTGTTCATTACTTATCAATTCAACTCTATTTACCACCGAGGAGAGAAATATGCGAATTGCTCAAGTTTCACCGTTAGCAGAACGAGTTCCCCCACCGGGTTATGGGGGTATTGAATTAGTGGTTAGCCACATAACCGATGAATTAGTCCGTCGGGGTCATGAGGTTACCTTATTTGCCTCTGGAGATTCCCACACTTTAGCCAAATTGGAATCGGTGGTTCCCCGTGCTTTACGTCTGGACCCCACGGTGAAAGAGCCTGCGGTGTATGATATGCTGCAACTCAACCGCATTTATGAAATGGCTTCCCAGTTTGATATTATCCACTTTCACAATGGATACTCGGCATTGCCTTTGGCGGAACTGATGAAAACCTCAGTGGTGCATACCCTGCATGGAAACTTTAGTGCCGATAGCCGCAAATTGTATCAAAAGTATGGCAACCAGGGTTATATTAGTATCACCAACGCTCAACGAGAAGGTGGACCCGAGCTAAATTATCTGGATACCGTTTATAATGGCATTGATATCGACGCCTATCCGTTCTTTCCCAAGCCCCAGGACCCTCCCTATTTGGCATTTTTAGGCAGAATTTCCCCAGAGAAAGGGATTCATCATGCGATCGCGATCGCCAAAGCAACCGGCTGGCATTTGAAAATTGCCGGTAAAGTCGATCCCGTAGACCAAAAATTCTACGAAAATGAAATTAAACCCCAAATTGATGGCACCCAAATTGAATATTTAGGCGAAACCAACCACCAACAAAAGGTAGAGGTAATCGGAAATGCCGTAGCAACCCTGTTCCCCATTACCTGGAGAGAACCCTTTGGCTTGGTGATGATTGAATCGATGTGTACCGGAACCCCACTCATTGCCATGAATCTGGGTTCTGTTCCTGAAGTGATTGCTCATGGTAAAACCGGCATCGTCTGCAACAGCATCGAAGAAATGATTGCCGCAATTCCTGCCGCCATGAAGCTCGATCGCCAAGCTTGTCGCGATCGCGTCGTTAGCCAATTTAGCATTGCCAAAATGGTTGATGGGTACGAAGCTGCCTTCCGCCTTGCACTCTCGAAAACCTTTCACCAAAATGGTCATATCAAGGATAAATTAACCGTCATTGCCTAAAACTTTTTCAACAAAATAGGAGGTGTATTTACATGAAAGTCAGCAATCAATGTCCTTGTTGTAATGGCTCTTTATTACACCATATCCGCCAAGGCGGTTCTTACTGGTTTTGTTCCAATTGTTGGCAAGAAATGCCCAATAATTCATTGCCAGACAAGCTTATAACCTCAACCTCTAAAAATAAGGTGAATTAACTCCTGACCAAATTCCCCGTTTAATTTCAATTTTGTTTTTCTAAACCCTAGCCGAGGATGGAGCTTTTTTAAGCTCTATCCTCGGCTTTTAAAATGATTGAGCAATCTTCAGGTTTCATCCCGAAAAAAGGCGAGAACAATATCATTTCTCCTCCTCACTTCTGACCCGAAATCCTTGGCGAAGGGGTCGATTGTCCGGAGGTTGTACTTGAAAAGTCACTCGATCGCTCAAGTCTCCACTTTTAACTTCTAACACCCATTCCCCCACCTCCATCGGCCAAAATAAAGCATGATTCGCCTCGGTGTTCAATTGCTGTTTTCCCGATGGACCGATTAACCACCATTCTATGGGTGTTTCCGGTGCAATGGCTAACTTAAATTGAATGCGCGGTGTAGCCTCTCTCGCATCTAAGATAAAATAATCATCGTTTTCAGGAAAGGCAATTTTTAACCGATCGCCCGACAATTGAGGTTGACTTTGCCTCGCCAACCAGCTATTATACTCCTGAGATAACTCAAATTCAGACCCCCGGTTATACGAGTTCAAATGTTCCGGTGCCAGATATTCCAGAACCACCGAAGGACAATCCGGCTGGGGTTTTAATCCCGTTACCGCACATATAGGATACTCAACCAGATTTTCTGGAGTCGGCAAGGCAGCCGGTTCCCGGGTTTCATGGAGATGTAACATAATCCGATTCCACAAAGGAGCCGCACCCGTGACGCCAGAGACTTTTCTCATGCGATCGCCACTAAAATTACCCACCCAAGTTGCTACAGTATAATCCACCGTATATCCCACCGTCCAAGTATCCCGATAATCGGAAGAAGTTCCCGTTTTTACTGCTGCTGGGAAGGGTAAACTCAGGACCGAATCCACCCCAAACGCCTGCGATCGGGCATAGCGATCGCTCAACATATCCCCAATCAGCGCCCAATAGGAGGATTCTGGTAGGGGTTGTGCAGAGGCAGCCGGGAGGCGACTGCCAGGAGTCACCGACAACGGAATCAAATCCCCATTACGGGCGATCGCCACATAAGCCCGCGCCAACTCCCATAAACTCACTTCCCCACTCCCCAAAGCTAACCCTAACCCATAATAGTCCGGGGATTTCGTGAGATGCTCAAAGCCCAACTGATGCAAGCGCCCCAAAAACCGCTCCACCCCCACCTCTTCCAAAACCCGAACCGTCGGCACATTCAGGGAATTTGCCAAAGCCGCCCGCACCCGCACTGGCCCTAAAAATCGTTCACTATAATCCACCGGACTATATAACTGTGCCCCGGGGATGGCATAATGGGTGGGAACATCCGCTAAAATCTGATTCGGGGCGATCGCCCCAATTTCTAAGGCGAATTCATACAAAAACGGTTTCAGCGCCGAACCCGGTTGGCGTAACGCCTGTACCCCATCATTCCGCCCCTGTTGCGCGTCGGCGAAGTAATTGGGAGAACCAACATAAGCCAACACTTCCCCAGTATGATTATCAATCACTAACGCTGCCGCATGATTCACCTGATGCGCCGCCAGGGAACGAACCACCTCTTGCACCTGGGTTTGCACAAACTGTTGCAATGGGCGATCCAGGGTCGTTTGTACCGTGGAAACCCCGTCCGGCAAGCGATTAGCCAGCCAAAATAAAAAGTGAGGGGCGGCGATAATCCCGCGATCGGGCAATAAAACCTGAATTTCTTCTTGTTCCGCCCGAGTTGCTTCCTCTGGGGTAATATAACCATCAGCAATCATGCGATCCAGAACATACCGCTGGCGCTTTTTCAGCGATCGCCAATTCGTATAGGGATTATAATGATTCGGTGCATTGGGAATCGCTGCGAGAATACTGGCATGAGCCAGGTTCAGTTCCGAAGCCGGTAGTCCGAAATAAGTCCGCGCCGCCGCTTCTACCCCATAGATATTTCCCCCCATTGGCAGACGGTTAATATAAGCCTGAAGAATTTCATCTCGGTTCATCCCCGCAAACAATCGCCAAGACACCCAAACTTCACCCAGTTTATGGGGCAAAGTGCGAGGGGCCGGTTCCAGCATCCGCGCCAATTGCATCGTAATCGTGGAGGCACCGGAAACCAGCGATCGCGCTTGTACCGCTTCCAAAACCGCCCGGGCAACAGCTTGTAAATCGACTGCACCATGCTGATAATAGCGCTTATCCTCTGCGGCAATAATCGCCTGGAGAAACGATTCCGAAACCTGCTCAAGCGCCACCACAGCGGTGTGATCTTGGTCCCGGGTGAGTAGAGTGCCCAAGGGGAGTCCATTGCGATCGCTAAAAGTCACCGCCTGTTCATTTTGGGCAATATCTTCGGCGCGGATTGGTGCTAAATAAGGCAACATCCGCACCGTTGCCCCCACCAAGGCGATCGCCAGTAAAATTTTCAGAGAACCCCGCAATTTGGGATGTCGCCTCAACCCCAATTGCTGAACGAATAAGCCGATTTCGGACATTTTGCTCATGGTTTTATTCTCGGAAGAAGGCAACAGGGAAAATCATCCCCCCCTCGGGAAATTTTCAACCCGATTGGGCTTGTTTTCCGAGGTAGGAAGAGTCTGTATTTATTTTAGGACGTGGGTACAGGATTGGTTCAAAACCGGGTTGCTTTAGCAAATTTGTCGCCATCAGGAACCACTCTAGGGTAGAAACCCGGTTTCTTGTCTGGCGCGAATCCGGTCCCGAGGTTCTCTGGCTGATTTGAGATCTCGTTATCAGTCCACTGCTACCCCCAGGGTCTGTTCCGAGGCGGATTTGCAGGTGACCGCCTGTCAAGAGTCTGGGGTGATAAAATTTGCCGGAATGTAGGCCGCAGGACCGAGTAACCGGCTGGGCGATCGCCACGGCATCCAGATTGATTTACCCTCGAAGCGATTCCGTGAGGGATAATAGAGAAAAAATCATCAGCATCCGTAATATGACCGATCCCATCGGAGATATTTTATTAGTAGACGATCGCCCGGATAACCTCCGCTTGCTTTTAAATATTCTGAAAGACAAGGGTTATAAAGTCCGGTGCGTGACCAATGGTGCGATGGCCCTTCGAGTGTCCCTCAGACATCCTCCTGACCTGATTTTGCTGGATATCCAAATGCCCGAAATGAACGGGTATCAAGTCTGTGAAAAACTCAAAGCCGATCCGGAAACCGCCGAAATTCCCGTGATTTTTTTAAGCGTGATTGAAGAGGCTACTGAAAAGGTCCATGCCTTTAATGTCGGCGCAGCGGACTATATCACCAAACCCTTTCAAGTTAAAGAAGTGGTGGCCCGGGTGGAAAACCAACTGCAAATTTTGCGACTGCAAAAGAAGCTGAAAGAGCAAAATATCCGACTCGAACAGGAAATTCGCGATCGCAAAGCAATCGAACAGCAGTTACTGGAATTAAACCGGGAAATGAAACGGTCTAATCAGGAACTTGAACAGTTTGCTTATGTGGTTTCCCATGACTTACAAGCCCCTTTAGGAACCATTGCCAGCTTTGCCCAACTGTTACAAAACCGTTACCAAGATAAACTCGATGGCAAAGCCCTCCAGTTTATTGAGCGCATCATCAGTGGTAGTCTGACGATGCAACAGTTGATTGATGACTTATTGCAATATTCCCGAGTGGGGAGAATGGCGCAAGTTTTTGAACCCGTCAATTGCGATCGGGTACTCTCCCAGGCCCTGGCGAATCTCGAAACCAAAATCAACGAAACTCAAGCCATGATTACCCATGATCCATTACCTGCGATCGCGGGCAATAGCATGGGGTTATTGCAATTGTTTCAAAACTTAATCAGTAACGCCCTAAAATACCGTCACCCCGATATTTCCCCCAGGATTCATATTACTGTCTCTCTACAGGAGGATATGTGGAGCTTTTCGATTCAGGATAATGGAATTGGCATAGAACCCAAGCACCTAGAACGGATATTTCAAATTTTTCAGCGGCTCCATTCCGACAAAGAATACCCCGGAACAGGCATCGGACTTGCCATTTGTAAAAAAATTGTCGAATTGCATGGGGGGAAAATCTGGGTCGAATCTTGTCCGGTACAGGGTTCAACATTTTACTTTACCATCCCGGCTCACAAAACCCAAGATAATCCCTTGAAGGAATCTCCTAAATTATAACTCGACCTAATTTTTATGCCCAACCCCTCGCTCCCAAATCTTATCGGACCCCAACTATGAATTCAGCCCTCAACCCCCACACTATTTTAATCGCGAATGACGATTCCTCCTTCTGTCTCCTGATTGAAGAAGCCTTTCACGAAATTCGCGCCAACATCACCCTATTTTTTGTAGAAGATGGAGAGCAACTCCTCGACTATCTCTATCGGCGAGGTCGTTATCAAGACCCCCTCAATTCGCCTTTTCCCGATCTCCTCTTGCTGGATCTCAATATGCCCCGACTCGACGGACGAGAGGCATTAGTCCAAATTAAATCGGACCCTAAATTCAAGATAATTCCCATTGTTATCCTGAGTAGTTCTTATCATGAAGAAGATATTTCTAAATGCTATAATTCCGGTGCTAACTCCTTTATAGTCAACCCCTTAACCTTTGACCAATTAACAGTGGCCATGCAGAGCTTATGCAACTATTGGTTATCCATCGTCGCCCTTCCCCCTAAAAAACTATAAGCCCGAGTTCATCCCAGTCAATACCACCCATTCACAAACTTGTCTGAATTCACCGAACCTTAGAAAAGAGCCAAGATATCAAAAAAAAACCAGATATCGGGTCAGAAAACATCAAGTTTTCCCTGACCCGATATCGCTATAGGCAGTTGTTTTTGCCTGGGTTATTCGGCGGGATTTTTCCGGATTATTTATGCCGGATGGATTCGTAAATCTCTACATAATTTTTCCCAGGATAATTCCACGAGTAATCATATTCCATACCCTGAATTGCTAATTCTCGAAACTCTTTCGGGGACTCATACCACAAATCGATCGCCCGATTCATCGCCGACTCCACCGCATCATGATCCGTTTCATAAAACACATAGCCATTCCGTTTTTCCGGTGGCTTATTCTGGTCATAATCGCGGTCAAATACCGTATTCACCAATCCCCCAACCCCGCGAACAATGGGAACAGTGCCATATTTCAAACCAATCATCTGGGTTAACCCACAGGGTTCATAATTACTCGGAACCAGAATCATATCTGACCCGGCATAAATCAGATGGGATAACTCTTCATTAAAGCCCAACTCCAAATGACAGTCGGGATTATCATTTAAAAACTGTTTCTCATGCCAGAAATGGTCATTAATTGCTGGTTCAGTTGCGGAACCCAAGAGGACAAACTGCGCCCCTTTACTTAAGGCATAGTACATGGCGTGGTGAACGAGATGCACACCCTTTTGTTGGTCAAGCCGTCCAATATAGGCAATAATGGGTTTATCTTCATCTTGCAACAATAATTGCGATCGCAGGGCTTTCTTCGCTTGCTGCTTGCCCTCAAAATCATCAATACTGTAATGATAAGGAATGTAGCGGTCTACTTCCGGATTCCAGAAATCGTAATCAATCCCATTCAGAACCCCAGTAAACTTATCCTGATGTAAATGTAACGTATGACCCAATCCGGAACCCACTTCCGTATAATGGGCTTCCCAAGCATGGTGAGGGGAAACCGTCGTCACCGCATTAGAATAAACAATGCCGCCTTTCATGAGATTGATAGCAAAGGGATTGAAATTATCCCGGAGGCGATCGTATTGGAAGTAATAGGCATCTTGATTCAGACCCGTTGCTTGGAGCACCTCTGAACCCGCCATCCCTTGATGTTTAAAATTGTGAATCGTGTAACAAACCCGCTGATTCCACATCCCATTATACTTGTAAATTTCGTACAACAAGACCGGAATTAAACCCGTTTGCCAGTCATGACAATGGATAACATCGGGTCGCTTATTACTTCTGAGAAGAAATTCTAAAGCTGCCTTGCTAAAGAAGGCAAAACGCATATTATCATCACTGCAACCGTAGTAACAACCCCGGTTAAAGAAATTATCCTCACAGTGGGGTTCAATAAAGAAGCAAACCCGCCCGTGGACCCATCCACAATAGACCGAACAGTGAACCGCCCCCCCATACCAAGGCACGAACAAGTCCTTATAGGCATCATGAAGGCCCCAAATATGGTCATAGCGCATACAATCATATTTAGGCAGAATCAGTTCCACCGTATGGCCCCGATTCTCCAATTCTCGGCTTAATCCATAAACCACATCCCCTAACCCGCCCGCTTTAATCACCGGGGCGCATTCCGAGGCAATCTGTACGATGTACATTTTTACTCCTCACGTTACAAAACTTAATTTTATCTCTGCTTTCATTGATTAGCAGCAAGGAGTCAATTTTGGCAAGTGCCGGTTTCACGAAATCAACACAAGCACCCCACAGCGGCAGGGGTTAGGGCGAGATTCCTCAAACCTCCGTCCCGTAACGTTTAGAAACCGAGGTTTTGGAAAAATTTTGGGCCTATCTTGCACTAATTTAAGCCAAAAACCCGGTTTCAGGTCCCCCTGAGCTCATCCCAGATTCAGGTCTTAGGGGCCTCTGGGGACCAATCTTTCTGCCTGGGGGACCTCTAGCCCTGGTTGAAGGCGATCGCCCCAGCACCCTTTAAGAAGATGGCGGCAGAGTCTCGGGTTCTTGATAGTGTTGATAGATGGCTTGGATTTCTTCCTTAACCCGATCGCGCATGGCTTGAGGGGCCACCACATGGCATTGTTTACCGTAGGGGAGGATTTCCCGAATCAACCAGAAGGGATTAGAAACCCGACGGACCACTTGGCGCACCTCGCCGATCACCTCATTGCTGATGTCATTGTATTTGCTTTCATAGGCTTTGACCAAGCCACCATAAAAATGTAAGTACACTTCAATAAAATCTAGCCCATTTCGCCATTCCCCACCAATCGGTTGAATCTCTTTAATCCGATCCAGGCGCAGGCAGCGATTATGGATGAGTTCAGGAAAGTCAGTATTTTTGATGTCTTGCGTCTCCTCGCACCAAATTTCCAAATAAAACCGCTTTTCACGAAAAGGGAGTTGTGCACAACGCACGGTGTACACCAAGTCACTATCTTGGGCGTTCTGGTAAAACACCCGAAACGGTTGCCGGTTCTGGATATGTGCCTCCACCTGCCGACGCCATACCTCGTTGGGGTGAGTCACCAATTGCTGAAGGGCCAGACGTAGAGGGGCTTCTAAATTCCCACGATCTAAGAGTAGACTCGTCAGGGTTTGAGCTTGGGGGATATGGCCCGTATCAATCAGGAGGCGGTTGGCTTGCTGGAGGGCCTGAACCTGGGCGCTAGTCAGGGGTCCCACTTGAAATTGTCCCTGGGCGATCGCCGTCAGCAACCCCGAGATACTCCCGCGATCCCCCCACAGCACCTTCAGTTCAGCGGCGATTTCTTCCAGTCGTTCCTTGGTCCCTGGGGGAATTGATAGTGTAATTGTTTCTTTTTTTCGGATCATTGCTACAAGACACTTGCACTTTAAAAATTTTTGTGCCATATTGAATATTGTACTTGCTTAGAGGGCCAAATAGAGAGGATCTACTTCGGAAATCTGAGGTTCGCCAATCACGGGAAGGAACTATAGGGGGAGTTTGGAGGCGTCGAGGGAAGATTTTTCCTCAACCGCTGTGTGGATACAGAATGCCAGTCAAACGTTAAAAATTTGTAAAGCACAATTAGAGAAAGGAGGAAAAATGAAAGAGGATAACCTCTGCGATCGCCTCTTGCGCCCGTTTTCTGATGGAAACTGGCACCGTGATCCAGACCTGAATCTGAACTACTCGGCAGAAGGGACCTCTCTCAAACAGTTAGAGTATGATGAACAGATAGAATCCCTGCAACGGGAAATCTTTCGACTTCAGCGTTTAAAAGCTGAAATGGAGTACGAACCAATCTGGGATGACGGTGAGATTGTCTCTTTCGCCGATTTGGAGTCGAGGCGTGACTCACCTTGAGCGTGGGATATAGTCTTTCCCTCCATGATCAGGTACAAACTTAGAATGCTTTTAGCAGATTTAAAGCGATTTTAAAGTTGTTAGGCGTAGAGTTTAGTTTCCGCCTGTCTCTTCCTCACAAGAGTTTACTAACTGGAGAATAACTGGTATGACGAGAGAAAATTTACTATCGCGAATTTCCATCGATCCGAACCTTTGTTTCGGTAAACCTTGTATTCGCGGTCATCGAATCTGGGTTTCTCTGATTTTAGACTTATTAGCGGGGGGTGCAACCGTGGAAGAGTTGCTGGAGGAGTATCCGGGTATAGAACGTGAGGATATATTGGCCTGTATGGCCTATGGTGCAGAAATGGCCAGGGATTGTTATGTGGAAATTCCGCTTCAGACGCAACGGTAGGGAATAGAATGAAGCTGAAACTTGATGAAAATTTGGGCAGTTTGCGGATGGTCACTCGTTTACGGTTAGCTGGATATGATGTGGCAACCGTTCGAGAACAGCAACTGACTTCTACTCCGGATCCTCAATTAATTGAAATCTGTCGCAGGGAAGGCAGATGTTTGGTGACTTTAGATCGAGGATTTGGCAATCGGTTGCGATATAACCCTGCGGATTATCCGGGAATCGTGATTCTCAAGTTGCCGAATCAACCGAAGTTAGAAGATTTTCGGGAGGCGGTGGAAATATTAATTGCGGGATTGGAGCGATCGCCTGTTGAGGGAAAGTTATGGATCGTTCAAGGAGGGAAAATTCAGGAATATCAACCGATTGACCCAGAGGAGGCAGATTAATGTTTGGCAAGCAACTCTCTTTATTTGAGGATTGGCAATCCTCATCTCCAGAAGAAGCTACATGGGATGTGTATGAAACGGGAAGTTTTGATGTCATCAAGATAATTTTGAGTGGATTAGCGGCTGAGGTAATTGCTTTCGATAAGACGGAATGGGCAACTTTAGCCCAGGCTCCAGAAGCGGTGCCGATCGCGCGATCGTTGGGGAACTCTCAACTGGTGCGCCGCTTAAATTTAGCTCAAATTCATCCGGAATCCCCGACAGAATTTAAACTTAAATTTAAACAAGAATTAGTTTTTTATCAAAAGCAAAAAATTGGCATAGTTCAGATTTTGTTTAAATCGGCATTGCCGGGAGAATTGCAAGCTAAGTTAGCAATCGGGAGTGCGATCGACCGATTCCTAGACTATTTACAGGCGGTTCATAAAATCGTTTGCCTGGATGAAAGTGATTATCACGTTCGGGTTTTTATTCCCGGGAAATACCCGAAATTAAATTTTACTCAACTTTGGGAGAAGTTTTTAAGAGAAGTAGCGTTTTCTGCTTATGGGAATCCCCAGCATCAGTTACCGGGTTTGGTCCAGACTTTCATTCAGATGCTCAATACGATTACCTTATCCGGTCGCGGGTTTAGTACCTTAGATTTACCAATTTTAGCTCAAGAGCAAGCAACGGTTTTAGCCGCTTTATATCGAGCCGTGGTGCGAGATGTTCAGGAACGGCAACAGAAACGCCAGAACGAGATAGAGCGACTCCAGCGAGAACTTAATCAGGGAGAACTCAAGGATAAGGAGCGAGACTCGAAACAGAAAGATTTGCAGAAAAAACAGGAGATGCAGGAGAAAGAAGCTAAAAAATATTGTGATTTGTTTCAGAAAGGATTCGGGAAAATTATTGAAGAACATCAGGCAGTATTTGAGGAACTGGATGCGGTAGACAGGGAACTAGCAAAACCCGGATTGGGAAAACCCGAACAACGCAAGTTACTCAAGCAACAAGAGAAACTAGGGAATAAGATTGTGTTCAGTCGGGAATCGGTGGGACAGAAGGCCCGTTTATTGGCGCGATCGCAGGGGAATCCCTTTGAGTTGGTGCGATTAGATAGGCAAGAACACCCGGGTAAATTCCAGAAAATCGAGCAAGTCGCCCAATCTTTTAATAAAACAGCAACGGACCAAATCAACTCGACTGTGGGAGCTATTTTTAGCCAATGTGTGCTGGAAATGTATCGGTTATTGGAACTAAAGAGTGACCAACTGGACCCGTTACCTCCCCCCTTGCTGAGTGAAAAACCAGCCATTTGGGGAGTGCGATCGCCAGGAGATGACAGTAAAGAATTTTGCTATTCCTGTGGCATCGAACTAGACCCTAAAACAGCGCGCTGGCAAGTGTTGCGATTTATGTTTGAACGACCCTCTCAGCGTCGTCAATCCGCCTCCACGGAAGGGAGACCCCATATTTGTGCATCCTGTGCTGCTTTAGCCTTTGCCTCGCCTTTAAAAGTCACCAATGAAAGTCTAATTCTTCAGCTTGAACCCGCTACTCACGAGAACCCTAAAAATTTTGCCGCCAAAAAGCAAAAAATCAAAGAGTATCTGAGAATGCTCACCAATAAACAACTGCATTTGAGTGCGGGTCGGTATGTCGTTTTAGCATCCGATCGCACCAGCAACGGTGACATCGCCTCGGAGAAATTAGGTCAGGTTCAGTATGCACTGGCAAAAGTTGCCTCTATTTTTCCCAGGGAAGTCCTCGCTGATTTTGAATTTTCCCTGATTATTCAAGGAAGTCAACCGATTCGGTTAACCCGTCGGCATTTAACCTTCATTAAAGGATTGATGGAGGGATACAGTCAGTCCATTATTGAGTCTGGCAAAGAAATCAATATGAAGTTAGGGGAGGCAATTCGATATGTAGAAAAGGATTTACCGGCGATGGCAGAATACACCCTCGCCAAATTAGCGAATTTAGAAAAGCGGCGAGAACTCGAACAGACTCGCGAAAGTTACGCCAATCTCATTCAACAAGATGTGCAAGGATTTTCTATGTGTGCTAACAACCAACTTTCAAAACGAGCCACTTTATATAAAGATGTGGCAGCCTTAACGGGATTAACTTTAGCGTTTGTCCAATCCCTGGAAAGAACCGCGAAACAGTCTATGAAACTAGAAGATGCAGAACGAGAGGTGAGTAAAATTATTGAAAAAATTGATGATGCCGTTGCATTTTGTTACTATGCAACATTAGGGGATGAAAAGAAAACGAGCGTTCAAGCACGGTTGTATCGGAATCCAGACAATTATTTTATTTACGAGCAAGTCCAACGGTTACTGGCAGAGTTAGGAATTAAAAATCGAGAACACACCGATGAAACCGACAAACAAAACCAGCAAACTTGGCTACTTCTCTATGCGGATGATGTGATGAGAGCTTACGCGCATTTTGCTGAGAATGGCTATACCCAAGACAAAGAGTGGAAAGAGTTGACCTATCAACTGAAATTATCTCTCTATACGCGCTTTCCCGAACTGGTTCGCAAACTGAAATCTAAAACGGAGAAAAACTAATGGCGACTGGACTAGAGAAAACTAACAGCAAGAATCCCCGGATACATTTTGACATTTATGCCATTCTGGAAGGGTCGCAAGAGCTTTATTTTGGACATGAAGTGCAGGTCAATGTCAACTTAGTGGAGACGGTTAAGCTAGAGAGCAAAGAGGGCCAATCCCTAGAAAAATGCTACATTTCCCCCACCAAGCGGCGCGGAGTAGAACGGCGTTGCTTAATTTGGGCCCCCGTAAAAAATGACATTTTATTGGGAGATCAACGCAATTGCGGAATTCCTAATACTTGTGCAGAACTTGAATGCCCAATTTGCAGGGTTTATGGGGGATTAGTTCCGGGCAAAAAAACCTTAATTGGTCGGGTAACGCATGGGGGTGGCGTTGGGGTTCAGGATATTTTACCGCAAGAGAAACAACGAGCGATGCACCCGGCTAAGTTAGTTAATAAAAATGAAGAAACGCCGATTCCGTTTAAACGAGAATATAATCAACCTGGGATTTTTTACCCAGTGTCTAATCACTGTTTGAGCGTGACGGATTCCGAATTTTCTGCGGTTGCCTATGCTTTTTTGGATTCTCTACCGCGCATCGGATCAGGAAACCCCAAAGGAATTGCGATCGCCGAATCCCAGACAATGCCACTGCTAGTTGTGGATCGCTATCTGGTTCCCAAAGGAAAACGACCGATTATTTCTCCCTCAGAAACCAATCCCGAAGTGGCAATTTCTGAGTTTATTCGCCTTTCGGAACTTGACAAAGCCACGGATCATTGCATTCAATCTAAGCATTTTGAGCGCTGGATTGGGGATGCGGCTTTGGAAAAACTCCAAGACTATGCCTGTGACTTTGTGGATGAGATTTTAGAGAAATAAACGATGTATGTCCTAAAATTCACCATTCAACCCACGGCAGCGATGACCTTTCGCATTCTGCCTGGGTCAATTCTCAACATTGCTACTTATCCCTTTGTTCCTCCAACCACCCTTTCTGGATTTCTGCGGAGATTGGGAATTTTGAGTGCAAATTTAGACCTGCCGGAGACGGAAATTAACAAAGAAAATCCCCCAATTTATGCACTTCCTCCTCAATATCTGGCCCTAGGTGCTTATCCAGTCCCCGATAAATGGACGGGAGTGCATCGAACTTATCGCAAAGGGATGCGCGAGTTCAATCATGACGCCTTTTCCCGGCTTTATATTCAGGATAGTAAAGCTAACTTTCAACTTCATACCTGGGAATATTTCCTAGCTGAGGAGTTAGTCGGCTATGTGGTTTGTGAATCAGCAGCAGGATTAGAAGCGTTTCAACAGTTGAAAGGGTATGGTTGCAAATTGGGTAAAGAAGGATATGGCGTGGTTACGGATATTTCTGAAAAGGCGATCGCCTTAAAACAGGAACAAGTTGCCGCGCATCCTTCCACCTTAGTTCCGATGGAAGCGTTGGCACAAAGCGGTCAATTTCTAGGGGGGTGCGATATCTATAACCTCTATCGTTACCAGTGGGAAACCTCTACTCCCATCCCTGCCGATACCCAAGGATTTTTAGATTTAGAACCCACATCTATTTCAGGATTTGTTCCCTTTGTTGCTGCTTATTTCTTCCACAAAATGGAGTCGCTTCCGATGCTGGACTACTATACCAACGGAGAAATCTATATTCCCACATCCCTAATTCAAGTCTTGAAAGGAGAAGTTTATGCCTGAGCAAAAACGTAAGCGTCCTTATAGTTTTGGTCGCGTCTTTTTTCCCGGTCTCTCTACCCCAGTTCCCCCCGAAGTTCGGTTTCAACCCCTGGGGAATCATGTCGGTAACGTTGTGGAATTGGTGAAGTTGTGGAAAGGATTGGACGGTTCTGCGCGCGATCGCATCATAGAAGCGGCCAAAATTCATGATAGTGGCAAACCCGAACGGTTTGAAATTAAAGCCAAATTTGATGCTCAAGGCCAGTTCAAACAGTATATCTACTCGTTTAAAGGACATCGGTTTTTAGCTCAAAGCAAAGATTTATGGGCCAAAACCCTGGCGATCGGCCATCATGATTTTTCCATAAAAGAGATTGCGCGGGATGCCTATCAGTTGAAAAAACACCAACAATATGCTGATATTCTTGTCAAAGACCCGTTAACTTATGCGCGGGAACTCTACATCCTGGAAATGTGTGACCAACTCGAAGCCGAATTAGCTTGTCGAATTCTGGGAGATGAACAACAAGCCGAATCCCGAACCTTTATGGATTACACGATTTCTAAACATCAGCAACAGGAAGATATCTATTTTATAGATCCTTGGCCGTTTCAACCGGAAGAAGTCCAATTAACGTTCAAATATTGGTCGATGCGACCCACGCCGGAGGAGAAAGTCCAATTAGAAAAAAGTATCACTGACCCCAAATTACTCAAACAACTTGAAGCAAAATCGAATCAACCTGTCAAGACCCTGCTGGATAAAATTGTTAAAGACTGGTGGAAGGAACAGCCGCCTCATCCTCCCACGGTCAAACCGGATAAAACCGTGAGGATTCAACCTTTATTTAAGGCGGATTTGACTAAACCCAACTATCCATCCATTTATCAGGATTTAGCTGGATTTGAGCCGAATCCGATGCAAGAAAAAATGTTGGAGGCGATCGCACAGAACCCCAACCCGGCTATTCTGCTCAAATCTTCCACCGGGTCAGGGAAACTAGAGGCAGTTTTATTTGCAGCCTTAGCCCAAAATTATCGGTTATTTTTGCCATTACCTGCACGAAGTTTGCTCGAAGACCAAAAACAGCGGGTGGAAAAATATCTGAAACAGTTGTCTAAATTGCAACCGGACCGAGAGGTTTCTCTAGTAGTTGATACCGGGTCCCAAATGCATCGGTGGGTTTATCAAAATGGGGAAGAAAAAGAACTGAATATCAACTCCCGGCGTCACCTTTATAAAGGAAATGTGATTTTAACCACCCTGGATAAGTTTATCTACCGCTACTTTGCCTATGGGGATAAACAAAAATCTTTTGTATTTCCCTTGCGGATTCATGGGGAAAAAACCTTGATTTGCTTTGATGAGTGCCATAGCTACGATAAAATTTCCTTTACTAACTTTAGTGGGTTAGTGCAGTCTCTCTATGAAGCAGGCCGATCGCTCGTTGTAATGACGGCTACTCTACCACCGGAACATATCCAGCGGTTCCAGTATTTAGAGGAAATCAATTTCATCGATGATGTCAAAAACTCAGAAGCACTTCGCCAGTTTCAACAAGAGACCCTCAAACAACCTTATCGCGATCGCAGAAGTTTTCACTGGTATTCAGAGATTCAGCGAGACAGCCAAAATCCCGAAAATTTTCAAGCCAGTTTTGCAGAAATTCTGTTGCAGGAGTGGGAGTCCAAAACCGACTGCCGCCTGATTGCGGTGGTTGAGACGGTTAAAGATGTTGCGGCAATTTATCAAATCTTGAAAGATAAACTCGAAGTCAATATCCAGAAACCAGACGAATTTTTGTTTCTCTATCATGGTCGAATTGCAGAACAGTTGAGGCCCAATGTCTATCAAAAAATTCAACATCGGGATGAAGAAAATTTACCTTATCTGCTGATTACTACCCGTGCGATTGAGGTCGGATGCGATTTAAACAGTGAAGTTTTGGTTTCCCAAATCTGTCCTCCCGAGAACTTAATTCAACGAGTGGGACGCTGTAACCGCAAAGGAAATGTACCCGATGCCAAAGTCATTTTAGTGGGCGATCGCATTCCTGATTTTGCCAATACCCTCACTCCAGAAGCCTGGAAATCCTATCAAAAAACCCTGAAAACGTTATCAGAATTCCAAACCGATAAAATTCAAGCCTGCATCTCGCGATCGCAACATATCGATGATTATCGAGTCGTCGAACTCTTCTCCATGCTTCATGAATATGTCTATGAAGCCGATCTAACCTGTCAGCCTCTCCACGAACGCGGTTTAATTCCCACCCGCAGTTGGACCCCTTCCGTTACTTTAGAATCGCACCAACCTGATGGAATTCATAGCATCTCCGTTCCCATCGATCGCCTGTGCATCGGTGAAATATATCCCAATATTCAAGTCTACGAAACCAAGTATGACCAGGAAAATTCATGCTGGAATACCGAACACCCTCTGACCTCTGGTCCAGCTTATAGTAAGACAATCTCCGTCAAAATTACTCCCGAACCAGAAGGCGTAGTGACTGAGGAATCTTTACCCCAATATCCCTACAATCCTGAATTAGGATTCGTGGAACTCCCCAAGATTTTTATCAAATTGAAAATTAGCAAAACTCCAGATGTTAAACTTTTGTATGACAATGGCAAAAGTAAGGCAATCCTCATCTATCCCAAATCTCTGGATGAAGCCGATCTCCCTTTGTAAAACCACACTTTATCTTTAAATCATGCCCCATAGTCTCATCATCAACCTAGTTCCCACCTCCCCAATTTACCCGCAATTCCTCACGGGTAGACATCTCCATGCTCTGTTTTTAACCCTTATCAATTCGGTTAACCCAGAATTGGCGACTTATTTACATGAACAGAAGAGTGAAAAAGCCTTTACTCTCAGTCCCCTGCAAATCAGCCATTCCTCACAAAATGCTGGTCATTTGTTGCAATGGCAGCACAATAAACCCATTCCCAAGGGGATGGATTGTTGGTGGCGGGTTTCTCTCTTAGATGATGGCTTATTTAACAACTTGATGCAGCTTTGGTTAAATCTGAATCCAGAACAACCTTGGCATTTAGGAGCGGCAAATTTGCAGATTACTCGGATTTTGGGGACACCACAGGTGACTCAGCCTTGGGCGAATTTTTGCAGTTATGAGGAGTTATATGAAAAAGCATCGGATAGTCAACGGAAAATTGAGATTGTTTTCTGTACGCCGACAGCTTTTCGCCAGGGTCAATATGATTCCTGTTTGCCAACCCGAGAGTGTTTGTTTAATAGTTTGCTGCACCGTTGGAATAAATATAGTCAGATTCCCCTGGCTGAGTCTCTGACTGAGTACGTTTTTCCCACTTATGTGAATGTTCATTCCGAGATTATTAGCGATAAACGCAGTAAGTTTATTGGCTGTGTAGGGGAAATGGGATATTCCATTTTAGGGGAGGCTTCGCTGCAAATTATCAAAGATATTAATGTTTTAGCTGATTTTGCCCTTTACAGTGGTGCAGGACGGAAAACGCCGATGGGAATGGGGATGATTCGGCGATTGAATGGGGCTTGATAGGAGGCGATCGCAAGCAACCACCGACGGGGGTTCAAACCCCCGTCTCATAGCTAAAGTCGGTTGAAAACCGACTAAAACCTATGGTTATTTTTAATTAAGTAGGAGAAAATCAGCCTCATAAATAAATTCAGGTTTTAACTGACTCAAAACATTACTCTCTAAGACTTTCAGTCGGTTTCAACCGACTTGAGATGTTAGGCGGGGGTTTTAACCCACGCCGGGTATTGCTACCCACAAATTAAAACTCATGAACAATTCTGATTACATTACCATTGCTGCACTCAATCAATATTCTTATTGTCCCCATCGCTGTTGGCGGATGTTTTGTGCGGGGGAGTTTCGGGACAATCACTACACTTTGGAAGGAACCGATTTACATGAACGGGTGCATACCCTGGGAGAGGGAAATCGGGAGGAAGTGTGGCAAGTTCGGGCGATTTGGTTGAAGTCGGAACGGTATCAACTGATTGGCAAAGCGGATTTAATTGAATCCGTTGAGGAGGAAGTTTATCCGATTGAATATAAGCGGGGTAAGAAAGGCGAATGGGATAATGATGAGTTACAAGTTTGCGCTCAAGCCTTATGTTTAGAGGAAATGATGGGGAAAACTATTGAGCGCGGGTATGTGTATTATGCCCAAACTCGGCGACGGCAAGCGGTGGAGATTACGGAGGAGTTGCGACAGGAGGCGATCGCCACTTTAGAAGCCATCTCTAACCTCCTCAAAACCGGAACCATGCCACCCCCTATCTATACTAAACGTTGTCGCGGTTGTAGCCTCTTTCATCAATGTTTACCTCAAGCTGCGGACAAAGTTAAACGCTATCAAGAAGCGAGTTAATTGGGGAATATTTGAGCCTTTTTTTGTTTTTTTGAGCCGGAGGACCCCACCCTAACCCTCCCCTTGCCAAGGGGAGGGGACCGGAGGTGGATTAGAGAGAATCCTCGTGATAAAGGCCCGATTTCGTCCGTGTAGCCCCACCTTTTAGGGTGTGGGTTCAAGTTCTTAGATTACAATTAGGAGAGCATTGTGGGAACTGTTTATATCACTCAAGATGACTGTTTTATTGGCAAAACCGATGAACGATTAAATATTCGGGCCAATAAGCAAAAATTGCTGGATGTGCCGTTAATCAATATCGAAGGGGTGGTGATTATGGGACGGGCTACCGTTTCCCCCGCAGTGGTGACAGAACTGCTAAACCGCCATATTCCTTTGAGTTTTTTAACCACGACAGGACGATATTTAGGCCGATTAGAACCCGAACTGACCAAGAATATTTTTGTTCGCAAAGCCCAATGGCAAGCAGCGGGAGAAACGGAGAAATCCCTGCATTTGGTGCGCGGTTTTATTCGGGGAAAACTCAAGAACTATCGGAATGCTTTGTTACGCAAACAGCGAGAACGAACCGATGGGAACTTTCAAACTGCAACGGAACGCCTCAAACAAATCCTCTCCTCCCTGACATCAACCGCCACGATTGATTCCTTGCGCGGATTAGAAGGGGCTGGAAGTGCTGCCTACTTTCAATGTTTTAATGCCTTAATTCGGAGTGAAGGGTTCAGTTTTGAAGCTCGTCGCCGTCGTCCTCCCACGGACCCGGTGAATGCCATGCTCAGTTTAGGCTATTCCTTACTCAGCCATGATATCCAGAGTGCGGTGAATATTGTAGGATTTGACCCCTATCTCGGATACCTGCACGTTGAACGCTATGGACGCCCATCTTTAGCCCTGGATTTGATGGAAGAATTTCGCCCGATTGTAGTCGATGCGATGGTGTTGAATGCAATTAATAATCGCATCATTACGCCAGCAGATTTCACCACGGAACCGATTAGTAATGCAGTCTCCTTGACTCCAGAAGCCTTGCGAACCTTTCTGCGACTCTATGAACAAAAAAAACAGTCCGATTTCACCCATCCGGTGATGGGAAAAAAATGTACCTATCAGGAATCCTTTGAAATTCAAGGACGACTGATGGCGAAGTATTTGATGGAAGAAATCGACCAATATCCGCCCTTGGTGTTGAAATAGTTGTCCCCTCCCGAGAAATTGGCGCAACTGCCGCTGAGGGGGGATAGGGGTGAATTCGCAGAACAGCTAGGAGAAGGATGATGTATGTTGTGATTGCTTACGATATTTCCGAGGACAAACGACGCACGAAAATTCACAATATTCTCAAGTCCTATGGACAGTGGGTGCAATTTTCGATGTTTGAGTGTGATTTGAACCAGACTCAGTACCAGAGACTGCGGATGCGCCTGAGTAAACAGATCAAACCCGATGAGGACAATATTCGATTTTTCTTCCTCTGCGCCTGCTGCCAAGGTAAAATAGAACGCATCGGGGGAGTAGAACCGAGGGACTCGACCATCTTTTTCGCCTAGATTTAGCGCGAACCCCAATCTGTACAAAAGAAGGGGGCAAAATTAGGGGCTGAAATCCTGACGGGATAAGGCGTTGAATGCTTTTCCCCCTTTAATCCGGTTCGCGCAAACGCTGAAAGCTATATGGAGCAATGATTTGAGAGGAAAATGAATTTGACCTATTTACAAGTTGGCGGTTGTAATGGTATCTTTAATCTAGGTTCGCGCAAATGCACCTTGAAAACTTTATATACCAAGGGTTTCAACCACGGGCGGTCCCAATGACCTCTAATCCCTTTCAGGGATTGAAACGCTGGACCGGACCTTGCCGAATTGCAAGCGCTTATCCCAGGTCCCAATGACCTCTAATCCCTTTCAGGGATTGAAACAAAATAGATATTGATTGGGAGACAAACCTTCGAGTTGTCCCAATGACCTCTAATCCCTTTCAGGGATTGAAACCCAATACACTACCAAAAAACAAACCAATGGCTACGGTCCCAATGACCTCTAATCCCTTTCAGGGATTGAAACATTGTACCGACAACAACTAAAGCATCTCCCAGAAGTCCCAATGACCTCTAATCCCTTTCAGGGATTGAAACAAATCCTAAAAAAACTCTAACAATCCAAACTATTGCGTCCCAATGACCTCTAATCCCTTTCAGGGATTGAAACTGAAATCTTCTCTTTTTCGGTGGTTGTTCTTCCCCGTCCCAATGACCTCTAATCCCTTTCAGGGATTGAAACACATTCTTTATGGACTGAGAGTGAGACTAGGCAAGTCCCAATGACCTCTAATCCCTTTCAGGGATTGAAACAAATCAGGCTGCGGAATTTCAATATTTGGCGGCGGTCCCAATGACCTCTAATCCCTTTCAGGGATTGAAACATAAAAATCCCTCAACCATAACAGTGGCAGGGCCTAGTCCCAATGACCTCTAATCCCTTTCAGGGATTGAAACAATTTTTTGGCATCATCCCGGTTAATGCCAGCACGCTTGTCCCAATGACCTCTAATCCCTTTCAGGGATTGAAACATCCTCTTCCCCTAGGTTGTCTAGGTGGGAATAGGTCCCAATGACCTCTAATCCCTTTCAGGGATTGAAACGGACACTTTCCTTCCTCCCTGAACAGACCTACCGGATTGGTCCCAATGACCTCTAATCCCTTTCAGGGATTGAAACCCGGTTGTGCGGCACAGCCTCCCTCCCGTGTCCTCGTCCCAATGACCTCTAATCCCTTTCAGGGATTGAAACGCGAAATACTCTAGCTCGCATCCTAGGTTGGGGTGATGTCCCAATGACCTCTAATCCCTTTCAGGGATTGAAACAAGTCAGGAGGATAAGGAGCAATTGGCGGCCCAACGTCCCAATGACCTCTAATCCCTTTCAGGGATTGAAACTCCGCTCTCGCCTTTCCTCTCTTCCTGTTTCTAGTCCCAATGACCTCTAATCCCTTTCAGGGATTGAAACTTTTGTATTTCTTTTGGTTGCTACTCAACCGGCTTTGTCCCAATGACCTCTAATCCCTTTCAGGGATTGAAACAGCAAATTTCCTATTTTCAAACTGTCAGGAGTCCTGGGGAGTCCCAATGACCTCTAATCCCTTTCAGGGATTGAAACACGGAGCGTGATCATACGATCACAGAGTGCGATCGGTCCCAATGACCTCTAATCCCTTTCAGGGATTGAAACCCAATCAGAGTAGAAAACTCTTGCGATCGCCTGATGTCCCAATGACCTCTAATCCCTTTCAGGGATTGAAACAAGAGAAAAAGTTGGTAAGGGGCTTTACCGGCCTCCTTGTCCCAATGACCTCTAATCCCTTTCAGGGATTGAAACGGACTTGATGAGAATTAACTGGTCCGTAATCTCTTCTTGTCCCAATGACCTCTAATCCCTTTCAGGGATTGAAACTCTTGAGAGTCTAAGGCGTCCGCCTGCTGGCGCTTTTAAGTCCCAATGACCTCTAATCCCTTTCAGGGATTGAAACGAGAAAAGAAGTATCTCCCAATATTTTTCGAGACGAGTCCCAATGACCTCTAATCCCTTTCAGGGATTGAAACGGGGATTGACTGGCGATCGGGCTACTCCCATTGGGTCCCAATGACCTCTAATCCCTTTCAGGGATTGAAACCTCGGAGACTCACGCCTAACCCAAGAGGAAAAGGGTCCCAATGACCTCTAATCCCTTTCAGGGATTGAAACTGGACTTTTGGACAGGAATATAAATTGATACTCCGTCCCAATGACCTCTAATCCCTTTCAGGGATTGAAACCTCGCAGTAGCCTAGAATTTCAGAAAGAGCGCGGCCCCCATGTCCCAATGACCTCTAATCCCTTTCAGGGATTGAAACGTGCGGGTGGTGCGGTCAAGAGGTCGGCGGGTACTGTCCCAATGACCTCTAATCCCTTTCAGGGATTGAAACACCTCTCTCCGAGACCAGTGCCTCGAACTGAGCGTCCCAATGACCTCTAATCCCTTTCAGGGATTGAAACCGACTTTTCCTCCCAAGATGCGATCGCCAAACCCTGGTCCCAATGACCTCTAATCCCTTTCAGGGATTGAAACTTTTTTATGGATGCTTAGGGGTCTGTGTTGCTACAGTCCCAATGACCTCTAATCCCTTTCAGGGATTGAAACTCGTTTCCCACGCGCCGTTTCTTCTCGCTTTTAAGTCCCAATGACCTCTAATCCCTTTCAGGGATTGAAACATCTGCCCTATACCACAATCAGGAGAATGCAATCATGAGGTCCCAATGACCTCTAATCCCTTTCAGGGATTGAAACGGAAAATCCCGAGATTTTACCCGACCACATCAAAACGTCCCAATGACCTCTAATCCCTTTCAGGGATTGAAACAATTTCTTTCCTGTCAACTCCCCTGGATTCAGCCAGTGTCCCAATGACCTCTAATCCCTTTCAGGGATTGAAACGAGGAGTATCCAGAACTGATAGAGTCCAATATAGCTGGTCCCAATGACCTCTAATCCCTTTCAGGGATTGAAACCCCTTATAGGATAAATGCCTAATATCCAACCCTGGTCCCAATGACCTCTAATCCCTTTCAGGGATTGAAACCTCTGAAAATATGTTTAGGCCCGCAGAGGAAAAAGTCCCAATGACCTCTAATCCCTTTCAGGGATTGAAACATTTTCCAAGGCAACCCTATAATATTCGTGGGCTGTCCCAATGACCTCTAATCCCTTTCAGGGATTGAAACTTTACCAACCTGGTTAGCGGCACTTTGCCCAAGTCCCAATGACCTCTAATCCCTTTCAGGGATTGAAACTGAAATGAGGCAGCATAAACATAGCAGGAAGAAGCAGAAGGTCCCAATGACCTCTAATCCCTTTCAGGGATTGAAACAAAAGGCTGGTTTGGTGCAGGAAAATTTTGACCAAGGTCCCAATGACCTCTAATCCCTTTCAGGGATTGAAACGCCGACGATCGCCGATTGGGTAGGCAACAGCCCGTCCCAATGACCTCTAATCCCTTTCAGGGATTGAAACCAAGCAACAGGAGGATCCAGAGACATCTCGCATCCTTGTCCCAATGACCTCTAATCCCTTTCAGGGATTGAAACCTTCATTGGGTTTCTTCTCCCACGCGCCGTTTCTGTCCCAATGACCTCTAATCCCTTTCAGGGATTGAAACAGATTCCACGTTGGAAATGCGGGAATCCAGCTCCGTGAATGGTCCCAATGACCTCTAATCCCTTTCAGGGATTGAAACGCAAATCACCCATTCTCTGTGGGAGAAATTCCCCGTCCCAATGACCCCTAATCCCTTTCAGGGATTGAAACATCGGTGATGACATGAAAACACCGGACCGATCGCCTCCAAATCCCTCCAAATCCCTCTTCTCAGACTGCGATCGCCCCGGTGCTCATTCTCACTTTTCCCTAAATTAGGGTAAGTTCTCTGGACCTGCCCCAATTACCCCTATTTTGTGACGGAATGTGAGTTCTCCTCCAAACCAGCCGGTTACTCCCAATAAGCTGGCAATAATCAGTGAAAGAACCAATCCCCAAGGTACAATCGGTGCGGCAGGGTCTCCTAGTCGCGTCCACATATTGATGATACTCAGCAGCAACACGCCGATATTGCCAATCATGTGAATCCATCCGGCGCTGCGAGCTCGGACTCGTTTGACTTTTACGAAGTCAAACATTCCTGTGAGACCCGCAGCGAATCCACTGATGATTCCTCCGACAATCAGCCAAAATGACGCTCGGGCCCAAAATAAATCCGTTGTTCCCCAATACACCACATCACTAATTAAAGCAGAAATCAGTAACCCGATCGGCATGGTGACAATGACGGGGTGGATCGGATGACCGGCAATGGATAATTTGCTGGTCACACCGGAATCCAAATACTCTTCATCTTTGGTTTCAATCACCGGGGGAATATTTGGATAAGGGGATATTCTTCTTTCGCTTGTTGCCATAATCTCTTTTGTTAACTGTCAATTTTTAACAAATTAGGAGCGAATACTCTAGGCGATGCATGGCTCACCCGTATTCGCTCCTAATTTAAGCTGCCTTAGTTGTAAGTCGTCTTCCCCTCAGCCTAAATCCATCTATCGGCAGATTTCATCCCCTCCAAAGGGAATAAATTTATCCCTTTGGACCGAACCATTCAGGGGTAAAACTGCCATGCAATCCATAAGGAACATGATGTTTCAGGTGCAATCGGGCAGTCGGTCCTCGGGTCAAATCTTCCGCATCTAATATCACCAAATCGGACCGATGGTGTGCCGCATCATAGATGAGCACCAGCAACCATCCGTCATCTTCCCGGGTTCCCCCAGGACGCGGAACGAACACGGGTTCCCCAGTAAATCCACGAGGGGCGGCACTCCAAATCTGTTGGGTTTGGGTTTGGAAGTCTAGCTTTAACACTGCCTGCAAGGGGGCATTTCCCTCGGTTGCATGGGCGGTGCCGATATACAAGTAACGATAGGGTCGGCCTACTTGCTCTGGATGCAGGCAAGGAAACTCACAGCAGCGGGTTTCTATGACCTGATGCTGCACGGTTTCGGTTTCTAAATTCACCTGAAATCGCCACAACTGACCGGCAGGAACGGTATCAAAATCAACTTCACGAAAATCTCCATCGGGGTCAACGGAGGGGAAGGAGTCATAACAGACCGAATCAATCAAAATATCCCCATTTTCTTCCCAAGCATTGGCGTGATGGAAGACAAAGCAAGGTTCGGTTTCGATGATTTTGACTGCTGATTTCCCATCCCGAGGAATTAAAATAATTTGGGTTTTTTCATGGGGATTAAAGTCAATACATTGCCCGGGACTGCGCCATCCCAGTAAAAAAGGTAGGGGATTAAACCGGACGGGATTTTGGAAAAAGATACAGTAATTGGGGGTGATTGCCATGTCATGGAGGAAGGCAAACCCAGGAATGATGTGGGAATGTTGTCGCACCACTTCCCCGGTGGGGTTGAGTTCATAAATGGTGATGGTGCTGGAGGGTCCGGGTTTAACGGCAAAGTTGACGAGGCAAGGTGCACCGCCATCTTGTTGAGAATGGGGGTCAATGCGGGGATGAGCGGCGAAGGCATCTCCCGGGTTTAATGTGCCTTGAATTGTGTCTAATCCTAGGGTTTCTAGGGTATGAGGGTCGAGGCGATGGGGTTGGGCGGCTTCCCACAAGGCGAGGAGTTTGTTTCCCCAATAAATGACGTTGGTATTGGCAATATTTTTAATGTTGAAGTTAAAGATATTGGCTAACCATCCCCCGGGTTTTTGGGTGCCAAAGACGCCGCGATAGAGGATTTTACCGGCTTTTTTTTCGGCGAGGTAGCCTTCGGTTTGGACGAAGCGGTTGCTAAAGTGGGCGCGTCCTTGGTTGATGGCAATTTTGGAAATCATGCCATCGCCATCGAAGGGGTGATGGATGGATTCGCCATTAATATCGAGGAGTCCAGGACCGTTTTTAAAGAAGGTTCCTTGGAGTTCGGGGGGGATTTCTCCTTCGATGTCTTCAATCCAGTAGTCAAATTCCCTAGGTTGGGATTCGTAGCCTTTTTGCCAGTCTTGGCGACTATAGGATTTGTTGGAGGAGATGTTTTGGGGTTGACGGTTTTGGAGTTGCATGAGTTTGAGAGGTTATAAGGTTAAATTTGGGTTAGGTAGCCGAGTTTAATTTGGGTTAGTACCACAGACCGGCGGGGGTTCAAACCCCCGCCTAATAGCTAAATTCGGATGAATCCGACTGAAGAAAAGGTTGGCGGTTTAAGTTCAAAAGAATAATAGGAGAGTTTTGAAGAAGGGTTAATAAATTTAATAAGAAAAAGATGTTTTTTTAGGTTATTTTCAAGGATACCATATCGGACTGTAATCCACAAAAAATCTAATTTCCCTAATAAATCTCCCTTAATCTTGTTCATTTTCGCAGTCGGTTTTAACCGACTTTAGCTATTAGGCGGGGGTTTGAACCCCCGCCGGACCCCCGCCGGTCTGTGCTACTTAACGAATTAAGCAGAGGGTTCTAATTCTGGGACTTGTTCCGGTTGTAAGGGTTCGATCGCCCCTGCATGATCCGGACTTAATCTCGGCATATCGTCATACCGCCGATTGTCTTCCGATGAGGCATAGGGATTGTCTCCGGCATCACCGTCGGGTAGCCATTTGATGAAGATTAACGGTAATAGGGTGGTGAGGTTGGTAATTACCACTAACAGCCAGAGTTTGTCAAAGTTGGTTTCTGTCACTCCCAACAGATGCATCAGCAATGCACCTTCTTCGTATGACAGCAATCCCGCTAGGTTGGTAACGGACATCAGCAGGGCGAATAAGGTGGCTTCAACTCCTGGGGGGCAAAGTCTGGCAGCTAGGACTAGGACTGGCATATAGGCGATTTGTCCCATGACGGTGAGAATCAAGCTATCGCCGATGCTAAACCAATGGTCATCGATGCCGATCGCCCGGTTGGTATGGGTCACCAGTAACAAGGTTGTCATCCCTAACACCGCAGAAAGCAGGGTGGACCATCGGAAGATTGTGCGAAAGGGAATGGTTTTAAAAAAGCGTTGGAATAGCCAAATCCCCACCAGGGATGCCAGACTGGTAACCAGTCGCACTTTCCCTAAAAATTCGGGGTGAAATCCCAGTTCGTTGGTGGTGAAGTAAAAGAAGGCGGAATCACTCGATGGCGTTGCCTGCCAGATAAACAGAAACGCAGTGGGTAACCAAATCGCTTTTTGCCCGATCGCCCGTTTGAGTTGAATCACTTGTTCTTTGACTTGCACCAACCCAGTCGCATCCTCCCCCACTCTTTCCTCGGCAATCAACCAGGCGACGGCGGAGACGATGGGAGGAAAGGTTGCCGTCATTAAAAACACCGTTTGGGTGCTGAAATGTTCCAGCAGGGAACCGCTTAAATAGGCGGTAATCAATCCTCCGAGTGCCGAGGAGCCCCAACACAAGGATTGCAGGGAACCCGCATTACTTAGGGACTCGTTTCTGGCACGTTCGACGACGAGGGAATCTACAATCACGTCGCTGACAGCAACAGACAGAGAACTGAGTAACATTAAGGCAGTCGCTTGCCATCCCGTGTTGACAACGGTTGCCATGCCAATCCAGGCGACTGCGCCAAATATCCCCGACAGAATGAGATAGGGTCGTCGGCGATACCCGAAAATGGGTAACCCATCGGACATAAATCCAAAGAGGGGTTTGACAATCCAGGGTAAGGCAGCAATCCCCATTAAGGCTGAAACTTCCGCAGGACCTAGCCCAAGTTCGTCTTTTAGGAAGAAACTCACGGCTAAGCGCGCTAATCCTAAGATGCCTTGCACGAAGTACACGAGCAAAATGGCAACTAATTCAGGAGTAGGCTCGTTCCCAAATAAGAGTTTCTCTTTTATTAAGGTTTTGATTTTGGCTCCATTCGTCGGGGAAGTTAGCATGGGGCTTATTTTCTTAACATTTCTCAATAATTTATAGCATAACTTTATTTTTGTGTAGGTGGCTACTTCTTGGGAGGGAAGTAACCCCGGATTTCACAGATTTTCACGGAGGGATGGGGTGGAGATGAAGGGGGAGGGGCGTAAAATGGGTGGAGATCTGTTTGGGGGTTGATGGGATGTCTAATCGTAATTCCGGATTTCGGCAGGTTTTTTTGGCAGCGATCGCCTTTTGTGTGGCGGTCATTTTGGCGGGTTGTCCGTTGTTGTTCGGACCGCCGACGGGTCTGGAGGCTCATCTGCTGCTGGGGAATCCGAGTAATGCAACTTGGGATCCAGGGAATGCGGATAATTATTTGATGGAAAAGCCGCAATATGTGTTGTCCTATAATCGTAGTCTGGGTACAGCAAATTGGGCGAGTTGGCAGTTGAATTCATCCTGGTTGGGGAGTGCGGACCGCCAAGATGATTTTAGACCGGATGAATCGTTGCCGGAAGGGTTTTATGCGGTGAGACCGACGGATTATCGGGGGAGTGGATATGATCGCGGGCATCTGGTGCCTTCGGGCGATCGCACTGCTTCTTATGAGGACAATTCCTCGACATTTGTAATGACCAATATGATTCCCCAATCGGCGGCGAATAATCGGGAGGTGTGGAACGAATTAGAACAATATTCCCGCAAGTTGGTGGAAGAGGGGAAGGAGTTATATATTATTGCGGGACCGGAAGGGCGAAGCAAGGCGATCGCCAATGGTCGAGTTACGGTGCCGCGCTATACTTGGAAAATTATCGTAGTCATCGATCGCCCAGGGAGTGGATTGAGGGACATTACGGCAGATACGCGGGCGATCGCTGTCCGAATGCCGAATACGCAACGGGTGGCAAATACGGCATGGCGAGATTATCGAGTTTCTATCGATGTGTTGGAAGCTGCAACCGGATATGATTTCCTATCTAATCTGCCGGGAAGAATTCAAGAGGCGATCGAGAGTCGGGTAGACAATCTTTAATAGACCTCTTGCAAAAAAAAGGATTGATCCCCCCAACCCCCCTTAAGAAGGGGGGCTTTAAAGAATTTTGCAAGAGGTCTAATGATTAGAAAAGGACAAAGGACAAAGGACAAAGGACAAACCCCAAAGGACAAGGGACAAGGGACAAATGACAAAGTACAAGGCAGTGCCTTGTCCTGATGGGGTTAGGTTTCTACCAGGGTTGTCTTGATTCCTACGGTTTTATCTTCAACAGTTCCCAACACATAAACATCAATTTCAACCTCTCCTAGGCGATAAACAATTAAGTCATTCAATTGCTCATTCAGGAAATTAAATAACTCTTGATAACGGGTTCGGGTTGCTCGTTCCTCTTCGTTATGCCAGGATTGTTCCCGGAGTACGGGGGCAAAGAAGCGAGCGATTGTCACGGTTTCAACGGGGGTATCTGAGGGAAGATTACTCTGTTCTAAGAGTTGCTCGGGGGTGATATTAGAACAATCATAAGAAACAACTTCCCAGGGATAATCTGCTTCACTCATCCAGAGTAAATCTTGGGTTAGTTGTGCGAGTTCTTCGGTTATTGCTTGGGTCATAACTTGGTTGTTTTTAAGGGAATTTATTGAACTTAATAAGAGGAACATTTCCACATTTAAGTGCACTTCCGGTCCCCTCCCCTTGGCAAGGGGAGGGTTAGGGTGGGGTTCTTCTGCCGTAGCGATCTCATCCACATTTAAGTGCACTTCCGGTCCCCTCCCCTTGCCAAGGGGAGGGTTAGGGTGGGGTTCTTCTGCCGTAGCGATCGCACGTCACGAGGAAAGAGGTTTCCCCAGACTCCATAAAGGTGTGATCGCCTCCAAGAGTGCGTGAGGTGGCGGTAAGCGGAGCTATCCCGTAGGGAATCGGCGAAGAGGGACCCCACCCTAACCCTCCCCTTGCCAAGGGGAGGGGACCGGAGGTGTACTTAGATGTGAGGTGAATTACCATGAGCCTAAAAACATATTCTTGTAAGGGAAAGGGAATTAGGTCACCTTTTTAATTATCCGGTGCCCCCTCATCAATTAAGACAAAACCGGGAAACATTTTGGCGATCGCATTGCCTAGCTCGTATTCAATTCGTTTTTCTCCGGGGATATCTTCTATCACTAAATAAGCAATTTGAGACCGATCCACTCGCATCCCCACTCGCCATGAATCATGAGATTCATAACTGGGAAGTTTCACCATATCCGGTAGCGATTCTTTCAATCTGATGCCCTTAGATTGGGGGTCAACCCAGAGGGTTAAACTCAGGGGGGTATCATTTTGAAAAGTGACTAAGGGGGGAATATCGGCAAACTGAGGTTTCGCCAATTCATCTAAACCCGAACCGCCTTTAATAATCGGAATAAATCGCTGTTCTCGTTCCGCTTGGGGATTAATGGTATCTACCACAATTCCCAGGGTATGAACATATTTTTCGGTCGGTTCTACGAGTTGATTGGCAATTAAACAGGCTCCGTAAGAGATGGCATAAGCACTATTGGTAATATTAAAAGTTTGGTCAAAGCGCGGGTCGGCTTCATTGATGGCTAAAGCTTCGGAAATGGTGCGTTGGACGAGGAGAAATTGGGAGAATCCGCCGACTAAAAAGAGTCGGTCAATTTCTAGGTTCTCTTGCTGTAACCAGGCTTTTAAACGGTTCATCACCCGGTGAATTCCGGCGGAAATGGGAGTAAAAGCTTCTAGGACTTCGGCGAAGCTGACGCTGTAGCCGCCAGCAAAGACATATAAATCGCGATCGCCATAAATATCCGGTTCTTTTAAACAGTTGATGAGTTTGCGCGTTCCTCGGCTATGAGAGCCAATTTTCACCGTTTCAAACTCTCGGAGTAAGCGCAGGAATTCCGGGTCGGTTTCATCTAAGGGGTGACCCTGCTTGCGTTGGTAGGCGAGTTGGACACAGTGGCGATCGAAGGCAACTCCGGCAGAATCTAAGCCGCGATCGCCTTCTCCATCAAAATACAGCACCTCCACCTTTTTATCCCCATAAATCCGGCACAAACTCACATCAAAAGTCCCGCCTCCCATATCACAAACCAGCAAATTTCCACTAAAAGGAGCAACTCCCTCTTGTCGAGCGCGGCGTTGGATTTCCCAAGCATAATAAGCCGCTGCTGCCACCGGTTCACTCACTAGATGAATTAGCGGCAATCCTAACTGTTTAATTAACATTTGGAGCGATTCCCGGCCTCGATTATAAATATCTCGCTGCCAAATTTCTGGAACCGAAACCACCAAAGCATTGACCGCCCCTTGTTGGTTGATAAAACTATAGGGATTCTCCTCAGAAATCAGCAGTTCCCGCAGGTAATCTGCCGTCACCGTACTCGGCGTCCGATTTCCCGCAAAATACTCGGAAAAATCAGCCAACGGCAACCGCATCTTAAAATTGCCATAACTTTCCACCTCCGGATGATTCGCTGCCGTGGTGCGCGCCGCCATGCCAATTTCCACAAATCCCTCATCGTAGGCGATAAAGGAAGGGACATATTTATGACCGTCTGGCCCCCCATATTGGAAAGCATCCAGTTCTCCATTCGGACCCATGTAGGAGACGATCGAGTTAGTCGTACCGAAATCGAGTCCAATGTTGTAGCCTGTCATGATTCCTACAGTGTCAGGGGTGATCATCCAATCTCGCCGAGAACTCCCGGGTCACTCTTCCATCAACGGGACCAGAAAACCAGTTTCTGGGCCTCCTGGGGTGCGGATGGGCACAGCGGTGAAGAACCCCGGTTTCTCACCGCTGTGCCAACCCCATAGAATAGTTTATTTTAAATCAGGACAGTGCCTGCTGACTCCCTTCGGTGAACTTCTGTACTCGGGATGCCTCTTCCCAACCTCCACCGGACCTTTGAATGGCCCTCTGCTTTCGGGGTTAGGACTGACGCACTTTTTAATATTAACTTGTAAATGTAGAGGCGATTGGAGAATCGCCTCTACATTTAAAGGTGAATTTTCAACATTTGCGTAAGTTTTGAGAGGATGTTTTTTATGAAAGTTTTGAGAATAAAAGGGTAAATTAAGAATGACTGAGGTCGTTACTACGAACTATTGAAGAGAACGACAGCAAGTCGTTACTACGAACTTATGGAAGAATAAATGTGGTGAATCCCGAAATTGGGTCTAAAGTGGTGTCTAATAGTGGCAGGACTATCGTTTAAGGGGATTCCCCGGTTGCATTTAGTCTGAAATCTCTCTGTTTTGGATGGTTCAGGACTGCTATACCTATGTTTAACTTCCAGAATTGGCAATGTCTCCGAGTATTCCTGCTGAGTCTGTCTCTAATCCCCTTGGCAACGCTACCGGCAAGGGCGCAGTCTTCTTTTACCGATGTGCAAGGACATTGGGCGGAATCTTGCATTGAAACCCTGAAAACTCGGCGGATTATTAATGGGTATGAGGACCGGACATTTCGTCCGAATGCGCCAGTGACGCGGGCGGAATTTGCAACGATGTTGGATGTGGCTTTTCCGAATGCGACAGCGGGACGAGATGCGGTTGGTTTTACGGATGTTCCTAATAGTTATTGGGCAACTCCGGCGATTCGGACTGCTTATCAACGAGGATTTTTATCAGGATATCCAGGGAATCGATTTAATCCTACGGAAAATATTCCTCGGGTTCAGGCTTGGGTGAGTTTGGTGAGTGGGTTAAATTATTCTCCGCAAGGAGAACCCCAAAAGTTGTTAACTGAGATGTTTGATGATGCGGGACAAATTCCGAGTTATGCTCGAAATGCGATCGCAGCAGCAACGGAAAAACGCCTGATTGTTAATTATCCTAATCTCCGGCGTTTAAATAGCGATCGTCCTGCCACTCGTGCAGATGTCTCGGCTTTCCTCTGTCAAGCCCTGATGGGACGTACTTCTCCTCTGTCTTCCGACTATGTTGCCCTTGCGCCTATTCCTATCCCAAATTCAGAAATTCGTGGGGTGTGGTTAACCAATATTGATAGTGATGTCCTCTTTTCTAAGCGCAATCTGGAACGGGGGATGAAACGACTGGCTGACCTTAATTTTAACACAGTTTATCCCACAGTTTGGAATTGGGGATATACCTTATATCCGAGTCAGGTAGCGCAACGGGTGACGGGGAAATCAATGCAGTTGGTCCCGCCAATTGATCACGATCATGACCCCAATTTGGGACAAGGACGGGATATGCTCAAAGAGGCGATCGCCGAAGGTAAAAAAAATGGATTGCGGGTGATTCCTTGGTTTGAATTTGGCTTTATGGCCCCGGCAGATTCAGAATTAGCCCGTCGTCATCCCCACTGGCTGACGGAACGCAGTGATGGGACTGAAGTCACAATGGAAGGAGAACATCCTCGGGTGTGGCTGAATCCCTTTCACCCCGAAGTCCAGCAATTTATCCTAGATTTGCTCCTAGAAATTGTCACCAATTATGAGGTAGATGGCATCCAACTGGATGACCATTTAGGGTTACCTTCAGAATATGGCTATGATGATTATACCGTCAGCCTCTACAAACAAGAACATAACGGCAATTCTCCCCCGAAAGACCCGAAAGACCCGGAGTGGTTACGCTGGCGGGCCGATAAAATCACGGCATTTAAAGAACGGATGTTCCGAGAAATTAAAGCGCGCAATCCCAAGGCGATCGTGAGTTTATCTCCCAATCCCCAACAGTTCTCCTATGAATACTATTTAGCAGACTGGGCAACCTGGGAACAAAAGGGATTAGTGGAAGAAATCGTCTTGCAACTGTATCGGAATGATATTAATGTGTTTATTGAGGAGTTAGACCGCCCCGAAGTGCAAGCAGCCCGACGCAATATTCCCGTGGGAATCGGGATTCTCAGTGGGTTACGGGGTCGCCCTATTCCCATGAGCCAAATTCAAGAACAGGTAGAAGTGGTTCGGGAAAAAGGATTTGCCGGAGTCTCTTTCTTTTTCTATGAAAGTATGTGGAGTTGGTCCGATGAAACGCCAACTCAACGGGAACGGGGGTTCGGAGAATTGTTTCCCAATCGGGCCGATCGCCCCAGTGTGATTGATAACGAAAATTGGCAATCTCACCCGTAATGGGTTCGCCGTCCAGGAATTTTAGGGGGGGCTTATACTTATCAAGACTCTCCATAAGTCCCCCCAATTTTTAACGTTTCAGCACCTTTTCCCTTTAAGGAAGTTCCCAAAAATAAAATCCTCATACCCTAAACAGGATTATAGAGGATATTTCCAAACCATTTGCCTAAGTTAGGCTGATTTTATCGGTCAGCAGTTGTCCATCGATTTAGCTTGTTATCAATCTTTTCCATTTCTTTTTTCGTCAACTCTATTCCATTGGGATAGGTTGGAGTAACGAACTTAAACTGGGGGTTATTCTCCTTCCCTATCATCGTTTCTGCAAATTTTAAAGCGGTTTTAACTTCATCAATAAGACTGCTATTAAATTTATGACCTTGACAGAGCAGCCGCCTTGGTCGCCGGGGCAGGGGAGCACCGGCAGACCGCGACCCGTCTGGGATCAGCCCCCCATCAGCGCATGGGCGATCGCGATATAGAGCGGTATTCCCACGCCAATCGCAATCGGCGTGCCGATGGCTGTGGACGCCCCGATGTAGGCGGAGGGATTGGCCGACGGGATACCGGCTCGTAAAGTGGGAGGCCCGGAGATATCGGAACTGGAGGCAGCGATGACGGACAGGATCACGACACCACCCAGGCTGAATCCCGTGGCGTAGTGAGCAATCATGCCAAAACCGAAGGCGATAAGGCCATGTAGCAGCGGTGCCACCAGGGCATAGACGACGTACCATTGGGCCACCTTCCGCAGCTCGGCAACCCGTGACCAAGCCTCCATACCCATGATCAGCATCAGTATCGAAAGCAGGCCGCGAAAGAGGGGGTCGTAGAAGCTTTCATAGACACTTTCCGGTCGGGTTAGGATGCCTAGAGCGAGGCCAAGCAACAGTGCCGATAGGGCAGAACCCTCAAGGCTTTCCTTCACGATCGGCCATATTTTGACCCGCTCGCGCTGCTTGCTGGGATACCCGCTTGCGGTAATGCGCTGCTGGCTGCGATACTCCTGCCTGGAGGTGGGATACTGCGGCTGGCTGCCATACTCACCAGCGGCAACCGACTGCTTGCTGAGATACTCCTGCTTGCTGAGATACTCCTCCTTGCTGAGCTCATCCCCTGCGGCATCCCGCTTCTTGCTGCTGGTATAAATGCTGGCCACGACGATCGCAGTTACGAGCGCTGGGATGTCCATGAAGGGATACAGTGCGGCGGCCCAGGGCTCGTAAAATATGTCTTGCTCTGCCAGTACCGTCAGGGCGGCGGCCATAGTAGAACCACTCACCGCACCGAACAAGCCCGCAGTCGCAATGGCATCCACGGTTTTAACGTTTGGCAGCTTGGCCAACGTGTAGCGCCCGATGAATACAATTAGGATACCCATTACCACGGCGAACAGGGCGGGCAACAGCATTTCCACCAGATTGCCATTGCGGATCGCAATACCGCCGCTCAGGCCAACTTTTATCAGCAGCATGAAGATAATGAACTTATAGATCGCATCTGGAATTTCCAGTTTGCTACCGAGGGCGGCGATGATCATACCACCGAGCAGAAAGGCGAGTGTCGGGGACTGCAACTGCCCCACGAAGTCCATAAAGAAATAAGACAAAAAATCCATGTTGTAATTCTCCTTAATTTAGATATTAGGGGTTAAGACAGCAAGCAAGCGTGGCCTCGAATCCTGGGTGGCTGGCGGCTATACGCATCCGGGTGAGCAGCGAGTCAATCCGCCACTAAGAATGCCTCTGCATCCCGGTGCATCTTGTACTGGAAGATCAGGTTTCTCTCCGGCGAGCGATCGCCGACGAGTCATGGGATAGAAATTTTTTTCCATGAATACCTCCTTCCGCTTCCTCTAACGAGGAGTGATGATTGTGATAAGTGAGCTTTAAGTTGAACAAAGTAGGGATGAAGGGGTTCATCCCTACCGCACAGGTGTTACGCGAATACCTGTCGATAGGGTGTTCAGAGGTGGGCGCTCTCTGAACGGGTCCCGAAGGTGTCGCGGTCCCGCAGCACCGCCTATAGATGAAGATCTATTAAGACCCGAATCTCTATGTGCTTAAGTCTATCCTTAAATTTCCATAAATTTTCACTCGCTTTACATGGATCTGCAAAGTAATTTCCAATTCAAACCATAAGTTTTTCTTTTGTTTTCAGGAAATCCCTATATCCGTGGTTAATGCAAATAGCAATCATAGAATTTTCTCTATACATTGTTGTTAGTAAAAAGGGCCTTCTATGACGGCACTCCCCTATAAAGACCTGGAACGAATGGTGTAAAGAGCCCGCAGAGTTGCCACCAGAAACGGCTCACACGGTTGATTAGGTGCTATTGCTCACCGGGACAAAAGACTGTACGGCTGCCGACGCCTTGATCAGCCAGCAGGAAACATTGATCCTAGAACCCTTGGAGTTGCAAGATTTAAGGCCCTTCTCTGCCTTTACCCAGGTCACCGGGTTGTCATAGCGCGAAAAGGATAAGTGTTTTTTATAAAATGCTTCCGCTAATCTGAGTCAATCTTTCTCAATCGAGGGTAGTGGATTCGCCGATCTTTGGCATAAACTTAAAAATATGGTTCAAGGCAAAACCATAGAGTCTTGCCTTGAATTGTCGTAACACAAAGCGTCAAGAGGTAACCCATAATGGCCCAGAAAGCTAGCAAGCTCGTCATCGTCACGGAAAAGGTGCTGCTGAAAAAGGTCGCCAAGATCATCGAAGATGCCGGTGCTACCGGTTATACGGTGGTGCCCGCTGGCGGTAAAGGCAGTCGCGGCGTGCGCTCGTCGGGGCAACCCACCGTTAGCGACGCCTTCTCGAATGTAAAGTTCGAGGTACTCACCCCCAATCGAGACATGGCCGTGAAGATTTCGGATGAGGTCGCAGCGCAGTTTTTCGATGATTATTCAGGCATCGCCTATATCTGTGACGTGATGGAGGTACTGCACGCCCACACGTTCTGATCTCGAAACCCTAGCAATTCTCATTTTGGCAAGAAGTTGTTCAAGCACTGGGAATCTCGGTATTGTAATGACATCTGAGACAGGACTTACGCAGATTTTGAGACTACCTTAAATGTAGAGGGAACAAAGCGAATTGCCTCTACATTTAAGGGTTAATCTTACAGATTGCGTAAGTCCTGTAATATTAACTTAAGAATATCGTTCAAGGCGAAAGCCTAGATGTTTATCTTCTGTTCGACATCAATGTTAAGTTTGAGTGTCCCAGTCTCTCTGCGTGAGACACTCTCCATTCACGGGTGAATTTCACAACAGGTGTTTCAGTAGCGGCGGGCACTTGCCCGCCACAGCCACACATATTCGATCAGCATGGAGCGGACATCATGAACAATTTTGACTCAACTAAACTGGGGACCAAATTTGACAACACCAGCGAAGGCTGGCTAGTGCAGGTATATAACGGCGATCGCCGCCTGCTCTGCGTGCTCGATTCGTCTCACGCCTGGACTTTTTTGTTGGGCTGTGGGTTCGGTCTCCTACTGGCAGTCGGGTGGTTTAACCTCGCCAGTTACAGTCCGTCCACGACTTATGTGCCAGCAACAACTCCCCCCGAAATGTGGATTGATTAACTCAGCCATTGCTAAAAGAGTAGTGCCCACGCAACTCCTTTTCCCCATTTGACCGGCCCGATTCCGTCCTCTTGTGAAAACAAGCCGACCCTGGCCGGTTCGACTGGAGAGGTAGGATGGAGCAGGCCAGTCTTCCCGCCGATCAGCGGATGAGGTGATTTGCGCTCTTGTAGAGGGGTGGGCGTTCAAGGTCGATTTGTTGGGGTTTAGGCAGGGTGCTGTTTTGGGTTAATCGGGGATGGGAAGTAATTGCAGTTCTTCTTATCCTGGGTGGTAAGCGTGTTGCCGATCGCCTCTCAGGCCCCGAGTTAAGATATAACTGGACTAGACCCGTGGTACAATTTTGCCCTAGAGGTTCATGTTAGCTCGTTTGTTGAGATAGTCTTCTTCAAAATAATCTAACCCATCTTCTATAGGGATGGAATCAGATTGTGGTTCTGGCTCCAACCATTCCGACCCAGTAAATTGCTTACAATCAAGGAGACCCCCAACACGCAAGGCTTCAGATTTGGCTCGTTTGAATCCGACGGGATTGGCGTAGATGTTCAGGGCGATGTCTTATTCATAGGGTTTGGTTTTGCCGCTACCTGTTTTGGAGGGAAGGTGCCACGAACACTGAGGCGATCGCCCCTTTTTCTGATACTGATTCCTACTTTGGCTCTTTTGAGTTCGGCGTTGGTTGCATTAAGCGTCTCTTCCTGGCTTTTCATCGCTGTCCTAAATTTGCCCTAAATTTTCCCGTCAGATAGAGTAAGTTAACGCTACAACCCGCATTCTGTCGAGTGACGTTAAATAGCCCCCACCCAATGAGGATGGAGGCTGAAACGCTTATGGAGTAAATGGCTCAGGCGGGATTTGAACCTGCGACCTTGGGCTTATGAGTCCCCTGCTCTAACCTACTGAGCTACTGAGCCTTGGTGTTTTTTCACCTTTATTACTGTAGCACAATTTTTAGATTTGTCTAGCCCTTTTAAAAAAAAATTTTATGATTCCCGAATCCCTTGATTTTCCGTGGGTTTGAGGGCCGGGGGAGAGGAACGAGGCGTCTCGAAATAGCCCATCCAGGGCCCTTGATTTCCCCCCCTGGATGAAAAGGCTATTCATCACCACTGCTGTCACTGGCACTACTGCCACTGCTGCTACTACTTTGCACCGGGCGAAACGGATTTAAAAAATTCAGGAAGGGGAACACACTGCGGGACTGCACCCACAAGCGCCCGGTGCCTTGAAAGCGACAGACTAACCCTTCCCCTCCCATAATACCCGTTTTTAATCCCCGAAAGGATAATCCGCCTAAAACTTCAACCCGATAGTCCAGAGTATCTTCAAAGGCAACAATATAACTGGTGTCAACAATATAGTCCCCGGCAATAGGAATTTCTACAATAGCACCATAGGAGTTGAACCACAAATCCCCCTCCCCAGTTGCCCGAACTAAAAATAAAGATTCCCCACTAAAAAAGCCTTTAAATCCTTGAAACTTGGTGTCAATTACAACAGTAGGACTAGAGGCTAAAAATCCCGAGGATTGAATCAATAAACTATTGCCCTGCAAAACATAATGTTGAATATCTCCGGGAACAGCAGGGGATACAAATAACTGACCGGCTTTTCTTTCTGCCGTAAATTCGCTAATAAATAGGGATTCTCCACTCACCATCCTGCCTAATCCTTTTATCAATCCTCCTTTGATTTTTGACTTCATTTTAATGCAGGTATCCATTGCTGCCATTGCTCCCGATTCAACAAATACCGTTTGGTCGGGCTCCAAGTCAAGGCGCAAGGAGGCATAGGACGGTGAATGTTCAATTTGATAGGCAATAGAACGACTCATTTTCATCTCCTTGAGGACAATTTTAAAAAGCTGTTGCTATTCAGTGCGTGCGGATAACTGAGACCCGATGAGTTGGCCGAAAGCCTGGGGATTATGGGTTTGACAAAAGAGACGACCTCTGCCTTTAAACCGGCAAACTACCCCTTCTCCACTCAACCATGCGCTCACCCAGTTGCTTCCCGGGGGTTTGGTGATTTCAAAGGTTAAGCTCTTTTCAAAGGCGACAATATGGCCGGTATCTACGATATATTCACCTTCAACAAATATTTCATAAATAGCCCCAAAGGAACTTAACAGCAGGTCACCGCGACCGCTGATATCAAGCCAAAAGAAACTTTCTCCAGAAAAGAAGGATTTAAAGCCTTGAACGCCGATATCTAGGATGACTTGAGCGCTACAGGCGAGGTAAGAGGTGGCTTGGACAATTAAGCCGGTTTCTCGGAGTTGATAGTGGAAAATATCCCCTAACATTTTCGGGGATAGGAAGATTTCACCGCCGGTGGAAGGTGCACGAAAGACGCTTAAAAATAAAGATTCACCAGCGAGGCTGCGTTTCAATCCGCCGAAGATGCCGCCACCTTTGCCTCGGCGCAGGGTGGTGCTGACTTGCATATCCCCATTCATGGCAATCATAGAACCGGCTTCGGCTAAGATATCTTCACCGGGTTTGAGGATGAGATGGGCGATCGCACAGTCCGGTTGATGTAAAATATTAATTTTCATAGTTGTCTCAGTATTCCCGCTAAACTTACCGAAATTGGGGGTTTAAAAAATTGACTAAGCCTTCCACGCTTCGGGATTGTAAGTAGATAATTCCCTGCCCTTTTAAGCGATTGACAAATCCTTCCCCGGATGAGATGGAACTAAACAAGCCTCCGGACATGGAAATTCCCATTTTAATCGTCGGTTCGTAGGCGACTAAATGACCATTGTCCACGATAAATTCGCCGTTAATTCGTTTGGGAGTCAAGCCGCCATAAGCCCCGAAAAATACGCGCCCGGTGCCGGTTAATTTGAGTTTAAACAGTCCCTCCCGGGCGAACCAACTCGCAAACCCCGCCCAACCGAGGGTGATTTTTACCCCTGGGGTATGAGCAATATAAGCGCCCGGTTGCAAGCAGATACTAGATTGGGTGAGTTCAATGCAAGCTATATCCCCAATAGTGGCTTGACTGAGGACCACTTCTAACCGGTGAGTGGTGGGATTGCGAAAGACGTTAACCAGGAGACTCTCTCCCCCAAACCATTTTTTTAAAAAACCGGAGAAGAACCCCCCGGAAAATTGGGTTTTCATGGCAATCCGACTATCCATTGAGATGGCAGCACCAGGTTCGGCGGTGATGGATTCGCCGGGACTAAGGGTGACAAAGAGGGTGGCAAAGGAGGGTTTGTAACGAATCTCATATTCCACGGTAGAACTCCCTTGTTTCTCAGGGTTAGGATTATTTACCAGTGTGGCAAGATTTAGCGGGAAGTCTCTATTCTGTAACAAAAAGCAAGATATCTCCGGAAGGGGAGATATAGCGTTTCCAACGGTTATGAGGTACCGACATCTTGCACCATTCTCAACACCGGCGGGGGATAAATCGATTGGCGGCCTCATAGCTTGCATTCGGTTAAAAACCGACTGCAAGTCTTATCCCGTGGTTTTTTCAGTCGGTTTCAACCGACTTGAGCTGTTAGGCGGGGGATTTATCCCCCGTCGGGTGTTGCCTTCCTTCGGGGGGACTATTTGACAAGAAGAGGGTAAATTGAGAATCGATAACCTGCACAGAGGCATCTACCATGCCAAAAATTAGTCCGGCGTTCATTTTGATTTTGACTGTATTGGTAAATGGGTTCTTCTGTATGGCGATCGCCATCACGGCGGCGTCCCCACCGAGTCTCGGCATTTTGCTGGGGGTTTTGACCCTCGGATGTGGACTATTATGCGCCTTAACCTGTTGGTTACCCGGTGGCAGGGTGGAACGGGGTTTTTGGCTGTTTGGGGTTCTGCCTCTGATTGCGGCGGTGTCGGTGTACTTCCTGTTTGTCAGTGAGTCCCTTAATCCCGCTTTTCAGGGAAATTTAAGCGCTGCATCGGTGTTGTTGTGGGGGTTGGGGACGGGATTGCCGACGGTGTTAATTCTATGGCAACGGTGGCAGCGCTGGCAATCTTCGGCGATCGCCTTACGTTCCGGATTACTGGCAGCCGTTGAAAGTGAAGCGATCGCCCGCCAGCAGCAGTCGTTACATTATGCAGTGCAGCGCTATTTGGTGCGCGAACCCCTCACGGAGGCACTCCCCCGGTTGTGGGATGTGGAGGTGAAAATTGGCAAGCACCCGAGACGGAAACTCGCACCGGAACAAGGGATTCTGGAGGGGTTACAGGTGGCAGCACCCCAGCAAGCGGGGGTAGAAGCGCTGAATGCGGTGGGAGTGCGTGCGGACCCCGAAACCGGTGCTTTGGAAGTGGGGGCGATCGCCGGAATTGTCTTAATCCTTGGTGCACCGGGTTCGGGTAAAACCAGCACCTTGTTAGAATTAGCCGGGGACTTATGCGATCGCGCCCGACAAAATGAGCTAGAACCCGTGCCGGTTGTCCTAGATTTAGCACATTGGCAAACTCAGATCCCCTTGCTCACCTGGATCGAGGAAGAAGTTTGTAATAAGTATAATGTTGACCCGAAGTTGGTCCGAGAATTGTTGGTAGACGATCGCTTATTACCCCTCCTAGATGGACTGGACGAACTGGATGGCGCTCAACAGGAACATTGTTTAAAAGAGATTGCCCAATCCAGACGCCAAAATGGACAGGCGCTGCCGTTGGTCCTCTGTACCCGCATGGATACTTACCAAAGTCGCCAAACTCGTCTGCGTTTGTATGCAGCAGTCGGAGTTCAACCCTTGAAGAAGCAGCAAATTGAGAGATATTTGCTGGCCTCTCGCAGTCGGGAACTGTGGGAAAATCTGCAAACAGACCCGACATTATTCCGATTAGCCAAAACCCCTTTATTCTTAAATCTGATGACTGTTGCTTATGAGGAAATTTTAATTCATTCCTGGAAACGCCTGAAGACAAGAGAAGAACGTCAGCGCTATGTCTTTAATGCCTATATTCGACGGCAACTGTCGCGGGACATGGAGAAACCCATTTATTCCCGCAAAACCGAACCCCCAGCAGAACAAACCAAACTTTGGTTACGCTGGCTGGCAGGGGTGATGAATCAGAGCAATCAACGGATATTTTCACCGGATTCTCTTCCGAAGTTACGGTTGCAACCCACCGGAAAACAGTTAAAGTATCCCCTCGCCTTGTTGTTGCTGTTTATTCTGTTATATGCTGGGTTATTTGCCTTAATTTATGGATGGGAAGTGGGAGGAATTTATGGGATATTTTTTGCAATTATTGCCTTAAGTTGTGGGGGAATTATTGCCTTAAAAGCGCCGGATATTGAACTGAACACCACCTCCCCCCGCATCCTCTGGCAGTCGGCGATCGCCTCGGTGAGTTGGTGCCTCCTCGGTTTCGTGAGTTTTCAATTCATTGGGGCAATTTTATCCGCTGTCACCCCCCGGGGAGGTTGGGTAATGTATTTGCTCTCGGTGCTGTTTTTCATAGGGTCAACCGCCCCTATTTTAGGCTTAATTTGCGGACTGATTACAGCTATTCCTTGGATGAAACACTTGCTCGTGCGCGTGATATTGTGGCGTAGGGGGGATATTCCCTGGAATTATAGTCGGTTTTTGGAATATGTCAGCCAACGGTTATTTTTACAGCGCGTGGGATGGCAACAGTATCGATTCCTTCATGAGTTATTGCGCGATCGCCTCGCAGAGAGTTAAAATCCCTTGCTGCCGCTGCCTGCAACGGCTCTACTCTAGGGTTTCCCAACTGTCACCCCAATGCCATCCCGCTGTCATCTCCACTCCATACCCCCTCGTTAGAGTATTTCCTAGCTATTGAAGAACCCTCGCTGTTTTCCGGTAGCTCCTGCACTCCTAAAAACCTCTCGGTCCCCACTGAGAGGTTTTTTTTGTTCCTAACTCCCCCTTCCCCAACTTTTCTATTCCTTCCCTACAATTTCACTGTTTATCATACAATTAATTTAAAGCATTTTGTACAAACCCAGGTGAATCCATGCCCGATATTGTCGATATTGCGGTGAGCAATGACTCCTTTAAAACCCTTGTCGCTGCGGTGCAAGCGGCGAACTTAGTCGAAACCTTAAAAAGCCCAGGTCCTTTCACCGTTTTTGCTCCCACCGATGCCGCTTTTGCCAAATTACCCCCAGGAACCATTCAAACCCTGTTACAGAATATTCCTCAATTGGCTAGAATTCTAACCTATCATGTCGTTTCGGGTAAATTGATGCAAGCGGATTTAGCAAAATTAGAGTCTGTCACCTCAGTGGAAGGGTCTCCCATTTCCATAGATTGTTCCGATGGATTTGAAGTCAAAAATGCCACAGTGGTTATGGCGGATGTGGAAGCAGATAATGGGGTGATTCATGTGATTGATAACGTGATTTTAATGGGGTAAAACTGAGAGATTGCACCAGTGGCAACACCCGGCGGGGGATTAATCCCCCGCCTAATAGCTGAAGTCGGTTGAAACCGACTGAAAGTCTTATGGCGTGATATTTTTACTTGGTTTTTAACCGCATCTACAGGCGGGGAATTCATCTCCCCTGCGGAATTGAGAATGTTACAAGAACTTAGTAAAACCTGACTCAAAGTCTTATGCAGTAATATTTTTAGTCGGTTTTTAACCGACTTTAGCTATTAGGCGGGGGTTTAAACCCCCGCCGGTTGTTGCCGGTTATTGCCGGTTGTTGCCACGGCGCCGGTTGTTGAAACTTATCGATAATCCTGACTCTGAATCTCCCGGATGCGGGATTCAGGACGTTTAAACCGATCGAGTTGGCTTTCAAAAAACCGCCGATTTGCCATCAAATGCTTGGGATTTGGATCATCTAAGGGATAGAGTAAAGCAGTCCGTAACGCTTGAATGACAGCGGAAGTGACACAATACATCGATCGCTGGAATGTAATTCCCAACTGAATCAACATATCATCCTCTCCCCGGCAATATTGGCGATAATAATCTACCAAGTAGGGGGGAAGGAAATGGAGCATATCCTGCATTAATAATGTCGGAGGAATTCCAGCAGTTCCCACGGGAAAGACATCGGCATATAAAATACCATAATGGAAGTCTTTCTGCTCATCGGGCACTTGTTTCGCTTGAGCATTATAGGATTTAGTGCCTCGGAAGGGTGCCGTGCGATAAAAGACGGCTTCGACGTAGGGTAAAGCGGCTTCATATAACCAGGTAAAGCCTTTAGATTTGGGGATAATTTCGTAAACTTCCCCGCGAATATGAGCGTGATGGTAAATCGGACGTCCGGCGATCGCAAAGATGCCATTCACGAGGAAATTCATCGCTTCGGGAACGGTGGTGAGAGTCCCTTCATCATACATATCCGACATTTCAAAAAATACCGGAGCCATCACTTCCCAGAACAATCCCAAATTGCTATAATAGGAAAGTTGCCTCACCTGTTCTAAAAACATTTCGGGAAACAGTTTATAGAGTCCCAACATCACCGGATTGCCTTTAAAGTAGGCTTGGATGGCAACATCAGCATTGGCTTTATACTCATCACTATCGAGATAAGCATCAAATTTTCCCCAACCCATATCTCTGCCATGCCAATACATCGCGCGCATACAGGCTTCGGCAAATTCCATATTAACGCGATCGTGCAACCAATGATGGAACAACCGGGGGATTTTTTGGTTTAATTCCCCTTTTTCCATAAAGGCTAAGAGTTCCGGATGCGCCGTTGCTTCTCCCCGCCAAATTCGCAAATCTGCATCATCGCCAGCATAATGATTATGCAAGTCTAAATACTCTTTTGGCAGGAAGTATTTGAAGAAGTTAAACGGTTCTAAAAACACCTCTTCAGCAATATAAAGCAAATCTCGCCAGTAGAAGTCCATCGGCACCGCGTAGGCTTTATAAATGCCGATAATTTGCATCAAATTTTCTGGACTATCCGGCAACATTGCGCCACCGGCTTCTAAACGATGAATAATATCGGCAAATTCATGGGTAGAGGAGGGGAGTTTGGTAGAAGTGGCAGTTGTCATGGTTTGGATATTTTTCCTTAGATAACAATCAAAAACAGGCAATATCAGGCTGATTTTTCAATGGGTTATAGCAACTCGAACTCATGATAAACCCAAAATTTAGGAGTGGTAGCGTATCGGTTCCTTGCGGCATAAGGGAGCAAGATGCTCCCCCTCCGGTATCAGGAATTGTCCCCTGGATTTTAGGGTGCGAAATTGTTCATTCTTTGAGCAATTTGCGCGGGATGAGCGGGAGTAATATTGGCTACCATTGCTGTCGTTGTCGGTTCGCTCCACCGCACTAACCAAGCCGGTTGAATCCCTAATATAAAAATAGTGACCGCCAATACCAACGCCGGAACTCGTTCGGCTGCTAAAACTTTGGGATAATATGCTAACTGATTATCCAGCTTTCCAAAACAGGTGCGATTGATTAAAATTGCGAAATAAACTGCCGTTAAACCCGAGGCACTAATACAGATTAAAGTCTGCACGGGAAAAACCGAAAAACTGCCCTGAAAGACCATAAACTCGGCAATAAATCCCACCAATCCTGGAATTCCTGCACTTGCCATTCCGCCTAAAATCAGTAAGGCACTGGTGAGGGGTAAGCCGCGATGGGGATTCATTAATCCATTCAAAACATCCAGTTCGCGAGTGCCCACTTTCTGCTCAATGATACCCACGATATAAAAGAGAATGGCGAGGATTAATCCATGACTGACCATTTGGGTAACTGCGCCGAGTAAGCTAAGGGGAGTTCCAGCAGCGGAGGCAACTAAAATATAGCCCATGTGTCCAATAGAACTGTAGGCAACCATGCGCTTGATGTCCTTTTGGGCGATCGCACTAAAGGCACCATACATGACGCTCACCACCCCAATAATCGCCAATCCAGGACCAACCACTCCCCACGCTTCCGGGAACAGTTGTAACCCAAACCGGATTAACCCATAAGCCCCTAATTTAGCCAGGATTCCCCCGAGGAGAATTGCCACTGCCGGGGACGCTTCCACATAAGCATCGGGTAACCAAGTATGCAAGGGAACCAGGGGAATTTTAATTCCAAATCCGATTAACAGAATGGTGAGTAAAATCAGTTGGGTGGTTAAGGATAATTTTTCAGTGGAAATAGAACCGATATCAAAACTGCTCGAATGGGTTAACCAAGCAATTCCCAAAAACGCAGCTAAGATTAAAATCCCCGATAATGCGGTATAAATTAGAAATTTCATGGCGGCATATCCGCGTTTTTGCCCCCCCCAAATTCCAATTAAGAGGTAAAGAGGAATCAGTTCTAATTCATAAAACAGCACAAATAATAATAAATTTTGTGCGACGAATGCCCCAGTGATTCCGGCATTCACGAGGAAAATCATGGGATAATAGAGCCGAGGGCGCTCCACGGTTTCACCCCGACCATAAATGGCAATGCAATTAAGAAATGCACTTAAGGCAAGCAGGGGGAAAGATAACCCATCAATGCCTAATTTATAGCTCAGTCCTAACTGGGGAATCCAAGGTAAATATTCCTGAAATTGCACTCCCGGGGAGGCTAAATCAAACTGAGTGCCGATCGCCACGGTCCAGCCTAGAATCCCAAAAGCGACTACTAGGGCAATATTTCTTAACACCGTAGGCGACCCTTTGGAGGGCCAAAATCCAATGAGCGCTGCACCGAAAAGGGGCAAGCCAATTAATAGACTCAGCATAGCGTTATCCTTTCTAGGTCCTCAAACATGAATCAACAAGGGCAGCACCGAGGCCATTCCGGTTTAGCAGTAGCCTGGGTCAATATAGCGACTCTAAATCATTCAGAAAATAGCTCCAAACCTGATGGGTTTGTAGGGGTGAAAGCTTTGGCGGGAGGAAGGTACATCAAATCAAATCTCCCTTTTTCTAGGGCAAACCGCACGTCAACGGCGCGATCTACTCAACTTTTGACATCCGCTTGTACCCGAGTGGGTTAGTTGAACACTAAGAAAATCTTGGACAAAGAGGGCCAAGCGAGTAACATCCCGAGTACAGCCACCCCGAACAGAATAGTCAGGGCATAAAATTGGGTTTGTCCCGAAACATTGTATTTTAAGCTCTGGCCACTAAACACGGTGAATAATCCTACTAAATTGACCAATCCATCGACAATATAGCGGTCAAACCAGAACACAATCTGGGAAACCAATCCCACGGCAAATACAATGGTCAGTTTGTACAATTTGGCGGTATAAAAATCGTAAGCAAAAAAGTCTTGGACGGATTGGGGACCAAATTTCACAGGTTTGGAAATGCGATCGCTCAGATAAATGAACCCCGCCAATCCACCTCCAACTACGGTTGAGCCAATCAAAGCGCCCGCTACTGTAACATTCAAGTTCGCCCAATCCGGCAGCAGATTACATTCCATCAAAATTAACGGAATATGCAGGGTCACGCCCATTAAAACCACCATTGGGAGGACCATCGGCCAATGTACTTCTGGCGATCGCACCGTCATCGGTTTCGGTTTCCCCGCAAAAATTAATCCGAACTCGCGAATCAAACTAAATGTCGTTAACCCATTCACAACGAGTAACACACCCACCAACTCCGGATGTGCTTCCCACAGATTCTCCGCCATTTTGAGCAACGCCCAGAATCCGCCAAAGGGAGGTAACGCCACTAAACCCGCCGCTCCCACGAGAAATGCTAACCCAGAAATCGGACGGCGAGACCATAATCCGCCATACTGAGTGAGGTCTTGGGTAATCGTATTCCAGATCAGCCCCCCAGTACAGGTGACCAGGAGTGCCATTGCCACCGCGTAAGACAGGAGCAACATCAGAGCGGTTTGAGTCTCCCCCGTCCCCACGGCGATAAACATTAACCCCATGTAGGCACTCACGGAATAAGAGAGCGATCGCTTGATATCAATTTGGGCAATGGCGATCGCCGAAGCCCCTACTGCTGTCACCGCCCCAATATAAATCGCCGTCGTTGTGGCAATCTGCGACAACGCCAACAGCGGCTGTAATCTAATCAACACCCAGGCCCCAGTTGCCACCACCACGGAATTCCGCAAAATCGTACTGGGAACGGGTCCCTCCATCGCCTCATCCAACCACAGATGCAAGGGAAACTGCGCGCATTTCCCCAAGGGTCCAGCAATTAACGCTAACCCCAACAATGTTGCCACTTTGGGATCTAAATCAGCGGTTTGCGCCCATTGCGCTAATTCATCAAAATTCCAGGTGCCTGCTAACGGTAATAAAGCAACTACCCCCATCAGCAGGATTAAATCTCCCACCCGTTTTGTTAAAAAAGCATCTCGGGCCCCCGTCACCACCAACGGTTGCGAGAACCACAATCCGACTAATAAATAAGTACCCAGGGTGAGGACTTCTAAAATGACATAGCTGAAAAATAAGGAATTGCACAAAATCAGGGCGCATAGTCCCGCTTCAAATACTCCCAACATGGCATAGAAGCGACCCCAACCCCAGTCCATTTCCATATATCCCACGGCAAAAATCTGCGCCAACAGATTTAATCCCGTGACTAATGCCATTGCACCGACCGTCAAGGCAGATATTTTTAAATCCAGCGTTAGGGTTAACCCGGCAGCATCCAACCAGATCCAAGATATCTGTTGCGCCGGTTGATTCCAGGTTGCGGGTAACGCCAATAAACTATGAAGGAAGGCTAAAAAAGTCAGGACTAAATTAATATAGCCCGAGGGTCTCGGTCCTGTTTTTCGGATCGTTCCCGGTGACCAAGCGCCTGCCAGGAGTGCCCCGAGTAAGGCATACCCAGGCACGAACCAAACGGTTGTCAGAAGTAAATCAGCCATCCGCGTTTCCTAATTTGTGTGTAAATGAACAGTCTGCCTTTGATGCTTCCGTGATAAATTTCGCAGAAGGCTCTCGGCCTAGGCTGGAATAGATTTATCTTTTCTTAATCTTCTGGGGATCAGCGTATCCTTATTCTGTCCCAAAAGGAAGAGATTCCTGCACAAAAATTAATAATTGGTTCTCTAATTTCTGCTTATAGCCTTATCTACATAGGGCTTTGGGCGGCTTGATCGGCTGACCAAGGTAACTATTGATTTTAAAAAGGTTTATCATAGATTTTACTCTATGGTTAGTTTAAATTGCCCGATTACTCGGGTCAACCACCCCAGGTTTAGGGTAAAATATGAGGTTAAATTAAAATTTTAGTCTGCCTAAATAAGTAACAATACTTACGCAAATTCAAAAATTAAACTCTCCCGAATAGATAGCAGTGTCTCTAAACCGGGCAATTTCTCAACCCAGTGGGAGCATCTTGCTCTCTATTCAGGAGTAGGGAACAAGATGCTCCCACTCCTGAATTCTATTCCCATAAGGAGGTTTTGAAAAACTTAGGTGAACAAGACAATGGACTGACTTTTAAAACGGTTAGGACCGGGAAATCATCGGCGCTTTTCTCAAAGGATAGGGTTGAGGTTGTTGTAGAGAGGGGCGATCGCCCCTCAAGAGGCAGTTTCAATTCCAGATGACGATGTACAGTGGCTACTCCTCCCAACTCAGGGCTGAGGACCATTGCTGGATCAACCCGAAATTCTCTCACTTTTGTGAATTGATGCCCCATGAACAACGCCAATTCCCCACCCACTTTCCGGCCTCTCGTCCGGTAAGCCGTTAGTTCTCCCCGGGTTCAGAGTTGGGACAACGGCAAAGGTCTGTCACAAGTTTGTTGTTAGAACTCAGACATCATCAGCTTCTGCCCCTAGTCACCCGGACTACACCCAGTCGCTCAACTTGTGACCCTGCCTGGTGTGACTGCCCTTAAGCCATCGTCACTCAAGTGAAGTGATAAAGTGTAGTATGAAACGTGATCGATGTCACAGCATTAACAAAATCGATGAAGCTATATATGTAGCAACACCTAATGTATTCATCGGAGAAACCTCATGACCTTATCCTACCGTGGAGTTCAGTACGAAGTATCAAACGCCAGCGTACCTGCCACCCCAGCGCCCGCTGTCGCCAAGTATCGGGGACTAAGCTATTATACGCAGTCGTCCTCCGAAGTCATAGCTTCTCCTGCGGTTACCCTCCGATATCGGGGAGTAGCCTATCCGATGAATGCAGCCCCAATGGAGCAAAAACAAGAGGCAGTCACCTTAACTTCCCTGTCTCCGGTTTTCGGTTAACAATAGCAGATTTTAAAGCAATTATACTTTGCTTCTCACTTTAAAACAGTAATAATTCGGACAAGTTTCGACTGGGATTATCAACAAGAGCAATTCTGGATGGGTCTTTCCCTGAAGGACAAACCCTAACGCTCTCGTCAGCCTATCCCCCATGAGACCCTTGTCCGAATTATTATGGCTTAATATCTCATCCAGTTGGTTTCAGTCTGTTTTATCTCAGAGAAAAGCAAAAAAGAGGCGATCACCCGATCGCCTCCCAGGAAAGAAGCAATTCCCATGAGCCGCCACCCTTGAGTGACGTTCTTGCTCACTCGGGGTAAGCAGACCCGAATTATGTGCTAACACAAAGGTTTTGGTAAGACGGTCCCTCAACGATGCCTGATCAAGCGGAGGAATTGTAGGGGGATAATCTGGAGGGAGTCAGATGGGAATGTTAAATTAAAACAGTTGAATAGACATTCCAAATCTGATGGGTAGGCATTCAGTCCCCTGGGGTTAAACCGGAAGACTTATGCCAGAGTGGGGATTCCACCCCGGAGGATAGGTGGCTTTCATCTACTGCTGTGCCTACTCCATATAGATCAATATAGAAATGATGCGTCAGTTAGGCAACCAGGTCCCTCAACTCTCCGATCTAGACTCTCAATATTAACCCTTAGCCGATGTTCAGTGCAGACCAACTCCAGAAAAAATTCTCGCAACCCCTCGATCGCGCGGCGATCGCCCTGATTGCGATCTTGACGGTGGCGATCGCCCTGCTCCTATTTGGGGGCGATAGTACCGCTCCCCGAGTGCGGGAATTTAGCTGGCAAAATCAACAAGTCAGTGCCCGAGATCGCGCCTTTATCATGACCTTCAGCCGTCCGATGGATCGCCAGAGTGTTGAAGACAACCTTATAATCGACCCCCCAGTGCCCGGTAAAATCAGTTGGGCGGGAAGGCGGATGGCTTATACGGTTACCCAAGGGGTGCCTTATGGGATGGAATTTAAACTGCAACTCAGCCAAGCGCGGGAACGGTTCGCCCAAGCGGGAAAAGAGGGAACCCTAATCGAGCCCTTTGTGGGGGAGTTTAAAAGCCGCGATCGCGCCTTAGTCTATATCGGAGTCTCTCCGGGAGAACGGGGACAGTTAATCCTGTACAACTTCAGCAAAAGCGAAAAAACGATTCTGACCCCGAAAGAAATTACAGTCCTGGATTATAAACCCTATCCCGACGGTGATCGCCTCTTATTTTCGGCGATCGACTCCCTTTCTACCAACCAAGGACTTTTAGAACAACGACTCTTCACCGTCACCACCGGCATCGTCCCAGAAACCCCAGGAAAACGCTCCCGCCGCCGTGACAACTCACCGGGTCAAATCGAACCAATCTTAGACTCCGACAACTATCAAAACCTCAGCTTTGACCTCTCCCCTGATGGTAAAACCATTCTGGTGCAGCGCGTCAACAAACAGGACCCGGGACAATTTGGACTCTGGAAAATAGAGGAAGGAAAGCAACCCAAACCCCTGGAAAACGAACCGGGTGGGGATTTTATTATTACTCCCGATAGTCAAACCGTGGCGATCGCCCAGGGACAGGGACTAGCCATTTTGCCTTTAGAACCGAAAGCCGAACCCGTAGATTTTCTCCCCCAATTTGGGCGAGTGTTGAGTTTTTCGGCGGATGGTAGCGCTGCGGCGATGGTGAAATTCAACACCGACTACACGCGATCGCTCTATTTAGTCACCACCACTGGAGTCAACAAAGAACTACTCCGCATTAAAGGTTCCTTTCTCAGCGCCCAATTTGGACCCGAAGGAAAAACCCTCTATTGTTTGCTCACGAAATTGGTGGAAGGGGAAATTTATAAAGAAGAACCTTACATCGCCGCCATTAATGTAGAAACCGGGGACCTGCAACCCCTGGTCCTGCTACCGGATCAGCGAGAGATTCATATTAGTTTGGCCCCGGATGGGTTAGGGTTGCTGTTTGATCAAATAGTCAGCGTCGCCCCCCAAGCCAATCAAGGCCCAGTGGATGCAGTTCGGACCAGTTCCGGGGAAGCGATCGCCAGAAGTCGGCTTTGGCTGCTCCCCTTGGATCCGAGCGCCTCCATCAACCGCCCCTTAGATTACAAACCGGAAGAGTTACCCTTTGAGGGCCTCCGCCCGGGCTGGCTTCCCTAAAACATGAGAAAAAAGGGGCGAGGGTTGGAACCCTCGCCCCTTTTTTGGGCCTACTGTACCTGCTGACGCAATCGAGCCAACTGCTGTCTAGCCTTGGTATGATTCGGAGTAATTCGCAACGCTTGGTCATAAGAGGCGATCGCCTCCTCGTAACGCTCCAACTGCTCTAGTGCCAAACCGCGATTGTACCAGGCACTAGCCGGACCCGTGGATAAACCCCACTCGCCGGTACTTTTAATCGCGCTATCATAAGCGCTGACTGCTGCTTCCAATTCACCGAGGATTAGGAGTGCGGTAGCTTTGTTGTACCAAGCCAGGGCAAATTGAGGATCCAGTTCGAGGGCTCGGTCAAAAGAAGCGAGGGCATCATCCCGGCGATCGAGTTGCCAGAGGACCGAACCCCGGTTAAGAGCTGCATCTGCGGGTCGGTTATCACCCCACTGTCCATCCCCGTCCAAAGCGCGATCGAACGCCGTTAATGCATCCTCAAAGCGTTCCGCCTGTTTGAGGACCATCCCCCGACTCAGCCATGCCAGAGAATAATTCGGACTAATTTCTGTCGCCCGGTCAATCGCCGCGATCGCATCATCGTAACGCGCCAACTGCTCTAACACCATGCCTCGACCAATCCAGGCATCCGCATTATTAGAATTTAACTCCAAGGCACTGTCATAAGTTTTGAGCGCCTCTTCATATTGCTTGGACGACAACAAAAATTGACCCCGAGAGAGTAACGTCTCCACCTCACTCGTCGCCTGGGATGCAGGTCTTGGCTCCACGGGTTCTTGCTGTACTCTCGGGGTTGCCGGTGCAGGGCTGCTTTCGGGAGTCGCTCTCGGGGTCGGTGTAGGGCTCTGAGGCGGTCTCTCGGGAGTTGCCCTAGGGGTAACCGGAGGCTGGAGCGGTTCTAGGATATCTGGAGAAGTGGTCACCTGTCCAGAATCCATGCCACCTGTGGGATCATCGGGTATTGCCCATCCGGGTAACGGCATCGATATCCCCGATATCCCGATTGCTGTAACAATACCAAGCCATTTAAACATTGGCTGCATAAATTTAGCCTCCAACAACTGCTGATTTTTTCCTAACTTTTACCCTCTGATGCCCCTAATGATAGATCGGTTCACGCTGCTGCGACTCCTGGAAATCGCCTTGCCTCAATTCGGGGGAAGACTCTTACAGTTCCCCCCGGGGACCTAAAATTGACAACTTCGCGCTTCACAGGGGACCTTGTTGTGATTGAAAGGCCACTTCATGGAATGAAGAAACCGCCAGAGTGGCATTCAGGGTGAGAGTGAACTCCCCCGGTTCTCTTTTGAACGTATTTTACAATCGAGCCTAGAGTCGGAGCAAATATTTCATCGCAATCCGAACCGTTGTCGTTTGTCCGGCAACGAAAAAAGTCGCCTCGCTAAATTTGGGAGCACCCGTCAGGATGCGGGGGTTATTGGAAAATCCAAATCCTTCTTGGGGAATACCCACCGCATTGGTGTTGAGTTGTCCATCCGCGTTTTCATCGTGAAAGACTGCCACGGCATAGTTGCCTGCATTTAATCCATTGATGCTCAGGGTCACTGGGAGGTTTTCCAGGGGAGAACATTCGGCTTTGAGTGCCTTGGCTCCATCCCGAGGAAATCCATCACTGCGGGAAAAAATTGTGAAACAAATATTACCTCGCGGATTGGTGATGCCTTCTATTTGAAGGTTGAGTTGACTCCCAGGTACAGCTCGGACCGTTTGAGTTAAGGTAAAACTGCTAAAGATTGAGGCGATCGCTACAATAATTTTTCCAGGTGTTTTCATCATGGTGATCCGATTTATGAAAGTGTCAATAAAGGTCCCTGTCATCCTCTGATTCCGGGGGTTAATAGCGGTTATCTAGGGGATTATTCTTGAGCTGAACCCCCTAAATTGGGCCAGGTTTCGCCTAGGGGATGGCTGCAGAAACCTCCGAGCTAAAAGCATTAGCCTTTCTTTCCTACCCTTGCTCGGTGAGCGATCGGTTTGGCTCCCTTCCCGATGCACTGGACTCAAAAACCCCGTAATTTTTGGACTGGTTTAATTGTATGAATTTTTATACAAAAATCAAGGGATTTTTGCTCAAGATAGAAAGAATACTTTAAAAGAGTCAAATTGAGGGTATGGAAAGAGGCTGGGAAAGAGGATATCATCCCCCCCAGATTGCTCACTCCTTCGTCCCTACAAGGCATAAGTCGCAACCGGGAATAGCTCTTGCTCAGAGGCTGCTGCATAAAAATGATATCCCTCCACAGGGCAGGAGGTGGCCTGGAAAATGGGAGGTTAGGGCCAATTGATTGATATCCGGGTCGAAACCGGGTTGCTGTACAACAGGGAGTGATTTCAGGGCACAAGAGGGTAGACAACCCGGTTTCTGATTTGCTCAGAAGGTTCGAGCTCTAACCGGGGTTCAGGGGTCATGTAGGAGTCCTAGAAGGAAGGGTGACGGTAACCGTCGTGCCTACACCCACTTCACTGGCAATGGAAATTTCTCCGCGATGTAACTCCACGCATTTTTTGGCGATCGCCAAGCCCAAACCCGTGCCCTGAATTGTCCCCACATTGCTCCCTCGGTGAAAAGCATTGAAAATTTGGCCCTGTTCTTGGGGTAAAATTCCAAATCCTTGGTCTTTTACTCGAACAATGGTTACAGGAGACTCAAAATTTTTTAATTCCGCCTCGGTTAAGGAGAATGTGTTATTTTCAGACAGATTACCCGGATTATAGAAAATTAATTCTACCTCGACAATCCCTCCTTGCGGAGAATATTTAATAGAATTAGAGAGAAGATTATCCAACATTTGTTGGATTAAGTGACTGTCAAGAATGACCTCAAAATCATCGCCGTAATGAGTTAGCCTGATTTGATGGGGAGAGGCGGGAGAAAGGCGCAAATTGGCAATTGCTTCTTGGCAGAGACGATCCAGATTCACCGGAGCTGGATTAAACTCCATCTCTCCCGATTCTACCTCATTGATAGACAACACATCGGCCACCAATTGCGTGAGATGAGTCGCCGCCAATTGAATCCGTTCGAGATGTTTGAGGCGTTTTTGCTCATCCCATTTGTGCCAATAACATTCCAGCAATTCAGCGGAAGATAAAATCGCCGTCAGGGGAGTACGGTATTCATGGGAGACCATTGTCACAATTCGAGACCGCAATTCGTTGAGTTCTCGTTCTTGCTCCAGTGCCTTGATAATTTCTCGTTCGGCTTGTTTTTCTTGTAAAAGCCGCTGAACCCTCCGTCGCAACACTGCCCAATGAATGGGTTTGGTAATATAGTCGGTGGCACCGGCCTCAAATGCTCGCTCAACGGAATCTTCGTCTTCTAAGCTGGTAATCATTAACACCGGGATACCTACCCCACCGGCGATCGCCTTAATTTGAGTACAGCAGCTAAAACCATCCATCCCTGGCATCTTGGCATCCAGCAGCACCATATCGGGTTTGAGTTGCTTGTAAAGTTCCAACCCTTCAATGCCATCCGACGCCTCTACCACTCGATACCCTTCATTGTGCATCGCCCGATGCAGCATCATCCGCGTTGTCCGGTCATCATCTACCAGCAGAATCAAAGGAGAATTGTTTTGGGAATCATTACTATTCATCTAATCTTTTACTAGGATATTAGGAGAACCGCACTCCACGCGAGGCGTAAGTGTCGGGAAGAACAAAACTCTGTCACGAGGGGGATTCCGTGCCATCAGTCAGGAAACTAGGGTTGCACCTAAACTGGCTCAGACTGTTTTTGTCCCTAGGAAGGTAGACCTTTTAAAGCCTACATTTATCCGGTTAAGGGGGCGGATTTAACTTCCGCCGTTTTCTCCTGGATCAGCTCATCCCTTGCCCTTTAAGGGTGAGTGAGAATCCGAGGGTTGTTGTCAAAGACGACAACCGGACTTCGCAGTTGAGATCATCCCTCCCCGTTGCCGGAGTGATGAGGTACAAATCCAAAAATTTGACATTCCCAAGGGAGGCACGGAATCCATCAACAATCTGTACTTCTGCCGACTCCAAAGCGCTATAAGTTGCGTTGGAGGGGCGGGATAGGACAAAGAGTGCCAGGATATTTTGTCATGAATCACACCAGATGACTTGACTTTTTTGAGACGGGACAAAACTACAGGAAAATACTGCGGTGTTTGACAACCGGATTGAGCATGAGTCAGGGTTCGGAGTCGGGAATTGCTCAGGGGGGAGGCGAGTCCCGGTCGTCCAATATGGGCCCTGCGGTTCTACTTCCGGTTTACCCCCGGGTTCCAGAGGCAGCCAAGGGGCTGTCAGGATGCTTGCGCTCAGGCAGATAGGAGTTCCCTGTGCGATCGCCATCCTCTCCAGTCAGGGGTTTTCAGAAAACCCCTGACTGGACTCCAACCAAACTGGTCCCTAGACTGGGTTCAAGGGAGAGTTGTTAAGGAAGTCTTGGCCGCTAATTGCCTCGGAATTAGAAAAACTCCTCTCTATTATCTCTGGAATTGGAGGGATTTGCGAAACTGTTACCCCGCAAGCTAAATGGCCTGTGAAGAGCGATCGCCACCCCCATTTTTCCGCGATCGGCCAGAGTTACTTCCTGAGAAGGTGAACTTCCGAACACCCGATTTGGATCCCTCAACCCTCTTCCCTCAAAACCGCACGGGAACCAGTGTGAACCAATGGACGGGAGAAATTTGAGGAGGGAAACCTACATCCACCCCTCATCTTTGACAAATCTCAGGCTCCCAAGGCCGACTGATAGCGCGACAGAATCACCGGCGACGGCTGGCACTTCTTCCTCAAAATGCTACGTCCTGACCCCCTTCTCTGTTATAACTTAATCCCCCAATCGTAAATTTTAAGCTATCGTAAGGTTTGAATATCATCTTGATTGTTTTTAGTCAATGTTTCTTTGGGGAGTGGTCTAGTTGCCGAATTGCCTATAAAAGAGTGCTTTATTCCCTAACTCCCCCTCTATCTATTTTATTGAGAACTCCTTGCTCCAATTCCTATTGAGCAAATCCCTCTAGTAGTAGAGGCAGGATCTGTTGTATAGTCAGCGATACCCTTCGCGATTCAAGATCCGCTAAACCAGTGGAGGTGGAGGGAGTGACAACAGCACTCTAGGTAGGGTCGTTAGGAGGGGGTCCCGTTTCCCAGAATTGGCCTCATTTGTTGCCAATCAATCATTTGGGCAATACTCTATAAAGGGATTATAGTGGATCCTTGAATTCACCCTGATTGGCTTAATCAAGTTAGACCCTCTATCTGACTCATCATGTCAGGCTGAATGATGACTCTTGACCTGTTCACACCAGCACAGTTGTAGCTATGGCCTCTGCCAAGATTCTTGTGGTTGATGACGATCCGGCGATCCGGAATTTAATCCATCGCTTTTTAAGTAAGCAAGACTATCAAATGGAGTCGGCTGAAGATGGAAAAAAAGCGCTCGAACTCTTCGAGCAATTTAATCCAGACTTAGTAATTCTGGATGTTAACTTACCCGATACTACGGGGTATCAGCTTTGCCAAGCGATGCAAAAGCGCACGGGTGTTTTCGTTTTAATGCTGACCAGTCGCACCGATGAAGCTGATAAAATCCGGGGATTTAATTTAGGTGCAGATGACTATATTACCAAACCCTTTAGTCTCGTCGAACTCGGTGCTAGAGTCGGGGCGCTGTTGAAGCGTCAACGGGTGGTCCAGGTTGCAGAACAACCCTCCGTTGATTTCGGAACGATGAGCATCGATCCCGTGCGCCGCGAGGTGACTATCTCTGCTCGCCCCATTCTCCTAACGGCCCTTGAATTTGATTTACTCTATTTTTTAGCCTCTCATCCAGGCCGAGTTTGGCGTAGATCTGAACTGCTTCAAGAAGTTTGGGATTATGACTATGTAGGGGATCAGCGCGTGGTGGATGTCCATATCGGCCAAATCCGCCGCAAAATCGAAGGGGATGGCATCTATCCCAAACTGATTCATACGGTGCGCGGAGTGGGGTATAAATTTGAAGCTCACAGTGGTGATTCCGAAGATGCACCGGAGGAAATCTAGTCCAAATTTAGATGTGATCGTCCCTAATTTTCAATTCATTCTCATTCGGGACTCAATGGCGTCTGTACGAAAAACAAACGCCTTTTCCCAGGGGTCCCAATGTTGGTGAATCGGCTGTTTGAGTTGCTATAGAGGGGCCTAGGCAATCTCTCCAGCTCACTCTCTGTGCAAGGACCTGTGGTTTTAGGACTGCACCCCCTCTGTCGGGAAACAACAGCAAGCATTTATTGCATTTATTTGGGATCTGACGGGGAGCTAATTCTGATGGAGGCAGGGACCCTCTACAATTTTAGATCCACCCCCCAGCAGCTACTCTTGCTCAATTTCACTGGGTTGAGATGGGATGGGGTGCGATCGCCTCGATGCATCTGGATGGCTTCACCCTCGGCCTTGAACGGCCCTACCGTTCCCCCCTTACCCAACTTCCAAAGCAGCATGACAACTCATCCTTGCACTCATGCCGGTTGACCTTTCCGAGTTGCACTCTTTTCTCTTCATTTGCTTTAGGAATGTTTGGGAATCGGATACCCCCCTCTCCCCAACGGTTTGCCCGGATTCATCACATCCCTACCTCTGTAGCAGCCTCCTCTCCCCATCCATCAACCCAGATTCCCCAACCTTTGCCGGTTACACCGGATGCTGAAACAGGGTTTCCAGATACACTCTAGCCGCTTGGTGATAGTTTTTCGAGGCTTCCGGGGTCCGGTTATCCCCATTTTGTAACAAAAACAGAGACAGGGCCGCAGCAAACACCCGGTCTTGATCCCAGTCGGGGTGAGAGTCTAAATACCCTTTAAGGGATTGATGCAGTTCTTCTGGAATTTCTGCAAGGATGCTGACGTTTGCGTTCATTCTGGAAACCTCCGTGCGCGTTCCGCGTAGCTGTTAACGTTTTACCAATCCCCACCGGCTTTGATTCAAGCTGGCGTTACTCTCATTCGGGTTGCCGCATCCCCCTTGAACTCGCTCGTTCAAGCTAAAGCCCTTCGCTCAGAATGCTGGCTGCTTATTTTAAAAAGCTGCAATCACGAGAAACCCTTTTGTTTTAGGTTGGCGGTTTCATTGTGCGCTCAGAAGGGGTGGAGTTGTCAACGTTGCGAAATGTTACAATTTTCGGTCTGGGTCCCTCAGAGCCACGAGATAATAGGGTTTTCAGCCATTTATTGTTACACAACTTTACAAAATTTCCCCAGGCGATCGCCCTGAGTCATTTTTTGACCTTAATCCCCAGTTCAACCAAAACATGAGAACTCGAAGGCGATCGCCTGGGGAAAACTCTCCCTAACCTGTGGAAAACCCCAGATAACCTGTGGAAATCTTTGTGGAATCTGTGGGGAAAACCAGCCGAAAAAATAAGAATTGCAAAATTTTAGCAATTTTAGGGAAGTTAGAAATTGGTAACTGAAAATTATCAATCTCCACAATATAGAGTTAGTGATTAAAAATCCATTGATTATTAACTGTTTATTTTATCCGCACATTTTCATCGGCAGTTCGGTCCAGGCATTGCCTAGATTTAGGAACCATCCCAGGAGCTTTGTCCCCGCCCATCATGCCCTTCCTGACTTCCTGGCGCTTTAACCCCCTCTCCCCGGGCATGAACCAGGGGATTTTTCAGCGCGATATCCCACCGTTAGGGCCAGGATTGTTAAGTTCTACTAACTTTGCTTGACGCCTAAAAATCATATCTGTAACAATTGTTACAGACAAAAATATTAGATAACCCATGTAGGTACAACCCAGATCTAGCTTTTGGATCCAGGGTCACCTTGAGCATAAAAACGGAAAAAATTATGAAACTCGACCTAGTTAAACAAGAATTGGAAAAACTTTATTTGCGATCGCCCGAATGGATCCCAACATCCCACCGGGAAATTATTTGGCAGGAACCCGAACCAAACACCTGGGTGCAGTTACTAGAACAACCCAGCGAATACAGTGCAGATCAAGCCTTACTCCTCTGTAAATGCGGCGATCGCGACTGGGTAGCCTGGGTCCCCGAACATGGTGAGGTCATCTTGCATGAAGACCAATTTTACGGACTGTGAATAGGGGAGATAGGGGAGATGGGGTCCATGTTTGTAGTAACGACTTCAGTCGTTGCCCTTGTGTCATGGCGTCAGCCATGACACTTACCCTGAGCGAATTAAGCACCTGTTTTGGGACTGGAGCTTAAGCCTCCTTTGAGTGCGTGACTTGGAGTAAAGCCAAGTCACGCGGAAACGACTGAAGTCGTTACTACGAACATCCTCCCCATCCTCCCCATCCTCCCCCATCCTCCCCATCTCCCGTTACCACATCCCTACAGCGAGTCCATAATGCACCAATAGCCAACTCAACCCGGTTCCTACACCGATGCCTAATGTGGCAACTGCTATCTGACGAGCGATCGCACCTATGCCAGCGTTTTTCCGTTGAATTTCCTGTTTGGCGGTACTGCTTAAAACTAATCCCGTCACCCCAACTTCTGCCACTTTCCCCGCCATTCCCGTAGCCACTCCGATCGCCACAAAAGACAGACCAAAAATCAACAGTGGCAGTAATACCACCATCCGTTTAAAGCCTGCCTTAAATAGCTCTAATACCGCAATGCCAATGCCTCCCATTGCCATTGCTGCTACAATAACCCCTAATAATTTTCGTTCTGGATGCTCTAACCAGGCAATATCGACTAGGGTAAAAGACCATACCCCTAATCCGACTAAACTGGGTGCAACCAGCCATTTTCGCGAAAATTCAGCAACCTGCTCGATCGCCGGGTCCTGAATCTTATCGGAAAACCCTCTACCGGATAAAAGAACCAAGGGAACTGCGATCGCCACCGCCACATAAGGAGACAGAAAAATCAACGGAACCGCTACAGTCGTTCCAAATAGAATAACCGGGAACGGCACAGCGATTTTTTGTTTCCAAGTTGCAATTTTTCCCGCTTCTGGACTTATTAATTCTGCCGCGACTTCCCGAGGAGAAACTGACAGAGAAAGCGGGATAATTTGGGTTTTATTCGCCGTATTTGCGTGAAGTAAAAGATTTCGACTGTAATCTTGACTGATGACTAAATTTGTGGTATCTATTTTAATTGCAAATTCAGTTTCATTCCCCTGAAACTTTGCCGGTTTTATAGAAATCCAATCGGGTTTTGTCTTAGGATTATTCGAGTCGGGAGCAATTTCCCACCGTCCGGCTAGGACTGTATCATCCACCGGATTTTTGACCGTGAGAGTTTGGGTGAGGGTTTCTCCGGCTTGGGTGCGTAATTCCAGGCGAGTTTGGCTAAATTCTGCTTCTGGTAATACCCGGCATACCGAAATGGGAGTCAGGGCCTCTAAAGCCGCTGCCGCATGAGAAAAGCGATCGCCACTATTGGGTTCCACCATTTTCTGTAACCAGTGGATAAACTCCTCACTGAGATGGGGGACTAACTCGGCAAAATTGAGGCGATAACTACTATCAATTAAGCGGTTAATTTCACTAGAATCGGTTTGGGTGAGCAAACAGATTAGGGTTACTCCTAACCCATATAAATCAGACGCTTCCGTGAGTTTTAGATTGAGTAATTGCTCTGGTGGCATGAACCCCGGTGTGCCAGAAACTACACTACTTTGAGCCACCTCACCTCCACCGATGCGGGCAAATCCAAAATCAATCAGGTAAATAATATCGGTGCGATCGCCCATTAAAATATTTTCCGGTTTGATATCGCGATGAATCACCCCAGGCACTCGGTTTTGCAGATAAACCAAAATTTCCAGAACCGCCAAGGCAATCTGTTTAATTTTCTCCGGGTCCAGACGCCGAAAAACCGCTAAAGATTGGGCATTTTTATAGTCATGAACTAAACAAAATCCCTCCGAGGTTTCAAAAGAATCCAGGTAGCGAGGAATCCCCGGGTGACTCAGACCCTGCAATACTTTAATTTCCCGTTCATGCGCTTTGTAGGCGGACCAATCTGCACCGGGTTTAGCAAACTGAAATTGTTTGATCACCACAGGTTTTTGAGTTTTCAGATGGGTTGCCAAATAGGTCGAACGACCCCCGGCATAGTTCTGACCCAAACGCTGAAGCACTTGATATCCGTGACTAGAACAATCCGGGAACTGAGGCGAATTAGAACCCGGGGAGAGGGTGGGATTCGACCCAGTGGGGTTCGGGGATGGGTTATCCTTGCCCTTGAGTAGAGAGAACAGACTTCCGTTTCCGGAATCTCCCGCTTCCTCCAATCCCAAGGGAGCTTTATTTCCGGCAACCCGTTGGGAGAGTTGTTGTAACCAGGTTTTCACGACTTTTTCGGCCATCATGTTGACTTGAGCAGCGATCCCTTTCTATTCTAGGGGATGGCTTTGCCCACCTGGGTAAAAATAGGGTAAAATTCCCCAGGAGATTGGGAGTGATGGCCCGAGGACAAGGTTTGCATCGGGAGGCTAGAGTCCATGTCTATTTTAGGTTAATTTAGCAGTTTGACTTAAGAAGGTAAAAACGATGATTTTTGATGAATTTTGGACTCTCGAAGAAGCTCGAAATTACAGTACAGAAGAAATTTTTCAAAAGTTAAGCGATTTGGGGATTACTCTCAAAGCCGAAGAATTTTTACAACAAATTCAGTCTTGTTATGGAACATCAGACTTAAAACAACAATGGAAATCTCTGTATGAAATTTCAGCCCAAGGAAGAGATAAAGATTTTGTGTCTCTGGGGGCACTTGTTTTATGGGAAAGATTAGCCCCAGATTGCTTCAGTTCGGATCAACTCTATGTTGCGATCGAAGAAGGATTAGATGATTTAGAGGCGGGAGAAAACCGAAAAGTCTGCGACTTATGGCTAGAATGCTGGGCAAAATTAAAAGAGAGATTTATCCCAATGGGTCTCTCGTTTGCAGAGGTGGACAAAAAATTTAATGGATGTCTTTATGCAGTTTCTGATTGGCTACTAGACATTCCAACAGAATTAGACAAATTAGGGAAAGAAGAACCCATCTACTTTCAGAAAGAAATTGATTATTGTCGAGATTTTTTAGCGACTTTTCCCGATGCTGATGATCGAGCTGTTCTTCAGCTAACCATGCTAGAGGCAATGACTTTATTTAGTTTGGAAAAAGTGGAAGAGGGAGATCACTGTTTTGAGAACTTGGTGAAGCGGTATCCGGGCAAGGATTTCCTTTATACAATTTGGGGAGGGGTACATTGGAAGGCTGCTTTTTGTCCGCCATCACGAGTTGATTTGGACAAAGCAGAACAGATTTATCGGATGGGTTTGACCAATTTAGGGGATGATTATAAGATGCTTTTGCCGGATTTGAAAGCAGTAGACAAAGAACGATTAAAAGCTAAGAAGAAATCCAGGGCCGAAACAAAGCAGAAGGGCAAAGGGAAAAAATCAACCCGGAAATGAGGGGACATAGGAAAGGGGATCGCTTGAAATTGTAACAAAATAGCCCGCTTGTGCGGGCTTAGAAAAGGAAGGCGAACCCTCCTATTTTTTCCAGAGATTGGTTTAGCGTCTCATGTAATTTCTTAATTGACCCCGGATCTCCCGTGCTTCGCTGGAACTATCGCTGGCAACGGCGATCGCAGCGAGCAGTTCCCGTCCACTTTCAATGCACATAATTTTCGCTTCCAAGTCGCGGGTGTCACCCTGGATTAATTCATTATCCTGGACTTCCACATTCTCCAATCCGGAGGATTTCATGGCTTCAACCGCTTGTCTTACACATCCGTCCCGGTTTGTGGAACTCATGCGGACCCAAGTCAAGCGCAAATTTTGGTTTGCTAACGAGGGGGTGGACCAAAACAGAAGGCTCAAGCCTACGGTAGTGGCGATGGTTTTTTGAAGGGGTTTCATCATAAAAGCTAAGGTTAAAGTGTCCAAGTAACTATAACGCTTTTTGGCCTTTTAAGTTCCTCCGAGGGGAGAAAAAAGATTGCCTTCCAGAGAAAGTTTTGATATGGAGAGGGGAGGGTTAGACGGCAGAAATTTTAAATGGCTACCACTTCAACGGATTTATGAGTGATTAGATTGCATCCCCAATGGGGAAGGAAAGGATAGGGAATGCCGATTCAGGGGAGTGGGTTAAAAATGGTATCAAATTACCCCAATTGAACCTTTGCTCCCCAAAGAAAGGAGAATCTGTTAAGTTGTTTTTTTGACGGTTTTGTTTGAAATTTCTACGGCTTGATGATAGGCGCGCTCATAACAATCCCGGGCTTCTAAATAGCGATTTAATCGCGACCAAGCAATGCCTTCCATTTCCAGAATATGAGGGGAACCCATGCTATTGGGACACAGAGCCAGGGCTTGTTTATAGGCAAAGATTGATTCCTCATAACGTTCAAGGGTAAAGAACAAGGCCCCTAAGCCATTCCAGGCTTGATAACGGGCGATCGGATTAGCGCTGACTTCTAGGGCCTTGCGATAAGAGGCGATCGCCTCCTCGTAGCGGTGTAAGCGTTTGAGGAGATCCCCCCTTTGCTGCCATGCATAGCAGGCGGTGGGTTTTTGGAGTAAAGCCGATTCATAAGCGGCGATCGCTTCGAGATAGGCTTTTGCTACCCGCAAGCGATCGCCTTCCCGCTTCCAATACTCATAATTTTCTCCCCCCTCTTGATATTCTGTTGACAAACTATCCTTTCGATTGAACAGGGGTTGATGCCTGTTCGACTTCGTTGGATGGATCTCAGGTAACTCATGAAACGGTTGTTCTTGCATTGGAATCTCCTAACAGAGCTATTCCTGGAAAGGGGTCCTTTCTATGACTGAAGACCCATTCAGCTCGATACCTACCCCAAGGTTTAAGGTTGAGTATAGGTGAGGTTTCCTAAACCTGTTGTTCCTTAAAATAACTCACTTGAGCCCTATGTCAGGATTTCTTAGTAAATTTTTTATACTTTCCCCGATTTTTGTTATATTACTTAACCTGAGTTCACCTTAATTCATGAACTATCTTCACAAACTCCACCCCGGCCCGGTCCATCCTAGAGGGGGACTCAAGTCAAGGTTCGTATTTAATTTTGATGACATGGAAGCAGCAGATTTCCGTTACAATCAGGAAAGGGCCAGGATTCATTCGGCAGAAATGCGCGATGCCAATCCGCCAGTCAGAGTGGTCAAAACCCCGGAAATCTGGCAAGGCGATCGCCTCTCAAGGCTGAATGGGTATAGCGATCGCCGCCCTGTCAACCCGAACCAACCCAAGAACAGGCGACTGCCTCCACCCTAGGGACCCAGATTGTAAAGTGATGTTGCGAATCTTTCAAAAATCTTGAAAAATCTATTAAAACAGAAACAGCATATTACTCTGACCTTAAATCTATAGTTTTCGAGGAAACCCCTTAATGAATAAGCTGCAAAAATACCGATTGGTCTGCACCCTGACCTTTGGAGATATCTACGGACAAATCATCATTTGGTTGATCGTGATTTTCCTGAGTTTAGCCTCCGCCCTCGCCTTGTGGAGTACCGCCCGTCAAATCTTCGCCCTCGCTACAGTGGGTTTAATCGTCGTACTCTCCCTGCCCTTTCTCCTGTTTGCCTTCGTCACCACCTTGCTCAATCACATCGAACTCAAGCCGGTCGAAATCTCTGCAGAATCGGCGGAGTCAAGTTCTAGAACTGCACCCAACTCTAATCCCGCCCAAGCAGCGAGTTAGCCTCACCGAGACAGAAGCCGACTCCTGAACCTTTAAATCTTTAATGCGGCCCTGTTCATCCTCAAGCGCGAATCTGCGATCGCCTGAGCGATTCTAAAAAATTCCCTACCTTTGAGGAGGGAATTTTTTTTGAGTGGGAAAATAGATCCCGAACCAATCCAGAACACCTTTAGATCCCATAGATCCAACGAGAGCTAAGAGAACCATGATAGAACATGACGTCATTATCGTCGGGGGCGGACTTGCCGGGTGTCGCGCTGCAGTGGAAATTGGGCGCATCAATCCCAGCATCGATGTCGCCGTAGTTGCCAAAACCCATCCCATTCGGTCCCATTCCGTTGCCGCCCAAGGGGGAATCGCCGCTACCCTCAAAAACGTCGATTCCACCGATAGCTGGGAAGCGCACGCCTTTGATACCGTCAAAGGGTCCGACTATTTAGCGGATCAAGATGCGGTAGAACTGCTCACCAAGGAAGCCCCTGATGTGGTCATCGACCTCGAACACATGGGTGTTCTCTTCTCGCGGTTACCCGATGGGCGGATTGCTCAAAGGGCCTTCGGGGGCCATTCCCATAACCGCACCTGCTATGCCGCAGATAAAACCGGTCATGCCATGTTGCACGAACTGGTGAATAATCTGCGCCGCTATGGGGTCCAGGTCTATGAAGAATGGTACGTCATGCGGTTGATTTTGGAAGAGGGACAAGCCAAAGGATTGGTGATGTACCATATTCTCGATGGCCGCCTGGAAGTGGTGCGCGCCAAAGTGGTGATGTTTGCCACTGGGGGATATGGACGGGTATTTAATACCACCTCCAATGACTTTGCCTCTACCGGGGACGGGTTGGCGATGTCAGCAATGGCGGGAGTGCCGTTGCAAGATATGGAGTTTGTGCAGTTCCATCCCACGGGACTCTATCCCGTGGGGGTGTTGATTTCGGAGGCGGTGCGTGGGGAAGGGGCGTATTTAATTAACAGCGAGGGCGATCGCTTTATGGCAACCTACGCCCCCAGTCGCATGGAATTAGCCCCTCGTGATATTACCTCCCGGGCAATTACCCGGGAAATTCGCGCGGGACGAGGGGTCTATCCCGATGGTCGTCCCGGGGGGCCTTGTGTTTTCCTCGACCTGCGACACATGGGACAGGAAAAAATTATGAGCCGGATCCCCTTCTGTTGGGAAGAGGCCCATCGGTTGTTAGGGGTCGATGCGGTGTATGAACCGATGCCGGTGCGTCCCACAGGGCATTATTCTATGGGGGGCATTCCCGTTAATACCGAGGGACAGGTGCGAAGCGGTCCCGATGGGTTGGTGGAAGGATTTTTTGCCGCAGGGGAATGCGCCTGTGTGTCCGTACATGGTGCCAATCGCCTGGGGAGTAATTCCCTGCTGGAATGTGTGGTGTATGGGAAAATCACCGGGGCGGCGATCGCCCGCTATGTGGAAAACCGCAAATTGCCGGACCTCGACGATCGCCCCTACCTCCAACAAGCGCAACAGGAACTGCAATCCCTCCTCGATCTCGCTGGAACTCACCGCATTGGGGCTGTTCGTCAGGGATTCCAAGATGCCATGAGTGACCACTGCGGCGTGTTTCGCAGTGATGAACTGATGCGGGAAGGTTTAAAGCAGTTAGAACAGTTCCAGCAGCAGTATCAGCAGATTTATTTAGACGATAAAGGCAAACTGTGGAACACGGAAATTATTGAAGCGTTAGAGTTACGCAGTTTAATGGTAGTCGGACAATTGATTTTAGCCAGTGCACTCAACCGCCAGGAAAGCCGAGGTGCTCATTTCCGCGAGGATTATCCCGATCGCGATGATGATCAGTTCCTCAAGCATACCTTGTCCTATTATTCTCCTGCCGGTGTGGATATTCGCTATCGACCCGTAACGATTACTCAGTTCCAGCCGAAAGAACGGAAGTATTAAGCCCTCACGTTGGATTGATTTAGGAGTGCGAGGTAGAAGCTTCGCTTCCCTAAACGATTAGAAACCGGGTTTCTTGACTTTATCTCTGGCAAAAAAGCCACAAATTTGAGATAGAAACCCGGTTTTTTGTCTTATACCAATTCCATTAATGTTAACTACAGATACGGCGCTGGCTCCCGACTAAATTCGGGAGACTCAAAATGGGTATTGGGTTTGTTATGACATCCGGAATCCAAAGCGTTGGCGGAAGGCGTATAAGCTGTTACAAGGCTATGGGGAACGGATCCCATATTCGATGTTTCGCTGTTGGTTGAATCAACAGGCAAGGGAGAAATTGCGTTGGGAGTTAGAGCAAGTGCTGGCCGAGGAGGATAGTTTGCTGTTGATCCGGTTACCCAACCCGTGCTTACAGGGCCTTGCCTCTTATAAGCATCTCGCTTCTTGGCCCTTGCCCAAGGAGTCCCATCGGGTGATTTGATGCAAGCACCTGGGGTTGTGACAGGCTGTTGTCTGCTGGGATGCGGTGAAAGACTGATGGGGTTTAGATTTGGAGCGGGTGTCAGGGTGGTGATGATGCTTGAATTTGGGTAGAATGAAGAGAGGGTAAGGGTTTGAGGGATGGGTGAACCCAGAGGGTCGAGGGATGGAGGTGAAGGGATGATTATTCAGTCCAAGGTGCGTGTAAAATGGGTTCAGAGCTTTGTCCCGCTCAAGACTCTGGGGCGCGCCCCGCTCGAACCTCTGATGCCGCAAGGCGTTGAGCACCAATGCGAGACCTACTTTTGAAGCTGACCAAGGCACTCCGCTCGAACCTCTGATGCCGCAAGGCGTTGAGCACGTAAAGACGAATGCAATACCCAGGATGATGAGTATCAAGCCGCTCGAACCTCTGATGCCGCAAGGCGTTGAGCACCTATATCGTATCGGATGCAATAGGTTGTCATGATCCGCTCGAACCTCTGATGCCGCAAGGCGTTGAGCACGTTACTGGCGGACATCGGGAGGCGATGGGAAGATGTACCGCTCGAACCTCTGATGCCGCAAGGCGTTGAGCACATCCCGGAACGCGGGAAATGGCAGTTCAATTATCTCCGCTCGAACCTCTGATGCCGCAAGGCGTTGAGCACCTGGAAAACACTCGGAAACCAAGCCCAAACAGGCAAAAGAACCGCTCGAACCTCTGATGCCGCAAGGCGTTGAGCACGTCTAATTCCGCTTCTTCCTCCTTTTTCTCGGTTCCGCTCGAACCTCTGATGCCGCAAGGCGTTGAGCACATAGATACCCAAAAATCTATCATTGGATTATAAATCTTCCGCTCGAACCTCTGATGCCGCAAGGCGTTGAGCACATTTCTCTAGCGCAATAGCCGAAGGGGAATCCCTCCTCCCGCTCGAACCTCTGATGCCGCAAGGCGTTGAGCACCTTTACCCGAGGGCTACTTCCTCCAGGATGGAGGGAGGCCGCTCGAACCTCTGATGCCGCAAGGCGTTGAGCACTTACACCACGGTGAGGGCTAAAAGTGATTCTGTACACCGCTCGAACCTCTGATGCCGCAAGGCGTTGAGCACACTAATAAGGAGGCAGAGGAGGAACGCGGCTATTGTATCCGCTCGAACCTCTGATGCCGCAAGGCGTTGAGCACGAGGTTAGCGAGTCGAAAATAACGAACTGAATTTTACCGCTCGAACCTCTGATGCCGCAAGGCGTTGAGCACTAACCATGAACGAAGAATATGCCCAATACCTAGGCCCGCTCGAACCTCTGATGCCGCAAGGCGTTGAGCACATTACCAACTTGCCTTTTTCTGTTGGGGGGATTGGACCGCTCGAACCTCTGATGCCGCAAGGCGTTGAGCACGTAAATTACCGGAACCAATCCTACAAGCAATCGACCGCTCGAACCTCTGATGCCGCAAGGCGTTGAGCACAATTGATTCCGCTATTGCTTGCAGTTTAGCAAGTACCGCTCGAACCTCTGATGCCGCAAGGCGTTGAGCACATTGCTTTGCAAGCTTCTTTGCTATCAGCCTTAGACCCGCTCGAACCTCTGATGCCGCAAGGCGTTGAGCACTTAATCCTCTGGTAATGGTTGGCGAAGTGAAAACCCGCTCGAACCTCTGATGCCGCAAGGCGTTGAGCACTTCAATGAGTCCTCCTATTCTCTGTTGTCATTGTACCGCTCGAACCTCTGATGCCGCAAGGCGTTGAGCACTTCTAATTTTGGTGGTATAGGTGTAGTAAACCCATCCGCTCGAACCTCTGATGCCGCAAGGCGTTGAGCACAATAATCATCAATTCATAAGATTGCCTTACCGCTATGTCCGCTCGAACCTCTGATGCCGCAAGGCGTTGAGCACATATTCCTGAGATAATCGAATAACTCATCTCGGTTATCCGCTCGAACCTCTGATGCCGCAAGGCGTTGAGCACATTTTTGGGCGGTTGCTTGGCCGGTTGAAGCACAGCCGCTCGAACCTCTGATGCCGCAAGGCGTTGAGCACCTTACCATTGCTATTTGTTCCGCTTGCCATTTCTTCCGCTCGAACCTCTGATGCCGCAAGGCGTTGAGCACGAAGTTATTTTCACACAGAATCAAATGATTTGGTCCGCTCGAACCTCTGATGCCGCAAGGCGTTGAGCACTATGACGTGGCATCATGCCGGAACAATTCAACCGCCGCTCGAACCTCTGATGCCGCAAGGCGTTGAGCACTTGAAGAATCCGTATAATTGCCCCCGTTCAACGACCGCTCGAACCTCTGATGCCGCAAGGCGTTGAGCACCTTACCATTGCTATTTGTTCGGCTTGCCATTTTTGGTCCGCTCGAACCTCTGATGCCGCAAGGCGTTGAGCACTACTACCTGAGAACTCTTCACCCGTTCGGGGGGGACCGCTCGAACCTCTGATGCCGCAAGGCGTTGAGCACTATATTTTCCCGTCTATCTCGCTTGTGATAGAGCCGCTCGAACCTCTGATGCCGCAAGGCGTTGAACACAGTATTTAATACCAATTCCCGACAATAACTCTACACATCGTGTCTGATGCTCCCGAATTTAGTGCTTAGCCAGCGCCGTATCTGTAGTTACCATTAATGGAATTGGTATTATTTATTTAATAAAAAAATAAATATTTAATCATTCTCCGTAGAAATCAATCACCCGAATGTTGGCAATTTTTGAGCGGTTGCGGGCCAGGAATTTTTGATGATTAGAATGGGGACCGTAGATATCTAAATCAGCATTTTTAGAGAGTTTAACATAGAGTCACAGGTCATAATCTTTGAGATGAACCTCGCGGTCATCCCGGGCTTTGGGTCCTAATGAGACTTCTAAAACTCCGGGAATGGCACTGATTAACCGCCGGTTATCTTCAATTGTTTGCTCAATTTCTTCTGGAGTAACATTGGGCTGGAGTTTAATTAAGACAATATGATGAACCGGGGGTTCGGAGGGCGATGGGGGTTGAGGATTACTTGCGATCGCCACCGTCGGGTTCATCTGACCCAGTTTATTTAAAAGCAGCAACAATTAAGAATCCACCAAATGGAGTTAAAGGAATTTAAGCCCCTGAATTAACCTTGGGATTGCTTCCCTGGCAGAGGGGGAAAAAAAGCAAGGGGCAACTGCTGTTGCCCCTTTCCTAAATACTACTCCGCTTCCGGTTCCGCTGTAGAATCGGCTTCCGGTTCCGCTGTAGAATCGACTTCCGGTGCCGGTGCCGGTGACTCCGGTGCCGCTTCCGGTTGAGGGGTTGCCGGAACCGCTGGGGGAACTTGTTGCGCTTGTTGCTGAATTTGATCCCGGTATTGGGGCGGTGCTAATTGAGCCGCTGTTTCAAACAGGGGTTTAGCCTCAGCCAATTTTCCTTGATTTTGCCAGACGATCGCCTTGGCATAGATCGGACGAAAATCCTCCGGTTCAGCTTTCATGGCTTCATCGTAAACCGCGATCGCCTCATCATAGCGCTGTTGGTCCGCATAGACCTGACCTAAAATCACCTGCACCGAGACCACATCAATGCTTCCCGGCTGAATTTGATTAGCTTGGGGAGCCGTTTTGAGGGTATCCTCAAGCAGTCCGATCGCCGCTTCGGGACGACTTTCTAACAGCAAAAGATTCACATAACCCTGGAGGGCATTAATATTACCCGGTTGGGTTTCCAAAATCGAGCGATAGACCGTCGAAGCCCCATCGCGATCGCCGATTTGTTGCTTGCCTTGAGCCAGTAGGACTGCATAATCCGTGCGTTCGGGATTGATCGCCACTAATTTTTCCAAAGCGGCGATCGCCCCGGGGATATCTTGCAACTTAAGTCGAGTCTCCAACAGTCCGCGCAGGGCCGTCTCATTGTTCGGTTCCCGCTGCACTACTAATTCATAACCCCTAGCTTGAGCTTCCAAATCCCCCTGCTGCGAATTTGGGGTCGTGGTTGGGGTTGTCGCTGTGTTAGAAGACCCCGTGGTTTGTGCAGCTCCCATCACACCATTGACAATCGGCGTAATAATTGGTGCAAGACCAATTCCCACAAAGGCAACGAGCCCCAGGATCAAGACGTACAACTTCCATCGCCCCAGCTTTTCTGTCACTATAAAACCTCTAACTCTATGCACATTTTAATCAACATCGGCAGTAACCGCAGGGATTCCTATAAAGAATTAATTCCCAGGAATCAGAGTGATGATTGTAACTGAGTTTCCAGACAACGGCGAACCCATTATCATTTCAGAAGTCATTCCGTAGCCCGTCATCCTAAATTAAGATCCAGAATCTTCACCAACCGGGTGGAGGGGCGATCGCCCCTCCATCAACCTAACCAAAGCGAGAAAAGCCGACTCAATGCTATCGTGATCAGGAGTGCGTTTTCACGCCAATCTGCATTAAACAACCCTAGTTTCCGGCATTACGCCACGAGCAAGCATTGACAGAGCGTACCCCAGATCGACTAGATTTGACGGGTACGAATGCTGTGCGAGCCAGTAAAAAGCAGAAACCATGCGGATTCGGCCCTAGCATCCTTGCATTTTAGGTAAAATCAGCAGCCTGACGGAAAGCAAGCCCCTATCTGCCGATAGTGGGTGGGTTCCTCCCTTATGTTAAGTCAGGATGCAACGAGCTTAATTCTATAGAACCTGTCAAATTCAGGTTTAGAATCATAAAGCGTTTTTCAAGTTAGCTGTCACCGGATGTGTCTCCGCCGCCAGGAGGTTTTATGAATTCCTCTCCCAATCAAATTCCAAGCTCCGCTAATACTCCAGAAGTAGGCCAGTCTGATCCTAGCGTTCAGGCCAATCCGCCGGACTTCTCCCCTAGCCCTCCGACAAAATCACCGGAACCGAAACCTGTGGTCGAATCTCAGGGCCTCCCCGCTCCCGAGGCCGCTACTCATAAAGATACTGAGGGGACCGTGATGCGGCCTCATCCGATTCCCCTGCCTTCTGAACCGAAGCAATATCGGGCGATCGGATTGGTCGCCGGTCGCTATCAACCCTCGGAAGAACAATTCACCCGAGGAAATTTAATCACCCCCGAAGGAACCGCAATTGATGCGGTTTTACTGGGTAAAGTGATGAGTTTGGTCAAAAATCATCTCAGCGATGAAGAAGATCACCTCTGGGTGGTTTATCCTCGCACTAGACAGAAAGAAAAGACCTTGCACGTCCAAATTATGGGGGTGTGGGAGCCAGAAAAACTGACCCCCGCCTCCTCAGAAACCCCGGCCCAGACGACGGAAGCGACCCCCACGGTCACCCAGGAGTCCTCTGAGACGGAAGAACCGGGCGAGTTAGAGATTCAAGATGGGTATTTTTCCATTCGTGGTGAGGTAATTTTTCAATCTCAGGACGAGGAATATATCGTCGTTAAAATCAAGCAAAGCCCTAAGGATTCTGACACCAAACCTAAGTTTTTCAAGTTACAGCTTGATGGGACTTTACCGGGGAAAGCCGTCGGTCATTTCTGGGACCTGCACGTGAAGCGTCAGGAAAATTCTCTGCGGATTGAGCAGGGGAACGACATGGGATCGATCGCTCCTAAAAAGAAAAAGCCCTTTAAAGGGAAAGGGGGTAAGCCTGGGGGCAGCAAGCGCCCCTTCAAGAGTTCTGGACGCCCAGTCCCCAACCCGACGGTTCAGCAAACCGCCGCCGCACCCCGGACCGAACCGCTTCCCAAACCCGTCAAGCGGAATAAACCCCAGAATCAGGACTAATCTGTTGATCAGGGTTGGGTTTAAATTCCCTCAGCGGAATTCTTGACTCTGCACAACCCTCCCGGTGGATTATTCCAAGCTCAGTTGAGACCCCCACAAATTTTGGGGTAAAAACGAGCGGTCCATCGGCAGGGGGATGACAGATTCGGTCAGGGTAAATTCCCCGGATTCGATCCAGTGCTTTAATTCCAAGGCAACTTGACGGGAAAAGAAGATACTGGCTAAAGGTGCCGTCCGCACGGGTTTACCTTCTAGGGTAATCCGACCCGTTTTAAGCTGGGCGTAGCTGACTAACCCAAAGGTCGGACGAACCCGACGGGGGATGGCGAAATCCACGATCGGGGCAACTACATCTTGGTCTTGCACCGCACAGTGCAAGACCACTTGCTCATTGAGGATGGGTAACGGGACCCCCACGCCAAGCATTAAGGAGGGACCGTAATTGTGGAAGTAGCAACCCCGCACCCATCGCGGATTCATCTGTTTGGCATCTCCAATTAAGGCTAAGGTGGCCGCAGGGCCAATCGGCGTCTTATTGGGTAGGCGTTTTTGCTTGGGAAAGTGCTGAGTCCCTTCCCAAGCAACATAGCCAATTCCGCCCCCTAAAAAAATCCGGGTTCCCGGACCAATGAGGTCTAGCTCGGGGTCGTTGAGCAGGGGTGAAATAGCGCCCGGGTTGGAATAGACGGCATTCCCGAGATGGGGTTGTAAGGGACCCAGGTAGGTAAATAAGGGCCGATCGCCCCCATTCACGCCTACAATAAAATTTTGATATAAGTTCCGAGGATTATATAAATAAAACTGGTTAATGGTGTCCTTGGTCAGGGTGGTTTCAAAGGTGGCCCGGGGATAGCAATCCGTGACTTGCCCGATCGCCCGCAGATGAATCGGTTTCCCCGCAATTAAATCGGCGATCGCATGACCCCCACCCCGTTCTCGGATCTCCTCTCCATCTTGAGCTTCCGCCACTTCGGTGGCCCCCAAATACAAATCCACCGCCCCAAACCCCGAATAGGCGGGAACTCCATCTAACCAACATCGCCGAATTTTAATCGGGGGGTCTGTATGTCCTAGGTTCAGAATTGCCCCAGATGACTCCATCGGTTCAAAGGTCCCCGTCGTCACCACATCCACTTCTTTTGTCACCGCCTGGATGCCCTTTTCCAAAACCCGCGCTTTTAGTTCTTCTACAGTCCAGACGACCGCTTTCTTCTGGCTGATTTTGTCATTAATTTCGGCAATCGTTCGCATAGCTTGGGTTCTCTAATATCGGGATTAATTCTGATAAATTTTTGACGATTGTTAACGAATTCCTCCCGGATTACGGTTAGGGTCTTGGTGGTATAAAAGCCAATTTTAAGACAAGAATAAGGGTAAAAAACCACCCTTTAGGGGAGTTTTACTTTTATTCCGGTTGGGGTTGTTCCTGAAAGTCAGGTCCCGATTTGACCTCGGGGGGAATGAGTTTCGGCTCGCTCTGCTGGGGGCGATCGTCCCAAGGGTCATAGTCTAGGGGGGATAGGTCCTGACTTGATGGCAACAACGGCACTGATTTGGTTTCGCCTGGGGTGTCAACCGGGGCGATCGCCTCCAAGCGTCTTGAGCGTCTGGTTGCAAAGGGTTTACGCCATCGGTCTAATATATCTTTCACCAACGTTTCTTGAAGCCAAACCTGAAGCACTAAGGTTAAAGGCAGGGCTAGAAATAATCCTAAAAAGCCAAAAAGTGAAGCAAAAAAGACTTGGGCGATTAAGGTGACTGCGGGCAGTAAAAAAATCTGCTCCGCCATCACATAAGGAGTCAAAACATTACTTTCTAACTGCTGAATGAAAATATACAACCCCAGCACGGCTAGGGATTTCCACGGTGCATCCAGCAGGGCGATCGCCATTGGCGGAATTGCACTTAAAGCCGGTCCAATATTCGGAATAAAGGTTAATAAACCCGCTAATACTCCATTCGCTAAAGCCAGGGGAACTCCCAAAATTAAAAGGCCAATCCAGCTTAATACCCCAATCACCATCATGTTAAACAGAATGCCAATCAGCCATCCGCCTAACGCCACATCGCAGCGGTCAAGAATGCCATCAACTCGCCAGCGGTAAAACGAGGGGAAGAGTCGCACGAAAGCACTTCGGTAAGCTTGAGGACTGCTCACCATCATTAAAGCCAGAACTAAGACTAATAGAAAGCTTAATAATCCCCCAAAAGTCCCCCCCACAACTGCCCCAGCACCTCCCACTAATTGATTAGCCAAAGGTTGGAGTTGTTGAACGATACTCTCCACATCGGGTAAATATTGCTTCAACTGTGGCGGGACTTGGGTTCTAAATTGATAAATTAAATCATTAATTTCTGCAAATCCTAAAGTCAGGAGTTGGGTGAGTTGTTGTAATTGAGTGGCAAAAGGAGGCACAATCAGCCAAAAAAAGCTCACCAAAACCAGGAGTAAGAGGAGGATGGAAACCATGACGGCCCAACCCCGTTTGATGCCAAACCATTGCAACCGGCGAGCGAGTCGATTTAAGGCTGTCGCTAGGACGACTGCGGCAAAGAGGAGTAATAAAATTTCTCGGATTTGCCAGAGAATATAGCAAGAAATAAAAATGGCTAATAAGCCCATCCATTGACCTAAATTCACGGCGATCGCTCCCTCCCATCTAAGCTATTTCCACTAACCCCGTTTTCTTTCGACCCTAAATCAGAGGTTTCAATCTTCAGCAGATTGACCCCGGGGATTGTACTCGATACTCAATATATAGCCTCAACCGAGTCTTTTTGTCTTAAAGGCGCTTAAATGCCTGATCTCAAAAGGGATTTTCTCACCAAACTACCCACTCCGTGAACTGAAAAGGGCCAATGGGTCCCCAGCTCCCTTAATTTTGTGGATCCTGGAAATACAGTCGCCAACTCAGGACCCCCAATACGATCGCGGTTGGTGTACAAACGAGGAGCAAGGCGATCGGCGAGGTATCTGGAATCGCCAGCAGAGGACCTCCATATTTGATAGCAGCAGAAACGATGGCTGAGGCCACCATCACCTTGATGATAAATATAGTATTACTATCCATTGTGATTTATGACCCTTGAAAAACTCACCCGAACCCTTTACACTCAATAAAAAAACTTAGCAAAAGACAAAATTAAACTGACTGTCTTCATACCTCTTAAGAGTGCAGTCAATCTCTAGCCTTAATCCTAAAAACCTAAAAACCGTGGCTAACAAAACTGGACCTTCGCCCATTCTTTATTTTGTCGCCTTTCTGATTCTAGCCGCAGTCGGTTACTGGTTCTTAAGTTCGGAAGAACAAACCGCGCAAATCACGCCCAATGGTGCGATCGCCCCTCCCACCGAGGCCCCAGCTACCTCTGAACCCAGCACTTCCACAGCCCCCGTATCAGTAGCACTCATCAAGCCTTTCAAGAGATTGTACTCAATGGGGGCAATTTCGGGAATAGTGCCAATATTACCACCCTTCCCCGAGATGAAACCACCGGAATGCTGCGACAACTCGGACGCAATGGCATCGGATATGCCACCTTCGCTCAAGTTGCCAATCAGCAAACCGTCAAAACTCTCCCCATCGATGGCATGATGCCCGATCATCCCAATTATCCCTTGCAGCGCGTCTTATCCTACGCCTACCAGCAGCCGCCCAACCCAGCAGTCCAAGCCTTTTTAGGCTATGCAACCTCCCCCCAAGGACAGCAGGCTATGCTTTCCGGCAGGAATTAATTGTTCCGAAAAACATTGGAGAACGTCTAAAGTCGTCACTACAAACAGGGATTAATTCAAGGAATACTTCAATGTTTGTAGTAACGACTTTAGTCGTTTCTTTAGGTTTTGTGTCTCGAATTTAGTTTAAAAAACACGACCCTCATTAAATCCATTTTGGATATAATGTTGAGTTGCGGCCCCTAAATCATTACCAAATGCTGCCCTTAAATCAGCATAAGTATTGAGATAACTGACCGGATTGAACAAATTGGTGGCTCGTCCTTCATCGGCACCAAACACAACAAAATGCTCTGTGGCCAACTCAGGATTAAACCCAATCACCTGAATCAAGTCCGCATAAGAAGCGAGATATCGCACTTCATCAAAGGTATCCAATGCTCGATTTTCGGCCATCCCAAACATATCATAATGTTGACGGGCAGAGGCTAAGTTGTAGCCAAAGGCATTAATCAAATCCCGATGAGACGCCAAATATTGCGCCGGATTAAATTGAGTTTCTCCCGTAATCGTGTCTCGGAACGTAGAATTGGGGACCGTTGCCAACCCTTGTAAATTTAAGCCGGTGTTCCCCCCAATCATCCCTAAGCTAGTGGCTTGACCATTCGTCAGGTTAATAGAATAAAGCATCGAGTTGTCAACGGCAAAAGCCGCATTCTCCCCGGCCATCCCTGAAACAATATCAAACCCTGCCAAATTGCCAAAGTCCACCCCTAAATTCCCAATGGTAACCAGAGTCCCATCATTAGGGGGATTTTGCAGTAACAAGGTATTCAGTTGAGTATCGATATTGTAGAGTTGGGTTGAAGTCGTTCCCGCAAAGGAATTGGTATAACCCGAGGCACTAATGGTCGGATCAACGGCCCCATTGGGGTCCCCTGCTGCAAATGCTAGGGTGCCATCCACAATGACTGCGCCGGTATCAACATTGATGCGGAAATTTTGCTTATTTTCACCCACTAATCGCAGTCGATCTGGAACCGGATTAAAGTCAAATCCCGAAACGGTTCCCCCTTCAAAAGGTTGGGATAAGGTACTGACTAATGTGGCCGATACGGTGGCCGGAGTCATCGTATTATTCAATGCTCCATTGGCATCAATGGTGAACCCCAGACGCTGGGGGTCAATGGAGTAAATATTATTGGTGGTTGTGATGCCATAAATTAAACCGTTGGCCGGTCTGGTATCAATACCGAGTAAGGTTCCCTCAATTCCAGTGACTCCCACAGAGACGGTCTGGGTTGGATTATTCGCATTAAAAGCGACTAGGGTATTGTTGTCATTTAAAGCAATAAAAACGGTCATTATTTTTCCTGGTTTTTGGGTGAAGGGTCAAGATTTTTCTGTTTTATAGCCAAAAGTACCCGCATAAAAACAGCGGAGTATGAAATCGATATTACACATCTCTATGCATTCGGGAAAACCAAATAGATGTGTTAAACCTGGATTTTTCCAGCTAAGACTTGCCTCAATTCTCTTTCAAGTCTTTTTATTTTCGATTCCGTGGTAGGTTTGCCTCCCTAAAAATAGTGCTGATTGGTCTGGGAGGGTCTCGTTTGTAAGCTGCGGTTAAAAAGTGAATCATTTATGTTCTGGTCATTTAAGTTACTTTTTGAAGACAGTAAAATTGGATGATTTTACTATTTTCAGTGAATTAACCCCCAGGGGAGAAAACTTATCTAATTTTAGCACTATCTCAATGAGTCATGAGAGAAATGAGCGGGAAAATCCGCCAAATCCTCGATATTTATCCCGCACTTTTCTATCAGGAGCGGGCTAATAATGGCGAATTTCAGGGCTTCTGGAGACTTTCGGAGGAGAACCGGACAAACGGCAAATTACACTCTTAAAGCCCTAAGACAATCGGGAATTTCCGTCTGTTGTCAGGGATTTTAGGGCATCAAGTTCCGGCTCGGGATCAACTGAGTCGCCGTTTTTAAGTGCCAGGGCTGAGGTTCCAAATTTAATCTGAGCGGTGACCAATGGCCAGTTAGGCTATCTCTTATAAGTGAGTATTTTGTTGCGGGGAGTGATTCAATTTCCCTCAGTTAAGTAGCTCTGGCGGTAGAACAAGTGAAGTTAGGGGGCCGGTAAAGTCCTGATTTAAACCTGGATATCTTTACAAAATATCTGCTACTCTGTAGCCAAGAAAGGGCGATAAAATCTGCTTCATTATCCTTGGAATCTCATCCTGTACCGATGGGAGTTAAGTTGGGTTTACAAGAAAAAACACGGACTCAAAGAGTTCCGTGTTTGAAGTTTTATCGGATTCATAAGGGTGGGCTTAACGACTAATATAGTGAACCCAAAACTGTCCATCCGGAATACAAGTGCGGCGGATTAAGTTGTAGGAGTAGTGCAGATAAGCGCCGCTTTTGTCATTTCGATAACCCGTGGGGAACCATTCGCCATAAGGATCATGAACGATAAATCCGTTGGCATCAAACCCGACTAAAACGACAATGTGACCAAAACTGGTGAAATAGCCGTGAATCACACAGGGATTGCCACCGCGCAGGTGATTTTGACAGCGTTCGATGGTTCCCCAGTAGGTAAAGTCATCTTTGCGTTTATAGTCTCGGACAACTCGCGCTAAATGTTCAGGGTTCTGATAAAAATATCCGCGATCGAGACACCAGCGATATAATTCATCTTCAAACTGGCGATAGCGATTGTCGTAGCGGGGAACGCCAAGATATTCCAAACACATGGCGATCGAGGTCACATTACAAGCGCCAGTGGGATTGTAATAGTTATCGAGCTGAGACTTGAAAGGCACATTTAATCGCACCGTTGCTGCCGGTTGCTGCGGTTGCGTGAGGGTGCGGTTTCCTTCTATGAGTTGAACGTGCTCTTCAAAGGCATACCACACTCGATTACTCCGAATCGGTTCTTGTAAAGTAACCCGATAATGACCGCGATGGCCCCGTTCATAATTGGCTAAGGTAAAACTTTGACCGACTTCTACACTAAATTGCTCATTGGCAGTGAGTACAGAAGATTGCAGGGGTAAAGTTTTTAAAATCGTTTTCGTGACGGTTTTCAGGGAAATTCGGGGAACCGATAAAGTTTGGGCCTGAGCACTCATCAGGGCTGCAATTGTTTTGGGACCCAGGGCTTCTTGTTCTTCTTCAATCCCGTTGAGGCTCTGAAAGCGGTGATAAGCGGCGTTGGTCAGTTCCCCAAAAACACCATCAACGGGAGGGGTGAGTAATTGCAACTCCGTTAAGCGCTGCTGAATCTCACTCGTTAAAATTTGATTATTTGCCACTTCGGAGAGGGGACAAATCTTGTCAATTTCCAGAAAAATGGAATTAGGCTTGTCGTTAGTTACGGTCATAATCAAAGAGTGGAGGGCAAAAGTTAGGGTACTAAAGACGCTGCCAATTGGTTTTAGCGCCTGTAATTTTATTGCGGATAAAATATCGGTTGCTCCGGAAATTGAACCCAACCTGAGCCAGGATTTAACCCCCCGGGGACACAAGACCGAAGAAAGGGCTAGACTGATTCCGCCAGAAGAGATTCTGAGCTGTTGAAGTCCGCCCGATCGCCCCACTCTGACCGATCGCCCTGCTATCGTGGAAAAGAGTATCTTGTTAACTGACGCGATCGCCCACTTTTATGACAGAAAAAGCACGAATTTGTATCCTCGGCGGCGGATTTGGCGGTCTGTATGCCGCTTTGCGCTTGAGCGAGTTACCCTGGAACCCATCCGGAACCCCCGAGATTGTTCTGATTGATAACAACGATCGCTTTTTATTCTCCCCCCTCCTCTACGAGTTGCTCACTGGGGAATTGCAATCCTGGGAAATTGCACCCCCGTTTTCGGAACTGTTGGCAAATACCCGAGTGCGCTTCCATCAAGGCACTATCTGTGACATCAACCTAGAGAATAGACAGGTCCATTTAGAGGATGGAGTAGAATTCAGTTACGATCGCGCGATCGTCGCCCTCGGTGGAGAAACTCCCTTAGATTTAGTCCCCGGATGTGCCGATTATGCCTTCCCTTTCCGCACCATCGCCGATGCCTATCGTCTGGAAGAACGCCTGCGCCTCCTAGAAGCATCCGACAAAGATAAAATCCGCATCGCTGTTGTCGGTGGCGGATATTCCGGGGTGGAATTGGCTTGTAAACTGGCCGATCGCCTCAAAAACCGAGGTCGTCTGCGCCTCGTTGAAATGGGGACAGAAATTCTGCGAACCTCCACGGAATTTAACCGCAAAGCAGCAACCCAAGCCTTAGAAGAACGGGGAATTTGGATTGATTTAGAAACTGCCACCGAAGAAATTACCGCCGATAGCATTTCCCTGTTATATCGAGGACAAGTAGACCCCATTCCCGTAGATTTGGTGATTTGGACCGTGGGAACCCAAGTCGCCTCCGTGGTGCAAGCCCTCCCTGTGAAGCATACGCAACGGGGTCAAATCGAAGTGACGCGGACCTTACAGGCGATCGACCATCCGGAACTGTTTGCAGTCGGGGACCTCGCCTATTGTCTCGATGGCAGTGGACAACCCGTTCCCACCACGGCACAAGCAGCGATGCAGCAAGCGGATTATGCCGCCTGGAATGTCTGGGCCTCCTTGAGCGATCGCCCCCTTCTCCCCTTTGAATATCAAGGATTAGGGGAAATGATGACCTTGGGGATTGATAATGCCACCTTAACTGGATTGGGCGTCAAATTGGATGGTCAAATGGCGCACCTCTTACGGCGTTTGGCTTATCTGTACCGGATGCCCACATTTGACCATCAGCTTAAAGTCGGCTTAAATTGGATTACTCAGCCCGTGCGTGAGTTTTTCTCTCAATCCGGTTTACCCCGTTAACCTAAGCTGATGTCGCAACCTTCGGTGATTTTTTTCGATGCCGCCGGTACTCTTTTTGGAGTGCATGGCAGTATCGGTGCAGCTTATGGAAATTTTGCCCGTCGCTTTGGGGTCGAAGTGGACGATCGCCTGGTAAATCAGGCATTTTTCGACAGTTTTGCCGCCACAGAACAGGCGGCATTTCCGGGAGTTGTGCAAACTGAGATTCCCCGCCTGGAATTTCAGTGGTGGGAGGAGATCGCCTCGGATACCTTCAAACGCGCCGGAGTCTTCCATCAGTTTGCCGACTTTTCCGCCTTCTTTGAGCAACTGTACGATTACTTTGCCACCGCTGACCCTTGGTTCGTCTATCCCGATGTTCGCCCCACCCTCGAATCCCTGCATTCTCAAGGTATTCCCTTGGGAGTTTTGTCCAATTTTGACTCCCGACTGTACTCCGTCCTAGAGGCATTGGATCTGGCTCAATTTTTTGAGTCCGTTACCATTTCTACCGTGGTGGGGGCTGCAAAACCAAACCCGCCGATTTTTGCGGCGGGTTTAGAAAAACATGGCTGTGCCGCCTCAGAGGCATGGCACATCGGCGATAGCTATCGGGATGATTATCAAGGGGCGATCGCCGCTGGTTTGCGCGGGATATGGCTGCGGCGCAACCCCTAGAGCGGCTTAATAAAGGTAGCAAGTGAGCTGCTGGGATTCCATTTGTAGCTGTTCAAGCAAGTTTTCATTCCCCAGCATCCTTGCCGCTTGCATCCGGCGTTCTAAACTCCGACAAATGTTATTGCGGTGAAGTTTGGCCACCTCTTCCATCACCTTGTCTCCCGGTTGAGCATCCATGAGGGGCCTCACCTGCCGAGTCTTGGGGGCTACGGATGCCACTGAAGTGCTGACAGATTCCCCAGAATTATACTGAGCGCCCCGATAGGTTAACTCATTGAGAGTTGCTGGGACAGGAATATGCCGGGGATAGCGCACTTGCCAATCATTCCCCCGATATTTCCCCCCAATTTCTGCCTCCATAAGATTAAAGCTCTGGGGTTCGGAATCGTAGCCAATTCCCCGATAAGTTAGTTTCATATCTGTGTTCCTGTTCTAAATTAAGTGGATTTACTAAAGTTGGGAGAGGGACCGCTTTTTTGCATTTCCCTCTATTTCTGTATTATATTTTACCGTTTTGATGAAATATGGGTTTTCTTAATAAAACTTAACAATTTGCTATTTTTTCTGAGAGATGGACCTTTCCCTAGTTTACGGGCAAGAAAGCCTTGATCCCTGACAGCACAGAAAAAGGAGGCCCCCTAAAGTAGGTTGCTGTGGAAACTGAAGAAACCACTAAAGTCGGGACGTTGAACAGGGGATAAATTTCTTCGTTTGTAGTAACGACTTTAGTCGTTTCCGGGCCTTAACTTCCGGGATTAACCCTAAACTCTGGCAATGTCAAGAGGCGATCGCCACCCCAAACCGGAAAGATAACGACTGAAGTCGTTATTACGAACAGGAAAGAAATTTCTTCGTTTGTAGTAACGACTAAAGTCGTTTCCGGGCCTTAACCTCCTGGAGTATCCCCAGACTCGGCCAACACCAACGGGCGATCGCCACCCTAAACCGG
>JAMXFF010000012.1:0-67364 GCA_025370845.1 Laspinema palackyanum D2a | reverse complement strand
AAAGATAACGACTGAAGTCGGGACGTTGAACATGAAAGAAATTTCTTCGTTTGTAGTAACGACTTTAGTCGTTTCCGAGCCTTAACTTCCGGGATTAACCCCAGACTCGGCCAACACCCACGGGCGATCGCCACCCCAAACCGGAAAGATAACGACTGAAGTCGGGACGTTGAACATGAAAGAAATTTCTTCGTTTGTAGTAACGACTTTAGTCGTTTCCGGGCCTTAACCTCCGGGATTAACCCCTGACTCGGCCAACACCCACGGGCGATCGCCACCGCAAACCGGAAAGATAACGACTGAAGTCGGGACGTTGAACATGAAAGATAACGACTGAAGTCGTTACTACGAACATGAAAGAAACGACTGAAGTCGTTACTACGAACATGAAAGAAACTCTATCTCTTTGTTTGTAGTAACGACTTTAGTCGTTTCCGGGCATTAACTTCCGGGAGTAACCCCAGACTCTGCAAACTCAAACAACCGATCGCTAAACGACATAATTAAGTCCAGATAAGCTAACCGTTGGCGCCATCGTTCAGGAATGCCCAATTCCCCATAAAAGGCCCCGGCAATCTGTCCATAAATGGCCCCGTTTGTATCCGCATCATCCCCTAAATTAACCGCTAATAAACAGCCTTCTTCAAACGATTGACTGTGATAAAAAGCCCATAATGCAGCTTCTAAGGACTTAACCACATAACCAGTCCCTTGAATTTCTGGTGGTTGGCGAGTTTTGAAAGAACCATCCGCAATTTCAGCAATTTCTGGAACCAGGGGATGTTTTTGCCAATATCCAGGAACGGGACTGTAGTGAGGAGAAAGCAATTCTTCCTTATGGTTACCCTGGATTGCACCAATAATTAATCCGGCAAAATATCGGCAAGCATCGACGGCAGTAGCTGCGCCGTGGGTGGTGCGTGAACTGTCTTTTGAGGTGGCGATCGCCACTTCCGGATGATTCGCATAAAATAGGGGAACAGGTGCTAACCGCATCAGAGAACCATTCCCCGCACTCCGGGCATCTGTCGCACCACAATAGGGTTGTCTCGTCTCTTGAAATCGCCCCAGGGCTTGTTGCACCGTATTTCCAATATCAAAACACTCTCCGGTACTGCTGAGATATCCCGTTTGCTCCCATTTTAAATAGTTTTCTAATTGGTTCACCGGGTCAAACCCCTGTTTTTCAATCAGACTTTCTGCTAAACATAAAGCCATTGAAGTATCATCGGTCCATTCTCCGGGTTTGAGGTGAAAAATCCCCCCGCCTACCATATCGGTGATGGGAGTAAAGGTCCCCGGTTTCTTAAATTCTAAGGTGGTTCCTACCGCATCACCCACGGCTAAACCGAGAAGACATCCACGATATCGAGCGATTTTTTCCATTGGAATTATTAGGGTTAAGGAAAAATCTTCAAAGCCATTAAAACAAGGGGTGGGGATTCAGTGTTAGAGAGATAAGTCGCGCAGATAGTAAAAGCGATCGCTATGCCAATCGCTGCCTTTAATTCGTCCTAAATATCCCGTGAGGGGAGAAGAAAGTTCGATTAATATTTCGTGCATTTCTTTTAAAGCAATAAAATGATGAGGATAGGAACTCACATATAAAGCATGGAGTGCTTCTACTCCAGCGAGTTCTAAGCGGGCATTTTCTAAATGTCGTTTAACCAGTTTGATAATGCGCGATCGCAACTCAATGGATTCTTTGACTTTATCGATATAACTATTGACTTTATCATCGGCCCATCCATAGGGGTCTTGCCGCAAACACTGTTTTAATTTCAGCAAGTCCACGGACCCTTTATATTTAGCTTGCAAGTGAACTAGACTTTGCAAGGTTTCGGGACGGATGACATTCATCTGATTTTTAATTGCCACGTTGAGCACATCCACAGTTAACTCTTCAGCCGCGACGATCCACTTAATAGCTCGTTCGTATCGTTCGGTTCCGAGATGATTTGCAGCCCGGGTTAGGAGTTGAGCGGGATTGTCAGCGATCGCAGTTTTGGGGTTTTTAGCTTTACACTGTCCTACCATAAGATAAGGTGTTTCGCAATAAAAATCGCATCCTTCCCCGGCAATCAGGAACTCAGGAAGCAGTTCGGGACCGCTAAACCCTAATTTCAGCAACCCTTGGCGCACCAGCTTGGCAAACCCATCGGTGTCTTGAGAATGACCGACAGGGGCGATCGTGCTAATCCAGGTTAAATCTGGGTCCTCTGAGCTGACAGGAACCGGATTTCCGAACCCGAGAAACTGTTGCAAATCATCATCGAGGTTTTGTGCCGTGGGTTGAGAACGAGCGAGTTGGGCGATCGCCCCTTGCAAGGCATCTAATTCCGGATGCAGAGGGAGGAGGAACTGTTCAAGTTGTGAACGCCGGTAGGCAAAGGTGCGATCGCTCAATACTGGCACAGAATCAGCCACCGCAATGGTTACAGGTAAGGCAATGGGGGTTCCGATTCGGTCCTGGGTGGGAAGATGAAAAGCTAAGGCGATCGCCTCAGAAAGTCGATCAACTCGCAAATGAGCCAGAAAAATAGCCCCCTGATCCTCGATAATTTCCTCTAAGTCTTCTAAACTCCACAAGGTTAATCGAGACAGGGTAGATAAGGAATTTCTGTCTGTAATGGTTTGGCATCCTTCACACCGCGCGATCGCCACAATCTTGACGGTTTCTGCTACTTCCGTCGGTTGATCCGAGGACTCGGGAGGCCGTTGAGGGGTAAAATCATTTCGGAAATAGAGGGCAAATTCTTGTCCCGGATCCAGAAAAATTTCTGCCACCGCAGCAATGGTAGCCCCTTGGATGAGCGCCTCAACATCCGGTGCACTTAAGCCTAAAGCGGTTGAAATTAACACAGGTTGATTCATGGTGCCATCTCTCGGGGACCTACTAGAACCGGGTGATATTTTTCTAAATCGAGGGTTATAGCGGTTCCCACAGTTATTTGCGTACATTTTTGGAGTGCGAGCATCTTGCTCGCTAGGACAAGTGAAATATCAAAATTTGCCTCAGTCTTGTCCGTTATGATTATTCTCCCTGATCGTCCTGACGAAAAGAAGGCACTTTGTCAGAATTATTTTTACAGAAAGAATTTTAGAACAGCGATCGCCCTAAAAAAAAGAGTTGCCGAGTATCTTAAGCGATCGCCGACAACGTTCAAAGCTGTTAACCCTTAGATGGGTTAACCCGCCCAGATAGAATTTCCATAACCAAAATCGGGATGACTGGATTCGAACCAGCGGCCCCTTCGTCCCGAACGAAGTGCGCTACCAAGCTGCGCCACATCCCGTAATTTATGACCATTTACCAGTCTATGGCCTCATAGCCAGAATTGTCAAGTAGTTTCTGGCAGATGATTGTAAAAAGGTTTGCCCAGAGCGATCGCACCCGCGAGCGAGTTGAACCCTAGGCCAGTATCATAAGGATGATGTCTTTTAAAAATGTTAGGGCATAAGCGTGAGTGTAAAACCAGATTGGCTGCGGGTCAAAGCCCCGCAATGGGAGCGCGTCGGCAACGTCAAGGAAATATTGCGGGATTTAGCCCTCAATACCGTCTGTGAAGAAGCATCCTGTCCCAATATCGGAGAGTGCTTCCACAACGGGACCGCGACTTTCCTGATTATGGGGCCAGCCTGTACCCGTGCCTGTCCCTACTGCGATATTGATTTTGAGAAAAAACCCCAAGCCCTAGACCCCACGGAACCCGTGCGGTTAGCGGAAGCAGTCCGGCGAATGCGGCTCAATCATGTGGTAATTACCTCGGTGAATCGGGATGATTTGCCCGATGGAGGAGCCGACCAATTCCGGCGCTGTATTGAGGAAGTTCGGGCCGCTTCCCCTGGAACTACCATCGAAGTATTAATCCCCGACCTCTGTGGGAATTGGCAAGCCTTAGAGGTAATTTTGCAAGCAGAGCCGGAAGTGCTCAATCATAATACCGAAACGGTGCCGCGTCTGTATCGTCGGGTGCGTCCCCAAGGCAACTATGAGCGCAGTTTGGAATTATTGCGGCGATCGCGCCAACTGGCACCGGGGTTGTACACCAAATCGGGAATCATGCTCGGACTCGGGGAAACCGATGAGGAAATTCAACAGGTGCTGCAAGATTTACGCGCTGTGGAGTGCGATATTTTAACCCTCGGACAATATATGCAACCGACCCCGAAACATCTACCTGTGGTGAATTGGGTCACCCCAGAGCAATTTACCGCATGGCAGCAGCTTGGGGAGTCCTGGGGATTTTTACAAATTGTGGCCTCTCCCTTGACTCGCAGTTCCTATCATGCCGAGCAAGTCCGGGCTTTGATGGAACGGTATCCTCGGGCGAATAGCCGCAATCCCCAAACTGTTGTTTAGGGGAAGGATTGAGGAAAACTGATGGATAATAAGCCGACTTTCCCCGCCACGAAACCTCAGACCCTCGGAATTTTGGGGGCTGGGGTTTGGGGGCGGACCTTGGGACAGTTAGTGAGCCAAAATGGTCATCGGGTCGAATATTGGTCCAGGAGTGGCGATCGCAGTTTAGAGGAGGTGGTCACTGGGGCGAATATTCTCCTGTCTGCGGTATCTATGAAAGGAGTCGCCTCGGTTTTATCCCAAGTTAAAGCCATTGGCTTGGGCACAGATACCATTATCGTTACGGCAACTAAAGGATTAGACCCCCAGACAACCTGCACAGCAGCGCAACTCTGGCAACGGGCATTTCGCGATCGCCCCGTGGTGGTGTTAGCTGGACCGAATCTCTCCAAGGAAATTCAACAGGGATTACCCGCAGCAACGGTGGTGGCGAGTAACGATGAGAGTGCCGCCAGTTTGGTCCAAGAGGTGTTTTCTTCTAGTAACTTTCGGGTTTATACCAATCCGGACCCCTTGGGGGTAGAACTGGGGGGGACTCTCAAAAATGTCATGGCGATCGCCTCGGGGGTCTGCGATGGTCTCCAACTGGGCACCAATGCGAAAGCGGCTTTACTGACCCGAGGACTAACTGAAATCATTCGCATTGGCACCCATTGGGGGGCGCAAATGGAAACCTTTTACGGATTGTCAGGACTTGGTGATTTACTAGCAACCTGTAACAGCCCTCTTAGCCGCAATTATCAAGTGGGCTATCAATTGGCACAAGGCAAGACCCTGGCTGAGATTCTCCCGGATTTAGAAGGGACAGCCGAAGGGGTAAATACGACCCAGGTGTTAATTCAACGGGCTAAAACTTTAGAGATTTCCGTTCCTATTTCCTATCAGGTGCATCAGTTACTCGAAGGCCAAATTACCCCCAAAGATGCGGTTGAAGCCCTGATGCTGCGGGATATCAAGCCGGAGTAATGTCACGATATCTGAGCAACCGGAAACTAAACCTGCTCTTTTGTGATCTCAATTCTAGCCCCCCGTGATCCGGAACCGGGGCGATCGGTGATGAAAATTAACGAAGGGGCTGATAGAAGTCACCTCAAGTTGAGGGAATACTTTCTATACTTGCGAGTAGGGTTCTGGGACAGGAATTTTTCTGTTTCTTCCAAGAACCTGCCTGTTTGATGTAAAATATTGCGAATTCACCGAACGGCGAATTCACCGAACAGGGGCAGCCCTGTTCAGGGAATTAAACCGCCAAATCCCTTAAGTAACTCACTTTATAACTGACAGTAACGTTATGTAACGGAACGGTCAGATGTGACAAAAAGTCTGATATCGAGGGAATATTGATAACAAAGCAGTCAAGAACCGCAAACCACCGATCACCTGGAGACGCTGGGAAGATCACCATGCCAGGAATTTCTCTTTACCCTAATACAGAAGACGACAATCCATTATTGCCCTCCGACTTCGAGCTGGATGCTCCCGAGGACAATGACTTAGACCTGAGCTCCGATTCCATAGCAGTCGAGCTGGAAATGGAGGAACCGGACACGGTTGAAATCTCTCAAGCCCCCACTCGTCGCACCACCGACCTGGTTCGGTTGTACCTCCAGGAAATTGGGCGCGTGCGGTTGCTCGGGCGAGAAGAAGAGGTTGTGGAAGCCCAGAAAGTGCAGCGTTATATGCAAATCAAAGAGATGCGTGATGCGGCGGCTACTGAGGAAAATCCAGAACTGCAACGGTATGTTCGCCTGGTTGATACCCGCGATCGCCTCGCCTCTCTCTTAGGACATCGACCCTCCTTAGAGCGTTGGGCTGCGGAAGCGGGAGAGCAAGTCACTGACCTCAAGCCGATTTTGGCTGCTGGGAAACGTCAATGGGCGGCCCTGGCATCTTTGACGGTGGAGGAACTGGAACGCACTCAAGCCGAAGGAATTGGCGCGAAGGAACACATGATTGAGGCCAACCTCCGTCTCGTGGTTTCCGTGGCGAAGAAGTATCAAAACCGAGGGTTAGAGCTCTTGGATTTAGTCCAAGAAGGCACTCTGGGTTTAGAAAGGGCAGTGGATAAGTTCGATCCGACCAAGGGGTATCGGTTTAGCACGTATGCATATTGGTGGATTCGTCAGGGGATTACCCGGGCGATCGCCACCCAAAGTCGCACCATTCGCTTGCCGGTTCACATTACCGAAAAGCTCAATAAAATTAAAAAGGCCCAGCGCAAGCTGTCCCAAGAAAAAGGCCGCACCGCCAGCATCGAAGATGTTGCCAAGGAATTAGAGATGACTCCGGCACAAGTCCGGGAAGTGTTATTGCGAGTTCCTCGGTCTGTGTCTTTGGAAACTAAGGTCGGCAAGGAAAAAGATACGGAACTGGGAGATTTACTCGAAACCGATGATATCTCTCCGGAAGAAAAGTTGATGCAAGAAGCCTTGCATCGGGAGTTGCATCACCTCCTGGCGGATTTAACCAGTCGAGAACGGGATGTGATTGGAATGCGGTTTGGATTGACGGATGGACATCCCTACTCCTTAGCAGAAATTGGTCGTGCTCTGGACCTGTCTCGGGAACGAGTCCGTCAAATTGAGTCCAAGGCCCTGCAAAAGTTGCGGCAGCCGAAGCGACGCAACCGCGTCCGAGATTATCTGGAATTGTTAACTTAGAGGGAAACGCTCATCGCTTCAGGGGAGTTTTTCTACTCCCTGTGAGCAATGGCGCGATCGCCTCATCGGTCAGGGTGGTTGGTGGATGCTCAAACAACTTGATCCCCCGCGACTGCGATCACAAGGGGGACTATCTACTGCATAATATGGCGATCGCCTTTCACAAGTCTGGAGGGCGATTTTTGCGCGGGGGGGTCCCTTCCCTGAGTAGGTTAAGAGGACCCCACCCTAACCCTCCCCAAGACACAGGGGAGGGGACCGGAAATAAGGCAAATGACTAGGAGCGTAAAAACCCTAACCGTTGCGCGGGGGGTCCCAGGTCAGAATGGTGAAGTTTTGGCCGGTTTAAAATTGTTATAAAACTTAAAACTCTGAGGGATGAAAATTCGTACACTGCCCTCACCGTGGGGATTTTGTACCCGGTGTCGCCACAACCAACCCGGAGCATTTACAATGGGTCATCATTTCCCCGAGCCGCTTTCAAAACTCCAGAATGCTTACCCCTCATGGCGTTGAGCAATTAGAGAACCCCCGCTTGAGTAGGTGCTAATAATTGTCAATAAGCCCGCTTTGTTGCAAATTCTCAATTTATTGTGTATCCTTCTCAATAAAGAGGGTTTCTTGAGAAGAGAAAAAGATTGCTATGTCTTTCTACACAGCGTCCTCGCTTAAAGCTGAATTAAACGAACGGGGTTGGCGCTTAACCCCGCAACGAGAAACGATTTTACAAGTGTTTCAAAACCTTCCGAAAGGTGAGCATCTGAGTGCTGAAGACCTCTACGAACTTTTAAAAGAGGAAGGAGAGGCAATCAGTTTGTCTACCATCTATCGCACGGTCAAATTAATGGCGAGGATGGGAATTTTACGCGAATTAGAGTTAGCAGAAGGTCACAAACATTACGAAATTAATCAACCCTATCCTCACCATCATCACCATTTAATTTGTGTCAGATGTAACAAAACTATTGAATTTAAAAGTGACTCCATCTTAAAAGTAGGGATTAAAACCACCACCAAAGAAGGATACCATCTGCTCGATTGTCAACTCACCATCCATGCGGTTTGTCCCACCTGTCAGCGGGCCTTGCTGCCAGTTTAGGGGAAGAACTTAACCGTTCAACCCCCAAGACTGCTCATTAGAAATAACTCACGCGAGTATCGATTAGCCCCCGTTGTTTTAAAATTTTGGCGCGGGTTTCAGCAACCTCCCGGCGCAGATAAGAACCGGCATGAATATAATTTCCCAATCGGTTCTCGGCCTCAAAAGCATCGGGAAAAATTTCACGGACGGCGCTGAGGGAAAAATTACTGCGTTTAGGAACGACAACTACATAAAACTTGCGATCCAAAGCTTGGCGAGTGTCCGTACTGGCAACCCCAGTGGGAGGGAACCCAAAACTTAATTGAAACTGTTTGAGGGCTTCTTCCGTGCGGGGGCCAAAGGTGCCATCGGCGTTACCAATGGGATAGCCTGCGGCGGTTAGCCGTTCTTGAAGAGATTTCACCGCAATGCCGCGATCGCCCAGTTTCAAATTTGCCGTCCCGTTGGTGGTGGCGACTGGGGTTACAGGTTGCCAGGATGGAGCCGCCGCAATCCGCGCTAATTGGCTCTCTAAGGCCCCGCGAGTAGTTTGTCCCACCTCTGCGGTCTGCTGGATATTAAATGCCTGTTGGAAGCGCAAAACTGCCTGTTGTGTCTCAAAATCAAACTGACCTGTGGAGGCACGATTCAAATACCCTAACTGTCGTAACTGGTCTTGGAGGGCGCTCACTGATAAACCCGAGTCTCCAAAACGAAGCACTTGATTGGTCATTCCCACCTGGGTGACTTGACCAAAACTGGGATCCGGTCGTAATAATCGCTCGATCGCCGTTAACGTCTGAGGATCCACTCTCCCCGTCACCGGCAGGCTATTATCGCGCTGAAAACGCCTCACCGCGTCCTCGGTGATCTCACCATACAAGCTAGTTGGCTCCGCATTAAAATAGCCTAACTGTTGTAAGCGCAGTTGGATAGAGCGCACCGCTTCACTCTGATCACCCCGTTGGTAAGCCAAAACCTGGGTTGCCATGCTCAGGAGTGCGACAGTCAGGGCCACCGAGAACCAGCGAATCAATCCCGCACTAGAGAATTTTTTCCCCTTGAATCCTGAAAAAAATTTTCTCACCCCTGGGGCCAGAGGTTCTAAGGGGGCGGGGTGGGCATCATAGACCAGAAATAATTGAAGATAGGCAAAAGTTTCCATAGTGGTGTCGTTAAAGTGGAGTCAAAATACATCTGCAACCGTTATAGCAGCTTTTATCCACCCCGCGTACTTTCCATACCCCCTTCCCACCGGATTCAAGGGGTTGATGCCGGAACCTTTCCCCCGTTCCCCCTGGGGATAGCAATCACGACCGATCGCCACTCTCCCCGTCTTTACTAGACCTCTTGCAAAATTCTTTAAAGCCCCCCTTGTTAAGGGGGGTTGGGGGGATCAATCCTTTTTTTTGCAAGAGGTCTACTGACTCTCTAATATTCTCTCTATATCTATAAGGGATGTTAGATAACCGCAATTATCACTCTGAAATTTGCCCTGAAATTTGCCCTGAAATTTGCCCTGAAATTTGCCCTGAAATTTGCCCTGAAATTTGACACCCTAAGCTCCCGCTTAAGCGAGAATAACCCCGCAATGGATCAATTGTTCCAAGCCGGTAAGCGCACCCTAAAGATGCTGCCTTGGCCTAGGACTGACTCCACATCAATGGTTCCATTATGGGCTTCGGTAATTCGTTTACACAGGTGCAGGCCCAAACCGCTTCCCGATCGCTTGTGCTTGCCGGGAAGAAATCTTTGAAACAATAAGCTTTGATCCGCCTCACTAATCCCAGCACCGTTATCAGCTACAGCGATCGCAATCCAGTTGGGAACCCCTGCATTTTTACGAACGACCTCTTCCGTAATGCGAATCTCGATGATCCCATTGTCGGTAAACTTGATCGCATTCCCCACTAAATTAGTCACAAGGCGACGCAGTTCTAGGCGATCGCCCCGGACAAACCCCGAAGTTTTCCCGGATCCATCGACTGCCGTTCCATACTTAACCTTGATTTGGGTTTCTTTTTCCTGGGCGATCGGCAGCAGTTCCTCGATAATTTCCTGAATCAGTTGTGGCATATCCACCAACGAGAAATTCAGATTTTTGCGATCGGCTTCGTAGCGATACACCTCCAGCAACGTATTCACCATTTTCAACAGATTTTGGTTACTCCGCACCATCGTGGTGAAGACTTCTTCCATCTGAGGGGTGATCGGTCCGAGGGCTTCTTGTTTGAGTAGATTCAACATTCGATCCGCCGCGACTAACGGCGTTCGCAAGTCATGGGTGAGCCTGGATACGAAATCCTCGCGCTGACGGGCGATTTCATCCCGCTCATCTACACTATGCTTGAGGCGCAACAAACTCCGCACCCGCGCTAAGAGTTCATCGAGTTCGACTGGTTTGCGGATAAAATCATCGGCTCCGAGATCCAATCCCTCAACCACACTGGGTTGATCGTGAGCGGTGATCAGCAAAATGGGGATAAAGGGCCGCTTTTTTTTGGGGTCGCGAATCCGCCTGGTGACTTCATAGCCATCCATTCCCGGCATCATAATATCCAGCAATACCAAGTCGGGTGGTGATTGGTCAATTTGCGCTAAAGCGGAAAAGCCGCTTTCTGCCTGAGTGATGTCATATCCCTCTTCTTCCAAAATCGTCTTGACGAGCAAGACATTATCAGGAGAGTCATCGACAACCAGGATGCGGTCTGTTTTTGGGTTTTGAGGCAAGGAGGGATCGCTCATTTATCTATAAAAATTGGACTTGGCTCAAAGAAGCAGTTTGGGTGGTAGGGAAATTGTCTCACCCTAACGCTTTTGATGGTCTCGCTCTTTAGACGGATTTTATCGGATTTTACTTAAGGTATGGAGTTGCTATCACGGATATTTCTTTGATTTGCATTGAATTGGGAGCGATTGATAGTGGGCTAATCGTCGAAAAAACTGTTGCTACCTATAGTTCCACGCAATGTCTGAAATTCCAGAGGGAATAAAATCTGGGGCCAAACTTTTTGGGCTTGGGGCGATCGCCCGCAATCCTGAGTTGTCCCGAGGGGGTCCCCAGCCTTCCGAACCCGCCTAATTTTCTCCAGGTAAAGAAATAATCCGCTGTAGGGGCGACTTTCGGGTTCAGAACCGAGGGTAATCCGGGGCCAGCAATGCCGGGAATGGAACAACGGCGATCGTTTCTAGTTTTTATATCCAATGAAATAATTTAGGGAAAATTTATCTGAGGGGGTTATTTCTGTAGATAGATGAAATAATTTTAAAATTTAAAAAATTGATAGGTTTTAAGATAATCCGGACGAACTCTCTATCTAAAGATATAAAAATATTGAATTAAGGAAAATTAGTTCATCCCGAGATAGATTGACACTTAACCTAAAGATTTGTAACAATCAATTCAGTTCAACTTGATAGAAAGAGAAATTTCTTTTATGACTGCTAATTTGACCGGAAAAAGCCAACTCCGTTCCCAAGGAACTTTAGACATCGTTAATGAGTTTCAAAAATTGAGTACCGATGACCAATTGGCTGTGCTGTATTGGATTTACGAAAAAATGGGAGATTCCATTACTCCCGCCGCGCCGGGAGCAGCGGAACCGAACATTGCACCGATGCTGATGGATGACTACTACAACCTCTCGGACGATGAGCAGCTTCAGATCATGCGGGATATTGTGGAACGGAAAGATACGGTTTATTCCCATGCTTATGGGGCTTTATCTGCTAATAATCAATTAGTCGTCTGGTATGCCTGGGCCGTGGGAATGGGCGATCGCATTGTAGATATGCCTTCCGATTACCAATCCACCCCGGAAACCGATCGCATTCTGTCTCATATAGAAGAGGCTTCCTTCGAGGAGCAAATTTCGATTTTACGAGAAATTGCTGGGGGAATGGGCTATACTGCGGTTAGCTCCATCCCCACCCAAGCTGAAACGGGTGTAACCCCCAGCTTATAATTTCAATGCCCGACCATAACAGCATAAATTTTGTAGGGACGCACTGCGGTGCGTCCTTACAATTTGTCTGTTTTTATTAAAGATATAAAAGTTTTGAATCACGGGGATAAACCCGAGGTAGAGGGATTAAATAATTCGTTTAATCCCCCGGGTTTATGTAGAAATATGACTCCAAGAAATGAATCAAAAAAATTTTAAAAGGAGACCTCTCCCCGGCCCTCTCTATAGAGGAGAGGGAGAATAAGAAAATTTTTTTATTGCTCTACGGGGGAAATTTCCCTCTTTCTTCCCCTTCCCCGAAAAGACATTCATTCCTTCTACCTCCCTCTCCTCTTAGGGGAGGGCCGGGGACTTACAAGAGTAGGTTTTTCACACTTAACTGCACTTCCGGTGCCCTCCCCTTGGCAAGGGGAGGGTTAGGGTGGGGTCCTCCTGACGAAAGCAAAGCCAAGTCAGGAGGAATGAGTGGGTGGAGGGTCTCCCGTGAGTGCATGACGTGGCGGTAAGCGGACCTATCCCGTAGGGAATCGCCACATCAAGAGGACCCCACCCTAACCCTCCCCTTGCCAAGGGGAGGGGACAAGAGGTTCTCTTAAGCGTAAAAAACCTACTGTTGTCAGGGATGGGGAGTTAGGTCTCTTTTCCTTCGGGAGATGCTCCCACTCCTAAATTGTGGGGGGATTAGCATTTAGACTGGCTCTATCTGGGGAGATTTTAATGGGGGGATTGCCTTACTCAAGCTCGGAGATAGAGCGAGGGATTTGAATCGAGAAAGTCGAACCTTCATTAATCTGACTTTTTACCGAAATCGTCCCCTTCATCAGGCGAACTAAAGAGTCGCACAGAGCTAATCCTAAGCCGGTGCCAGAATATTCGCGAGTTGTGGTTTGATCGCCTTGGCGGAAGGCTTCAAAAATATGATTAAGCTGTTCCGGAGGGATGCCGATGCCGGTATCCTTGACGAAAATTTCCACTGAATCCGGGGAGGGACTGGAGAGTGAAACTTCTACCCCACCGGAGGCGGTAAACTTAATGGCATTGGAAATCAAATTGGTAACCACCTGGCGCAACCGTAAGCGATCGCCCACAACCCGGGGATGATCCAAGGTGGAATTAAACTGCAACGTTAAATTCTTACGTTGGGCAAAAATTCGCAATTCCTCACAGGTGGCACTGACTAATAAATCGACTTCAAACTCTTCTAACTTCAGTTCAGAATGACCCGCCTCAATTTTAGACAAGTCGAGGATATCATCAATTAAAGCGAGTAATTGCTTGCCATTATTGAGGATGCGTTCCACCATTTGTTTTTGCTGAGGCGCCAAGGGATGGCGGCGTCCCCGCAAAAGAACCTGGGAAAAGCCCAAAATTGAATTCATCGGAGTCCGCAGTTCGTGAGACATGGTGGCTAAAAACTCTGATTTGAGGCGAGATCCCTCCTTGAGTTGGCAGTTCTGACGTTCGATCTGTTGACGTTTGGACTCTAGTTCCTGATTTTGACAAGCCAGAGTATGATTTTGAGCTTGTAACAGTTGATCGCGCTCCTCTAAAATTTCGATAGAGCGGGCATTGTTAATGGCGATCGCCGCTTGTTCACCCACTGCGGTGACCATTTGACGCAGGTCCTCCACATCAAAGGCCGCCAAATCTTCCCAATTGCCCACGGCGAGGACCCCCAAACGCCCTGCCCGCGCCGACTCAATCGGCACGGCATAGACACAAGCGGGTAACTCCCCGGGGAGGATTTCGGTCTGGGAATCGGAAGTCAGTCCATCGAGAGAATGGCATCGCAACAGAGACTGACCCGTAGCAAACACCTCGGAGAGTAAAGAATCCTTGGTTTTCAAATGGATTCCGATGGGTAAATTTTGGGTACCTCTACCGGCAGTGGCCATTAATTCCAGACGGTCCAGTTGGCGATCGTGAAGGACGATGAGGCAAAACTGGGCCTTGGGGATAGCCTCGCAGACGGCTTCTACCATCAATTGCAACAACCGAGGTAAATCAGCAATCCGCTGGTTGAGCAAATTTGCCAACTGTTGAAGGGTCCGTAACTGGCGTTGCCGTTCCCCTAAAATGCCAACCGTCTTGCGGAGACTTTCTCCTGTCTCCCGCGCTTCCCGGTAGAGGATGGCTTTTTCTAGGGTCATGGCACCGCGACGCACCAAATCTTCCACCAGAGACAGGTCGCTGGGAGTATAGGCTGCATCCTCTTTTAAACGCACAGGAGTAGAACTCGGCGGATTGCCGCGCACGAGGAGAATGGAGCCAAAGGTGCGATCGCCGAAGGAGATGGGCAACCAGATATAGGAATGAACATCAAGCGATCGCAACAGTTCCAGATGTTCTGCATCGTGAGCCACGGCTGCGAGTTCATCGTCAGAAATACCAAAACAAAACTCCGTCCCATTCTGCCGTTCTCCCCAGTGGGAGCTAGACTCAAAGCGGCGAATCTCGCTGAGTTCTTGCAAATAGCTGTACCGACCCTCCCCATTCACCGGGTAACGATTTTGCAAGGCCCAAACCGTGGATTTCTTCAAGGGGTTCAGGCAAGCGACGGTCACACAACGATAGTCTCCCTCTGAGGACCCCAGAGGTCTAGTGCCAGTTTCCATGACATTGATCACGCACCAATCGGCAAACCGAGGCACCAGCAGTCTCCCCAAATTCTCCAGGGTCGTTTGGTAATCCAGGGATGCGGTGAGTAGGGTGGTCGCTTCCGCTAAAAAGGAGCGGGATTCAGCAATGCGCTGGCGTTCCGTACTCAGCAGGGTCTTAGCCGCTTCCGCCACTTTGCGGGCTAACTGTTCGCGCAGGAGCAATTCTTCTTTGAGTTGTCGTCCATTTTCCAGTTCCAGTCTTTGCTTGCGGACTAAGCGTTCTAAATCATGATTGAGCTGGGCAACTTTTTCTTCCTTCTCCTTGTGCGGGGTAATATCTCGGGAAACCGCGATCGCTTCGGATCCTCTCCCTAACCCAGGGTAATGGGCCGATCCCAGGGTCGTTTCCAAGCAAATATAGGACCCATCTTTGCGCCGATGGCGATAGGTGACCCGATCCGTAGAGGATTCCCCGGTTAATCTCTCAAAGATTCCGTTAACTACCGCCAGATCCTGGGGATGAACAAACTCATAAATACTTTGCCCCACCAGTTCATCGGGTTCATATCCCAACAACGAACGACTGGCATGAGAGGCATACAGATAAAGTCCCTCGGGACTATGGCGAGCGATTAAGTCCTGGGACTGTTCGACCATGAACTGATATTTAGGGTCGTTGAGTTCCCCCGAAGAGTCTTCATCTTCTGTAAAATTGTCAATCTCGTGGAGGTAGACAATCACGGTACAAGGATGGCGCTCCTCCGGGTCAAAATCCGGATCAAATAAGGGCTGAAGCTGGAGGGAGACCCAGGTGAGGGTGGCATCGGGTTTGCAAATCCCCAGGATGGTATTGGATTGCGGTTCTCCCGTCTCGAAGGTGATGGCGAGGGGATGGCGATCGCCTTCAACCGGTGAACCGTCGCGGAAGATGCTGGAATAGCCTGCATCTTGATACGAGCGTCCGATCAATTCCCGAACACTTACGCCTAAAATTCTTTCCGCCCTGGGATTGCAGGTGGTGAGAATCCCATCGGCATCATAAATGAGCACCCCCTCGTCCCCACGGGTTTTGTGGGACTCTTGAGGATGACCCGAACCCGCGCTGATGGCTGGTTCTGACCTTTTTCCTGGGGAACTACCCGGTTCCATCTCTGTGCGGTAGTGGATGCTATCGTGAAGGCGATCGCGATCTCTAGGGGCATAGTTTTTCTGGACCCTGGGATTCTCCTGGGCTGGGTTCTCCTGGGGGTCTGGGGAGTTTTGAGGAGAGGGTGAAGCTCCAAAATACTCGGAAATGCTCGGTGAGCAGTCCTGTGGGGTGGGTTGGCGGTTTTGGTTCAAGGCGATGGTTTCCCTCCCATTAAGAAGCGGAGATTTTCTCTCCCGGTTCTGGGTGGGTGAGAAATGATTGTCTTGGGAAGGGTGGGATAAGAAGGCAGAAACGGACTCCCGACGATCGCCGGGTTTCTCTGTTGTGGGTTGCTCGGATGCGGAGACAGCGGAACGGCGATCGCGCTTGCCTTGGTTCTGGCGATCGGTCTGTGCGGATCCCGTTACGAGGTCTGGGTTTGGGTTCTGGGGTGAGGGTTCAAGGCGATCGCCCGGGGTATTTCCCGGGCCCTCTGTTGGGTGATCCAAGTCCTCTGGAGAGAGTTTTTCCAGGGTTTTTGAGGCTTGCTGAATCATCCCTTCTAGCAAGCCTAGTTCATAGGCATTCAAAGCCGATCGCCCTTGAGGGACGACAAATAGCAGTCCCACCTTTTGAGCGTCACCCTTGCCGATCACCGGAAATAGGAGCAGGGACCCCAGTTCGGTGATTGGCACTTCATAGTCTTCCCCTTCCGGTAAGGCAATGGACCAAACCACCGCTTCTGGGGAAGGCGATCGCAAAATCCGATCCGGGAAGGCTTTGAGCAGTAAGCTTTCTAACCGTTCCCACAGGGAATCAGCCAGGAGGCGATGGCAATTCATCACTCCTTGCAATTCCCCGGACTGGTCCCAAAGAAGACCAGCGATATGATAGGGACTAATTAAATCCAGGGTTTGGAACAGTTCGGCGAACTCCTCCTCATTCTCTATTCTCGGCAGTCTTTGAGTCCGCGAGTCATCGAGGGATTCTGGGACCGTTGTCTGGGGGGAGTGGGCGGGCACCAGGGGGAGTGGGCGATCGCGATCGGCCAGTTGAGCCTGGAGTAAGCGAACTTCTTCCTGAGTTTCTGCATACAGACTAAAACAGGCTTGTTCTCGCTGTTTGCGTTTCGTAATATCCCGCATCAGAGTCACCGCCCCTAATTTGATGCCGCCCGGGTTAAAAATCGGATGACTATTCGCCAGCATGATCCGGGGTGTTCCCGTTTTAGGAGTGACCACTAATTCTTGTTCTGATGGCGTTTCCGTCTGAAAGGCTTCCCATAGGGGCAACCCTTCCGGGGAAGTGGGCCGGGGATCCATCATTCCCAGTTTGCTCTGGGAATGACTCACACCAACCCCACTCCCTGAAGGGGATGGGTTTAGTCTCCCTGGGAGTTTTTCCTCGGTTGGACCGGATTCTGAGGCATTCTGCGGGGGTTTCTGTTCGCCTAATCCATATAATTCCTGGGCTGCCTGATTAAAAATTTGGATAGTTCCATTGGCATCCCCGGCAATAATCGCCTCGGAACAAGAGGCAATGAGATTTTCTATAAATTCTTGTTTGGCTTGGAGTTGGAGTTGGGCTTGCTTGAGGCGATCGATATCCGTGAACGTTCCCTGCCATCCCACCACTTCGCCCTTTTTCCCCTCAAGGGGAAAGGCTTGGACGAGCATCCAGCGATAGATGCCGTCGCTTCCTAACAAGCGCAGTTCCATTTCACAAACCGCCACCCCTAAGCGTTTTTGAGTTAGGTCCGTAGGAGTTTCTGGGCTGGATAATACATGATGCCAAATGGGTCTATCTTCCGGGTGGAGAGCTTGTAAAAAGCCCCCAGCCAAGGAAACCTTCCGGTCCATCCCCGTATAGGTTTGCCCGGTTAGGTTTAATTCAGTCAGGGCCCCAGTCTCATCGGTTTTCCACAGGATTTGTCCCCCCAAGCCAATCGCTGAATCTGCCTCTGTGGTGGGTAAAGGGGTGACCTCGGGTTGCTGCGGTGAGTTGAATGGGGTGAGATAGTGGCGAGGTCTTCGATTATTAAATTGAGGATTGGTAGGGTTATTCATCTGGGTTGACTCCATCCCGATTGTCATAAAATGTGGTAAATTGTGGGTCTATTTGAGGAATTGAGTGAGGGGGTCATCGTCATTAGGCTATTGCTTTTTAGGTTTTTTTTAGGATAAGGTTCAGGGAATTTATCGCACTTTAAATAATAAGGTCTTTATACGGATGGAAGCTCGGAAGGACAAGGGAAATATCATACATAAATTGACATTAATTCGTCCCCAGACTATCAATTAGTTTAAAGGGGTGACCTCTCCTGGAGGCCGATTTGATAACATCTTAAGAAAAACGTTATAATTGCCCCAGCTCTGCTCGGGGAAAGGTTTCGGAGGGCATTGACAAAGGAGCAGTCTGGTGGAAATGCCATCGGGAAGATGGAGCGCAAAAAGCTCAGAGCGAGGGAAAGTTGGGCCCCCACTGCTTCTGCGGGAACCGGCGAATCCGAGTTTGAGGAAAGGGAAAGGGAACAGCTAGGGAGGCGATCGCCTGGGGAGATTCTCGCACCCTGGCCGGATGACATCGAACCCCCGATGAGCGCTACCGGCGGGAAAACAGGAATTCTTCTCCCGAGGGATAGGACAGTTGTCTGTCCAAAAAAACACTCCATCACCTTCGTGCGATCGGTTTGAATGCCTGCCCTGAGCATAGGAATGGCGCAGTTACTCGGCACAGTTCAAGGGTCCAATTTCCCAAGACCCCTAAGACAATTGATAAAATAATAAAGTTTAGAGACCTCCGTTACGCCAATTCTGGAATCCCTTGTCCAATGGGGCTGATAATCATTCAATGGTGATGCTTAACACCAAAAAGGACTCAATAACTGTAGTCTTAGATAATATAAATGTATCCGGGTTAGATACTAACCACCTCTATCAATAGGTGGAATTCCCTCTGGGAAACGAATTCATCCGCTCAAAAGGGAACCGAGATACCCCCTGAACCCACAGAAGGAACCCCAGGAATGAGCGCCAAGGGAATACTCAGTTTTCCCCTTCAATCCAGGGAGGATCCTGGAGTGGAATGGTAATCCTGTGAAAACCCTAGGCGGGCTTCCCCCGAGGCGGAAGGTGAGCAAAAATCAGGAGGGGAAAACGACCCTTGAGGGAAAAGGCCCCCAGAGTGGGAAGCACTTTGATAAACTGGTTTCAGAGACCTAACTTTTTGCGGGCATCGGATTGATTTTGACCCTCTGGGTTCTCACGAACGTAGCCCCAGATTGTTAAACTTTTGTTTTCCCTTGTGGAAAGTGATATCAAAAGTCAGCACCCCTACCGACTGGAAGGGGCTTCTGGTAACCATCCAGACTGAAATGCAAAAAGAAAGCCAATCACGCCGTTAGTACAGAATTGAAGAATACCCCCGAGGACGCTGGTACAGTATTGGTTAGAAACCAGGTTTTTCAGAACATCCTTGATCTGAAAAGGGTCCAAGAAAGGTCCACAAACCCCGGTTTCTTGTCCCTGGGATCTAAAACTGTAGCAATGCCCTAGTTCAGCAGACATTTGAGTCGCGGTGTGTGAAGTGGCAGATCCGGGTTTTGGAGGGTTCCCCGGAAGAGATCTCTGAAAAAAACTCTCCAATCTCCAACTTTTCGCTGTAAACGACGGGGTTGAGACCCTTTTTAATAGATGAGTGAAATTCGCGTTGCTTTAGTTGAAGACCATGATCTGACTCGGATAGGAATCCGAACGGCTTTGCAGCAATCTGATGGAATTGTCGTTGTCGGCGATGCTGCCAACGGCACCTCGGGATTGAAATTGCTGATGGATACAAAGCCGGATATTGGGATTGTTGACATTGGGTTACCGGATATTGATGGAATTGAGGTGACGCAGCGACTGCAACAAGCACAAGCGGCTCAAGGACAGAATCCCAAAACCAAAATCTTGATCTTGACCTTTCAGGATAATGAAGATGCGGTGCTGGCTGCATTTGCTGCCGGTGCAGATTCTTACTGCATGAAGGATATTAGTTTTGAGGAATTGCTGGGAGTGGTGCGCCTCACCTACGAAGGTAACTCCTGGATTGATCCGGCGATCGCTGGGATCGTCCTCAAGCAGGCCCGCACGACGAATACCCAACCGACCCTAGGTTCTCAGAAGAAAGAAACGGTAACGATTAAGGCGCCGGAACCGGAATATAGCCAGATTATCGAAGCCTATCCTCTGACGGAACGAGAACTAGAAGTTTTAGAGTTGATTGTCCAAGGATACAATAACGCGGAAATTTCCGAAAAGCTGTACATCACAGTGGGTACGGTGAAAACTCACGTTCGGAATATATTAAACAAGCTCTGTGCGAATGACCGCACCCAAGCCGCAGTTTTAGCGTTGCGCTCTGGGTTAGTGGGATAAGAGGAGGGATTGGAGTGGCAAGGATGGGAAGTTTGGCGGCGATCGCACAGGTGCTTGGAGAACGGGCTCTCCCCGACCCCGAATCGATCTACCTTGGGATAGAGGTATAACTCCCCAGGGGTTTAGTAAGCTAAAGATATTGATCACTCAAGAACTAGACAGTTTTAGTCGTCGGAATATCGCGGTTAAACTGCCTCAACTTGGGCAGGGCGATCGCCGATGCCCTAGAAGTCAGTGGGGACTTGATTCATCCTGCGCCTTCCGTCTCCCTTCCTAGGCCCCAGCTCACTCTTCAATGCTTCTCTTTTGGAATAGTCCAGAAACATTGAAGAGTGAGGGTCTGACCCTAACTTTCTGAATTTTTCTCCCTCCCGGGAGGGAGAACAGGGACAGTCAAACGATCGCAGGTGGTGGGCTTTAGGATTCTCAAACCCAAATCCCTAACATCGGTAAATCGGTAAGTAAATCGTTTGGATTGATTAAAAGGGTTTAGTTAGCGATTAAGCTATCTAAGCCCTATTTTAATAAAACCCTAACCCATCTTTACTCAAAACGGGCAGATGAGGGCAAATTGCCGGGGAAGCCACTCTTATTTTTTAACGGGTTCCCGAACAAACCCGACTTTAATGAGGGAACTCCCAAAAATAAAACCGCCCAAATGTTCGTAGGGACTCCTTTACTGAGTCATTTTATTAAAGTAAAGAAACCCCGTCAAGGGGTTACTACAAACGTTTGGATAATTTATTGTTTGCAATCCGTTTAAACAATTCATTGAAAAATTTTTAACAAAAAAAGGAACAAAAATGGTTAAATTTAAACAACTGTTTCGGCTGTTAAAACTGGCTTTTTCAGAATGGCAAAAAGATAATGCAGGGCGATTGGCTGCCGCCTTGGCCTATTATACCATTTTCTCCTTAGCGCCGATCTTAATTATTGCGATCGCCGTGGCCGCAGTCATCTTTGGTCAAGATGCCGCCCAAGGTGAAATTGTCCGACAACTTCAAGGCACCATCGGCACCGAAGGGGCAGAAGTCATCGAAACCATGATTGAGAATACCAGGCAAACCGGGTCAGGCATTTGGGCAACCCTGATCAGTCTGGGTTTACTCCTATTTGGAGCAACGGGACTCTTTAACGAACTCCAGGGTTCTCTCAATACGATATGGAACGTAAAACCCAAACCGGGACGGGGGATAAAAGGCATGATCCAAGACCGCTTTTTATCTTTTGCCATGATTCTAACCATTGGATTTTTACTGCTGGTTTCCCTCGTTCTCAGTGCCGCCTTAGCTGCAATTGGAAACTTTTTTAGCCATCTGGTTCCGGATGTGCTCATGGGGTTGTGGCAGGTGTTAGATTTCTTCCTCTCCTTTGGGGTGATTACGGTCTTGTTTGCCATGATTTATAAAGTCTTACCGGATGTCAAAATTGCTTGGACTGATGTCTGGCTGGGGGCGATCGTTACCGCCTTACTTTTTGTCGTGGGTAAAACTTTAATTGGTTTGTACTTAGGGAATAGTACGATTGGTTCCACCTACGGTGCAGCGGGTTCTTTAGTCGTTTTATTGTTGTGGGTTAACTTTTCGGCACAAATTTTATTTTTTGGGGCCGAGTTTACCCAGGTTTATGCAAACCGATATGGTTCGCGCATCGTTCCCACAGAAAATGCGATCGCCGTAGGGGATGAAAACCCCAATCCCAGTTAAAAAAAGAGACATCAACAAGAGACATCAACAATGGGATTCGGTTAATTCTCGGGTTGATCCCGCGCTGTTTTAGAACAGAGTTCCTCTAAACGGTTACAGGGAGAGGGTTTTCTCAATCTCTCTATCGATAGGAGTAGGGGGAAACTTACTCCCATAGATAGTTTAATTCAGCGGGGTTCACCGGATAGGCTGAAAGAGACTAAATAAAAGATTGAGGAAATACTCATGGATAAACAAAAAATGGATAACAAAGAAACCGTTAACAATAAGGTCACGGAACCTGTAGAAGGGCCGGTGCATTACGATCGCGGAATCATTCCGGCAGAAGTGGCAGCGCGCAAAGAGCGTGAGGGTGACAAGTTTATGAAAGCCCCCTCTAACGCTGATGAGCCCCATGAAGATCCAGATCATACCCGCGATGGCTTTACCGTAGACCAAGAAGGTTTGGTGAACAACTATGCGATCGAACCTGAAATGTACATAAATGAGCCCGGTGACTTGCGGGAAAAAGAAGAAGCCCTCAAAGCCGAACGTTCTCGCGAGTATGACGAAGTTCATGATAATGACGAGGACGGTAAGCTGACGATGGAAGGCGATCGCCGTGGAAAAGGTCCCGGCATCATTTAAGTCGCAATCGGGGAACAATAGTTTCCCCTCAATCTATAACTCTGAACTTTTCAAAACCCCAGTAAATCAGTCTAATCATTAGAGGAATAAGAATGACAGCTACCCTAGGAATGTCTGCCCAAAGTCAAAATCCGATCAGCGTTAATATCGGGATTGACGACAGCACCCGCGAAGAAATTGCTCAAGGGTTATCCCGCGTGTTGGCTGATAGCTATACCCTTTATCTAAAAACTCATAATTTTCATTGGAACGTTACGGGACCCCTATTTAGCACCCTGCATCTCATGTTTGAGGAGCAGTATCAAGAATTAGCCCTAGCGGTGGATGAAATTGCCGAGCGGATTCGGGCTTTGGGGTTTCCTGCTCCTGCTACTTATGCGAAGTTTTCTAGCCTGACTTCGATTGAAGACAATGAGGGCATTCCCGACGCGAAAGAAATGATTCGCTTGTTAGTTCAAGGGCAAGAAACCGTGGTCCGCACTTCCCGGGAAATGCTATCCCTCCTAGAGGAAGCCAATGATCAACCCACTTTAGATTTGCTGACCAAACGGATGCAAATTCATGAGAAAAATGCCTGGATGCTTCGCAGTATGTTAGCGGGTTAATTGTCGCTTTTGAGCAAATCGAAAGGGAGTGAGGCCATTCCGAGAGCCGAGAATAATGGCAGGGCCTGCTCTCCCTCTAGGAAATCGTTGCAGTATTAGGGAAAAGAGCCGGGTTTCTTCACTGAATTGGTGCGAGTCAAGCAACAAAGAAAGGTCCAGAAACCCGGTTTTTTGTCCTATTTATTAAATCCAGTGACGCCGTAGGGGGATTCCACCCCATTTACTGAAGATTAACCTAGGGTCATCTACAGGAACTCTCCCCTGAATTTTCAGGAGAGCGCCCCCCTTGGAAAGATTTTTTAATCAATTTTGGAGGCTTTTTATGAAGTTTACTCATTTATTCAACAGCAAAAATCCGGGATTATTAGGCGCAATTTTTAGTAGCCTCTTGCTGGGAGCCGTTGCCTTCCCCATTGCCAGCATGGCTCAGAATACTCCCACTGAACAGAACGAATTACAGGCTCAGGCCCAACCGATGCCCCTACCCCAGAACGTGCAAATGCCCGTAGCTTATGTGCTACCGGGAAATGCGCCAGTTGCGGTAGAAATTATCAATCAAACGAATACGGCGATTACCTACGAGGCGATCGGGGAAACCCGCGATCGCACCCTGGACGGAGGCGATCAAGCCATGCTAATGGATCTGCAAATTCCCTTAACCGTCACCTTCATGAGACCCGATGGGGGACTGATTCAGGCCCAACCCGAAATTATTGCACCGGGAGAGATTCGGATTTATCTCACGGAAGCCAATGACTTGGACTCAGACATCACAAACATGAGGATTGAGCCGAACGGTAATATGTACCTCTACTAAATCTCACCGATCGCCAAGAGCGGAACCTCACCGGAGAAAAACCCGAGTCTTTTCTCCGGTCATGTTTCAGCCAATTGGCGATCGCCCTTGTAGAGTCACACTTTTCCCCGGTGGAGTCGAGTCCGTGATGGCTGAACTCGGTGATATACCTCAGCCCTCCATGCTTCCTAACAGAATAATAAACAATAAAGATAAAACCCCAAGGGCGTTTATCTCACTTTTTGGATTGACACTGCAAACTGAATTAACTAAAACCTAACTTTATGTCTACCAACAACTCACATCCCACACCCCGAATCGCCATCCTGATTGAAGAAGGAGTGGAAGATTCAGAATTTAAAGTTCCTTATACAGCATTGCAACAAGCCGGGGCCAAAGTCTCTGTACTCGGGTCCGGCATGAATCAAACCTATCACGGTAAAAATGGGAAAGTCTCCATCAAACCCGATGGGACCACCACCGAAGCCCGCGCTCAACAATTCGATGCGGTGATCATTCCCGGGGGTGGCGCACCGGATAAAATGCGAACCAACCCCAACACGATCGCCTTCGTTCAAGAAGCCGCTGCCTTGGGCAAATTAATCGCTGCCGTCTGCCACGGACCCCAAGTCTTAATCCAAGCCGACTTACTGCGGGGACGTCGTGCCACCGGCTTTATCTCCATCCGCAAAGATATGGAAAATGCCGGTGCCACCTATATTGATGAAGCCGTAACCACCGATGGTAACCTAATCTGCTCTCGGCAACCGGGAGATTTAGCCATTTTCACCACCGCCATTCTCTCCAGGCTGAATTTGAGCATTCCCGACCAATCCATGCCCGATCGCAACGATAGTTCAGCCGAATGGTGGCAACTTGCCGAAGCCTGGGGAGGATCAACCAGGCAGGAAATTATCGATGGATTAAATCAGGCAATGGCGGGCGAACGCTATAGCCAAGAAGCCTTTAAACAGTATGCCCACAACACCACCGATAACGCGACTCGATTGCTGCTGTTAGAGATTTGGGAAGAAAAAGTCAGCCATCTCGAACTGTTGGAAAGCCGCCTGCGAACCCTGGGAGAACAACTGTTTTTACCGGCAATGGCCGCTGGGGCCTTCGCTTCTTTAAGGAACGTTTTACCTGCTGAAGATGATTTGACCATTTTGCGTCACGCTTTGGGGGATATTCAAACCGGGGTGATCGACTGTTTCCAATTGCAAGTCCAGTTTACGGACCCCGTGTCCACGATGATTTTTAGTAGCATTGAACGGGACCTGGCTAAGGCAGAGCGTCGTTTGGCTCGGATGTACCAAGAACGGATCGGCTTGAGTGAACCGAAACCGGCTCAACCGACTACTCCGGTGGGAATCGTCTAAATTTCCAACCGAGAAAGGTGAGTGATTGAGGCGATCGCTCACCTTCTTTGTGGTTACCGCTCTAGGACAAACTCAATGGGTTTAAAGACCTTTTAATCCAAATGTTCCAGAAGGTGCAGAACAGGGAATCCGTTGGATAGGGGAATATCTCAATTTTCAAAAGAGACCTAACCCCCCCGCCCCCTTCCCTGGTAGGGAAGGGGGAGAAAGACGTAAATTCCACCCGTACAGCAATAAAAATTTTTCCTTATAAAAACCGGAGATAACAAATGAAAACTGAACCCAATAATTTACAAACTCAACTCAAGGAACAAGAAGTCAAATCCAAAAACTCAGCCTGCAACCAAGTGGGTGCAGCAGTGGGAGAGGTGCAGGAAAATATTAATAAAACCGCCTTGGAAGTGAGTAAGGTGGCGGTGGATAAAGTAGCAGAAACCATCGAATTTGTGGGGGCGATCGCCCAGGGAGACAGCGGGGGAGTTGCCTTTGATGTGGCTGCTTTAAGCGCAACCGCAGTAGAAGCCGCTGGACAAGCCAGCCAGTGGGCCTCGCAAACGGGAAAATCCGTAACCCAAAATGCTTCTAAGACTGCCGAAACTGCGACCAAAGAATCGATGAAGTTCTTCGATCGCACCGCCCTGGAAACGGGGAAAGCCCTCTCCTTTATTGGCGAGAACCCGGTTGTTAAAAAATTCGCTGAAGTCTTTAAAGCCCAATGGCTGCTGAATTTAGTAGGACAGGTGGATATAGACAAAGCTCAATCCCAAGTTCGCAAGTTGCAGCAAGAGTATCCTCATGAAAGCCCCAATGAGATTGCCCATCGGATCATGGTGGAGAAATCTCTTTATGCCGGGGGAATTGGATTCGTCAGTAGTATTATCCCAGGACTGGCCCTCGCCCTGTTGGGAGTGGATGTGATGGCAACCACTGCATTACAGGCAGAAATGGTTTATCAGATTGCTGGTGCTTATGACATGGATTTAAAAGATCCGGCGCGTCGTGGGGAAGTGTTAGCGATTTTTGGGTTGTCCCTGGGGGGTTCAGCGGCATTGAAAGGCGGATTAGGGGTGTTGCGGAACCTGCCGGTAGCGGGGATGGCGATCGGGGCGAGTTCTAATGCGGTGATGTTGTATGGATTGGGATATGCAGCTTGTCGTTTTTATGAAGCGAAGACAAATCCACTGACTCAGGAGGCGGCAACTCAAGCGTTAGAAGAAGAGAATCAGGAGTATTTGGAACGAGCGATCGCCCAAAAAGATGTGATGGACCGGATTTTGATTCATCAGATTTTGGCGTCCCGTCCGGATACCTCTTGGGCGGATATTTTACCGGAATTAAAACCATTAAACTTTACTACCGAGTCCCTAAAGGCGATCGAGGCGGAGATTGAGCATCCCGTCCCCTTGCCGGAACTCCTGAATCTGCTCGATCGCGATTTTGCCTATCCCCTGTTAGCCCAATGTTACCGAATTGCTCAAATCGATGGGGTAATCACAGATCAAGAACAGCAGGTGATGGAGGCGATCGCTAACCACTTCCAAATTGACCTGCAAGAGGTTCAGGGGATGATTAGCGCACCGCCCCAAGAATAATGCGGGAGATGGGGGAGCTGGGGAGGATGGGGGAGATAGGGAAGATGGGGAAGATGGGGAGGAGTCGCTTACCGCCACAAGAATCAACCCCTACCGCCTGGAGGCTTTCCGGTAAACCGGGATCCGGACTGCACCGGAATTTTAGGAGGGAATCCGCATCTGGAGGCGGGGCAGTTGATGGACTGCCCCGACTCTGTATCGAAGTTGACCCCAAACACTGAGTTTGGGCCTTCGGTTTAAACCCGAGAACAACCCAATGGGAGATTACTGGTCCTGGTAGACCATTTGGGGTAAACCCATGCTGTAGTTTTGGACCCGGCTGTTGAGGTTATAGGAGAGTTCACCCTCTTGGAGGAGCGATCGCAAATAATACTCCAGATCCGAACCGATGCGGCGTAAATTGTACTCCGTTAAATCTTCCCCACTGTAAGAATCAACCAGTTCATCAAACTTGCGGTAAACCTTCTGTAACGTCGGTTCCGGCCAGTTAAACTCATTGTCCGGATCCACATCAAGGGTTAATAAGTCTGGACTCGGAGCAAATTCGTTATCTTGCACCTCTGCCGTAAAAATCCGAATGTGACGGGTCGTTGACTTGAGCATCATAGCTAGTATGCCAGGGTAGTTAAAATCAATACAACATCAATTGTAAAGCGCCGCACAAGCCCCCGCTCAATCCAGCACCAACGGAAGAGACAGGTAGACTGTCCGAGGATGGGTCTGGAAGAAGTCCTGATTGAGGGGTTGAGAAGGGGGTTTTCCTACAGCCACAGTACAACCGAAGCCAATCCGGGCAAGCCTTGGAAAAACTCCTGACTCAACGGCGAGTTATAAAAGCCCTAAACGGTCAGAAAAAAGCTAAAATTCGGACATTGGCACTTAGGTTGAGCGATCTAGCTTGAACCCGGGGTGACCTACTAGAATACAACTATCATCGATTTAGTCATCAATCTATTCCCCCAAAAGCGCCCATAGTAAGGAGATCATATTGCCGACATTCGGCTGACTAAAACCAGCTTCCAGGCGCGAGGAATCCCCATGAACAAACCATCGGCCATAATCTACTGTCCCAACTTTACTTGCCAGTCTCCTAACCCGGAGACTCAAAAATTTTGTCAAAAATGCGGCACTCCCCTGCCGAAACGCTACTTATGGGCAGTGGGTGGAACGGGTCGTCCCAGCTATCAGCCAGGGGATATCTTAGCCGATCGCTATTGGGTTAAGGAAGATCAGATTCTGGTCGATACCAAACCCGGAGTCTTGCCGGAAATGCCCATTGAGATTCCCGGGGCGATCATCCCCTATCTCAAACTGTTTCCCCTGCGATTGCACGTTCCCCAGGTTTATGGTCGATTGCCGTCGAAAGGGAACGACCCGAATCGGGATATTTGGTTATTAGAAGAAACAGCGATTTATCCGGAAGGGACAATGGTGGCGGTCCGCAAAGGGCAAGCCCCGGAAGCAGTCCATGCCCAACTGATGCCGTTACTGACGGACTCCTGGGCGGATGCCTCGCCCATGCGCCAGCTCAATTGGTTGTGGCAGATAGCTCAACTGTGGTATCCGTTTAAAAAGGAAGGGGTGGCCCAGAGTCTGCTGAATCCGGGATTGCTGCGGGTGGAAGGGTCCTTGCTGCGCCTGCTGGAATTGCCACGGGATGCCACAACACCGGACCTGTCTGAACTAGGTCCGTTGTGGTTGAGTTTGGCCAAAACCGCTCATCCGGCGATCGCCCCCTATTTGGAACGACTCAGCCAGATGCTAACGAGGGGAGATGTGCAAACCCCATCGCAATTGACTGAGCTGTTAGACCGGGGTTTAAGTCTGTGTGGAGAGCTTTATAAGCGGACCTATTATATTGCCACCGGGACCGATCGCGGGCCGACTCGTCGCCGGAATGAAGATGCCTGCTATCCCCCCAGTGGGACCAGCCGTGCCACCTCAGATACCAGTGGGTTAGCGATCGTCTGTGATGGCATTGGGGGACATGAAGGGGGGAATGTCGCTTCTAATTTGGCGATCGAAACCTTACAACAACACCTCGAATCCCTTCTGGCCGAGAATACCCAGAGCGATCCCCACCGGATCATGGAGCAGATCGAATCTGCCGTGGGGATTGCGAACGATCGCATCGCGAGTCGCAATGATGAAGAACAGCGCCAAGCTCGCCAGCGCATGGGTACCACCTTGGTGATGGCCTTGACCCATCGCCATGAAATTTATATCAATCATATTGGGGATAGTCGCGCCTATTGGATTACCTCCACCGGATGCCGCCAAGTCACCCTCGATGATGATGTCGCTTCTCGGGAGGTTCGTTTAGGTTATTCTCTGTACCGGGATGCCTTACAACAAGGAGCAGCAGGGTCTTTGATTCAGGCATTAGGGATGGGGGCTTCCTCAGTGCTTCATCCCACCGTCCAACGTTTCATCATGGATGAGGATAGTGCCTTCCTCCTCTGTTCCGATGGATTGAGCGACAATGACCGGGTGGAGCAATACTGGGAAACGGAAATCCTGCCGATTTTATCCGGGGAATTCCCCGTGTTGCGATCGGTCACCAAGTTAATCGATATTGGTAATTTCCACAACGGCCATGATAACGTCACCGTGGGACTGGTTTACTGCAAGGTAGAACCCATTCGCTCTGCCGGACTCGACGCCCGTCTGTTGGTGGCACAACTCCAATCCGTCCCCCCCGCCGAACCCCTAGAAGACTCTCAACAGACGGTTTTCCCGAAGAAGGATCCCGACACTCTCAAACCCGAGGATGCCCCGACGGAGTTGAGACCCTCTGCACGGCCCCGACGTTCCAAGTTGCCCATGTTACTGGGAATCCTGTTGTTGCTGGGCCTCGGCGTCGTAGCGGGTTTAGTTCTCACCCAGGAGGAATGGCAGAATCCGATCGCGGATTTACCCTTGGGACAGGCAGAAGACCCGACCCCCACGGAGCCCGAGACAGACCCCCCCCCGATTCCAGAAATCACAGAACAGGCCACGATAAAACCGGGCCAGTACCTGCAACTGAGGCGTTCTTTCACCGAGGAAGCGCCAGAGGATGGGGAGTTAGTCTTGTTGAGGCAGCCAGGGGAGGCCCTCCCTGGAAATCAATACGGGTTTATCCCGGGTGGCAGTGTTTTGTTGGTGATGGGCAAACAACAGGCAGTTAGCGATCCAGATGCCTGGGTCCAAGTCCAAGTTTGCTCGACCCCAGAGCCCGTGGAATCGCCGGGGACTGTACCGGCTCCCGTTTCTCCGGCTGAAGGGGCCTCGGAACCCGCCGGTGAGGACGCCCCCACACCGGCAGCGCCACCCCGTGTCGTGGTGCGACCGAGTAGTAATCCGGGGTGGATTTCAGAGAAGTTGTTACTTCCGCAGGTCCAGCCGAATTTCGCCCCCACTGCTACGGAACGAGGGGGATGTATCGATGAACCCAACCCTCAGCCCTTTGAGGTGCGGTAACCCGGGATTTTTGGCCTAACCCGGGGGGATTCGCCTTGGGGCTCCGCCTGGGCCGAATCCCCCGTTAAAGGGTGGGGAATCCCCTGAGAAGAACTTGGCGGATGATGCAATTTTCCCCGGGTCATGGCTCCCTCGTTAGAGACCCGGAATATCGGGCTACACCGGCTGTTTTTACCGAAACCTTATTCCGGTTATATAATCTATAAAATTGTGGGAAACGGCAGAAAATCACAGCCCGATTTTGCCATAAACTCACATAAAATCTGTGGATTTAGACTGAGGCATCCCAACCCAACACTGGGGTTTTTTATTCGCTCTGGGGCTGCTTTCGGAGCCGGGTTGGTTCTTGAAACTCCGGTTTAATCTGAAGTCCGGTTGATCTCAACAGGATGGAGAAGGATGGAGGGGGATGGACAAGAGGGAGAACCCACCTATTGGCTTTAACCATTCTGGGTTGAAGTCTTCGTTCCACTGACGCCTAGGCTGGGAACAGTCAATCTAAAGGAATATGTTACGGTATAAACTGCCGTGAAAGTACCCGCCTACTCTCCGAGTCAGGGGAGAGCAAGGATTGAGTTTGGATGACTAGAATGTAGGGGTAAGTCAGGGAGTCAGATCGGTTAACAACAGCGCCGGGACTGGCATCAGGGGACAGTCACATTGGGGAAGCATCAACAAGGGATCCAAACTGAACCCGCTGATCGTTCTGAATCCAGGGAGTGCCATCGGAGGCGATCGCCAGATCAGGGAGATGCCCGATTCATCCCTTAACTCCCAACGGCGATGGGGTTGGAGACAGTTGATTAGGGTGTGGGGTGAGGTGCAATGCAATTAGGATGGGGATGGAGACACCAACCCCTGCAAAACCTCCAGAAAATAGGACATTTTCAGGTGAACGTGGGAGGATGCTCATTCCCCAGTAAAACGATTCATAACCTCGATGCTTTCGGGCGTCGAGAATTAGACATCGATGCCAAACATATCGAGGCAACTATGCCAAAAAAGCCGAAAATACCCTGGAGTCGCTATCTTCCTGCTGCCATCATCTTTGGAATGGGGGTTGGACTGTCTGTAATCGGATTCACGGTGGTATGGGAGTGGGAAAATCGGCGACGAGACTATGAATTAAGTCGCAGCATTGACGGTTTAACGGGCCGATTGCAGCAGCAACTAGACGCTGACTTGGAAGTCATTCGCACGATTACAGACTTCTTTCAATCCTCGCAAACTGTCGATCTCGACTCCTTTGAGCAGTTCGTGCAACGTCCCCTATCAAACCCTTCTACCGTGTCTCTCGTTGCCTGGGTTGAGCGGGTAGAGGATGCCGATCGCGACGATTACGAGGAGCGCATGGCGATTGAAGGGGATAGGAATTTTACGATTACACAACCGCTCACCCCAGGCCGTTTCGTCCAGCGCGATCGCCTTGCGGAATACTTTCCCATCTCCTATATTGCCCCCCTCCCGGAAAACCCCAATACCCCCGGCTTAGATCTCGCCGCCAATCCCACCTACCAAGCGGTACTGAAACGAGCGGCACAGATGAGGGAATTGGTGGTCAGTGAGCGGCTAGAGTGGCAAGTGGGTTCGCGATCGCAACTGGGATTTTTAGCGGTTCACCCCGTCTACGAGCAGGGTATCCCCACGCGCTTTACCCTCGCTCAGGACCCCGAACCCAGTTCGGAAGCCGTGAAACCCTTGCTCGGCTTTGTCTTAGGTTGGGTGGAGGTGGATAATCTGTTTCAACTCGCTGGAGCCAGAGGCAACCAGTTCAACTTGTACCTATGCGATGAAACCCCAGGAACAGGGACTCCCCCGGATTCCCGTCAACCCTATCCCTTGCTCACTTTACTTGAATCCACGGAACTCGTCACCTCGAATAGTGCCACGGAACCCTTTGTTCTGGATGTGCCCTCGGAATGTCCCCTCAAACCCCTAGAGAATCAGCGCAATCGCGGGGGTGCGGTCATAATCGCTAACAGGAACGAAGGTGCGATCCGGCGAGAAATCAAGGTGAATGGCCGGATTTGGGCATTCTATATCTGGCCCACGGATGAATATCATGCATCGCGCAGGCATTGGCGTTCTTGGGCGGTGCTGATTATTGGCTTTTTGTGGACACATATTCCCGTCACCTATCTGCTGACTTCAGTCTCTCGGACCGCTGAAATTGAAGCTTTAGCCTTAGCCCGTGAGGAACAAGCGGCCCAGTTGCAGCAAGCATTTAAGCAATTGGAGGTGGAACAAGCTAAGTCGGAGCGCCTATTGCTGAACGTTTTGCCCAAGGCGATCGCTGAACGTCTCAAAGAGGATACCCAAACCATTGCCGAAAGTTTTCCGGAAGTGACGGTCTTATTTGCCGATATTGTCGGCTTTACTAAGTTAGCGGCAAGGATTTCCCCGACGGAATTGGTGCAACTGCTCAATGAAATCTTTACCATATTTGACCGTCTCGCGGAAAAACACGGGTTAGAGAAAATTAAAACGATTGGGGATGCCTATATGGTGGTCGGGGGTCTGCCGGTGCAACGCCACAATCATGCTTCTGCGATCGCAGAAATGGCCCTGGATATGCAAATAGAAATTCTGCATTTTAATCGGAAATGTCACGAATCTTTTGCCATGCGGATTGGCATTCATTCTGGACCTGCGATCGCTGGGGTGATCGGAACTCACAAGTTTATCTACGATCTCTGGGGGGATACGGTGAACATTGCCTCTCGCATGGAATCTCACGGGGTTCCCGGACGCATTCAGGTCTCTAGTACGACCTACTCCCTTCTACAGTCTAGCTACTGCTTCGAGTGCCGAGGCCCTATCCCCATCAAAGGAAAGGGGGAAATGCTCGTCTATCTCCTCACCGGCAGAAAACAAGAGGGCATCTGCAAGCCCCTCTTTGAGCTTCCCTTCGAGGAAGAGGTTTGAAACCCTCTACTGTCCTTAGTGGATGGGGAGGATGGGGGAGATGGGGGAGATGGGGAGGATGGGGAGGATGGGGGAGATGGGGAGGATGCTCAATGTCCCGACAGCAAGTCGTTTCTTCCTGTTCGTAGTAACGACTTTAGTCGTTGCTCTCCTGTTATGGCTTAAGCCATAACAGGAGCAATTGTAGGCTCTACCACCTGCTTGTGTGGGCACTGGAGCTTAAGCCGCTTATGGTGCGTGTCATGGCGATCGCCATGACACGAGAGCAACGACTGAAGTCGTTACTACAAACATCCTCCCCATCCTCCCCATCTCCCCCATCCTCCCCTTCCAAAAACCAGCACTCTGGCGCTTAATGGGGTTCAAACATTCAATCTATTCCCCTCAAGGGTGAGTTTTTTGAGTGAGGGTTTTATAAGTTTTGATAAAGGGTATAAATGGTTACGGTTTCCTGTCCCTAAAACCTGAAAAAATTGTTAAAAATCCCCCAAAATATCCGGGAACAGAAACCTGACAAAAATCGGGACCTGAATTGGAACCCTGCCCAAAACTGGGGGCAAAAACTTGATAAAATTATGTAAAATAAAAACATCAGCATCAGATTGTTTCTCCTTCGAGGCTGTTCGGGGTGTATTTAAACTATTTTCAGTAGCGATCGCATCCTTCAGTCCTAGGCAAAGGGGAGTTGATTGAAGTTGACCCAAAGTTGACATCAACTTCAGTAAATTTATCGAGAGAGGTTGATAAAACTTAAACCAGTCAGGTGCAGAAAAAGACCGCAGGGGAGGAGAAAGTCTAATTGCCAGAGGAAAGAAATATCTAACAAAAGCCCCGAGGGGATTTTCAGGCAAACACAAAGAGGTTTTCTTAGTCAATCCGGCCAATTTTGAGTCAAGGGAGCGCCAGCAACAAGCAAATAAAAGCCGCCTCAAGCAGTCGCGGCCTAGTCCAGAACATCGAGGTGTTTGAAGAGTCAGCCATGAGTAAAACGAGCGAGACCGGGAACCGATGCGAGTCCAGTGTCAAAGTGGGAATATTGCACTCCCTAAGTGGGACGATGGCAATTGGAGAAGCATCCCTCAAAGATGCGGAACTGATGGCGATCGCCGAAATTAATGCTGCTGGAGGTGTACTGGGAAAACCCATAGAACCCGTGATTGAAGATGGAGCATCTTTACCTGCCGAATTCGCTCAAAAAGCTCGCAAGCTCATCCAACAGGACCAAGTGGTGACGATTTTTGGGGGATGGTCTTCCGCCTCTCGCAAAGCCGTTCTCCCGGTTTTAGAGGAGTTTAATGCCCAACTCTGGTATCCGGTAGAATATGAAGGACTCGAATCTTCCCCGCACATTTTCTACACCGGCATCTGTCCGAATCAGCAGGTGGAACCGGCCCTCACTTGGGCAGTCGCCAATAAAGGCAAGCGCATCTACTTAATTGGCTCTAACTATGTATTTCCCCGGACAATTAACAAAATTATCCGCGCTCATCTCAAACAACAAGGCGGAGAAATTGTGGGAGAAGAATACCTCTTGTTAGGGGAACAAGACTTTCGAGAGATCATCCCTCGGATTCAAGGGAGTCAAGCGGATTTAGTATTTAACACTTTAAATGGGGATAGCAATATCGCCTTTTATCACCAATATCGAGAAGCAGGAATTACCGCAGCCCAGATTCCTATTCTGGCCGTTAGTGTGGCGGAGGATGAAGTGCGCCGCATTGGGGATGCAGCAACGGGACATTATGCCACCTGGAGTTATTTTCAAAGTGTTAATACGCCCCAAAATCAAGAATTTGTAAAAAATTTTCAGGCCCGTTATGGCAAAAACCGGGTAACCAGTGACCCAATTGAAGCGGCTTATACCCAAGTTTATTTATGGAAACAATCTGTAGAAAAAGCAGGAACCTTTGATGTAGAACAGGTGAGAAAAGCGGCCTACAATCAAACCTTTGAATCACCGGGGGGATTGGTGCGGATTGAGGCGAATAATCATATCTGCAAAACCTGTCGAATCGGAGAAGTTTTACCGAATGGACAGTTTAAAATTGTCTGGGAAACGCCTCATGCGATCGCCCCTCTGCCTTGGTTGGGGATAGAAACTGTGAGTGGGAGTGTCTCTGCGGTGGCGATCGAGATGTTGGGGGAGGTGTCCCAGGCGATTCAATATAGTTGCCAAATGGAAGAAAAATCCCGTCAATTGGAGATGGCAATGGCGGAAGTTAAAGCTACAAATGAACGATTGGAACGCACTCAACAGGAACTGATGGCCTCGGAAACCCGGTTTCGAGAACTGCGATCGCGGGTGGAACTCCTCAAGCGCCGCCTCTCTAGTCAAATTCATACCTCATTAAATATTGACACCATTTTAAAAACCGCCGTCAGCGAAATTCGCCATCTCCTTTCCATTGACCGCTGTCAGTTTTTATGGTATAATACTGACTCCAATCCGCCCCATTACGAACCGAGTCAGGAAGCGCGAGACCCCAAGCAGCCCCAGGATTGTACAGATAACCCTCTAGCAGAAATTCCCGCTCTGGGGAAGGCTCTGCAACAGCTTCAACTCTTGCAACTCGATGACGCGATCGCCGATCGCCACATTGACCCCCAAAGTCGCGACCTGTTACAAGCGCGCTCTATCCGCTCGTTACTGGCCGTAGCAGTCCAAACCCATTCCGGACAAAAAGGGGCCCTGGTCTGTCTGCATGGCAGTTCCACTCACCCTTGGAGTGAAAGTGAGGTGGAGTTACTCCAAGATGTATCTATACAAATTGCGATCGCCATCGATCAGGCCAAACTCTATGACCAAAGCTGTATTACCGCCACTGCCGCTAATGCCCAAGCAGCCAAGCTCAAAACTGCTCTGCACGAACTCAAACAGACCCAGGCCAAACTGATCCAAACCGAAAAAATATCCAGTTTGGGCTCTTTAGTCGCGGGAGTCGCGCACGAAATCAATAATCCCGTTAATTTTATCTATGGGAATCTCTCTTATGCGACTAAGTATCTCCAAGAGTTGATGCAACTCTTGGGACTCTACGAAAAATACTATGGGGAACCCCCCGATGAGATTCGCGCCTACCGGGAGGAAATTGAAGTGGAATACCTCTTGGAAGACCTGCCCCAAATGATTTCCTCTATGCGAGTGGGTGCGGAACGGATTGGGGAATTGGCCCGATCGCTGCGAAACTTCTCCCGCGCCGATACCGGGGAGATGAAAGTTACCGACATTCACGAAGGGTTGAAAAGTACCCTGTTAATTCTGCATCACCGCCTGAAAGCAAATCCCTATTGCGGGGCGATCGCCACGATTGAACAGTTTGGAGAGCTGCCCCTGGTGGAATGTTATCCGAGTCAACTCAATCAAGTCTTTATGAATGCGATCGGGAATGCGATCGATGCCTTAGAAGAGATGACAGGCAAATGGAACACCCACAATTCTGCCGAGGGAAATGGACATCACTTAGAGAATGGTCATCGTAAGGGGAAGAAAACCGGAGGGGGAACCAGCGAGATGTCATTATCGGACCTGGATTTTTCTCAATCTCCGCTTCCCGTGTATCAATTACCCCTGCCCACGATTTGGATTCGCACGGAAGTTGTGCGGGATGAGGCTGTTGCCATTCGAGTAGCGGATAATGGACCCGGGATGACACCGGAAGTCAGACAGCAGCTCTTTGAAGCCTTTTTTACGACCAAACCGGAAGGCAAAGGAACGGGTTTGGGACTGTCGATTAGCTATCAGATCGTAGTGGAACGGCATGGGGGGTCTATCTCTTGTATATCGGAGCCGGGTCAGGGGACTGAGTTTCGGATTGTGATTCCCATCCGGCAAGGGGATAAAGTGCGCGCCTCGGATCCGGCGATCGATGCGATTCCATCTTTGATGGGGGGAGCCAGTTAATCCGCCTTGCAGTTGCTGGAGGGCCAGAACGCGAGGTCATTTCCCCAAGGGTCCGGACTTAAGTGCGATCGCCTCGGGGATGTTTGAGGATTTTTTAGGGGTTAAAAAATTTTAACAAAAGTTATGTAAAAAATACATAAATTAACACAAAAAACAGCATGAGGAGGAAAAGTCTGTAACTTCAAGTACAAACTCATTCCCTGAATCGGCCTAAAAAAGATTTAGGGAAAAAAAGCGATATTTATGAGATGTGGAGTCAAAAGCCGTGTTCGGTTTGACCAACTGTTTTCAGATGGCTGAGATCCAAACTATGCGAGAAATTAATGCAGCAGTAGTCAATATCAGTGGTCGCCAGCGGATGCTATCTCAACGCACCGCCCTGTTTGCCTTGCAACTGGAACGGTCTGAGACCCCAGAAGAGAGAACACAATGGCGTTCGGCATTGCAAGAAACCATCACTCTGATGGAAGAATCCCATCATGGGCTACTCTATGGGGATGCCGCCTTGCAATTACCAGGACATCCCTCTGCAACGGTCAAATCCATGTATTTTGAACCTCCGATTGATTTGGATCGGAAAATTACAGCCTATATTGCCGCAGTTCACCAGGCGATCGCCGCTTCGGATCAGGGGGAATTGACCCGGGACAATCCCCATCTGCGTTACATCCTGGATGCAGCAAGTGGGCCGTTGCTCGATGACTTAGATGCCATCGTCAGTCAATATCAAGAAGAAAGTAACTGCCAACAAGAGGCGATCGCCCGTCAGCAAGCGGAACTCTATCGTCAAAGCCAGATTGCAGCGACCCTGGCTCAGTCCCAAGCCGATGAATTAGCACAAGCCTTCAAGGAGTTAGAAAACGCCCAAGATCGCCTGATTCAAAGTGAAAAAATGTCCAGTTTAGGCCAACTTTTAGCCACTGTCGCCCATGAACTGAACAATCCCGTGAGCTTTATTTATGGCAATGTCAATCATGCGATCGCCTATGTTCAAGAACTGCTACAAATCATCGAACTGTATCAACAACAATCTCCCCATCCTAGCCCCAGGCTAGGTGAATATCTCGAAGAAGTAGATTTTAATTTTATTAAAAATGATTTACCCAAAACTTTGTCTTCGATTAAAGTGGGGTCGGATTCCATGCATCAGTTAGTGCTATCTTTGCGGAATTTTTCCCGGAAAGATGAAGCCGTCATGAAACCAGTTGATATTCATGAAGGCATCGAGAGTACCCTCTTAATTTTACGAAATCGCCTCAAAGCCAATGGGAAAAGCAACGCCATCAATATCGTCAAAGACTATGGAAAAATTACCCCAGTTGAAGGATTTCCCTGTCAGCTCAATCAAGTATTTATGAATTTAATTGGAAATGCAATTGATGCGTTGGAAATGAAACGCGGAGATTGGGATGAGGGAAACGAAGAGTGGACTTTAGAAGAATCTAAGGTGCTATCCTCAGACCTTTCCAGTCCCGATGAGTTTGTTCCCACAATTCACATTCGCACTCACATCAGCGAGGGCGAACGGGTGGTGATTCAAATTTCAGATAATGGCGCGGGCATGAGTTCCGAGGTCCTCTCCTCCCTATTTCACCCCTTTTTTACAACCAAACCTGTCGGAAAAGGAACCGGGTTAGGGTTGTCCATTAGTCATCAAATTGTCGTGGAAAAGCATGGGGGTAAAATTCACTGTATTTCCACCCCTGAGCAGGGGACAGAATTTTGGATAGAACTGCCCGTAAAACAAGCTTGCCAAGGTCAAAAGGTCCTACAAGCTTAATCTAAAAAATCGCTCTTAGGTGGGATTAAAATAGCTGGATTCAAGTTGATAAGAGAAAAATGTGAATTTTTAGCGGGTCATCGGTTGAGCTAAATATTATGAGGTAGGGATTACAGCCGGGATTCTTAACATCACGTCATGGGGTTGCGCCTGGGGAACTTTAACAAAAGGGGTGACCTTGCCCTGTGCTTTTTAGAAAAACATAAAGAAAATATAAAAACTGCAAAATAGACTACAGAATTCCTGGCCCCTGGATCCGTTAGAGTCTAAAACAGGAGAGGGGTGACCGCCGCTTTTTGAAGTTGGAGTAAATTTAGTCGGAAAAATAAGGATAATTAGAGAATGCTGACTCAATATAGAGGCGGGCAACTAGAAATGGTACCTCGATATTCCAAACCACCTACAACCTCCAGTGCGATCTCATCCCTGCGATCCGTTTCTCAGGGGATGAGTATAGTAGTGGCCCTGATTGGCTTGATTGTTCTGCTGGGTTGGATTTTCAATATTCCCCTCCTCAAAAGTGTTTGGCCTGGGCTAGTGACGATGAAAGCAAATACCGCCATTAGTTTTATTCTGTGCGGTCTTTCCCTGTGGCAATTGGGACGTAAAAAAAATGTCCATTCCGGGGACAAATCACCCCAGGGCAAGGGGCTAGGACTGATGAATAAGAGGAGGACAGGCATTCTAAAACCTGTGGCTCAAATTGTGGTCTCAATCCTACCCAGTTTATCTTACTTAACCATTTTCATTGGGGTGCTAACCCTCCTCCAATATATCCTGAATGTCAATTTTGGCATTGACCAATTCCTCTTTCAAGAGACAGCAAATGCCGTAGGGACTTCCATCCCTGGGCGAATGGCTCCTAATACCGCTTTTAATTTTGTATTACTAGGTTTTGCCCTGGTTTTATCCTACCAAAAACGCTATCGGATGGCCCAGTATTTGAGCGTGATCGCTTGGACGATCGCCTTTTTAGGATTACTTGGATATCTGTATGGTATTTCGGCCTTTTATGGCCTCGGACGCAGTACCGAAATGGCATTGCATACGAGTGTAGGGTTTATCTTACTGGCGGTGGGGATTTTGTTAGCTCATCCGGACCGGGGACCCATTGCCTTATTGACCAGCGATCGCACCCTTCGCCTACTGATGCAACCCCAGGCGATCGCTGCCTTAGTTCTTCCTCCCTTATTCGGGGGATTAATCCTCCAAGGGACACAATTGAATCTCTACGATCGCGGGGTCGGGATTGCCTTGTTAAGCGTATTTAATACCATCCTGTTAGCGATTGCGATCGGGTGGAACGCCCATACCCTGAGCATCATGGATGCCAGACGGGAACAAGCGGAACGAGAACGATACCTGATGGCGATCGCTGCTGCACGCACGGAAGAACTCCAGCAAACCTTAATTGAACTACAACAGGCTCAAATCGAACAAAAGCAAGCCGAACAAAAATATCGCAGCATCTTTGAAAATGCCGTGGAAGGAATTTTTCAAAGTACCCTCAACGGACGTTACATTACTGCCAATCCCATGTTAGCCCAAATCTATGGCTATGATGGACCGGAAGAACTAATAGCCAGCGTTAATAATATTGAATCTCAGATTTATGTAGACCCAAATCGCCGTACCCAATTCGTGCGCCTCGTCCAGAAAACTCATGCCTTTCGGAACTTTGAATCTCAGGTTTATCGCAAAGATGGCAGCATTATTTGGATTTCGGAAAATGCCCGGGTTATTCGCAATGCAGAGGGCAAAATTATTGGCTACGAAGGCACAGTGGAGGACATCACGCAACGCAAACAAGCCGAAGAACGGCTGGAAAACTCTCTGTCTTTATTGCAGGCAACCCTCGAATCAACAGCGGATGCAATTTTGGCGATCGACCCGAAGGGTCACATCACCAGCTATAACCAAAAATTCATGGATTTATTGCCAATTTCCCCGTCTTGGCTGTCCAAGGGGACCTTTAAGCAAGGGCTAAAAATTTTATTGCCTCAGTTAAAACAGCCCCAAGGCTGCCTCAGTCAAATTAGAAAATGGCGGGATTACCCAAATCTGGAATTTTGGGATACTTTGGAATTTAAAGAAGGGAGAATTTTAGAGTGTTATTCTCGCGCGCAGAGGGTGGGGAATTGTACCGTGGGACGAGTTTTTAGCTTTCGAGATATCACCGATGCAACTCGGGCTCAACAGCATATTCGCTATCAAGCCTTTCACGATTCCCTCACGGATTTACCCAACCGAACTTTATTAAATGAGTGCTTAGGGGAAGTCTTGGAACAGGCCAAAAATAGGGACAGTGGGGTAGCGGTGATGTTCCTAGATTTGGATCGGTTTAAGACAATTAACGATACTCTTGGTCATGCGATCGGCGATAAATTATTACAAGAGGTAGCCGCCAGACTAAAAGCCGCCTTGGGAGACCCGAATATCATCGCCCGATGGGGGGGAGATGAATTTACCATCATTCTGCCCGAAATTTCTTCCGGGGTCTGCGCCACCCACATTGCCGAAGAGATTATCCAAACCTTTAAGCCTGCTTTTTTCATCGAAAATCACCACCTTCATATCAGTACCAGTATTGGGATTGCCCTCTATCCCCATGATGGAGAGGATGGGGAAACGCTCATCAAACACGCTGATTCGGCCCTCTATCGAGCGAAGGAAAAAGGACGCAATACTTATGAAGTATATACCCATTCCTTCGACCTGCTTGCCAGTGAATTATTAGACTTAGAAAATAGGCTGCACCGGGCATTAGAACGGGGTGAATTTATGCTTGCCTATCAGCCCAAGGTGAATATTAAAACCGGAGAAATTAAGGGAATGGAGGCATTAGTCCGCTGGAACCATCCGGAATTGGGCTTAGTCTCTCCCGCAAAATTCATTCCTATCGCCGAAGAAACGGGGTTAATTATGCCCATTGGGGAATGGGTCTTAAAGACAGCTTGCGGTCAAAACCAAGCTTGGATTGAATCCGGTTTATCAGCGATACCTGTAGCCGTGAACCTCTCCGTTCGACAATTTCGACAACCGGATTTAGTTCAAAAAGTTGCTCAAGTCTTGGAGGAAACGGGGTTAGATTCCCAGTATTTAATCCTAGAAATTACGGAAACTGCGGCCATGCTGGATGTGGACTTTACCCGCAAGTTGTTACGCGAGTTAGAACAGATGGGAGTGAATATTGCTCTGGATGATTTTGGGACTGGATATTCTTCTTTGAGTTATCTGAAACAGTTTCCTCTCCATACGTTAAAAATAGACCGCTCATTTGTCAAGGATTTGACCGAAGAACCGGCAGATATTGCGATCGCCCGTGCGGTGATTGCCTTGGGACATGGGTTAGATTTAAACGTGGTGGCCGAAGGGGTAGAAACTCAGGAACAATTAGATTGTCTGCGAATGCTAGACTGTGAAGAAATTCAAGGCTATTTCTTCAGTCGTCCCTTATCCTCGGAAGATGCCACTCACCTGTTGCAGCGAATGCGCTTACAGCAAGAAGTTTCGATTTAACAAGGTGAATTGGGGTGGGATTTTAACTAGGAATCCGCCTGTGATCATACAACCGGATGACCCCGGGTGAGGAAGGCGGATCGGGTCCGATATTTATTTTCAAAATTGGGAACTTAAATCATTTTTTAAGCGTACAGTCTAAATAGACTTCATCCCGCCCCCAAATCGGTTTAGGGTGGGAATTTAATGGGTCTGTTTCACTACAAGTTAACATTTTGTAACAGGAGCGGGAGGGGATAACAATGATTGAACTGAGTGGCTATCAGATAGGGGAAGAAATTTACCGCAATAGCAAGCGGGTGGTGTATCGAGGGATTCGAGAAGTGGATGGGTTGCCGGTGATTTTGAAAGCCCTGGGGACGGACTATCCCAGTCCGACGGATATCGCTCAACTCCATCACGAATATGAAATGACCAAAGATTTAAAGTTAGGGGGAATTGTTGAGCCATTAAGGCTGGAAATGAGCCGGAATCTGCCGATTTTAGTTTTACCCGATACCGGGGGAAGTTCTCTGAAAACATTTTTAAACCAACAGCGGTTAGACCTGGAGATGTTTTTAAACTTAGGGATTCAATTGGCCCAAACTTTAGGGGAAATTCATCAACACCATATTATTCATAAAGATATTAAACCTAGCAATATTATTATTCATCCTCAGAGTTTAGAGGTGAAGTTAATTGACTTTGCGATCGCCTCTAAGTTATCGCGAGAAACGGCGGCTGCGGTCCATCCCAATAGCCTGGAAGGAACCCTCGCTTATATGTCCCCGGAACAAACTGGGCGGATGAATCGGGCGATCGACTATCGCACGGATTTTTACTCATTAGGGGTGACTTTTTATGAAATGCTCACGGGGGAATTACCTTGTCAATCTGAGGAGGCGATCGAGGTCGTTCATTGCCATATTGCCCGGATGCCGGTTCCCCCGAATGAACGGGTTCCGGAGATTCCTGTCGCGGTTTCTAACCTGGTGATGAAATTATTGGCAAAAAATGCAGAGAACCGCTATCAAAGTGGGTCTGGATTGAAGGTAGATTTGGAATATTGCCTAAAACAATGGCAGGAAAAGGGCGGAATTGATGAGTTTAAGTTAGGCCAAAGAGATTTTTCAAGAAAATTAGAAATTTCCCCCAAATTATACGGGCGGGACCGAGAAAGAGCGCAAGTTTTATCTGCGTTTGAACAAGTCTGTGGGGGGGCAACTGAACTGATTTTGATTTCGGGGTATTCTGGGGTCGGGAAATCCGCTTTAGTGCAGGAAACTCAGAAACCTTTAGTGAAACATCGGGGCTATTTTATTGGCGGCAAGTTTGACCAATTTCAGGTAAATATTCCTTATGCTGCGGTGATTCAAGCCTTTGCATCCCTGGTCCGGCAACTGCTGAGTGAACCTGAAGCCCAGATTAAAGCCTGGAAAGAGAAAATATTAGAGGCGATCGGAGAAAATGGCCAGGTAATTATCGAGGTGATTCCTGAAGTAGAACTGATTATTGGCCCTCAACGGGCCTTGGTATCCCTGCCTCCAACAGAATGTCAAAATCGGTTTAATTTAGTTTTTCAAAATTTTATCAATATTTTTACTCAAAAAGAACATCCCCTGATTCTCTTTATTGACGATTTACAGTGGGCCGATTTAGCATCTCTGGAATTAATTAAGCGAGTGATTAGCGATACTCAAAATCACCACTTGTTGCTGATTGCTTCTTATCGAGATAATGAGGTCACTGCCACTCATCCTGTGGGGTTGACTTTAGAGGATATTAAAAAGATGCAGGTCCGGGTGACCGAAATCAATCTCACCCCATTGAATGTTCATCATGTCAATGACTTACTGGCAGATACCTTAAATTGTACGACAGCCAAATCTTTTGATCTCGCCAATCTGATTTTCAAGAAAACCCAGGGAAATCCTTTTTTCTTAACCCAGATTTTAAAATCTTTAGAACAAGACCAGTTGTTAAAATTCAATTGGGATAAAGGCAGTTGGGATTGGCAAATCAGCCAAATCGAAAAAATTGAGATAACCGAGAATGTGGTAGAGTTAATGGTTAGCAAAATTCAAAAGTTGCAGCCAAGGACTCAAATGGTTTTAAAATTAGCAGCTTGTATCGGCAACTGCTTTGATATGGAAATGCTATCCATTGTCAATGAGCGATCGCCTCATTTGACGAGTCGAGATTTGTGGGAAGCCATTCAAGAAGAATTAATTCTCCCCTTAGCTAAAACTCATATCCTGTCCCGGGTTAGAGAACCGGGTAATGGGGAAAAAGTCTGCTACCAGTTTTTACACGATCGCGTCCAACAGGCTGCTTATTCCCTCATTCCAGAAGACCGCAAAAAAGAAACTCATTGGCAAATTGCTTATCTCCTGTTAAGCAATACTCGGCCTGAAACTATAGAAGAAAGTATTTTCGAGATTGTCAATCATTTAAACTATAGTTGTGACTTAATAACAAGTTCTGAGCAAAAAAATAAATTAGTCAAACTAAATTTAAGAGCGGGTCAGAAAGCGCTATCCGCCAATGCTTATGAATTGGCTGATACCTATTTTCAGATTGGGTTAAGACTTTTAGGACAAGATAGCTGGGAGACTGATTATCCAACTACTCTAAGGCTACATATACAGGGGGCTTATGCGGCTTACATCAATACGGATTTTGACCGAATGGAGGAGTTGGTAAAAAATGGTTTAATCCAAGCCCAATCCACCCTAGATCAACTTAATTTTTATGAAATCCGAATTAAAGCCTATAGCTCTTGCAGCCAGCAACTGAAAGCGTTAGAAAATACCCAAAAAGCGCTTGAATTATTAGATATTTATTTACCGGAACAGCCAACTTTCGCAGATATTCAATTGGGGCTGAATGAAATATCAAACCAATTAACGGGAAAGGAGGTCCAAGATTTAATCGATTTACCTGAAATGTCCGAGGCTCATCAAAAAGCAGGGATGCGGATTCTCAATAGTGCGATCGCCCCAGCCTATCAAGTTGCCCCCCTGCTGTTACCCTTGATTGTAATTCAGGAAATAAATTTATCCCTAACCTATGGCAATACCGATGAATCTGCTTATGCCTACGCTTGTTATGGCCTAATTTTATGTGGGGTTGTTGGAAATATTGAAACCGGCCATCAATTCGGTCAACTAGCCTTAAAAGTTTTAGATAAATTTAACAACAAAGAGCTAAAATCCCGGACTTTAATGGTGGTCAATAATAATGTTCGAGTCTGGAAAGATCCACTGAAGGAAACCATTCCACCTTTGCTGACAGCTTATGAGACTGGCTTGGAAAATGGAGATTTAGAATATGCGGGTCTTTCGGCTTATAATTACTGCATCAATTCTTATTTGACTGGAAAAGAACTCTCTCAATTAGAACCGGAGATTGCTTCTTATAATTCTTTGCTTGAAAAATTTAAACAAACCACCACTCTAACTTATTGCCAAATGTGTTGGCAGGTGGTTTTAAATTTAAGGAATAAATCAGACAATCCGGTGAACCTTTTCGGGGCAGCTTATAACGCAGAGACGATGATGCCAATCCATGAACAAGCCAGCGATCGCTATGCCCTCTGTTGTTTATATTTGCACCAACTCATCCTAAGCTATTTATTTCGACAACCTGAACAGGCGGTGGTAAATGCGGGTCTTGCTGCCAACTACTTAGATGCGTTAACGGCGGTTTATACTCTGCCTCTGTTTTATTTCTACGATTCTCTCTCCGCGTTAGCGGTGTATCTCCAGGCATCAGAATCTGAACAAGCGCAGATTCTGGTCAAGGTAGATATTAATCAAGACAAAATGAAAAACTGGGCCAGTTTTGCACCGGAAAATTTTCAACAAAAGTATGAATTAGTCGAGGCGGAAAAAGCGCGGGTTAAGGGAGAAGTGTTAGAGGCGATGAATTTTTATGACCAGGCGATCGCCACGGCACAAACTCATAACTATATCCAAGAAGAAGCCCTCGCCTGGGAATTGGCGGCAGAGTTTTATGAACAGATTGGACGAGACCCTATTGCGGGATTTTATCGGAAAAAAGCCCATTCCTGCTACTATCGCTGGGGCGCATTGGCTAAAGTCCAGGATTTAGAACGGCGATTTTCTGACTTAAACTCTAAAACTATAGAAGTAAGCACGACGGAACTTCAGACCCATAATTATACCGAATCAAAAAGCAGTGGTTACGATATATTGTTAGATTTGAGTACGGTCATCCAAGCGACTCAAGCTCTGATTGGCGAAGTCCAGCTAGACAAATTATTGGCGAAGTTGATGCGTCTTTCTCTGGAAAATGCGGGAGCGCAAATGGGGTATTTGCTCCTCAACCAAAATGGTAATTTTGTGATAGAAGCATCAGGTAAGAGTGAACAAACGGAGATCGCGGTTCGACAGGCGATCGCCCTGGAAACTAGCTCATTTTTACCCCTGTCCTTAATTAATTATGTCCGTCGTACCCAAGAAGATATCGTCCTCAATGATGCCAGCCAAAATAACCAATTCACCAGTGACCCTTATATTTTAGCGACTCAGCCGAAGTCTGTGTTATGTACGCCCATTTTGGGTCAAGGTAAACTCATTGGCATTCTGTACTTGGAAAATAATCTGCTGATGGGGGCCTTTAGTCCCGCGCGAGTGGAATTGCTCAAACTCCTCTCCTCTCAAGCGGCGATCGCCTTAGAAAATGCCCAACTTTATCAAGCCCAAAAAGAGTATGCTCGCCAGTTAGAAAAAACCGTCCAAGAGCGCACCCAACAATTACAACAAAGCAATACCCGATATTATAATCTGGCCGCCAATATTCCGGGGATGATTTATCAATTCATGATGCACCCCGATGGAAGATTTACTTCTCCCTATATCAGTCCGGGTTGCCGCCAGATTTATGGAGTTGAAGCCGAGGCGGCGATGGAAGACACCTCTTTATTGATAGATTTAATTCATCCGGACGATCGCCAACAACATCGTGAATCCGTCACCCGTTCAGCCGCAACCTTAGAACCGTGGCATTTTATTTGGAGACTTATCGTATCCGGTCAAATTAAATGGGTTCAAGGAGATGCCAACCCAGAAAAGCAAGCCGATGGCAGTATTCTGTGGGATGGATTAGTGGTTGATATCAGCGATCGCAAACAAGCCGAAGAAGAATTACGGCAGAGTGAAGAACGCTGGCAATTAGCCTTGCAAGGCAACAATGATGGAATCTGGGACTGCAATTTAAAAACCAATGAAGCCTTCATTTCTAGTCGGTGGAAAGAGATCATCGGCTATGAAGATCATGAACTTCCCAACCATTCAAATACCTGGTTGAATCGCATCCATCCTGATGATGAGAGTTGGGTCATGCAGGCGATTAAAGAGCATTTATATGGTCAAACACCCTATTTCGCCACGGAACATCGCCTGCGGTGCAAAAATGGTACTTACAAGTGGGTTTTATCCCGGGGTCAGGCACTCTGGGATGTAGCCGGAAACCCGATCCGAATGGTTGGCTCAATTACAGATATCACGGACCGCAAATTAGCAGAAGAAGCATTAGCCGAAAGTGAACGGAAGTATCGCGACTTGGTGGAAACCTCTCAGGAAATGATATTCTCCATGAATAGCCAAGGTTATTTTACCTTTGTCAACCAAGCGGTTAAAACTATTTATGGGTATGAACCCGAGGAGATGATCGGTCATCACTTTTCTGAATTTAAGCCCCCTGAATATGAGAATAAGGCTCAGGATCAAGCCGCTTTTGATGAAATTTTTGCGGGACATTCCCTTTCCCAATATGAAATCATAGATATCGCAAAAGATGGTAGACCGATTTATCTGTTGGTCAATGCAATTATCCGCCAAGACGCCCAGGGCAATCGATTAGGTTTAACCGGCACAGCCAGCAATATTACTGAACGTAAACAAGCGGAATTAGCCCTACAACAAGCTAAAGAAGCGGCAGATGCTGCCAGCAAAGCCAAAGGGGAATTTCTCTCGAAAATGAGCCACGAATTGCGAACTCCACTGAATGCCATTCTAGGCTTTACTCAAATTCTCAATCGGGACAATAGCCTCAACCCCCAACAGCAAGACTATCTGGGTATCATCTCTCGGGCGGGGGAACATCTGCTCACCCTGATTAATGATGTGTTGGAAATGTCCAAAATTGAAGCCGGTCGAATTTCTTTGAATGAAACCAGCTTTGACCTGTATCGGCTGTTAACCTCTCTCGGAGAAATGTTTAAACTAAAAGCGGAATCCCAAGGATTACAAATCATGTTTGAACGGACCTCTGATGTCCCTCAGTTCATCAAAACGGACGAAAGCAAATTGCGTCAAGTTTTTATTAATCTCCTGGGAAATGCCATCAAATTCACAGAACAAGGTGGCATCGCGGTCCGGGTTACAACGGAAACCCCATCTTTATTAACAGAAACGGTCGAGGGAGAATCAGGCAGCTATTTGGTCTGTGAAATTGAAGATACGGGACCCGGGATTAGTGCGGAAGAACTGGAGACCTTATTTGACCCCTTTGTACAGAGTGAAACGGGACGAAAATCTCAAGCGGGGACCGGTTTAGGATTGCCAATTAGCCGTCAGTTCGTACAATTAATGGGGGGTAAAATTACGGTAAGTTCTACCCTAGACAAAGGCACAATTTTTAAATTTGATATCAAAATTAGTCCGGCAGATGCCATGACTCCGGGGACTGAAGTCCAGCGTCAGCGCGTGATTGGGTTAGCGGCAAATCAACCGGAGTATCGGATTCTGGTGGTTGAGGATAAATGGGAAAGTCGTCTGTTGCTGCGGAATCTGCTGTCGCCTCTGGGGTTTGAAGTGCGTGAAGCGGTGAATGGGGAAGATGCGGTGACGATGTGCCACAGTTGGCAACCCCATTTGATTTGGATGGATATGCAAATGCCGGTGATGGATGGTTATGAAGCTACCCGGCAAATTAAACAGATGACTAATGGGCCAATTCCGGTTATTATTGGGTTAACGGCCAGCGCGTTTGAAGAAAATCGGGCAATGGTTTTGGAGGCAGGATGTGATGATTTTGCCAGTAAACCGTTTCGCGAAGACGTGATTTTTCAAAAAATGGCGGAACATCTCGGGGTGCGTTATCTTTATGAAGAAATCCCGGGTGTGGATGTGAGTAGTCACTCTGCCTCGGTTCCAGGGAACTGCCTAACGGTAACCGAATGTTTGCAGGAAATGTCGCCGGATTGGAAAAACCAACTCTATCAAGCGGCGAGTGAATTGGATGATGAGGCGATCGCCACCTTAATTACCCAAATTCCTGACTCCCATACCGCCTTAGCAACTCCCCTCACCAATTTGGTGACTCAACTGCGATTTGATAAAATTATTGAGTTAATCCAGAGCAATGACTAGCCAACCTATTCATGAACCCAACTGCAAAATTTTAGTCGTCGATGATACCCTGGACAATGTGAATCTGCTCTCTAAAATGTTGACCGATTCTGGATATAAGGTGCGTAAAGCCTTGAATGGTCAAATGGCTTTAATGGGGGTCCAGGCGTCGCCACCGGACTTGATTTTGCTGGATATTAATATGCCAGATATCAATGGGTATGAGGTGTGTGAACAATTAAAATCTCAGGAAAAAACTCGGGATATTCCGGTAATTTTTTTAAGTGCCCTTGATGATGTGTTGGATAAGGTGAAGGCGTTTAAAGTTGGGGGGGTCGATTATATCACCAAACCGTTTCAATTTGAAGAGGTTTTAGCTCGGGTTGAAAATCATTTAAAGATTTTTCGATTGCAACAAGAACTAGAAGAACAAAATGCGTTGTTGCGGTTAGAACGGGAGAAATCAGATCGGTTATTGCTGAATATTTTACCGAAGGCGATCGCAGCGCAGTTAAAAGAAAGCTCCAGTGCGATCGCCGAACAGTTTGATGAAGCTAGTATTTTATTTGCGGATATTGTGGGATTTACACCCCTGTCTGCTCAAATGTCGGCATCAGAATTAGTCGCTTTACTGAATCAAATTTTTTCCCAATTTGATGAACTCGCCACCCAACATGGATTGGAAAAAATTAAAACCATTGGAGATTCCTATATGGTGGTCGGTGGCGTCCCCATCCCCCAAGAAAATCATGCTGAGGCGATCGCACAGATGGCATTGGATATGCAGCAGGCGATCGGGCAATTTCAAACCCAAACCGGCGAACCCTTTCAAATTCGCTGCGGGATTGCCACGGGTCCTGTCGTCGCTGGGGTGATTGGGACCACCAAGTTCATTTACGATCTCTGGGGAGATGCGGTCAATATTGCCTCAAGAATGGAATCTCAAGGATTACCCGGTCAAATTCAAGTCACTGACGAGACATACCAACGCTTAAAAAGCAATTATTTATTCAGGGAACGAGGAACAGTTTCGATTCGAGGCAAAGGAGAAATGGTCACCTACTGGTTAACGGGAAAAGCGTCCTAAAATCCAATAAAATTGGGATGATAAACCCACTCTTTCAGCCAGCGATCGCCTCCGAGTCATCCAGGGGAATTTGGATCTCAAATGCAGTACCCACCCCTAATTCAGAATAGCAGGTTAGATTGCCATTGTGAGCTTCTTTAACAATTTGAAGGGAAATAGATAGCCCCAAGCCGGTCCCTTTTCCCACAGGTTTTGTGGTAAATAAGTAATCAAAAATTTGGGATTTCACTTCCGGAGTCATTCCCTGAGCATTATCAGAAATTTGAATTATAATCTTTTTCCCATCGGCGCTGAGTTGGGTGTCAATTGTGATTTGGGGCGCTAAATCTGGAGACGAAACCGCATTTCCTATGCCCTCTTCTAAGGCATCAATAGCATTAGCAATAATATTCATAAACACTTGATTGAGCTGACCGAGATAGCAGCGAATCCGAGGTATTTTCCCATAGTTTTTAACCACTTTAATCTCTCTGCGGTTCGGAGTGGCTTTGATCCGATGCTGTAAAATCATTAAGGTGCTATCGAGTCCTTGATGGATATCCGCCAAGACTTTAACAGTGGTATCAGAACGGCAAAAGGTTCCCAGGGAGGTGCTGAGGTTAGAAATGCGATCGGTTCCCACCTTCATCGAAGCCAGCATTTTGGGTAAATCTTGTAACAAATACTCAATATCAATTTCTACCCCTTTGCGCTGAATTTCTTCCCCGCTATCCGGAAACTTGGCTCGATACAGTTCTAAATATTCAATTAAATGAAAAACTCCTTCGGTGGCGATATCAATATTCCCCGCAATAAACCCCAAAGGATTTTTAATTTCATGGGCAACCCCCGCCACTAATTGACCGATGGAAGAGAGTTTTTCACCTCGGACCAATTGCAGTTGAGCCTTTTGGAGTTCAGCCAAAATTTGAGAGAGTTCTGCGGTTCTTTCTTCAACTCGTTGTTCAAGGGATTGTTTCTCGTGGATTAATTCTCGGGTTAATCTCCGCAATTTAATATGAATTTTAATGCGAGCTAAAATTTCTGCTTGATAAAAAGGTTTAGTAATATAATCAACCGCTCCTAGTCCTAATCCTTTGGCCTTTTCTAAATTATCAGAAATGCCGGTCATAAAAATAATCGGAATGTTCTGGGTTTCTGGATCAGATTGCAAGAGGGTACAAGTTTGGAACCCATCCATTTCGGGCATGATGACATCCAGTAAAATTAAATCTACGGGATGACTTTTGGCGAGGTCAATTCCTTTTTTTCCTTGTTTTGCCAAGAGGACATCATAGCCAACTTCAGTCAAAATATCATAGAGCAATTCTAGGTTAGTGGAGGAATCGTCAATTACTAACACTAACCCTATTTCCTCAGTGGTCATCACGCTCGCCTACCTTGCTATTCAAATCGATTTGGGGTTGAGACTCAAGACTCAAGATAAAAACAATAGAAACTGAACAATAGGGTCTGACCGGCCTAAAACCGGGATGCGCTCAAGGGAGCCGAATGGGGTTTTTATCGATTGTATAGGATTTGGGGACCGGAGGCTGTGATTTGTAACCGGGCGATCGCCCAGTGCAATGCGCCAGGATGCCCGTACAGGAGTTAGATCTCAGGGACAAGAAACCGGGTTTCTAATCGCTACGGTACTGGCGTCCGAGGACCTGAATCTGGTTTTCTGTCTGTGATTCGGGAGTACAACCGGAGAAAAAACGCGATCGGGTGTACAGAACAAACCCAATCGCGTTTTTAAAAAATTTAAACGGGAAGCTAGTCCCTCAGATTTGACTACGGATTGACTTTCCACAGTTTGATCGTGTCATCAAAGCTGCCGCTGACTAGGGTTTTGCCGCTTTTGCTAAAGGCGACCCCCACCCAATCGGTATGACCCTTGAGGGTTCCGACTTGGGAACCTGTGTCCATTTTCCACAATTTAATCGTGCCTCCCAAGTCTCCAGAGGCGAGGGTTTGGCCATCGGGGTTAAAGGCGACGGAGTGAACCTGTTCGGAATGACCTTTGAGGGTCCGGACGGGGAGGCCACTGCTGGAATCCCAAAGTTTGATGGTTTTATCCCAACTTCCCGAGGCGATGGTACTGCCATCAGGACTGAAGGCAACGGACCAGACGGCATCAGAATGTCCCAACAGGGTGCGGATCAGTTTGCCGCTGTGCCAGTTCCAGAGTTTGACGGTGCCATCGGTACTGCCGGAGGCGAGGGTTTGACCATCGGCACTAAAGGCGACGGATTGGACCTCTTGGGAATGACCGATGAAGCTGCGAACTTCGGAACCGGCGAGTCCGGAGTAGTTGTTGGCATGGAGTCGCCAAACTTTGATGCTCTTGTCGAAGCTGCCGGAGGCGAGACTTTGACTATCGGGACTGAAGGCGATGGAGAAGACTCCGGCTTTGTGGCCCTTGAGGGTGCCGAGGAGTTCCCCGGTTCTGAGGTCCCAAAGTTTGATGGTTTTATCGGCACTGCCGGAGGCGAGGAACTGGCCATTGGGACTAATGGCTAGGGTCCATACCGGGTCAGAATGACCGCTGAGAATCCGGAGGGGAACGCGGACGTTATTGGTGCTAACGTGCCAGAGTTGAATGGTGCCATCGGTGCTGCCGGAGGCGATGGTGCTGCCATCGGGACTGACAGCGACAGACCAGACGGGTCCCGAGGCGATCGCCAAGGTCCGCATGGGTTGGACGTTGGACATGGGATAGCTAGACTCTTCGGGGAATGCCGGGAGTTTGTAAGACATCTCCGGAGGTTTGACCCGATACATCATCTGAGGCGGTGGCGGTGGCGCAAGGGGTTCCAAAGGTGCCTGCTGGAAACTCACCGGGATCGAAGTCGGCGCACGATAACCGAGGGTCATGGACAAGACGGCGATCGCCGCGCCACCCACCAAGGTTGCCACCCGTTTGTTGGGCGGGGGTAAGACCGCTTCTAAGTTGGGGGCATTTAGGGCTTTGAGGGCTTCAGCACTGGAGGAATAGCGCTGTTTGATATCCCGTTGCACCAAGGTATCCAGAACCCGGCTTAACTGCAAACTAACGGGTTGAGTGAGATATTCAGACCAGACCCAACTTTCCGTTTTAATGCTGTACAAATCAAAGGGGGATAGTCCGGTTAACAGATGCAAGCAGGTGACACCGAGACTGTACAGGTCGCTCCCTTGAACCGCTTGGCCTTTGGTTTGTTCAGGGGCGGCATATTCTGCCGAACCTAGGGCCGTGGTAGAGGCGATCGCACTCATCCCAGTGGGATGTTCGACGGTGCCAAAATCAACGAGAATAATTTTGCCATCCCTGTGGCGACGAATCAGGTTTTCGGGTTTAATATCCCGATGAATCAACAAACTGTTGTGAACAAATTTCAACACCGGCAGAACGTCGGTGAGAATTTGACGAATTTTTTTCTCATTAAAGGGGCCGCTTTCAGCGAGTTCAGCGGCTAAATTTTGGCCTTCGACATATTCTTGGATTAAATAGTGACTGCCATTCTCTTCAAAAGAAGCATAGAGTTCCGGAATCAGCGGATGCTGGGTTAATTCATCCAGAAGCATGATTTCTGAAGTCAATGCTTTTGGGGATCCAGGAGTAGCCCCTCGGAATTGGGCGATCGCCTTATCGGTTTTTCCGGAGAAAAACTGCTTAATCGCGCAACGAGGTTTCGAGGGTTTGTCTTCATCGATCGCCAAGAAGGTCCGGCCATATTTTCCCTGACCGAGGAGTTCCAAGCAGCGGTACCGGCCTTTTAAAAGCAGGGGTTGACCACAGCTAGAACAAGTGTCAGCGTAATGGGTATTTTCTGAATTTTGGCAATCGGGATTGATGCAATGAGTCATAATTCGCAAGCCCTTAGCACATTTAATCTATAATAAATCTTCCCAAGCATAACCTGCGTTTCCGGTGTCGGCCCGGGGTGGAATTAAATCCCGGGATCTGGAGAGGGAGTCCCTAGATTCAGGTATTAATCCACCAGTCATGCACCCTGGAAGCGATTTCACTCCACTCTATCCACAAGGGATTTCCCTGGGTCTATTTTCTCCGATTGGGAGGGCGATCGCCATCGACGAGGGAATACCTTCGCCCTGGGCTGATGCCCCATCCGGAATATCTCGTTACTTTATGCTCGTTTCTCTTCAATCGCCTCCCTCATTAGGGCGACTTTTCACCAAAGGCAATGTCTGCGAGGACCCAAGAGGTGGCTCTATTTTGTTAAGAAATGTTGCAGAATCCGCCGATTGACCTGAACCTTGGATTCCGGTCCTCCAAAATTAGCAGTGCCTTGTCTTTTAAGTCAAGACGAACTTCTGGCATCCCCAGTTTCATCAGATTTTTGTTTTCACCACGAGAGTGGATCTCGCTACACCATGCCACCCCAATCTAAGGGTGATGAAGTTATGGTGTACGCATCCCATTCTGTTCAACCCACTTGGTTCGAGCATAAATTGCCAGTTCATCCCACTGGCAGGATTCCTGACTCGCTTCCCCCGGATTCGGTTTGGATTTACCTTCTTCGGTCGTACTGTAGGCACGGGGTTTGAGAAGCTCACAAAATTCTTGGGGTGGAGTTTTCAATACCTTAGGCAGAATAACGTGGATACCTTCCTGAATTAACCCTTCCAGATGGAACTGTTCTGAGGACCCTAAGCACAATCCGATCGCCGGACGAGCGTCCCCGGTGACCACATACAGACTAGGGACTCGATTTAAAATATAGGCAATGAGTTCTAACTGAAAATCCGATTCGTCGAGAACACTTTTATAGAGAGAGTAGGGATAAGTTTGGAGAACATAATCCACTCGCTCAGATACCAATTTTAGCGTTAAATTTACCAGATGTTTTGCCATAATTTAATTTGTCAATTCAGGAATTGACAGCTCGTGATTTTCCTCTTTATAAATTTTCTGAATGGGGACCGATTTCCAGCAAAATTCAGCCTGCATCTCGCCGAATAGACAAGCCCGAGTAAAAGCTCACAAATCTTGCACCCTTTCCCGGGAAAGACTTCAACCGCTCTGTTTTTTGCAGAACCTGGTGAAATCCCGGAAGTGGACCATCAAATCCCCTAAGCCTATTTTGCCATTTTTTCTCTTTAATTGACCTGGGGAAATTGTAAAAATAAAATAAAAATTTAGCGTCAATCTGATTGACTTTCGTCAAACCTTAATTTTTTTTAAGCGGCTCACAATTAGCGATGAGGTTTTAAAATTGTACCACTTGTTGAGCTTAAGTCAAAAAATCCAGCCGGTTGGGAGTCGGGGTTCGTGGAGGGGGAGAAATATATTTTTGGTGGGGTGTTGGCCCTTAATTTTAGGAACCCGGGGGGCGGGATTGCCGTAGGAAAGCGCAGAAAAGGGAAAAATGTGGAACCACCTCCGGGCGATCGCCCCCTTGAGGAACAGCCATCTCGGAGTCAGATTCGGCATACTAATAGATAGAGATCATCCAACCCATCCCAAACCAACGTCTCAAACCCACCAAAGACCATGTATCGAAAACCAAAATCCTCATCCCCCTTTAACTACACCTCCCTGGCGATTTTAGCTGGGGTTTTCGTGTTGGGAATCGGGATCGGTATAGCATTTAGCTCTACCGCCAACTTCAGTCCAGAAAACGTGGCATCGCGGGAAGTCATCGATCGCAGCGCCCCTAACCCAGAACTCTGCATTCAATATGGAGCCAGTGCGATGGTGATGGATACTCGCATCTTCGTCACCCTTAATCCTTTCAATGTTTATATATCCCAGCCCAAAATGCAGCCCGGGTGCGTCCTGCGAACCAATACCTGGAATATTTTGGAGCAACGCAAACTGGTCAGCAACGATCAGGTCCGTGACTGCAAAAATCGCATGAACACCTTTGGATTCACGGGCGCATTGGAAAATACCCCAGAGATTAGTTGCATTTATCAAAATGACGCGGCGGGAAATCTATTCTTCCAAGGATCTGGAGGCAGACCCCCAGAAACCGAACGCTTTTAAGGTGCAGGGGATTCGTTATCCCGTTGAATTTTGCGTTTTATAAAGGACGCGGAGCAACCTCCGCGTCCTTTTGCATTTTTAGGGTTCATCATCTGCCTTTTTTTGACTCCCAACCCTTTGTTCGAGTCCGGGGATACCCTAAAGGGGAGACCCACTGGGTTTTTTGGTCTTTCTGGGTTGATATCAGCAATCAAGAAAGGTCTACCCTACCGCGTAACAGTCTCTTTTCTCGAATCCTGTACCGGCATCTTCAGTAGACTTCGGGCACAATGGTAAAAAGCCTTCCGTGAGGCAAACATTTATTCCGTTGGCTTCTCCCTTCTTAAGGAATAAGGGAGGGGGATTTGAAGGGGGGTTTGGGGGGAGCGATCGCGAATTTGTCAAGAAGTCTAGTGAGTATTTATGCACGTTTAAGTGATAAGCATTGATTATTCTTTTTCTTTATACCCAGCCTAGAAAACAATCAATCCACTGCAAAATAGATAGGCGATCGCCCTGGATACGTTGCGAGTCATGGATCCCTGAACCTATTCCCCTCAAGAGGTTTCAGCTTGTTTTTGAACTAGATTAGGGTCTGGGTAATCAGAGTCGTCAAAAAACTTAGAAGGTTTTTATGGTCTCAAGCCCTTGCCAAGGATTCCGGTTCCTATATGATTAGAAGATCCAATTCGTTGCAGAGCGATTAAAGCCTCTCAAGTTCATAGTCCAATGAAGAGTATTTTTAATCACATCGATTTCAAGAACATACGCGGGGATGCGTTTGGCGGCGTCACAGCGGCGATCGTCTCTCTGCCAATGGCCTTGGCATTCGGGGTCTCCTCCGGTGCCGGACCCGTAGCGGGTCTTTATGGTGCGGTTTGCGTGGGCTTTTTTGCGTCCTTGTTTGGCGGAACACCTGCCCTGATGTCCGAACCCACCGGACCGATGACCGTGGTAATGACGGCGATCGTTACCTCAATGATTGCCAAAAATCCCGAGAATGGATTGGCGATGGCCTTTACGGTGGTCATGCTGGCGGGACTGTTTCAAATTATCTTTGGCGTCTTCCGGTTGGGTAAATACATTACCCTGATGCCTTACACGGTAATTTCGGGCTTTATGTCTGGAATTGGCTTGATTATGATTGTGCTACAACTGGGTCCTTTTTTAGGTCATCCTAGTAAAGGAGGGGTACTCGGAACCCTTCGCAATCTGCCGATGTTTTTGAGCAATATTGACGTACCGGAAGCGATTTTAGCCGCTTTAACTTTAGGCATTCTGTTCTTCATGCCATCCAAATTTAAGCGGATCGTACCCCCGCAATTGGTGGCATTAATTGTCGGAACTGTCTTTGCCCTGGTATTTTTCAAAAATGCGGATATTCGGACGATTGGCGTCATTCCAATGGGACTGCCCCAATTAAATATGCCGGTGTTTACCGTCACGGCATTTCGGGAAATGCTGATTGATGGCATTGTGTTAGGGATGCTCGGTTGTATCGACTCTCTGCTGACTTCTGTGATTGCTGATAGTTTGACCCGCACTCACCATAACTCGGATAAAGAATTAATCGGACAAGGGATTGGGAATATCGTTTCAGGACTCTGTGGAGGACTTCCCGGTGCCGGTGCGACAATGGGAACGGTGGTGAATATCCAAGCCGGTGGCCGAAGTGCTTTGTCGGGTTTAACCCGTTCAGCAATTTTGCTGGTGGTGATTTTGTGGGCCGCGCGTCTGACGGAAAATATTCCGATGGCGGTGTTGGCAGCGATCGCCCTCAAGGTTGGGGTTGATATTATCGATTGGGCATTCCTCAAACGTGCTCACCGCGTCTCGGTGAAAGCGGCGTTGATTATGTATGCGGTGATTGCGCTGACGGTGTTTGTGGATTTAATCGTGGCCGTTGGAGTGGGGGTGTTTATTGCTAATATCCTGACGATCCAACGAATGAGCGATATTCATGGACAGGATGTCAAGGCGATTACCGATGCCGATGATGAAATTCTGATGACTGATGAAGAGAAACGGTTGCTGCAACAAGGGAATGGCCGGATTCTGCTGTTCTATATTAGCGGACCGATGATTTTTGGAGTCTCGAAGGCGATCGCTCGGGAACAGTCGGCAGTGGAGAATTTTGAAGTGCTGATTTTAGACCTGAGTGAGGTGCCCATGTTAGGGGTGACTTCTTCTCTGGCGATCGAAAATGCCATTAAAGATGCTCTCGATAAAGGTCGTCATGTCTTTATCGTCGGTGCTGCCGGTCAAATTAAACGTCGATTAGAACGGTTTGGGATTGTGCAACTGTTACCCCCTCACCATATCACGGCGACTCGGGTTGAGGCACTCGAACAAGCGGTTGGCTTGATTTCGGCGGATTCAGGGGACATTAAGGATGTTTTAACCCCGAATAATCTGGGAACAACGATGCAACCTTCTTGAATTCAACAGCCTCAAGTGTCCTCGAACAAAAGGATTGGGTGTGAGTTGTCCACATTATTGACAGACAAGGGGGGAGTCGATCGCATCGATTCCCCCCTTGTCTGTTTTGGTATCCGATGACTTACCCTGGATCTGGAGATTGAACCCTAAATGTAGGGCAATAGGCAAGGATTATCGCCAATGTTCGCTTAAACGCACCGGGAGAATTTGTCCGGGTTCAACAATAGCGGCGATATCGGAACGCAGAAACGAGGTGACTGCACCAGCAGCGGCCCCCCCTAACAGGGGACCTCCAGCTAAACCTCCAAGGACCGCCCCAGCAACGGCCCCTAATGCAGAGTAGCTCAGGGTTCTTCTCTCGGAAATATCGCGATTGCCGTTGAGGGGGTCGGATTGGGCGAGGAAGGGGATGGCCCGACCTTTGAGGATGATAGATTGGGTTTGAAAGCGAATTTTTCCGCGATCGCGCACGAAACTGCCAATTACGGGAGTGCCAACGGGGGCAACTAATTGGCCGGTGCGATCGTAAATATCAGAATACACCAGCAGGACTTCTTGTCTGGGGAGGCGATCTTCTAAGGCGATCGCCACGGAACCCGGATAGTTCAGCACCAAAACGGTCCCGGATGAGAGCAACACATCCGGGGGAATATTTGTAGCGACTTCCTCCGGCATAGATGGGGGAGTTTCAGCGGTTACGGGTTCGGGACCCGTGCCGATCGCCCCGGTTGTCGGGAGAGGTTGTCCAAAGGCGAGGATGCCATCAGTCTCGGAATTAAGGGCCCTGGGTGTTTCCATCCCTGGAGATGGCGGTGGCGGTGAAATTTCTGATTCTACAGTCACCGGAATCGGGGTACTCTGCACGATCGCCTCCTGAACCGAGGAACTTTCCACCGGGGGAACGGTGATTGTGGGGGTGCTATTTACACCCGTTGAGGTTTCCACCGGCAATTCAAAGTCTAAATCCTCGGTTACGTCCAGCGATCGGGCATCCTCAACGGGGATATTCAATTCCGAGAGTTGCGGTGGCGGTGGCGGTGGCGGCACATTCAGAACTGGCATCTGACCCAGTTCTGAGTTGGGGTTAAATTCCGCCGATTCTAGGGTGGGTGCAGGCAAGGAAATCCCTGGGGGCTGATTTGCCGCCGATGGCGGTAACATCGGCAGGGTGCGAAGGTCCGCATTCGGTTCCCTACTCGGTTCCGTTACCGTAGTGGGTAAGGACTCTGCCAGTTGCACCGCCGGACGAACTACCCAGCGATTGCTTTGTCCGATGGGGGTGACGGTGACTGGGTTGGAGTCTAGGGTGACTCCGGGTGCAAATTCCATGACAATCCGCGTGACCCCAGATTCCATTTGAGAAATCCGAATTTCCCGGACAGTCCCTTGATAATTTTCGGTGCTGGATTGTACAGGATTGCTGCCATTGGGGATATCGATCGCAATCCGCAGAGGGTCGGTGAGGATGGAATAGTCTGGGGTAACGCCCTCGGGAACGGTAATTTGTAGTTCGTTGGTATAGGGGTCGAATTCCCAGATTCTCAGTTCCGGCGCGGAGGCGATCTCCTGCATGGGGGAACTCAAGAGGGGATCGGCGGCGATCGCCAATCCTGGCCCCTGCATGGCACTACAGAAGGTCGTCGCTAACAGGACTAAGGAAAACCGCCGCGCTAATCTTGTTTTGGGCATGGCTTGTTAAAAATAGGTTAAAGGAATTTTTAGGGGGCTAAGTTGAGACTTGAGATGCGGTTAGAGCTCAGTTAAATATAAAAGTTTAGGGGATAGGACAAGGCCATCGCGTTTGATGAATTGAGTTAAACTCTTATCCGATTTTATCCCCTTTGTCAAGCGGTTCAATTCACTCAATTCCGTTGGGGTGGAACCCGAGGATTAAGACTCAGGAAAAATTGCGCCCTTTACTAAACAGAGATAGGGCCAATGCCCCTCCAATCATCCCTAAACCGGTACTGGTGGCTAAGACGAGACCGACGGGAATCTGAATCGAACTAAATCCCAAAAACATTAAGGAAACCGGGGTAGCATTTTGGACCGACACCAGGGCGATCGCTACCACCCAAATCGCGGCGATCGCACTGACTAAGGTCGGAATCAGTTTGGTAATTGGCATAATGGCTTAACCTCTTTTAAAGCAACAAACGGCAGGGATTTAACCCCCTGCCGTTCTCTGGGGGGTTACTACGCAGCAACCGGGGCTAATTTATCAATTTTGGCCTGCATTTCTTGGCCGACTTTTTGGAGTTTTTCGGGAGAATTAGTTTCCATATAAACCCGAATCAAAGGTTCCGTTCCCGAGGGACGCAACAACACCCATCCGCCATCTTCAAGATAGAGTTTAATCCCATCTTTGCGCCCGACTTCTTTAACCTGAATTCCCGCTACTTCTGTCGGAGGATTTTTCAGGTAAGTGTCGAGCACTGCCGCTTTGTGGGCTTCAGTCAAATGTAAATCCAGACGGTTGTTGTAGAGGGGGCCGCCTGCTTCGGCGATCACCTCTTCCACCAATTGACTGAGGGGTTTACCGGCGAAGGCGACTGCTTCAGCAACCAACATATCAGCCAGAATGCCATCTTTTTCGGGGATGTGACCCAAGATGCTCAAACCGCCGGATTCTTCCCCGCCGATGAGCACATCAGTTTCCCGCATTTTTTCCCCAACATATTTAAACCCCACAGCGGTTTCATAGAGGGTTAAACCGTATTTTTCCGCCAGGTTATCTAACAGGTGGGTGGTGGCAACGGTGCGGACAATTGCACCTTTTTTGCCTTTATTTTGGAGCAAATGCTTTGCTAATAACAGCAGGATGGTATTGGGGGTGAGAACATTGCCTTTTTCATCGACAATTCCGAAGCGATCGGCATCTCCATCGGTTGCCAAACCCAAATCGGCATTATCTTTTTTGACTGCCTCCACCAACTCCACCAGCATTTCCCCTTTGGGTTCAGGCATTCCTCCCCCAAACAGGACATCGCGCCAAGTGTGGAAGCTTTCGGTTTCGCAACCACAATGCTCTAAAACTAGGTCTAAATAACCCCGGGAAGTGGAATACAATGCATCATATTTGACCTTGAGTTTCGCCTTGCGAATGGTATCCACATCCAGCAACGTGTAGATGAATTCCAAATAAGCGGGTTTAGGGTCAAAAATGGAAATTTTATCGGTATTCTTACCCGAGGGTGGTTCATCCGACGCCTTGGCAATATTTGCCACAATGGTATCGGTGATTTCTGGGGTAGCAGGACCCGCATAATCGGGGATATATTTAATGCCACAATAAGGGGCTGGGTTGTGGGATGCGGTGAACATTAATGCACCGGCAGTATTCAGATGGCGGGCATTGTAAGCAATTACCGGAGTCGGACAATCCCGGTCCGTCATCTTGACAGTCCAACCCAAATCTGCTAAGACTTCCGCCGCTGTTTGAGAAAATTGGTCTGCTAAAAAGCGGGGGTCATAAGCAATTAAAACGGGTTTATCTTTACTGTAGGCGGTTTCCAGATAAGCGGCGATCGCCCTCGTCACCTTCCGCACGTTGGCAAAGGTAAAATCTCGGGCGATAATCCCCCGCCATCCATCGGTACCAAATACGATTTCCTCTGAGGTGCCTGCTGCACTCATGTTTGCTAGTCTCTCTGAACGCACTTCACCCTAATAGTACAGGATTTGTTCTTGGTCATTTGTGGTTGGTCCTTGGTCCTTGGTCATTTGTGGTTGGTCCTTGGTCCTTGGTCCTTGGATGAGGTTCCTGTTCGTAGTAACGACTTTAGTCGTTACCGCGTGTCATGGCATCCGCCATGACACGCACCATGAGCAGCTTCAGCGCCGGTTTGGGGACGGGATCTGACTCCTCCAAAGGGGCGTTACTTGGCGGATGCCATGACACGCACCATGAGCAGATTCAGCGCCGGTTTTGGGAGTGGATCTGACTCCTGCAAAGGGGCGTTACTTGGCATCCGCCAAGTAACGCGGTAACGACTGAAGTCGTTACTACAAACATGAACCCCATCCTCCCCATCCTCCCCATCCTCCCCATCTCCCCCATCTCCCCTACCAGGGACTGCCAATTAAGGTGAAACTGGACCAATAATAAGGATGAGCAAACGAAAGACGTTGATTTTTCAATCCAGAAGGGAGGGTGACGCCGCCGCGAGTTCCGGTTCCGAGTAGCTGTCCTCCTTCCAACCGGACTTCCCCTCGAATCATGGCAATTTGGGCCTCCCGTAAGGCTTCAGCTTTAATTTTGGCATTCGTCAGGTGGCTATAAAACTCGGTCATCAGTGCTAGAGTGCCTTCATCGCTGACGTACCAGAGGGAGGCTAAGGCGGATTTGACTCCAGATTGAACGGCTAACCCGGCAAACCCTAATTCGGCGCGTTCGTCCCCTAATGCGGTACGACAGGCAGAAAGGACTAATAACTCGACAACGGGGTTGTTCCAACCCATTTCCCGAATCCGATCCAGTTGTAGTTGGTCATCCCATAACTGAATATAGGACTCGCCGGGACTGCCAGACTTAAATTCGCCGTGAGTGGCAAGGTGAATGATGGGATAGGGATAGCTTTGCCGTTGCTGGATTAAATTCTCCCGGGTAAACTCTTCGTTTAAAAAGGCTTCGCCTTGCCATAAGCCATCGGCAATGGTGGTGAGTTCTACGGGAACCGCCGGTAAGGGGGACAGTTCGGTAAAGGTGGATGCGCCCATTGCTAATACCCTTGTATCCTGTAAGGGACGATAGGTGGTATCAATCAAGCTAACGGAGGGAATCTGACTCAGGCTATATTTTTCGACGAGAAACTGTTCCCCATCATGTAAGGCAGCGACGGGTAAAGAACGCAATCCGGCATCCATGCTGAACATGAGGGTATCAATCCCTGCGGCTTCTAGTTCGGAGGCGATCGGGGCAATCAGCCAGTTATACAATTGTTGGGCGGATTTGAGATAACTCCGGGAATTGAGGCGTCGTGGATTGGTGAGTTCACCGCGAAACTGGTTGACGACTTCTAAGAGTTGTTCTCGCGGCGCTTCGGGAATGGTTTTGCGGATGGGTTGTCCGTCTGCGGTAAACAGAATCAGTTCCAGTTGACTGGGTAAGGCGCTGATGTAAACGACGGCAAAGTGATAGCCGGTTTCAGCGGTAATTTTGACTAAGGCATCTTTCAACGACGCGCTGTTCATTAATCCTTCGGAGAAATTAGTCCCGAAATACTCGCTATATTCGTCATCGCGGCTTTGTTCGAGGGAGGCGACGGCATCGCCTCCCGCAACCGTTAGGGGATTGCTCGTGAGGGCGTTGAGAGCTTGGGCGATTTGTTGAGTGGTAGAGGTGCGATCGCTGATGCTATCGGTTACACTTTTGAGGTCGCTGATCCCGATCGCCTGCATCATACTGTTGAGGGTACTATTATTTTGCAACCCTTGGAGTCCAATGCGATCGCTGTTAACCATGCTCGTTATGGCAAGGCTGTCTCCGGTGCTTGATAGGACTTGCTGCAATTCAGGATTCTGTTGGGCTATGCTTAAGTTCATCCCTGGATCTACCGTCAACAGGGGATTGAGTTGTTGCGTTGCGGTAGGATTCCCCGCTGGCTGGGCTGGTGGCAGCAAGTTACTCGCCTCAATCCGGGGGGCTACAAACGCATTCGCTACTGCGGTGGGTGCGATCGCACTTCCTTCAGAAATATCCAGTTGTCCGCCATTCGTCAACACAGTTCCGGTATTCACCTCTCCCGTCTTACTGTTGAGATCGATATTTCCACCCCCCAAGGCTCCAGTTGAGGTAACATTCCCGGTGTTAATCTCTCCCTCAGCATAGACGCTAATATCTCCGGCAGTTCCGGTTCCCGCTATACTTTCAATATTGCCGGTGGTAATCGTACCCGACCGACTTTCGATTTGGATGTTGCCACTATTGTTTCCACCGATGGATCGAATGTCTCCAGTGAGTATATCGTTCTCTGCATTGACGGCAATATTACCCGAATTACCAGTCTGAGCAATGGTTTCGATATTGCCGGTGGTGACGCTTCCGGAATTGCTACTGACATCAATGTTGCCACTATTTTGACTGGCTTCGGACCGAATGTCTCCGGTGATTACATCTTTCTCAGCATTGACGGCAATATTGCCTGAATCCCCATTCTGGGCAATGGTTTCGATATTGCCCGTGGTAACAGACCCTTCGCTGCTGTTGACGGCAATATCGCCGCTATTTTGCCCCCCTTCGGACCGAATGTCTCCGGTTTGAACGTCTCCGGACCCTTCAACCGTGATATTGCCGGAATCCCCGTTTTCAGATGTGGATTCAATATCCCCAGTGAGTACGGAACCATCTTCCGCAATCACGGTAATATCCCCGGCACCTTCGGCACCGGACGATCGCAGTTGGGCGGTTTGAATGTTCCCGGAAGTGCTAAAGGTATTTAAGGTGATATTCCCGGATGTGCCAGAAGGGGCGAGGGTTTGGATTGCGCCCGTTGTAATGGTACTGGCGTCACTGGTGATGGTGACGTCGCCACTGTCTAAGTTGCCAAAGGAGGCAATATTATTTAAGGTGACGCTACCACTGGCGGATAGATTGACATTTCCTCCGGTACCGTTGGTGGAATAGGTGGCAATATGATTGATGTTAATGTTACCATCGGGAGCTTGGATGGAGATCGCACCTCCTTCACCGTTGCGGGTACTGGAAAAAATTACGCCGGTTGTGATATCTCCGATGATGTTCCCCAGGGTAACATTCCCGCTGCCTTCTCCGGCATAAGAACTGATATGACTGGTGGTAATTTGGTTACGGGCATTTAACGTGATATTGCCTGCGGTGCCATTGGCGGAATAGGCGTTAATATTGGCTTGGTTATGTTGGAAGGCATTGGCGACTTCCGGGGAAGAAACATCGGCATCTAAAGCAATTTCTGCTTCCCCAGATAAGTCTCCGGCGGTGGTATCGATCGCCCCGCTGCGACTAATCAGCGAAATTTCTCCCCCGAGTGAGGTACTGGCATCATCTAAGGTAAAGCTGCGAATAAATCCGGTTTTGATGTCCCCTTCGGCGGTTACGGTAATTTGTCCGGCATTGCCATCACTGGAATAGGAGTCTAGGTTACCCCCACTGGCATCGACTCCGCCTGTGGTACTTTCTAGGCTAATACTTCCCCCCTGTTGTGTACCTTCGGACCGAATCCCATTGGTGGTAATATCCGCATGAGCGGACAGGTTGACGGTTCCAGCAGTGCCGGTTTGCGAGAAGGAGTTGAGGGAACCCTCCGTGGCGATCGCCCCAGCATTGCTGGTGATGGTAATCTCTCCGCCTTCTGTATAGCCTTCAGAGCGAATCGTAGATGTGGTAATATTCCCCGGTGCCGTGAGATTTACATTCCCGGCTGTTCCTGCACTGGAGTAGGAATTTAATCCGCCATTGCGACTATCAATAGTTCCAGTGGTACTATTCAGCGTAATACTCCCCCCGCGTTGTGTTCCTTCGGACCGAATCTCCTGGGTGGTAATATTCTGATTGGCGCTGAGATTGACAGTTCCGGCAGTGCCAGTTTGCGAGAAGGAGTTGAGGGAACCCTCCGTGGCGATCGCGCCCGTATTGCTATTGATGGTAATATCTCCGCCTTCTGTATAGCCTTCGGAGCGAATCGCCGATGTGGTAATATTCCCCGGTGCGGTGAGATTTACATTCCCGGCAGTTCCCCCACTGGAGTAGGAATTCAATCCGCCACCACTGGCATTGATCGCGCCTGTGGTGCTGGTAATCGCGATACTCCCACCTTGTTGCGCCCCTTCGGAACGAATCCCGTTGGTGGTAATATCGGTATTGGCACTCAGGCTGAGTGTACCTGCGTTTCCAGTTTCTGAGAAAGAGTCGAGAGAACCGGGCGCGGCGATCGCGCCTGTGGTGCTATTGACGGTAATGTTCCCGCCTTGAGTATATCCCTCGGAACGAATCGCACTGCGACTGGCATCGCCACCCAAAGTCAGGCTATTGGCTACGGAAATCGTCAC
>JAMXFF010000113.1 GCA_025370845.1 Laspinema palackyanum D2a | reverse complement strand
GGCTCTTCAGACTTTTTGGTGATAAGTTTTTCTAATTATTTAGTGGATATTTAAACATTTTTGAGTGGCTACCTCTCTAATTTATAATGACTATGATGAAAAAGCTGCTAAAAGACGTAACCGAAAGTTTTCAAAATTTCTAAATCCATAGCCTTGTCGCTTGACGAGCTTTATCTTGTTGTTAATTCCCTCCATTACTCCACTACTAGCATGACTAATAAAGTAATTACAAATTGTTGATAAATGATCGGAAATAGTATTAATAACTTTCCCATATACTTGCCGAGCTTTGTTTAACCATTCTTGAAAACGCTTTTCACCTTCTGAAACACTTTGACTCGTTTCATAAATGTTTCGGAATTCCTCTTTATATTCGTAAGCTGCCTTCAAACGCTTAGATTTAGATAACAGGTTTTCTAATTCATCCCGTTCAGAATCTTTTAAATCAATTTTGTTTCTCAAAACAAGAGAAAGTTTATTCTTTTCTTTCACACCAGAAGATTTAGCAATTTTTTTCAACTCTTCAATCAAAAGTTTCATTACATGAAATCTGTCAGTCACAATTTGAGCATTGGGAAAAATTTCTTTAATAACTTTTGGAAAGCCATGCCACATATCAACACTCACTTCTTTTACAGATTTTCTTACTTTACTCGGAAGTTCAGAAAGCCTTTCTATCAAACAATCTTGGGTCCGTCCATCAATAACTTCTATTAGCTTGTTTTTATCTAAATCGCAGATTACTGCTTTATAATCTTGATGCCCTTTATGCATCGCAATTTCATCAATACTTATCCGCTTAGCTTCGAGCCAATGCTTATCCTCTTGCTTTTTAGCCATATGATTAAATATCCCTTCGATTTCATCATAAGACAGTCCTTCAACCGAGGCAACTTTAGCTATGCTTGATGAAATTACACGGTCAAAAATATTAGTTTCATATCGCAAAGTATGCCTCCGCTTCCAATCTACCCATGACAGGGTTTCTGTGAAATATTTTTGACAACAAGGACAATAAAATTGTCGGCGTGGCACTAGCAAATAAGTAAATTTATTAAAACAGGGAAGGTCTCGTACTATCATCGGACGATTTTGATTGATTTCGGCGGTATAGCTCTGGCATTTCGGACAATTTGTCCCTAAATTGGTCAATTTAATGTTAAGGTAAACTTCATTTTCTTCGGTCAAAACTTTGGCAACCGTAACTTCAGGTAATCCCAGCATTAAATTCAGATAATTTTCCATAAACCTGAGTGCCTCATTTTTTAGAC
>JAMXFF010000011.1 GCA_025370845.1 Laspinema palackyanum D2a | reverse complement strand
GGTTGAGTTCCTCCTGGTGGTGGCGGTTGAGTTCCTCCTGGTGGTGGCGGTTGAGTTCCTCCTGGTGGTGGCGGTTGAGTTCCTCCTGGTGGTGGCGGTTGAGTTCCTCCTGGTGGTGGCGGTTGAGTTCCTCCTGGTGGTGGCGGTTGTTGAGTTCCTCCTGTTGGTGGCGGGGGTTGGATCGGTGTGAATGGGATGGGTGGCGGGGGTGCGAAATTGGAGAGAATTGCAATATTGCCTTGAGTGCGATCGCTGGATAAGAGAATGCCGTTGAGTTGTTCAGTTCCCGTAAAAATGCCGCCTACAGTCCCATTAGTTCTGGCATCGCCGACAATAAAGGGAGTATCGCTATCCCCGCCATGCCGAATGACGATCGCCTCGTTGCCATTGGCATCAGCAGTATAAAGACTCGTGGGAATATCCAGGCGATCGCGCAAAGTTCCCGTTGCGCGAAAAAATCCCCCCGTATTGATTTCTATCCTGCCACCCCTGCCGTTACTGCCTCCCGAGGCATCAATCGCAACGACTTCAATATCTCCAGAAGAGGTGAGGGAGACATCTCCGCCAGTGGAGATAATCTCACCCGTTTGAATCCCATTATTTCCAGGATTTGACGTTAAGGTGATATTGCCACCACCGGAAGAGAGAATCGCATTGCTATCAATCAACAGTCCCCCATTTCCCGATCGATTTGCCGTGAGGGTAATATCTCCCTGATTGGTTTGAATGTTACCATAGACGGCAATCCAATTTCCCGCTTCCGCAGTCAATCCGACTCCCGGGGTTTGAATGGCGACTGGGGTACTTAGGGTAATATCCTCCGTTGCTTGCAGGATGACATTAGTTGTCGCATTATTAATCAAGTCTACAGCGATCGCCGTGGGTTCGCCTAAATCCGGGTCTGCAAAGGCATCAACCTCAGACAAATTAGCTGTAGTTTCTGTACTGCTGACTACTTCTATATTCGTCGGATCAAGTAAGAGAATTCCCGGTGTACCATAAGGTGCGAGGGTATTGACTGTCCCTTGAAAGTCTAAAAATTCCCGTCCTGATATTTCTACAAACCCGCCATTTTGGGGAAGGATAGAAGGATGAGAACCCCCTCTGGCAGTGACTTGTCCATAGAAGCGGGTGGTTTGATCGGACCAGATAATCACTCGTCCTCCATCTGCTGCCGAGGGGGAATTTGTGATTCCTGCTGGATCGGAAATAGAGAGTCCATCGGCATGAATGATTGTGTTTGCACTAACAAATGTGCGGGTAGCGGTGGGAATTGTACCATTGCCTTGAAAGTCCCCGCCAATCCGGATTGTGCCACCGCCATCCATTCCGGAGGCATCGATCGCCGCATCGATGACAGCAACGCGATCGCCGACAAGGGTGATGCTTGGCAATGCCGACTGATTAGGAGTGCGATCGCTGACATCGAGGGTTCCCGAAGCGATCGCATCCCCGATTTCGGCATCCAGACTAATTCCTGACCCTGTGAGAGAGATCGTTCCATCAGCATTGACTTTTACCCCAGTCGCATTATCTATGTTTCCGCCTGTCAGCAATTCTGGAAGTGAGAGGGGTTCCGGCAGTGATGCCAATCCCGATAGAACTCCCTCTGTTCCCCTCTCCAGATCTAAACTTAACAAATGTCCGTTTTGAGAGATGCGAACTCGATGTTGTCCGGGGATGGCAGCAAGGGTAATATTTCCTCCAGGACTAGACAGAGTACCGGCATTGAGCACAGTTCCTCCCATTAACACCAGTGCGTGACCCGGTTGCAATTCCATCCGGCCAAAATTGGCAATGCTTCCCGGTTTCCAGGAGTCAAAAGCAAACTGCACTGGGGTTCCAACTAACTCCTGCCAATTTTGAGAACCCGTTGCAGTAAACCAGGCATTACTATCAAATCCAATTCCCGTTGCTGTCGTTGCAAAAAAATCTCCGGATACATTTAATTGAGCATTCTGTCCAAAAATTATCCCAGCGGGGTTCATCAAAAATAGATGAGCATCTCCTCCTGAGATTTGGATTAATCCATTGATGATTGAAGCGCTTCCTCCCGTAACTCTTCCCAGAATATTTTGAAGATGGGGAGTGGAGTGAAAATTGGCAATTTCTCCAGGATTTAAACCAAACTGCTCAAAGCTATGAAACAGATTGATACCATCTTTAGAGAGAGTCCCCCCTTGAATATCATATTGATTTCCATTCCAGTGAACTTGAGTACCCGTTCCATCCGTAGCGGGGGAAATTTCTTGCGCGAGAGATAAATTAAGGTCCGTGAATACCGCAATGAGACTGACTAAAACAGGGGGAATTAATTTCATTGGGGTTACTGAGTTAAGGGAGATTTGAGTCAGAGGATACAGAAAATTGGGTCATCGGGGTTTAGAGGGTACAAGAGACTCCATTAGGGAGAAGTGGTTGCCTTAGACAGTTAGGCGATCGCCTCAACAGGAAAGCTTCATCGGCAATCTGAGTAAAAACCCACAGGAAGAGACAGCAAGGCTGATAAAATAAGGGGAAACTCTTTAGGAATAGGGACCCGTGTTAGCGGCATTACTGTACGGAAAAGAAGACTTACGTTTAGAAATTGTACCGGATCCGACACCGGATGTGGGGGAAGTCGTGATTCGGGTGAAAACTGCCACGACTTGTGGAACAGATTTGAAGGTATGGCGGCGCGGGGGTCATGCCAAGATGTTGCAACTTCCCACCTTATTTGGACATGAGGCAGCAGGGGAAATTGTAGCAATGGGGGAGGGGGTTCAGGGATGGCAAATAGGCGATCGCGTAGTTGCCAATAATTCCGCCCCTTGCTTCGATTGTTTTTTCTGTGCTCGCCATGCCTATTCCCTCTGTCCTAACATTACTTGGAATAACGGAACCTTTGCGGAATACTTAAAAATTCCTGCTGCCATTGTCCAAGCTAATTTACTCGCAATCCCCCCAAATATTCCCGATGAATTAGCTTCCTTGACTGAACCCTTAGCCTGTGTTTTACATGGAATAGACCGTTCACCCATTCACCCCAAAGACCGGGTGATTGTGATTGGGGATGGAGCAATTGGATTAATGTTTGTGGCCGTTTTAGCAACCCGTTGTGCTAAAGTTATGTTATTTGGCGGTAATGATAATCGCTTGGACATTGGCCGACAACTCGGAGCATTTCAGACTTTTAATTATCATCAATTAGACCCAACCATTCCCGAGGTGGTGAGAGGGTTCACCGATGGATGGGGTGCAGATGTTGTCATCGAAGCGACAGGAGTACCGGAAGTTTGGGAAACCGCCATCGCCTGTGGTCGTCCGGGTGCGATTATTAACTTATTCGGCGGTTGTCCAAAAGATACGACCATCACCGTAAATACTGAACGATTACATTACAGTGAAATGACCTTAAAAGGCGTATTTCATAATACCCCTTACCATGTCCGAGAAGCACTTTCTACCCTTGCCAGTAGACAGATTCCCTTGGAATTGTTACTCAGCGATCGCCGGTCCTTGAAAGACTTAGAAAGAACCTTCCAGGATATGCGCCATCGCCAAGTCATCAAAGTGGCGATCGTCCCCTGAAAATGCGAAAATTCGGTTAAAAATTATGGACTTCAAGGGAATATCAAATTTTTATAAACCTTGTCTCAATGAATTAAACAGGGTTGGGGGGAGGGGGAGCATCTTGTTCCCTTCCGGCAATCCATAGAGAGCAAGATGCTCCCAGTCCTGTGCTGAATTGTCCAATTCAGTTAGAATCTCTTGATACTGGATGATTTATGACTGGCCTCACCCCCCTTGCCAAATGCCGGAATAGATACTTTGGACCGCGATCGCAATTCGGTGTAAATCCTCCTTTAATAGAGGCGGCCAGTCTACCCCTGCGTTCCAGCCGCTTTCAAAAAGCTGCTGACTTTCCACCGTTAAAAGATACAATGCCCAAACCAAGTTTCGGTCTAAATTTTTGGCATCTTTCACACCTTCAAACACCACTTTAAGTGCTAATAAAATAGCCGTAATCTGACCGGGAATCGGCGGTTTTCCTTGTTGGAGACGGCGCAGTAAATCATCAGGGTTGCGCTGAGAACTTAGGGCAGTTCCCTGATCCATTAAAAAATTGTAGGCAGTTGGGTAATCCATCGGCTTTTTTTATCAAACAAAATTGGCAGGCTCGGACTCTTGTTGCATCAACACTGTAGCGCAAACCGAGAACCCGCGATCGCCGGGGATAGGATGACTCGCTTTTAGGCAGTGCTATCCTTAACCAAGAAACTCAATCCAGCTATACAAAATAAACTCCCTTGAAAAAAATAAACCCCGCCTTTTTCCACCTCCAGCAGCGAAGAAAGAGTGGATAATTTTAGGATGGGGAATGAGGAGTATGATCCTTCCCATTCAGCCGATTTTATCCCTTGATAAAGAGGGGAATTTCACCCGGGGTACAAAACCCCCATAATTATAGAACTAGAGCACAGGCCGATGGGGCAATCCAACCCTCCTCATCCTCTCATCCTCACCCAAGGAGACTCCATGTCCTATTTATCTCAATTAGAAGCACAGATTATTCGGGAAATGAATCAAGCGCGGGCCAATCCGGGGGAATATGCCAACAAACTCGAAACCCTGAAACAGTATTATGACGGCAGACTGTTTAAACAACCGGGAGAAACCCCTCTCCAAACCCAAGAGGGAATCACTGCGGTTGATGAAGCCATTCGGGCCCTGCGGGCAATGGATTCTAAACCCTCCTTGTGCCCCTCCCGAGGGATGTCTCAAGCGGCAGCGGATTTAGTCCAGGACCAAGGGCCACGAGGGGAGACAGGACATACCGGCAGCGATGGCAGCACCCCATTTGACCGGATGAACCGTTATGGACGCTGGCAGGGAGGGGCCGCAGAAAACATCAGTTATGGTTCCGATACCGCAGAACAAGTGGTCATGCAACTGATTATCGATGATGGGGTGAGTAGTCGCGGTCATCGGGAAAACATCTTCAACGGCGAATTTCGCTGGACTGGGGTCGCCTGTGGCCCTCATCAAACCTACCGGCAGATGTGCGCGATCGTCTATGCCAATGGATATGACGAACAGGTGTAGGCGCAGTTGCTGAGGTAATCAGACCCCATTGCCCCAGGAATAGGGACCCCTTTCAGCAGAACTTTGATTTTTGCGGCATACTTAGATATTTGTTAAAAAGTCATCCCTCATCGCCGCAATTGCTGGTTTTTCCATGACGCTGACGCAAGTTTGGGGAACGTTACTGATTTTTATCCTCTGTCCAATCTTAGGGGCCTTACCCCTGATTGATTGGATCACTCGCGCCCTCACCGGCCAAAATTTGCGTCGGGTGGGAACCGGCAATATAGGGGTCTCTGCGGCCTTCTATCATGGAGGACGAGTTGCCGGTATCCTCGCGGTCATATCTGAGGCATCAAAAGGAATTTTAGCCGTATTGCTGGCAAGGCAGTTTTTTCCCCAGAATCCAGAATGGGAATTAATTTCCTTGATTGCCTTGGTAATGGGTCGGTATTGGAAAGGACGAGGGGCCGGGACCACCAATGTGGTTTGGGGGTTTATCGTCTATGACCCGACTGCCTCGGGGTTGATTTTTTTGATTGGGGGGATTAGTTTTACTCTGGTGCGAGAACGTCAGCAGGGGCGGACCTTAGTATTGGTCCTCCTGCCGCTGATTACGGCTGCGTTGCACTCCCAGCAAGTCGAACGAATCGCCGCCGCGATCGCCCTGGGGGTAATACTCTACTGGATTTACCAAAAAATGCCTGACGATTTAGATTTGCCTGCCACCAACAGTCATGAACAATCGGAGAAGATGTTTCGCTTCTTCCGAGGCGATCGCGCCCTGGTTTCCCTAGACAAACCCCTCGATGCCGCCAAAGTCGGCGCAAAAGCTGCTACATTAGCCGCCCTCAAGCAGTCCGGCTATCCCGTTCCCCCGGGATGGGTCCTCCCTCCCGGGGATGACCCCGCCCCCTTGATTGCTCATCTCGACCCCTCCGAGGACTCTCCCCTGATTGTCCGGTCCTCCGCCATTGGCGAAGATAGCGAAACTGCCTCTGCTGCGGGTCAATATCTATCCGTTGCCAACGTTATTTCGCGCCCCAGTTTGAGTGAAGCGATTACCCGCTGCTTAACCTCCTACGATCGCCCCAATGCTGCTCAATATCGCCAGGATTCTAGTCCCCGAGTCAAATCCAGTAATAATCGTCAAAAGGCTAGAGACGCGATGGCGGTTCTGATTCAACCCCAAATTCCTGGAGTGTTTTCCGGTGTCGCCTTTAGTCGCGACCCCATCGCTGGACAAGGGGATTTTGTGGCGATCGAAGCCCTCCCTGGAGACTGTTCCCGAGTCGTCTCCGGACAAGTCACCCCAGAACGTTACCAAGTCTTTATCTCCGCTGCCGATGTCGATGCGATCGCCACCTGGAAACTCCCCGAGGACCAACAACTCCCCCTCGAAGGCACCGGGGATGTCCCCCGACGATTGCTGCAACAAGTCGCCTATCTCGTCCGCCATCTGGAAAACCACTACCACGGCATTCCCCAAGACATCGAATGGACTTACGATGGGGAATCACTCTGGCTATTACAGGCGCGTCCCATCACCACCCTGCTACCTATATGGACCCGCAAAATCGCTGCCGAAGTCATTCCCGGCACCATTCGTCCCCTCACCTGGTCCTTGAATCGTCCCCTCACCTGTGGCGTCTGGGGGAAACTGTTTAGCCTCGTTTTAGGCAAACGCGCCCGTCATCTGGACTTCCTGCAAACTGCTACCCTGCATTTTTCTCATGCCTACTTTAATGCCTCCTTACTGGGGCAAATCTTTCTTCGCATGGGTTTACCCCCAGAAAGTCTGGAATTTCTGACCCGGGGTGCGCCCTTCAGCAAACCGCCCTTAACCTCTACCCTGATTTCCCTGCCCGGATTACTGCGCTTGCTGCGGCGAGAAATCCGACTGGGATTTAATTTTGATGACCTAGAACAGAGGCGTTTGGCCCCCGCCTTAGCCGCATTCGAGTCCCAAGAAGCCCTTTCAGTTTCCGATGACAAGGGACCGCGATCGGGCGGTTCTTCCTTAACTCCCCAATCCCTGCTGCAACGGATTGATGAGATTTTGGAGTTGTTAGAAACGGTCACCTATTACAATATTTTGTCCCCCCTGAGTTTTGCCTTGAGAAAGGGAATGCTCAAAGTGAGCGATCGCGAACTGGATTATGGCAAAACTCCCGAAATCTCCGCAGTCCAGGCCCTCCAAGAAATTGCCAATGCCGCCTTATTGGTCCTGCCGGACTTGGATGAAATTAGTCTCCCTGGGGATAAAACCGGAGATTGTTCTCAACTGTTTGCCGTCCTGGCTGAAATGCCCGAAGGACAAGCAATTTTTGACCAATTCGATGAGTTTCTCAACCGCTACGGCTATTTGAGTGATGTTGCCACAGATATCGCCGTTCCCACTTGGAAAGAAGACCCCCGACCTGTGCGCCAACTGTTTACTCAGCAGTTGTTTCAACCTGTTCCTTTGGCGAATAAACCCACATCCCAACGCATCAAAGCCCAAATTGTTCAAAGTCGTCTCGACTTAAAGGGTCGGGTGGCGGTGATTTATAACCAGTTATTGGCGCATTTGCGATGGAGTTTTTTAGCGTTGGAACAGCATTTTATAGATACTGAAATAATCGCTGAATCGGGGGATATTTTCTTTTTAGAGTTTGGAGAAATTCGGCAATTAATCGAAGGTTCAAGGCAGGAATTAAGACCTCAAATTCGTGAATTAATTGCTAATCGGCGGGATGCCTTTGCCCGGAATAAAAAACTGAAATCTGTGCCTGCTGTGGTCTATGGAAATACACCGGCCCTGCCTTCGAGTGTAACCCGCACCGTGGTGGATATGTCTCAAGGATTGCGGGGGATTGGTGCGAGTGCGGGGGTGGTGGAAGGTCGAGTCAAAGTGCTTCGCAATTTACAAGAAATTAGCCCCATTGATAAGGAAACGATTCTCGTTGTTTCCTACACGGATGCGGGTTGGTCCGCTGTATTAGCCCGCGCTGGGGGGTTGATTTCGGAGGTGGGTGGTCAACTCTCCCACGGGGCGATCGTGGCTCGTGAGTATGGAATTCCTGCGGTTATGGATGTCACGGATGCCACCTCTCGTCTTCAAGATGGTCAACGAGTTCGGATTGATGGTGCACAAGGGACAGTGGTGATTGTAGGGGATGGATAAATGAGAGGATGATGGGGTGGATTGAAGAGAACGACTGAAGTCGTTACTACGAATAGGGAAAGATAACGACTGAAGTCGTTACTACGAACATCTTCCCTATCCTCCCCATCTCCCCTATCCTCCCCATCCTCCCTCACTCCCCTCCTTTAAACATTTTGCCCATAAAATTGACCCAGACTGGACGGGGGAAAAAGCGGGGGAGATTGACAATGATGTGAGCTTTGAAGGTTCCGGTTACGACAACGGGCTGATTTTTTTCTAGGCCGCGTAGGGAGTCTTGAACGACTTGTTCGGGGGGGATCATGGTAACTTTTTGATTGTTGTTCATGGTCTGAGGAAATCCAGCTTGTTGGAAAAATTTACTTTGAGTTGGACCGGGACAAAGGGCTTGAATGCGGAGGTTGAAGTCGAGATTTTCGGCCCAGAGTGCTTCGCTAAAACTAAGGACAAATGCTTTAGAAGCGGCATAAACGGACATATAGGGTAGGGGTTGAAAGCTGGCAATGGAAGCCACATTAATGATGCTGCCCGATCGCCGCTGTTGCATGGAGGGTAAGATACAATGGGTCAGTTCCACGAGGGCTGCGATATTGAGGTGAATCATTTCTAACTGACGAGTGCGGCTGCGACTGGCAAAGGGTCCGTAGTCTCCATATCCCGCATTATTAATCAGTAAATCAACTGTCAAACCTCGGTCTTTAACGGTTTGATAAACCTGGGTAGCTGCCTGGGGTTGTCCGAGGTCTTGTACAATGACTTCCACTTGAATGGGATACTGGTTTCGCAGTTCTTGGGCGAGGATATTGAGTTGCTCTTGCGATCGCGCCACGAGAATCAAATGGTAATGACGACGAGCTAATTCTCGGGCAAATGCCGCACCAATTCCAGAAGATGCTCCCGTAATTAAAGCAGTTTCCATGCTCATCCCTATAATTTACTAAACGTTGAGTACCGTGCTGAATTAAAGCCAGCAAAGCAACCGAATTATAAACTTTAGTTTGTGTCTGTGGCGATCGCCTGGATTCTCAGGAGACAGGGAGCGCGATCGGCCTTTGTCCGGATGGACTCGATGCCCTGGCTCCAAGGCCCCTACCTAGCGCTTCGGTCCTAGTCGGATATCTACCCTTTTTTGGCTGAGGTTCTGATTCGGCTGATTGCGGGTTGAAAGTCGCGCCAGCACGAGCTGATCCTGCTACCCTTAAAGTATGACTTTGGCGGGTTCTCAAGAGCTAAAAGCGCAAACTGCGGTCCCCCTAATGGGAGAGTATCAGTTTGTTAAAGGTAGCTGAAACCCCCGAAATTAAGGATAATATGGGGAGACTCAGACGCTTACCCCACACCAGGAGGAGCGATCGCGCCGATTGATTCCCCCCTGGCGATTTCCAATCCCAAGGATTAGCCCATTCACTCTAACTCGATTCAACGGAGGAATCATCCCTCATTCCACAATACTCTGAACCCCTTTGCTGCTGATTGGTTCAGTTTGAGCAAAGCAGTCTTCTGAACCTGCCACCGATCTCTATCCATTCAGTCTTTGAGCTCCAAGACTATGACCAGGCAGAATGCCAAAGCCACCAGTCCCAAAATGACCTGGACACCACACCCGATTACCGTCTTGCTCATTGACGATCAACCGATCATTGGTGAGGCAGTCAGTCGGATGCTTGTAAATGAAGAAGATATTATTTTTCACTACTGCCAGGACCCTCTTGATGGCGTTCGACAAGCCACGGAAATTTCCCCCACGGTAATTTTGCAAGATTTAGTCATGCCGGATGTGGACGGGCTATTATTACTGCGGTTTTTTCGCGCCAATGCCGCCACCCGGGACATTCCCATGATTGTACTGTCGGTGAAAGAAGAAGCCAAGCTCAAAGCCGAAGCATTTGCAGCCGGTGCCAATGACTATTTAGTGAAACTACCCGACCCCATTGAACTCCTGGCCCGAATTCGCTACCATTCTCAAGCTTATATTAATCGTCTCCAACGGGATGAGGCATATCAGGCACTCCAGGAAAGCGAACTGCGCCTGCGCGCAGTTTTGGAAAATATGCCGGTGATGTTGACCGCCTTTGATGTCGAGGGCAATATTATCGTCTGGAACCGGGAGTGTGAAAGAGTCACGGGCTATTCTTCTGAGGAAATTATTGGCAATCCCCAGGCTAAACACCTGTTCTCGGATCAGTCTTCAGAGAATGGGATATCTACAGACTTGAGTGCACCCTCTACCTCGCCACTTGTCGCCCCGCTGCCGTCGGTGAATACCCTACGCGATGCCATTATTGAAGAAGTGAATAAAGCGCGCAATCATGGACGCGCCCGGGAATGGCAAATTACCTGCAAAGATGGCATGATCAAGACCGTGGCTTGGTCTAATATTAGCTCACGCTTCCCGATCGCCAGTTGGGCCGGATGGGGAATTGGCATTGATATTACAGAACGCAAACAAGCCGAACTCGCTCAAGAACAAGAATATCAGCAACTCCGGCAATTTATTGAAAATGCCCCGATCGCAATGGCGATGTTCGATACGGAAATGCGCTTTCTCTCCTACAGCAACCAATGGCTCACGGATCATAATTTGGTCTCCCAAAGTCTTTTGGGTTGCAGTTACTATGACATCTTTCCTGATATCAAAGAAGACTGGAAAGAACTCCACCAACAGGGATTACAAGGACAATTTATTTCTCGCACGGAAGATAAGTGGGAGCGGGCCGATGGTTCTGTGTTATACTTCCGCTGGGCAGTTCAGCCTTGGTACGTCAATCCCCTCAATGGCACAGAAGATGGCGAGGCGATCGGGGGTGTGATTATTGTCGCCGATCGCGTGGATGAATTGATCCAAACCCGCGAAGCTGCCCTAGAAGCCGCCCAAGCCAAATCACAATTTCTGGCCAATATGAGTCATGAAATCCGCACCCCCATGCATGGCGTCCTGGGAATGGCCGGGTTGATGTTGCATACCGAACTCACCCCTAAACAACAGGAATATGCGGAAACAATTCGGATTTCGGCCAAACATTTACTCGGACTGATTAATGACATCCTAGACTTTTCTAAGTTGGAAGCCGGGGAAATGCACTTGGAAATTTTGGAGTTCAGCTTATATGAATGTCTGCAAGATGTCGTCAATTTATTTAAACCTCAAGCAGAAGACCAAGGTCTGACTTTAACACTCCATTTTCAGGAAAATTTGCCCCGGTTTGTGCGAGGTGACCCCAGCCGGTTGCGCCAAATTTTACTCAATTTGGTCAGCAATGCGATTAAATTCACCCCGTCTGGTTCTATTTCTGTAAAAGCCAAATTAGAGGAAAACACTAACCGCCAGACGCGCATTTATTTTGAAGTCACCGATACCGGAATTGGGATTCCCCCGGAAGCCCAGGCTAAACTGTTTCAATCTTTCTCCCAGGTCGATCCTTCCACGAGCCGTCAGTATGGCGGAACGGGATTGGGACTGGCCATTTGTGAGCAATTGGTCTCCATCATGCAGGGAAAAATAGGTGTAAACAGTCAAGTCAATCAGGGTTCAACCTTTTGGTTTACCCTGGAATTTCAGCCCGCCACTCCTCGGGAACTCATCGGCGAATCTCCCGAAGAAAGGGAGTTGAGTTCCTTAGAGCCCAAGGGCGATCGCTTGATGTCTAGTGGAAAAAAAGACCTAAAAATTTTGGTGGTAGAAGATCACTTAATCAATCAAACCGTTATACTTTCTCAACTTGAAACCCTCGGCTACCAAGCAGATTGTGTGGCGAATGGTGTCGAAGCACTCAAGTGTTTGGAAGCCCAAAATTACGATATCGTCTTGATGGATTGCCAGATGCCATTGATGGATGGTTATACGGCGACGCAGGAATTACGGCGGCGAGAGGGGAATCAAAATCGCACGGTTGTGATTGCCTTGACTGCCCATGCCATGAAAGCCGATCGCGAGAAATGTTTAGCTTCCGGCATGGATGACTATTTGAGCAAACCCGTGGATGAAGAGGATTTATCCCGAATTGTGCAGCGATGGGCCCAAAAAATTCCTCTAAGTCATCAGAATCATTCCCGCCAGACCCCCAATGGAATAGGTCCGTCTTATGGGGCGACAGACTCAGAATTGGCGGAATCCGGTGCGCTGGTTTCTGTGAATCCAATCTATTCCTCTACCGGAAATGGCAATCAGTCTGGACTAGACTCCCCGGATTTTACCCTCCCCATCGATCGCGATCGCCTCGAAAAAATCTCTCGGGGTAAAATTGCAGTCAAACGGCAACTGCTGCAAATGTTTCTGGAAACAGCCTCCCAAGATTTACAGCCTTTAGAACGGGCGATCGCCTCCCAAGACTATTCTCAAGTGAAGCATTTCGCCCACCGACTCAAAGGTTCTGCCGCCAATATGGGAGTTCCCATTCTCTCCGATCGCGCCAAGGAACTCGAAGAAATGGCCTGTCAACATAGTCTCGACGGATCCACTGAACTCTTAGACTCGTTTCGTGAACTCCTCGATGCGGTGGATGTATTTATTGAAACGGAACTGACGTGATGATTTCCCCTTTTTACTCTAGGCAGTCGCCCAATTTTCTACGGCAGAAGTTGGCGGGTCCCGGTTCTCCCGTTGTAACGGAATTGTTACCGAATCCGAGTCCCCCTCTCCCCCCTCGGCAGTGACATCCAGATGCAAAGGCAGGACAATTTTAAACTCCGTTCCTTCTCCCTGGCTTGAGTTACAAGTAAACAACCCTTGATGCTTTTCCACAATAATTTGGTAACTAATGGACAATCCCAGCCCCGTCCCTTTGCCCATCGGTTTGGTGGTGAAAAAGGGCTCAAACAGTCGCCCCTGGATCTCTGCGGGAATCCCTGGACCATTATCGGTGATTTGAATGACCAGGGAATCATTTTGGATCTCGGTGTGAATACAAATCCTGGGCGCCCAAGGGGTCCGACTTATGTCCGGCGATCGCCCAGAGTTGTCCCCGCTTTCCGATGCCGGGGAATTCCCCATTTCTAACGCATCGATCGCATTCCCGATCAGATTAATAAAAACTTGATTCAGTTGTCCAATACAGCATTCTATTTCCGGTAAGTTCCCATAATCCTTGACAACTTGAATTTGATGCGCTTTTAGCCGATGTTGTAAAATAACTAAACTACTCTCAATCCCTTCATGAATATCCACCTTAATTCTGCGCCCCTGGTCCATCCGGGAGAAGTTCCTCATATCGTTAGAAATTTCTTGGATGCGATCGACCCCCACTTGCAGGGACGACATCAAATTCGGTAAATCCTCGCAAATAAACTCCCAGTCTATCTCCTGGACAAACGCTTTCACCTCCGGACCCGGGTCCCCCTTTGACCGTTGGTAAAGTTCCACCAAGGCTAATAAATCTTGCGTATATTGGCGCGCATGAGTAATATTACCGGCAATAAACTGAAGGGGATTATTGATTTCATGGGCAATCCCCGCCACCAATTGCCCGAGGGCTGACATTTTTTCTGCATGAATCAGTTGAGTTTGAGTGTTTTGCAGATTTTCTACCGTTTGCCGGAGTTCTTTTGTCCGTTCCTCCACTCGCTGTTCTAAATTTTCATGAAGCAACTGGAGTTCCTGGTAGGCTTCGTGCTGTTTTAAAAAATTAATATAAGCCTTGGAGTGATAGCGGATTCGGGCAATCAACTCGATGGGATCGGGAAATTTGATTAAGTAGTCACTGGCACCCGCCGCAAATGCTTCTCCCTTGAGACTGACTTGTTCCTCCGTGGAGAGCACCAAAACCGGAATTTCCTGCGTTTTAGGATGAGCCCTCAAAAACCGGAGTAACATTAATCCATCAATTTCGGGCATGACTAAATCCAGTAAAATTACGGTGGGTTCACATTCGAGGGCCATCGGAATCGCCTGAACTGGATTGCTGCAGTAAAAAAACTCAATGTCTTTCTCAGAGCCAAGTTTTCGCCTTAACACTTCTCCGACCAAGGGCCGATCATCTATGAGTAAAATGGTGACGGGGTAGTTTTTTTGCGAAAACCCAGGGTTGATGGGTTGTGAACACAAATGTTTGCCTACTGGTTCTTTCATAGCTTTAATTTCGGGATTTTATTACATAAATGAGTCATTCCAACCTTTCTGGAAAAATACTGTAATTTCACTGAAATCACCGAATTTATCTCTGGGCTATGTCGGATTGATTTCTCGGGTTAATTTTTCATACTGATTAAAAATGCTATCAAGGTACATTGACCTATCTCCGGTGAAAAAGATGCTTTGAAACCTTGATTTTTTCAATATATCAAAAAAAATCGCCGGTCTCTATAAATTTTGGGGGGATGAGTGATGAACTCAGGGGAAAATGAGAAAAATTTTGACCCGATGATGAGGATTTACTTAATTTTTTCATACCACGATAATGAATTTTTGTCAAGCCTGGAGTCTAACCAACCTCGCCCAATTTTTCAAGGCTTGCACATCTAGTTTGCTGGAAACTTCGCCAACCTGTTTATGAGGGAAGACCCTGCCATTGCTTCCATGAAGCGAGTTAAAGGGATGAAGCAATGAAACAGAATGTCCAAGCAACCGAAAACAGGCGATCGCCTTCGCCCTCAAGGGGCTGAATGACTCCGATCCCTACATCCCCTGGACTGTCTCCTTCTCCTTGAAGAGTGGAGGGGAACTTCCCTCCCGATGGCTCTAGGGAGTCGATACAATATTCTCTAACCCCGACAATAAACCGGGTTCCATCGCCGTTTCTTTGTGGCTTATCGCTACAAATAGGCTTAAAAAACCCGGTTTATATTCCCCCTACTCTACCCTAGGACGAGAAGGCATCAGAGGCGGGTGGGGCATTCCCCACCCTCTGATTGACTTACAAGGGAGTGCCACATTCACTACAACACTTGTGGCTGGCGGGGTTGAGATGACCGCAGGCGGAACAGGTGAGTTCATTGCTGACGGCAGACTCATCAAAGTGAGGGTGCAAGCCCAGCATCCGATCGTTGCCGGTACCGGGGACAACCATTGGATAGCAGTCTTCGTTGCGGGTGACCCGGATATCCAGAAGCATGGCGCCATCATGGGCGAGGAATTGCTCGATCGCCCCGGGGAGTTCTTCGCGCGATCGCACGGCTAAACTCTTGATGCCATAGATTTCAGCTAACTTGGCAAAATCCGGTGTTCCTTTCTCCAAATTCGTCGCTTCATAGCGATCGCCATAGAACAAATGTTGCCACTGGCGGACCATGCCTAACCAGCCATTATTCAAAATGGCAATTTTCACCTTGATGCCATACTGGGCGATCGTGCCGAGTTCCTGGATATTCATTTGGAAACTGCCATCGCCGCTAATACAAATCACCTCTTCATCAGGCAGGGCTTTTTTCACCCCCACGGCTGCGGGTAAGCCATACCCCATCGTCCCTAACCCACCACTGGAGATCCAGCGACGCGGCCCATTTTTCAAAAATTGGGCGGACCACATTTGATGCTGACCCACATCGGTTGTATAATAGGCAGTCGGTGCATGACGCCCAATTTCGGCAATCACTTCTTGGGGAGATAATCCCTCTGCCGGACTGGGAATTTCTAGGGGATATTCATGCCGCCACTGTTCTAGGCGATCGCGCCAGGGTTTTGTTTGTGCTTCCTCCACCCCATTGCCTAATTCTCGATTTCGGTGCAATAAATCAATCAACACCTGTCGCACATCCCCGACAATCGGCACATCGGGTTTGCGGTTTTTCCCCACCTCTGCCGGGTCGATATCAATGTGAATCACCTTCGCATTGCGGGCAAAATCTTCCAACTTGCCCGTCACGCGATCGTCAAAGCGAGCACCGACAGCAATCAATAAATCACAATCGCTCACGGCAAAATTGGCGTAGGCGGTGCCATGCATCCCTAACATTCCGAGAGACAGGGGATGATGTTCATCAAATGACCCTTTCCCCATCAGGGTGGTACTCACCGGCAGATGGAAATGTTCGGCGAGTTCCAAAATTTCCGCATGAGCACCGGAGGCGATCGCCCCACCTCCGACATACAATAAAGGACGCTCTGCCTCACGAATCAAACTCAAGGCGCGATCGATTTGCCGGTTGTTCCCCTTCACCGTCGGACGGTATCCGGTCAAACTAATATTCCCCGGTTGTACCGGCGTATAGTCAAACTCCTGAGAACCTACATCTTTAGGAACATCAATCAAAACCGGGCCCGGTCTCCCCGTACTCGCCAGATAAAACGCTTCGGCAATAACTTGTGCCATATCGTTAGGATCGCGCACTACATAAGAGTGCTTGACAATCGGTAACGTGATCCCGAAAATATCGATTTCTTGAAACGCATCACTGCCGATCGCCGCCCGAGGCACTTGCCCGGTAATTGCCACCATTGGCACCGAATCTAAATAAGCCGTAGCGATCCCCGTCACGAGATTGGTGGCACCGGGTCCGGAAGTGGCCAAACAAACCCCCACCTTCCCCGTAGCCCTTGCATACCCATCCGCTGCATGAGCCGCACCTTGTTCATGTCGGACCAAAATATGCTGTAGTTCTCCGGCAGCTTCGGCCTTATAAAGTTCATCGTAAATCGGCAGGTTCGCGCCACCTGGATACCCAAAAATATGCTTGACACCGTGACGTTTCAAACTATCAATTAACGCAAAAGCGCCGGATACGCGCTTGACTTCTACACTGGTTACTTGCACGGGATACCTCTGCTCTTTTTTGCTACTTCGGGATTGTTTTACCCAGATTTTTTGTGCTAGATCCTACATTTTTGCTACACGAATCCCGATTTTCTGGGCTTGAAGAAAAACGATAAACGCTCTTAAGCGTGCAGTTCTGTTTCCTAGGACACGCTTCTCACCTAACGGGGGCGATCGCAGTTTATTTCTCCTGCGTCCCCACAAGTGGTGGTAACCTTTATTCCTCAATTACAATCATGCCCCAAATTTTTGGAAACCGGGTTAATCTTGATATTTATTTAACAACTGGAGGGCATATTAGGGATAACTTCCCGGTGTAGTCTTTTTGACAAAGAGCCTTAAATCCGCCCCCGAACCGGTTTCGGGTCCCTGCAATAGGTTACAAACCGGGTTTCTTCGGGATAATTTTGCCATGAGCAACCCATTTAGGACAGAAACCCGGTTTCGGGTCCCTGCAATAGGTTACAAACCGGGTTTCTTCGGGATAATTTTGCCATGAGCAACCCATTTAGGACAGAAACCCGGTTTCGGGTCCCTAGCATAGGTTAGAAACCCGGTTTCTTCCACAAATCTTGAGCCATGAGCAACCCATTTAGGACAGAAACCCGGTTTTGGGTCCTTAACCGGGCATTGTGAGAGGAGGAGGGGGAGATCTCAATCTTTTGCGGAATGAAGCAGACGACTGTTGCTACTTATCCACCGGGGCGATAAATAACTGACAACTTCTTTCCGTGGGTTTGTTCACCTCACTCAACCGAGAGGTAACAAAGCGATCGAGCCAATTTTCGAGATAAGCCCGGTTCGCTTGCTGTTGTTCCGGTTCCTTCGTGTCTAAGGGATGAGGTGCCAAACCCTGAATCGCAGCGGTGGTGACGCAAAACATGGATTTCTGAAAACTTTGGCAAATTTGCACCCGCAAATCATCTTCTCCCCGGCAACTATTGCGATACACCTCATGCAAATAGTCTGGGAGATAGTGCCGCATATCTTGCATCAACAAGGTGGGAGGAATTCCCGCTGCGCCTGTGGGTAAGGGGTCCGCATAAAGCGCCCCATAACTAAACTGCTGTTGAAACTCGGGAATTTGATGCGCTTGAGCATTGTAAGAAATCGTACCGGGAAACGGAGTGCCTCGGAAAAATACCGCCTCGACATAAGGCACGGCTGTATCCGCTAGAAAGGTTAATCCCGCTTCTTTGGGGAGAATATCATAGACTTTATCCCCAATTTTCACCGAATAGGTAATGGGGGTACTGGCATCGGCGACTAAGCCATTCAGAATATGATTGACCACTTGAGAAATGGAAGTGATTTCCCCCGCATCATAGCCATCGCTCAGAGAGATGAACATATCGCTCATGATCCGCCAAAATTGCCCCAAGGCACTGTAATAAGCAAGCTGGCGCACTTGTTCCAACAGAAACTCAGGAAAGAGCTTGTTCACTCCCAAAATAACGGGGTTAAATTTTAATTTAGCGTGAATTGCTGCTTCAGCGAGTTTCCGAAATTCTGGACTATCCACATACTCATCTAAGCCACCGCCCCCATGCCAAAACATGGCTTTCATGCAATATTCGGCATATTCAAAATTAATGCGATCGTGATACCAATGTTTCCAGAGTTTACCAAAAGAAAATTCTCCATTAAAGTATTTAAAGAACGGAAATAACACCAAAAATTGATGGTCTGCAATATAAATTAAATTGCGGGAGTAGGCATCTAAAACCACGCCGTAGCTTTTGAGGATGCCCACCACTTCGACCAAATTTTCCGGGGAATCCGGGAGCAAATCTCCCCCCGCTTCTAGGCGTTCGATATATTCAATTAAAGGATGGGTAGATTTTTTTATTTTTGATAAGGTCATGTTCGACGGTCTCCTAAAATTAATAGCCAAGGGAAATTATTTAATAGGGCCAAATTTTAATTTCTGTTTCCTTATATCATGGCAGGCCAACAGAGGGGAAACAACCCCTGGGGGGGTGAAGTTAGAACCGACGGCAGGGATTTCCATCCCTACCCGTCGGTGAAAAGTTTAGGGATTGATGGAGAAGAGGGTGGGGAGATGAGAGGGAGCGGAAACGGCGATCGCCTCCGTGGGAGTAACGACATTCAGAGTAGGGCCTCGCCGACTCAAGGCTGTAGCGTCGTTTTCACTATAGGTAACCAAACCACTGGGAAGCAAGCCTAAAATCACCACAATCACCGCTAAGACGATCGCCGGAATGCGATCGGACCACTGCACCGGAGGCAAATTCACCACCTGCTCAGACAACCGACCAAAAAAGGCCCGGTTAATCAGCAACAAGAAATAAACCGCCGTTAACCCGGTCCCAATCATACACAACAGAGTTTGCACCGGAAACATCGGTAAACTGCCGCGAAAAATAATAAATTCCGCAATAAATCCGGCCATCCCCGGGATCCCCGCACTCGCCATCACCGCCAGCACCATCAAGGACCCAATCATCGGCAACCCGCGTTCTGGATTCAACAACCCATGCAACACGCGCAAGTCCCGAGTCCCCGCTTTCTTGTAAACCACCCCAACCAACAGGAACAGTAACGCCGAAATCAAGCCGTGGCTGACCATTTGAAACACTGCGCCAACGTTGCTCACCGGCGTATTCGCCGCACAAGCTAGGAGAATATACCCCATGTGGGCCACCGAACTAAAGGCCACCATTTTTTTCATGTCCGTTTGGGAAATGGCGCTAAAGGCTCCATACAGAACGCTCACCACCGCCACCGTGGCTAACCAAGGGGACCAATAAGCCCAAGCATCGGGAAATAAACCGACTCCAAAGCGCAACAACCCATAAGTTCCTAACTTCAACAATACCCCGGCTAACATCACCGAAATCGGCGTTGAAGCTTCCACATGAGCATCGGGTAACCAGGTGTGAAAGGGGACAATCGGGGTTTTGATGGCAAATCCGATTAATAAAGGGGCTAATAAAAGCTGTTGTGATTTTAACGGCAGGGACCCACCGGCAAAGGCTTGATAGGCAAAGCTATCCGCATGGGTCAGCCAAACCAAGCCTAAAAATGAGGCCAGAATTAAAATCCCCGAAATAGCGGTATAGAGTAAAAACTTGGTGGCGGCATACCCCCGCCTTGCTCCTCCCCAAATGGCAATTAAGAGATAGAGGGGAATCAGTTCGACTTCATAGAACAGGAAAAACAGCAGTAAGTCTTGGGCGAGGAATGCCCCAGCAACACCGGCATTCAGCAACAAGATTAAGGCGTAGTACAATCGCGGACGGGTAATCGCCTCGGTGGTACTGTAGAGGGCGATCAAGGTGAGCAATCCATTTAAGAGGATTAAGGGTAAGGATAAGCCATCTAATCCCAGTCGGTAGCTCAACCCGAGATATTCTAGCCAAGGAAGATTTTCCTCGAATTGTAATCCGACTCCCGTGGGGTCAAATTGACTGACGAGAATCAGAGACCAGATGAATGCGGCAGCGGTGATCGCCAAGGCAATCTGACGCGATCGCTTTGGGTTCATCGGGTTGGGGAAAAATCCAATAACAGCGGCACCAATCGTCGGCACCCAGATTAAAGCACTCAGCATCGCTAATTTCTATAGGGTCTTTTTAACTGAAATCTATTACGGAAGGGGTGAGAGAGTTTGAAAGCATGAGGGATTTCACACTCCCCTGACTTACATCTTTCTTCTAAATGTGGCCTGATTTAAGCCTATTTTCCAAGGCCGCCCTAAATTGTAGAGGCGATTCTCAACATTTGCGTAAGTCCTGGGAAGCATCTGAATTTGTTCAAGAGACCTAACCCCCGGTGCCCCTTTCCCTGTCTAGGGAAGGGGGAGTCTTAAAGCCCCTTCCCTAGACAGGGGAGAGGTCTCTTCAAGCTATCTATATGGGTAAATCCCCAGGTTTATAACAACGAACTCATCAACAGACCTAAAAGTGCAACGCCAATGAGAATGGTCAAAACATAGAGTTGAGACCCGCCCGGAACGGTATATTTTAAGCCTTGACCACTGAATACCGTGGCTAAACCCACCAAGTTGACCAGTCCATCGACAAAGTAGCGGTCTATCCAAGCAGTGAAGCGGGAAAACTGTTCTACCGCTAACACCACGGTGACTCGGTACAGCTTATCGATGTAAAAGTCATAAGCAAACAGGTCTTGCAACGGTTTCCAGGGGAGTTGGACAGGTTCGGTGCGGTTGGGGTTGAGATAAAGCATTCCCCCGACAATACAGCCGACAATACCGGAGATGACCACCAAGGGCAAGTCAAAGACTGCCGGATCTGGACCTGTTCTGGCCCAAGGCCCTGCCCAACTGAGCAAGAGTTGCCAATGTTGGAGCATCAGGGGAACCAGCAGGGTGACGATGGTTAAGCTGACCATTGGGAGGGCCATCGGCCAAGGAACTTCCGGTGCACGACGGGTTTTGGGTTGGGTTGGACCGAGGAAGACGAGACAGAAGACGCGGGTTAAGTTAAGGGCGGTTAAGCCGTTAAAGACGATCAGCAGGAGTAACAGCCACCAGGGAACGCTCCAAAATCCGTTGACCCAGCGTTCCATTGCCCAAAAGTTCCCGAGGGGGATGAGGGCGATCGTCCCGGCACTCCCGACGACAAAGGCAAGGGTGGTAGCGGGCATTTTGGACCATAATCCACCCATTTCGGTGATGTTTTGGTTGCTGGTGGTGAGGATGATGGAACCAATGCTGGTAAATAGGAGGGCCTTGGCGATCGCATGGGTGAGGAGCAACAACAGGGCGACATCGACGTGCTGCATCCCCACGGCGATAAAGACTAATCCTAAGAAGGCGCTGGTGGAGTGGGAGAGGGTGCGTTTAATATCGATTTGGGCGATCGCTACTAAAGAAGCGCCGATCGCCGTCATCGTCCCCACCACGATTAAAGTCGTTTCCGCCAGGGGGGAAAGGGACACCACCGGGGAGAGTTTAATCAGGATATAAGCGCCGCAACTCACCACCAGGGAATTGCGGAGTAAGGAGGCCGGATTGGGTCCTTCCATCGCCTCATCCAACCACAGGTGCAAGGGAAATTGAGCACATTTGCCAATAGGACCGGCGATTAAGGTTAATCCTAAGAAGTTCGCCACCATTGGGGAAAGTTCGGCAGTTTCGGCCCAAACTTCGATATCGGCAAAGTTGAAGCTACCGGCTAGGGTACCAACACTAACCACCCCCATGAGTAATAAAATATCTCCCACCCGTTTGGTTAAGAAGGCATCTCGCGCCGCAGTGACAACTAAGGGTTGCGCGTACCAGAATCCGACAATTAAGTAGGTGGAAAGAGTCAGCATTTCCAGTAAGGCGTAACTCAAAAATAAGGAGTTACTAATGGCTAGACCACTCATCGCTGCTTCAAAAAATCCCATCAGGCCAAAAAACCGGGCTAAAGACCAGTCTTTTTCCATGTACCCTAGGGCGTAAACTTGGGCAACCAGACTCAATCCCGTGATTGATTCCATTGCGCCGGTGCTCATTTGGGAGATTTCTAGGACAAAGGAAAGATCTAAATCTCCGGTATTGAGCCAATTGATGATGAGGAATTCCGGGCCGTGACCCCAGGTGGCTCTAAATAAGAATCCCCCATGAATAAAGGCCACAATGGTGGCGAGAAGGTTGATGTAAGCACCGGGTCTCGGTCCCGTGCGTCGGACGATCGCCGACGACCAGGGGAGGGTGATAATTGCGCCGAGTAAGCTATATAAAGGAACCCACCAACTCGTTTGGACGAGCAACTGATTCATCATAATATTCCTTGATATCAAGCGATTAAATTAACGAGCACCCGTCTTTTTATGTTCAGTCGGGTTCATCAGAAAAAGGGGTGGTTAAGGCAGATCTATAAGGGGTTGATCTGTGAGTTTTTCGAGGTAGGTTGACCCGCTAGATGTCGGCCTAAAACGGCAGACGCGGGAGCAGGATTCGGCTGTTTCCCATCGGAAAATTTACGGACTGCTCGCCGATCAAGGGGGTTCAAGGGGCGATCGCACCGTCCCGGGGCAACGGTTCCCCCTGTCAATCATGGAAGATTTGGGCACAATTGCGGAGGAACCCTGGGCGATCGACGGTGAAGGCGAGACGAGGGTACGGTTCGTCGCAACGGAGCCATTGTGACCTCCGGGAGGGCCGTGACAACAGTGCCGGGATCAACCCTAGGCGACTCCGTTGATTCGGTTCAGTGCAGGGATCTTGATCCGCAGTTAGACCCCCTCAAGTGGGACGGATCCCTGATGCGATCGCAGCCCCTTCAGCACTCCTGGCCCCTCTCGGTCGAACTCCTTTCCCATTGGAGCATTAATTTTATTAATAAAATATTAATTTTCTTTAAAGCATTAGTTTTTCTAATTACTTTTATTTGTGAACATGATTATTATTTATATTGTCAAGGGATACAAGATTCACCTATTCTTGATAAAGGAAGAGGATAGCTTTACGATAACTGAAAACGTTCGGGAATACCGATCGCCTAACGATCGCAGCTTAGATTGAATTACACCGACTCATCCATTTAGGAGACAGAAGAAATGCCTATAGCAGTGGGAATGATTGAAACCCGGGGCTTCCCAGCCGTGGTAGAAGCGGCTGACGCGATGGTAAAAGCCGCCCGCGTAACCCTTGTGGGATATGAAAAAATCGGCAGCGCTCGCGTAACCGTAATCGTGCGCGGAGACGTATCGGAAGTGCAAGCCTCCGTCTCGGCTGGGGTCGAATCAGTCAAGCGTGTTAATGGTGGAGAAGTTGTCTCCACCCACATTATTGCGCGTCCTCATGAGAACCTAGAATATGTGCTGCCGATCCGGTACACCGAAGCCGTCGAGCAGTTCCGCACCTATTAACACCATTCAGGACCACCGTTCTGAATTGGACCGAAACACAGCGTCATTGACGCAGCACAGCAAATATCACCATTAAGGTTGGGAGTAAAGTTCATGTCAATTGCAGTTGGAATGGTAGAAACCCTAGGGTTCCCCGCAGTCGTAGAAGCAGCAGATGCTATGGTGAAAGCCGCTCGGGTCACCTTAGTCGGATATGAAAAAATTGGAAGCGGTCGCGTCACCGTCATCGTGCGCGGAGATGTCTCGGAAGTGCAAGCCTCCGTCGGTGCAGCCGTGGAAAATGTCAGACGAGTTAATGGTGGACAAGTCTTGTCTACCCACATCATTGCCCGTCCTCATGAGAACCTAGAGTATGTCCTCCCGATTCGCTACACCGAAGCGGTGGAGCAATTCCGGGAAAGCACCACAGGCATTCGTTTAAGCCGATAAATTGAGTGTAAATCATGCAACTTGCCCAAGTTCGCGGTAGCGTCGTCAGTACGCAAAAGGATCCAAATCTGCAAGGGGTTAAATTACTCCTGTTGCAATTAATCGATGAGGAAGGACAACTCCTCCCCAAATACGAAGTCGCTGCGGATAATGTAGGGGCCGGTGTAGGGGAATGGGTATTAGTCACCCTCGGTAGTGCAGCAAGGCAGGTCATCCGTAGTGACGAGCGTCCCGTGGACGCGGCAGTCATTGCGATCGTAGACACGGTGAATGTTGAAAATCGCACTCTTTACAGCAAAAAAGAAACCGATCGCTTTCGTTAGTCAGTTTCGTTAGTCAGTATAGACAAAACAGACCAACGCCAGCGATCGCATTCGGTGTGGAGTCAGGCGTCAGGAGTCAGAATTTAGGGACGATTCGCCTAACTTGTGCGATCGCACAGCGGACGACGGGACAGACGTGACGTAAGCCTCTGTAACCTCCGTCCAACGAATTCTGAATTCTGAATGTCTGACGCCGATTCTAGTCGCATACAGGAAGGAGTAATTCAGTTATGGTAGTCCGCAGCAAGGCGGCTCCGCCAACCCCTTGGTCAAAAAATATGGCCGAGCCTCAGATCCACAAAACCGCCTACGTTCATTCCTTCTCTAACATGATTGGGGATGTGCGGGTTGGTGCTCATGTCTTGGTTGCCCCAGGTACCTCAATCCGGGCTGATGAAGGCACCCCCTTTTCCATCGGAGAGTATAGCAACATCCAAGATGGCGTGGTGATTCACGGACTCGATGCAGGAAGAGTCGTCGGAGATGACAACAATCCCTATTCCGTGTGGATCGGAAAAAATTGTTCGATCGCCCACATGGCCTTAATTCACGGTCCCGCCTATGTCGGGGATAGCTGTTTTATCGGCTTTCGTTCCACCGTCTTTAATGCCAGAGTCGGCAAGGGCTGTATCGTGATGATGCACGCCCTAATTCAAGATGTGGAAATTCCCCCAGGCAAATACATTCCGTCTGGAGCAATCATTACCAACCAGCAACAGGCCGATCGCTTGCCAAATGTGACAGAGACGGATACCAAATTCGCCACCCATGTCCTCGGCATCAACGAAGCCTTACGCAGCGGATATCACTGTGTGGAAGACAAAGCCTGCGTTCTGGAGATCCGCAATGAAACCCCAGGCGCTGTAAGTTCTAATGGCAACGCTACTAAACAAGAGACTATGACCATCACTCAAGAAGCAATCTCCCAAGTCCGAGATCTCCTAGCCGGTGGATATCGGATCGGTACCGAACACGTGGATGAGCGCCGCTTCCGTATGGGATCCTGGCAAAGTTGTGCTCCGATTGAAAGCAAAAACCTCTCGGAAGTCATCTCCTCCCTAGAACAATGTTTAGCTGAACATCGTGGCGAATATGTCCGCTTAATTGGCATCGATGCCAAAGCCAAACGCCGGGTCCTGGAAACCATCGTCCAACGCCCAAACGGTCAAGTCTCCAGCAGCAACGGCAACGGCAACAGCTCCTATCGCCCCAGTCACAGCCCCAGCAGCTACAGTGCACCGGCGGGGAACGGCGGTGGACTGCCCACAGAATTAGCCGAGCAAGTCCATCACATCCTGACTCAAGGATTGCGTCTGGGCACGGAGTACGTGGATGAGCGACGCTTCCGGACCGGCTCCTGGAAAAGCTGTGCTCCGATTGAAAGCAAAAATGAATCCCAGGTGCTGGCAGAATTAGTCAATTGCTTGAAAGAACATCAAGGGGAATATGTCCGCTTGATTGGGATTGACCCGAAAGCCAAACGGCGGGTGGTCGAAACCATCATCCAACGCCCCAACGAAACCGTCGCCACCAATGGCAACGGTCGCCCATCCTCCGCAGGGCAAACCTACAGCAGCAGCTATAATAGCGCCCCCTCTGGTGGCTCGGGTAACCTAGATCAGGGAGTTGCTGACATGGTGCGTCAAATCCTCAGCCAAGGATTTCGCCTAGGTGCCGAGCACGTCAATAAGCGGCGCTTTAACAACGGGTCCTGGGAAAGCTGTGGTGCCATTGACACTCAAAATCCATCCCAAGCCCTCGCGGCGGTGGAAGGGTTTATGCGTCAATATGCCGGGGAATATGTTCGCCTCATTGGAATTGACCCGAAAGCCAAGCGGCGCGTGGTGGAAACGATCGTCCAACGACCCTAGTGTGCAGGGAAGCGTCAGGGGGTGGCCCAAAAGCCCAGGGGGTTGAGTGGATGCCCAGCAGTCGTTGCATTCTGTGGCAATCCGCCCTCGGAGTTAGGGAGAGAGGCGATCGCATCGCATCTTGACTCCTCCGTAAACTTGGGCTGTCCACCTCTCGTTTCCCAACCCTTCCCCATACCGGAGATGACCGGAGGGGAAAAATCGAGATCGTCCGACCTTTAAAGGTTCCATTTCCCATGTATTTGCCGCCACTGCAACCCAATCGGAATCCCAATATTTATATGAGTGGCGATGTCACCATTGATGAAGGTGCCTCGATCGCCTCGGGAGTCATCCTCCAGGCATCTCCAGGTACTCGCATCGAGATCGCCGCTGGTGTCTGCATTGGCATGGGTTCCATTCTGCAAGCCTGTCAAGGCAATCTGATTATTGAAGAAGGGGCGACCCTCGGTGCTGGAGTCCTGGCGATCGGAACTGGCAAAATTGGTACCCATGCTTGCATCGGTAGCTCTACGACGTTACTGCATCCCACCATTGCATCCAATGAAGTGATTGCCCCCGGTTCCTTACTCGGGGACGAAAGTCGTCAATGGATCGATGGGGAGAACACCCCTGCTCCTGAGCCCGATCCGGTATCCCCTACGGGTCCCAACCCCATCGCCCCGGATCCGGTCCCACCAGATCCGCCCCAACCCCCAGAACCGGCGGCTGCATCTGAGCCGGAACCTCCGACTCCGAGTCCGACTCCGGAGCGATCGCAACCCATCAGCAGTAATGGCAATGGTGCCGAACCTGCGGCGACACCCCCAGAGCAGCCAGGGGTTCCATCCTCTCCCGCTTATGTCTATGGACAAGCGCACCTCAACCAATTGATGCAAACCTTGTTTCCCCATAAACAACACCCCATCCAACCTATCCCAGAGGATTAGATTTAGCCCCTATTAAATTTCCCATGTTACGTTTGAGATCAGGTGAAGAAATCGAGAACCGACACCCTCAGCTAATGTGGGACCTCGGTCATGTTTGAGGGAGAGAGGCAAGATGGAAAGACGGGATGTAGGACTGGTAAAGCGCGAGCAAAAAACTCGCAGTCACGACCTTCAGGATTTAGCTTTGGGTTTAGTATCGACCCAAAGTTTCCCGGCGATCGTGGGCTGTGCAGATATGATGCTCAAATCTGCGGGGGTGATTTTAGTTGGATTTGAAAAAATAGGAGGCGGTCACTGTACGGCAGTGGTCCGGGGCAAAACGGCGGATGTGCGCTTGGCTGTAGAAGCCGGTGCGGAAACGGCCGAAAAGTTTGGTCAAGAGGTTTCTAAGCTGGTTATACCGCGTCCCTTGGCAAATTTGGAAGCCATCCTCCCCATCGGTGCGCGGTTGATGGATTTGGCCCAAGGCAATCACGGACGCCCGACCAATCAAGCGATCGGACTGGTGGAAACCCGAGGATTTCCAGCGTTGGTAGGGGCAGCCGATGCTATGCTCAAGTCCGCTGATGTGGATTTAACGGGCTATGAAAAGATTGGCGACGGGTTATGCACGGTGATTATCCGAGGCACTGTAGCCAATGTGGTAGTCGCGGTGGAAGCGGGGATGTTTGAAGCCGAACGAATTGGAGAATTGACCTCGGTGATGGTGATTCCCAGGCCCCTGGATGACTTGGAGCGGGCTCTGCCCCTGGCTAGTTGTTTTGTGGAGACGCCCCAACCCCTGCAAATGCCGGTTGTCATTGAGGAGAAAGAGCCTGAACTGTTAGCCTTGCCGGAGTTGGAGAAACTGAGTACACCCCAAGAAGTTGAGGTGGAACCCCTGGAGTTGCAGGAGTTGCAGGAGTTGCAGGAGTTACAGGAATTGCAGGAATTACCTAAGCTGGAACTGGAGAACCCGGATCAAGGATAAACTGAGGTCTGACCCCTGGGGATTGGGACACCGGAGGCGATCGCTGGTGGGGTCATCTCAGCAGGATTCCCAGTGATGTTGACCCGCTAAGATTCCGGAATCTCAGTTTGAGACTGGCGATCGAGAATCCCCTCGGCAATCCAGCGAGCAAACGCTTCATCCCCCATCCGCGATAATGCCTCTAGCAAGATGTCTTGGGATTCTTCCGGTGCGTCCCGAGTTAATTCCACGGGGAGGGCTAACAGGGGCATATTCTGGATCAGGTCCAAGAGGTCCTCGCGGATGCGTTTGCGCTTGGTTTCCAGGACCATCATGGTTCGACGAATCGATCGCTCCCGGGTGACTTCGAGTAATAAAACATCCTGTTCATAAAAGTTATTCATTAAAAAAACTCCTTTATGGATACCCCTTGCCCGAATAGGCTTGCACTTCCCTACTGAAGACTAGCGCGATCGCCCCTTGTGAGCCATCTTAAACGAATTTTCCTTTCCGTAACTACAGTCCCTGGGTAGGATTTAAGGCCCAAATCTGGTTTCGGTCTTTTCCTATCCCTGGAGACCCCTTCAGGACTTACCCAATTAGGACTTACCCATTCCCTCTAAATGTAGAGGCGATTCCCTTGCTCGATTCTACATTTTGCGTAAGCCATGTCCCCATTTTGCTCCAGTCCGCCGGTTTCAGGGTCTCCTCACCCTCAGCCCCTGCTGGTCAAGCAGGGCTAATTTTCCCCTTTTAAAACCCGGTCAATTCGCCCTAAAACTTGGCGGATATGCCGATAGGATTAGATTCAAAATCTACAAAAAGGCAGGGGGCAATTCCCGAGAATTAGTTCTATTTATAAGGGGTACTTTAAAAAGTTTACGGAAAATTGTATGCCGACGCAAGAAAAACAACGCCCCGCTCAACATCAAGACCAACAACCGGGCCTGGAATCGGAAATGAATCCCCGTCCTAAAGCCCGTGCTTCTCACTATAAAGGCAGTGGAAAATTAGAAAATAAAGTTGCCCTGATTACCGGGGGAGATAGCGGAATTGGTCGTTCTGTGGCTATTTTGTTTGCCCGAGAAGGAGCGGATGTGGCGATCGTTTATCTGAACGAACATGACGATGCCAAAAAAACTCAAGAGATGGTAGAAGCGGAAGGGCGGCGCTGTCTGCCGATCGCCGGAGATATCGGAGAAAAAAGCTTTTGTGAACAGGTGGTCAAGCAGACTGTCGATGCTTTCGGCCATCTGGATATCCTGATTAATAATGCAGCGGAACAGCATCCCCAAGAAAATATTGAGGATATCACCCAAGAACAGTTGGAAAAAACGTTCCGCACCAATATTTTTTCAATGTTTTATCTGACTCAGGCGGCTATGCCTCATCTGAAAGAAGGCAGCGCGATCGTGAATACGACTTCGGTAACCGCCTATAAGGGAAATGAAACGTTACTGGATTATTCTTCCACCAAGGGGGCGATCGTTGCCTTTACCCGAGCCTTGTCTCAAAAAGTGGTCAGCCAAGGAATTCGCGTTAATGGGGTCGCACCCGGTCCAATTTGGACTCCCCTAATTCCCGCCACCTTCCCCCCGGAAAAAGTCGCTACCTTCGGTCAGCAAGTCCCGATGAAACGCGCGGGAGAACCCGAGGAAGTCGCCACCTGCTATGTGTTCCTCGCTTCCGATGATTCTTCTTATATGACAGGTCAAATTCTGCATCCAAATGGGGGTACCGTTGTGGGTGGTTAAGCGTTGAGCTTGTCTCTCAAAATAGCAGGGTAAGCCCTCGTCTTTTCAGTTTTGGTGGCAGGACTTACACAGATTTGGAAAATCTCTCCTAAATGTAGAGGCGATTCCCTTGGGCGCCTCTACATTATTTATGGATTCATGTTAAATCTGGCGTAAGGTTGTTTTCAAAATAAAAACTCCCACCTTCAAGGGGGAGAGTTTTTATAAGGGATTTCCATAAAAAAAGTTCTGCATTACAAGTTTTGCAGAATTGGAAAAGCCCCCCTTAAAAAGGGGGGTTGGGGGGATCTCTCCTAGACGATTTTATTTTTTGGAGTTCCCTAAACCTCTGACAACGGGATTCTGGATGATTTAAACCTCGCGATATAATTGGGGGAAACCCAAAAAAGGGAGGGTTTACATCCCCCCCTTTCGGCTGATTTACAACGTTAGGTTAGCTACTAACTGAACTGAGTCCTGGTCTTAGGACGCCATTGATTGCTGAATGCGGCTTTTGGCTTCCTTAAACTGCTTAGACAGTTGTTGCATTTGGGCCTCATTCATGGTCTGGCGGAATTTATTGAACATATCGTTCTCTTCTTCCTTGACATGATGCTGGACCATATCTTTCAACTGTTTGACCCGAGTCATAAAGCTGGCATCGCTACCGTTGCTGGATTTGATGGATTCCAGGAGTTGTTTCATCTCCGCCTGCTCGTTATACAGATGCTGAACTTTTGGTAATTGAGCGCGGATGGCGGGATAAACCACTTCTTCTTCCGCTTCCGCGTGAGCGGTAAGGTCCTTATAGATTTGACCGAAGAATTCTTCGCGTTTCTTAGCGTCGCTGGTGTTTTCAATTTCCATGAAGAGGGTATCTACCTTGCGGTGATCTTCATAGAGGATTTCCAGAATGTTCATATCATCTTTGGCGCGGCTGGTGGCGCTACCAAAGACACCACTCAAGGCTGCCATTGCATCTTGAACCCGACTCCAGACACCTTGATCCGGGTCTTGTCCGGTGAGTTCGCGAGTGCCGAGGACTTCCAGAATACCTTTGAGTTGTTCTTGGTGAGAACGGTTTTCAAAGTTTACGGTATTCAGGGGAGTGATGGCGGCTTCAACGTCAGCGCCGACGACTTGTGCGGCTTTATGGACGAGGAGTCCTTTCATCACCTGAGCGTGTTTGAGCAATTCATGCTGAGAGATTTTTTCAAACAGGGTCATGTTGGAATCTTCCATCATTTTCTGAGCCTGTTTCAGGGTTTGTTCGGTGGTGCTATTTGGCTCAGAAGGATTGCCATATTGAATGATGGTGGTTTCAATGATGCCGAGGTTTTTGCGGTCATCCTCTAGCATACTTTGCAAGCGATCGCGGATATCGGGGTCGCTGGTGGCGCTGATAAATTTTTGTTCATTAGAAATGAGAAAATTTTGCACAGCTTTCATATCGGCCAATTTTTGGGCGATCGCCATGCGTTTAGTATCTTGTAATTGAACGGTCATTCGGGTGTTCTCCTCGAAATTCAGGATTTAAAGTTGTTGTCAACTATCCTTTACTTTAAAAGAGGACACTTTTAAATTCATCCTTCTTTAGGCAGATCATAGTGTTTTTAAAGAAAGACAAGTTTTTAGGCCAATAACGTGAGATTTCATAATAACTTTTACTTATTTATCACGAATACCCGCACTCTAAACGTTATGAATCAATGAATAAACCAGAAAATTAGGGGAGGTTGGCCAGATTTGCTCTAGGGTACTCTTAAGTTTAAATATTCCTTTTGACAGGTAAATTTTTATGCCTTTAGGAGGTACACAATTTAGAGGAAAATTTATAAAGCACCGGGTAACAATCTGGCATTTTCCCAGAAAGAGATGGGCAAATGAGCAAGGGGAAAATTGACGGCTACAGCGATTTGATAAATAGGGGCAAATTTTTCTCGGGAGAAACCCTCTATTCAACTGCGGCGATAGCGCATTCCCGGTAATTGCTCGACCAAGCCGATTAATTCGAGTTGCAATAAGGCACTGGACACCGAGGCGGCATCGAGTTGGGCTTGGGATACAATGAGCTCAAAGGCGATGGGCTCGATCGCCGTTGCTTCCCAGACTTGTTGCAAGGGAGGGGCTAAATCTGGGAGCGATGGCAGGGGGGGCATCACTGCCGTGGGAGAAGTGAGGTTTGCCGCAGTGGGGGAAGGGGTGGGATGATATTTGGGGATAGCCCCTAGCATTTCCAGCAATTCCGTTTCATTGATGATGGTTTCGGCCCCATTTTTCAAGAGGCGTAAACAGCCTTGAGAATTGGGGTCATCAATGCGTCCCGGTAAGGCAAAGACATCGCGGCTGTATTCATTGGCGACTTTGGCGGTAATCAGCGCCCCCGATCGCTCCGGTGCTTCCATGACCAAAATGGCCTGACTTAACCCGGCAATAATCCGATTGCGTTGGGCGAAATGTTCTCGTCTTGTGAGGGTTCCCACGGGATGTTCACTCAAAAACAAGCCTTTTTGTATAATTTTCTCCGAGAGATGACGATTGTTCTCTGGATATATTTTATTGAGGGGAGTTCCGAAAACGGCGATCGTGCGGCCATCGGCATCTAAACAACCCAGATGAGCGTGAGTATCAATGCCTGCGGCCATGCCAGAGACAATGGTAAAGCCACATTCCGCCAGAATCTGGCTAATTCGGCGCGTCCATCGCTGTCCATATTCGGAGGGATTACGAGTGCCGACAATGCCGACAATGGGGCGATTGCCGAGGGTTTCTTGGCGATCGACCTGACCCTGGTAATACAGCAGGGGGGGTGGGTTAGGAATTTCCCCGAGCAAACGGGGATAATCGGGGTCCGCAGGGGTCCAAAAATTGGGGTTTTGGCGCAGATGTTCGCTGTAGAGTTGTTCGGGATTCAGTTGCGATCGCCGGGTGACAATTTTTTCCACCAGTTGACGACCCAAACCCTGGACCTGAGTGAGAGATTCGGGTTCAGCTTGCCAAGCAGCGGCTAAACTGCCGAAGTATTTAAACAAGCGACCCAGTAAAACCGGGCCAACTGCGGGAATTTGCGACCAAGCCACCCAAAATGCACGTTCTTCCAGATACATGAACCCTAATGACTCCTATCGAATAATCGCGGGGAAATATAGGCGATCGCATCTGATTACCCTTGTCAATTCTTCCTTGGGCAGCCCTCACCATTGAGGCTGGTCATCCAGGGAAGGGATGGCGATCGCACCCCCTTGAATTTTAAGGGAAAGTGCAGTTTGGAACAACGGCAGGACCTACTGCTATTTTTTTGAAAACCCACCCCAAATGTAGAGGCGAGCAAGCGAATCACCTCTACATTTGGTCAACACAGGGTACTGGATCGGTCCAGGAAGATAGGAATCCAGAAGAGTCAGACAAACCGGGTTTTTTCACCCCATTTTTGCCCAAATCTGAGCAAAGAAAGGTCTAAAAACCCGGTTTCTGGTTCCTGGGAAGGTTAGAAACCGGGTTTTTTGCTCCCATTTTTGCTGGCTTTTCGTCCAATTTGGGGCAAAAACCCGGTTTCTGGTCCTTGGGGTCTGATGTCCTAGACATTAGGCGATCGCAGGGTCTAGGGAATGGCTGGATTGGACTACCAGGGTACTGTATAAGTTACTCAGTTGACGAGCCACACCATCCCAACTAAACTGGCTTTCTACCCGTTCGCGAGCGGCTTTGCCTAATTGGGTTTGCCAGTCGGGGTGAGATAAAATTCGGTCAATGGCGACGGCAAAGGCGGCATCATCCTGGGCGGGACAGAGTAGACCTGTCTCTTCTGAAACCACTGTGAACTGTAATCCGCCCACATCTGAGGCGACAACCGGGGTCCGGCTTGCCATTGCTTCGATCGCCACTAATCCAAAGGGTTCATAATGGCTAGGAACCACGCAGACATTGGCTGCTGCATAATATAAGGGTAATTCGTCATGGCCGATCCGTCCGGGGAAGGTCGTCAAGTCAGTTATCCCCAATTCTTCTACCAGACTAGCAATGCGATCGCGTTCTTTCCCATCGCTTTGACCCGGACGCCAACCTCCACCAATCATCAGCCGGAGATCGTGCTGATCCCGCAGGGTGGAACGACTCACCGCCCGGACTAAGGTTTCAATCCCTTTGCGTCGGTCAAATCGGCCCACATAAAAGACCACGGAACTATCCTGGGGAATGCCCAGTTTTTCCCGGGCTACTACTTGGGAAACACAGCCAAATTGTTGAATATCGGTCCCACAAGGAATCACATCGATCTGTCCCTTGGTGGAAACGAGAGTTCTCATGTGTTCTTTTTCCTGGGGAGAAGTCGCCACAATGCGATCGGCATTTTCCAAACAAGCCTTTTCAACGCCTAAGCGGGTACTGGCAATCATCGGAATGGTGGAAACAGCTTTATACTTAACCGCACCCAGAGAGTGGTAAGTATGAACCTGGGGGATAGGTTGAAATTTTTGCAACTCCATTCCCACTGCCGCTGAAATCCAGTAATTCGTATGAACCAGGCTATAGTCTCGGTGCTGTTGTTCTTGAAATTTCAGAAATTCCTGAACAAACTGGGGTACATATTCATAAATTTGTTGCCGAGGAACGAATTCTTCGGGTCCGGCAACTAAGCGAATCGTCCGACAATTGGGGGTATGTTGTACCACCGTCGGTTGTGTTGCATTGGACTTGCGGGTGAACATATCAACTTGCCACCCTAGATTTCCTAATGCTTCTCCAACCTTACGGACATAAACATTTTGGCCTCCGGCTTCTTCTTTACCAATTTCTATGGCTGGGTCACCATGAACAGAAATTAAAGCAATCGATTTTGACGTTATCATAAGTATAAGTTAGGGGTGAAGAAACTGAATCATGAAAACACGGCCAGGATTGAGCGGTGGGATTCCAGTTGGGTTGGGTTATCCCTGCATACTAGAGTTGACCTAGATTCTGTGGGGACTTCTTAACACTAGGCTTAGTGACTCCAGGACTGGTACTGGAATTCAAAGTGTTGACCTAACATCCTTTTCAGCCAAAAATCTGAGCAAACTCCTCTAGTTATGGGTCCAGAGCGGTCATTTTTATCCCCTTGCATAAAACAAATTAGGAAAATGAAAACCGACATTCGAGCCTGTGCTTTCGATTTTTGGGCCAGAAAAATTTATACGGAAATAATAAAAAATAAATCACGATAAGCGCATCTAACCCCCGAAATAATTCGAGGGGAATAGCTTAAGGAACCGGACCTCAATCCCTCATAAAATGTAGCGACATAATGAGTGGATTGGCCTGTTATACGGAGGCTAATCCTTTGCTCTGATGTAATTTTTGGGCTATCCAGAAGCCCAACTCCCGCCCCGGTTGTTTTGATTATGTCAGGATTTATTGACAATTAGGCACAACTCGCATTTTTGCTTAAAATTGAGCGGGAGTCAAACCCTACTAATTAGCTCTGTCGCACTGTCGGAGACCCTAAAAGGCTTGGAGCGGGATTAAAGAACCTATGCGCTCTGGCATTTTGGTGGTGTAGAACCCTGTTCCAAACGGTGACTAAACAGGTTAAGACCCCGCTTTTTCCTGTTCCTTGAGGTAGGCAAAAACACTTTTATCTCCAATATCTGAGGGAATGTCTTGGCCCGCTTTTCGTAGGGCAAAGACTAGAAAGAGAATAGCCCATACGGCTAAGAGAATTTTTTCCATTGAGGGAGTTAATAAACCTGACAAATGACCTAAAATTAGCAGGGGGACTAAGGGGGTGAGCAATTTAGTTTCTAGGCGATTGAAACAAAAGGCTTCTTTAAAATAAATGCCAGTTAATGCCACAAAGGTAAATCCGATACCGACGAGGGCGATCGCCTCGTGATAAACTGTGACTACGAAAGGGTCAGGGCGAGTAAAAATCACCGTTAATGCAGTGACGGCACCGATCGCCCAACAGACTTGCAGGAAGCGATGGAGGACTTGCAGATAAATGTGAATCGTCAGTAAGCTGACGCCGAGGGCAAGACAGAAACAGGCATAGAGTACGCTGAGACTGGTGAGGATTGCGGGGGTAGTTCCTTGCCAGAAGAGGAGAACCGTGGCAATGGCGAAACTGAGGGCAGCTACCATCAAGCCACCGCGATAGATGATAACAGATTGGCGATCGCTGGGGGTAATGCTAAATTCCCCAAACTGCCCTTGATAGACTGGAGATTCCATAGAATTAGCTTGAGTCATGATGAATTTGACAGATCTACTCCAAGATAATGGGTGTTCGAGATACACTTTAGATTATGACCGATTTGATGACTGACCCGACCCTGATTTGCTCTAAATATGACTAAATCAAAAAAACCTCCTAAACAAAGCGCCTCATCCCCCTCGGTCCCGAAAATTATAGAAATTGATGAAGGGGTTTTTGGCCCCCGACTCATGGAACGCGGGGAAATTCCCATCAATCCTCAGAGAATTCTCGATTTAGTCAAGAGGATAAGCCAGATAGACCAGGTATTACTAAATGATGAGGATGAGGATGAGGATGATGATTTATTTTTAAAAGATATTTTGGATGAGGATGAGTTTGAACTAGAATTACAAGAAATTTTAGGGAGTCATAATTTAGAGGTCAATGAAAAAAATTTAAACCGATATTTACAATTTCTGAAAGCTCGGATTAAACCGACTTATAAGCTAACAGGAAATGGAGAGTTTGACTGGGAAGAAGAGTATGTGAGCGGCGGCAAGAGCAAAAAAGAATATGAAAAGCTGAAAAAACAACAGCCTTCTTATACGGACACCTTTAGCTTAGTTCAGTTTTGTGATGTGGGTACAGAGGGGATTATGGTGAAGGTGGAACGGACGAGCGATCGCCGCCAGTTTATCTTGCCGTTAATTGATTTAGATGTGACCCAAGAAGACCCCGAGCATTTTGAATTGATTGATAATTATCTCCTGTGGTTTTTCAGTTATTAGACCAATTTGCGGACAGTTGAGGGTTGGCGATCGCCCTGTTCAACAACCCATCCTGATCCGTTAGCTCAACTTCACCCTCACCGTTGCACCAACGGTGAGTTTGAATGTATCCGCAGCATTGCCGCCATTGATGGCAATTTCTACCCAACCGTGAGAACCGACGAGGGCGATCGCACCTCCTCTGGGCACATCACTGTAAGTATTTCCGCCGGGGATCATGCGATCGCCCACTCCCACTGATCCGAGTTTTTCCATCACCCAAGTGCTAGGAATGTTCGTGATCAGGTTACCAAAGCGATCGATATATTGGATACAACCGACGATTTCCTGGTTTTCCCACTGACATTGCGGCAGATCCAGGGTGACTAAAGTCTGGGGATCAATCCTCGGTCCTAGATCCTCTAAAGACACTCCTTTAGTCAAATGAGCACCCACGGGAGCAAAAATATCTCGCCCATGAAACGTGGTGCTGGGGTCAGGGGTGCGCCAGTAGTCAGAATTGCTCAGTTCCACTGCTGCGAGAATGGGGTTTTCTGGAGTGAGTATCCCAGAGAATAACCCGTTATCAGGTCCCACCAAGATGGAGTGCGGCAGTTGAAGGGCGATCGCCCGCCTTGCACTGCCGACACCGGGATCCACAACGGCCACATGAACCGTCCCCTCGGGGAAATAGGGATAAGCATTCATCAGACAAAAACGCGCAGCAGCGACATCCTGGGGAGGAATCTCATGGGTGAGGTCTACAATTGTAGCCCGGGGATTGATACAGGCGATGACGCCCTTCATTACGCCAACATAGACATCATGGGAACCAAAATCGGTTAAGAGGGTAAGCATGGGGATGGGGGAGATGGGGGAGATGGGGAGGATAGGGAGGATGTTCGTAGTAACGACTTCAGTCGTTATCTTAGTTCGTAGTAACGACTTCAGTCGTTATCTTAGTTCGTAGTAACGACTTCAGTCGTTTCTTTCTTATAAGGGGTGGCGATCGCCTGTTGGCATTGGCAGAGTCTTGGGTTACTCCGGGAGGTTAATGCCCGGATAACGACAGCAAGTCGTTACTACGAACCAAGAAGTTTATCCCGGGTTTGTTTCTGATGGGGGGCGGCGATCGCCTGTTGGCGTTGGCAGAGTCTTGGGTTACTCCGGGAGGTTAATGCCCGGATAACGACAGCAAGTCGTTACTACAAACAAGGAAATTTATCCCGGGTTTGTTTCTGATGGGGGGCGGCGATCGCCTGTTGGTGTTGGCAGAGTCTTGGGTTACTCCGGGAGGTTAATGCCCGGATAACGACAGCAAGTCGTTACTACGAACCAAGAAGTTTATCCCGGGTTTGTTTCTTATAAGGGGTGGCGATCGCCTGTTGGCGTTGGCAGAGTCTTGGGTTACTCCGGGAGGTTAATGCCCGGATAACGACTGAAGTCGTTACTACGAACCAAGAAGTTTATCCCGGGTTTGTTTCTGATGGGGGGTGGCGATCGCCTCTTGGCGTTGGCAGAGTCTTGGGTTACTCCGGGAGGTTAATGCCTGGAAACGACTGAAGTCGTTACTACGAACCAAGAAGTTTATCTGAACCCTCCCCACAATTCAGGACAGGGGACCAGAGAACGCTAGTTATAAAAACTTACCCTTCCTGGGTCAGGCTTGGGAGCATGAATCCGAGATGATTATTAAAATTTTGGTAAATTTTGATACTATTCCTGATTTTAAGTGTTATTTTGGAAGTAAGGGAAAATACACGAATTAAAAACGGAAAAAGTCCACCATGAACAAAATTAGTCATGAAACCTTGAAACAAGCGGCTGCTATGCATCGGGCAACTATCCGCCAGAAGTTACAGTATCGCCTGGAAATGGCTAGACAGAAAGGGGATGAAAGCTTGATTCGGATGCTTGAAGCCGAAGCCAACTATTTCAGCTAATGCCTGATTATAAGGAATCCCGTTGATAAAACCCCGAATACAGACTAGATGTAGAGACGCCTCATTTCGCGTCTCTATAGTAGTTTAAGGGTCTAATCTCAGAGTTGGGGGTTCTGCTCAGGATTAGATATCAGCTTTGCAATATTTTAAGAAGTGGGAGTATCTCGGGGGCTTGAGTAGCCAGGAGGATGCTCCCATTTCTGTTAGGGATATTCTATTTGCCTACAGGGTTCTGACAGCCACTCTACAGAAACTGGATGCTGCTGACCCCTGCGGCAGAGATTCCCATCAGGGACGCCAAAACTTCGCCGGTACTGGCGATCGCAATGTCGGTGGAGTTGCCGTTTTGAGTAATCAAGAGTTGATCCACGGTTAAATCCCCGGTTAATTCCAGAAAATCCTGTTCCACTTCAAAATCCCAAATCAGGTCCTGGTTATAACCCGCCTGGAGTACAAACCGATCGCGCCCGTTGCCTCCAATCAGGGTATCGTTGCCGAAATCTCCACTCAGGCGATCGTTCCCCTCTCCTCCGGCAAGGAGATCGTTATCTTTACCCCCAAACAAGGTATCGTCTCCCTGATCGCCATTGAGGGTGTCATCGCCGCGATCGCCAAACATTAAATCATTTCCCATACCCCCACAAAGACAATCTTTTTCAGTATTAGGATCCATCGGTTCCTCGATGCCGGTACCCCCGAGAATGGTGTCATCCCCATCGCCACCGCAGAGGGTATCATTGCCGCGATCGCCGAAAATTAAATCATCCCCCTGATCTCCGGCAACAATATCATCCTCCTTGCCACCGCGCAGGGTATCGTTTCCCTCACCCCCAGATACCGAATCATCCCCCTGGTTGCCGTTAAGGAAATCATTTCCAGCGCCACCGAAGAGCAAATCCCGCCCATTGGGGTCAAACACTGCGGCATCATTGGGATTTCCCAGCAGGGTATCATCCCCGAGGTCGCCTAACAGGGTATCATTGCCAATGTCGCCAAAGATGAGGTCATTATCTTTGCCACCATGCACGACATCATCCTCTTTTCCGGCATGAATGGTATCGCTTCCTTCGTTGCCGAAGAGATAGTCATTCCCGCGATTCCCAAAGAGTAAATCGGCGTCTAAAAAGGGACCGACAGGGATATCACTGCCTTTGCCACCATAGAGAGTATCGTTGCCTAAATCGCCATAGAGGGTATCGCTATCTTCATCGCCAAAGAGGTAATCGGCGTCTTTTCCACCCCATATCCGATCGCCTCCGAATCCGCCAGAAATGGCATCGTTGCCTTCGTTGCCAAATAAATCATCTTCCCCGGCATTCCCTTCTATCCAGTCGCGATCGCCTTGGGAACCGATGGGAAAATCGCTACCGATTCCCCCGAGGATAGTATCGTCTCCGGTACTTCCTAAAAGATTATCATCTCCTGGGTTGCCAAAGAGTAAATCATTGCCACTGCCTCCGTTCATTTCATCAGCGCCATTGCTGCCTGCTAAGGTGTCATCTGCCTCGGAACCGATGAGGATATTTTCCACCGCATTCGGTTGGGCGATCGCTGCTGCTAATGGCACGAATTCTGGTACTGTCAACGTCGGGCAATTGCAATCGGGTATCTCTATGGAAGTTACAGGGAGTATCGGTGTTTCAGTGACGCTGGGATCTGGATTGAGGGTTGATGGCAGGATAGGTTCTCCTATCACTTCCAGGAGAGATGAGGGAGTGGGTTGCGGTTGAGGTTGCGGGGTTGGGGGTTCGTCATCGTCAATGATGGTGGCGATCGCTTGGGAAGTGGCGATCGCGGCATTGATGGGATTAGAAAGATTGACAAAAAACTGTTCATCGGGTTCATCAATTGTATCGGGGGCGATCGCTACCGTAATCGTTTTTCTCGTTTCTCCGGGATTAAACTGTAATGTGCCACTCGTTGCCGTATAATCTTCCGGCGAAGTTGCCGTATCATCAACCGTGGCATAATTTACGGTAGCCAATTGGTTGAGGGGCGCATTCAGCGTCACCGTAAAAATTGCATTAGTTATATCGGAATTTCCTTCAATAACCGTAATATCTTCCACAGTAAAACTGGGTGCAATCACCACTTGACCCTCAGAAAATTCTGAAGTGTTGTTATTCGGGTCAGTTGCAGTAGCGGTGATAAATTCATTGGCAGGAACTGCACCTGGAAAGGTTTCCGTAAAGCTAACATTACCGCTGGCATCGGTGGTAACCGTGGCAAATCCAATAAATCTTTCCCCTTCGCCAAATCTCGAAGGGTCTAAGGCACTATTTGCGAAAAATTCCAGGCGAAATTCAGTATTAGCGGTGCTGTTGAGCGTTCCCAAAATTGTGGTACTTGTTCCCTCAGAAATCGCTGAAGTGATGACGGGAAAATTTTGGAGATTATTACTTCCTGTATCTGCATCTCCTTCATCATTTGCGGTTGTCCCGGCAGGGGTACTAGCAGGACCGCTTAAATCGATTCCTAAGCGACTGTTAGAAACTATAGCATTGGATAAAATTCCGTTATTCGTACCCAGACTAACCCGAATTCCCGCCCTTCCATTAAAGCCAATTTGATTGCTTTCTCCTGTAGCTGTTCCCCCAATGAGGTTATTACCCGTCAGGGAAGCAAGATTAATACCATTTTGAGCATTTCCTAGGGGGCTAATTCCATCAACTTGAGTGCCGATAAAGTTACCTAAGACTCGGTTATTAGTGGAAGCGAGGGAAATTCCGTTACCGCTATTGCCGGAAATCAAATTACGGGCATTTGGGGTAACCCCACCAATGGTCATATTCTGAGGGAAAGCATCCGTAACAATTCCATCTTCACCATTGGCGATCGCCAGAGTTCCCGTGACATCAGTCCCAATATAATTTCCGGCAATCAGAGTACCAGAAGCGGCAGCACCTAGCTCAATTCCATCGGCTCGATTTCCGGAAATCAGATTACCAGAACCTGCTTCTAAGCCGCCAATTCTATTTTCTGGAGAAAAAATAGCTATACCTTGCCCATTTCCAAGGGCAGATTGTCCCGTGAGGTTAGTTCCAATAAAATTACCTAAAATCAGATTTTGGGTTGAATTAGTTTGAATATTAACACCTGTTGATTGATTCCCAGAAATTAGATTGCGATCGCCTTCAGTTGTACCCCCAATCTGATTCCCGGTTGCACCTTGAGCGATGATAATGCCCGCTTCGCCATTGGCAAGTGCCACATTCCCTGTGACATCCGTACCAATCAGATTCCCGGTGACTCGATTATTATTTGCACTGTTGCCGCCTAGCAGAATCCCATCGGCTCTATTTCCCGAGATTAAATTATTCCCAATAGTATTATTCGCACCCTCGATCCGCAGTCCATTTCCCCCATTCTGTACTGCTTTATCTCCCTGAGAATTAGTTCCAATATAATTACCCAGTATTGAATGATTTGCACTGGTTTCCCGAACATAAATTCCCGAAGAACTATTCCCAGAAATAACATTTCGAGCAGAAGCGGAATCCCCTCCTATTACGGTCCTTGAGCCACCGGCTATCTGAATCCCATCAAACGTATTTCTTAATGAAATTTCCCCCGTAACATCGGTGCCAATAAAATTGCCTAAAATTTGATTATCATTCGCCTCACTGCCACTAATTAGAATCCCATTAAAGTTATTACCCGAAATAAGATTGCGGACATTGACTGTTGTCCCTCCAATCCGATTATTAGAAGCATTACGAATGACGATACCACTGCTGGCGTTAGCTAGAGCGACAGTTCCCGTTACATCAGTCCCAATTAAATTGCCTAAAATTTGGTTTCCCGTGGCGCTGATACCTTCAATACCAATCCCCACGGAAGATGTATTATCATTCCCAGAAATGAGGTTATTTTGAATCGTATTATTAGCCGACTCTCGAATAAAAATACCTGAACCGCTACGTCCCAGGGAAGCCGTTCCGGTGACATCAGTTCCCAGGTAATTGTTCTCAATCAAATTATTGCCATTTCCCCGGATGAGAATAGCAGCATTACTAAATCCCGCCCGATTAATTACCAATCCCCGAACGGTACTGTTTCCATCGGTAATTTGTAAAACCCCCCGATCTAGTCCGCCTACATTTGTACCGTCAATTTGAATCAAGGGAGTTGCCGTATATCCGGGTTGAGTTGTGGCATCAATAATGACCGAATCATTAATGATGGGTAATACGGATAAAGGCTGAATAGTTTGCACTCCACCGCCGCCAATGTTAAACGTAATCGTATCAATTTCCGGATTGGTATTGGCATCTAAAATAGCTTGTCGCAAAGAACCCACACCACTATCATTGGTATTGGTCACTATGAACGTTGCCAGAACCGAGTTATAATGGTTGAGGGTGTCTGAATCAAAGGGTAAAACAGTCTCAATTTCCCCGGTTTTAACTTCCAACTTCCAATTCCCACCCAGGGTGCTACTGCCGGTTTTACTGTTAGAAGCGGCAACCGTTGTGCCGGTTAATTGGCTGAGTTTTTGGATGAATTCTTCTCCCCGATCGCCTGCTGCCACTTCGCACCCATAAAGAAACAGGGATGGAGAGCAATCCGGGGAGAAAGCATCACTCCACTGCTGCAACAAATCGGCATAAAAACTGATATTTTCTAAGGTGAAATACCCGTTACCCAGTTGCAGACTGGCGGCGCTACCATGAGAGACAAGATGCAGGGAATACAATCCCTTTCTCGTGGCTAAAATAGCGGAAATCTGCTCAATTCCGTCTTGTTCTGTTCCGAGAGCGATCGCCTCTGTTCCGGCAACCGTAGCAACAGCAAAATCTTGCCATTCTGGTACTCCCGAATCAATCAAGACGAGGGTATGAATCGAGGGTCGTTTATTTGTAGGTTTCGCCAAAGTTTCCATCATGATAGTTCTCCCAATTATTTATTATGGGTTCCAGGATAAGTAAGTTTTACGGCTTCACTTTTGTGATAAACCCAGCATTTTAAATCAAGCGTAATCATTTAAGAGATGAAAGCATATTTTTTTGAAAATGGGGGTTCTAATTGACCCAAATTTATAAAAATTTACAAAAAATTGAGGGGATCGCTATTTCGTGCGATCGCCCTCAATTGGCAGGTAAATTTACTTTCAATAATTTCCTAGAGAGTCCCTCATACAGCCAAGGTTAGAAACCCGGTTTCTAGCCCAAATTTTTGGCTGATTGCGGAACTGTTGTTAAGAAACCCGGTTTCGGTTGCTTGTATCGGGGAGAATTATCGTCCGCCAACTACGACATTTTGAATAGAAATGTGGGGTCCCCCAACACTGACGGGTAACGGAGATTGTCCACCTTTACCACATCCCCCATTTAGATAAACCGAATCAGAACCGATCGCCTGAATATCCTTCAGAGTTTGAAACACATTCCCCGAAAGCGTCACATCACTCACAGGTTCGGCAATTTTTCCATCGCGAATCATGTACCCTTCTGCTGCGGCAAAAGTAAACATTTCGCCATTCGTTTGACCCCCAAGCATCCGGACTGCATAAACCCCTTCATCGATATTGGCAATCATGTCCTCAAAGGAGCAATCTCCCGCCTCAATTGCGGTATTCGTCATCCGCACAATGGGGGCGTAGGTAGCACTGAGGGCGCGAGCATTTCCCGTGGGTGTTTCATGCATTTTCCCTGCCGTTTCTCTGTTATGTAAACGCTGAGTCAAAACGCCATCTTTGATTAAATATTTGCGTTGACCCTCGACCCCTTCATCATCATATTTCATCGAACCCGGCAAGTTCGGAATTGTGGCATCATCAACCACATTCAATTGGGAAATTCCCAAGGGTTTACCGAGTTGAAGCACTTCCTGCATTTGCGGATTTTCATAGACAAAATCCGCCTCGGACAAATGACCGAATGCTTCATGAATGAAGACCCCGGCGAGATAGGGGTCAAGGACAACCGTATATTGACCGCCTTTAACAGATTTGGCTTCTAACTGGCGAATCGCCCGTTCTGCGGCACTGCGAACCCGATTTTCAATGCCGGTGAAGGCATCATAATCCGATCGCGAATGGACCGATTCATATCCTTGACGCACTAAACCGCCTTCCCCCCTTGCGATCGCCCCAAAACCGCCGGAAACATCCAGGCGTTCTTGAGCAATACAGGTCCCGGTGGAGTTGACAAAATAGGTAATGCCAAAGCGATCGCGATAGCTGGAACTGGTCGTTTGAATCCTCGGGTCAAAATCCAGCAAAAGCTGATTATAAGTTTCCACCATTTGCCGCTTTTCTTCCAGGGAGACCCCCCGGGGGTCCCGGAGTAAGGACTCGGTGACATAATCCTGAATCGGTTTAATATCAGCCAGTTGAGTGGTGTCTGAACCGATTAATTTGGCTTGAGAAATCGCTTCTTCCAGGCGATCGCCCAACTCATCTAATCCATTAAACGTCACGAAACTCCAACCCCCCTTATGGCAGGCGCGGACCCCACCAGCAAGGGAAAAATTGCGATTCACCGCATCGAGGCGATCGCCACGAAACGCGATCGCCGTGGATTCGCTTTGTTCCATGCGAATTTCTAAATAATCGACGCGATCGCGGTAAGGGGCGATCGCTGAGAGTAACCGATCCTGCATTGAATGATTCACGCGCTAACTTTCCCGATTGGACAACTTGTCATCTTTCTTACTTCCAGTCTAATGTGCCGAACTAGGACGCCGGTATCGTCGAGGTTAGAAACTGGGGTTATGCCAGAAAATTTGGAGTCCTTTGCCCCTTTCTGAGGGTCCTCACCCCGGTTTTTGGTCCCTAAAGCATCCGTACAGGAAAGGGAAGACAACCCTGGGGGACTTGTCCGACCCGTTTAAGAGAGGACCCACCGCCTAGCATCTAAAACTGTACCGATGCTCTAAAATCTCTAGCGTCGGGAAAATGCAATGGTATAAGATAAAAGCTTGTCCCATTACCCACCTTGAAGATGGCAGAAACCCTTTTCTTCAACGCGCTCAAAGCAGCCATTGACGAAGAAATGGCCCGCGACCCTACAGTATTCGTCCTCGGTGAAGATGTCGGTCAGTATGGCGGATCCTACAAAGTCACCAAGGACCTGTACGAAAAATATGGCGAACTGCGGGTACTCGACACCCCGATCGCGGAAAATAGCTTTACCGGGATGGCGGTTGGGGCCGCCATGACGGGATTGCGTCCGATTATTGAAGGCATGAACATGGGCTTTTTGCTCCTCGCCTTCAACCAAATCGCCAACAATGCCATGCTGCGCTATACCTCCGGTGGCAACTTTACAATGCCGATGGTGATTCGCGGTCCCGGTGGGGTTGGACGACAACTCGGTGCAGAACATTCCCAGCGCTTAGAAACCTATTTTCAGGCCGTTCCTGGGTTGAAAATGGTCGCCTGTTCTACCCCCTACAACGCCAAAGGATTGCTCAAGAGTGCCATCCGTGACAATAACCCCGTGCTATTTTTCGAGCACGTCCTTCTTTATAATTTGAAAGAAGACCTGCCCTCGGAAGAATATCTAGTCCCCCTAGATAAAGCAGAAGTGGTCCGACGGGGCAAAGATGTCACGATTTTGACCTATTCGCGGATGCGCCATCACGTTCTGCAAGCGGTGCCGCAGATTGTCAAAGACGGGTTTGATCCGGAAGTCATTGACTTAATTTCCCTCAAACCCCTAGATCTGGACACCATTGGCGAATCCATTCGCAAAACCCATCGGGTGATTGTGGTTGAGGAAGCCATGAAAACCGGAGGGATTGGGGCTGAAATTATTGCTTCAATTAATGATCGGTTCTTTGATGAGCTGGATGCACCTGTGCTGAGACTTTCGTCACAGGATATTCCCACGCCCTACAATGGAACCTTAGAGCGACTAACCATCGTGCAACCGCCCCAAATTGTTGAAGCGGTGCAAAAAATGGTTGGCTTAAAAATATAAGACAGTGTTGAAATGTGAGTTTTGAGTTTTGAGGGAAATTGTCTAAATTTACCACTTAAAACTCAATTCTCAAAACTCTAGAAACAGGTAAAGTCATGCAAAAAAACCGTTCATTATTGGCTTTAATTCTGGTTCTGGTTATTGCCGCGATCGTTGCGTTGGTGAATGTCCCATTCCGGTTGGGATTGGATCTTCAGGGGGGTTCCCAACTCACCCTTCTGGTGCGACCCTCGGAAGAGGTCCCGCAAATTACCGCCTCCGTGATGGAAGCTGTACAGAGCGTAGTCAGAAACCGGGTTGATGCCCTTGGGGTATCTGAACCCATTGTTCAGTCCGTCGGGACGGATCAAATTCTCGTCCAACTCCCGGGGGTCAGCGATCCCGCCCAAGCCGAGCGGGTGCTGGGGGGGACCGCTGTCCTGGAATTTCGCGAAGAAACCGCGAGTCAGGAAATCCGGGTGCAACTGGACGTGCGGATTCAAGAAGCCACCCAAATCGCCCTAGAGTTGGAGGCGTTAAAAGCATCGGGAGAACAAGGACAAATTGCGGAAAAGCAAGCCGAGTTCGATCGCAAGCGCGAAGAAATTCAGGAACTCAATCTCCAACTCTATGAAAAAACCCCCCTCACGGGTTCTAACCTAGAGGATGCCTATCCCGAACCGGCGCAAGTAGGGGCCGGAGCTTGGAATGTGGGTCTAGTCTTTGATAACGAAGGCGGAGAACTCTTCGCCCAACTCACCCAGAATCTGGCGGGAACCGGACGGACCCTGGGGATTTTTCTGGATGAAAAACTAATTAGCTCTCCCACAGTCCCGGCAGAATTTGCTACCACGGGGATTACCGGAGGACGTGCGGTGATTCAAGGCAATTTTAGCGTACAAGAGGCCAATGAACTCGCGGTCCAACTGCGGGGTGGAGCCTTGCCAGTGCCGGTAGAAATTGTGGAAAATCGCACCGTTGGGGCAACCCTGGGGCGCGATAGCATTGTTAGAAGTATCTATGCCGGAATCGGGGGTCTGGTCTTGGTGCTGATTTTTATGGTGGTCTATTACCGTTTACCCGGTGTGATTGCCGATCTGTCCTTGATCATCTATGCCACCCTGACCTTAGCCGCTTTCTCCCTGTTGGGGGTGACTTTGACCCTACCGGGAATTGCCGGATTTATCCTCAGTATTGGGATGGCGGTGGATGCCAATGTCCTGATTTTTGAACGGACCCGGGAAGAATTACGGGCCGGAAAGAGTTTGTATCGGTCGGTAGAGTCCGGTTTTTACCGCGCTTTTTCGAGCATTTTGGATAGCAATGTCACCACGCTGATTGCCTGTGTCGCCTTATTTTGGCTGGGTGCCGGTTTGGTGAAAGGGTTCGCATTGACCCTGGGAATTGGGGTGGCGGTTAGTATGTTTACTGCGATTACTTGCAGTCGCACGTTAATGTTTTTGGCGATTAGTGTTGATGACCTTCGCAAGCCCGAACTGTTTTGTCCGAACCTTCAAAATGTTAGGAAAGTTTAGGGGGATGTGTTACCAGAGGCAGATTCGATGAGATTAAACATTAACAAACAGCGCCAATTGTGGTGGACATTATCCGCAGCGGTTGTGGTAGCTGGGTTGATTTCGATGGTGATTTCCTGGCAACAGTTGGGAACACCCCTGCGTCCGAGTCTGGATTTTGTTGGGGGGACTCGGTTGCAGTTGGAATTGGATTGTTCGGTTCCGGGGAATTGCGATCGCCCGATTGAAGCGGGTCAGGTGCGATCGATTCTCACCAGCCAAGGATTGGGCGGTAGTAGCATTCAAGTGGTCGGTGAGGACCGGCAGGCGTTATCCATTCGCACCTCTACCCTGGATGTGGATCAACGCACTCAACTGGTGAATTCTTTAACGGAAGAATTGGGCAGTTTTGATGCACAAAAGAGTCAAATTGATACCGTAGGTCCAACCCTTGGCCGTCAATTGTTTACCCAAGGACTCTTGGCATTGATTGTCTCGTTTGCTGGGATTATTGTCTATCTCAGTTTCCGGTTCCAATTCGATTATGCCCTGTTTGCGATCGTGGCTTTATTCCATGATGTATTGATTACGGTGGGGATTTTCTCGATTCTGGGACTGGTTTTGGGGTCGGAAGTGGATAGCTTGTTTATTGTGGCGTTGCTCACGATTATCGGGTTCTCGGTGAACGATACCGTGGTGATTTACGATCGCATCCGCGAAACCCTCGCTCAAGATAAGGCCAATCGCCCCATTGATCAAATCGTGGATGAGGCGGTGAATCAAACCCTGGGGCGATCGATTAATACCACGGCTACCACGATGTTACCCTTGGTCGGGATTTTCCTGTTTGGGGGGGAAACCCTAAAATACTTTGCCTTAGCCTTAATTGTGGGGTTTTTGGCCGGTGTGTATTCCAGTCTCTTTTTAGCGAGTACCTTGTTAACCTGGTGGCGAGAACGCAATGGACAAGGGATGTCCCCCGTTCCAGAGGGTCCAACCCCTGGGGAAGCATCCCCAGACTCGAACGAGGGTTAGTCCGGGTTAATGCTGCGTCGTTCTTCTGGATTTAGCGAGGTTGACGTGATCTTCTATCAATTGAGATTGCTCTGATGGAGAACAATCACGAATTTAGCGATCGCCCCCTCGACTCCGTTTCTCTGCAACAGGACCCCACGTTCGAGCAAGAAGTGCAACGGTTACATGAGTACACCGTTGCCGCTCGTTGGGTGTTGGTGTTGCTGCTGTGGTTAACGGTGGGGAGTTTTAGCCTGTGGGCGTTGCGAGACGATATCAGACTGCTGTCTGAACATTTTACCTGGGCGAGTCTGCGCTACGCCCTGAGTCTGCGGTACAATCCCATCCCGGCGATCGGACTCACCTTCACCGTGAGCATGACTGTTGCAGTCCTGGTTTGGCAAAGTCGCAACATTTTATTTGGAATGCCACAATCAGAGCGATCGCGCCTAGAACAACAACTCCTCCGGATTCGTCAACAGGGTCCCTCTCATCCCCTCTATTCCTGGATTGTCCAATCTCCCCGGCTGAAATAACAATCCCTCAGTTCTTCTTTTTCCCTCTTAAAGGACAAAGCAAAAGCTAGAAACCCTTGCTCTGCGGGTCGTCTTTAAAGACCCGCAACTGGGTGAGCTTGAATAATCTCAAAAAATAGCTCGTGAAAACCGATACCATTTTTTATCGCATCTTTCAACAATATCCCCGCAGTTTTTTTGAACTCATCCACAGTTCCCCCGGGGACGCTGAGGAGTATCAATTTACCTCCGTGGAAGTGAAGCAATTAGCGTTTCGTTTGGACGGATTATTTCTCCCTAAAACTGATAAACCTGACCAACCTTTCTACCTCGCCGAAGTTCAATTTCAAGCGGATGAAACCTTTTATTCTCGGATTTTTGCTGAACTTTTCCTCTACCTGCGTCAATACCAACCCCGCTCTCCTTGGCGCGTGGTCATCATTTATCCCAGTCGAACCCAGGAACGAGAACAACCCCACCAATTCCAAGAACTCCTGGAATCCGGGCGAGTCACGCGCATTTATCTCAATGAGTTAGACAACCCTGATGACTCATTAGGGTTTGCAATTGTTAAACTGGTGGTAGAACCGGAACAAGAGGCGATCGCCACCGCCAAACGCCTGATTACCCAGGCCCAACAAGAACTGACCGTCGCACCTCTTCAACGGGATATCATTGAGTTAATCGAGACCATTATCGTTTATAAACTGCCCCAAGCCAGTCGAGAGGAGATTGCCCAAATGTTAGGACTTACAGATTTAAAACAAACCCGCTTTTATCAAGAAGCCTTTGTCGAAGGTAACCAGCAAGCAAAACGAGACTTTGTACAACGTCTTGCTAACCGAGGAGAAAGTTTAGAAGAGATTGCCCAATTGTCTGACTTACCCCTGTCAGTGGTGCAAGAAATCTTGGACTCCTTGAAGCAATCTCAGGGGTAAAAAGTCCTCTATAAACTTCTCCAAGCCAGTCGAGAGGAGATTGCCAAAATGTTAGGAATTATAGATTTAAAACAAACCCGCTTTTATCAGGAAGCGTTTGTCGAAGGTCGCGAAGAAGGTCGCGAAGAAGGTCGCGAAGAAGGTCGCGAAGAAGGTCGCGAAGAAGCAAAACGAGACTTTGTGGAACGTCTTGCTAACCGAGGAGAAAGTTTAGAAGAGATTGCCCAATTATCTGACTTACCCCTGTCGGTGGTTCAAGAAATCTTGGACTCCTTGAAGCAATCTCAGGGGTAAAAAGTTCTCTACTCGTTAGGGGCTGGTTACCCCTGCTCTATCCTCGAAAAAACTGGCGGAAGTCTTCATCTTGGGTACTCAATTTTACCCAGTCTACCCCGGCTTTACTTAATTTTTGGACCAGCCGATCGCAGGCGGGGCGTTCTGTGGCATAATGACCTGCGTCAATCAGAACTAAGCCGCGATCGCGCGCTTCCTGGAATTGATGAAATTTGCAATCTGAGGTCAGATAAGCCTCAGCACCGGCTTGAACCACCGCATCGATATAACTCGCTCCCGAACCGCCTAAAACCGCTACCCGGCGGATGCGTTGTTCGGGTTCAGCAGGAGAAACAATTAGTTCGGGCGGCTGCAATTTTTCTTGAATGAGGGTTAACAAATCCCGAAGGGAAACTGCCGGTTCCAGTTGTCCAATTCTGCCATAACCGAGTCCCGGTTGGGTGGGGACAATGGGCTTAACTTGTTTCAGATTTAACCATTGCGCCAAGACATCAGCAGTTCCGTGATTCACTTGGTCAAAGTTGGTGTGAGCGCTGTAAATACCGATGTGATGAGTAAAGGCAAGTTTTGCCATCTCGCCGATCGCCTCACCGCTACAGAGGCGATCGACTCCGCCAAAAATTAGGGGATGGTGAGCGAAAATTAAATTAACAGGTTCACCGGTTTGTTGGAGGGTGATTGCTTCTTCCATCACGGCTAAAGTGGGGGTTAAACAGACTAACACCCCCGCCGGTTCGGTTAAGATTCCCGGTTCGATTTGCCAACCACAATTATCCCACTTTTCTTGCCATGCTGGGTTCGCCCAGCCTTCAAACCATTTGATTAGCTCGGAAATCTTCATGTTCCTACTCAGTCATCCCTTGGTACTGCCATTCGTAGAGGTCCGGAGGCGATCGCTTCTGCGAGGACATCCGGCTATCTATAGCATCGGTATCGTATCGGCAACACTAACCGGGTTGGTTTACAAAATCCGTAGAAATTAGCAGCCAATCTGCGCCATAAACCCCCTGTCTTGTCCCCTGACTCGAATCCTCTATCGAAGTCCTAAGTTTCAGTTTAACAAAGCTGCTCCGACTTAGGTGCGATCGCTCGTCTAAGTCGCCAATTTCAGCCACGGGTGTTCTACTCCTCCCGGGATGAAGTCCGAGGCGATCGTCTCTACCCTGGGTGACCCCAAGCCCCCATTACCCCCTTTTCCGCTAATGTAGGTAGTATCCTGATGATTTTTAAAACTATTTCCCCTGCTTTGCCTGGACTATTTAAAGATGGCGATTAAAACTTAACCCGGGTAAATCTTCCTCTAGGGAGAGTTAATTTGGAGATTTTAATCTTATAAATATTAAAAAGCCTTTTTGGTATAACATAAACCTTTTCGCTCCCATTGTTTCCTATGCTACCCCTCGAAAAAGTTAGGATAAATATTTCAGAAAAAATAGTAGTTTATTCTTTGTGAAATGCACCTCAACTTTACCCTAGAGCAAAAAAATAAAAAATATGTTATAAACTGAAAGACCGAAAATTACCTTTTTACAAATACCATTACCAGGAGTCCTTTTATGGCAAACCTTTGGCCGTTCATTGAAACGAATGGTGGAGAAATCACTCGGGTGTTGATGGAGACTCCCTTGGCTCAAGTTTTAAGCGGTCCCATTAAAGACCCCGTTGCCATTTTTTTGATTATCATGGCAATGATGCTCGTCGCACCCTTGGTTTTTGAGCGGTTAAAACTGCCGGGAATTGTGGGATTAATTCTAGCGGGAATCGCCATCGGGCCCCACGGGTTGGGATTATTAGCCCGGGATGAGACCATTGTGCTATTAGGCACAGTGGGGTTACTATTTTTAATGTTTATGGCGGGGTTAGAAACCAGTTTAGATGACCTCAAACTCAATGCCGATAAAGCCATTATCTTTGGGTTGGCAACCTTTGCCATTCCGATGGTATTGGGAACTGGGGCGATGTTGTTACTAGGATATAGTTGGTTAGCCTCAATTCTGGTTGCCTCTTGTTTTGCCTCTCATACCCTCCTGGCATTGCCAGTTTTGACCCGCTTGGGGATCATGCGCGCCCAATCGGTAACGGCCACTTTGGGCGGAACCTTAATCACGAATGTCCTGGCATTGTTAGTCTTAGCCGTTGTTGTCAAAGCGCATGGGGGTGCATTAACCCTACAATTTTGGCTCTTTCTGATTCCTGCATTGGCAATTTATACCGTTGCTACCTTGTGGGGAGTTCCCAAACTCGGGCGATGGTTTTTCAGAAAATTTGGGCATGATGAAGGGGCAGAATTTACCTTTGTAGTTGCAACTTTGCTGGTGGTTTCTTATGTAGCTCAATTGATTGAAATTGAGGCAATTATTGGAGCGTTTTTAGCGGGAGTAGCAATTACTCAACTGATTCCCGCTTTGAGTCCTTTAATGAATCGGATTCAGTTTATTGGAAATACGCTCTTTGTCCCCTTCTTTCTGCTTTCGGTGGGGATGTTAATTGACCCGATGATTCTGATTAGTGAACCGCGATCGCTCGTGGTTGCCGGGGTAATGATTGCGGCTGAGTTTTTGGCTAAATATCTAGCCGCTTGGGGTTCCGGGAAGTTTTTTGGCTGGACCTTTCCCAATACGATGATCATGTTTGGGTTGTCCGTCGCCCAAGCGGCTTCTACCCTAGCAGCGATTACCGTTGCTTATGAGATAAAACTGGTGGATGAAGTCACCGTCAATGGAATTATTGCGATGATTCTCGTCAGTTGTATCGCCTCTCCCTGGATTACCGCTAAGTGGGGAAAAGGGGTTAAACCCGAGGAGAAAACCACAACCCTTGAAAGTGCAGGGTTGACCGATCGCGTTTTAGTTCCCGTGGCAAACCCCAGTACGGAAGATAATCTCTTAACTTTAGCAATTTTGTTGGCAAAAAACTCGAAAGGAACCTTGCTTCCCTTGCACGTTCTTTCGGATAAAAATGGTAAGATTTCCCCAGAGCAAAGAATTCAACAAAGCCAGTTATTAGCGGCAGCAGAAACCATTGCTCATGCAGCAACGGTGGCAGTGGAACCCATTGGTCGAATTGATGGGGCGATCGCCGGTGGCATTGTTCGCAGTGCCTCGGAACGGAATGCCACCTTAATTATCTGCGGTTGGAAAGGATATTCCACCTATCGGGAAAATTTCTTTGGGGACGTGATTGATCGGATTGTGCGGCGATCGCCTGTCCCGGTTCTCATTACCCGCTTTCCGCAACCCATTGAGAATACCGCCCGAATCTTTCTCGCCGCAACCGAAGCGGAAACCACCTCTTGGGAATTTAAACAAACCTTAGAGATTGCCAACGCGATCGCCACTGAACTCAAGGCTAACTTACAGTTATTATTGATTGTCACTGGAGGAGACAAAGACATTAAGTTTGACCTCGAATCCTTTGGACTGAGTGAAACCACTCCGGTGCAACGCCTCCGGGGAAACTTTGTTAAAAAAGTATCGAGAATGCTTAAAACCGATGATTTAGTAATCTTAACCTCCGGTTCTCATCAACATCAAGCCTTTGGGTCATCTGGACGATTAGTAGAACCAGAAGCGATCGTGCGTGCACATCCGGATGTTGCCACCATTGTGGCCCATTTCCCGCCCCAGATTTAACCCCAATCAGCTTGATACTTCTTGCCGACTCTTAAAAAGCCCCCCTTACCAAGGGGGGTTGGGGGGATCGCTCACCGAATCAAAGTAAGAAGTCTTTGTAAGAAGTCTTTTGTTAATCACTCATTCAAATTTCATACAGATTTTGTAACCCTTTCCTCCTGGCGATCACCCGCATCTAGTTCATATTTAGAAGCTTTATTTTTCCATTTATCCATAATATCTTTAAAATATAACTCTTGAATCCAAATCTGAGCCACCACAGTCAGCGGGAGGGCTAACAATAATCCCAACACCCCAAAAATACTGGCAAAGAAAATTTGCGCCACCAGGGTGACCGCTGGTAACAGAGAGACTTGTTTGGCCATCACCGTAGGCGTTAACCAATAACTTTCAATCTGTTGAATGATGATATACCAAATTAACACCGCTAAGGCTTTCCAAGGGGCATCTAATAACGCAATCATTAACGGAAATACCGCGCTCATGGTGGGGCCGATATTGGGAATAAAATTAAAGAGTCCTGCCATCAAGGCATGAACTAAAACCAGATCCACTTGTAAGATCCACAGGCCAATTCCACTTAAACCGGCGATAAAAATACAATTAATCGTAATTCCCGCCAACCAGTTTCCCAAACCGATTTCACATTCATCTAAAATTTCATGGGCACGACGGCGATAAAAAGAGGGGAATAGCCGAACAAATGCCTGCCGATATTCCAAGGGATTGGCTAACAGCATTAAGGTCAGCACCATCACAAATAAAAGCTGAAGGGCAATCCGAAACGAATTGGAGAAGAAATCCACAAAATTCGTGACCGATCGCAGGACAAAGGGCTGTAACTGTACAATCAATTCCGCCAGACTCGGCGGTTGCGGTAACCACAGCGGCAACTGAGTCTCCAGCGATCGCAACCAAACCCGCAATGCGACAAACACTTGCGGTAATAGCTCAATCATCCGTTGGGATTGTTCAAGAAACTGGGGAACCACCAACCAAATAAACAGCACATTGAACAAAACCGTCAAACAGAGGGTGATAAAAATAGCAACGGTGCGGTTGAGACGTAACCGCGTTTGGAACTGCTTGGCAATACTATTGAGAGCCGTAGCAAAAACAACCGCAACAAATAACAGTAACAACAATTGCCGAATTTCCCACAGAATATAAAGGGAAATCAGAATGGCAACAAACCCCAGCCATTGACCAAATTTCACAGTCGTTGCGTCATTAAGATAATAAACTTTCCTTTAGGAATATAGCTCATCACCTCTCCAGATTGGGGAGAGGGGCGGTGATTTCCAAGTAGGCGACTGCCCCTCCCCGGTAAAAAATCCCCGGACCCGCCCGCTTTTTTGATATTCTGAACCTTTGGACTAGCAATTATTCAAACCATGCCCGCGCCCAGCACCTCTACCCTCACAGCATTTCCTCTGACAGCAGTTGTCGGTCAGGAGGCGATTAAACTCGCCCTACTGTTAACCGCAGTAGACCCCGGATTGGGAGGACTGGCGATCGCCGGTCGTCGGGGAACCGCCAAATCCGTGATGGCGCGTGCCATTCACGCCCTATTGCCCCCGATTGAAGTCGTCAAAGACTCTATCGCCAACTGCAATCCCACCAATCCCGATGAATGGGACGACCTCACCCGAGAAGCCTACCCCCACTCGGGGACCAACGGCACCACCCCGGATGAAGTTCCCACTCAAATCATTCCCGCCCCCTTTGTCCAAATCCCCCTCGGGGTCACGGAAGACCGTTTATTAGGGTCCGTGGATGTGGAACAGTCGGTCAAGCAAGGGGACACGGTATTTCAACCGGGTTTACTCGCCCAAGCCCATCGGGGGGTACTCTATATTGATGAAATCAATCTCCTTGATGACCAAATTGCCAACCTGCTGTTAAGCGTCCTCACCGATGGACGCAACCAAATCGAACGGGAAGGGATTAGCTTCCAACATCCCTGCAAACCTCTATTTATCGCCACCTATAACCCCGAGGAAGGGTCCCTGCGCGAACATCTGCTCGATCGCATTGCCATTACTCTCTCCGCTGATGGGGTCCTCGGCTTAGATCAGCGGGTGGAAGCGGTGGAACAAGCCTTATCTTACTCCGCTTCTCCCCAGGCGTTCTTACACCAATACACCGAAGATATTGACAACCTGAAAACCCAAATTCTCCTCGCCCGAGAATGGTTAAAGGATGTGGAAATTAACTCGGACCAAATCGCCTATCTCGTCAATGAAGCCCTTCGAGGCGGCGTTCAGGGGCATCGCGCCGAATTATTTGCCCTGCGCGTCGCCAAGGCATCAGCGGCCCTGGATGGGCGCACTACAGTGAATGCCGAGGACCTGCGGCGGGCGGTGGAATTGGTGATTGTTCCGCGTTCGACGATTGTCCAAACTCCACCAGACGAACAACCCCCACCGCCACCGCCACCGCCACCGCCGCAAGATAACTCGGATCAGCAACAAGATGAACCGGAGGAGGAAGAACCGGAAGAACAAGACGAACAGGAAGAACAGGAACAACCGGAACAGGAACAAAGTATTCCTGAAGAGTTTTTGTTCGATCCTGAAGGGGTGATCATGGACCCGAGTGTGCTGTATTTCGCACAAATGGCGAAACGGCAAGGGAAGTCGGGCAGTCGCAGCATTATTTTTTCGGACGATCGCGGACGGTATATTAAGCCGATGTTACCCAAGGGTAAGGTGCAGCGGGTGGCGGTGGATGCGACGTTACGCGCTGCTGCACCCTATCAAAAAGCCCGCAGGGAAAAGCAACCGGACCGCAAGGTGATTGTAGAACAGGGGGATTTGAGGTCCAAGCGCTTGGCGAGAAAAGCCGGGTCTTTAATTATCTTTGTGGTAGATGCCTCGGGTTCGATGGCACTCAACCGAATGCAATCGGCGAAAGGGGCGGTCTTACAACTGCTGACGGAAGCCTATCAAAACCGCGACCAAATTGCCTTAATTCCGTTTCGGGGAGAACAGGCGGATGTGTTGCTACCCCCGACGCGATCGATTACTTCCGCCCGCCGACGGTTGGAACGGTTGCCCTGTGGCGGTGGATCACCTTTAGCACATGGGTTAAGTACGGCAGTGCGGGTGGGGTTAAATGCTCAACAATCGGGAGATATCGGTCAGGTGGCGATCGTTGCCATTACTGATGGACGGGGAAATGTTCCCTTATCTCGGTCCTTGGGTGAACCGCAAGTTGAAGGTGAGAAACCGGATATTAAAGGTGAATTGCTGGGAATTGCCGGTAAAATTCGCGGGGTGGGAATGCAGTTGTTGATGATTGATACAGAGAATAAGTTCGTTTCCACCGGATTTGCGAAAGAGTTGGCAAAAGCGGCAGGGGGTCGATATTATAGTTTACCCAAAGCCACAGACCGGGCGATCGCCGATATGGCCAGAGGTGCTTTAGCCGAAATGAAATCGCGATAGCATTTGGCATTGAGAATGGGAGAATTATGAGATTAATTCTTCATTCTCAATGTCCTTCTTTCGGTCCTTTATTGCTAAGGTAAGTCATGGTTGCATCAAAGTCTTTGCCTCCGGGCTGTATGCTCCGACCTGCTAGGTCAGAGGATTTAGGGAGAATTCGCAAGTTAGTATTTCAGGCAAAACTAGACCCAACTCAGTTGCACTGGGAGAATTTTTTCGTGATTGAGTTGGAGGATAAAATTATCGCTTGTGGACAGTTACGGCAATTTTCTCGCTGTCAAGAGTTGGGGAGTTTAGTGGTTGAGAAGTCTTGGCGCGATCGCGGGTTAGGGTCTTATCTGGTTCGGCATTTAGTTGAGGAGGCTACAGCCCCGGTTTATGTAGAATGTATGGGCTGGTTGGTGGATTTTTATGAACAATTGGGATTTGTGAAAATTGCTTGGGAAAATTTACCTAAACCTTTAAAAATCAAGTTTTTCTTAGGACAACTTGGCTCAAAAGTCTTGCCGTTAGGGGTAACAATTTTACAGGCCAACCCCCTCAAATTCCCTCATTCCTAGCTTCTATAAATCTGGCCCTGTCAAGGTATTGGCATCAAGAAGACTCAAAGAAGAAGTCAGTATAAATATTTGTACTCACCCCTTTAGAGGTGGTCCTTGCGGACTATATTGGGTCCGGACCCTAAGATCCAAAAAATTAAATTTTCTACCCCCTTGACATTTGCGAAAATTTTTCGTAAGAATGAAGGTCAAGAGTAAGTCAGCCTAATTTGGGGTCCGCAGCTTGTCTGCGATCGTCCTAAAGCGGGGGAACCATATACCGGGGCGAATCTTTCGTTGAAAATGAGAAAGAAGAGCATCTCTCAGCTCTAGCCCGTCAGCTAACCTCGTAGGCATTGAGAGGAGACTGAAGTACAGGATATTTATAACCTGAATGCTTTAGTGTCCTAGGCCAAGCATCGCTACGACTTACTCCCTTTGGTCCTAGACTCTGAGGATAAAATTAAATGAGTAGACGTATTGCTACCCGTAAGGGCAGCCGGTTTTCATACGCACCGCGTCGCCTGCTCCAATTCGACGCTGTGATCCTGCCCATGATTGGTTTTGCGGTGATCATTGCCCTATGGTGGGCGATCGCCACCTTTTTTACCACCCTGATGCCGACTCCCTGGGAGGCACTGGTGGCAAATCTGGACTACATTCTCAATCCCTTTTATCGCCGAGGACCCGGAGATTTAGGCATTGGCTGGCTATTGTTAGCCAGTTTACGCCGAGTCTTGTTGGGTTTCGGCTTGGGTACTTTAGTTGCCATTCCCGTGGGGTTCTGGATTGGCCTCTCCCCGAGGGCAATGAAGGCAATTAACCCCCTGGTACAGATTTTTAAACCTGTCTCTCCCGTTGCTTGGTTACCCATCGCCCTAGCCATCTTCAACCTCGCCGATCCTTCCGCCATTTTCGTCATTTTCATTACCTCACTCTGGCCCACCCTGATTAACACCGCCCTAGGAGTTGCCAGCGTACCCAAGGACTATCTTCAGGTCGCTGAGGTTCTCGAAATGTCCCAATGGCGGCGGATGACGAAGATTCTTTGGCCCGCAAGTCTCCCTTATATTTTCACCGGATTAAGAATCAGTTTAGGGATTGCTTGGCTGGTGATTGTGGCCGTGGAAATGCTCACTGGCGGCATTGGCATTGGCTTTTTCGTCTGGGATGAATGGAACCGTCTGAACTTGAGTTCGGTATTTCTAGCCGTCCTCGTCATTGGGTTGACGGGTCTGATTCTGGACTACCTACTGGCACGACTTCAGCAATGGGCCACCCATCGACCCGCTACGACGGTTTAATCCGTCGAGGATTCTCACTCGATCACCGAACTAACCTGTCATACATTCACTCTGGAGACAACTCTCTAGCAGTGGAGGGTTTGTCTGTACCCGAATTTGTTAAGGCATCTTACTGAACACCAAAAAATAAAACCTCCAAAACGTTCGTAGTGACTCCTTCAGGAGTCATCTTTAAAGAAACCCCTGAAGGGGTTACTACGAACATTTGAATGATTTATATTTTGCAATCCCCTTACTGAACTTTAGACCTTCGGGAAAACTATGAGTTATATCAATCGGCGATCGCTACTCAAGGGAGTGGCCGGGTTTTCTGCGGGATTAGCCCTGTCTGCCTGTAGTCAAGCCTTATCTGGAGATTCAAGAAACTCCCGAACCCAGGCAGTATCTCAAACCTTTGACATCGACCAGATCATTGATCCGAACACTTTAGAACAGCCCAATCTTCGGGTCGGTTATGTACCCGTTAATGATTGCGCTCCTTTTGCCGTAGCCGCCCAAAAAGGCTTTTTTTATAAGTATGGACTCAATGTCACCCTCAACCGAGAAGCCAGTTGGGGAACCTCCCGAGACGGTCTCATCTTTGGCCGTTTGGATGCCGCCCCCGTTGTATCCGGTTGCATTACCAATGCCCGTCTAGGGGCAGAAGGCGCACGCCATGCACCCATGTGTGGTGCCATGACCATTCACCGCCACGGCAATGCCATGACCATGAATCGCCGGATGTGGGATAGCGGACTGCGACCCCTCAACGAGTACAACGGAGACCTCGATCGCTTTGCGCGGGACTTTCGCACTTACTTTGATAGCTTGCCCTCAGAGCAGCGAATCTGGGCTGTCGTCTTGAGTTCGGCGATTTATGAATACTTCGTCCGCTATCTGGCAGCAGCCGTGGGTATCGATCCGATCGCCACCTTTCGGCTCATGATCATTCCCCCCCCTCAGATGGTTACCAATGTACGCACTGGGGCAATGCAGGGGTATATGGTCGCTGAACCTTGGAATACTCGGGCGATTACAGGGAATGAAGGGGTGGGTTTTACCTTTGCCCAGGGTAAAGAACTCTGGCGCGGTCATCCGGACCGAATTTTGGCTGTAATGGAGTCTTTCATTGAGGAAAATCCCCGCACTTATCGCTCATTGGTCAAAGCCATGATTGAGGCTTGTCAGTATTGTGGCGACCCCCGTAATCGGGAAGAAGTGGCGGAGATTATTTCAGCCCGAGCCTTTACTGGCGCACCCTCGAAGTTCACTCGTCCGGGTATTGTGGGTGATTACAACTATGGAGGGTTTGATGGTCAAGAGCGGATAGTTTCTAGTAATGACACCACCATTTTTGATGTCCTGCCCGATGATTTGCCTCACCCTCCCGGGGATCATTCTACCTTTTTATGGCAGTCTCAAGCCCTGTGGCTGATGACCCAGGCGGCCCGATGGGGACAGGTTCCAGAGTTTCCCTCAGATGCGGAAGCATTGGCTCGTCGCACTTGGCGCACCGATCTCTATCGTGAGATTGCAACGGAGATGGGGATTCCCTGTCCTGGGGAGGATTACAAAGTAGAACCCGGGGAATTGTTTATCGATCGCAAAGCATTTGACCCCAGCAACCCCGTGGGTTATCTCAACAGTTTTGAGATTCGGGCTAAGGCTCCGATTAAGTTTTTTCTCTCTTAGATCAGCATTCTATTTGTTCTAATCTGCTGTTTTATTCAAATCCATTGAGCGAGGTAAATCGTGGTTAAACCCAGTAATTATTCCTTTCATACTGAAACTCCTCCAACTGAGGATTTTTTAGTCATTCGTGATTTAGTCAAAGCCTATCCCCAAGCAAATGGGGGTCAATCTGTAATTTTGGAGGGCATCGATTTAACCGTACAATCCGATGAGTATATTTCGATTATTGGTCACTCCGGCTGTGGCAAGTCTACGTTGCTCAAGATTGTAGCAGGGTTAGAGCAAGCCAGTTCGGGCCAAGTGACTTTGGAAGGAAAACCGATTTCTAAGCCAGGAGCAGAAAGAATGATGGTTTTCCAGCAATATTCCCTCTTGCCGTGGTTAACCGTGCGAGAGAATGTCCGACTTGCAGTAGATGAAGTGATGCGCCGATTGCCCGAAGTAGAGAAGCGAGAAATCGTCAATGAACATTTAGCAATGGTGAATCTGAATGCGGCAGCAGATAAATACCCGGATGAAATTTCCGGAGGGATGAAGCAGCGGGTGGGAATTGCTCGGGCTTTGGCAATTCGACCTAAGATGTTGTTAATGGATGAACCGTTTGGGGCATTAGATGCGCTGACCCGAGGGAAATTACAACGCCAGGTACTTGACATTTGGGAACATCATCCCCAGGCGGTGATGATGATTACTCACGATGTAGATGAGGCGCTGTTTATGTCGGACCGAATTGTGATGATGACCAATGGTCCCCAAGCCCAAATCGGGGAAATTTTGCAAGTGCCTTTTTCTCATCCGCGCGATCGCGCCGCGTTGCGGGATGATAAGCGGTATTACGAATTGCGAAATCATGCCCTTGATTTTCTCGATCGCTATTTCACCCAGGATGACTGAGCGCGTAGGAAATTTCTCCTGACTTAGGGCGGAGGGAAAATGGTCAAAGCGGCTCTCACTTATTCACCGGTGAGGCTCGCTTTGTTTTTACCGAAGGAACCCGTAGTCGGGCCAAGTTTTACCTCTAGGATTTACAGGATTAAGAATTTGGAGCAGTTCCCGGATGGAAAATTTGTTTTAATATATACTGATGTGGGATTCCGGGATTCCCTCTCTCGCTCTGATCGTAATGATTAAAAGATAGCACTTATGAATTTGCCAGAATTTGAGTATTTAATTCGCAAAACAGTCACCTATTTAGATTTTCATAGCGATGATGCCTCCCAGGAGTTAAAGGCACAGTGGCAACAGGTGCTAGTGGAGATTGGGCGCCTCAAACGACAGAAACAGCAGGAAAAATCCCGTCGCAGTCCCAGCAAACCTCCCAAACCCGAGTAATTCCTCGAAATTTTCGGAAAAACCCGGGTATGATTGCTCATTACCGATGTTATTTCCAGATTCCGATCGCCAAGGGTAGCGATCGCAGGCCGATCCGACCTAAGATCGAGAAGAAAACCAGTAACAGCGACAGAAATTGTGAGTGATTCGACTCTTGAGAAAATTCTCGACTTGGCAAAATCTCGGGTAGACTCTGCGGAAGTTTACTATGTCTCCAGTCAAGATACCCCGATTGAATTTGAAAACAACCGCCTGAAATCCCTGCAAACCAAAGCCCTCCAAGGGGTGGCCCTCCGGGTGATTTCCAAGGGCAAAATTGGCTTTGCCAGTTCCACGGATTTGACCCGCCTGGATGATTTAGTTGATGCTGCGGTGCAAACCTCGGAAATTGGGGACAGCGCAGAATTTGAATTTGCCAGTAACCTGCATCTGTCCTCCCCAAGCTCAGAATTTCAACCCCCAACCACCCAGGAATTGCTGGAAGTCGGTCGGAATCAAATTGAGCAGGTTCACGGTTACAACCCCGATATTCTGGTGGATGTCAGCTTTCATATTCGCAGTGGGACGGTCAAAATTATGACCAGCGAAGATTTGTATGCCACGCGATCGAGCCAAATTGTAAGCTCCAGTCTGAGTGGTAACTTGGTCAAAGGGGAAGATTTCCTGCAAGTTTATAGCTATGATCTCGCCCGGGATGCCCTGCCGGACTTCGATCGCCTCCTCAAAGATCTCCTGAGAAAATACCAACTCGCCGAACGTCCCGCCACCATCACCAGTGGTTCGTTCCCCGTCTTCTTTACCCCGAGAGCGGCAGCCAGTACCCTAGGCAGTCTCTTCGATACCATCTTATCCGGTCAAGCGGTGGTCCAAAAGGCATCCCCTCTGATGGATAAAGTCGGCGAAAAAGTCTTTGATGAGCGCCTGACCCTGTTTGAAGACCCCACCCTCGGCCCCTCGGCTTGTGAATTTGACGATGAAGGTACCCCCACCAGTGCCAACACCCTGATTGAAAATGGCGTGGTGAACGGCTTTTACTGGGACCGACGCTGGGCGGCCCGTGCTGGGTTACAATCGACCGGGAACGGGTTTCGCGGTGGACTTTCGCGCCCGGGACCCGATTTGGTCAATTTGTGCCTGAATCCGGGGAGTACCTCCACTGCTGATTTAATTGCCGGAGTGAAGGAAGGGTTAATTGTTGAGCAAGTGCTGGGGGCCGGTCAATCGAATCAACTGGCGGGGGAATTTTCGGTTAACTTAGATTTAGGGTATAAAATCGAAAATGGCGAGATTGTTGGGCGAGTGAAAAATACAATGGTTGCCGGGAGTATTTTTGAAGCCTTTGACAATTTAGTAGATTTTAGTAGCGAACGGGATTGGGTCGGCGGCGGTGCATTATTGCCCAGTATGCTGTTTGGCAAACTGGGAGTTTCTGCTAGACAGGGTTAAATTTGGGTTTGTAAAAAAAGAGTTAATCAATTAACCGGAGGGAGAAAAATTTGTGAATTTAGCAGTTTTTGGGAGGATGGCTGGGGAGTGGATTCAAGGGAAAGTCAGGCGATCGCGAGTTTGGATTGTCCTGTTACTGGTCCCGATGTTGCTCACCGGCTGTGTGGAATATGATGTGGGGATTAACTTTGAGAGTCAAACTCACGGGGAAATTGTCCAACATATCCAACTGGGAGAACGACTGCAAGCCTTTAGTAGTTCTACCGCGCAAGCCTGGTTAGAGAGTATCGAACGGCGCACTCGCCAATTGCATGGGCAGGTTAAGCGCAGTTCTGACCGAGAAATCACGGTGAAAATTCCGTTTAATAATGGGGCGGAATTAGTCGAGAAGTTCAACCAATTTTTTAATCCCGCTGATGGGAGTCAAGGGGAATTAGCGAATTCCCCCGAGGCGCAAATTCCCGATATTTCTTCTCAGATGGCCCTCAGACAACGGAACTTTTTACTGGCGATTTATAATCACCTAAATTATGAGTTAGATTTGCGATCGCTGGGGGTAATTTCCTCCAATGGCACCGTGATTGTCAGTCCTGGAGTCCTCTTAGATTTGGAATTTACCTTAAATACGCCTTGGGGTGCAACAGCCGTTGTCTCCGAGGATGGACTAATGCCAGAGAGTCGCAATGATGGACGGCAACTGGTCTGGACCCTGCAACCGGGACAACTGAATCATCTGGAGACCCGATTCTGGGTCCCGAGTCCGATTGGAATTGGGGCATTTATCATTGTGGTGTTTGTGACGGTCAGTATCTTTTTGAAAGACAAACTCTTACCCGCCTTGGGAATGGGTCAGCGCAAACCGCTAAAGGCCAAAAAACCCCAACCGGAAACCGTTAATCTCGGGGGTTAAATCTGGGCCTCTGAGGAGTCTGGAGGAGTAGGGTGGGAAAAAAGCCCACCTACAGGTCTTTTACAGTAAGGTGGGCTTTTTCCCACCCTACAATTGCTGTAAAGTTGAGGCGCTAAAAATTCTGGAACACCCCTCCTGAGAGATGGAACCGCTGACATCAACGGGAATGCTTTCATCCCCCGAGTCAATTCGACCAAAAGAAAAGGGAGTGAGGCCATAACTCGGTTTACAAAAGGGTCAAAAATCTGCGTCGGTCCTCGGTTAAGAACGTACCCTCTGGGATTAATCCGGCGGTCAACTTGAGCAAACTTTATCAAAGCTTTAAGAACCAGGAAGCTAACCGGAAAATACCCGGGTTTAATTGCCGCAGTAGAGGGCGATCGCCCTCCCGGGGCGAAGGGCGGTTGTTTTCGGTGTTTAATCTAGGTAAAACCACTGTAGCCTCATCCACCAAAACCCCGAATTTTGTTTCTGGGCCCTATCCGTTATTTCAGGGTAAAAATAGGGTAAAGTTTAAATAGAGATATACCCATCGCTCAGGGGATAGAGTATCGTCCGATTGAGTCAATGAAGATTTGGCCGAAAAGCGGGTCAAACTGTTGCGATTCTAACCTGTCCATCTGAAGTGTTTTTAAGGACTGGAGAGAAAAAATGTCTGAAAATAATAGTCCCGTAGCGACCATTCTAGCTGTCGATGATAGTGTCGTCATGCAAGATTTAGTCAAGCGAGCATTGGCTCAGGATTATCGCGTCCTAGTGGCAGATAATGCCGTGGATGCTTTATCCATGATTTACCACGAGCAGGTTTCGATTTTGTTGCTCGATGTTTCTATGCCCGGAATCGATGGCTTAGAACTGTGTCGAACGGTGAGGAACATCCCTCAATTTCAAGAACTGCCCATCGTCATGCTAACTGCTCGCGATGGTCTGTTTGATAAGGTCCAAGGTCGGTTAGCCGGAGCAACGGAATATTTAACTAAGCCATTTGATGCCGCCCAACTGCGTCAAGTCGTGGGAAATTTTATTAATAGTAATCATCCCTCCGAAGTCGCCGACTAATCTAAAAGTTCAGGGGAGGGTTATTGACCCATAATGCCCCATTTATTTCCCGAAGAACCCGTGGGCATTGAAGTAGGGCACTCTGAAGGGAAACCAAGTCCTCGGACTGGGGAAAGCGGATGGGGAGAGGGTGAATCTTGGGAGGAAAAGAGTGCCAGCCTTAACTCAAAAATTAAGACTGCATTCAAACTCGATAATAACATCCAACAATTGGGACTGAAGCGGTTAATCCATAAAAATTAATAAATATTCAAGAAGTGTAAAATTTGAGTTAAAAATCTGTTGAGACTCTCGGGGGTTACCCCAAGAAAGCCCCTAGGGGTTAGCCGTTAGGGGACTCAGGGGAGGACCATAAAACTCCAGGCGATCGCTGCACAACCGAGGAAACCACCACTAACAGAGGGGGGTTTGCTCACGAGGGTCGAAATAGTTGGACGCTGAGGAGGCAAAATAAAACTAAATCGGTTCATTGCCTATCATTCCTTATATGAGTTACTGCCTAAATCCCCGGTGTCCCAATCCCCAAAATCTGCCGAAGACTTCAATTTGTGAAAGTTGCGGCTCAAAGTTACTGCTTAAAGAACGCTATCGAGCTATCAAACCGATCGCCCGAGGGGGATTTGGCAAAACCTTTTTTGCGATCGATGAAGATAGACTAAATACTCCCTGTGCCATTAAACAACTCCTGCCAACCCTCCAAGGCAGTAGTGAATCCAGACAAGGATTGTTCGAGAAAGCCGTTGCTTTATTTAACCAAGAAGCCGTCCGCCTTTACGAACTGGGAGAACATCCCCAAATTCCCACCCTTCTCGCCTCTTTTGAACAGGAAAAACGCCTGTATTTGGTGCAAGAATATATTGATGGGAAAACCCTCTGGCACGAACTGAAAGAGGGGGATCCGTTTCGGGAGGAGAAAATTTGCCAACTCCTCGCTAAAGTCTTGCCCATTCTACAATTTGTCCACTCCAAAAATGTGATTCACCGCGATATAACTCCGGGGAATCTGTTGCGACGCAAGCGCGATGGTCAAGTGATTTTGATTGATTTTGGAGTTGCCAAACAACTGACGGACGCTTCATTTGCTAAACCCGGGACCAAAGTCGGGACCACTTGTTATGCACCCATCGAACAACTTCGCAGTGGGAAAGCCTATCCCGCTAGTGATTTGTATGGATTAGGGGTGACTTGTATTCACCTGCTAACGGGTGCAAAACCTGATGGACTATTTGATCCGATTAAGGGATGTATTTGGCGGGAGTATTTAACGAATCGAAGTCGAACGATCGCCCCGCGCCTCGGGGATATCCTAGATAAAATGATTAAAGATAACTTGAGCGATCGCTATCAATCCGCTCAGGCGGTATTGACGGATTTGGCAGCACTTTTACCCCAGGGCGATCGCCAGGAACTCCGTAACGCCGCCACCCGGATTCAAACTTCCCAGTTCATGAAACCACCCTCGACCCAGAATTTACTTCCCCCTGGGGACAGGGTGAGTCCCGTGGCGGTTTTCTCGAAACCCCCGATTAGTAATCGCGCCTCAACCCACCGAGGGCCTCGCTGTGTGCGGACCCTCACGGGCCATACTTCTTGGGTGACTTGTCTGGCGATCGCCCCCAATAGTCACATTCTCGCCAGTGGTAGTCTCGACGATCGCATCCTGATTTGGAATGTTTTGACGGGGGAAACTCTACGGGGATTCTCCGGTCATACCAAATCCATTAATGGACTGGCCATCTCCCCGGATGGGACTCTTTTAGCCAGTTGCAGTGATGATGATACCATCAAGCTTTGGCATCTCAATACCGGGCGAGAAATTACCACTCTCACGGAACATTTACGCGATGTTAATTCCCTAGCTTTTAACTCCACCGGCACGATTTTAGCCTCCGGTTCTGAAGATAGAACCGTGCGACTTTGGCAGATAGGAACGGGACCGAAAGGAAACATTTCTGTCTCCCCGTTATGTACCTTGGCCGGTCGTTCGGGAATGATTAAAGCCATTGCGATCGCACCCAATGGTCAACAATTAGCCAGTGGCGGTATGGATAACGCCATCCAAATTTGGGATTTAAAATACCATAAAGTGCTCTACACCCTGGGGGGACATCTTCAATCGGTAAATTGTTTAGCAATCAGTCGCGATGGCGCACTTCTGGCCAGTGGCAGTAAAGATAAAACCATTAAACTTTGGCATTTTTCCACAGGAAAGCTGATTACCACCTTATCCGGCCATCGGGATCTGGTCAATTCCGTGGCCTTTTCTCCTGATGGCAAACATCTCGTCAGTGGCAGTACAGACCAAACCTTAAATCTCTGGCAAATTCGCCAGGAAAAAGGCCAGTTCTCTACGAATCATGTCACCACCCTGAATGGACATACTGGGGCGGTGAATGCGGTGATTTTTGCTCCCGATGGTAAACTGGTGATTAGTGGCAGTTGGGACGAAACGATTAAATTTTGGCAAGTCTTGTCTTAAACCAGGCGGATCAGACTTGTTTCGGTGCGATCGCCACTCATCACCGAGGAACGATACCCATTCTGTCAATTCCGGTAAGATTATGACCTATTGTCTCAATTCAAACTGCCCTAACCCCGCCAATCCCCCCAGTACCAAATTTTGTCTAACTTGTGGGGCTAAATTACTGTTGCGAGATCGCTATCGGGCGGTCCAACCCCTGGGCCAAGGAGGGATGGGTCGCACCTTTTTCGCCGTTGATGAAGACCGCCTCAATGCACCCTGTGTGATTAAACAGTTTTTCCCCCAAATTCAAGGGACTGCTGCCTTAGCAAAAGCAACGGAACTGTTTCAACGGGAAGCGGTGCAACTGCTTCATCTGGGGGAACATCCTCAAATTCCCTCCCTTTATGCTTATTTTGAACAAGACAAACGCTGGTATTTAGTCCAGGAATTAATTGATGGCCCCGACCTTTTAGATGAACTCAAAACCCAGGGACCGTTTAGCGAAACTCAAATTCAATCCCTGTTACTGGATTTATTGCCCATTCTGCAATTTATTCATAACAATCATGTGATTCATCGAGATATCAAACCGGATAATATTTTACGTCGGCGCAAGGATAATAAGCTGGTTTTAGTCGATTTTGGCGTGGCTAAAGAAGGGACGGGGACTGCCTTAGCTCAAATGGGAACTCGTGCCGGAACGCACGGATATGCTCCCCTAGAACAAATTCGCGGAGGTCAAGCTTATCCCGCCAGTGATTTATATAGTTTGGGGGTGACTTGTATTCAGTTATTAACGGCAAAAATGCCCGATGATTTATATGATGGGATGAATGCCCGTTGGGTGTGGAAAGAACAACTGGCAAAGCAAGGGAAAAGTAGCTCTCCAATTTTAGCCCAAGTTTTAGATAAACTGCTGCAAGAATTAGTGCGCGATCGCTATCAATCAGCGACCGAGGTTTTACAGGCATTGCAACCTGGGGCGATCGTCTCCCCTCCTCCTAAACCCCCTGCTGCGGCCCAAACTCCCCCCTCTCCCAGCGTTCAACCGGGAAAATTTGACCCGGTTTCCCTGGATTTACAAGCGATTAAAACTCATTTTAGTCAAGGACAACCGGGGAATGCTCCACCCCCTGCTTCTCCTCCACCCAAACCCAGCCCAACTCCCCCCAATAAACCCGCTGGATTTGACCCGATCGCCGCTGAATTAGAAGCCTTACGCTCTGAATTTGGACAAGAACCGTAATCCCCTCTATTTTCTCAGAAAGCGGTGGATTTGGAGAAATTGTGATTAAACTAGAGAGTGGACCCCAATGCCTTCCGAGGATGATTGCTCACCCCCGAGCATCCGGGGGTTTGAGACAATTCTACAAGAAGTCTAGTCACAAGAGTTGCCCGTATCCTGAAGCGTTTTACCTGAAAAATGGCATGAGCTATTGTCTCAATCCCCACTGTCAAAATCCAGAGAATCCAGCCGATATCAAGTTTTGTCAAAGTTGTGGCAACAAGTTACAACTGAACGATCGCTATCGGGCACTTTCCCTGTTGGGAGAAGGGGGATTTGGCCGCACCTTCATCGCGGAAGATGCCGATCGCTTAAATGCCACTTGTGTCATCAAACAATTTTTGCCATTACCCCAAGTTCAGCAAAATTCTGACTTATTAGAAACGGCGACTAAAATGTTCGCCCAGGAAGCTCAACGACTGTTACAACTTGGGGACCATCCCCAAATTCCCACCTTATTTGCGGATTTTGCCATTGACGGACGTCTCTATTTGGTGCAACAGTTCATCAATGGCAAAACTTTGTTGCAGGAGTTAGATGAAACCGGGCCTTTTTCCGCTGAAAAAATCAAAACTTTATTATTAGATTTACTGCCGGTTTTGCAGCATATTCATGAGCGCAATGTGGTTCATCGGGATATTAAGCCCGAGAATATTTTAAGACAAAAATCCGATGGGAAATATGTATTAATTGATTTTGGTGTTGCGAAACAACTCAGTAGTAACGTTTTAGTCAAAACCGGGACTAAAATCGGGACGGAAGGCTATGCACCGATTGAACAATTGCGGGGAGGGAAAGCTTATCCGGCGAGTGATTTGTACAGTTTAGGGGTGACTTGTATTCATTTGATGACCGATACCAACCCCGATGAATTGTACGACCCGATGAATGGGCGGTGGTTGTGGCGAGAAGAATTAATCAAAAAAGGGATAACGATTGATCGCCGGTTAGAAAAAGTCATTGATAAGATGGTGCAGGAGTGGGTGAACGATCGCTATGAAAGTGCGGGAGGGGCCCTGGCAGACCTCTATTGGTCGCTTCCTCAGCGGTTTATGTCCAACTCCCCAAGGGCGACCCCGACGATTAACCCCTCGATTCCGACCACCTGGAAATGTATTCATACCCTGACCGGTCATCAGAATTATGCGATCGCCGTGGCGATTAGCCCCGATGGAGAAACCTTAGCTAGTTGTAGTTATGATAAAACAATTAAGGTGTGGCATTTGGCCACCGGGAATGCGATCGGGACTTTAACCGCTCATACCGGGTGGGTGAGTTGTCTGGCGATTAGTCCCGACGGACAAATTCTGGTCAGTGGCAGTTTAGACAATACCCTAAAGTTGTGGGACTTGGGCAGTGGGAACTTATTGCAGACCTGGGATGGATTAAATGCTTATCCCTTGTCGATCGCGATCAGTCCCGATGGGGGAATTCTAGCAGCGGGTTGTTTTGACAGTACGGTGAAACTGTGGGACCTGACAACAGGGATGGCAATTGGGACCCTGACGGGACATACGGGGTATGTGGAATCGGTGGCGATCGCCCCGGATGGGAAAACCTTGGCCAGTGGGGGTGGATACGATGACCATACCATCAAATTATGGGACTTGAGCAGTGGCTTAGAGCAAACCACCCTCCAGGGACATTTGGCCTCAGTCAGGGCCGTTGCCTTTACCCCCAATGGTCAACAATTAGTGAGTGGCAGTGAAGACAAAACCGTGAAACTGTGGGATTTACAGACCTACAGCGAGACCTACAGATTGCAAACCCTGAAAGATTGGGTACAAGCGGTTGCTGTGAGTCCCGATGGGGAAATCGTAGCCTGTGGCAGTCGCGATCGGTTGATTAAATTGTTCCATTTGAGAACCGGACAAGAACTCTGTACCTTAAAATGGCATTCTGGACCTATTACCTCTCTCGCTTTTAGTCCAGACGGCAACAAATTAGTGAGTAGCAGTTGGGATAATACAATCAAAATTTGGGAATCTGTCTTGTCAACTGAAAATAGAACATAAAATAGGCAATCAACAAAACGAGTAGGAACCCGAAAAGCTGATTCATTCCAGAATATTGGTAGTCTGCAATACCAATAGGTCTTGAAAATTAGCCCCGATGGAACTGTTCCGTAAAAGTGCCGAGACCAAAATTTTGGTAAAGACTGATTACTATATAACCACTTCTGAGTGTTTGCTGGTATGACTTATTGCGTGAATCCCGCTTGCCCAAATCCCCAAAACTCCCCGAATATCCAGACTTGTCTAAGTTGTGGAGCGAATTTGCTGCTGAAAGAGCGCTACCGTACCATCCAACTTCTGGGAGAAGGGGGTATGGAACGAACTTTTTTGGCTGTGGATCAACAGCAGCAAGACAGTTACTGCATTATCAAGCAACTGCTGCCGGTCGAAACCGGCTTAGAAGCCTCGGCAAACAGTAGTACCCTGGAAAAGGCGGTTGAAGTCTTTCATCACGATGCTCAACGTCGGCAGGCAATGGGAGATCATCAGCAGATTGCCCAGTTGCTAGATTATTTTGAGCAAGACAAACGCCTGTACATGGCGATCGAGTTTATCGACGGGCAAAGTTTGCTCGAAGAGATGGAACAACATGGCGCGTTCAGAGAAGTCCAAATTTGGGAACTGCTGGACCTCCTCTTACCCGTGTTTAAAACCATTCACGATCGCAATATTATTCACCGAGATATCAAACCGGATAATATTCGCCGCCGCCATACCGGGGAATTAGTCCTGACGAATTTTGGCGTTTCTAAACCTTTAGCCAGTCTTGGACTGGCGCGAACTGGGAGTACCATTGGCAGCGAAGGATATGCGCCCCCAGAGCAGATCCGGGGAGGACTCGCCTATCCCGCCAGCGATCTCTATAGTCTAGGGGTCACTTGCATTCAACTGTTAACCGCAGAGTGGGTTGATGATTTGTACGACCCCCTAGAGGGAAGATGGATCTGGCGAGAACGACTCTGGAAAATGGGGACCGATGTGAGTGACGTTTTAGCCCAAATCCTAGAAAAACTTTTGCAGGACCGGGTGAATGAACGGTATCAGTCTGTAACTGAAGTTCTGGAAGACTTGCATTCCCGGCGACCGAGCTTTTTGAACAGGTTAGAAGAGCCCAGTTTACCGCCAACCCTCCCCACCGCCACCCCACCGGCAACCCCACCCCCGGTAGATCCCCATGCCTGGAGATGTATCCGGACCCTGAAAGGTCATCAAGGTTGGGTCTGGGCGATCTCCTTTAGTCCCGATGGCAATACCTTAGCCAGTGGTAGCGCGGATCAAAGCGTCATCCTGTGGAATATCACCACCGGCGATCGCCTCCGCACCCTAGAGGGTCATTCCGATTTAGTCCTCTCCGTCGCCTTTAGTCCAGTATCTCCCCTGTTGGCCAGTAGCAGCCGGGATAAAAGTATCATTCTCTGGAACGCCGAAACCGGGGAACGGATTCGGAACCTTGGGGGATGGTTTTCCGGCCATTCTGAATTAGTAGATTCCCTCGCCTTCAGTCCCAATGGCGCCATGCTGGCCTCCGGCAGTTGGGACCGCAAAATCATTCTCTGGAATCCCTACACCGGCAAAGCTATCCGCAAGCTCAGGGGCCACTCCAGCTGGGTCTATTCCATCGCCTTTAGTCCCGATGGCATTACCCTCGCCTCCGGCAGTCGGGACACCACCCTGATGCTGTGGAATGTCCACACCGGCCAGCACTTTTTTACCCTATACGGCGATTCTGGCCTCGTCAATGCCGTGGCATTCAGTCCCAATGGCAAAACCATCGTGAGTGGCAATTTTGACGGGACCCTCGTCTTGTGGGATGCGGGCCGAGGTGAACAAATCGCTCGCTTACCAGGACATACAGAACGGGTCAATGCTCTAGCCTTTAGTCCCAATGGCAAATTTCTCGCCAGTGGCAGCCGCGATCGAACCGTCATCCTCTGGGATATTCGTCAGCGTAAGCCGATTTGTACGCTGACTGACCATAGCGATCGCGTCTTTGCCGTGGCATTCAGTCCCGATAGCAAAACCCTCGCCACTGCCGCAGGGGATGAGACGGTTAAGTTGTGGCAGGCACCGTGAGGGAGATGGGGAGGATGGGGGAGATGGGGAGGATCGGGAGGATGGGGAGGATCGGGAGGATGGGGTAGAAACCTCTTAGTTCGTAGTAACGACTTCAGTCGTTCTCTTCAGTTCGTAGTAACGACTTCAGTCGTTATCTTCAGTTCGTAGTAACGACTTCAGTCGTTATCCCCTTTATCCCCCTTCTCCCCGTTATGCCTCATCCAAGTCCTGCAAAATGGACCGAATCGAGTTGAGATAGGGAACCGTAAGATGTTCAAACGGAACCCGATCCGGAAATGGGGGTAAATTTCCCATCCCATTCCCAGGAGGGAGAGAATACACCACTGCTGGAAATCCAGCAGAATTGAGGGCGGTGACCACATTATGACAATCCTGGACCCAGAAATTGGGTCCGCAAATGGCCGCAACGCGATGGCGATCGCCCGCTTTCACAATGATGGCAACTGCTGGGACCGTTGCCTTGGTTTTGTCTGCGGAATGTTCTTGCAGAATCACTTTTAGGTGATCGAGCATTTCCGGCTTATTAATGCGATCGGTCGTTAGTTCTAGCAAAATCATCTCCGTTATCCTCGTCCGTACTAACGCCTCCGGAAGTGGGGTCAACTCATCCAATTTCAAAACTTTGGCTTCTTCCACAATCAACTGAGTGCGATCGTCCCGGCGATCGACTTTCCCATGAATCAAAAGCGGCGTATCCGGAATCAGCAACTCGTGGACTTGTTCATAAGTATCCGGAAACACCACCGCTTCCGCCTTCCCTTCAATATCTTCCATTTGCAAAAAGGCCATGCGACGTTCATCTTTTTTAGTCACAATCTGTTTAACTTCCGTCAACACCACCAGCACATTAATTTTGGTTCGGGATTTCTGTTCATCCAGTTTCCCCAGACTCACCACCTCAATCCCCAAGTGTTCTGCAATTCTGCCCGCATTTTTTAAGGGATGTTCCGACACATAAAATCCGAGCAATTCCTTCTCAAATTGCAGCTTCTCTTCTACAGGAAAATCGGCAATATTGGGCGGAACTGGGGCGGATTCAAAAGTGGAAGTCTCGGTCATTACTGCCAGTTGGTCAAATAAATTAAGCTGGCCGGTTTCTTGTTCCTTTGCCCGGTCCTGCGCCCATTTAATTGCCAGAGGCATATATTCGATCGCCTGTTTGCGGTTAGGATTGAGACCATCCAAAGCCCCGCATTTAATTAGGGCTTCTAAGGCGCGACTGTTGACCGTATGGAGATTAATGCGATCGCACAAATCCGCCAAAGAGTGAAACGGACCATTCGCCTCGCGTTCGGTCAAAATAGCGTGAATCGCATTGTCGCCAATATTTTTTACCGCCGACAATCCAAACAGAATCGTTTTCTTTTCCTCAGTCGCATCCACCGGAGTAAAATCCACCCCGGACCGATTAATATCCGGTCCTTGAACCGTGATATTTAATTCTTGACAGTTGGCGATATATTTCTGAACTTTATCCTGGTCCCCACTATTTGAAGTCAGCAAAGCCGCCATATATTCGACGGGAAAATTCGCCTTCAAATAAGCAGTTTGATAGGTAACGTAACCGTAGGCAGTAGAATGGGATTTATTAAAGCAGTTTGACGCCACTAACCCATTGGCGAGAATAAAATTGTGGTCCCGTTCAACGCCAATATCATAAACCGTTTGAATTCCCAATGCTTGGCAAGAGACCAGTTTTTCTGAGACTCCTATGAATTCTAAACCCTGCTCAAATATCTCATTGATCGCCAACATTTGACCGGATTTTGTCATGAATTTATGGTCTTTGGTGGCCCGAACCAATCGATCATCTGTTAGGGCGTATTCAAACACCTCTTGCTGACCCCGATGATGCCATTGGGCGATGGGTTGGCGGTACAGATAACCCTCACTATCGACACTATAAACGGTACAAGGAATTTGCTTTTCTACAATTTGACCGATCGCCATTGGGCCATATTCTACGGTCAATATTTCCGTATCGTAGCTTAAGCAATACTCCGCGAACAAAAGCATCTGGTTAAACAAGTTTTCGGCAATGGATTTAGAAACTCCATTTTTTGTTGCGCCATCCAGAAAAAGTTCCCGATGTTTATTCATTTCTTCGGGTTTCTTTTTCCCCATTGCACGGCGTAATAAATCCGCTTGACCCAAGGAATATCCTCCTAAATCTTGGGCAACTTTCATAATTTGCTCTTGATAGCAATTATGAGTAACCACCCCCTCAGCTAGAAAATAGGGCGAGGATTGGTCTTCCATTTGAATGTCAAAACATTCGGCGACGCCTGCCTCTTCTACTGCCATGACATACACATAACGGGCATCTTGCAGATAGGTTTCTGCGTAAAGATGGTGATAAAATTCGTCCCAGCGGTCTAACTTTTGTTTGTATTGGGATGCTTTGGGTTTAAACAGGGTGGCATTTTGGAGGGAGGTGGTGATCGCTTGCCTGGTTTTGGAATCGGTAGTGGCGATCGCCTCGGTGAGTAATTCGTTAAACCGATTGGCAGCAACTGCCAAATAATTGTCAACAATCCCTTCATCCAGTTTTGCTGGAAGTTGAGATTTGCCTAACCGGGATTTAAACCGAGTGCGATCGAGGACATAAACGTAATTATCCAACACCGCGTAAGAGATTTTTAGGCTGCCTAACAATAACCCCACTTGTTGCAATAACTGGGGAGAGGAACTACGGAAATATAATAAGGTGGGATGATAGCAGCCATCGCTATCCCATAAACCGCGTAACAAATCGAGGCGATCGCGATCGCAATAATCTAACACATCTGCCGGTAAATGTTTCTGTGGCGATTTCACCTTCCAACTCCGTCCGCCATACAACCCATCCATAAATTGGGTTAACGGAGTGGGTTTCGGTTGTGTCTTGAATTTCGAGTAGGCGTACCAGCATCGCGTATGGAAATAATATTTCGGTTCACCTCCCCAGGTTGACCCGATTAGATTTGCCACATACTGTGCGGTTTCTTCTGTGGAACAAGCAATATTCGGGGTAGATGATACCAGATTGCCATCGCCAATGAATAATCCTAACAGATAGGCTTCATTGGGATTAAGCTGTTTGGAATTGTTAGAAATCGGCCATTGTTCATAGAGGACTGAACTATAGATATGAGCATTTTTCAATCCTCCAGGTCCAGCCTTCAATTCCCACGCTTCCTTATCTCCTTCCGGAGTTAAGAATCGATGGGATTTACTGGTATAAATCACCGTCCCGCTAGAGAGAGTGATTTTGAGGATTTCTTTGCACCCACTGCGCCATTGTTTGGCAACTTTAGCGTTCCAAACTTGATGACCATTTGAGGTCAATACCCAGTCTCCGGGTTGAATGTCTTCGATCGCCACCGTAGACCCATCCGGTTTATTAATCTGTGTCCCTTGCGGTAAACACAAAATCCCGTAGGTTTCATTCAGAATCGTTTCTAACATGGGATGTTCATATTGAATCGCTTCCCGTCCATGTTTGCGATCGATAAATTTGGGAATCAGTCCCGCATCCAACGGACCCGGACGATACAAAGCCAAAATTGAAGAAATATCTTCCAAACTAGAAGGCTTCAATTCTTGCACAATTTGTTTCATCCCCGAGGATTCTAATTGAAAAACTCCTTCAAGGTCCCCTCGTTCTAAAATCTTGTAGGTATTTTCAATATCTTTGGGGAATTTTTTCACCCCTCTGCCTCGAACTTCTTGTGCTCGTCGTTCTTCCGAAGGAAACTGATAGGGGTCGAAATCAAGGTTTTTTGTTTCCTTGATATAGTCCAGGGTTTTTTGAATCATGGTGAGATTCTTCAAACCCAAAAAGTCCATTTTTAATAACCCGAGGGATTCTAAATCCTCCATCGGATATTGGGTAATGGTTGCGCCGTCGTTATTCTTTTGTAAAGGAACAATTTCATCCAAGGGGTCGGCAGAAATCACGACTCCGGCAGCATGAACCCCAGAACTTTTGTTGGTTCCTTCAATTCTAATCGCCATATCTAACCATTGTTGGAATGGGACGACAGTCCCATCTTCCCGCAGGATTTCTTCATTTTTAACATAAGCTTCGCGAAATTCTGGGGCGGGGGATTTATCGGAAATCATCACCGCTAGTTTTTCCGGTTTCCCCCGCGCCACGGGAATTAATTTCGCCATTTCATCGGATTTTTTGTAGGGAACTCCTAACACCCGGGCGACATCTTTTAACACCGCTTTGGAAGTCATCCGGTTAAAGGTGATGATTTGAGCAACCCGTTCTTTGCCGTATTTTTCAGTCACATATTGAATCACTTCATCCCGACGAGAGATGCAGAAATCGGTGTCAATATCAGGCATGGATTTCCGTTCGGGGTTCAAGAAACGCTCAAATAGGAGTCCATGATGTACCGGGTCAATATTGGTAATTTGCATGGCATAGGCGACGAGAGACCCGGCAGCAGAACCCCGTCCCGGACCGACGGGAATGCCCCGATCGCGTGCATATTTGATGTAATCCCAAACGACCAAAAAGTACGCCGCAAATCCCATTTGTTGCAGCATTTTTACTTCATATACCAGTCGGTCCCGATACACTTGGGGAATTTCTTCGTAGCTTTTAACCTTAAAGCGGTCCTTCAGTCCTTCTTTGGCAATCCATTCCACATAAGTATTCGGAGTTTCTCCCGGAGGACATTGGAAATCGGGAATTCGAGGTTCGCCAAGAATGTGGTAGGGTTCGATTTTACTGGCAACTTCTAGGGTATTAGCGATCGCCTCTTGAATCACATCATCGGACAAGTGATCTCTAAATAACAACGCCATCTCTTCGGCGGATTTCATATATTCCGTTCCGCTATAGCGCATCCGCTTATCTTCACTAATCAGCTTGCCGGTTTGAATGCACAACAGCGCATCATGAGCTTCTACGTCATAACAGGAGATAAAATGGGAATCATTGGTGGCAATTAGTTTAATATTCAGTTCTCGGGCAATTTTCACCAATTCCACATTTACCATTCGGTCTTCCTGAGACCCATGATCCTGGAGTTCTAAATAATAATCATCCCCAAAGAGTTTCTTATACCATTTCGCCACTTTCCGGGCGACATCCAGCTTGTTTTGCAAAATGGCTTGAGGAATTTCTCCGCCTAAACAAGCACTGGTGACAATCAATCCTTCATGATATTGTTCTAGCAGTTCTTTATTAATACAAGGACGGGCAAAAATTCCTTTGCCATGAATTCCTTCTAAACTAGAAATTGTGGTTAATTTAACTAAATTTTTATAGCCTTTGGTGTTTTTAGCTAACACCACTTGATGATACCGACGGCAACGGGCTTTTGTATCTAAGGGTTCATTAATCACATACATTTCATTGCCGATAATCGGTTTAATTCCCTTTCCTCGGCAGACTTTAATCAGTTCGATCGCCCCATACATAACCCCGTGATCCGTGAGGGCGATCGCAGGCATTCCCAACTCGATCGCCTTGTCAATCAGTTTCGGAATCTGACTGGCACCATCAAGCAGACTGTAATCGGTGTGAATATGTAGACCAACAAATGACATAATGCTCCGTTTAATTGCAGTTTGATGAGGAAATAAATAGAGTATTGATATTCAGAACTTGGAAATTTATCCCACGGTTATGAAATTACAAAAAATAAATTATCCAACGTTCGTAGTCACCCCTTCAGGGGTTTCTTTAAAGAGGACTCCTGAAGGAGTCACTACGAACGAACGTTTTGGGGGTTTTATTTTTTGGAGTTCCCTTAGTCTTATTTTAACGCTTTCATGACGGATTTAAAATTCAGAGTCAATCAGATTGTCAAACCCCAAAAATCAGGGTAGCCCGCTGCTGCGGGCTTAATTCATATAGATGCACCCTATTAACCTCTTTGAGAAAGATTGAAACCCGTTATCGCAAAGATTGGATTTCATCCCGGGAAATGTTTGCAGTACGGTTCCCTTCAGCAACGGCAATCAAGTCTCTCACCGCTTGAAAATAGGCTTCTCCCGCAATCGATGCGACATTATTATGTCCAGCCTCTGGCACTAATAAGATGCGTTTGGGTTCCGGTGCAACTTGATAAAGCTGTTCGCTCATTTCGCTGGGAATTTCTGGATCAGCCGTTCCATGAATGAACAAAACAGGAATCTGTAATTGACTGATTTTAGACCGAGAATCAAAGCGATGGGTCAACAATAAATCGATGGGAAACATCCAAAAATGGAAGCGATAATCCACCATTTCTCGCATGGTGGTAAAGGAACTTTGAACGATCGCCCCAGCAGCATCCGGTTGACGACTGGCTAAGTCAACCGCGATCGCCCCTCCCAGAGAATGTCCATACAAGAAAATCTGTTCCGGCGCTATCCCTCGGTCCTCAACTAAATAGTTCCAAGCGGTTTCTGCATCCACAAATACGGTATTCTCCGTGGGAAATGACCCTTCTGAGAGTCCATACCCCCGGTAATCAATTAACAACACGGAGAACCCCAACTGATGAAACCGGGCGGCATGATTGACATTAGCCCCAATATTTACCCCATTCCCATGCAGGTACAACAGGACGCGATTACTGGGGATTTCTGATGGAATCCACCATCCATGAATGCGTTCTACCTTGCCACTTTTCTGACTCACGGGAATCCAAACTTCTTCATACTTGAGTTCGAGTTCAGCCGGTGTTGTTTCTATCACAGGTGCAGGAAAAAAGATAAACCGATTTTGCCGCAGATAGAGAAACAAACAAGCCCCGAAGTAGGCGATCGCCAAAATCCCTGCAATCAAAAGAGGTCCTTTTACAGAAGTCGGCAGTCCCATTCCACTCATGCCAATTGCAATGTTAGAGATTTATTTGAGGTCAAAATTAGGACTGTCTCAGCTTTCCTGGACAATCCTCGGATCAGGATTCTAAATTTGGGGTTTGCGGTTATGCCAATCCGTCGCCTGTTCATAAGCATAGGCCACTTCAAACAGTAAATCTTCCCGCAAAACATTCCCAATCATTTGCATCCCAATCGGTAACCCTTGGTCATCAAACCCACAAGGAATACTCAAGGCCGGTAACCCCCCTAAATTGACCGGAATGGTCATCAAATCCGATAAATACATACTCAAGGGGTCAGCCGTCTTTTCTCCTGCTTTAAATGCCGTAGAAGGAGCCGTGGGACAGACTAAAATATCCACCTGAGCGAACGCCCGTTCAAAATCTTCCTTAATCAAGGTCCGAACTTTTTGCGCCTTGAGATAATATGCATCATAATACCCAGCGGATAGGGCATAAGTCCCGATCGCAATCCGACGCTTCACCTCCGCCCCAAATCCCTGGGCCCGCGTCTTGCCATACATCTCAATCAAACTTTCACTATCCTCAGCGCGGAACCCATATTTCACCCCATCGTAACGGGCGAGGTTCGCCGAAGCTTCCGACGGCGCAATAATGTAGTAAGTTGGCAACCCATAGCGGAACCGGGGACAGGAGACCACCTGAATCTCCGCCCCTAACTCTTGCAACACCTCGATCGCCTTGGTAACCGCTCTTTCCACTCCCGCATCTAACCCGTCCCCAAAGGTTTCCTTGATAATCCCAATCCGTCGCTGACCCTTCGGCTTTAAATTCGGTTTCACGAATTTCATATAGTCGGGGATCGTGACATTCAGACTCGTGGAATCCTTGGGATCATAGCCCGCAATATGCTTGAGCAAAATTGCCGCATCTTCTACCGTGCGCCCAAACGGTCCGATTTGGTCCAGGGAAGAGGCATAGGCGACTAACCCATATCTGGAGACTAATCCGTAGGTGGGTTTCATCCCTACCACCCCGCAAAACGAGGCCGGTTGACGAATTGAGCCCCCGGTATCCGAACCGAGGGCAACAATGCATTCTCCCGAGGAAACCGCTGCCGCTGACCCTCCGGAAGACCCCCCAGGAACGCGGGTCACGTCCCAAGGGTTCGAGGTGAGCTGAAATGCGGAGTTTTCCGTGGAACTCCCCATCGCAAACTCGTCCATATTGGTTTTACCCACCATCACCGCGCCTGCCTGAATTAAACGCTCAGTCACCGTTGATTCGTAGGGCGGTACATAGTTTTCCAGCATTCGGGATCCGCAAGTGGTGCGGACTCCCTCAGTGCACATATTGTCTTTAATCGCGATAGGAATGCCTGCGAGCATACCGATTTCTTCACCGGCAGCGATTTTGGCATCCACCCGTTTCGCTTGTTCCAAGGCGCGATCGGGTGTCACGAGTAAGAAGCTATGTAGTTTGGGTTCTAACTTGTCGATCCGCTCTAGGGCTTCTTTGGTAATTTCTACCGCCGAGCGTTCTTTTCGGATTAGTTGTTTGTGTAACTCGCGGATGGATGCCATGCTCGTACCTTAGGATTTCAATCTTAATATTAAGGTGACCTCAACTCGCCAGAATACCATCAAGCTTGGGGCTTTCAAATCTTTGGCGCAGCCAGCGTCTCTAAACTCATGCTATATCAGAATGAACAGGCACTCCGAGGAGTTTAATACTTTGAGCGGTTCTATTTGTGGGGAGGCTTCAGCAACCCTTGATCCCGAAATGCCTAGATGCATTTGGCCCTGAGCGTTCTTTCTGGGGATAGATCCCTGATGGGTAATTTTCTTCTCGTGAGCCCGGGGAATTTCTCTTAGGGGGGCGAGGTCTCTTTGTTCTTAATCTCTTGTTGCGCCTGTTTTGCCATCAATGCGATCGCCGCTTTATCTGGTGCGGGGGTCTCGCTTGCCATCTTTAACCAGAGTAAATACTCGATATTTCCTGCGGGACCACTGATGGGCGACCAAGTTAACCCCCCATAACCCCAACCGAGTTCTAGTGCCCCTTGCAAGACTTGAAAAATCGCATCGGTATGGTCTGCTGGATCCCGAACGACGCCTTTTTTCCCCACCCGCGATCGGCCTACTTCAAACTGGGGCTTGACCAGCAAGACTAATTCTCGGGGAGAAACCAACAATTCCCATAGGGCCGGTAATATCTTGGTCAAAGAAATAAACGAGACATCCACCACCCCCAAATCTGGGAGATTCTCTTCAGACTCATACAAATCCGGTTTTGTCAAATACCGTAAATTTGTGCGTTCGCGCAAAATTACCCGAGGGTCGTTACGCAGTCCCCAATCTACTTGACCATAGCCGACATCAATGCCATAGACGAGTCGAGCGCCCGCTTGTAGCAAGCAGTCGGTAAAGCCTCCGGTGGAAATGCCGCCATCGAGACAAAGGCGACTGCTCACGGGAATGGGAAAGGTTTCCAGGGCTTTGGCTAGTTTTTCGCCACCTCGGGAGACAAAGCGCGATCGCTCTTTGATATGAAGTTCGGCATTGATATCGACTTCGGTCCCCGGTTTATCCAGCAGTTGCCCATTCACCCGGACTTCCCCAGCGCGAATAAACCGCTGTGCCTGCTGCCTAGAGGAACAGAGGTTTTTTTCTACTAACAAGGTGTCGAGTCGTTGTTTAGCCACGGGATTTCAGGGGTGCAGACGGATTTGGAATACCTGATTTTACCGTTTTTTGGGCCAAAATTTAGGCGATCGCTGGGGAACAATGGCGAGGATCAGGCCAACCCACTCAACCTAGAAGGGTTCATAATTTGCTCAATTTTCCCTCTTTTTAAAGATGAGATGAAGCAGTCTAAATTCTTCATCTTTAATTTTTTTTAGAAGGAACAAAGTATGTTTTATCCCCTGGCTCAAGAGGGTTAAATTTTTATTTATCCTGCATGATTAAAAAAATTGAATTGTCAAGGATTCATGACAATTTCTAGTTTTGTATCCTTCCTGAACTTTTCATTTAAAAAGAGGGACCGGAAAGGCGCCTGATTCTGCAAAAGCACTATAAAAGCGGTCAAATCTGAATGCTTCATATTTTTTTACGAAAAATCACGCACATAATTCTTGACTAAACTGTAACCAATGTTACCATTAAGGAGAAATCCAAGAAAAATGACCCATGTTCTTCATCCACGAGGAATGAGCTTGGATCCGCAGTTGAATTTACAGTGGAGAGGCACTCATGTTAGAAGCAAAACTCAACCCCTGCGCCAATTTGTTGTATGGCTGGATTCAGCGCAGAGGAAGCGGGGAAGCACCTGTCAAGGTGGATTTGCAAGATTTTAAAGCCTGGACTTCGGAATATCGGGACCGTCCTTATAGCGATCGCGAAATTTTTGATGCCTTGCAACAATTAAAAGAACTTGCAGCAGTGGCGATCGCGAAAACAGAAGTCACAGTCTCTGTTTTACCGAGAGAAATCCAGGGTTCCACCGAGCATCCATCTCTGGAATTATTACTAAATGAGTGCAATTTCACGGGAGAAAATGCGGGAAATCAACGCCATTGGAAGGATTTTCCTGGCGATCGCCCGAATAATCGATTCCTAACCGTTTCCCTGGTGGTCGTGACCTCTTTTCTCTGTGGACTCATTCCTCTCGTCGCGGTTCAAACCGTCTCGGAAACCCAATTGGCGCAGGTGGAAACCCTCACCCCCTGGAGTGTACTTGGGGAACAGCATAGTTATTAACCCTTTAAATCTACCCCTAGGCTGAAAATTCTCTATCTAAGCTTTCATAACATCACAAAATCCCTTTTAAAATCATCCGGGGTCATCTGACCCTTATGTCCGAAAGTCATGCTCTGACAACGGTGTGACCTTTTCAGGAGTGGGGAAATTCTCTGGAAATTTAAAAGTCAGGGAACTTTTTGCGTCTATATCATATATTGTCCATTTTAAAAACGATCGCGATCGCCTTTGTAGCTGTTTGCGATCGCCTGAGTTGCTAAGTAAGATCACTTGGTAAAGATAGAAATGGCTTGATGATTGAGATAGGTAACAATTTCAGAACCAATATTGACGTTCTAGGCAAATTCAGGTATGGCCTTCTCTCAAGCGACCGACCGCGATTCCTTCAACCCCTCAGAAAATCTATTAGCGGTTCTGAGTGGAGATAGCATTTATATTGTTTATCCCAATGGCAAGGTAGAAGCGATCGCCAGTCAATTTTTAGAGCGATCGCGGATTAAAACCCTGCTTCAACGTTGTCAGGTCTGGGGCGACCTGGCTGCTTTTTAAAAAAAGGGATAGCAAGTCATCCAAAATCCGGTGAACATCACCTCAAATCAGAAAAAGAGGTAGAAATGCTCCATTTCTCATCTTGACCACAGTGTGAGGATCTAAAATTCAGCCAGAGGGTTACTCATCCGGATTGGGGATTTCCCTGATTGACCTTTTTATCAAGTTAATCAGGGAAAAATTAAGGAGTTGATTAAGACCCCTAACCCCAAAAATATAAAGTCCGCCAATGCGGACTTCCCGAGATTCAAAATTCGGTTTTAAAATCTTACGACTAGATGTCGCGTTCGCTTAACTCGCGACTAATATGATCAAAGGGTTGATCTACCCAATCACCCGGTTGAATCCCAGCTTCGGTGACCTTTTCTCTGACCAGTTCTTTGAGGATTTGAATCCCAACCACAGTCGGTCCAATGGGAACGCCTAAAGAATTGTAAGTTTCCCGCAATCCTTGCAGAACTCGTTCATCGAGAACGTCGGTATTTCCTGCAACTAAGGCATAACTGGCATACCGCAGATAATAGTCCATATCCCGCAGGCAGGCCGCATAGCGACGAGTCGTATAGGCATTTCCACCCGGACGAATCAACTCAGGTAAATCCGCAAATAAACGGAGTCCGGCTTGTTTCACCAGTTCGGCTGCATTGGCATTAATAATTCCAGCCGCTTGTACCCGGACAGTCCCGGTTTGAAAATAGGACTTCAGGTTATCAATGGCGTCGCGATCGAGATAGCGACCTGTGACGTCATAGTTTTTTATCAGACTTGTGATTGCGTCCCGCATTAAATTTCTTCTCCTAACAGTGTCAACAGATGGTTTACCACTCTTGTGTCAATCAGAGTGTTGTGCGTTATCCAGATTCGGGCAACAACAGGACCGATCGCCGAGTATTTTGACTCTTTTAATGAGCAAAAATACTTAGGAGGGAGTGAAGCGAATTTGCCGTCGCTTCCCCTCGGACGTCAGATGCTCGAACGTTTGTAGTCTACTACAAAGCGATACCCAGGAACAGACCATGCAGTGATTGTAAAGAAAGGCGATCGGGGAGATGGGGAGGATAGGGGAGATGGGGAGGATGGGGAGGATAGGGGAGATGGGGAGGATGTTTGTAGTAACGACTTCAGTCGTTGCTCTCGTGTCATGGCGGACGCCATGACACTTACCGTGAGCGGCTTAAGCACCTGTTTGGGGACTGGAGCGATCGCCTCCAAAGGGGCGTTACTTAGCTGACCCCAAGTAACGCGAAAACGACTGAAGTCGGGACGTTGAACAATCTCCCCCATCTCCCCCATCCTCCCCATCTCCCCTCCCTGAAATCCTTAATATTTTCTCTATTCGCAGAGACTCAGAATTGTGGTTAAATCCAACCAGAGTTGTACCGAATACTCAGGAAACCAATTTTTGTATCAATTGATACAAAAATTCACCAAGTCAATCCCTAGGATGATTCAGGGATAACGCAACTGAATCTTGGAGCCTGACGAGCGATGGTGCTGTGCACCGGCTTCGCCCAGGGCATAAAGCAAGGGAGCAGATGCGCGATCAACTCAAGCGACAGAGGGGAATTTTGCAATGATTGACCCTGTATTGTTCATGGCGATCGGCACCGACTTCGCCATCGAAATAGACCGATTGATCTGAATCCTTGAAGTTCGCGGGCGCAGACGAATGCCTCTCTTCCCAAAGCTAACCCGGAAAGAGATCCGGCTAAATCTAGGTTCGTACCCAAACCTCTTTGATATCCTGCCCCTTGTAAGCACGCTCGTTCCCTGAAGTCGATTGACACTAACCTAGAACAGAGGAGATATTAATGTTTCAGACTCCACAAGAAGTTTTAAATTATATCCGCGAGCAAGACATCAAGATCATCGATCTCAAGTTCATCGATACGCCAGGAATCTGGCAGCACTGCTCGTTCTATCGTGACCTGATTGACGAAAGTGCCTTCGATGAAGGCGTCGCCTTCGATGGTTCCAGCATCCGGGGTTGGAAAGCCATCAATGAATCGGATATGTCAATGGTCCCCGACCCAACGACGGCCTGGATCGACCCCTTCATGGCCGAGAAAACTCTCAGCATGATTTGCAGCATCAAGGAACCCCGCACCGGCGAATGGTACAGCCGCGACCCCCGCACCATCGCTCAAAAATCCTTGGACTATCTGATTGCCAGCGGGTTGGGCGATATGGCCTTTATCGGCCCTGAAGCTGAATTCTTCGTGTTTGATGATGTTCGCTTCGATCAAACTGAAAACACTGGCTATTACTACGTTGATTCCGTCGAAGGACGCTGGAACTCCGGTAAGCAAGAACCCGGTGGCAACCTCGGCTATAAACCGGGCTACAAACAAGGGTATTTCCCCGTTGCGCCAACGGATACTCTCCAAGATATGCGGACCGAAATGCTGCTGACGATGGCCGATTGCGGTGTTCCCATTGAAAAGCATCACCATGAAGTCGCTACCGGCGGACAAAATGAATTGGGGATTCGCTTTGCTCCCTTAGTCCAAGCGGCTGACTATTTGATGACCTACAAGTATGTCATCAAAAATGTCGCTAAGAAATATGGCAAGTCGGTGACGTTTATGCCGAAGCCTTTGTTTAACGATAATGGCTCCGGGATGCACACCCACCAGTCCATCTGGAAAGATGGTCAACCCACCTTCGCAGGGAATGAGTATGCGAATTTGAGCAAGAGTGCACTGCATTACATTGGCGGTTTGCTCAAGCACGCACCAGCTTTGTTAGCCATTACGAACCCCACCACTAACTCTTATAAGCGGTTGGTTCCTGGTTTTGAAGCCCCGGTGAACTTGGCTTATTCCCAAGGTAACCGTTCGGCCTCCATCCGGATTCCCCTTTCTGGACCGAATCCGAAGGCGAAACGCATGGAGTTCCGTTGTCCCGATGCCACCTGTAATCCTTATTTGGCATTTGCGGCGATGCTCTGCGCTGGTATTGATGGGATTAAGAATCAAATTGATCCCGGTGATCCTTTAGATGTGGATATCTATGACCTCAGTCCTGAAGAGTTGGCGAAGGTCCCCTCTACTCCAGGGTCTCTGTTGGATGCTCTCAAGGCGTTGGAAGCGGATCACGAGTTCCTGACTGCTGGGGGTGTGTTTACGGAAGATTTCATCACGAGCTGGATTGAGTACAAACTTGACAATGAAGTGAACCCGATGCGTCTGCGTCCTCACCCTTATGAGTTTGCACTCTACTACGATTGTTAATCCCTGGGGTCACATACCTTTGGCGAATTAATTAAAAAAGGGCCACCCTAACCGGGTGGCCCTTTTTGGGGAATTCACTGAAAACAAGCGGGTTGATTGAGGTTTTCGTTACAATTATTTATATAACAACATCATCGATCGCATTGATTTAGCCCTACCATGACGGATCTTCTCACTAAAGTAGCCTATCAAACGGTTCAAAACAGTAAAACCTATTTTAGTCTGGCTCATAAATCTATCAGCACCCAGTTACTCAAGACCTTCGCACCCCCCCGCGAATCTAAAACGAATCCCATCTCCCCCAAACTGTTAATGCGGATTCGGGAACGACTCGATCGCCTGATTGAAACGGACTGGGATGATGCAGAACGGGGTATCTATCCAACGGATCTACTTTTTGATCATCCCTGGGAAGATTTTTTGCGGCAGTATCCGTTGCTCTGTTTAGATATGCCCACAGTCTGGATGCGATCGCAACAAAACAAGCATCAAGAGTTTGCCTCGGACATCGATACCACGGGCTATCCGGCTTACTACCTGCAAAACTTCCATCACCAAACCGATGGGTATTTAAGTGAAAATTCGGCGAACTTATATGATTTACAGGTAGAACTATTATTTAATGGCTCTGCCGATGCCATGCGTCGGAGAATTTTAGCCCCTTTAAAGCGATCGCTGAACGTTTGGAATGGCCTTCCTGAAAATCAACTCCGGATTTTAGATGTCGCCTGTGGCACTGGGCGCACTCTGAAATTCCTCCGAGGAATGCTCCCGAAAGCGGCTCTTTTTGGCATTGATTTATCCCCGGCTTATTTGCGAAAAGCGAATGAAATCCTGTCTCAAATTCCGGGAGAATTACCCCAACTCTCTCAGGCAAATGCAGAGGAGTTGCCCTATCGGGATAATTATTTTCAGGCTGTAACTAGCGTTTTTCTATTCCATGAACTTCCAGCGAACACTCGCCAAACGGTTATTAATGAATGTTTTCGGGTGCTGCAACCGGGGGGGAGTTTAACCCTTTGTGATTCGATTCAAGTGAGTGATGCTCCTGAATTGAAGCAGGTTCTGGAGAACTTTCCTCAGATATTTCATGAACCTTACTACCGGCATTATATCCAGGATGATTTAGTCCAGCGGTTAGAAACAGCAGGGTTTACGGATATTCAAACGGAAACCCATTTCATGAGTAAATATTGGAGCGCCCGCAAACCTCACTTGAGTGAATAGGTGGGGCGACTTGAACGGGGCGATCGGCTTTTGGAATGGAGGCGATCGCCCTGTTTAAATCCGCCTCCACCCTATTTAAGCCTTGAAATTCAAGACGACAGGGTTTGTAACTCTTCCATTTTCAAGGGTGAGCGACTCAACTGCCCCTCCTAAAATTATCAATCCTAGCCCAATATATTAGTCCAGGGAGAGTAGACAGAAACGACATGAATACGCTATACAAGGTCTAGGAAAAACCCAACGATGCACCAGTAGGAACCTGAAATGACAACCGACTTAGAAACCCAATGCACTCCCATCCCTTCCACGGAAGAGTTATTAGAGCAGTCTTCCGAGACTAGCCTTGTAGAGGAACTTGAAACCGTCATTGGCAGTTTGGCTCAGGACCAAAAGGTGATGTTCGCACTCAACGAATCGGGTCATCTTTGGAAATTCAAATACGGCAGCGTTGAGGTGTTCGTACAACTGACGGGAACCAGTGATGAGGATACCTTAACGGTTTGGTCTTTCGTCCTCCAACTTCCCGCCAAGAATGAACCGGAGTTAATGCGGAAGTTATTGGAAATGAACTGGTTGAGCACTTATGAAGCCCACTTTGGCATTGTGGACGAACGAATCACGGTCCTCTGTAGCCGCACCGTCATGGACCTCAATCCCAGTGAAATTTCGCGCTGCGTCACCATCGTAGCTGCGATCGCGGATGAAAATGATGAAAAACTGATAGAGGAATACGGACAATAGGTGGAGAGGGTTAGTTGTCTTATGTCATTGGTCTTAGGTCATTGGGATTGTTGAAGACTAAGGACCAAGGACCAATGACCAAGGACATAAGACCAATGACCAAGGACATAAGACCAATGACCATCCATTGCATAAATTACCAAATCGTCTGAATCGTCCTTAATGCCTGAATTTTTCGGTCACGGGTGACTAAGGGCAGATTTAAAGATAAAGCAGTCGCGGCAATAATCCGGTCGGGCATATCAGGCACTACATCTCGGGGAATTTGTCGCAGAGTTTGTGCCGTGATTAAATCCAGCGAAGCTACTACTAAACCCGTTTCCGGATCGGATAGAGCATTAATCAATTCCCCAAATGCCTCTTCGGGTAAGCGATACCTTTCTACTAGATAGCTTACTTCTACTATGGAAATTGCAGACACATAAATTGGAGAATTTCCACCTAATGCATTATCCAAAGCATTTAAAGCCGAGGGGGATAATAGAGCATTTTCACGCAAATACCAGATAATTGTATGAGTGTCGGCTACAACGGCTGTCATTAAATATCCTCCCGGGGAAAATTTCCCCACATTTCTTTTCGGGCTTCGGCAATATCTTCTTCTGTAATATCAACTTTTAAATCAGCCCACAATCCTTTGACGCTCTTCAACGGTCGCTTATGCGGGTTTTTTTGATGAAGAAATTCCGCAAAATCTAAGACTTCTTGCTGCTTGTCGGGGGTTAATGTTCGTAACTTTTCTAAAACGGCCTGTTCTAAATTCATGGGGTCAGTTCCTCCGGTCTTTTTCTAGGATAATTTTGGGGCTTTGGTTAATTCAGTTTAGCAAATATTCCTTTCCCTGTTCAAGCATCGATTCAATGGGGTTCTGGGAGTTGTTCGAGTCAACAACAAAAGCCGTTAACCTGCTCTCTGCAATGAATTGGATAAACAGAGGTAAGATGTCTTTGTTGTCCCAAGGATAATGCGCTTGAACTTTCCCGTTTGTCTACAGGCTCTTACCCTATCCAAAGCACCTTTCAGGGTTTACTGATGCACAGTCCCCTTTGGCGATTGATTCCACCGATTCAGGTGAGCGGTTCCATGCAGATGGCAATCGATTTATGGTTGTTAGAACAGTATGTCTCGGGGAATCATCCCCCGGTGTTGCGATTTTATACCTGGGACCCGGTGGCTATTTCTCTGGGTTACCATCAACGGCGCTGGCCCCAAAGGTGGGAGGATTTAAGGTGGCAGGGGATGCCGATTGAGTTGGTGCGGCGTCCGACGGGGGGTCGGGCGGTGTTGCATGACGGGGATTTGACTTATATGGTGGTGATGTCGGACCCGGATGCTGGGGAGGGGACTGGGGCGAAACGCTCTCCTGTGCCGGGGTATGAGGCGATTTGTGAGTTTTTAATTGCGGGTTGGCGCAGTTTGGGGGTTGAGTTACAGTATGGTCGGGCGGGACGGGGATACCGGCAAACGGCGAATTGTTTCGCGACGGCAACGGGTGCAGATTTGGTGTTGCCGTCGGGGGATAAGTTTATTGGGAGTGCTCAACTCCGGCGCAATGGGGCGGTTTTGCAACAGGGTTCGATGCAGTTAAACCCGTCGCCGGAGTTGTTTTCTGAGGTGTTTGGAACGGAAGGGCGGGTGCATTCGGGGTTGCCGGTTTTGTCTTTGCCGTTGGAGGTGCTCCGGGAACGGGCGATCGCCTCTTTGGTGGAGTCTGCTTCCCGTTGTTTCGGGGTGCAGTTGATTCCTCAACCTCTTTCGGAGGGTGAATGGGAGAAAATCAACTGCTTGGGTAACCAGAATCTGGTCTGTGGGGAAGACTCGTAGGAGGGTTCTGAACTTTGAACATAAGAGGAGATAACGACTGAAGTCGGGACGTTGAACAATTGAAGATAACGACTGAAGTCGTTACTACTAACATAAGAGAAGATAACGACTGAAGTTGGGACGTTGAACTTGGGAAAGATAACGACTGAAGTCGTTACTACGAACAGGGGATGAGGGAGTTAGGTTTTGAGTTTGGATAGGGGAGTGGCTCACTTTTTGAGATGGCGTATCTCTTTTTCTGTAAAGGAGTTGGCGGTTGCTTTGGCGATCGCAGCAATGCCAAATCCTGGGGGATAACTTCCCTCTTCTTTAATCTGCTGAATTTGTTCGTGCTGGATTGGCAGGTTCAATTTTTTCCCGACGGTGGCGACGATATCCCCGCGATCAATAATTCCGGAGACGGCACCGGCTGGGGAAAGCACAGTAATATACGGTAAATTGTCGATTTCCATCCGATTAATAACCTCGACTAAGGTGCTATTTTCCTGGACGGTAATAATCTCCGACAGGGGATGGACAATTTCTAACAAGGTTTGAGTCTGCCACTGACTCCGTTCGATTGAGCGTAAATCTTCGAGGGAAATCATGCCTCGATAGCGGCCATCGGATGCGGCGAAATAGGCGGGGTAACGCTGCTCGGTTTGCAGGTAGTCTGCGGCAAATTCATTTAAGGTCATTTTGGCATCAACAACCCGAAAGTGGCGGGTCATGGCGTCCTGAGCTTGGAGTTGGAGTAGAGCCTGTTGTAAGGTGGCGAGGCGATCGTAGGCGTTGGCGTTGCGGACGGCGAACCACCCAATTAAGGCAATCCAAATCCCCCCCAAACTATTGGCGAGTAACAAGACGGACAGTCCCAGGGCGATCGCAGTAAAACCGAGGGTTTTTCCCGCTTGGGCTGCCCAATGTACGGCTTTAAAGCGGTTTCCACTGATTTTCCAGATGATCGCTTTTAAAATTTGCCCGCCATCAAGGGGGAGTCCGGGAATCAGGTTAAATAATGCCAAGACGAGATTAATCGCGGATAAATCCCGGGCGACGACGGCAACGGGTGAGGTCCCGGGGACGAGTCCACCGATGACTCCGAGAATGGCAAATAAGGTAAAACTCACGGCAGGTCCGGCGATCGCCACTTGAAAGGCTTCTTCTGGGGTCTTGGATTCCTGTTCGATGGCGGCTACCCCCCCAAAAATAAACAGGGTAATCGAGTTGACCTTGATTCCTTGGGATTGAGCGACTAAACTGTGTCCAAGTTCATGAAGTAATACCGAAGCAAACAGCAGGAGGGCTAATCCTAACCCGGTTACCCAGGCGATCGCGGGTTCCCATTGTTGTTGTTCTGAATACTGCCCCGCATTTAATACCGTGACTAAAGAGAGGATAATCAACCATGAATAATCTATATAAAGCGGGATGCCAAATACCATCCCAATTCGCCAACCCGATTGCATAAAATTTTCCTTAATGTTTAGTGATGTTGTTTGCCTTGATCCGGCACATCGCGATCCAGCCACTCTGAGAATTCAATCCGGCTTTCTTCTATTCTACTAATTTTCAGGGCGCAACTGACTGGGAGGATGTGGTTACAGTGGAGGGGTTTGCGGGGAGAGGGTTGAAAAAATGGATGGCGCGATTCTTGTCTAATTTTTTGGAAAAGACTGGTGAGTTTTTAGGGAGATGAACGATAATTTTTTTTTGAAGGAACGCAGAAACCATCCCATATAGCCTTTCTCATCTCCATAAGGTACGGCGATGGCGGCCCCAAACCGTCGGCGGCCCAGAACGGCAGAGGCGCTTTGAGACGGACCTCATGAGTCCACCGAACCGCTATAGCAGTGGTTTCCTGGAGTTCCAGAGATGTTAGGGGGGGGTTGATTGCAGCGGAATGGAACCCTGGGTTTCCCTAACGAGTTTTCAGTTGTATTCGATGAAGCTTGCTAGAGGCCAGTCTAAATCATGAGGGCCCTAAAATTCATCGAGGGGAGCAGATTGCTCCCTGAGCGGAGTAGGGAGCAATCTGCTCCGACTTTTTGGCAGAATTAGCATTGTCCAATTCTTACCAGAGGCGCTATCAAGACGAAAATTCTCCCGGTGCGATCGCCTCCATCTGGATTGGAGAAACGAGAGGGACGCCGTAGGACTGGGTACAGGTTGAGATCCACAACATGACGATCGCCCCAAAAGGAACTCAGGGAATCCCCCGGTTCACTCTGGGGCGATCGGTGAATTTGAGGCGGTTCTGGGTTGCACTGAGTCATCCCAGTTTTACGCTTCAATTTCCCTACAGAACACCCGCATTGCTTAAGCCTAAGATTAATCCGGTCCCTATAATGTGACCGAAACTGAGGGTTGCCAGCAGTTCAGGAAAACCAAATTTCTTTAAGAGGGGAGGCGTTCCCACGGGCAAACCAGGCCCTTTGCCTGGATTCTGGATGGCTCGGTAGCCAATGATGACGGCAAATAGATTAGCCAGGATCATCACCAGTCCAACCGTTGGAGACCAGTTTGAGGTCGGGGCTGAGTTCGAGGCAACTGCGAGTAAGGTTGTGTAAAGCAAGTTTGTATCTCCTTTGTGGATAAATCAGTTCAATGACTGGAATTATAAGAATTTATCGGCAAAAAAGAAAATTTTGTATTAATCCTTTACAAAAGCTTACACTTTTGAAACAAATTGTCATAATTTGCAGGAGCAGAATCGTAGGATGCGCGTTAAAATTTGCGGAATTACGAAACCGGAGCAGGGGGTGGCGATCGCTGATTTGGGGGCTACAGCCCTGGGTTTCATCTGTGTGCCGACTTCCCCGCGCTATGTGACGGATTTACAGATTCAGCAGGTGGTTCAGGCGATTGAAGGGATGCCCGTGGATCGCATTGGCGTGTTTGCCCATACTACAATTGAGCTAATTTGTCAAACCGTTAAAGTAGGAGGATTAACCGGGGTGCAACTGCATGGCGGGGAATCTCTGGAATTTTGCGATCGCCTACGCCAAGGGTTACCCGAAGCGGTGGAAATCCTCAAAGCTATCCGGGTCAAAACTACAACGGACTTGGATCAAGCCAAGGATTATCTCCCGGTGGTAGATACATTGCTGCTGGATGCTTACCATCCCGGATTGTTGGGGGGAACGGGGCACACTTTGGACTGGAATCTGTTGCAACAGTTTAACCCCAGTTGCCCTTGGCTGTTGGCTGGGGGACTGACCCCGGAGAATATCCAAGAGGCGATCGCCCAAGTCAAACCCCCCGGTATCGACCTCTCCAGTGGAGTAGAGCGATCGCCGGGGGACAAGGACCTCGCCAGAGTTGCCGAGTTGTTCTCCAATCTCAAGCGGTCCGGTAGTTACCTATCCCACTGCGCTTGACAACTCATCCGTCACCCTGTATAATCCTTTCTTTAAAAGAAAGAGGGTTGATGGCGAATCAGGTTGAGAAACTCTTCCCGAGTCTTTTGCTCTTCCTGGAATTGACCGACCATCGCACTGGTTACCGTCCAAGAACCGGGTTTTTGGACCCCCCGCATGACCATACACATATGAGTGGCTTCCATGACTACTGCCACCCCTTTCGGTTCTAAAATGCTTTGAATAGCTTCGGCAACCTGGCGGGTGAGGCGCTCTTGCACCTGGAGCCTGCGGCTGTACATCTCGACAATCCGGGCCAGTTTGCTCAATCCCACAACTTTTTGATTGGGGATATAGGCAACATGGGCGCGGCCCATAAACGGCAGCATATGGTGTTCGCAGAGGCTGAAGAAATTGATGTCTCGTACCAGTACCATCTCGTTATGCCCTTCGTCAAAGATGGCTCCATTCAATAACTCTTCTAAGGATTGATTGTAACCGCTCGTCAGAAAACGCATGGCATCTGCTGCCCGTTTGGGGGTTTTGAGCAACCCTTCCCGTTCTGGATCTTCCCCAACCCCGAGGAGCACTTCGCGGAACGCATCCTTCATCAGATCGACGCTTTCTGCCGGGGGTTGATGGATGTTGGCTTGAGCACCATTTAAGGTATTGCGATCGGGCCTTGTCTCGATGCGGAGAGTTTTGTCTGAGGTTTCGGCAGATTTGGTACCATTTCCAGTCTCGGGTAATTGGGATCCGTGGGAAGCAGCAATAGTCATAAAAGATGTATGAGAGTGAGAGAGGTTTACAGATACTTCAAGTCCAGACATTTACAGGATGGATGTCGTCGGACATAGCACCACAAACAGCCGAACTGTTGGCGGAGGCTGTATCTCGCGGCGTTGATCAAGCGGGAAAATCAATCCTCAAAGCGCCAGTGTTATCTCTAAGAAATTAACGTTTATGAGGAAAGACCTAGGGTCTGAGAGGTCTGATGAAATGGCTCCATCCTCTTTGCTGGATGACGTCTTTCCGCGAGAAAAAAACCGATAACCGCATTTTTTCTTTCCGAGACGGAATGTGATCGATGGAATTTCGATCTCGAACTGCGATCGCTGTATCGGATTAATCTGGGAATTTCACCCCCGGGCTGGATATCGAGACGATAGCAGCCGGTTGAGTCCCTTGTTTCGTGACTCACTAGGTTGCCGAAATAGCCAATCGTCTTGGGATAATGATAAATCAGATAGCTCAAGGGGAGCAAAAAGAGTGAAGGTTAGCAAAGAAACCGGCTGAAATTTGGTGACTTAATTTCATTATGGAGAGAGAACCAACCCCTGGGTTGATCTCCATTTCTTGCTGAAAACTTGCCTAAGCGATTGCCGGAACGTCGGGATTGCCCGAACGTGGTATTTTCCTCTATCGCTTGGCGGGATTTATAGCTGGGATTTTCCCTGATTTTAGAGGGAGAGTTAAGGGCATTGTTTGCCCAGGTAGAAGTCGCAAGCAGCGGTGAGTCCGTCATCTTACATCTGGGGATGCACCGATGCGGTTAAGAGTCACCCTGATTACCCCTGGGTTCGCCGAGGTTAAAGTTTTAGAAATCCGCCCGGGTACTCTACCCAGTGAGTAATGAATCATCGTGCAAGATAATTTGACTCAGAAAACTAACTAAACGTTAACTTTTGTTACTGATTTAAAGTATATCATCCAATGGGATGGTTTGTTTAGCACGCCCGAATTCTTTTTCACTGGAAATTCAGGATTAGCAACCCGGAATGTTGGGGCGATCGCGCCGGTTCATTGCTCGGGTCAGTGGAGCTGAAAAATTAACCAGGGACAAGGATTGACCCTAGTCCCTGGTCCATTACCTCAGTTCTATAGGGGGATTTTTTTGCTCCATATAGAGTGAACTGATTGAGCCAGCTTAGAAAAACAAATGGTAAACTGGAGCCATCTTAACCCCGGAATAGAGCCAACTTAGGCAGGTACTTCGGTAAACACCCCAATCCGGCGAAATTTCTGATAGCGCAGTTCCCGGCGTTGCTGACTGGTTAAAGCCGACAATTCGTCTAAATTCTTTAATAACGCTTCCTTGAGACTGGAAGCGGCCTGAAGGGGATTGGAATGGGCGCCCCCCAAGGGTTCGGGCAGGATTTCGTCGAGAATCCCCAGGTTTTTTAAATCCCAGGAGGTAATTTTCAGGGCTTCAGCAGCCCGAGGCGCCTTGGATGCATCTTTCCAGAGAATCGCGGCACAAGCTTCAGGAGTGGCGACGGTGTAAACTGCGTGTTCAAACATGAGGAGGCGATCGCCTACCCCAATCCCCAATGCACCACCAGAACCGCCTTCACCAATCACCGTAGAAATAATCGGCACATCCAAACGGAACATTTCCCGCAGATTGTAGGCGATCGCCTCTCCCTGCCCTTGATGTTCTGCCTCTACCCCCGCCCAAGCGCCGGGAGTATCAATAAAGGTAAAAATCGGCATTCCAAAGCGGTTCGCATGGTCCATTAACCTCATCGCCTTGCGATAACCTCCAGGGGAAGCCATCCCAAAATTGCGCGTCACGTTATCTTTGGTATCCCGACCTTTTTGATGACCCAGAATAACTGCTGGAATACCGCCAATGCGGGCCATCCCACCGACTAAAGCCGGGTCATCATACCCCCCGCGATCGCCGTGCAGTTCCATCCATTCATCGGTAATCGCTTGAATGTAATCTAATGTACTGGGCCTCCGGGGATGACGGGCTAACTGCAACCGCTGATACGGCGTTAACGTGGAAAAAATTTCCTGGCGCAGTTGGTTAGCGCGCGCTTCCAACTGGCGAATTTCCTCCGAGACATCCACCCCATTTTCTTCGGCGAGTTCTCGGATTTGTTGAATACGCCCTTCCAGTTCAGCGAGGGGCTTTTCAAAATCTAAAAGGAAAGTTCTGCGTTCGGGAGTTGCCATAACAGGTGAAGAGTTAGGGAGATGGGGGAGATGGGGGAGATGGGGGAGAAACGGGAGATGGGGGAGAAACGGGAGATGGGGGAGAAACGGGAGATGGGGGAGAAACGGGAGATGGGAGCGACTGAAGTCGTTACTACGAACATCTTCCCTATCCTCCCCATCTTCCCCATCTTCCCCATCCTCCCTATCTCCCCCACCTAGAGACTAACGAGGCTCAAGCAGCAGGGGTTGAAAGCCGTGCTTAATCGACCATTCGCCGATCATTGCCATCTTTTGCACCGAAATTTGATTACGTCCCCAGGAGAAATTCGTATAGATTTTTTCAAATTCCAGAAGCATTGACTCGGCAAAGCAAGCAAAAAGCTGACGTGCAGGGACATCCATACTGACGATTTGCATAATTCGCCAATCGATGTCTAGGGTATGTTCGACAATCCCGCCTTTGAGGACAGAAACCTCCGGGTGTTGGAACTGAGTCTCTAGGTTTTTGGGATAGCCGCCATCAATGAGCAAACAAGGATGCTTTAAGGAATTGGCATCAACTTGGACGCCTTTGGGCATACTGGCTACCCAGACGACAATATCGGCTTGGGGGAGAGCTTCTTCCAAAGCCATAATTTTGCCGCGTCCTAAATCTTCTTGCAAGAGCCGCAAGCGTTCGCGATCGCGGGCGATGAGCAGGAGTTCTGCAACATCCGTTCGACTGTTCAACCAGCGACAGACGGCACTCCCGATATCCCCGGTGGCTCCACAAACTGCCACGGTTGCTTTCGACAAGTTGATGCCAAGCTGTTTTGAGGCTTGTTCTACCTGCTGACAGATAATATAGGCCGTATGGGTGTTTCCGGTGGTAAAGCGTTCAAACTCTAGCTTGATATTGCGAACTTGCTCAAATTGCTGCAAGTTAAAGTTTTCAAAGATAATTGAGGAAAAACCCCCAAGTGCCGTGATGTTAATGCCATGTTTTTGGGCGTGAGCCATCGCGTTAAGGATTTTCCGCGTTGCCGCCTTGATGCGCCGGGAGGCAAGCATCTCTGGCAGAAAGCAGGATTCCACATACCGTCCTTCAATAGTCTGGCCGGTGGCACTGGTAACAGTGATGTTATCGACTATCTGCGGTGGGGCGGAACACCAAAAATCCAACCCTTGATCGGCATATTCCGGGTAACCCAGATCTCTAGCAACAGACTGGGCGTGAGCCAAACTGGTAAGGTGACCGATGAGACCAAACATTAAGCGTTTTAGGGTAGCCTTTGAATCAGGCGCAGTAGGGTTAAAGGAAAAGATTCATTAAGAATATCTTTAAATAGTACACCAAGACGGCATGGGAGTCCTGGTAGCCCGGTCTGATTCCTGGAGGGGGGCATGGGATGAGAATCTCTGGCGCTTAAGATTTCAGGGGGTCAAAAAAATGCCGGTTCTGGGAACTAGGGTTAGGGTTTTGCCAACGGGATGGGGGATGACATCCTTTTTAAGGTAAGGGAGAGGATGGGGGGAATGGTTGTCAGGGGTGGGTAAGATGATGAAGCGATCGCCCACCTGGATGAGGCATCAATACAGGGCAAAATTATCCAAAATAAGAGCGATCGCCCACAATTGCCGCAAAAACTTACAGATTCGGGGGCGATCGCCAGTGGGTTGAAGGGTTGAATTTAGGCTCCGATCAGTCCGAAAGCAGACATCCGCATGATATCGCGAGTGGTAAACCCAATCGTGCTGAGGGCTTCGCCGTAAGCGATCATAAAGTCTTCCACCAGGGCTTCTTTTTCCATTCCCAAGACCTTAGCATCCTTCTCAACCTGATTGAGCATCTTCCATACGATGGGGAGGTTCTGGCGGTTAGCTTGTTCCAGTTCAGTTTTAGAGTCTTCAAAATGAGCTTGCAGCCATTTTTCCCCAAAATTGAGGTGGCTGTATTCGTCTTTGACGACGCCTTCGGTAATTTTCCGTGCAAAGGGGTCTGCAACGGGGATATAAATGTTGTATGCGGCGATCGCAAAGCTTTCGATAATCAACGCTTGAATCAACAAACAGGTGACGACATTGCCCGAAGCTGCTGCCGCTTGGAAATTTTGGTGCAACCCGGAAAAAAATTCCTGGGCAAACTCCATGTCAGGTTCTACCTCTAAATTCCGCCCACAGGCTTGGAACCCTTTCTTGTGGCGCATTTCCATTTTTGCCAAGCTAATCAATTCCTCTTTAGAATCCGCCAGCATTTCAGCCAGTTTAAGATAGTTATCATTGGCCTCCTGTTCGCCTTCGATAACGATCGCATTAATTCGGCTGTAAGCGTCTTTATAACTGGCGCTTTGGAAGTCAAAGGTGGTGCTGGTAGCCTCAAGCTGGGGCATAGCTCTGTTTTCTCCTGATAATAGGGTTGCCGACGATCCTAGAACTGACCTAATTTGTGATTTAAGGTCAAGGTTCAACTGGTTAACACCAATTAAATGTCTTTTATTTTACTTTACCGTTCGTTATATAACTTTACCATTTTTTCAGGGAATCGCCAAGGACGGTAGACTCGGCCCCCAAGTAAGTCATCAGGGGTGCCGAACTTGGGGCATTCTCATCAGGGGCCTGGGAGCTTGCCCCTTGTAGAGACTGAGCGACTCGGATTACGCCCGGATTCAATTTGAGGCGATCGCAGCCCCCATCGGTCCAGTTTAATGGGACGCGAGACTAACCGTAAACCTTGTGCCAACATCCTGAATACTCTCCACAGAAATGGTCCCGCGGTGGGCATCTACACATTTTTTGACAATAGCCAATCCCAACCCGGTGCCGGGAATATTCCCCACATTCGTAGCCCGCTCAAACGACTCAAATAATTTATCCAGTTCCAGGGTCGGAATGCCAATTCCGCGATCTTGAATTTCAAAAATAACTTGATTATCTTTCCCCGTTATGATAAAATCAACATCCTCTCCATTGGGAGAATATTTAATCGCATTCGAGAGCAAGTTGGTCAGAATGTGGCGTAACAGGTTTTCGTCAAATCGCTGACCCTCGGGAAAATATCCCCGCAGGGTGGTATGAATCCGATGGTGAGTCGTATTCCCGAGTTCCTGTTCTTCCGCCAGATTCTGACAGAAAATCACCAGATTCAAAGGTTGGGGATTAAACGGAAGTTTACCCGATTCTGCTTTCCCGATCATCAGGACTTCATCTAATAAAGTCGTCATCCGTTTAACCGCCTCTTTAATCCGCTGATAATGGATAAGTTTTTTCTCCTCGGACCATTGCTGACTGTAATATTGCAATAACTCGGTAGACCCTTGAATCGTGGTCATCGGGGTGCGAAATTCATGGGAAGTCATTGAAATATAACGACTTTTGACCTCCGCTAATCGTTCGGCTTCTTGGCGCAGAGCATCAGAGATTTCCAAATTTTCCCGCATCTTTTCTTCGACTTGATGCCGTCGCAAAGCAATCTGAATCGAACTGTGGATTTCCCGTTCATCAAAGGGTTTCAGCAAATATCCAAAAGGTTCAGTAATTCCCGCCCGTTGCAAGGTTTCTTCATCGGAGTAGGCGGTCAAAAAAATCACCGGGATATTGTAGAGTTGACGAATGAGATTCGCCAAATTGATTCCATCTATTTTTCCCTTTAAAATAATATCCATCAGCACCAAATCAGGCTGAAGCTTAGACAGTTCTTCCAGGGCATCTTCGGCGCGATCGACGATGGCAGATACCAGATAACCGAGAGCATTTAAGGACTGGTGCAAATCTCGGGCTGTAATGGGTTCATCCTCCACCACTAAAATTTTAATAGGTTCCATTTGTTTAAATCCTCTTTTTATAATCAAGTTCTTTAAATCGGATTGAAAACTGAGTACCTGGCGTGGGAGTTCGTTCAATCGTACCATCTAGTTGTTTCGTACAATCGCAAATTAATTGCAGCCCCAAAGAGGGAGTATTTCTAAAATCAAAATTGGGGGGAAGCCCAATCCCATCATCGCCAACAGTTAGGTTGAAATTGGCATTTTCATCTACTGAAAAATCTACAAAAATTTTACCACCCTGTCCTTCCGGAAAAGCATATTTCAAGGAGTTACTAATAATTTCATTCAGAATTAAACCGCAAGGGAGGGCTGTATCAATTCCCAGTTCAATGGGTTTCGCGTTCACTTCTATGGCAATGGAGCGAGTTCCTACGTCATAAGCGCGTAATAAGATTCGGGTAAAATTCTGGATATACTCAGAAAAATCAATCCGAGATAACTGAGGAGACCGATACAATAAATCGTGAATCAAAGCCATCGAGCGGATCCGATTCTGGCTATCTCGGAACATCTGAAGGGCATGGGCATCTTTGGTGTAATTAGATTGTAATCGCAACAGACTCTGAATAATTTGCAGATTATTTTTAACCCGATGGTGAATTTCTTTGAGCAGTACCTCTTTTTCCTTGAGAGAGGCTTTAATTTCGTCCGAGGCTTGTTTGCGTTCAGAAATATCGCGACCGACGCAGATGGTCCCGATGCCAGCAATGGGAGTAAAGGAGATTTCTTGAGCAAAAGTCCGGCCATGAAATGTTGTAGCGGTTGCTTCCCCTTGCCAGTTTCCTAGGGTAGTGAGTTGGGAAAAGACCTCTTGATTCAGGCGTTCAATTTCATCGGGATTGTACAACTCATGCCAAGTTTTACCGAGGAGGAGATGGGGGCTTTCGTACTCGAATAACTTAACGTGAGCGGAATTCACATAAATAAACTCATGATGCTCATTAACGATCGCGATCGCATCGGTGGCGGCTTCAACTGCCGCCAGTTGTCTTTCTAAGGCCTCCTGAATCAACTGCCGCTCTTTCGCCACCGAAATCGCCCCAGCGATGGAATTTAATAAATCAACTTCTAAAGTATCCCATTCCCGAGAGGATTGACAATTATCAAACCCAATAAATCCGAAAAATTCCCCCTTGACGATCAAGGGTAAAATTAAAATAGCCTGGATCTGCTGCGGCTCTAAAATTTCCCGCTCCGACTCGGGAAAATCGGCAACAACCCCCTGAATAATCTTTCCCTGGGATAAACTTTCCACCCAGCGCGGAAAAAATTCATCGTAGGGGAGATTTTGCAAGCGGGGGTTATTGATTTCTGGGGTAATATGGTCCGCGCACCACTCGGCTTTTTGGCTCATGAACAGTTGGGATTGAGCATTCCGGTGGTTTTCAAAAATGTAAATCCGGCTGGCTTCGGCAAGGGGTCCGAGGATATTGAGAATTTTCTGGTAGGAGTCAGGGTCCACCGGATCGGTTAAGAGTTGTCGTTGCGCTGCGACTAACGCATTAGAATAGAGGTCCCGTCTGGCCAGTTTTGCCTCTACTTGTTTGCGGGCGGTGATGTCAAACAGCACACCATCAACCCACAAGGGGGCACCATTTTTGCTGAAAATCACTTTCCCTCGTTCACAAATCCATCGCGGATTGCCATCACAGTGCACAATCCGGTATTCTATTTCAAAGGCTGTATCGGCGGTGGATACCCGGGCGAGAAGATTTTCCACGCGAGGGAGATCCTCATGATGGATAATGCTGGCATAACTGCGGCCACTATTGAAGATAAAATCCGCAGCGGGGTAGCCGGAAATGGCTTGAATTTCCTCCCCAATCAACTCAATCGTCCAGCGATCTAACAAACAGAGTTTACGATAAACTGCACCGGGGATATTTGCTACCAAAGAACTATACCGATCTTGACTTTGGTGCAGTGCCTGTTCGGCTAGTTTGCGCTCACTAATATCGCTCCAGGAGCCGACAATTTCCACGGGAAGATTATTCTCATCCCGCATCAGTTTCATATCATCTCGAATCCACAAGTACATTCCGGAGATATGGCGCAGGCGATATTCCCGGCAGACATAACCGAGCTCGCCGACTTCAATGAGTCCGGAGATCGCCCCTTGGCGATCTTCAGGATGAATTAAATCGACCCACAAATCAGGATTAGAGAGAAAATCCCCGGCCCAATATCCGGCGATCGCGCTGATGTTTTCGCTGATAAAAGTCATCGGATAACTTCCCGTAACTTTTCGGCTGTAAATCACCGTCGGACTAGAGGAAAGCAGATACTCCAAGCGATTTTTTGTCACTTGTAAAACCCGCTGTGCTCGCTTGCGTTCCGTAATGTCCCGAGTGACAGTTGCCAAATTAAGGGGTTGAGCGGTTGCCCGGTCTTTGAGTACAAAGATGTTCCACAGCACGGGAATTGGTTGGCCTGTTTGGAAATGCCTGAAATGAACTTCTCCTTCCCAATGTCCGCGTTGGAGGATGCTCGGAAGAATTTGCGTTTGGATGGTGGTGCGGTCTTCCGGAGGAAAGTAGTCTAAAATATTTGTGTTTTGGACTGCTTCGATTCCGTCTAATCCAACCAGCTTTTGACCTGCCGGGTTGAGATAGATCCCTTCCCCATCGAGGCTGAAAATGCCGATCAAGTCAGAACTATTTTTGACCACGGAGGCTAATTGTTGCCGTTGCGCCTCGATTTGCTTGCGATCGCTGATATCGTTGGCAATCCCCACGGCTCCTATGGTGTTACCCTTGGCATCGCGCAACCGCGTTAGGGAGATCTCTACCGGAAAGCTAGAGCCATCTTTACGAAGGTAGGTCCATTCCTGGGCGTTGGAGGCTCCCTCGGTGAGGGAGGCCAGCATTTCCAAACAGTCGGGCCTTTGTTGCGGTTCGATAAAGCTCTGGGGGGTGAGCTTGCCGATCGCCTCTTCTGGACTGTACCCGAGGAGTCTCTGGGCGCTTCTATTAAAGATCTGAACGAACCCATCGGCATCTGTCGAAATAATCATCGAGCTGGCCCCATCGAGAATGGCCTGTTGCAGTTGCGTCACTTTCTGCAATTGGGCTTCAGCGGCCTTGCGATCGCTAATATCCATCAAGACCCCATTCCAAATCACCCGGCCATCAGCTTGCGCTTCCGGTCGAGAAATCGCTTCAATCCATTTGAGACGCCCCGAGGGGGTCACCATCCGCGCGCAGTAATACAATTGCTCTAGGGATTCTTGAGAAACCTGAATGGTGTCGCGTAGCTGCAACTGGTCCTCGGGATGAATTAAACTCCATAGGCAGCCTGGGTTTTGCAGCACTTGCTCCGACTCGACTTCAAAGATTTCTTGGCAGGCGGAACTCACATAAATAAATTCATCCCGCTGATCGGGATGAAGGCAATATTGATAAATCATCCCCGGAACGTTGGCAGCCATTTTTTGGAAGAGTGCTTCACTTTGGCTTAATGCGGCTTCTGCCTGCTTGCGTTTCGTGATATCTTCGGCGATTCCGGCGAGGCGATAAGGGGCTCCGGCTGGATCTCGAACAAAAGCCGTCTCTACGGCAATCCAGCGCACGGTTCCATCGGGATGCAGGATTCGATATTCCTCATCGATTTCTCCCTGATTTTCGCCCAACTGGGCAAAAAGAGCAACGATTCGATTGCGGTCCTCGGGATGAATGGAGTCAAACCAGGATTGGGGTTGGTCGTAAAGGCTTTGGCAGGAGCGGCCCCAAATGGTCTGATAACAAGGACTAATGTAAATCAGGGACTGAAGATCGGCGGAGAATAGAAAGAAAGTTTCATGGATGGTTTCTGCTAGTTGCCGAAATTGTTCTTCGCTTTGACTCAAAGCCAATTCGGCTTGCTTGCGATCGGTAATGTCCAGAGTCGAACCGACAATTTCCAGAATCTCTCCCCTAGGGTCTTGAATCAAGCTGGCTTGATCCCGCAACCACCGATAGCTGCCATCGGCATGGCGAAAGCGATACTCGCAGATGTGGGAGTGGGTTTCAAATAAACTGGTTTTTTCAGCCAGTATCCGTTGTAGGTCCTCGGGATGAACCCGATCGCTCCAGAAATTGGCATCTTCTATATACTGTCGAGGTTCATATCCCAGGAGGGTTTGAGAATTATCACTGACAAAGGTGGTCTGACAATTCACATCACAGCTATAAATGACCGTCGAGCTGCGGGCGAGTAAATATTGCAATCGTTCCGCTTGGCGCTGTTGTTCTCGTTCTGCTCGTTCTCGTTCAGCAATTTCTTGATGGAGGCGATCGACGGTATTGGCTAATTCCCGGGTTCGTTCTTGAACCCTGAGTTCTAGCTCTTGATTGAGTTGTTGCAGAGCATTTTCGGCGCGAACGCGATCGCTAATATCCGTCAGGGTACCGACATAAGAGATAATTTCTCCCTCGGGGTTTCTTTCCGGGACCGCTTGACCAAATACCCAAGAGACTTCTCCATTGGGTTTGACAAAACGATACTCGCAGGCAAAGGGGGAATTTTCCCTAACCGATCGCTCCCATACCGCGAGAATCCCTCGATCCTCCGGGTGTAACCCACGGGCCCACCCATCCCCCATCGCTGCCTCTCGGGAAATTCCTATCAACTCTAAAGCGCGTTGGTTGACACAGGTACAGTTTCCTGCTAGGTCAGCGCGAAAAATGCCCACAGGGGAGACGGCAGCTAAATTCGCGTAACGATGCTCACTCTCGCGCAGGGCAATTTCTGAGCGCAAGCGTTGGGTGACATCTTGTCCTAAGACTAATCGGGCGGGTTTTCCCAACCAGGTTAGGGCATTAGAACTGAGTTCGACATCAATGATGGTGCCATCTTTCTGGCGTTGCTTAACCACTCCGGTATTGCTATAAAGTTGATCTCGCACCCGAGAGACGGTCTGGCTGGCCTCTTCCTGGGAGTCCGGTGCTCGCAAATCTGCTAGGGTCATCCCCAGAAACTCTTCCCGAGAATAGCCGTACAGGGAAATTGCCGCCTGATTGACCGCTAGAAAGGAGAGGGTTTGTACGTCATAAACCCACATCGGATGGGGGTGGCTCTCAAATAAACGCCGATATTGGGCCTCCGAGGACTGGAGTACCTTGTCCATTCGTTGGCGTTGGAGGAGTTCGGTTTGAACTTGTTCGTAAAGTTCGGCTTGTTGGATGGCGATCGCAATTTGCACCGCCAGTTGTTCCAAAAAATCGATTTCTAGCTCATGCCATTCCCTCGGTTGTTCACATTGATTCGCAACCAGCCATCCCCAGAGTGGGTTCGGTGAGGGCGCATCCTCGCGATACCTCACAATCGGAATCGCCAGATGTGCTCTAATCTCGAAGCGGTTGAAGAGTTCTCGGCACTCTGGGGATAATGAAATGCTCTCAACATCAGCAAGGGCTTGAGTACATTTATAGCGCTCCCCTAGGCTCTGGGGAGAGTCACTAAAAATCTGAGCGCCCACGATGGACATCTGCTGGGGATCCACGGATTCGGCAATAATTTGGCCCTGCCTTGTGGGGTTGAATCGATACACCCAAACGCGATCGCATTTTAATAACTCCCTGACTTCTACCACCGTGGCATTCAGGATTTGATCGACATCGAGAGATTCCCGGATTCGTAAACCCACTTGGGTCAAGAGGCGCTGGCGTTCGTGTTGTTTTTTGAGCTCCGGGAGAGAGCTTGAAGAGTCACTAGGATGCATGGCATTGAGGGTGATATTCAACGAGAACAGTGGGAGATCACACCAGGAGATATCGAGGCGGTTTTTCGAGGTATCAGTTGTCACGTCACCTTGGCGACTTTCTCTGGATATTTACCCAGAGAGCTTTATTTTAAAACTATATCACACCTCGGGTTGCAGCAAGGGTTTGAGTTGACTCAGTTTGAGAGGATTCTAGTTTTAAACTTGAGGGTTGGTAGACTCACTGATTTTTCCAGTTGAACCCCTGGGTTACCCTCCCGCTTCCCCAGGGTAACCCCTCTATTTTTACGGTAAAATTTCGGCTTATGCAGCAGGTCACGGCCTGAAGGTGCGAGTTTGATTAACTTCTCTCTTGGCCGGTGAGATTGATTTCATCACCAACTAGAAGGAAAAATAACCTAATCCCATTCAGGATTGAACTAATCGTCTAAGCTCGAAATAGATTTCCTTAAATTTACGGAATTTTTCTGATAAAAATTCCGTAAATCCGGCCATGAAAATTCCGTTGAACGGTAAGCAAAACCCTAATTCCGTTCCAAAATACTGGGTTGTAAAACAAGGGGGCTTTTCTCGGGGGTTAGATTTTATAAACTGCGCTGTAGCAAGAATTAACCGGCTAAAACCTCCTCAGCCCAAGGGCCGGAGGAGGTGGGGTGAATGGGGTCTTTAATCCCTGTCAATTCAACGCCAAAACCCGCCTCGAACAGTTCAGCATTTTTACGCAGGAAAATCCTCAAAGTCGAGGCGATGGATCAAAGGCCCTTTCGAGAGAGCAAGTTTATGGAACAGTGGAAAAGAATACAGAGGTGGTTACACTACTCGGGCTGAGAATCGCTGAGGATTTGCAAGCGAATCGTGCGATCGCCTTCATCTCCCAGGGGCACTTCAATCACTTGACCGGCTAATCGGTCCAAACAGGTCAACAGCATTCGCAAATGGGGCGTACTTGCACCGGTATCAACATAGAGGCGATCGGTCAGACTGCCCAAACGCCGCCAGGTGGTATAAAGTTTGGCAACGGTTTGTTCAATTTGCGAGGCTTGTTTGACCAAATCTGCCGCTGTGTTCAGACAACCCATGCGGAGTGCTTCTTCTAAGGCCATTTCTACATCGATGGAACTGGCGGCGATCGCCTGAACCTGGGCCGCTGCATCTAAATATTTCGACAAACTTCGCGCATCGGAAGTCAGTTGCTTGACGGTATCCACATCCGGATTGATGGCGGCTTCCTCCCGAATCGAAACCTGGTGGGTGGGGGGGAGTTTCTCCATTTCTCGGACCAATGGCGCGAGATAACGGGGTGGCAGGGAACCAGCAGTGGCCTTTTCTTTCACCTCTTCCGGCAGCAATTCCGATGTCATGGCAGTCCATTCGTCCGAGAGTTGGCGCACTTCCCGACGGGTGATGCGATCGCCATCTCGGGCTGCTTGGGTGACCATCTGCTGCACCTCGGGAGCAGATTTAGCCGTTTCTACAAAAGCCCGTTTGCTAAATTTATTAATGGTATCCGGGTCCAAATCCCCTTGGCTTAAGAGGGTATCGGCACTATTTGCCAGTTCAATGAGGGAATAGGCTTGACTTTTGCTGATTTCCCGGTCCTTGAGCCAGTTGAGGAAGCCCCTACCGCGTCCTTCTCCGCCAATTTTCTCGCGATCGCGCACTGCACTCAGGATCCGTCCGCGCCAAATATCCGTTTGCAGGTCAAAATGGTCGCAAACTTTCCAGGCATTATCCACCTGATGCTCAAAATCAGGCTCTGAAATGTCCTCATCTTCCGGGTCGGGAAGGTTAAAATTCAGGTCCGTGATATTTTCTAAAACCGCAGCAAGTTCTTCCGGGGATTGGGGTCGTTCAGCCATTGACAGCAGCAAGTTTGTTGGGCGACAGCCGACTTATTATGGCATGAGTTGGCGCTAGTCCATGCATTGTTTTGCCCGAAGAAACCCCAGTAGGTCCTTGAGTTTAGGCCCTCGTCGGGAACCCTGTCCCCGGGGCGATCGCCATTCCCTCTCCACTCCCTCGGCTCAAGGATTAAGAAAACTTCAGAGTTTTTTAGGAAAATTTTATCAATTTTACCCCAATTTATCCATTACATTGACACCGGATTAGAAAAAATTTAAAATGATAGATAAATCATGATTTAGGTTAATATATGACCGTATTAAAAGCAGGCGATCGCGGAGACTCCGTGAAGTTTTTACAACAGAAATTGCAAACCCTGGAATTATTCTCGGGTCAGGTAGATGGAATTTTTGGACCCAAAACCGAAGCGGCGGTTAAAACCTTTCAAAAAAACATGGGATTATCCGCCGATGGTATTGTAGGTAAAGAAACCTCGGATAATTTTGAAGGCGTCATGCGATCGCCTAAACCAGGACCTACCTTACGACTCGGTTCCAAAGGCGACGAAGTAAAATCCCTCCAAGAAACCTTAAAAAAAGTCGGCTACGACCCTGGAGCCATTGACGGTATCTTTGGACCCAAAACTGAAGCGGCGGTTAAAGCCGTTCAGCAGAAAAATAAAATGGTAGTCGATGGAGTTGTCGGAACCTGGACTTGGCGTAAATTAGTGTTTTTAACCTTCTTATTTTAAAGTAAATTCTCTCAATCTTAAGGAGAAATAACGACTAAAGTCGTTACTACGAACAAAAATAATCTGATTCTGTTTGTAGTAACGACTTCAGTCGTTTCCGGGTTCTTAATTGAGGGGGAAATAACGACTAAAGTCGTTACTACGAGCCACCAGAACAATTCTTAGTTCGTAGTAACGACTTCAGTCGTTTCCGGGTTCTTAATTGAGGGGGAAATAACGACTAAAGTCGTTACTACGAACGAAGATAATCTTTCTTCTGTTTGTAGTAACAACTTCAGTCGTTTCCGGGTTCTTAATTGAGAAGAAAATAACGACTAAAGTCGTTACTACGAACAACCAGAACAATTCTTAGTTTGTAGTAACGACTTCAGTCGTTTCCGGGTGACAAAATTGACGGAGAAATAACGACTGAAGTCGTTACTACGAACAAAAACTTCCTCAAAATCACCGTTTCATATTGCGCTTTAAGCGTTCTAACTCTTCATCAGCTTCCCAACGGCGAAATTCCTGATCTAAAGGGTCTGCACCACTGCTAAAACTGCGGTTATAACTTTTATTCCATCCCGTATCCCAACTCGTTTGAGTTTTCGTTTGAGCACGCGCTGCCTCTGCTTCAACGGATTTCGCCTTCACTTCCCGACGACGAACTTGAATCTGACGATATAACTCCTTCGCCTTTTCAATCCGTTCTTTCACCCCTTGCATTTGTCCCCAGAATTGATTGCCTTCCCGGAGTAAAGAGGCTTCTCGTTCTTGTGCCGCACGGACTAAATCTTCGCGATTGGCAGATTTGGCTTTACTGACGCGATCGTGCCAGAGTTGAATCTCCTGAGCGGTGGAGAGAATGCTATCCTGCAATTGTTTTTCTTTCCGTTGCAACTCCAGAATTAATTTGAGGGTATCCTCCTCTTGTTCCCGCAGTTGCTCCTCTAGCACCTGCAATTCCAGATGAGGATTATTTCGCATAAATTCCTCTAATCTGGTTTCTAAGAACCGGCTCATGTCTTCAAATAGACCCATTGCAGGCACTCCCTCGCTCAGGTTGGACTTCTTTTCTTCTATCTATGGTAGGGCAATTTTTCGTGAGTGTTTTCATGGCTAGGGGTGCAGAAACTGCACCCCGACTGCTGGATGAACCACAGCGTCTTCAGGGGATTCCCTATAAAGACTGTCCGGTATAGATGGAACGCACTTCACCATTCCGACGGATAACGGCTTCGCCGTCTTTGACTTCAACTAAACTCCAGCCGCTTGAGCCGATCGTTTCGCCAATATTCACCCGACGGGGAACGCCATCGACTTCAAATAAGGCAACGGAGCGATCGCCCAATTCCAGAATTCCCACTAATTTATGCTTGAGCCCCGAAACGCTAGAACTGGATGCCGCTGCGGCAGGGACTGGTTCTGATTCTTCTGCTGGGGGATTTTCCGCGACTCCATTATCTCCTGGGGCTTCTTCTGCCGTCGGGGGTGCGGGTTGGGGAACGGGTGGGGGTGGCGCTGCCACCTGGGGTGGGACGTTAACCGTTCTGGGCGGTTGAGTGGGAGTGGGAGTGGGGGCCGGTTGTTGGGTGGGGGCTTGAGTCGCTGCCGGTGCCGTTGCTGGTTTTGCCGTTGCTGGTTTTGCCTGGGCTGGTGCGGGGGCTGCTGCCGGTGCGGGTGCCGGAGTTGCTGGCGCTGCGGCAGTGGTTTGAGGCGCTGGCGGGGTCCGAGGAATTGTAACGGTGAGATTGGGTTGGACTAGGGTGGGATTGATGCCACGTTCCAAGGCGATCGCAATCCGATTGAGCACCTCGGCAAGATTGCCTTGATGGGGCGTGTTCACCGTAACCTGGGGTGCCGGGACCATCACATTGGGGGGATTAACCGTGACGTTCACCGGAGGCGGTGGCGGCGGAATAGGTAAAGCAGTATTCGGGGGGACTACAGGTTCTGTGGGTTGACCCGCTGCTTGGCGGTCCATGACTTCCAGCGATCGCTCCATATAGGCGGCAAAATCCGCATCTGCCTCAGCTTTCAACTGTTCCGCCGTTTTTGGAGGAGCTACGGCTTCCGGCTGTGCCGGGGCAATTTTCGCCCAGAATTGCTGCAAATATCCCCGATTCCATAGCCATAAACCTAGGGTAATTAGGAGCAATCCACAGGCGGACCCTAATAAGAGGCGATCGAATGATTGTCCCTTGCGTCGTTTATCCGTGCGGGTTGCCTTGGCATCCACCGTCGTTTCTGCCGCAGTTTTCGGCATCATCGTCGGGGGGAGGATGATTTGGGGCACCTGTACCGATTGCAATGTCACCAAATCCGGGGGGGCCGGTTTGGGTTTGCGAGAGCCTCCATCTAAAATTCGGTCTACATCTTGAAACAGGTCATTCATGAGGCGATCGGCGTAGGCATCCACCGACCAATTCGGGGTACCAACCCCGCCTCGCTCCTGTTCCGCCTGGGGTGAGTCTATGGTTTTAGTGCTGATATCCTGAGACATGGCCTTTTTTTTATAAGGGTTAGGGTTAAAGATGCGATCGCAATCATCGGGCGACTACTGGCAACCGGGCAGTTCCCCTCCGATTTTATAACCTAGTTTAGACAATCCGACAGTCCTAATTTTAGGGCCTAATCTGCGTGAACGAGTTGCACCCATTTATTGTCCTCGCTTTTGTCAGAACGGTCAACTGTCTTTCTGTTACTGAGGCAACAACCGGCGGGGGATCAATCGATTGGCGGCCTCATAGCTAAAGTCGGATTTATCTGAGATCTTGCACCCGTTGCAACAACCGGCGGGGGATAAATCCCCCGCCGGTTGTTGCTGCCATGAGACGAGAGGGAAACAGCTATACTAAACCGATCGACTCGTCGCCAACTGTCGCCCTTGTAACTCCAGATAAATCAACAAGGCATTAATATCCGCAGGATTCACCCCACCAATCCGACAGGCTTGCCCAATGGTCAAGGGTTTCACTTTCGCCAACTTTTCCCGGGCCTCTTTAGACAATGTGATAATATTGGCATAATCTAAATCTGGCGAGAGTTTCCGATGTTCCTCCCTTGCCACTTGGTCGATTTGATGTTGCTGCCGTTGGATATACCCGGAATATTTGATATCAATTTCCGCGCCTTCCCGTTCTTCTAAAGTCAAATCCAGATTGCTCAGTCCATAGCGGTTGAGGTCAACATAATGGAAACCGGGACGACGCAACAACTCCGCTAGGGTAATTGAGCCTTTAATCTTTTGCTGAATATCAGCGGCGATCGCCACCCCCAATTCCTCATGTTCCTTAATCCGCGTCGTCTCCAACCGTTGTTTCTCAGCAGCGATATTCTCCTGTTTGCGGGTAAATAATTCCCAACGGCGATCGTCAATCAAGCCAATCTCCCGTCCTACCGGCGTCATCCGCTGATCTGCATTGTCCGATCGCAACAACAATCGATACTCCGATCGCGAAGTCAGCATCCGATAGGGTTCCCGCAAATCCTTCGTACACAAATCATCCATCAACGTCCCCAGGTAACTCTGTTCCCGAGGAAAAATAACCGCATCCTCACCGCGCACCAACCGCGCCGCATTAATCCCCGCCACAATCCCTTGTGCCGCAGCTTCCTCATATCCCGTCGTGCCATTAATCTGACCCGCACAGAATAACCCCTCAATTTTCTTCGTCATCAAGGTCGGGTAACATTGCGTCGCTGGGAGATAGTCATACTCCACCGCATAAGCCGGACGCAACATGGTACACTGTTCCAATCCGGGCAGACTCCGCAACAGTTCCAACTGTAAACTCTCCGGCAGACCTGTAGAAAATCCCTGGATATACAACTCGGGAATATCCCGCCCTTCCGGTTCAATAAAAATCTGGTGCGATTCCTTGTCCGCAAATCGCACAATTTTATCTTCAATACTCGGACAATAACGCGGACCTTTCGCATCCACCCAGCCACCATACACCGGCGACAAATGGAGATTTTCCCGAATCAAACGATGAGTTTCCGCCGTTGTGCGAGTGAGATGACAAGGCATCTGTTCCCGTTCCACCCAAACCTCCGGGTCAAAACTGAACCAGCGCACATCCACATCCCCCGGTTGCGGTTCCATCTTACTGTAATCCACCGATCGCCGGTCCACTCGTGCTGGAGTCCCAGTTTTCAGCCGTCCCGTCTCAAATCCCAGACGGTTCAACGTTTCCGTCAATCCCACCGCAGCAAATTCTCCCGCACGTCCCGCACTCATGGACTTATTCCCCACCCAGATTGTCCCACCCAGGAACGTTCCCGTGGTTAAAATCACCGCCTTGCAACCAAAAGCGACGCCAAAATAGGTTTCCACCCCAATGACATCATCATTATCACCGAGAACCAGATCCGTGACCATGCCTTCGCGGATGGATAAATTCTCTTGATTTTCGACAATGGTTTTCATAACGTGAGCATATTCCCGCTTATCCGTCTGAGCGCGTAACGCCCAAACAGCGGGACCTCGGGAAGAGTTGAGGACCCGTTTTTGCAGATAAGTGCGATCGGCAATCTTACCAATTTCGCCCCCGAGAGCATCCACCTCATGAGTGAGTTGGGACTTCGCAGGGCCACCCACAGCCGGATTGCAGGGTTGCCACGCAATCTTATCCAAATTCAGCGTCAGCAAAAGGGTGCGACACCCAAGACGTGCCGTAGCGAGTGCTGCTTCACATCCCGAGTGACCCGCACCCACAACAACGACATCAAAAACATCTTGAAATTCAGGGGTTGGCATGGTCATTCTGTCTGGATGGTGTTGGACTCTTTCTTAATCATAGCGGTTCTCATCCCCTTCTACACCCCCGGATGATGGAGTGCATCTTCCTCCCTACTCATCCAGTCAGCGAGCAAAATGTTATTGTTCTAGCCAGCAAGATGCTACAGTCGGTGAGCAAGATGTGATGCCCTTAAGCCTGTGCTGGGTACCCTGATATCTGACTAAGAGGATGATACGGTAGAAATGCCTAAATAGCTTATCACCTCCAATAAAATAGGACATCGATACAGTAGAGGTCAGAAACCCAGTTTCTTCCTGGACTAAATCCTGTAACGATGCCCTAAATTGGAGAGTTCAATCGTGTTCTTAAACTAAATTTAAGACCGCATCAAATTATCAAAGAGTTCTGTCTCGCGAACGGAGTTAAAGTCAGACTCATGTTGAGCCATTTCTCTAATTTCGGAATTGAGAGAAATAGCCTGCCGGAGGTTATCGACTGCCATATCTGTATCGCTTTTTAAGGCATAGCAGCGCGCTTTTCCGTACCAGGCATCGGCTTTGTCGGAACTGGTGCGAATGGCTTTGTTATACGCTGCGATCGCCTCGTCGTAGCGTTCCAATCGAGTATAAGCGACTCCCTGACCTAAAAACGCTTCATAACACTCGGGATTAATTTCCGTTGCCTTGTCATACATCTCCACGGCATTTTCATATCTCCCTTCCCGAAATAGCTCATTCCCTTGGGTGACATAAATGCCAAATATTTCCTGGAAGGGTTCTTCCATCCGGGTTTGCATTTTCATTGACTCTTCCAGGGTGGTGCGAGCTTCTGAAATTAAGTTTTGTGTGGCTAAGGCCATTGAAATCAATTCGTTTAATTGAGCGGTATTCTTGGGTTCTTCGGAGAGCGCCAGAGGCATTCCGCCTTTCTCACTTTTAACTAAACTCCCCCCTTGTGGTGAAGCAGGAAGTTGTGAGACAGAAGGTTGCCCAAATTGTTCTCTCACCTCACTTGCAACCTGATTGGCAACGCTTTTTCTGAGCAGCCAAATTCCGCCCAAGGTTGCTGCCACGGGAAGCACCACTAACCCGGCGATCGCAGCAGCTAAGGGACTCATCGTCCGCATAAAAGCCCGGTCTACTTCCGATTGGATCTGCTCTTGAATGGCTGGATCGAGTTCTGAACTTTGTTGTAACACCTCTTGCTGGGCCGCTTCCGATTCCGGAGCATTCTCCGGCTCATTCTCCGCCGTGGCTGCCGGAGTGGTTTCCGCTGGTGGGGAGGGGTCAGCCGAGGGGGCCGGATTGGTGGCCTCCGGGGTGGAGGATGCCGGAGTCTGTTCCACAGGGACCAGGGGTCTGGGTGGAGGGGGAGGGGTCGGACGTTGTGCTGTCGCGGCACCCACTGACAGCAAGAGCGTAACCAGGACCAGGGTGCTTTGTCCAGCGATCCTCGCGCACAGCGCGGTGAGCGGCGCTAGATCCATTGCAGGCGGCATCTCTGGACGAACTGCCTGCTTCGACATAGAAAAGGGAAGCCTTACCCTGCGCGGCCCCCTTGTGTTCCCGACTCGATTTTTCATGGTCATGGAAATCTCACCTATTAATCGCTCGACGACTTCACCACTTTGGCATTACTGTAGATGATTCTACCGATTTTTCGGGTCTTAATTCTATGATTTTTAAGGCCAAAAGTCTGCCAATCCAGACAATCCAGGACCGGAGCAATGCTAAGTGGGTTATCTTTTTTATCAGTCAAGTTTTTAATCATATCATTGCCTCGATCGCCTATCAAGATGGTGAAAATCCATCTCCCCGGGCATCGGGCTAAGTATTAAATAAAAACGACAAGAAACCGAGTTCCGAACCCAGATTTGGTGCTAATTGGCAGGGATTTGGTAAAGAAACCCGGGTTTTAACTGCAATCGAACCGATCGCCGACTCTGGTATAAAGGGGATGGAAACTCAAGATTCTCTCTAAATTTCACCGGATGGAGGTCAAGGCAAAACATGGGAACGCAATGGGAAAATTTCCTGCAAAATCTGGGAGAGTGGGAGGGGTCGTTTACGCGACTCTCTCCCACGGGCACCCTCCTCGAAGATACCCCCTCTCGACTTTCCTTAGAGGGACTAGACGAAAATCGACAGGCGCGCTTCACCCTCCAATTTTTTGCCCCAGGGGGGAATCGGGAGACGGATCCACCAGTTAGGGAAGTGGTCCAAGAGTTCCAATCCTTGGGGCGGCATATTTTATTTTTCGATTCCGGGGCATTTTCCCAGGCGTCGATGCAACTCTCTCCCCTCTCCACTTTGGTGATCGAGTTGGGGTTCATCTGGGGTAACCGTCGCCTGCGGACAGTGCATCAATTTGCCGTGGGGGGTGAGGCGGAACGGTTTACTCTGATTCGAGAAAAGCGGGTGGGTGCGGGGGCGATGGAAAATCCGCCCCTGACCCTAGAGCAACTGTTGGGACGGTGGGAAGGGGAAGCGCAAACGCTTTTTCCTGATTTGCGAAATCCGGAGACTTTCACCACAACTCTGGAGGTGCAAAGAATGGGGACAGACGGTGTAGAGCAACGGATTACTCTGGGGAGTGGCAATCATCGCCCTCATGAAATCTCTTCTAAGGGGCGCGTTGAGGGGGCGATGCTGGAGTTCGAGGGCCTTTCTCATCCGGTTCGGGTGCTGATGTTGCCCGATGGGGCTTCCCTGACTTTTCCTCACCGGGTGGAAGTCGGGCAGATGTTCTTTTTAGAGGCGGGTTGGTTAATTGAACCGACTCTGCGGCAGCGGTTAATGGGCAGTTACAATCAGAAAGGAGAATGGACCAGCCTTACTTTAGTGACTGAGCGCAAGGTGGGATAAGGTCCGCAATAGGGGGGTTAGACTAAAGAACAAGAGCGTTGTAGGGCTTTTTGAAGTAAGCCTTGATATTCCCGATCGCTGATGGTGTAGGCTCCAAATCGGTCCAAATGGGGATTGCTCATTTGGGCATCAAAAAACACAAACTGGCGATCGCGCAGTCGTTCTACGAGCTTCACCATCGCCACCTTTGACCCTTCCGGAATCCGATAAAACATCGACTCGCCAATAAAAGCGCCCCCGATCGCAATTCCCAGAATTCCCCCAGCGAGGGTATCGCCTTGCCAGGTTTCAAAACTATGGGCCCAACCCTGGCAGTGCAGTTCCCAATAAATTTCTTTTAATTCAGGAGAAATCCAAGTCGTCTCGCGATCGGAACACCCCTCGACGACTGCCTTAAAATCTCGGTTAATGGCCACGGTAAACCGTTCTTGATTGAGGACACGATTCAGGGATGAAGGATAGCGGAAGCGATCGTCTAGGGGAATCAGCGCTCGCTTGCGACTGGAGTACCACCCGACGCTTTCATCGCCCACATTCGCCATCAAAAAATAGCCTTGGGCGTAACCTTGGATGATTGACGGAATATCAAATTCCATGAACTTAGCCGGTTAAAAGTTGAGAAATTGCAGATACAGACCAGGGAGGAACGGCTTAAAAAGGGTAGAAAGTGCTGCCCTCAAACCGGCTCAAGATTTTAAAATATCATGAAACTTAGGGAATACTCTGACTTAGAATGAAGAATCAAGGATCAAGTTCAACGTCCCGACTTGCTATCGTTCTCTTCTGTTTGTAGTCAGGACTTACCCATGAACACTATATCTAGCGTAGCGATCAAGGCTCCTAAATTCTACCCCGTTTTGATGCATCCGCTCTAACTCTTCTACATCTTCGATGTCTTCCAGTCGTTCCAGCATTTCTTGGTATTCGTCAATATCCTAAATGACCGCCACTGGTTTGCCGTCTCGCAGAACAATTTGCGGTTTTGAGCGTTTGGTCTCCATGCCGATCGCCTCCTGTTTTTCTCATGCTTTATTCTATCATGCGATCGCTTTCTATATCCCCTGGGATTTCCTGTTGGCAAAAGCTAAAACTGTGGGTGGCTCTTGTTGGGAGACGCGCTCTTATCGGCGTCTCTACAGGAATTTTTCTGTGGGGGGTTCTTGTTGGGAGACGCGATCATATTATTTGTGCTGAATTAACCTTAATAAATTAGTCTGCGAAGGCGGAATGAGCCTGTGTAAACGCGATTTCAATCGCCCCGGTTTATCCGCCTACGGTAACTTGTAACTGGAAATTCGCATGGTTAATTTTCCTTGGCGAGGGTCTCTGTTTGACACAAATGCTCCCTCTTCTGTCTCTCCTTTGGCTAAAAATTCGATTTCTTGTTCTCCAATTGAATAAGTAATTCCATCAATTTCTAATTCGGCAATCACCTGAACTGAAGCGACGGTTTCTCCGCCTTCGTTTTGTACCCGAAAGGGGACGTAAAATTGCTGGTTGCGTTCTTGAATCTGTCCCTTTGGCGTTACGGAGAGAATCGGCGGGCGATCGCCCTGGGTCATCCAGTCATAACTCACCAATCCAATCAGAATCCCCACGATTGACAAAGCAATGCTAAATGTCACCCATTCCGCAGGCGATCGCCCTGCAATTTCTTGGCGTCGTCTATCGTTTTGTTGCGTCTGTTTGCTTTGCGTCTCTTTCATTTCTGAGGTCATACCGCTAACCTCCCCGCTGCACCGCCGACCGCTGCTGGAAGTCCCAATATTATACTATGATTCAGCCAAATTTGCCAAGGATCGCTAAAGTTAAGTTTCTGGAAAAACCACAACATCACCACCGATGCACCCAAAGATACTAAATAGCAAATTAAGGTTTCTCCTAACGGATCTTGAAATACCCCTCGCTGTTTATATCGTCTTTTTTGTCCCCGAAATCCCGCTGCAAATACAATACAGTAAGAAATCAGCAAAGAAGAAACCACAACGGCAATTTGCCAAGGGGAAGAACTCGCCGCCGCCAGCATGGGAACTTCATCGGTAGGTGCGATGTTAAAGGCAATAAAAATTGCCCCGATTAAAGTGGCACCCAAATCGGCTAAATTGTTTTCTATTTCTGTTGGTTTTGTTGAATTGCCTTTGGTGTTATTATTCTCCAAATTTAATTCAAAGCGATCGCCACTCATCAATGACGTTGCCAGCGCTACCCCTAACGAAAAGGGCAATCCTTCAAAAATCGCTTTTCCCAGCGCTTCATTCAGAGGCGTGTGAATATCGATTTGGCGCAATAATATCAACACCACTGTTGCCGAAACTAAGCCGATCGCGATCGCTTCCACACTCTCCATCGCCGTATCCCGCCATCGCATCTCGATATCTTGGTTGCGCCGAAATCCCGCCGTGCGATTGAAGAAAAACACCACCAAATAGGTAATCGCCAGCGCCACCAGTCTCATCGACGCTTTACTATACGAACCGATCCACCACACTTCCATCGTGTACAATAGGGGAATTCCAAACAAAAATCCTCCAGAAATCCCCCGAATTAGCTCATCCGATTCTTCCGCCCATTCCCATTTTTGGTGAGACTTTCCCTCGCGCTTTCCCATCATCTTTCAAAATTTAAACCTTGCTTTTTACTACAGGAATGATTCATTTTCTATTTTTTATAGTCTTATATTCTATAATTATATTCTGCCCTATGGCATCATCCTTTCGATAGATTTTTGCAACTCTTTTCGTGACTTTGAATAGAGATAAGATAAGGATATTAAGTCGTTACTAAAAACGGGAAGATAACGGCTGAAGTCGTGATTTTGAATAGAGATAAGATAACGAAATCAAGTCGTTACTACAAACATCGGATCACGACTCATATTGTGATTTGGAACTAGGGGAACGACTGAAATTGTCACCCCGAACTGGAGGGGTCATTTTTCAAGGTTCATCTTTGATCTCGGTTTAGGGTGGGTATGAGGGAGAATGTACTATAAAATTGGGAAATAGTAGTGTCACCTTCAATGCCCATGAGTGAACCCATTAAACCGATTACGTTGCCCCCCATGAGTAATCCTCAACAGGAGGGGAAATGGTTGCAGGCTGCTTTGCATCAGTGGCTCGATCGCGAGTTTATTCCCGAAGCAGTCAACCACCAGATTGCGGAACGCGCGACTCAAATTTTTGTCCGTCAGCGACTCGAAGGCGAGAATGACTTAGGGTGTCTGGTGATTGCGATCGTGACTGAGATGCAGGCGTTTGATTTTTCTAAAAGTTTTTATGGGGAATTTGCGATCGCCAATGCCGTGAGTGACTTACTTTTGGATAGCCTGGGGATTGATCGCTGTTGTGGACAATAAGCTCGGGAGCGTCGGGATTTTAGATTTTAGATTTTAGAGTGCTGATCTAAAATCCAAAATCCACGCTCTATCTAGCTTTGGACTACCAGCTTGATTTGACAACCCCAGGGAGAAGTCCCTCGTGAGCCATTTCGCGAATCACGTTCCGAGAGAGTCCGAAATCGCGATAAAACCCTCTGGGACGTCCCGTCAGCCAGCAACGGTTGCGGACCCGGTTGGGGGCGCTATTGCGAGGCAGTTGTTGAATTTGGCGGTGAATTTGCAATTTTTCTTCTGGATCCGTGGCTGCGGCAAATTGCGCTTTTAACTCAAACCGCTTATCGATGTACTTGTCAACGAGCGCTTTGCGTTTCTTTTCCCGCTCGATCATGGATTTCTTAGCCATGTAATGATTCTCATCCCTTAAAAAAGACAGTATCTTTCATTCTAGCTGATAAATCAGTCTTCGGCGCATAAACCTGGACTGATTCAAAGCTAGTCAATCAAGTTAGGGCATCAGTTTAGCGAAAGGAATAGAACTGTCACTGATTTGAATAAAGTAGTCAGAGGAAGAGTTAGAGGCGATCTCGGAGGTTTCAATTTCTCCGACGGGTAAGAGGAGGGTTGCCTCTAGGTGCGATCGCACCACGGAGGAGCAATGGGACTCGCCATGCAGACAATCCACAAGGAGTTGATTGGCTTGATAATATTGGTCCAGTAAAGCCACTTGTCGGGGGGTAAACTGCCAATTGTGACCAATTTGGCGATGCTGGATCAGCAAGGCGCGAAATTGTTCCGCCCAGGCACCAGCCCGATCGCCCCACCAGGCAATTAAGCGATCGCGACCCTCCCCAGGATCCGGCAGTTGGTCCTTGAGTTCCTGCAATCCTTCGCGCAATTCTGGCTCGTGGGTTAAACTGCGATCAAGGTCCAGAGCAAACCCCAGGGAGAGGATTTGTTTGACATTAGGATTGCGAGTCAGACTATAAACCAACTCCAAAGCGCGCGCCAACTCCAAATCCAAGGCTAACTCGTGGGCCAAATCCCGGGCTAAACTGGGGTCTAGGGCCAGGGCTAAACCCAAGCTGCGATCTCGAAACAAGGTAAAGTAAAATGCCCGAACTGCTGCGGGTTTGTACAATCCTTCCATCCGTTGGCATTTAGCACTGGTGCAGGCTAAAAACTGCTGCAATTTGCCATCGGCAACCAACATCACATCAATTTGCTGCTTCATCGCTTGCAGCAAAGGGTCAGCATTTCTTAACAATTCTGAGGTGAGTAACACCACTTCTCGCCATCGCGGTTCGCAGACATGACTTGCTAACCCTTGTAACTCCTCCTCCAACGCATTGGGATCCGGTGTCGCCGCAATCTGACGCGCTGTAAAATATTCCTGGAAGGTTAAATGAGAAAAGGAATAAATTCCCCGCGCTCGTTCTACTAATAAACCATGTTGCGCTTCGATCGCATCCAGGACCGAGGAACTTTGCGATCGCAAGGTTTCCGGTTCTGTATTGCTTTGGGGTAACGTTGCCAAATAATCCCCAATATAATGCTCAATTTCTCGCTTTTCAAAAAAATAATTACTTTGAGCAAAGGTGGTAGCGGCAATTTGACTCAATAGCTCTATTTTTCGAGGCAGGGATAAATTGCGATAGACTTCATCCCGTTGAATGCCTCGGGCTTCATCCCATCGCACCAGCATAATATCTAACCCGGCTTCATAGAGTTTAGACCGTTTGTTGGGGAAATCTTCTTTGGTCTGAAAAATACTCGCGGTTAGGGTTAACAGAATGGGCGTAACGACTAACTCCCGAATCGGTTGATTTTCAGGTAAATGGAGCTTTTCCAAAAACCGTTGGGAGAGTAGTAAACCCGCTTCCTCATCGCCACGGGCTGCTACAAACCACTTATCCGCAAACGCTTCAATTTGTGACTCATCAAAATCCGCCAATTCTACTTCCGTAAACCCCGTGAAGTGGTACTCGCCTCCCCCCAAGCGACAGGTTATGACTACCCGGTTTTGATAGTAGGTTTCACAAAATTGGTTAATTTCGTAGGCGATTTCTCGGCTGTCACTGGGAGGGATTTCATCTAATCCATCCAACAAAACCAAGGCATGACCTGATTGCAGCAAGGTTTCCACCTTATCCGCTGACAGGCCAAAGTTGGTGAAAATTTTAGTAATATAATGGATTAGGCTGCGATTTCCACTTTGTTTGCTTTCAGTTTTCCAGTCCCTAATTCTAATAAAAACAGGGAGACTTTTAACATCCGTTTTAGCTGCTGTTTCTTTATCTGTTTTTTCTTGAATACAACGCAGCGCCAGGGATTGCAAAAACGTAGTTTTGCCAGCTCCGGGCTTACCTAATATTAATAACTTTGAATAGGTAGAAACCGCTTGGATTGCTGGCATCTTGGGCTGGGGTTCTGATGCAGCAACGCTCCGGCTTACCTGACTCTTGGACTGACGAATTTGCCTAGGCTGAAATTGGAGGTCCGAGACTTCTAACCATCGTTGGCGATTCAGTTGTTGGAGAATATTAATCTGGATGTAGATATCATCCAGAGCAACAGGTTGGGAGTTGTCTAAAAGACGGAGCGTACCACATTGAGCGAGAATGGGTTCCCTCATGCGCGATCGCAAGTCGGTGACTAAGGCGGTGATATCTTCAATGGGCGGATCTAACCCCGGATCATCCTCGGTTTGGGGAGGCTCTGGGGTAACCTCCGGGGGTAACTCAGCAATGTCCTGCCAATCTAAGTCTAATTTGCAGCAAATTTCGATAAAAATCGCCCGATCAATAGGCCGTCCTGTCAAAAACTTCCAAATAGATTGACGGGTTTCTAACCCCACTTCCACAGCCAAATCTTGTTGCGTCCAGCCACTTCTTTCAAACGCAGATTTGGCCTTGAGCTTTCCAGTTTCTGACGTGTTCAGCGATCGTTTTCTCATGGGTATAATTTAGTTGATTTAACCAGGGAGCTTGTAGTTGGGGAACACAGAGGATAATATCCACGGTGAAAAAATTTTGTTTTGGGTTAACAGTGGCAGAAGGAATGAGATCACTCCATCGCAGGAGGAATCTCTCTATTGATAATGAATTGCTGAATCGAGCTGCAATCGGCTTAAAAAAGCCGAAGCCCTATCAGCTATTTATAATATGGGGGCTGAACGTTTCCAGTGCAGCGATCGCAGTTGCTGGTGTTGGGGGATCTTCCTCCTATGACCCTGATGATCCCTGACGGCAGCAAGTGGTGATGACTTCTGGACCCCGAAGCGATCTCCGACTCAGGGTGGAGTGAGGTAAATCACCTTTAATGTCAAAGCCAGACTCGGGGAATGAAGAAGTCTAGGAAACATGACTTGCCCTTAAGTTTTCAAAAATGCCATCCCTGCCGGGGGGGTTCAACCCCTATTATACAAAAAATTGGTCCCCCTGGGGGAGATGGGGGAGATGGGGAGGATTGTTTGTAGTAACGACTTCAGTCGTTGCTCTCGTGTCATGGCGGACGCCATGACACTTACCCTGAGAGGATTAAGTGCCTGTTTGGGGACTGGGGCTTAATCCTCCATTGGAGCGTTACTTGGCGGATGCCAAGTAACGCGGAAACGACTGAAGTCGTTACTACAAACAATCCTCCCCATCCTCCCCATCTTCCCCATCTCCCCTCACCGCTTTATGATGAGAGAAAGACACCATAACAACAGACTATGCAGTGGATAGGGATTTTCTGTGGGTTGATTGTGGGTGCGATCGCCGGGTATTTGTGGTCAAAAAGGATGCACTGCATTGGAAAATGGGACCCATCGGCGATCGCATCGTTGCCAGATAACATTGCGCCGATTGTACCGGCGCAATTGCATTCCCGACTCATCAATAGGGAAATCCTCTACCGTCGGATATTTGAGGAAAATCCGGCAGTGCAATTGATCACTGATCCAGAAACCGGGATGATTCTGGATGCGACTATCGCTGCCTCTGAGTTTTATGGGTATGGGATTGAGGCTTTAAAACAACTTAAACTAGAAGAACTTCATGCCGTTCGGGATCGCCAAGGAGCGATCGCCACCGAGGAAGCCAGGGAGGGGGTTCCGGAGGGCAGTCACCTCGTTGGAGGGGATCAACAATCCTGGGAAATCCAGACAAAACGGATTGATATCGATGAAATTGGCGTAAATCTTAGCAGGGTTCATGACATCACCTCCCAGCAACAACTGGAAGCAGCCCAACAACGCGAAGAACGATATCGCTGTTTGGTTGCTGCCACTTGTGAAGGAATTCTCTTGCACGATCGCGGGATCATTATCGATGTGAATCGGGTTCTGGCAGAGATGCTGGGTTATGAAAAAGCAGAACTCATTGGCACCTCCGGTGTGATGTTAGTGACTCCAGAGTATCGGGAAATCGTCTCGCAGAACATTCAAAACCAGAGCGATCGCCCCTATCTCGTTGTCGCACTGCGGAAAGATGGCTCCACCTTTCCCGCTGAATTGCACCCGAAAATGATTGAGTATCAAAACCGCCTCGTTCGGGTTGTGGCAGTTCGGGACATCACGGAACGCCACCAGGTAGAAGAAGAACTGCGACAAGCGCGAGATCAACTGCGTGCCGTCTTAGACTCGGTACCCGGTAGCATCGCCTGGATTGATTCTAATTTGACCTATCTGGGGATTAACCGTTATCTAGCGCGTTCCTTCAATATTCAACCGGAAACCTTTATCGGGCAACCGATTGGGGTTCTCGAATCGGGAACCCAAATTCAAGATTTTGTCCAGGAATTTTTCAAAAGTAGCGAATCAGAAACCTCTGTAGAAATGGAATGGGAAGTGGATGGACTTCCCTGGCATTATTTAGTCGTCGCGCAGAAATATCTCGGGGGTAAGGCGGCAGTTTTTGCGGGATTTGACCTAACCTGGCGCAAGCAAGCGGAACGAGAATTGCGCTTTAGTGAAGCGAGTATCAGGGCTTTATATGAAGTCAGCGCGGATCCCGCCCTGAGTTTTGACCAGCGTTTGCAGCGACTCCTAGAACTGGGGTGTGAGTGGTTTGAGCTAGAACTCGGACTATTAGGGCGGTTCGAGGGCGATCGCCTGGAAGTGATTGCCGCCCATCCCCCCAGTTGTGCCATTGTTCCGGGGACCGTTTTGACCGGCGATCGGCCAGGGAGTGATGTGTTAGAAGCAGCCCTTGGGATCAGTGGGATTCAGTCCCCTGTAGGCGACGAGGGGGAATCGGACCCCCCGGCTTCCATGAACCCGACCCCCGCTTATTTCGGCACCCCCGTCACCGTTGCCGGTCAAATTTATGGTTCCCTGAGCTTTTCTAGTTCCCATCCCCGTCGCCGTCCCTTTACTGCGGTAGAACAAGAATTACTCAAATTAATGGCGCAGTGGATTGGGGGGGAACTGGAACGACAACAGGCAGCAACGGCCCTCGCCCAAGCCTTTCATCGCAGTCTACTCCTGCGACAAATTACCCAGAAAATTCGCCAGAGTTTGGACACCCACCAAATTTTACAAACCACGGCAACCCAACTGGGACAAGCATTGCAGGTGGATCGGTGTTTGTTGCATCGCTATCAAATCTTACCCGAGGCGCAATTGTACTGTGTGACGGAGTATTTAACGCCCGGGGTGAGTTCCCTGTTAAATTTAGAGATTCCGATTCGGGGCAATCCCTTGGTGGAACGCTTAATTGAGCAGGACCGGGCGATCGCCCTGGATGATATGCAGGATAACTCAGTCCGGTCCATCATTTGCCCGGTATTTAAGGAACTCGGCGTGCGATCGCTCATGGCGATTCGCACCTCCTATCAAGGAGAACCCAATGGGGCGATCGCCTTGCAACAATGCCAAGGATTGCGGCAGTGGCGAGAAGATGAAATCGCACTTTTAGAAGCGGTGGCGGATCAAGTCGGGATTGCCTTAGCCCAAGCGGAGTTACTCGAACGGGAAACCCAACAGCGTCAACAACTCGCGGAACAAAATCTCGCCCTTGATCGCGCCAAACAGTTAGCTGAAGTCGCCAATCAAGCCAAAAGTGAGTTTTTGGCAATGATGAGTCACGAAATCCGCACCCCCATCAATGGGGTGATCGGCATGACGGACCTTCTCCTGGATACGGCCCAGACTCAACAACAGCGACAGTGGACTGAAACGATTCGCAACAGCAGCGAGAGTTTATTACGGATTATTAACGATATCCTGGACCTGTCTAAAATTGAGTCCGGTAAATTGGAATTCGATGAACGACCTTTTTCCTTACCGGATTGTATCGCTAGAGCAGTGAGCGTTCTTGCGCCCCAAGCGACGGCCCGAGGGATCCGTCTGGTCACCCAAATTAACCCGGAGACTCCCTCCCAGATTATGGGCGATCGCACCCGACTCCAGCAAATTTTGGTCAATCTCCTGGGAAATGCGGTCAAATTCACCGAAGTCGGGGAGGCGATCGTCTCCGTTAGTGCCTCTGCTCTCCCCGAGGACCTGCTTGCCACAGACAATCGGCTATCTTGCCGCTATCGAATTCAATTCCAGGTTCAAGATACAGGAATTGGCATTCCCCCAGAAGGAATGCACCGCCTCTTTGAATCCTTCTCCCAAGTGGATCTGTCTACTTCGCGACGCTATGGCGGCACCGGATTGGGTTTAGCCATCAGCAAACGCTTATGTGAAGCGATGGGGGGTCAGATGTGGGTGGAAAGTATGGGAACTTGTGGCGGAAATCCTCCAGAAAATTGGCCGGTGCAGCCCTTTTCCTCCGGTTCTCAGGTTCCCGGTTCTACGTTTTACTTTACGATTGTTACCCGGGCCTGTCCTCAGGCTCAGATTGAAAAAAGTCCCCCCTTACAAAGGTCTGAGACATTGCATCCCGTTCAGCCTCGTGCTGTTGTGGCGCAATCCTCTCCCCCCAAGCTGCCCTTACGGATTCTCTTAGCCGAAGACAATCCCGTGAACCAAGAAGTGGCGATGCGGACCTTGGAAAAGATTGGGTATCGCGCCGATTTAGTGCAGAATGGACTCGAAGCCCTGGAAGCCTTGCGCCGTCAACCTTATGATCTGGTGTTAATGGATATTGAGATGCCGCAGATGGACGGATTAACGGCAACCAAGCGGATTCGGGAGGAATGGCAAAACCGCCCAGAACCGGCGCCGAAAATTATTGCAATTACCGCTTATGCAATGGAGGGCGATCGCCAAAAATGCTTTGCCGCTGGGATGGATGGGTATATTACCAAACCCTTTCGCATCAAGGCTTTGGCTAGTGCTTTGGAGCAGATTCAATCCGGTTGTGCCCAAACTGACTCGGGGGACCAGATGCAGTCTACCTTTATCAGTGACCATTTGTTTGGTTCTAATCCTCCACCCCCCCGGGATGGCGAGGGTGAAGCAGTCCTCGATCGCCAGATTTTAAATTCTTTACGGGATATGGCGGGTCCCAAAGCGGCAGCGATGTTGTCTCTGATTATCGGCAACTATCTCGAAGATGCTCCGGAACGATTGCAAGAAATGCGAGAGGCAGTGGCGCAAGGTAATCCGGAAGGGTTGCGGCAAGCGGCACATTCGATGCGATCGAGTAGTGCAAATCTCGGTGCTCTGACCCTTGCAAATCTGTTTAAAGAGTTAGAAAATTTAGGTAGAGCGGGGACGACGGCCAATGCACAGGCGCTCCTGACCCAGGTGGAAAAGGAGTATGAAAACGTGATCACAGCCTTGGAACTCGAAGGGAAACAGAATAATTCATGACTCCTACTGGTGAAGATAATTCCCCGTTAATTTTGCTGGCCGATGACGATCGCTCCATGCGATCGCTCCTGCGTCTAGCAATGGAAGAAGAAGGATATACCGTAGCTGATGCTAAAAATGGTGAGCAATGTTTGGCTGAATTTAAACGATTGCAACCGGATATGGTCCTGCTGGATGCAGTGATGCCAGTGATGGATGGGTTCACCTGTTGCCATCAGTTACGCCATCTGCCTGGAGGGGAGCATACTCCGGTTTTGATGATTACAGTCCTTGACGATGCAGATTCCGTCGATCGCGCCTTTGAAGCGGGGGCCACGGATTATGTTACAAAACCGCTACATTGGGCCGTCTTGCGTCAGCGGGTGAGTCGGTTATTGCAGGCGTCTCAATCTCTACAACAAGTGACGCAAGTCTCTCAGGTATTGGATCAGGTGAGTCTGAGGGAACGACTTTTTCGCTATCTGGCAGCGAGTCTGACCCAGTGTTTACCCCAGGAGGAAATTCTCAACGGGTCCCTTTCTCAGTTAAGGGGTTTGTTAGGGGTTGATCAGGTGGCCCTATGCGATCGCCAGGGAACCTGTCTCATGGACTCTGTGGCAAGTGAAGTCATCTCAGCAACGAAATCTTCCTTACAACAGACGGGGTTTTACCAGCGGTTGCGATCGGGAGAGGCAGTTGTCTTTGCGGATCTACAAACCGCAGTCGATGAAGAGGCGATCGGCTATTTTACGGCGCTGAATATCAAAGCGGCCCTCCTCGTCCCCTTTCCCCCAGGGGAAGAATGGCAAGGGGTCCTCACGGTCTATCATTCCCAGGGGCGATCGTGGGACCCCGCCGAAGTCACCTTCCTGAGTGAGTTCTGCACCCTCCTCAACCGGGTACTCTCTATCCAATATCCAGCCTAAACCCGCAATCCCCACTGTTTGTAGTAACGACTTCCGTCGTTCTCCCCAGTTCAACGTCACGACTTTAGTCGTTTCCTATCTTGAGGCTGTCCACATCCCACCGGGGTTAAAGGGCTCATCTCTAGGTGCCGGTTGCCCCTTCCTGGCCCCTAATTTGGACCCTTTAGGGTGGTCCCAACTCCATGAGATTGGGGAGAATCAGAATATTTTTTCCAAGTCAAACAAAATTTTTCAAAGTTATACACAAGTTGAACAGTTTGCAAACGCGATCGCAAACATCCATCGACAATACTAAGGATAAGCAACGGTTGAGGGCAATGGGTAGCGAGGCTCCGCAGCCTCGATACCCACTTTAAAACTTCCTTCCCTGAATTCACACCTGGTCGGCGAGTCAAGGAGTATCCACAATCACATTGGCTAATTCCGGCAGGACCTCCAAGGTCCAACCCACTATTCAAGACCCGTTGAGGACCCAGCAAGGTCCAACCCACTATTCAAGACCCGTTGAGGACCCAGCAAGGTCCAAACCACTATTCAAGACCTGTTGAGGACCCAGCAAGGTCCAAACCACTATTCAAGACCCGTTGAGGACCCAGCAAGGTCCAAACCACTATTCAAGACCCGTTGAGGACCCAGCAAGGTCCAAACCACTATTCAAAACCCCATTCTGGACGTTTTCATACCGACCCTATTCCCAGTGTACCCGGGAGCTGTTCCCAACAGTCGAATAAAAACGAACCCTGAGATGAACTCCTATCCAGGGACCGGGCCACCGGAAGTCCACAATTCAAGCAAAACCTCTAAAATCTTTTGGGTTAAATCTATGGAGCCTCTAACCTTGACCCCTAGCCCCCCTACAAAAGAAAAGGTTGGGACACAAACGTGCCCCAAACCGCAAAACCACTATTCTAATGTACCCGTATCTACTGTAACTCTAATTGGTGGAGAGTTGCAAGATGAAATCATATAATTTTCAAATTTTTGATAAATTTCTTCCTCCACCTACGGAAATCCGTAACGAGGACCAGTCTACCCAGGGCGTAGGGGCCACATGGAAACTCCGTCGGATGGTCCAGGTTCCGTATCCTGAACCCAGTTACTCTTTTTCAGAGCATACCGTAACCGAGCGGCTGTTGCGGGTCGTCAAAGTCCCTTACCCCCAGCCTGAATATCCCTTACCCGATGCCTCTGCGCGGGATCCACTTGAGCCAACCCGCGAGTCTTGCCCAAGATGGGATCCAGTGGTGACTCGGTGGAATTCCCATCACCGGACGATCGGTTCCAACTGGAGTGAACCCCTTTCTGGATCCACCGTGGCGATCGCGGCTTCTCGAATCCAGCGGGACCCTTCAACCCACAAACGGGCGATCGCGAACTCCCCTTTTTCCACCCCAGGGTGAAAACCCCATCGGACTCAGGCTGCGGACTCACCCCAATCTAATATGAGAGACTGTTGAAAACCGACTTCAATTAAATTAATAAAGATTAAATTTATGAAAGCTGCCGGAACTCAACGAGAAGGAATTTGTACCTCAGCTCTTCCCAGATTTCCAGTTAATCCATCGGACAAGTCTGAACACCCCAAATACAACTCCAATTTTGCCAATGCCATCCTCAAAGGGGTTGTCTTTACGGGAGCCAATTTGAAAAGAGCAAATTTGATTGGCACTAATTTATCCGGAGCCGATTTGCAAGGAGCCGATTTGCAAGGAGCGAATTTATCGGAATCAAAGCTTTGTGAAGCCAATTTAAGTGGGGCCAATTTAACCGGAGCCAATTTAACCGGAGCTGATTTGAGGGATGCCGATTTAACTGGCGCAATCATGCCAGACGGAACGGTTTATGACCCCCATCACCATTTACCATCCTTGAAACAAGGTTCAATTTGATGGGATTTTATGTGAATTACAGGGCATCCATTACAGTTTTGACAAAGAATCCGGAAACGACTGAAGTCGTTACTACAAACAGGAACAACAGGGGTCTTGGTTCGTAGTAACGACTTTAGTCGTTTCTTCCTTTAACGTCCTGACAAAGAATCCGGAAACGACTGAAGTCGTTACTACAAACAGGAGAAAATTTTTTCTTTGTTCGTAGTAACGACTTTAGTCGTTTCTTTACCCAAAATAATCAGGCATCCAGGAGTCTTAATGCTAGAGAGAACTATCCCAATACATTAGGAAGCAGACTAACATCGGCTGCTGGACATAAATCCGCTAACTCACAGCGATCGCAAGCGGGTTTTTTAGCGGTACAAACTGCTCGTCCATGATAAATCAACCGAATCGACCAATTTTCCCAATCTTCCTGGGGAAGTAGGCGAATTAAATCCCGTTCTATCTTCACCGGGTCACTATTTTCCGTCAATCCTAACCGATTGGATAAGCGCTTCACATGGGTATCCACCGTCACCCCTTGATTAATCCCGTAGGCATTTGCTAGGACAACATTGGCGGTTTTTCGGGCAACTCCAGGCAATTCCACCAGCAATTCCATCCGCTTTGGCACTTGATGATTGTGTTTTTCAACGATCGCCCGACAAGCGCCTTGAATATTTTTCGCCTTATTCCGATAAAACCCTGTGGAACGAATTAACTGTTCCAACTCCTCAATCTCCGCATGGGCGATCGCCTGAGCATCCGGAAACCGTCGAAACAACTCCGGAGTCACCTGATTCACCCGCTCATCGGTACATTGTGCCGATAAAATCGTCGCCACCAATAACTGCACCGGCGTCTCATAATTCAGCGTACAATCCGCCTCCGGATACAATCGCTTCAGACGAATTAAAATCTCGATCGCCCGTTGCTTCGTCGCCGCCCACTTCCGAGTAATATTCATAGTAAAAAATTGCCGAACCAATGAAGGATGACGCCATGATTGCCGTTCATCCTTCATTACCTTTATTGAAATAACTGTTGGACCCAACCTAAATTGGCTGTATCCCGAACAATCAGGAAAATCCCTAACCCCAACAGCAACATTAACCCGGTTTGCATCACCCCATCTTGAATATGAGTCGGCAACGGTTTACCGCGCAAACCTTCAATTAACAAAAATGCCAACTGCCCGCCATCGAGGGCCGGAAGTGGCAAAATGTTAATAATCGCTAGGTTAATGCTAATTAACGCCGCAAATCGGAACAGATTTCCCGCATCAGACTTGGCAATATTCGCCCCGATCGCCACAATTGCCACCGGACCCGACACTTGATCCGCCGTTTCTCGGAAATTGCGAATTAACTGTCCAAATCCTTGCACCGTCAACACCGTAATCCGTTGAAACTCAACGGCACCTTCCCCAAACGCTGCCGGAATACTGTCGGCGCGGTGACGAATCAGGGTCCCGTGAGGAGCCAATTGTACGCCAATAATGCCCTTCCCGCTTTCATCGCGTTCCGGGGAAATCGGCACTCTAAAGGTTTCATCCTGCCGCTGCACCTGGAGTTCCAGAACTTGCTCAGGATGGGTTTGGATAATCTCCATCAGAGAGCGAACCGCTTGTGCAGAAGCGCCTAATTCCTCTCCATCGGCTTGCAATATAATATCTTCAGCCTGAATCCCCGCTCGATGAGCGGCAGTCTCCTCGGACATCACTTGGGCAATTTTTACCCCCGGTTGATAGTCAAAGTCCTGCACCCCAACCGTTGCCACCTGTCCGACTAACAGCAGATAGGCAAAGATCAGGTTCGCGATGACTCCGGCACTAATTACGATCGCCCGGTCCAGGATTGGGCGATTGCGGAGCAAATTCGGGTCATCGGGAGGAATTTCGCTCTCGGGATCATCATCGGGAAAGCCGACATAGCCCCCCAAAGGAATCCCGCGTATAGCATATTCGGTTTCTGGGCCTTGGTATTTCCATAAAATGGGCCCAAATCCGATTGAGAAACGATTAACGTGAATGCCCTGTAATCGGGCTGCCATAAAGTGTCCCAGTTCGTGGACAAAAATAAGCATCGCCAGAACCGCGATCGCTGCCAATACTGACATTACAAACCCCAATTAAACTCCGTTATTATCACAGACTGGCTCAATGAACCCGTCTTCACTCATTGTTCGGACTTACGCAGTCCCTCAGTCCGACTGGAGATTATGCGTAAGTCCTGACTTATTGTTATTTTAGGCTGCCCCGTCGGTTTCTGGGGATGGGGAGGATGGGGGAGACCGCCATCGAGATGGGGAGGATGGGGTTCATGTTCGTAGTAACGACTTCAGTCGTTACCGCGTGACTTGGCATCTGCCAAGTCACGCCCTTTTGGAGGCGATCGCGCCAGTCCCCAAAGAAGTAATGGGGAAGATGGGGAAAATTGGATTCATGTTCGTAGTAACGACTTCAGTCGTTGCCGCGTGACTTGGCAGATGCCAAGTCACGCCCTTTTGAAGGCGATCGCCCCAGTCCCCAAACAGGAGCTTAATCCCCGAAGGATAAGTGTCATGGCGATCGCCATGACACAAAAGCAACGACTGAAGTCGTTACTACGAACAAATTCTCAATCTGCCCTTACAAGACGGTTTTACCTCCGAGATAGGGTTGCAGCACTTCGGGAATCCGAACTGTACCATCTGGATCCTGATAGTTTTCTAAAATCGCTGCCATTGTCCGCCCCACAGCCAAGCCGGATCCATTCAGGGTATGGACAAATTGAGTCCCCTTTTTCCCCGCTTCTTTGAATCGAATCGCAGCGCGTCTAGCTTGGAAATCTCCACAATTAGAACAGCTAGAAATCTCCCGATACTTGCCAGAAGAGGGTAACCAGACTTCTAAGTCGTAGCACTTTTGCGCCCCAAAGCCCATATCTCCGGTGCACAGTTCCAATACCCGATACGGCAGTTGCAACGCTTGCAGAATCGCTTCAGCATCCTGCACAAGGGCTTGATGTTCATCCTCGGAGGTCTCTGGGGCCACGATTTTGACCAGTTCCACCTTATTAAACTGATGGAGTCGAATCAATCCTCGGGTATCTTTGCCATAAGCCCCCGCTTCCCGGCGAAAACAAGGGGTATAGGCACAGTGATAAATCGGTAAGTTTTCCGATGGCAGAATATCATCGCGATAGAGATTGGTCACTGGTACTTCGGCGGTGGGGGCCAGCCAGAGGTCATCCTCACTACATTGAAAGCTCTCTTCCGAAAATTTCGGAAGTTGACCGGTCCCACGGAGGGAGGTGCTATTGATTAAAACCGGCGGCATCACTTCTACATAACCGTGGCGAATGTGGCGATCGAGCATAAAGCTAATGAGGGCTCGTTCTAAGGCTGCACCGGCCCCGATTAGGCTGATAAATCGACTTTGGGCGATTTTTACCCCCCGTTCAAAGTCGATAATCCCCATCTGTTCGCCAATTTCCCAGTGGGGGCGAATTTGGTCATGTTTGGGTAGATATTCGTCACCCCAGCGCCGCACTTCGACGTTTTCGGTTTCGCTTTTACCCACTGGGGTGGATTCGCTGGGGAGGTTGGGGAGGTTTAAGAGGAGGTTGTCGAGTTCGGCTTTGAGTTCTCTTTCTCGGGGTTCGAGTTCGCTGAGTTGCGCTTTGAGTTGGTTGCCTTCTTCTTTTAAGGTTTGAATGGCGGGGTCATCGGGTTTGCTGCCGGATTTCATCTGTTGACCGATCAGCTTGCCGATTTCGTTACTGCGGGCTTGAAGTTGCGATCGCTGGGTCTCTAATTCTCGCCCGGTGCGATCTAAGTCTAATATCGGCTGTAAATCATAGCCTTCCCCTCGCCGATTCAGGCGTTCTTGAATGGTTTGTGGATTTTCCCGGATTTGCTTGATATCGAGCACGAATGTTCCCCTATTTTGGCGCGTTAGTTTTGGTTACTCTCGTCTGGCACTGCGTCGGTTGGGGAGGCAGTCGCCTCCTTTCCTCAACTCCCGCTTGAATGCCGACATGGAACCGTTAGGTTCAGGCATTTTCTAATAAGTTTTATATCTTATCATTGCTGATTCAAGGATTAAAATGATTTAATTTTGAGGACAATTGACTGATTCAGTCGGCTGGGCTTAAAAACAATTCAAAACCCTTTATTATATCATGGGTTGTCTGGGTATCATCGACCCATTCTCTGGAAATTTGAAGGGTTAAGCAGTTGCCGTCTTAGCAGTTAGGAGTCGTGGTATGGTAGGTTCTGGCTAGGGGCATCAAATAGGGGCGGTTCATAATGGGGTTGAAAAGGGGGAATTTCAATCCTAAATTCGGTGCCATATCCGGGGGTTGAAGAACAATGCAATTGTCCTTTATGTTTTTCGACGACTATTTGATAACTAATGGATAATCCTAACCCGGTAGCACTGCCGACGGGTTTGGTGGTAAAAAAGGGTTCAAATAAGCGACGACGGACGGTTTCGGTCATGCCTGGACCATTATCTGCAATGGAGATGGTAATGCGATCGCCTTCGTCCACTTGGGTGCGAATCCGGATGGTGGGGGATGTGGCAGGGATGGAGGACAAGGGAGACTTCGACAGCGCTTTACCATTCGATCGCTCGTTGTTACTATGTCCCATCTCTAGCGCATCGATCGCGTTGGTGATAATATTCATAAATACTTGGTTGAGTGGACCAACATAGCAATCCACTTTGGGCAAATTTCCATACTCTTTGACGATGACAATTTCTCTCCGTCCCGCATGGCCTTTGAGTCGATGTTGTAAAATCAACAGGGTACTATCGAGTCCTTCGTGAATATCCACCCGCTTGCGATCGGCTTCATCCAGGCGAGAAAAGTTGCGTAAGGATAAGACAATTGACCGGATGCGATCGGCTCCAATCTGCATGGAAGCAATCATTTTGGGTAGGTCACTGACTAAAAAATCTAAATCGATATCTTCGATTTTATTCTCAATTTCAGGAACATTTTGATTGAAATGGGTTTGATACAAATCAATCAGTTCTAAGAGGTCCTGAATATACTGGGTCGCATGGGAAAGGTTCCCATAAATAAAGTTCACAGGGTTGTTAATTTCGTGGGCAACCCCGGCGACTAATTGTCCTAAACTGGACATTTTTTCCGATTGGATGAGTTGGAATTGGGTTTGTTGTAGCGATCGCATGGCAGATTCTAATTCGTGGGCTTGCTGTCGCAACTGGGCTTCTGACTCGCGCAAGGCGGCTTCAACTCGCTGGCGATCGCGGATATCTTGTTCCAGTTTAGCATTGGTTGCTCGAAGTTCTGCTGTCCGTTCTTCTACCAACTTTTGTAAATTATCATGGGCTTTTTGCAGGGCAATTTCAGCCCGTTTGCGCTCCTCAATTTCCCGTTGTAATTGCTCGTTTGCTTTTTGTAATTCTTTGGTGCGATTTTCGACAACTTCCTGTAAGGTTTCAATCGCCCCATACATTTCTGTGGGATGTAAGGCTTGCAATAAACTGGTTTGGGAAACTAGCCCCAAGAGATATCCTTCAGCACTAGAAACTACCAAACGGCGTACTCGTCGGCGCTGCATTTCTTCATGGGCAAACCACACCGAATCCTGGGGACTAAGGGAAAATAAAGGGGAACTCATGACATCTTTGGCTTGCATTTTCCCTAAGTCCAGTTGCAGGGCTTGAAATTGGACTAAATCTCGTTCTGTGACAATTCCCACGGGAATTTTGGCTGGGGGATAGGTTGTCTGAGTCTCGGGAGCATCCTGACAAATGACGACGCAACTCACTCGGCGATCGGCCATTAATTTAGCTAATTCAAGCACAGAAGCGTTCAGGGGAGCTTGAATCACATTCGGACTCATGATGTCTTTAACTTCTCGTAACTGAGTTAAAAGACGCACAGGTTGGAGAGCTTGTCGAATGGTTTCTGGGGTGAGAATTCCTAAGATATAGCCCTGATGGTCAATCAGGGGAAGGTGGCGAATTTGATGTTGTCTAAAAACAGACAAGATGGTAAAAATATCATGGGATTGGGATTCGGTGAGGGTTACCACAGGGGCAGTCATGACACTGGAGACTTTGACGGTTTTTAAGTTAACTCCAGCAGCGGTCATTTTGACGATATCCCGTTCGGTAAAAATCCCCACTTTACTAGCAAGAATTCGGTCTTGGCGATCGGGGAGTTTTCCGGTATCTCGAATCGCATCCAGTTGTTCAGAAACCGTGGGTGCTCCGTCTAGGACTAGGACACAACTCGCCCTCACGGAATCCCAGATATTGGTTTGAATGGAGTCAGTGAGGGAAGGTAAGGGACAGCTACTTCTAACATGACTCATCAAGGCGAGGACTTCTTCGAGGGATGTTTCCGGGGAAACGATGGGTGGATTGGGGTCAATTGCCCGTTCCAGGGCAGCGGAATACATCAGGGAATGATTGATGGACATGGAAGGGTGGGCAGGGTGAGAGGGTTCAGGCATTGTTAAGGGGTAGGGCCAGCTTCAATCGTTTTTTTTAAAGTGAAGATCACGGATTAGAGGGGAGGGGATCAAGGCAGTTTCTTTAAGTGTTGCAGAAAAACCGGGGAGGATCTGCCGCAGGGTTAGAGGTTGTAAGCAATTACCAACTGGAAATAAAAATGTCAAATTGGATTGTTTTATTCTAGGCGCTTATGTAGCGATCGCGGGTGGATTTCCGTATGGGGGGTGCGATCGCCCTTTGGACTATTTCCGTTCCAGTGCAACCCCAGGAGTTCCGGATAAGGATTCAATCACCCCTACCAAGAACGGGGCTTTTGGCACTAATTTGTTGCTAATTAGCCAAAATTTTGTGAAAGCTCCCGGTGGGAACTGATCGGATACCGATGCTCTAGGATTCCCTGGAAATCGCCATCATCCCCAGTTCCGTATGGGAGTCATCCGTACTCAGAAAAAGCCCCGTTCCGCTTGGAGATTCGCTACAATAACAGGAAAAAGAGTTTTGAGAATTCTCTGCTCCGATTCCTCCTATAGAAACTAACTGCAATGCCTGAATCTTACACCCCCCAAGCCGTCCAGGAAATCCTGAACTTGGCGATCGCCCGCCAAACTGAAACCGAAGAGTTTTCCCGCGTTCAACTGGTAGAAATCGCCAAAGAACTCGGCATTCCACCGGAAAATATTGTCCATGCCGAACAAGAATGGCTAGTTAACCAAGGTCAACTGAAAGAACGACGTGGTTTTGACCTTTATCGCCAGACTAAGTTCAAAAATAATCTAGTTCGTTATGGGATTGCCAACTCATTTTTAGTCGTCTTGAATCTGCTGACGGCTCACACCCTGACCTGGACTTTGCCGATTCTATTTCTGTGGGGATTGTTCCTTGCTCTGAAAGGATGGAAGACCTACCAACTGACTGGAGAAGAGTATGATAAAGCCTTTGCTGCTTGGCGCTTGAAGCAGCAAATAGGACAAACCATCCATACCACCTTAAACAAGTGGCTCAAACCTCAAGCGGGACTCTTGTAGATGCTGGCAAAGGTTGAGCAAGGGATAGTTTTATCGGGTGGGTAATTCCCACCCAATTTTCTTTTCTGGGAAAATTATCAAGAGTTAGGTTAGGGAAACGGTCTTTGAATTCGTGGATTCAGCGGCGATATCTTTTTTTACTCGGATTGACGAAGATATTTTACCACAGACGCACAAAATTTCCACAATTGTTCTTCCTCAAAATCCCGCTTCGCATAATTCGCCATCACTGACACAAACTGAACATTTCCCAACCGATATCCCTGGGTTGAATCAATTCGGTCTAAACTCGCCCTTCGAGGATGGCGATCGCACCGTAACCTCCCATTCGTAGTTGGAGGATTCTCCAATTCCCATCCCGTATAAACACATCGTCCCCCCTGCCTTTCCCACAGTTGCTTCAAATCTTCCAACGTCAGACTGCACTCCCGTCCCTTCATCCGAGCGTGCATTCGAGCTAAATTCAAATGCTGCCGAAACGGAGAATAGCTGTCAATTCGCTTACTGACCCTTGGAGACTCAAACATAACAGGATTCAATTGAGGGAGGAATTCTAATTCCCTATCTTGTCCCCCAACAATGTTTTCCATACTCCTCCCTTTACCTTGATAATTTTGATAAACGGCCTGACAAAAATCCAAGAGTTCCGCTTCCCTAAAACAATTTTTAGCCAAATTCGCCATCACTGCCACAAATTGGATATTATCCAGACTGTAGCCTTTCGAGGAATCAATCCGGTCTACACTCGCTCGATTTGTTGTTAAAGGACGGGATTGGTAGTCTGTTGTGCAAGGGAACAGCACCAACTCCCATCCAGTATAAGGACAAATCCCCGCCTGTTTATCCCAAATCAGTTTGAGGTCTTCTAAGGTCACTGAAGACTCTATCTGTCGCTGCTTAACCGATTTTATGATAATTTTTAGAGGATGGCGAAAGGGAGATAAATCATCTTGCTCGCTTCCTTTCTTTAATCCATCATAATTCGTATTGATTTTATCTTTAAAATTTTTAATTCCTTTAAACTTGGCATAGCATTTGAGCGAACAAAAGTGCTGTCTACCCAGCCTTTCACTGCGTTTAAACTCCGCTAAAGGCTTGGTAAATTCCTTTCCACATTGGGGGTTTTCACAGATAACAATCGCTGTTTTAGAGTTCATAAAAAATCAACCCATCCTTTACATGATTGTATCGGATGGGTTGATTTTTTTGATAACGATGGAGCCGAGCAGAATCGAACTGCTGTCTAGGAGAGGTATTCACTTACCGCTCATTCACAGGCGTAGCCCATTTAACCCTCTGGGCGGGGACCATCCATTATCCCGGATGACAGGATACTCAGGTTGAGTCTTAACTAGCAAGTAACCAGAGAAACCTTACTAGAGCATCCGTTGAGGGTTTGTCTGTAGCCTTTAACGGAGTCAAGCTATAGACCGCTCAAACCTGCTAGAGGTTTTTAGGCAGCAACAGTGGCCGCTTTACGAGCGAAAGGAACGATGTTGTTCGCATTTACTTTTTTTTTGAGTTGGGGATTGACGAGAGACAACTCACTCTCGGCCTGAATCACGGAGCAGCTTTCACTCCACTATCGAAACCAGTACGGCCCCGTGTCTTCTTCTATTATAATCAAAATTTTGGGGATGACAACAGGTTTAACCAATTAATTTGTGAATTTAGCCCAAGGGCTGGCTGGGAAAGCAATCAACGGAGGAAGTGAGGTTTGAAAATACTCTGTCTGAGTAATGGTCATGGGGAAGACGCGATCGCCTTGAGGGTATTGCGCCAACTCCAGCAGCATCAGCATTCTCCAGATTTAGCCGCACTCCCCCTGGTGGGAGAGGGCCGTGCCTACCTGCAACTGCCGGAGATAGAAATTATTGGTCCCGTCAAACCCATGCCATCCGGGGGATTCGTCTATATGGATGGACGGCAGTTATTAGGGGACATCTCTCACGGATTACTCGGGTTAACCTGGAAACAATATCAAGCCATTCAACAATGGGCGAAACAAGGGGATGCCATTTTAGCGGTTGGAGATATTGTCCCCTTGCTATTTGCGCGTTTGAGCGGTCTTCCCTACGCCTTTATCGGCACTGCCAAGTCTGAATATTATCTTCGAGATGAGGCAGGAGTGTTACCCCGTCCCACCTGGTTTGAACGGTTGGAAAGTTGGTCCGGTTCTGTCTATTTACCCTGGGAACGCGCTTTGATGCGGAATAAACGCTGTCGGGCCGTTTTTCCTCGGGATGCGCTCACTACAGCAACCTTACAGCAATTTTCGATTCCCGCTTATGACTTGGGGAATCCAATGATGGATGATTTAGAGGTGGATACTACAGCCCCAATTTTTTATGACCCGGATGCGGAACTGAAGGAAACTCAGCGATCGCTCGTAGTCACTCTATTACCTGGATCCAGAGCACCGGAAGCCTATGCAAATTGGCAGCAAATCCTCTGGGGACTGGGGTCGGTGGTGGAAACCTTCAATAAGCGCCATCCCGTTATTCTAGCGGCGATCGCCCCAGGATTAAAAATCGAACATTTTTCCCAGGAGTTGGAAAATTACGGATGGCATCGCCACTCCTCTCTACTGGATGGGATTGGGGATAATCCAGGGCCCTTAGAAATTGATCGGGCGATCGCCACCTTACAAGCATCCGGTGCCCTCACCTTCACCCAAAAAACCGCCCGATTATTGCTGACTCAGACAGGATTTGTGGAATGCTTGCGTTACGGCGATGTGGCGATCTCAATGGCAGGAACTGCAACCGAGCAATTTGTGGGATTAGGCAAACCTGCGATCGCCCTCCCCGGAAAAGGTCCCCAATTCACCCCCGCCTTTGCCGAAGCGCAAAGTCGCCTCCTGGGACCCTCAGTAACCCTAGTCAAACGCCCAGATAAAGTCGCCGAAGTCATCCAGCAACTCTTACGGGACCCGGATCTACTGCAACTCATCGGTGAAAATGGTCAGCGTCGCATGGGAGAACCGGGCGCTTCCCAACGGATTGCAACTCATTTAATGGAGGTATTTGATTCATCTCCCACCAGGTAAAGCCTGCGCGGGCTAATTTAAACCGGATGGGGTAGGGTCCCTGGATGGATAACCCTTGAGCCAGGGATAAGCAGTCTCATGATGTTGTGATTTGATGACAATAATTTATCTGTGAATCCCATATTCCGCCGGGGACTTAAGTCCCCGGCTCATAGCTAAAGTCGGTTAAAACCGACTAAAATGGTTAGATGACAAGGTTTTTAGAGGGACTTTGGAGAGGGAGAATTACGCAACAATTGCGGAAGAGACTTATGCCCTAGTCATGTTAGAGATGTGGGTTCGGAACTGAAGGGATCTGCTCTCCGAGGGGTTGGGGAAAGAGGTTAGCAAGGCGAATTTTAGAGCGGGATTAGAGTAAGCAAATTTTTATAATTATTCATCAGCTCTTGTTAGTGATAAAGTAACATTTAATAATGTTCATCTTTGTTCGGAATCTGGGCGAACGTCTACCTATGCCACAAAACCCCATCCAATTATAACTTAATCCTATCTTGACGTAGAGAAAGCGCCGGATATATTCAAATTTTATAGACAAAATGAGTACCTAAAATAATAACCCGGAAATGCCCGGGTTATTCCTGAGATTGTTTTACAGTCGGTTTTTAAAATTCTTCTTCATATCCTCCCTCATTTATTGCGTTTTTAGCGGCAATATAAAGGTCAATCTCAGCTTTAATATCCTTGCATCTTTCTCGAATTTTATTTTCAACAAGAGCTAGACGGCTGAGGTCAGCCTCTTTATCACATTTTGCTGTTACTCCTATGATAGTTAAATCCCGAACGCTTAATTTATTCCTCGCTAACGCAAGAAGTACCTGACTCTCAACAGAATCGGTCGGATCCAAAAGACCTTTTTTCATTAATTCGATGGTTTCGGCAATCTTTTCCTCTTCTTCAGTTAAAGTTAGTTTTATTTTAGATTCGTAGTATGTTCCCCCAAATGGCCCTTTTTTTTCTTGCCGATCTACAGACAATTTCATGGTTATAATCCCCAAATACTGAAAAGCCGTATCTTTTAGCAGACTTCATTAACGGACTCTACGCCAACCCGGAGCAAGAGCAATAGAGCTTCTTTAGCTAGTTTTGGCCTGACTTGTTATTTAGCCTCTGAGTTTGAAGAAGAAGCTTAATCGCTTTCTTGGCTTCTGCATCTCCATCTTTGGCTAACTCTTCTAACTCGGTAAAAGTGTTACTTTTCACACCTCCGGGGTATTCATATTGAATTTTGGAAAGTTGATAATCTATTTTAGTAGAGCGCAACTGTTCCCAGGTATAGTTGCCTCCATACTTATTGATGAGTTCTTGCGCTTGTTTTCCCATAATTCACGCTATTGCTCTGTTTATCTCTCGATTCACCCGACCAACCTTCTCCATTTGTTCAAGACGTAACTCCAGGATTCACCCTGAGATTGTAGCCATGTGACGGTTGCTTTTCCACACTTAATGCAGGGTACCCCTTCTCTAGGATCTTGGCTTCTCTCGCAACTGCCGCAAACGTAGTTATCTCCATTTGGGTCAGCTTGGTATTTTGCAGATCTTGGGTAACTCACGGTTTTTTTCCTTCGGTGAGGTGGTTATTGGGGCTCAGGATTAGCCCTCATGCAAACATCATCTCTGAAACTCTACGTCCTGCCAAGTCGGAAACATCGGCGATTCGAGGCAATAACCCAATCGGGTTTGTCGGAAATGTCGGGAAGATCGGATATAATAGGCCAAACTTTACCACTATCCTGGACCTATGGACATCACGGAAGTGTTGAAACTGGCTGATGAGTTAGTTTTTACTCAGACGGGGAATCATTTGGACTATCTGCAAGAGGCGATTTTGCAAGGGACTTTGGAGGGTGAGACTTATGCGAAAATTGCCGAAGAGACTTATGCCAGTGAGGGTCATGTTAGAGATGTAGGTTCGGAACTCTGGAAACTTCTCTCGCAAGGGTTGGGGAAAGAGGTTAGCAAGGCGAATTTTAGAGCGGTATTAGAGAAAGCCAATTTTTATAATTATTCATCAGCTATTGTTAGTGATAAAGTAACAGTTAATAATGTTCATCTTTGTTCGGAAGCTCGCCGATCGCCTCCCCATCCCCCTCAACCTCAGTCAACTCAAACTCAACCGCATCTTGACTTAGGCAACGCGCCGGAAATCTTCAATTTTTACGGACGAACTGAGGAACTCGCGACTCTCGATCGCGCCATTGTTGCCGATCGCTGTCGTCTGGTGGCCCTTCTCGGATTCGGTGGGATGGGTAAAACCACTCTGGCGTTGCATCTGGTTGAACAAATTCAAAATCAATTCGAGTATGTCATCTATCGCAGTCTGCGCTTTTACTCGGATTTGGGTGCGATTCTCTCCAATCTGTTGCAGATCTTTTCTCCCGATGCCGAGATTCCCGATCGCCTGGAAACGCAACTCTCCCTACTCCTCACCCATTTACTTCAGTCTCGCTGTTTGATTATTCTTGATGATTTGCAGAGTCCCTTACATACGGGTAAACTGGCGGGGGAAGATGGATCGGTTTACGAAGATCATCGGCTGTTTTTTAAGACGATCGCCGAAGTGACCCATCAGAGTTGTGTGCTGGCGATCGCCGATGAAAAACCCATCGCAGTCACCACCTTGGAAAAGCAAAACTATCCCGTGCGATCGCTGGTGTTGGGGGGTTTAGGTGACGCAGCGAAAGGAATATTACAAGCGCAAAATTTATCGGATTCAGAAACCTGGGATAATTTAATCCATCTTTATCATGGCAATCCCCTTTGGTTAGAGTTAACTGCTACCTCAATCCGAGAATTATGTGCCGGTCGAGTAGCGGAGTTTTTAACCTATCAAACGCTGGTTTTATGGGAACCTTTGCAGGCCCAATTAGACCAAAAGTTTCAGAGGTTAACGTTAGCGGAAAAGAAGGCGATCGCCCAACTTGCCACTGCAACCCAACCCGTGACATTACTGCACCTGTTACAACTGACACAATTCTCTGCCGCCGAGTTTTTTAAAGTGATGCAATCCCTCGGCAGACGCCTTTTTGTAGAAATTCAGGAACGGGAAGGCGTTACTCAATTTTTCCTCAATCCAGTGTTGAGGGAGTATGCAAAAAATCGGGGAGGGGATTGAAGATTGCAAGAGGTCTAATAATTAGAAAACCACATTCCGCAGGTTGAGTCAACTAACTGGACAGTGAAAATTTCTGTACAACTCCAAGTCTGTCTCTGAGGAGTGACTCAAAAAAAGAGACCGGCATAAAACCAGTCCCTAATTAATTCTACGGTGGTCATGTAAAGCTATTTTGCCTCAAAAATCAAAATTGATTTTTCCAAACTTTTCAGGCTCTCCCTGAAAAATAGATAAAATATAATCCCCCTGATTGGCCGAATAATTAGTACAAACATCAAAGATTAAACCGGGTTCGACGGCAGGAACATCGATAATCTTGGGGAATTGTCCAGTTTTGTCAAAACTTAAGAGTTGGTAAAGACAGTCGCCTTTTTGAAGCACGGTTCCCAACGGCAAGCGGTTCTGAATCATTCCCCCGGCAGTGGCATAATATTTTCTAATTCGGTTTTTGAGAATAAAAATAACGGAATGTGACGTGGTTTCCGGCAGGGGAAATCCGGGAATATCCAGCATCCCTTTTTTAGCCAAATAGTTTTGAATGCCGCGAACTCCTTTGGCGACGGATTGCGGATTCATCTGCATTCCGGTGCCAAGTTCAAGGGTCCAGGATTCGACATCAAACTGGATAGGTTTTCCCTGTTTTGCTAAACTCTTCTCTAATGCCAGCCAGGGTTTCATCCCCGCTTCATCGAAGGCATCTCCATCATATTCGTTCATCAGAATTGCATAATCAAGCAGAAATGCTTTGGCGCTTTCCTCTCGGGAATTGAAGCAATAGAGATAATCTAGTCCTTGATTGGTGGAACTGTGGCAGTCTATGACATAATTGGCATCTAAGCTCAATGATTGTAATTGATAGCGATATTGTTCGACGAAGGGAACGCCACTGGCAGCGTTGATGTCTGTTTGGAGTTGATGAAATTTTTTGAGGATTATCTCTCGATAATTGTCTTGAATTTCTTCTGGAGATAAATTTACTTGAGACTCGGCGAATTGACTGATGTCTGTGGCTTCTTTTTCATAATCCCAAAAGATGCGATTCCAGTCTTTGCCATCATAGCTGTGATAGCGTCCGCTGGAAAAATGTTGCGATCGCTGATTAATTCCCAGAGGGTTACAAACCGGAACCAGCCAAATCTCGCCGGTAATTTGACTGGCATCTAACCCCTGTAAAAACTCTATCAGTTGATGAATCACCGCGTTTCCGGCAATTTCTGCGCCATGTAAATTGGATTGGATATAAGCTTTAGGACCGGGATTGTCTCCAAGAAACTTATAAACCTGGATAAACAACCGATCGCCTGAAGCGAGTTGAACAATAGGAATTGTCTCAATTATCGGCAGCATACAACCTTGACCCTTGCATATTTAGCGTTGAAATTGTACAACAAAAAGACACGGCTTTTTTGGCCGTGTCTTCTTTACAGAGTCAACCCAATTCCTGAGTTAACCTCAAACTGGAACCTGAATTAGACCTCTTGCAAAAATCCGGATTGATCCCCCCAACCCCCCTTAAAAAGGGGGGCTTTTTAGAATTTTGCAAGAATTCTATTATAGAGAACCGGCACCAATCCGATCGCCGATCGCCGCTAAATCTCCAGGCAACAGGGTGGTTTGTGCGAGTTTGTCCAGCAAATCCTTCCACTGGATATACTCTAAGGAAGGCAGCACCAAATCCGCATCCTGGAAGCGTTCCACGGGACCCAATCCGACGGCCCACATTCCTGCTGCTTTCGCCGCTTCTACTCCCGAGTCGGCATCTTCAAAAACAATACATTGTGCTGGAGGAATCCCCAACAAATCCGCCGCATGGAGGAACAAATCTGGGGCGGGTTTTGAGCGCGATACACTGTGTCCATCGGCGATCGCCTGAACTAGATGACCAATTCCCAAGCGTTCCACGACCATGTGAGCATTTTTGCTTGATGAACCGATCGCCACTTTAAGCCCTGCCGCTTGCAGTTCCATCAAAAACTCCAGGGCTCCTGGTAACAAATCTTGGGGACCAATCTCCGCTACCAAGTCCACATAGTAACGGTTTTTGCGGTCCATCATCTCCTGCATTTGCGCTTCCGGAACTTGGCGACTGCCAAGCAACGTTAACAGAGACTCACGACGTGCCAACCCGCGCATCGCTTCATTCGCCTCGCGATCAAAGGGAATTCCCTCCTCATCCGCCAGTTGCTTCCAACCTAAATAATGGTATTCTGCCGTATCCGTCAGCACCCCATCCAAATCAAAAATCACCCCGCGTAACCCGTCGCGCAAAGCATTTGCCGTCATTTCTAACCCCTGAGACGTTGTTTTCTGACCTTCTACGGAGGCACTCTCCTGTTTAATATCAAACTCATACCAGCGATCGCGCCAGGAGAGTTTGAACTTCAGACGAGTCCATTGTGCGGGTAAGTGAGGATTGGCGATCAGACCGCGTTCCGTGAGACGAATTCCGGCAAATCCAAATACGACTGCTTGCCAAACTCCTCCCGTGGAAGCCGCATGAATTCCCTCACAAGCATTACCCCGGACATCTTCTAAATCGACTAATGCCGCCCGCATGAAGTGTTGATATGCCTCCATCGGTTGAGCCAATTGTGCGGCTAAAACCGCATGGATTGCTGGACCCAGACTCGATCCATACACATGATCGGTCCGGGGACAGTAATAATCCCAGTTTGCTTGCAGGGTTTGGGAATCATAGCGATCGCCCAACAGATACAGCAACATCAACACATCCGGTTGTTTGAGAATCTGGCATTGACTGGTTGCCTCAATTCCCAAAATCGCCTGCATCGACTGCTGACGGGGTTCGTAATCGGCCAAATTCACATCTTTGAGGGCGAAAAAGCCTTCCGATTGTTCAATTAACCCCGTTTCTGTGGGGGTTGGCAGGTAAATCCGCTCAATCACTTGATTCCAATGGGTGAGGCGTTCTGGAGTGAGATCCAGTCGCTGCACCAGTGCTTCTGCCTGATCCGGTGCGAAATCCTGTAACCAGTTCAATACCTGCTGTGCGGTTTCCAGATGCCATTGCATCATCCGGTTGGTGAAGGTATTGTTATTGACGCGATCGTGATTTTCGTCGGGTCCAATCACGTCACGGATTTCATAACAGTTGCGATCGCTGTTCCATTCGGCGCGACTTCCCCAGAATACTGCTGTATCCAGGATTAATTCTGCGCCATAGTCTGCCATCCAGGCGTCATCCCCGGTGATTTGCCAGTAGTTCCAGGCAGCATAAGCGACATCGGTGGTGATGTGCAGTTCGATGTCCCCACACCAAATCCGCACCAATTCTTTGCCTTCCGCATCCGGTACCCAACGGGGGGTGACTTCATCTCCGGTAGCTGCGCTTTCCCAGGCAAACATCGCCCCTTCATACCCCGAATCTGCTGCTTTGCGACGAGCACCGGGGAGGGTATGGTAGCGATAAGTTAGGGCATTTTTGGCGACTGCTGGTTGGGTGTAGCTTAAAAAGGGCAGCAGAAAAATTTCCGTATCCCAAAAAACGTGACCCCGGTAAGCAAAACCCGATAAGGTTTTTGCGGGAATGCTGACATGACTATCATGATGGGGTGCTGCTTGCAGCAATTGGAAGAGGTTATAGCGGATTGCCTGTTGGGCTTTGAGGTCCCCTTCAATCACCACATCGGATTTTTCCCAGAGGCGGTCCCAGGCGGCAGCTTGTTCGTCCCGGAGGGTGTCATAGTCGGGGAGTTGACTCAGCTTGGCGATCGCCGCTTGAGTTGGGGCCTCTGTATCCCGGGAGGTGTAAATCGTCACCAATTTTTCCGCCGTCACCGTTTCTCCCCGGTTGCCTTCAAAGCGAGTGGTGAGGGAGGGATATCCCGGTGTCGTCATGGCAAACACTGGAAAGGCTTGCTGCTGGGCGTTTTTAACAGAAAGCTGGGTTGCCATTCCCAACTCAATCCCACTGTGTAACGTAGACAACTGCATCCAGACCCCATCCACTTCTGACGGGAGGAGGGAAAAGGGCAGGGAATTGGTGGATTTAGCGGTTCTAACGGGGGTTAAACCTTGATTAATCCATTTCCAATGCTTAATTCCTTGGTTGTCCGGGTGTCCGTCGAGTCCCGCTTGGATTTCCACGATATCGGAGAAATCAACCGGGGTAACCGAGAGTCTGATGGCGGCGACATGGGGTTCGGCAAGACTGGTAAACCGCTCAAAATGGAGGTCCAGGGTTTTTCCCTGGGGACTGCGCCAGCGAATTTGGCGGCTGAGAATGCCGCGTCGCATATCCAGTTGTCTTTCATAGTGCAGGATTTCGCCGAGATCGAGGCTGAAGTATTCGCCACCGACAGACACCACCATCGGCAGCCAATCGGGGCAATTTGCCAGTTCCGTATGGACGATCGCGACCTTATCATACACGCCATTAATCAAGGTGGCCGGTTTGGCCCCGGGATAGCCTTCCTCGAAGGTTCCACGAGTGCCCAGATAGCCATTCCCTAGGGTAAAAACCGTTTCGTGATGATGCGGTTCGCTTAAGGAGTCAAAGTTGCGTTCGGTGATAGTCCAATCGGTTGCGTACATCGGTATCCGCTCAGGTAATTCTACTTAACTATTTGAGGGTTCTGGCTGTAAAAACAAGTGATAGAACGCTTCTACATCCAGGTGGCGATCGCAGATGGGTCTTTTAGGAGATTTTGCCTAAAATCTTCCCTACGATCTGTTCTTCTATCTATAGAATCCCTCTCCGGATAGATGTAATATCAAAATGCTAAAAAACTCAACAAAACGATACAAAATTACATAAAGTCAGGAAATGCTTATTATTTTTGGAAAAATCAACGAAAATTTGCTATAATTAGCCCACATTAAATCAAGAAGCGTTGACAGTAAATATCGTGCCAAGTTTCTTGGGATTTTAAGGATTAATTCCTTCAGGGAACTCCAAAAAATAAAATATCCCAAAACCCCGGACCCTTCAGGGTGGGGAAAAAAGCCGACGAAGCCGGAGAAGCGCGGGCTAATCGAGTATTGTTGGGTCCTTAACCCTTGGATTTGGATGATTTATTTCTTGGAATACCCTAAACCCGGTTCTAACCCCGACTTTACCGAGGGTCTAGGGGCCTGCTTCGGAGTGGATTCCTTCAGGAAATTTGATTTAAAATCTAACCCGTCAATGAGGGAGTGTAGTTACAATTGCTCCCCTAAAAATAGGGTGCGTTAATCAGAAGCCAGAGAGGCTGATAAACCCTAATCTAGTCCTTCAAACCCACTCCCTCTCTCGTGAATTCAGGGATGGTCCGTGAGGGCCATTCCCACCCTGGATCTGAGGGTGGGCATTTGACGAAGGGTTATTGAAAAGAGAGAGGATTTCTCAACGGGATTTAATCCAGGATGTAGAGCAGAATTTTTATAAAAAATACTATATTGGCGAGCTCTGAAATGTTAGGGGATTTAGGGGGTAACCGGGGAATGAGAGTGGGTTTGTTTGGACCTCATTCCGGGTGAAAACCTTGCTGGGGATTAATTCTGCTTCGCGGGAGAGAGGTGGCGCCGTTATCCGGCGTAAACCGAGTCATCCCGTAGTCGCCGATCGCGCTTGACTTCTTGGCGATCGGGTGCAGTTGCCTTAACTTCCTCATGAGGACGCATATCCCACCGTCTTTCACAAAATAGCACTAAGGTCCCTGTCATAATCAAACCTGTAACCAGATATTCCCATCCACTGAACGCCGGTAAAATAGCTATCCCCAAAAAATGAAATCCTGCCACTAAGAAGGTACTGCGCGATCGCAATGCCCATCCGGTTCCCACATAACCGAGTCCACATAATGCCAACCATAAGGGACATAGACGGATCAAAATCTCTCCCCAACCATACGCAATACTGGCGTCGGTTAAAATCGTTCCCCCCACCATTAGGAATACCCACCAATAAACGGTCCAGCGCACTTCTTCTACGGTCACCCAAAACCAGCTTAAGTAACACATCATTGCCGTTGCCGCCAGGGTGAGGATAGACCAAGCAATTGCTTGGGTTGTCCAATTAATGGGGAAAAATTGGGCCGTAAAGAAGATAGTTCCCGTCACCACTGCCCAGACCATCATACTTTGATCAATGCGGGTATAAAATTGCTTGAAGATACTCCGCCCTCCAATCTTCCACTGGATTCGCCATAATCCTTGGCAATCCTGAATCGTGCTCGGGTCGGGTTTTTTGGAAAAAATAGGTTGGTTTGTTGGAAAAAAACTCATGTCACACTCTCTGTTAAACGTTGATTAGTTTTATAGTTCAACGTTAACAAGTTGGAGAGTTGTCTTACATCACCAATAAGGTATGAATCTTCAAATTTGTGATAAATTGATTCAAGATATACCTAATGATATATTTTGGGGAGAGGGAGAACTATTCTTTGAGGATTTAGCTCCAAATTGTTGCTATTGAAAGAACCACAAATTATTCCAAACTTCCCTTATATAAAAATCGTCAAAACCCCAAAGTATTGGCTCTTTTAGGAATTTAGGACCGGGCTAATCACCCCGGGCTTAACCCCGTGATGCCGAACCCTTGACCCCAGAAAATTTCCGGAAGAGTTTATAGAATTATGCAAATCCTGGAGAGGGCAACCCTAAGTATAAAGCCTCAAAACAGGGCAAAAATCTAACTGGGGGTAGACCCTGGGAGATTTTGACCCCATTGCCTCAATTTCCATCTGGGGATAGAGAAGCCTGCTTATTCCTGAGATGACAAGGTTCAAATAGGGCCGCCATCAGAAAATCCCTGTTGGGATGGCGATCGCCGTGACGAAACGTAGACCCAGATGCAATAATGCAATTTGTGGCAAATCATGCCCATGCTCACTCAAAGGTAAAATCCAAACTCTAAGTAAAAATGCCAGCCGATCGCGAGATGAACCGTGACCCCTACCCCACCAGCAACCCACCCCAAACCACCGGAACCCTAGAATCCCGGCTGATTGTGCTGGTGCCTATCTTAGTCGGCGTCACCGTCGTATTATCGGCATGGCGAATGTTGCTGGGGGTCGCCGTGATCTCGGGACTGGGATGGGCGTGGAAACAGTATCAAGAAAAGGAACAACAGCGACTCTCCAAGCTCAATGCCCTGTTTTATCAATTAATCCAAGATAACCAGGGACGCCTAACGGCCCTAGACTTTGCCATGCATGGGGACATTTCTGGGACTGAAGCGCAAGAATATTTAGAGGAACGGGCTCGCGAGTTCGCCGCAGGATATGAAATCACCGATAATGGGGGCATGGTTTACTGTTTTTCCAGTATTAAATTGCCGGAACGCTACCAAACCATCGATGTCGCCAGCGTCCCGGCTATGGCGGAACCGGAAGTCCCCAAAGCCGTGGCCCCCAAAAAGCGCCGAGTGGTGTTGCCACCTCCGATGAATCAGACTGAACTGGCAACAAGGTTGGGGGTGCATCCCACTACCGTGAGCAAAAATAAGAACAAACCGGAATTTCTGGACTGGAGTCGGGAAAAAGACCCCGCAGGATTTGCCTGGACTTATGCACCGGCAACCAAACAGTTTTTTGCGATCGAGTCCGAGGGCGATCGTAAATCCAAGTAAGGCAAATCGGCCCGAGAAAAAGTGAGAAGGCTGAACAATATAAGTGAGAATACTTAGGGTCTCTGTCAAGGTTTGATGCTTCGGTACTGGGGAAAATCGATGTAACCCGCTTCATGAGGTAAGGATCTACCTACCGAAAATTTTCTCTAACTCCCGCGAACTTTGTTGGATAGCTACTCGTCTAAGTTAAATTTTTGAGATAAATTTGACAAGAAATTCCCAAGTTACGGAACTCCAAAACATAAAATCTTTTAGGGCCAATCCCGGCCCCCCTTTGTAAGTGGGGCTTTAGTAATTTCTTAATCCATTTAATGCCCCCTTTTTTTCATAAAAATCCCTTAACAAAAAAAAATAAATAAATAAATAAATTAAAGGGATTGACATCTCCCTTAACCTGGTGTTATAAAAAATATACACCTCTCAAAATTTATCAATTGAGAGAAATCAATACAAGACAAGCCAATAGACTAAAGCCGAGTCAAATCGGTTAACTTGAAGCCGTCGCGTAAGTTCCTAAGCGAAAAACTTTCGTGTCATCCCCATTGGGGAAACAGACTTCAGCGATCGCAGGGGCTAAAAAATCGGGCGATCGCCTAAGAACTGATACATCATCAGGAGATCGGACTATATCCCAAACCCGAACTCTCATCACAGTCTTAAGGGCCGCTACTACTAGGGAGAATTAACCCTTTCCCTAGGGTCCCGCAACACAGGTTAAATGTTAGAGCAGGCTACCAACCTGTTGCCCAATAACGACTAGATAGAGAGAGGTCATCCGAGTAGAGAATTCCAGTCACTTATAGGGCGAGGAATTTTATATAGGCGATGAAATCCTTTCTACCTGGCCCGCTTAAACTTCAATATTTTCACACCCATCTCATTTTTTCCAAGGAGTCAAACAATGTTTAACCGTTCTCTTCGTCAAATGGTAGGGGTTACCCTAATGTCTTTTCCTCTTCTTTTATCCGGGGGTTTCTATAACTCTATAGAGGCTCAAGAGTATGATTCCGTAGAATTTACGCTGGTTAATGGCACCAATCGCGTCCTTGAGGAATTCTATGTTTCGCATCCTAGTGAAGAGGTATGGGGAAACAACATTTTGGATTTTACATTACAACCCGGAGAAGAAGCGACTATCACCATTAATGATGGATTGCCGGATTGCAAATATGACCTAAAGGTAACACTAGGCCCTGGTAATGGGGTGGGTAGAGGGCAGCTTGAGCAAACTAATGTCGAAATTTGTGACGATGCAACATACACCTATCAGTAGGTAGGCGCAAATATTTCCAGCTTCGTTTTACCTAAAACCCTTTTGCTGCGAAGGTTATGCTGGCTGCTCAACTTCGGTTTAATTCCGCCCACCTACTTACCAATTAGTTTGCTACCTCAAAGAAACGTAATAGCTCTACCTTTGATGGAATTCTAAATTCTCAAATCTAGCCGTCATATAGCGACACTAAATCATAAGCACAATAGAAGTCAGCAATGGGAGTATCTGGCTCCCTAGCTGTAGAAAGTAGGGAGCGAAATACTCCCACTCTCTTTAAAAATTGTCCCATTGGTTTAGGGTCGCTCTATATTCACCCCGGTTAATTCGGCATAAAAAGTAGTCTCATCAGTCCAGGCGGAATGATAGCCAACTTAGGAATGAGGAGGAAATCATCGAACCGGATATGAACCGAACATAAAAAAAGACGGAAGCCAATATTGACTTCTGTCTTTTTGCAGAGCATGAGTAAAAATGCTCCAGCCTAGGATTTACCGATCCAGTTATCCACCCTCGGGAATTTTAGCGATGAACTTTAATCCGTTTATCCGGCTTTTGCTTCTTCACCCAAGCTAGGAATTTCTGCATTTGCGGTTCTTGTTGGAGTTTTTCTACAGTATTGAGTTCCTTCGCCAGTCGAGCATTATCAAAGAGTGCATGAATCTGTCGATGACAATCTGAACAAATATCAACCCTTGGCCCTTTTGCTCCATCTTTTTGCTTCGGAATCAGGTGATGAACCGTGAGGTTCTCCATCTCTCGTTGGCAGAGTCCACACTGCATAGCATTCCAGGTAAAATAGGTATAAATAAGCAGGATGCGCCGTAGCGCATCCGACTTCCTTTATTTATTTTGACGCACCGGAAGGGGAGTGTCCATAATCTCCATTAGCAAATCCAGTCGCGAGGGACGAGACAGCAAGGGGACGAGGTTCGGCAAGGAATAGTAATCTCCAGCAAAGGTGAAGGTTTCCACCGGCACTTGCTTCTGCTTGAGTTGGGTTTCTACCCAATTGCAGGAACTTCCCACACGGACGATCAGCACATTTGGCATCACCGCAAATTCGCGAGAGTAGGTTTGATAAACATCGGCGAAATGGGGATGAACGTTCTCACCTTCATCGGTGACGAGGATGATTTGGTCCACTACCTGCTTTTTCCGACGCATGACTTCTAAGGCACAACCGATACTGGTTCCTCCCCCGGCGTTAATCCCATCGAAAGCACGTTCCCAGTCGCTTAATTCAGCACCCTGAGCGGTGACTGGGTAAGGCATGGTATCGAAGGCATAGACATAGAGTGCCGCTTCGGAAATCCCGGAAATCATGGCAGCTAGACGCTTACCCACGGCGATCGCCGAGTCCATTGAACCGGATTTGTCCACCAGCAATCCTGTGGGTTTGCTGATTTTCCCGCGCTTTTTGACTTGTTCATTGGTAATTTGTTCTAACTGCGCCGTGGTAGCAGCATCCAAGTTGGCAGCATCGGCAGCGACTCGCGCTTTGTAGGCAGAGACGCGATCGCTGGTTTGCGCTTTTTGTAATTTCCCCTCAATCAACGCTTTGACATCGGGATGATCCATCGCACCTCGCCCTTGCAAGGATTTCATGTTGTTGATCACCTCCTGCGCCGACATGGAGTTAATCAGTGCGACTAAGACGGTTGGGGTTAACTGCCGCAGGGCACCGACGGCGATCGGATAGGGAATATTATGTTCCACAATCAGTGCCGCTTGTTCTGCCGGATTGGAGGATTTTGCCAGTTGTTTCAGGATATAGGCGAGGGAATCCTGGGGGGGTTGGTTTTTAAATAGCACTGCATCAGCGCGATCGCTCGGTTTGATATGCAAGCTGGCATACAGATGTTTCATGGCACTGCGGTTGCGAAGTGCGGCGCGATCGAAGAAGGTGGCATTTTTTTCGCGATCGCGCAGATATTGCGTCACTGCCGTGCGTGAGGAACGCGGGACTTTCCCCCGATGCTGCTTCATAAAATCCACAACCCGTGCGACTTGATACGGAGGCAACCCTTGCAGCATCACGAAACCCGCTTCCCGATGTGCGGTTAAGGGACTGGTGAGTAAATGTCCAACAAAGACTTCTTGATGATCTCGGACATCCCCATTTTTGCTATACCAAACCCCCAAATGACCGTAAAAAATCGGGTCCAATTCCACCATCAGTTGATGTAGTTCTGCCACATCTTCCAGTTTGCGGTGGGGGGTAGTTAACAAACTATTCAACATTTCCAGTCTTAAATCCCGTTCTGCTGCATTCATAAACGTCCTCCTTCTGTCTAAATTATTGTTTTTAAAATTAGCTTTAAATGATTTACGGATTGACTCTAAAAAAAAGAACACTTCGCGCAAGTTTAAAAAGCCTTTCGTTTCTACATGGGAGTCGAACCCACAAACCCTTTCGGGTACTCGATTTTGAACCGAGCGCTTTACCAATAGCAAGTATGTAAGCTTTTTCAGTTAGGGCGCGAAGTGCTTGGGTACTACAAGCCGGATGAAACCCGAAAAATTTAAACACCTCGTACAAGTCCAGAAAGCCGTTGTTTCATACGCAGGAATCGAACCTGCTGCGTTTACTTTATGAGAGTAATGCTCTACCGGTGAGCAAGTATGTAAGCCTGAGAGGGTGACAACGGAGGGGAAACCCATACGGGGCAATTGTTTGAGATAATGAAGAAGTCGTAAAAAAGCGGG
>JAMXFF010000112.1 GCA_025370845.1 Laspinema palackyanum D2a | reverse complement strand
CAACGCCCTCATCAAAAACTGCTATGGAAGCAACTACTAATTTTCTTGATGATTTAAGCGCTGTCTGAGCGCAAAAAACCCGTACAATAGAGTAAATTTTTCTGGAGCCTTCTGATGAATTCTGAAGATCGCGAACGTTTAAAAGCTTGTCATGATGAAATTGCCCAAATTTTATACCGAAACAGCCCCCCGGAGTCTTTAGAGAATTTAGAGAACATTGAAGAGCACCTGAGACAACAATGGTTAGAGGTCATGGGACCCGATATTGCTTTTTTTTTATCAAAGCAGCAACCGGGACAGAAAAAGGACGTAAGCGGACCCTAAATAGCTGTATCGGACGCTTAAAAATTACCGAATACCAAGCCACAAAATTAAAGGTTAAAAAATCGACAAGGCTCTCTCCATTATTGGAAAAATGCTCTTTGAGAATGGCGGCGGTTTTGTCTTTTGAAAAAGCGGCAATTGAAGTGCGAGTTCAGACGGGCATGAAGATAGGTCATTCAGCTTTACAGAGATTAGTAAACCGAAAAGAGTGGAGTGAACCCATCGCCGAATTATCAGTGAAAGAAACTAGCGTTGATGGAGGTAAAGTCCGTGTTAGAGGTCAACAGGGAGAAGGATCTCAATGGCTTGATTATAAAGCAGTCAGGCTTCATTCCAGTTTTTATTCTGCATATTTTCAAGAGAATGAAAGCTTAATTAGTTTTGTAAATAGTCAGCCGTTAAGTCCTCTCTTAACCTGCTTAGGAGACGGGCATGATGGAATTTGGAATTTAATTAGTGAATTTAATCCCCAAGGCAGACGGAGAGAAATATTAGACTGGTTCCATTTAATGGAAAATTTGCACAAAGTAGGAGGGTCCAATAAACGACTGGAACAAGCTCGAAAATTTTTGTGGAAGGGTCAGGTAGATGAGACAGTGAAGCTATTTGAATCGGCCCGTCGTCGCCAAGCTGCTAATTTTTGTAATTACCTAACTAAACATCGTAATCGAATAGTAAACTATCAACTTTTATCCGAGGAAAATATTTGTTCAATTGGGTCGGGGGCGGTTGAATCAACGGTCAAACAGATTGATAGACGATTAAAAATTTCTGGAGCTCAATGGGCGTTGAAAAATATTAGTCAAATGCTTAAACTGAGGTGTGCTTACTTAAATGAAATGTTGTAAATCTTAAAATTTTTTCTAGTAGGTTCTCGTTTTTTTAAGTTCATATATTTTGATAAGCGGATTCGATTAGAGTCTGGCTAATTTTTTGCATACTATAATATAGGGATCAGCTAAAATAAAAGGGAAATTTTAGCATACTTTTCCCCTTTTACAAAATTGGGATGCTCCC
>JAMXFF010000111.1 GCA_025370845.1 Laspinema palackyanum D2a | reverse complement strand
GGGCGCATCTAGGAGTTGGGGGAGGGGTCCCGTTCGGGTCTGTATCGGGAGGAGCTTCAGGGGAGGGGTTGGGGTAAAATAAAAAAGGAATGTGATTGCACACATTCCTTGTCCAAAAATTTTTCATGTACCTCTATGATAGCATTACTGGAACGAATCATTGATGAAATCCCCGACTGGGAAACCCGCATCCTTAAGCTAGAAACAGCTTCTAGCCTGGGAGCCATTGTTTGGGTGGCGTGGGAGATCGGATTATCCGTGGCCAGAATTCTGGTTGAAAACGAATTATCTCGTCGTGCCAAGTTACCAACTGAATGGCCCCACTGTCCTCATTGTGGTAGCCGACTTAATAGTAAGGGGTTTCAAAAACGCTCGATAGTAACCCTCGTGGGAACAGTTAACTGGTCCAGAAGAGTCGGGCGTTGCCCCCTCAAGTGTCAGAATAGCCAGAGAGTTCCTCTGGATGATTTGCTCTTAATCAAACCTGACCAAAAAACCTCCGATGAAGTCATGAGGTTGGGATGTTTGTTAGCCATTTTTGTTCCTTTGGGGATTACCAGTAAATTACTAAAACAGCTAACAGGAATTAAGGTTTGCAGTCAAACAATTGGGAATTGGATTGCCTCCAAAGGAAAGCTGACAATGGAACAAACTCAGACAGAAATAGCGGCTTTTGAGCAAGGGGATAACCCAATACCTGAGTCTTTGTCCTCTGATGTCGAAAAAATGGCTTTAGCTTTAGCTGCTGATGGAGTCATGGTGCCTTTTAGACCCGAGGAAAAAACTCCATCTGGAACCACACAATGGCGAGAAGTGAAAGTGGGAGTAATCGCCCGACTAGGAGCATATTTTACGCGCTCCGGCAAAACAGCAACCCGGTTACATCAACGGCGTTTAGTAGCGGTTCTCGGAAATATTAATGACCTCGGTCCCCGGCTAATGCTAGAAGCTATTCGTTCTGGACTACACAGAGCCTCTAAGGTAGTGTGGCTCTCCGATGGAGGAGTAGGTTTTTGGAATTTATATGATCAACATTTAGCTCCATTAAATGTAATAGGGGTATTAGATTTTTATCATGCGGCTGGACATTTGTGGTCAGCGGCAGCCGCTTATAAAGATGGCCGGACGAGGGAAGCAAAAAACTGGTTTAAACAGTGGCGACATCACTTGAGACATGGAGATTCAAAAGAAGTAATTTTAGAATTAGAAAAAGTTTTACCCGAGGGTTGTTTAACCCCTAGCCAACGCCAAATTATCCGCCGAGTACATAACTATTTGAAAACTCATGAAAATCATATTACTTATAAAAGTTTTGAAGCCGACGCCATACCCAGAGGTTCTGGGATGGTCGAGAGTGCTTGTAAATGGTTAATCCAACAGCGCTTTAAGGGTGTAGGTATGCGATGGAGTTTTGATGGATTTAATCACTTGCTGCATTTACGCCTAGCGTGGGTAAATGGTCGCTTCGACGACTTGTTTTCGGATGCGAACTTTTTTTCCAATTCTGGCCCCTCCCCCAACTCCTAGATGCGCCC
>JAMXFF010000010.1:56175-158526 GCA_025370845.1 Laspinema palackyanum D2a | reverse complement strand
CAATGCGGCAAGTCACTCAACAAGATATTCGCAATTGGTTTGCTCATTGTTGCTACTGTACCTCATGAGTCCGGGAACCGCTATATTTGTGCTGCTCATTGGATATTCTCCTTTGAATTCAAGCTCTTTTCAATTACTTAACATGGTGAGGCAAACTTCAGAGGTTATCCTCTATCAAGTGAGGGAGATTGTGGGAGGAGTTCGTCTTTTGGGGTTCAACTTTGGATAGAGTTAAAACCCCAGATTTTTCTGGTTTTGTAGGAACAAAAAAGAGGACAATAGTGGGGGTGATCAATTTGGAGTTGAAGTCCAAATTTCTTAATGGTCGGTGGATTGATACAATTGCCATTCTTGAATGCCATGCTCCCTCAAAATGGATTCAGATTGAGTGATTTGTTCCTCGGTCCCTTCTAGCCGAACTAAATAATGTCCTTGGGTCAAATGTTGATGATAAATATTGGCTTGACCTTCGGTAAATTTGTCTCCGGCAATCGTCCCAACGATCGCACCTCCTAACGCGCCATAGAAGCTGCCTGCGGCAGTCAAACCGGCGATGGTGGCGATGGGACCGACGACGGCGATCGGGCCGAGTCCCGGGAGAAATAAGGTAGTGAGGCCACTAAATAAACCGGCGATCGCCCCGAAAACCGTTCCATTGATGACCCCCTTTCCTAACCCTTCAACGGTGCGATTCTCCAAAAATTCACTATCGGGACTCTCCATTTCATCGGGGATATTATCTTGGGTAGCAACTAAGATATTGTCCATTGAGAACCCTGCCTCTCGGAGGGCATTCAAAGCACTTTCTGTGGTTTGGCTATCTTCAAATACACCAATCGCCCGTTTTTGTACTGCTAAAGCCATTGTCTTCTCCTAATTTATTAGACCTCTTGCAAAAAAAAGGATTGATCTCCCCAACCCCCAAAAAGAGAACGCCAATCGGCTTTAAAGAATTTTGCAAGAGGTCTATTGTTTACTGTTTTTATCGGATGGGACTGAGGAACTTTCATCGACGATCTTAACCTTCCTGGACTTGATATCAGGGCCGAATCTTCTTGAATTATGCTGACTTGCCCTTGGGAATAGGGTCAAGTCTAACCCCTAGATTGGTGGGTTGCCTTCTATCTAATGACATAAATCAGACCGACTCTATTCTCTGATAAAACCTCCATGTAAGTTGCTACAGTTGCGGCAAAAAATATGAATTTTACAGGAGAAAATTGAGTCTTAAATGATTGCATCAGACCACAGTCTCCAGAAGGAAACGATAGTATGAAAGAGTGGAGTTTAGAAAATTGTGAGGTAAAACACCATGACAACTACCCTATCAACCCCTTCAGCGATCGCATCGGTCCTGGGAAAGGAAGCGGAAGATTTGCTCACATATCAGGCCAAACTTCCCAAAGAAATGTTTCAGTTGCCGGGACCGGATTGGATTGACCGAGTGGCAGCCAGTAGCGATCGCTCGGTGCCCGTATTGCGATCGCTCCAGCAACTCTATTCCCACGGAAATCTCGCCAACACCGGCTATTTATCCATTCTGCCAGTCGATCAGGGCATCGAACATTCCGCAGCCGCCTCCTTTGCCCCCAACCCCATCTACTTTGATCCCGAAAACATTATTAAATTAGCCGTCGCCGGAGGTTGTAACGCCGTTGCCACCACCCTAGGCGTCCTCGGCAGCGTCTCGCGCAAATACGCCCACAAAATCCCCTTTATCCTCAAACTCAACCACAACGAACTGCTCACCGTTCCCAACCAATATGACCAAATCATGTTTGCCAGCGTCGAACAAGCTTGGAACTTAGGGGCCGTTGCCGTCGGCGCAACCATTTACTTTGGGTCCCCAGAATCCACCCGGCAGATCCAGGAAGTCAGCGCCGCCTTTGCCCAAGCGCACGAATATGGTATGGCAACCATCCTCTGGTGTTACCTGCGAAATAGCGCCTTTAAACAAGACCAAGACTATCATCTCGCCGCCGACCTGACCGGGCAAGCCAATCACCTCGGCGTCACCATCCAAGCGGATATCATCAAACAGAAACAACCGGAATGCAATGGGGGATATGGGGCAGTTTCCCAAGCCTTGGGCCACAAATACGGACGCACCGACAAACGAGTCGAGACTGATTTAACCTCAAATCATCCCATTGACATGACCCGATACCAACTGCTGAACTGCTATGCTGGACGGGCCGGATTGATTAATTCCGGAGGCAGTTCTGCCGGGGACAACGACTTCGCCCAAGCGGTACGAACTGCGGTGATTAACAAGCGGGCTGGGGGCTGTGGGTTAATTTCCGGACGCAAAGCCTTCCAACGACCCTTTGAAGAAGGCGTCAAATTGTTTCATGCCATCCAAGAGGTTTATCGGTCCTCCGATGTCACGATCGCCTGACATCCCTGCCTCAGAGAGGGTAGAGTAGGATATTCTGTGCTTTGAAGCATATCCTTAAATTTATTCTCAGTTGAAGTAGGCAAATGAAGCTGGCAGCAAGAGTTGGACAGGTAACACCATCCCTGACCTTGGCCATCGCCGCCAAAGCTAAGGCGATGAAAGCCGATGGGATAGATGTTTGTAGTTTTAGTGCAGGGGAACCGGATTTTGATACGCCAAACCATATCAAAATGGCGGCAGAAAAAGCATTGAACGCGGGAAAAACCAAATATGGACCCGCCGCAGGTGAACCCCAGTTACGAGAAGCGATCGCCCAGAAGCTCAAAACCCATAACAATCTCGACTATTCCGCGAAAAATGTCATCGTCACCAATGGCGGTAAGCATTCTCTTTTTAACCTCATGCTGGCCCTCCTCGACCCCGGTGACGAGGTAATTATCCCAGCCCCCTTCTGGTTGAGTTATCCAGAAATGGTCACCTTAGCCGGGGGGATCCCGGTGATTATCTCCACCACTGCCGAAAGTGGGTATAAAATTACCCCCGACCAACTGCGAAGCGCTTGTACGCCGAAAACCAAGCTGTTTATTCTTAATTCCCCTTCTAATCCCACGGGAATGGTGTATTCCCCCGACGAGATTCGCGCCTTAGCTTCTGTGGTGGTTGAGCAGGATATTTTAGTGGTTTCCGATGAAATTTATGAGAAAATCCTCTACAACAACGCTCAACATTTGAGTATCGGCGCGGTTTCCGAAGAAGTCTTCAAACGCACGATTATCAGTAATGGGTTTGCCAAGGCATACTCAATGACTGGGTGGCGGATTGGGTATCTGGCGGGGAATGAGGAACTGATCCAGGCAGCGAGTACCATTCAAAGTCACAGTACCTCCAATGTCTGTACCTTTGCCCAATATGGGGCGATCGCCGCCTTGGAATCCCCGCAAGATTGTGTCCAAGAAATGCTCGCCGCCTTTGCTCTACGCCGGGTAGCGGTTTTGGAACGAATTCGGGGGATGTCCTGCATCAGTTGTCCCGAACCCGAAGGTGCTTTTTATGTGTTTCTGAATATCACTAAAACCGGGATGAAATCTCTGAAATTCTGTAATGCCTTACTGGAATCTCACCAGGTTGCTGCCATTCCAGGAATTGCCTTCGGGGATGATGACTGCATCCGCTTATCTTATGCCACCGATTTACCTACCATTGAGAAGGGGTTGGATAGATTGGAAAAATTTTTGCAGCAATATTTGTAAGGGCTGATCCAGGGTTTCAATCCACCGGGTTTTTTGCAAAACCCGGTTTTTTTGTATTCTTTGAGATTTTTTTGTATCCTAGAGAATTGCCCAGAATTCACTGAGGCCATTTTTATGAGGGGGGTGTTTGCTGAATAGGCTAGAACACCGTTCAACTTAAAAGGACCTCAAAAAAATCCCTGGGTTAATTAAGAACAGACAGGAATAAAAATCATGCAAGTCCAACCGATGGTTACGGAATATTTTGCAAAGCAGGACTATGAGGGTGCAGTTGCCCTATCCCGAAAAAACATTCAAGCGCAGCCCCAGGTAATTGTCAATTACTGGTATTTAGGGATCGCCTTGTTGCTGCAAGGAAAGCAAACCGAAGCGGAACAGTGTTGGAATGCAGTCTTGTCCCAGGGAACACCGCCTCAAGTTCAACAGTGGGGACAGCAGCTTTATGAGCGTTTAGGAGCGATCGCCACCCAGAGGGAATCCGCGAGGGACTGGCAAAGTGCCTTAGTCTTGCGCGATCGCATCACTGCGATCGCCCCCAATGATATCAATAACCATCTCGCCCGTCTGCAACTTTACCTGCACCTCGGCATCCTCGACTCAACCCTCACCGAACGGTTAATCACCACTGCCGAATTACTCGCCGCCTCTAACGCTTCTAACCTCAACCAACCCCTGCTGATTGAAGTCTTACGCCAACTCGCCGAAGGCCAAATCTTTCATGTTAAATCCCTCGACCTATTAGAGGCCGCTTTAACCCAAAACTTGTTAAACCATCCCCACTGGCACCAGAACATCAGCCTCAAACAAACTTATGGCAATTATTATCGCAATAAAGCCCTAAAACATTGCGATTATGGAGAATTCCAAGAAGCGGTTCTCTGCTTTTGGAAAGCCAAAGACCTCGTTCCTGAAATTTCCATCACCTACCCCCTAGGAATGGCATTTTTGGCCCAAGGTAAATTGAGTGAAGCCGCCGAACTCTTAAGCCAAATTCCCCCCAACAATCCGGAATATGGTTCTGCTCGTTATATTTTATCCGCTATTTATACCCCCCAATCTCAGGAAGTGATGCGAACCATTTACCAGCGCGTCATTGAAAAAAGTTGGGCGAATTGCAAATACCCTCAAGCCGCCAATGCCGCCCAGAAAATGGTAGAACTTGAGCCCGGGTCTAGTCAGGCTCATTATAACCTCGGGATGTCCCTGTACTATCAAGGCTTATTTACCAGTAACGTAGAAAAAGTTTATCAAGCCGAAATTGCCTTAAAGAAAGCCTTACAATTTAAGCCGAATAACGAAATTCTCCATAAAAAACTCTCCACAATTCCCTATACCCTCCAATTTGCTCAAAAAGGCTATAACGTTAGCGCGGACTGTTTTACTGGAGTTATGCCCATTTGGGAACAGAATTTCCGGAACTATGCGAATATGCCGAATTTGAGAGTGGTCGAAGTGGGCTGTTTTGAAGGCATGGCGAGTTGTTGGTTGCTGGATAATATTCTGACCCATGAAACCGCCCGGATTACCTGTATTGATAATTTTGAAGGGGTGGTGGAGAGTAAAAAGAATGACCCGACTGTGCAGAAATCGGTAGAAGAGAGATTTGACGGAAACATCGAAAAAAGTGGAGCCAAACACAAAGTTGATAAACGGGTGGGATTGTCGCAAGAAGTGTTGCGATCGCTCCCGTTAAATTCTTATCATATCGTCTATATTGATGGCTCTCATTTTGCCATTGATGTCCTCCAAGATGCGGTATTAAGTTGGGGACTCATCAAAGAAGGTGGCATGATTATTTTTGATGACTACCACTTTGAATTTCCCGATCGCCCCCATTGTAATACCGGACGAGGGATTGATGCCTTCATGACAGTGTTCCAGGAAAAACTCAAAGTCATTTACCGAGACGATCGCCAGATTTTCCTAGAGAAACTCTCTCATTAGGAGAGTCTCGGCAGATGAGGTTCATGTTCGTAGTAACGACTTGCTGTCGTTGCTCTCCTGTTATGGCATCCGCCATAACAGGCACAATTGGCGGATTAAGCACCTGCCTGTTTGGGGACTGGTGCGATCGCCTCCATTGGGGCGTTACTGGGCTCGGGCCCAGTAACGCGGTAACGACTGAAGTCGTTACTACAAACGTTTTTCCCATCTTCTGCTTTGGTTTGGGGAGGGGTGCGATCGCCTCCTGTTCGTAGTAACGACTTGCTGTCGTTGCTCTCCTGTTATGGCATTCGCCATAACAGGCACAATTGGCAGATTAAGCACCTGCCTGTTTGGGGAGGGGTGCGATCGCCTCCATTGGGGCGTTACTGGGCTCGGGCCCAGTAACGCGGTAACGACAGCAAGTCGTTACTACAAACTTTTTTCTCAGCTGCCGATACTGTTCTAAAATCCCTTAACAGGTCGGGTTAATAATTCGATCGCCGCCATGAGTGCTTTTGGGTCGATGGGTTTACTTAAATGCTCTTGAAATCCGGCTAAAAATGCTGCATTGCGGTCTTCTTCTCGGGCATAAGCTGTTAGAGCAACCGCAGGAATTTGTCCTCCGGCGTTTCTTTCCATTGCGCGAATTTTGCGGATAAAACTATACCCATCCTCCTCTGGCATGGCAATATCGCTAATCACCAGATCCGGTTGCCAGTCAGAAAATACCGCGAGGGCTTCAATAGTGGAGGCGATCGCCCGGACTTGGCACCCTGACTGTTCTAGGACAAACTGCATAAACTCCAAGGAGTCGTCATCGTCATCCACAACGAGGACCCGCACTCCAGCCAGTTCCCCCTGGGGAGAGGACTGCGGCAAGGGGGTTGCGGTATCGGTTTTGAGGGCGATCGCCGGGAGTTTCACCGTGAAAGTCGCCCCCTGTCCTACTCCCGGACTTTCTGCACTCACGGTTCCCCCATGCAGTTCCACCAGATGGCGCACCAGTCCTAATCCAATCCCCAGTCCCCCATGATTGCGGGTACTAGAGGCATCCGCTTGGCGGAAATATTCAAATAAATGGGGGAGAAATTCAGGGAGAATGCCGACTCCCGTATCCTGGACTTGCAGAATCACCCATTGATCCTGTTGTATGTGGTTCAAGCTGACTTGACCCCCGGGTTCAGTAAATTTCACCGCATTAGACAGGAGATTCCACACCACTTGCTGCAAGCGGTTGGAGTCTCCCATTACCGGGGAGACTCCAACCGATGGGGAATAGTCCAGTTGCAGGGATTTGGCTTCGATCGCCAGACGCAAACTTTCGATCGCCGCGCTGATCGGGGTGGCTAAATTCACTCGCGTCACTTTCAGAGTCAGCTTGCCACGCAGGATGCGGGAGACATCCAGCAAATCCTCAATCAGTTGGGTTTGAAATCGGGCATTGCGCTCGATTGTCTCCAACGCACGGCGAGTCGTAGCTTCATCAAATTTGCGAGTTAGCAGTAACTGGGACCATCCGAGAATCGCATTCAGGGGCGATCTCAACTCATGGGAGAGCACCGCTAAAAACTGATCCTTGACCTGATTCGCCCGTTCTAACGCCTCCGCCTGTTGCTGTAGCGCCTCTTCCATCCGTTTGCGTTCCGTCAAATCCAGGGTAAAAAAGACCCCCGCATCCGCATTATTGTCAAAAATCGCCCCTCCCAAAATCACCGGAATCCGGGTGCCATTTTTGTGAAAAAGTTCCTTTTCAAAGGGCTCGGTATAGCCGGTTTGACGCGCTTGCTCATTGGCGCTTTCATCCAGATGAAAATATTCCTCCGGGGTGATCTGGCGCCAATTCAAGGGTGTCCTTTGCAAGTCTTCCTGGGAATATCCCATCATTTCCAAAAAGGCATCATTGGCAACGGTAATGCAATTCCCATGCCAGAATCCCATGCCAATAGTATTGGAATCCATCAAGCGTCGGAACCGGGCCTCACTCTCTCGCAGCAACTGTTCAGCTTTTTTGCTGGCCGTGATATCCCGACTAATGCACAGTAAAGATTCAACATTGCCCTCCAAGTCAAATTCAGGAACCACCTGGGATTGATAAGTCCGGGTTCCTGTTGAGGACGGGAAATAAAATTCCAGAAAACCCGGTTCTCCGGTAACAAAAATCTCTTGTAAATGTCGGGACCACTGTAAGTAAATTTCTTCGGAAAATCCTAAATCTGCATTAGTTTTGCCGATAAACTTCTCTGGAGGGATGCCGGTGGCTTTTTCGATCGCCGGGTTGATGTAAATGTGGCGTAGTTGTCGATCAAAGCGGGCGATAATATCCGGTGCATTTTCTGCTAAGGCTCGAAATTGTTGTTCCCGACGGTACAGTTCTCGTTCTGATCGCTTGCGTTCGGTAATATTTAAGGCGGTACCCATCAGCGCCACCACCGGGGGATTGTCCTGATGCTGCGCGTCGGCGAATACAGGTTCTAAAATCATGTCGTAGTCCCGGAGCTCTCCCAACAAAGTCACCGAGATTTCGACCCGAGTCGGAGTTCCCGTGGCAATCACCTCTCGTTTGAGGGCGCTGAGGTAGTCTGCATCCGCTGGGGTAAATAAAAAGTAGTCCGTTTCCCCGACGATTTCCTCTGGGGTTTGGGGTCCCTGGGGATTGTGAATCCATTCGTATTTCAGGTCCCGGTCTTGTTGAAAAATGCAGATAAAGGAATGTTTCAGCGCCATTCTAAACCGGCGATCGCTCTCTTGGAGGGCCGCTTCAGCCTTCAGGCGATCGCGATGTTCTTTCGCCTCTCGAATCGCTCGCTGCATCGAGGGAACCAGTCGTTCTAACCGCTGCTTGAGGACATAATCCGTCGCCCCACTTTTCAGGGTCTCCAGGGCCACTTCCTCCCCCAACGTCGCCGACACAAAGATAAAAGGTAGGTCCGGACATCTCAGTTTTGCCATTTTCAGGGCGGAAAATCCATCAAAGGAGGGGAGGGAATAGTCCGCCAAAATCACGTCAAATGACCCGCTTTCCAGGGCATCTTGGAAGGCTTCGCAGGTGTCTACCCGCTTCAAGGCCACGTTGAGACCACTCTCTAGCAAGTGGGCCTCAATGAGCTCTGCATCCAGCAGACTGTCTTCTAGCAGTAGGATATGCAGCACTTTAACCGTCCATCTTTATGTTTAGGTGGGTGACTCATTCTCGCACTACCGCAGGCAAAGAGCCTGGAGGCGGTTGATTGACTACGGCCCAGAATAGTCCTAGGCTTTTGATCGCATCCACAAACTCGTGGAAGTCTAAGGGCTTGATGACATAGCCATTCACCCCTAGATTGTAGCTGCTAATCAGATCCGATTCTTCACGAGAAGCGGTCAAAATCACGACGGGAATCTGCCGCAAATCGGTCTTAGACTTCATTTGTGCCAGCACTTCCAGTCCATCGATTTTGGGCAGTTTTAGGTCAAGCATGACCAGGATAGGATGTCCTTCTCGCCTCAATCTAAAGATACCCCGCCGAAAGAGATAATCTAACGCTTCTTCCCCATCCCGCACCACGATCACTTCATTGGCTAGATTATTTTCCGCCAGCCCCGTTAAAATTAGCTCTATATCATTGGCATTATCTTCTACCAGTAGAATGCGTTTGATATCCATCCTTTTTTCTCCCTGGTTCATGGGGTTTAAGTGGTACATTACGCTCGAATTTTATCTCATTTTGCCTGGATGACAATAATCAATGATTGTGTTTTATTATATAAAATGGAAGACTGTACCTCCATCCCTTCCCTGAATCTGCTCCAGCTATTGCCAAGGGTTTTAGGCGATCGGTAAGCACTCTTCCCTCAACTTTACTCGGCTTTCAGTTCCAGATTTTTCTCCTTTAAAAGCCGGTTTCTCGGGCTGTTGGGACCAGAAAGCGGGTTTCTACAATAACTTTTGACCCCTCACCCCAATTATTAGACCTCTTGCAAAATTCTGGATTGATCCCCCTTTTCCCCCCTTGGATCCCCCTCCCGTCCCCCTTCTTCAGGGGGAATCCAGAAGAATAAATGTTGAATTACTGGGGGGCTTAAGAGATTTATGCCAGAGGTTTCATGAAAAAAAGCCGGTTTCTCTGACTAGAGGAACGGGTTCACTGAACATGATATAACCGGACTAAAATGAGGTTGACCCGAGAGCATGAGGATTCGCTGCTCGTTGATCCCCTTCCTGTTGTTTAGGGAGAGAGAAATAGAAAGTCGCCCCCACATCTACCTCACCTTCTGCCCAAGTGCGGCCTCCATGACGATGGATAATTCGGCGAACATTGGCGAGTCCGATGCCGGTGCCCACAAAATCGGGATTGCTATGTAAGCGTTGAAAAACCCCAAAGAGTTTGTGAGCATAACGCATATCAAATCCAATGCCATTATCTCGCACAAAAAAGATAAATTCGAGGTCGTTTTCATTAAACCCCACAGTTATTTCAGCCTTTTCCCGTCGTTGGCTGTACTTAATGGCATTATCCAGAAGATTTTGGATCACCAATCGTAACATGGTGGGTTCCCCTTTCACGGTGGGTAATGAGGCAATCTCCCAGATAATTTTTTGTTCGCTTCTATGAATCTCCAAACTCTGCCGCACCTCGTACACCAGTTGATTCATATCAATTTTGATGAATCGCATCTGAGAACGGGCCATGCGGGAAAAGGCTAACAAATTATCAATTAACTCTTCCGCTTGTTGGGTACTGGCGACAATAATATCGAGATAGCGCTGACTATTCTCATCCAGAGAGGGTTCAATCCGTTTGCGGAGCAAATTGACAAATCCACTAATATGTCGCAGAGGGGCCCGTAAATCGTGGGACACTGAATAAGCAAAGGATTCCAGTTCCTGATTGGCGGATTCAAGTTGGGCGGTTCGTTCGGTCACCCGGCGTTCGAGAGTGGCATTGAGATGCTTGATTTCACTCTCGTAAATTTTGCGATCGCTAATATCAATACAAGACCCGACATAGCCCTCAAATCGGCCATCGGGGGAAAACCGAGGCACGGCGCGATCTAACACCCAACGGTATTCCCCATCATACCGGCGTAGGCGATATTCCATCTCAAAGGGTTGGCGCAGGTCAAAAGATTGATGATAAGTATCAAGGCAAAATTGCCGGTCATCGGGATGTACTCCCTCCACCCAACCATTGCCGATTTCTTCGGCTAAAGTCCTGCCGGTAAAGTCCAACCAAGGTTGATTAAAGTAATAACATTGCTGATCGATTCCCGATAACCAAATATAAACCGGGGCAGCATCGGCCATCGTCCGAAACCGTTGTTCACTTTCGAGTAAGGCAAATTGAGCCTGTTTGCGATCGGTGATATCTTCATAGGCTAACCCGAGACAGCGATTAGGCAGGGGAAAGGCTTTTAGGGAACAATAGCGTTCCTCTCCGGCATCGCTATAGATGATTTCAGAAAAATCCCGCGCCGATGAGCTATGCAAAACCTCGACCAACTCGGCAATTCGTGAGGTTTTCACCAGATGGGGAAATAAGGTCTCAATTCTCATCCCCAGGGCCCGGTCTAAATCTCTGGCGGCGAGTTGACTTGCCGCCGGATTGGCACTAATCAGCTCAAAGGAAGGGGGTTTTTCTGCTTCGATGAGTTGCCAGACTGTTAAGCCTACTTGAATATTTTTGACAACATCGGCATAGCGTTTGATTTCAGATTGGGCAAGTTTTTGTGCGGTGATGTCATAAAAGGTCACCACTGCGGCGACAATTTCGCCTTCGGCATTGCGAATGGGTCCAGAATTGGCGAGGACGCTGACCCGGGTGCCATCGGCGCGTCGGATTTCCAGTTCTTCTTCGACAATCACCTCTCCGAGAGAGATGGATCGGTTTAAGGGTAATGCTTGGGGATTGTAGGGTTTACCGTCGGGGTGAAAAATTTGATAGGAGGTATGGAGATAATCGGGGATGGTGATGAGGGGAGTGACGGCAATGCCTAAAATTTCTCGGACTTGCTGATTCATTAAGACTAACTGCCCGGAGGGGGCCTCAGCGACGATCGCCCCGGCAGGCATTTGTTGCAAAACGGCACTCAGGAGTTGTTGTTGGGATTCGAGGTCCGCCAGCAGCAGGTCCCGTTCTTCTTGGGTGCGCTTGCGATCGGTGATATCTAGGGAGATTCCCGCTATCAACCGTCTTCCGGAGGGTTCGCGCATGGGGAATTTCCAGGAAATCCAATAATGCTTCCCGTCGGGGTGTTCGGCAGTTTCTAAAAATTCCAGGGCCTGGTCGGTTTCTAATACGGCGCGATCATGAGCTTTGAGTTCTTGGGCGACTGCCTCGGGAAAGAGGTCCCCGTCGGTTTGGCCCAGCCATTCCTCCTGGGGGCGCTGCCACAGGCGTTCGATCATGGAATTGACGTAAATATAGCGTCCGGTTTCGTCTTTAAAGTAAGCGGCAACGGGGCTATAGTTCATAAAGGTCTCGAATCGCTGTTGAGTCTGCCCCAGGGACTCTTCAGTTTGCTTGCGATCGCTGATGTCCATCGCAATTCCAATCATCCGGACTGCTTTGCCTTGAGCATCTTTAAAGACTCGTCCTTTGCCTAAGATCCAGCGAATCTCCTCGGGGGAGGGCTGAATCCGAAATTCTAAGCTGTAGGGGGTATTTTCGGCCACCGCCTGGGCGATCGCACCCTTGACTCGTTCCTGGTCCTCGGGATGAATCAGGTTTAAAGAACTCTCCAATGTCCCCTCTAATTGACCGGGATTCACCCCGTAAATTTCCGCAAGATTGTCCGATCGAATAACCTCGTTGGTGCTCAGATTCCAATCCCAAAATCCCATGCGTCCTGCTTCTAAAGAGAGTTGCAGGCGTTCCTGGGTTTGTTGGCGATCGCTAACATCGGTGAGCATCAGATGGGTCCCTTGAAACTGCCCCTGAGCATCAAAAATGGAATTCATGGAGACGATCGCCCAAAGCAAGGACTGATCACCACGGCGAAATCGCCCATCCCATTGTTCGGGATATCCGGGATAGGGTTGGGTCAGGGTCTGGTATCCTTCCGGGCGATCGCCTTGGTCAAACCAGTCAAAAAAGGAGCGATCGAGCATCGACTCAGCAGAACAGCCCAACATTTGCGCCATGCGCTGATTCACATAGCGGGTTCGCCCTGCTTCATCCAAAATCCAGATGCCTTCTGAGGCGGTTTCGACAATCCGCCGATACCGTTGCTCACTCTCTTGTAGCTGAGTCAAGCTGATTTCTAACTGCCGTTTTGTCTGATGCAGTTTGGTATTCAGCTGGGCGATCGCCAAGGTAACTAAGATAAACAACCCCGTTCGCAACAGGTTACTTCCACTAAACAGGGTTAAGCTCTGGGTGGGAACGAGTAAAAAATAGTCGAGGGCTAACACAGACAGAACCGTTGTCACCAGTCCTGGACCAATTCCCCCATACCAAGTCATCCCCGTTACCGCTACAAAAAAGAACAGAAACAGGGTTGAAGCCAGGATGGGTTTGAAGGCGAGGGTCAGGAGTAAGGCAATGACAACCGTTAAGACAGCCGCGCTATAGGAGAAAACCGGCGATCGGGGTATAGGTCGCACCATTGAAACTCTTTACTTTTGGATAAAGGAAGCTTGCTCACAAACTTATAGTTTTAAAGTAACAAGAAAAGCCTGCATTTTTACCCAAATCTTTCCCAATCCTTAATCGGCTGCTGGCTGAAATCTCCAAGCATTCTCCGACTCTCCCGATGATGGGGGAGGATGAGAATTTTGAACCGAGTTTAATCAACCCCAACAATTCGGGGAGGATTATTCCCCTAATTGTAGCGACGGCTACCCGCTCTTTGCTCCCTTTGATTTCCCGGCTCAATTTGAGAGATGAAACCCTGATCATTTCCGTCGCCATTTCTCGGCTGTAATTCCGCATCCTTTTGCGCTTATCCCTTAAAGCAATAGATCACTTGGGAATGTAAGCTATCGCACAGTTGCGAAGGCATTTTGCTCAAGGGGAAAGACTGGCGTTGGAGTTGCACCCCGAGATTGGTCAAAGGATCGACGCCGGTGGAAACCAGGAACTGGAGTTGATCAATATCGGGCCAAAGAAGGAGGCGATCGAGAATCCGAAAGGTCGCCTGAACATACGGATGTTCTGCATGGGTAAACCAATCCGTTGTGGCTAAATGCGCTTGGTCGAATCCCAGGTGAAAGGTTAACTGAGGTTTCCCAAATAAGGCCACGGTGACCGGGCGTTTTTCCTCTTGTAGCACCAGATGGTTCTCATCGGCGAGTGCGCGGATTTTTTCTAAATGCTCATACCAGGATTGGACCTGGGCGGGAGGACCCCCCTCCAGGTCCGGTTCTTGCCAGTGGATTGCCACAGTGACCAAATAGGTTTGTAAGAGCAGATGCCCTAATTTTTCCGCCTTGGTTGCCAAATAGATGCAATTAAACGGATTCGACTCAATCAGCAGGGGAACGCGATCGACCATTTCTAAGCCATATCCCTTTAATCCCGCAATTTTACGCGGATTATTGGTAATCAGGCGGATTTTGGTCACCCCCAAATCATTGAGAATTTGCGCCCCTACCCCATAGTTTCGCAAGTCCGCAGGAAAACCTAAGCGCTCATTCGCTTCTACGGTATCCAGGCCCATATCTTGCAGAGAATAGGCTTTGAGTTTGTTAATGAGGCCAATTCCCCGGCCTTCCTGACGCAGGTACACCACCACACCCTCCCCGGCATTTTCAATCATTTTCAGGGCCGCTTGGAGTTGCATTCGGCAGTCACAGCGCAGGGAACCGAGGGCATCCCCGGTCAAGCATTCGGAATGGACCCGCACCATCACTGCTTTATCGGTAAAATTGGCGGGGTCTCCCTTGACGATCGCCAGATGGTCTTTATTGTCCAGGGTATTGCGATAGCCGTAAATTTGGAACTGGCCGAATTCTGTGGGTAATGCCGCCACGGTTTCCCGAATCACAAATCGCTCATGTTGGAGGCGATAGGCGATTAAATCAGCGATGCTGATCATTTTCAGGTTATATTTGGTCGCATATTCGATCAGTTCGGGCAATCGCGCCATTGAGCCATCGGGATTCTGAATTTCGCAGATTACCCCGGCAGGATAGAGTCCAGCGAGTTGACTCAAGTCTACCGCCGCTTCCGTATGGCCCGCCCGTTTCAGGACCCCCCCAGAGGTGGCCCGCAGGGGAAAAATATGACCGGGACGGCGTAAATCCTTGGGTTTGGTGTTGGGATTAATGGCAATCTGGATCGTGCGGGCCCGGTCCTCGGCAGAAATGCCCGTGGTGACTCCTTGTTGAGGAGAGGCATCGATACTGACGGTGAAGGCGGTTTGGTTGGTGTCGGTGTTGGTGGTTACCATTAAGGGGAGGTCGAGCTGATCCAGGCGATCGCCGGTCATCGCCAGACAAATCAACCCACGACCATGTACCGCCATGAAATTGACGATTTCCGGTGTTACAAACTGAGCCGCACAGATCAGATCCCCTTCATTTTCCCGGTTTTCATCATCGACCACGATAATGGACCGGCCTGCTGCAATTTCAGCGAGGGCCTCTTCTATCGAGTCAAACTCAAACGATTGTTTTGCGGCGTTTTCTGGCAATTCCACAGATAAAATCTTTCGCGTAAATGTAATGTTTTGATTTAGGCAAGCTAAGTTTATTGTAGCCCGTTTCCCGACCGGAAATTTTGCATGGATTTGGAGTACACCGGAATGGTTTGGGGCAGTTTCTGGTCACAGCATGATTTTGAAGTTCTGTCAATCCCTCAATTTGGGGGCGATCGCACAGAGTTAGGGTCGGATTCAGACTGACTCTCCTGGGTTAAAACGAGGGCAGGGGAGGTTGAAGGGGGAGGGAGTCGGTTTTTCGGGGCGATCGCGTTATGATAGCCTTCACGGGTGAGTTATGAATACTTCATCGATTGGATAGGATACTAGCTTATGGTTCCCGTTGCCCTGCGAATGATTTGGGAAGCGAAAGGACGCTTTGCGATCGCCGTTCTGGGGATTGCCTTTAGCGTCATGCTGATGCTCTTTTTACTCGGAGTTTACCAAGGAGTAAAATACGGCTCAAAAAGTTATGTTTTACATACCCAAGCCTCAGTTTGGGTCAGCCAACGCAATACCCGAAACTTAATTAAAACCTCTTCGTTTTTACCCGAATCCCTCGGTAATTCCCTGCTTCAAGTAGAGGGAGTCAAAAGCGTCGATAGTCTCCTGCGCGCCATTGCCCCCGCCGAATTTCCCGATCAAACGGTTACCTTATATATTTTTGGATTTGACCCCAATTCTCCAATTGGCGCACCGGAAATCAGTTCCGGAACCTCCAATCTTCAACCCCAAGAAATTATTTTAGACCGCGCTTTTACCGCTACCCATAACTTAAAACTGGGTGACACTCTTTCTCTGCAAGGCTATCCCTTTAAAATAGTCGGAATTAGCCGAGGCACGAACTTAATTGTCGGGCAATTTGCCTTTACTCGCCTAGATGATGTTCCTCGCTTACTCGGATTGCGAAATGTCCGCAGCTTTTTCCTGCTCAATCTGGACTCTGATTCCCCTGAAATCATCTCCCGCTTAGAAGAACAATTCCCAGATTTAGTGTTTATTCCTCAAGCGGAATTTGCCGCTAATAATGTCGAAGAAATGGAAATCGGCGTTTTGCCTATTCTCTGGACTATTGTCTTATTTGGAGCCATTACCGGCGGAACCGTGATTGTCCTAATGATGTACACTTCGGTTCTGGAAAAACGGGAAGACTATGCCATGTTAAAAGCCGTTGGTGCATCCCAAAACTTTTTAGGAACCCTCGTCTTAAAACAATCCATGTTAGCCGCCTTATTGGGCTTTTCCCTGGGATTAATTGTCGATATTACCTTCGCCCCCTTGCTCGCTGAAGTGATTCCTTCTATATTATTGGTCTTTACCTGGCAGGATGCGGCTGGAGTATTAATTGCGTGCTTAATCCTGGGAGCAATTGGTACTTTGGCCCCGATTAGAACCTTGAAAAACATCTATCCTGCTGAAGTATTTAGAGCTTAATTATGCCCCATCATTCTATCTTAAAAGCCGAACATTTGTACAAAATGTATGGACAAAAAAATCTGAACTTCGTGCAAGCGGTTGAAGATGTCAGCCTAGAGTTAAAAGCCGGAGAACTCGTCATGATTAGCGGACCCAATGGCAGTGGCAAAACCACCCTACTCTCCTTGTTAGGCTGTATGGGAAAACCCACAGAAGGCACGATAAAAATTCTCGATTGCGAAGTCACTTGTTTGAAACAAACCGAACTCACCGACTTTAGATTAAAAAACATTGGATTCATCTTTCAAACCTTCCGCCTGCTCAATTTTCTCACCGTCCTAGAAAACGTCAAATTGATTTTAAATTTAGCTGGAAAATCGGGAGTAGCCGCCCATCAACGGGCTAAATTTTTATTAGAGGAGTTAAACATCGTCCATCGCGCCAATTTCTTCCCCCCCGCCTTAAGTGGCGGGGAAAAACAACGGGTTGCGATCGCCCGTGCCCTCGCCAACGACCCCCCCTTACTCTTAGCCGATGAACCCACCGGCAGCCTAGACTATCAAACGGGACAATCGGTGATTCAGCTATTAAGCAACGTTGCCAAAACCCATCACAAAGCGGTGGCGATCGTCACCCACGACCCCCGAATCGAACATTATGCCGATCGCATCCTTAAAATGGAAGATGGACATCTAACAACAAGAGAATAACCCTCAAAACAAATCTGTTCGTAGTAACGACTTCAGTCGTTCTCTTTCTTAGTTCGTAGTAACGACTTCAGTCGTTCTCTTTCTTAGCAACAACCGGCGGGGGTTCAAACCCCCGCCTAATAGCTAAAGTCGGTTAAAACCGACTGAAAACATGACCGCATACGACTTTCAGTCCGTTGAAACCGACATCTTGCACCATTATCAACACCGGCGGGGGTTTGAACCCCCGCCGATTGTTGCTCAAAACAAATAACTCCTACAAAAACCATGCCAGAACCCACCCTAGAACTGCAACAGAGAATCGAACAACTCCGCCAACAAATCCAAAAAGCCAGCTATGCCTACTATGTCTTAGACAATCCCTTTATGGAGGATAGCGTTTACGATCGCCTCTATCGAGAATTGCAACAACTCGAACAAGAAAATCCCCAATTCATCACCCCAGACAGTCCCACCCAGCGCGTAGGCGAAAAACCCGCCACCCAATTTCAAACCGTCCGCCATAACATCCCCCTGTACAGCTTAGAAAATGCCTTTAACCTCCAAGAATTTTCCCAATGGCAGGACCGCTGGCAACGCAGCATTCCCACCCCTAACTTTGAATATGTCGCCGAATTAAAAATTGATGGATCAGCCTTAGCCTTAACTTATGAAAATGGCTTATTAGTTCGAGGTGCAACCCGAGGGGATGGCATAGAAGGGGAAGAAATTACCCAAAATGTTAAAACTATTCGGGCGATTCCCTTGCGATTAACCTTAGAAAACCCGCCCCCCTTAGTCGAAGTGCGCGGCGAAGCCTTTTTAGGATTAGATGTGTTTGCTAAAATCAATCAAGAAAGAGTGCAATCGGGAGAAGCGGAATTTGCCAATCCCCGAAATGCTGCTGCGGGGACTTTGCGACAATTGGATTCCCGAATTGTCGCCCAACGGCGATTAGACTTTTTTGCTTATACCTTGCAGATTCCCGGAATCGATGATGATGATGTTGCCCATACTCAATGGCAATCCTTAGAACTCCTCCAAGAAATGGGGTTTAAAGTGAATCCCAATCGCACCTTATGTCAATCCCTGGAGGCCGTTGAATCCTATTATAATGAGTGGGATATCAAACGGAAAGATTTGCCTTATATGACCGATGGGGTGGTGGTGAAAATTAATCCCATACCCCTGCAAAAACAACTGGGATTTACTCAAAAATTCCCGCGATGGGCAGTCGCACTCAAATATCCCGCAGAAGAAGCCCCGACGGAAATTGAAGCGGTTACGGTGCAAGTTGGACGGACGGGGGCTTTAACTCCTGTGGCGGAATTAACCCCAGTGCAATTAGCAGGAACTACCGTCTCTCGCGCTTCTTTACATAATAGCGATCGCCTCGCTGAATTAGATTTGCATATCGGAGATACAGCGATCGTTAGAAAAGCCGGAGAAATCATCCCGGAAGTGGTCCGGATTCTCCCAGAATTACGCCGCGAAGGTGCTCAACGCTTCCAAATGCCTACCCACTGTCCTGAATGCGGACAACCTGTGGTTAAACCCGTTTCAGAAGCAGTCACCCGCTGTATTAATTTGTCTTGTCCCGCAATTTTGCGCGGTGCACTGATTCATTGGGGGAGTCGCGATGCTTTAGATATTAACGGATTGGGAGAAAAGCTAGTTCAGCAATTTGTCGATCGCCAATTAGTTAATTCTGTAGCAGAACTCTATGAACTGGATGTGGAAACATTAGCGCAATTAGAACGATTTGGCAAGAAATCCGCCCAAAAATTAGTCGAGGCGATCGCGCAATCCACCCAAAAACCTTGGTCCCGCGTCCTCTATGGATTAGGCATTCGTCATGTTGGCAGCGTCAATGCTCAATTATTAACGGAAAAATTCCCCACCGTTGACCAATTATCTGCCGCATCCGCTGCCCAAATTGAAAGCGTTTATGGGATTGGTGCAGAAATTGCCAATTCTGTGGCTGATTGGTTCCGAGTTCCGGCTAATCAAACCTTAATTGACCGTCTTAAAGCCGCTGGGTTACAATTTGCTGCCACTCCAGTTGCGGAAAAACCGGCGAGTCAATCCGCTGCTATTTTTGCGGGTAAAACTTTTGTGATTACGGGAACCCTTCCCACTCTTAAACGCGATGAAGCTAAAGATTTAATTCAAAATGCCGGAGGAAAAGTTACCGGGTCAGTGAGTGCGAAAACCGATTATTTACTCTTGGGGGAAGATGCTGGATCTAAGTTGAAGAAAGCCCAAGAGTTAGGGATTAAACAACTTTCGGAACCTGAGTTACTGGAGTTATTGGGGGACTCCAAAAAATAGAATATTCTAGGAGAGATCCCCCCAACCCCCCTTAAAAAGGGGGGCTTTAGAACTGTTCAATTTCCAAGGAATTAAACAGTTATTCCTCTAGCCTCCCCCTTAAAAAGGGGGACGGGAGGGGGATCGACCGGGGTCTTTAGGAATCCTGAAGGTTTTTGCAAACCTATCCCTATTGGATTTGGTATTAAGGAAAATGTTGCATAATAGAAGAGTGACCTCTTTTTCCATTCCTTAAATCAACGTAATGAGTTTAGAAAATCAACCCACTCCCCTGCCGACTAAACAACCGATGAAACTCCATGAGAGTTCTGGGCGGTGGCGGTTGGGGTTGGGTCTGTCTCTGGTGACGGTCATTTTATGGGGAGTGCTACCGATCGCCCTGAAAATAAGCGTTCAGGCCCTTGATATTTACACGGTGACTTGGTTTCGGTTTTCCTTGTCCTTTGGGATATTAGTCTGCATTTTAGGGATGCGCCAGCAACTTCCTTCCCTAGAAAAACTGCGCGGAACGTCCTGGAAATTACTGGCGATCGCCATAGGCTTTTTGGCGGTGAATTATGCCCTCTACTTACAAGGATTAGCCCAAACTTCTCCCGCCAATGCTCAAGTCTTTATTCAGTTAGCGCCGGTGTTAATGGGATTAGGGGCGATCGCCATTTTCAAAGAACGCTATACCCTGCGCCAATGGGCCGGATTAGGCATCTTAACCCTCGGCTTTGCAGTCTTCTTTCATGAACAATTACAAACCGTCCTAGCTGCCCCTGGCACTTATTTAATGGGCAATATCATTCTGGTGATTGCCGCCGCAGCTTGGGCAGTTTATGCCCTGGCGCAAAAACAACTCTTACAACAGTTGACCTCCTCTAATATCATGCTGTTGTTGTATGGAATTTGCGCCCTGTTATTCCTGCCTTTTTCTAGTCCCAGCAACCTATTAAACCTGACTCCGTTAGAGTGGGGAATGTTGATTTTCTGTGGGTTAAATACCGTCGTAGCTTACGGCGCTTTTGCCGAATCTTTAGCCCATTGGGATGCGTCTAAAGTCAGTGCAATTCTGGCAACCACTCCCATTGTGACCTTACTCTCGGTCTGGGTCATTTCTCTGGGAATTCCCCTCCCGATCGCCCCGGAACAGTTAACGGTTTTAGCGGTAATTGGTGCCATGTTAGTAGTTACGGGTTCAGTGGCGATCGCCTTGGGAAAACGCCCTCATTCCCCTAGAAAACCGGGCCAATTCTCGCAAAAATCTGGATGATACCCCATCAGGTTTTTAAAAGCCCTAATTTTTAACATAGCCCCCACCGGGTTTCACCTTCAATCGTTTCGTCAATTCCAAAGTGATCAACGCTTTCGGCTTGATAGGTTCGCTCATCACCGGCATGGAGTTGCGCCCTGTGCCGCCACGTCCCGAACTCAACACCGCCTCCACCCCAGTCATCCCCTGGTGCAACTGGACCCGTTCGGAGTTGAGCGATTCGAGTTCGGGATTCTTCTGGGAACCCTCAAAACACTCGCGCAGAATCTGCACCAAAGCCGCACTCTCGCCTCGGTTCTGTTCTTCCATATCAGGCAGCAGCCGCTACAGTGGTATTCCACCGGCAAATAAATAGCCCACAATCCTTTGGGTTGGCGCATTCATGCTTGTTCCCTGCCATATTGGGCCTTGCGCCTTCATGATAACCGCTGGTTTGGCTGAGAATTCTGTGCTATTTGGGACATATTTACGGCATTGACCCCCAATTGGTTTTAACCGCGTCTAGCTTCCTCGTTTCAGCGGCTCAGGCTAACGGAAATAGGTGTTTACCAGACTGATACATTTACGCGACATTTTCCGGATTATTCCCGGACAATGCTACGACAGCACTATTACCCGTTAAAGTAACAGAGGCGGTATCCCGCAAAGCTTTCAGAAAGATTCCAAAAGCACCGTTCCAGTCCCGTGATAGAGTGAACCCACCAGAAGGACATCGGAACACTTTTGAGCCACCCAACTTAGAATGAACATGACCACAGTGAGTACAAGTTTTGCTGGTGTATTCTTCGGTCACATCTACAACTGTGGTTCCAGTTATCTCGGCTTGGTGTCTCAGGGTTAATTTGAACCTGTAATGCGCCCATGTCAGCATTGCTCGGGCAGTCTTGGACCTAATTTTCCGCTTTGCCTTGGCAACCATGTTGGAAGTCAAGGGAGGTCGGCAGAAAAATTACACTGTAGTTGTGAGTCAAGTAATGAGCAATTTGCTTATGGGCTTCATCCACCAAGTTGCGGATTTTGGTTCTCATTCGTTGAGCCGCTTGTCTCATCCGTCGTCGCTTTGAACGGTTCGGATATGAGGCAATTCGGCTCATCAAATCATCCAAATGTTGGCATAGCCGAGTAATGCGTCCAATATCCCCGGAGCCAAATTCTAAGAATCGTGAGCCATCAAACCCGGTCATAAAAGTTCGGACACCCGGATCTAATGCAATCACCCCAGTGGCTTCCGTTGGGGCAATAGAGGTTGGTTCAGGGAAGATTGCAAACCATTGTCCTTTAGAAAAGACTAGCTGAGTTCCCTGCCCACAAGTCGATAGAATGGGTTCAGAAGTCTTAAATGTTAATCCTTTCGTCAGCCTTGAATACCAAGTCCCCGAAGAGAAATTAGCATCGTTAAACTTAATGGCTTGGGAACTGTCACGGCAACTTCTAAACCTTGCATCAGAACTGGCGCTAAAAGCGAGATGGGCATCGAAGATTGCATTTTGCCGGATGTGGCAAGGTGTTTCTTTAACCCACGCAGGCAAATCACTCTGCATCACTTCGTTGCGTAATTTCAGCTTGCTTAGTCGTTTACCGCTTTTTTGCAATGCAATTGCTTGGTTGTAGCAGTATCGACAAGCGGCCAGCCATTTGCGCCAGACTTTATTTAGCTCGGGGCTGGGGTAGATCCGGATCTTCCTTGACCTGAGTTTTGTATTTACGCAGTCCGTAGAGTCGGGAGCTAAAGCAGTGGAGGATGGCGAGGATGTCCTCAACCATTTCTCGTTCTGGACTGAGACTTGTCTCGTTGAGAACCATGAGTTCACACCTGTTCTGCTCACAGAGCCATCGAAACAAGTCAAATCCAAATCTTGCCAGTCGATCTTTATGGGCAATGACAACCATGCGGATATCTCCTGACAAGACTTGTCCCAATAGGGCAAGCATTTTCTTTCGCTTGAAGTTGAGCCCGCCTCCGATTTCTGAGACAACTTCTGCTTCGGGGTAGAGGCTAGACAAGGCAGCAACCTGTCGGTTGAGGTCGGACTGCTGGGCGCGACTGCTGACCCTGGCGTAGATGACGACTTTGCGTTTGTCACTGCCTGATTTGGCAGCGTAAGACTCAACGTTATATCGTCTTTGCCCAGCAGGAGTTCTGATGGTCTCGATTGAGCCATTTTCGTCCCATCTGCGGAGTGTTCTTTCGTGGACCCCAAGGATTTCCGCAGCTTCCCTGGGTGTGACATATCTGGCAATAGGTTTGTCCTCAAATCTTCTCGCCTATTGTACCGCATCGCCCTAAAATGTTCAACTAATTTAGGATTAAATCATGCTCTTCAGGGTCAGTTACCATCACCGCCGCAACGCTTCTGAGGGTCAGATGCAAAGTAGAGATCTCGACCCATCGATAACCATTGTTGTCTGGGTGACATCCTCCAGCCTTGCCAGTGGGGTATTAATGTTTGTGCCTGAGTTACTGACTCGGGACTAGAGTTTTTCTTCAGGGCTGACGAAATCGAGATAAAGCCCTTATGGACAAAATCAAATAAATTTAGGACAAGAAAAATGGACAATATAGCGTTTCTTAAGCGACTGAGGTTCTGTTTTGGAGGCCCAGTCGCCCTTTTGAAGAGGAATTTAGGGACAGCGATTGGATCTCAGGAGACGGCAAAGGGCCTTATTCAATTCCCAGTAGAAGAAGCGGTCCGCCAATGGGGTGAACCCTTCTGCGCCTACCTTGCACTTTTTGAAGACCCGAAGGGAGCGCTCAACTCTTTTGAAAACTCCTATGCCGGGGAATACGCTGATCCCCAGGACTTTGAACGGCACTACCCTGGGGGCCTCCCGGGATCTTGCTTCATCAAATCACCTCACGGGGTGTATGCTTTCCGTAATTTTTTTAACTAATGTGGGGTTTGGGGAGTAATAAGTCCCGCGCTATAATCTTTGATTTAGCGTCGGGATACATGGACTCCCCAACTCAATTGAGTGGGGTTAAATACCCTTTGAAATTGACATTTACCATTTGAAGTGAGTTGTGATAGAATATTGCTATAATTATCAACTACACTGACTGAATTTATCCTGACAGGCCACGAGGACAAGACTTGTCAGGCTGTGGGCTTTTACAGGTCTGGAAGACCTGTATTTGGGAAAGCCTTTATAACTTTTCAACCATCGTCAAAGCGGAAACTGCTGCCTTGTTGGAAGCAATCGGATCCGGGAGTTCTAGTTGTAAGGAATGAGGGAACTCTCGGGCGGCCGTATCCCGGGCGCGAGCTTGTTTCAGAAACAGTTGGGCGCGGATTTTTTCTAGGGAATTTGTGGCCTGAGTTAACTGTTCCTCTGCTTTTTCTAACTCGGCATGAGCTATTTCGGGGTCAATGCGATCGCCTCGTTCGGCATCAGTGACTAAAACGGTCACAATATCCCCTTCAATTTCGGCAAATCCTGCCTTCACAAAAATCGGAATCCAAGTCTTTTGATAGCGGATTCTCATGACTCCGACTTTAATAAAAGTAACCATTGCCACATGACCCGATAAAATCCCGATTTGACCCGTACTGGTGGGCAAAATCACCTCGGAACTGGGAGCATTCCAGACGGTTTTTGAGGGAGTGATGACATAAACGTTCAAAATCATAGGAGTTGGAGGGTTATTATATTGATGAGCAGATGATTTCAACGTTCGCGGGTGTCAACGGCGATATTATAACGTTTTTCTGTGCGGGCCGGGAAATACAGTCTGGCCCGAAAATGTCTACTCTCTCGGGACAGAGTGGCGATCGCCTCGTCGGCTCCATCGAGGCGGATCCAGAGACTCCACCGGAGCCCACTCAACCTGGATGTCCCAACTTCGGTTTAATTATCCCCCTCCAACTCAGGACCCCCCGACCCGGACCCCCCCGACTGCTGGGGATGGAGGGGATCCAGCCTGGGCTCAAGGTGAGATGACTCGAAATGTTGCCACATCAAGTTGAGGGGAATGCTGGAAAAGATGCCCGGACCCGTCTGAGTAGCTTCCCCGAGATCGGATAGGATAGAATATAAACTCTTATGGCACTATCCATCGGGGCTGGTTTCCCCCTCAGTTCTGGGGTGAAGGTTGTTAAAATTTTTAACGGCAACCCCTGGATTGTTTCCCAATAAAATCCCACAGAGCGCCTTTCAATTAAGGAAATAATGTCTGCCTGGGTCACCGCTGCTGGATTTACCCATTCCGTCTAAATGCGGCTGATTTGACTCATTCTCTATTTTGAATTGAAAGTCAAGCCTTGAAAGACTAGAGTCAGTGTTAATAATTATGAAGAGTCCTCATTAATACCGAGTCAGTTCATCCCTTGGGTTGAAGTCAACTGGGCAAAGAAAGGGGGCAAGTGCCCTAGGATCAAAGGAATAACCCAAGGCGGAGGGATTACTGAGGGCAAATTTGCCCTCAGTAATTCTTCAAAAGCTCTCCGTAATTCCTCTTAAAATTGGCTTTTTCATCTTTTGCAGGGTCAAAACTCTACTGATACTTTAGATAGATTTTATCCCTGTAATTTACCAAAACTAAGCGAATTTAGTTTACCATTGAAGCATAGGCTATCTTTCGGGAGGAGTGACGGGAATGGAGTAGACACTATCAGGTAAATCTTGAGAATAGCCCCAGGTTTGAACGGTCTGGGAGAATCGTAAGCCCTCAACTTAACGGTGCGATCCCGTTTCAGCGAGGCTCGAACAGTCAAGATATTTTATTCTGAGACCTCTTTGGGAGGTGGGGTGATTGACCGCAAATTTTTACTTAAAATTGCCGGAAGGAACCCCTAGATTCACAATAGATAGATGCTTTATTAGTTAGCTGACTCATCATGAGTCCAATTCATACCCTTATTACAATAAACTGCTATGAGAATTTTACTGGTGGAGGATGACGAACCGATCGCCCAAGCACTTGTAACTACATTAAAACATCAAAACCATGTTGTAGATGTAGCGACGGATGGGTTACTAGGCTTAGAATTAGCCGACGCCTGTGACTATGACCTGCTGTTGCTAGATGTCATGCTACCGAAACTAGATGGAATTAGTTTATGCCGGAAGTTACGCAGCTTAGGCTATCAAATGCCCATCCTATTGCTGACGGCGAAAGACAGCACAGAAGATAAAGTTAAAGGACTCGATGCCGGGGCGGATGATTATCTCGTCAAACCCTTTGATTTACCGGAACTCACCGCCCGAATTCGGGCCTTATTACGCCGGGGAACCGCGCCTTTACCCCCGGTGTTAGAGTGGGGACCTTTACAACTGAATCCGAGTAACTGTGACGTTACCTATCACAACCAACCCGTCACTTTGACCCCGACGGAATATCGCCTATTAGAACTGTTTATGAGAAACAGCACCCGGGTTTATAGTCGCAGTGCGATTCTGGATCATTTATGGTCCTTTGATGAACCCCCCTCGGAAGATACCATTCGCGCCCATATCAAAGGGTTGCGGCAAAAACTGAAATCCAGTGGTGCTCCGGCAGATGCGATCGAAACCGTCTATGGGTTGGGGTATCGACTCAAACCCCTGAGTGAGGAGAAATTGGTGCAAACGCCTCGGATCCTGATGGCGGGGTTCCCGGACGAGTTGGGGTTTTGGTTGCAACAGCGCTTGGGAAATGCGGTGGTCCGGGTAACCCATACGGGAGAAGATACCCAAACGGAACTGAGCGATCGCCAATGGTCCTTGGTCATTTTAGATCAACATTTGCGCCATCCCTCCCCGGCAGAACTGCTCAAACAAATCAGCAACAAAGGGCCTTCCGCCCCCCCCATTCCGGTGATTTACTGTGGAGTAAAAGGGGTAGAAAGCTACCGTTTAGCACCCTCCGGCAAAGGGAAAAAACCGAAAGAGCCCGGGAATAGCTCAACCACACCGCAGCAGTCGGCAACCCTAGAACGGGTTACCTCCTTTCTCTATCACCCCTTGGATGGGGAGGAACTCGCTCGTGAGGTCGCTAAACTCCTGAATCTGAACTTATCAAATCCCCAAACCCCTGGGAAACAGGACCCGACCATTGTCGCGGCCATTGGCAAAGTCTGGGAACGGTTCAAAGACCGGATTGCGGACCGAGTAACGGCGATCGAGCAGGCAACCCGGGCCCTGGAAGATGGCGAACTGCCGCAAGAATTGCACGCTCAGGCCAAACAGGAAGCGCACAAATTAGCGGGGTCTTTAGGGACATTTGGGTTGACTCAAGGTTCCGTGATTGCAAGGCAAGTGGAGGGGTTGTTGCACAGTCCCACCCTGAATTCCACCCAATCGACGGAGCTCACGGCATTAGTACAGGCCCTGCGATCGCAGATCGACCATGCGCCCATCGAGAGCGATCGCCGTTCGGCAAGTCCCCTCAATGATTTGCCCGTGCTCCTGATGATTGAGAGTGACCGAGAACTGTCCCAACAGATTGGAGTGGAGGTCAAAGGGTGGGGAATCAAGGTGGTCAACAGTGACTCGATCGCCTCCGCTAGAACGGCGATCGCCGATCGCCGTCCCGATGCCGTCTTATTAGATTTATCTGCCGAAGACACCCTCACCATCAACCCCAACAATAAAGAAGAAGGACTCACCTTACTCTCGGAACTCGCCAATGGGTTCCCCCCCCTCCCCGTTCTCGTCGTCACAGACCAAAGTCGGGTAGAAGACCGCTTAGAAGTCGCTCGACTAGGAGGCCGTGCTTTTTTACAAAAACCCGTGAGACCCGCTCAAATCATGGAAGCGGTGTTCCAGGTTTTGCAGGGAGTCCAGACCACGGAAGCTAAAATCATGGTCGTGGATGATGACCCCCAAATCCTCTCTTTGGTTAAACATTTCCTCGAACCTTGGGGCATGAAAACCGTCACCCTCTCAGACTCCGATCGCTTCTGGGAAACCCTAGAAGGATCATCCCCGGATCTGCTGATTCTCGACATTGAATTACCCCATCTCAACGGCATTGATCTGTGTCAAGTCGTTCGCAATGACCCGCGATGGAACAGTCTGCCGGTCTTATTTCTGACCGCTCACACAGGTCCCGATATCGTGCATCAAGTGTTTGCTGCCGGTGCGGATGATTATATTAGTAAACCCATTGTCGGCCCGGAACTGGTCACCCGCATCCTCAACCGTCTCGAACGCATTCACTTACTCCGAAACATGGCAGAAACTGATCCCCTGACCGGGGTGGCCAACCGGCGCAAATCCATCACCGAATTGGATAAGTTCCTGCACCTGTGCCACCTGCATGGACAACCGATGTGTTTAGCGATGGTAGACCTCGATCGCTTTAAGCAAGTCAACGATCTCCACGGTCATGCAATGGGAGATGCGGTGCTCCGGCAAGTTGGCAAGCTCTTACTTCGCACCTTTCGCAGTGAGGATATCGTCGCTCGTTGGGGTGGGGAAGAATTTGTGGTGGGAATGTATGGCATGAACAAGGAGTCCGGGGCCAAACGCCTGCGTGAGTTACTCGAAGTCCTCCATGCGGAACCCTTGGTGATTGGGGAAGAACGTCTATACTTGACCTTTAGTGGGGGGGTGGCTCAGTATCCCGAAGATGGGACAACAGTGGATACTTTATATCGCTGTGCGGATCAAGCGCTCTATCAAGCCAAAACTGCCGGTCGCGATCGCATCATCGCCTATCATCAGCCAGGGGAACAAATGGCGGATTCTACCGAAGTGAGTTGATACCGCCCCTGATTCCAGGCGAAAAAAAACGGCGGAGGTTGAAACCCCCGCCAGTTCTTTAGCTAAGATTGCGGCGTGGAATAGCGATCGAACCAAGACTGATAGGTATTGCGAAACCGTTCCTCTTCCACCACCAGTTCAATCCGCACTTTTGCACAACCGTTCGGTTGTCGTTTGGAAATTTCTTCTAAAATTCGGGCAGCAATTTCCGGGGAGTGGAATTCGCCGCTGACTCGGTTCGTTCCTTCCCCTTGTGCGATGCCTGAAGCGGTAGGCGTGATTCCTAACGCTTCATCGGAGGCGATGCGATACCCCTCACTCTCCTCTAAAATAATTTCGGTGAGTTTTTTATACTCGGGACTGACTTGCTCAACAATTAACTTTTCCCGACGGACGGGGACTTGAATCATCCGGGTTTCAATTTCTTTCCGGACAACCACCTCACCGACTTTCCGCTTGTGGCGATTCACCACTAATCGTTCTTCGCGTAAGGGAATGTTACTGGCAATTACTTCTTTGCGGGTCTGCTTAAAGTCCGCTAAGGAACTCTGAGAGTCGAGTTGATGCGATCGCTCCTCAAGGGCGATCGTCCCTGGACTCCCGGGAGAGGGAACAGACTCTACCCACTCTCCAGGTAATTCTGAGGGGTCAATTTCGCCATTGTAGACCGGGGTTTGATATTCCGGGAGGGCGGCAAAGTGTTGTCTCGTGAGTAAGACAAAAACGGTATTCGTAGCATATTCTATTTTTTCAATCAAATCGCTACTCACTTTCACCAACCGACCGGGGCGATCGTCTACCAGAGACACAATTAACTTGAGTTGGTTCTCCGATTCTACAGTTAAATCCATGACTTGGCCCAGGGGTTGCCCTTCGGAATCGCGGACTGTAAAATTGACGAGTTGACTTTTGAGGTTATCCAATCGAGCGGTCAGTTCGCCCTCACTTTGAGCATATCCCAGGTTATCCCCGCTCCCTCTTACTTGATCATTCATAGCGTGACTGTTCCTTTAGTGTTATTTGAAAAATTTTGACGAAATTTTAAAACCATTTTTAGTCAATCTACCTGAGCCAAAAGCCTTGTTATACTTGGCTTTTGACTCAGGTTAGATGAGGAACCCTGGTGATGGGGTTTTGTTTCCTACCACCAACGTCTGTTCAGATAAGAAACCGGCCCGATTCCCCGGTTTAGGGGGTCGGGCCGAGATGTTTACCTATGCCCGTCTGTAGTGAGAACGGAAAACCGGATCTTACTTGCGGGGGCGTCGTTCCACCACGGGTTTACCTTCGGTATCCACTTGTAATTCTTCCCGACGAAGGGTTTCTTGGCCTTCTACCATGTCGCGTTCGACTTCCTTATGGATTTCGACATTTTCGCGGACAAAGGCTTCTTTATGGATGTCAGCGGTTTCTTCGTACACTTCGGCGCGTGCGATTTCGCCTTCTTGGAAATTCGCAGTTCCGGGAGCCACAGCTTGGGCATCGCTCATGCCAGCACTGGTGCGCTCAATCACAACCCGTTCTTTCTCTACGGGAACCGCAGCGCGAGCGACTTCAGTTTCTACCCGCTTACCGACAGAAACTTCTCCGGCTTTGTAACGGTTCTTGTTAGCAATCAAACGTTCTTCATAGAGTTTGATGTTGCGGTGGTCGGTATCGTTGCGATCATATAGATGAGGTTCTTGATCGTAGTGGTAGCTATCGGGAGTGCGGGTAGCCGCCTTGGATGCTGCCGGGGTTGCTGCTGCGCCGGTTACCGCAGTGCGATCGCGGTAGACATCGCGCACACGCTCTTCATACTCATAATCGATCGGTTGCAGTTCGTCATATTCGGGCAACTGTTCGGCTTGATTTTTGTCCACTAAGCCGATCGCATAAATCCGTCCGGCATCATAATCAATCCGAGCTGATCCGATGGGAAGCAGCACTTTTTTACCGAAGATCCAGAACCCTGTATCAACAACCAGATAGCGGAACCGTCCCGTATCATCTAATAGAATGTCGTGAACCGTTCCGATTTTTTCATCGGTTGTACCGGCATAGATATCCATTCCTTTAATATCTGTACCGCCAAAAATTTCGTCTCGATAGTTGGGATAAAAATCGTGAATTTTCACTAAAGCCATGATAAAAATGTATCCTGCATTCGTGTTTACGCTTTCATCCTAAGTAAAATTGTTCCAAAGATACCTCTACCTCCGGGGAGATCTATTCCTTAAACTTCTGAACGATTTCAGATTGAATTTTAACAAAGAATAAAAAAAGCACTGTTGAGTTAATTTACTTAGATAAAGTCAATATTTAACCTCTTTCCCTGGCGATCATTGATTAGCCCGGATTCAGCCGAACAAATAGGAGTAATTCCCGGATCTATTGCATCTATCCGATGAGGTATTTTTAGATACATTTATCAAAATTTTTCTCTCTCTTAGGACATTAACACAAAGTAAGGGGAGTTACTCAGGGTGAGTTTCTGCCTCACCCTTCTGCCCGGTCCTGAATCCCCGAATATACCATCCCCTTCCTCGGGAAGGGCATTTTTACAGAGAAGGAGTCACTGCCATGTAAACAAACCGCAAGACAAAAATAGCGGCTAAAATCCATTGGGTGAGAGTGGTTTCTCGGGTTTTGCCTTGAAACGACTTGATTAATGGATAAGCGATCGCCCCCACCGCTAACCCTTCGGCAATTGAAAAGCTCAACGGCATCACCAAAATCGTTAAAAAAGAAGGAATCGACTCTGCGGGGTCATCCCAGCGAATTCGCCTCACATTTCCCGCCATCAACACCCCGACAATTACTAAAGCCGGTGCCGTAGCAAACCCCGGGACAGATTGGAACAAGGGAATAAAAAAGATAGATAACAAAAATAACAGCGCCGTAGTCACCCCGGTAAACCCGGTGCGACCCCCTTCTGCCACTCCTGCCGCCGACTCTATATAGGTTGTCACCGTAGAAGTTCCCAGAATCGCCCCTGCCGTGGTGCCGATCGCATCTGCCATCAATGCTTCCGTCGCCCGAGGTAGTTCTCCATTTTCCCGAATGTATCCTGCCTGGATACCCACCCCCGCTAAAGTACCAATGGTATCAAACAAATCCACAAACAAAAAAACAAACGTAACCGCAATCAAATCCCAGAGATTGCTTGCCCTAATCCCTGCCAAACCGGCGATCGCCTGTCCGAACAAATGTGCGGGAAACGCAGGAAATGCCGCAATTCCCTGGGGAGGCGGTGCAACGCCCAAAATCCAGCCTAGGATGGCAGTTGCCAGAATCCCCCACAACAGCGCCCCGGTGATGCGACGCGCCACTGCTGCACTGGTAATCACAATTCCGGCGATCGCCACTAACGTTGCCGGTTCCCGCAAATTACCCAATCCTGTAATCGTCACCGGGTTCGCCACAATAATTCCCGCCCCTCCCGTTGCCGGATCGCCAGACAGGGCAACATAAGCTAAAAAGAAGCCAATCCCAGCAGCCGTTGCGTGTTTCAGGCATTCTGGAATCGCTTGAATAATTTGGTTTCGCACCTTGGAAAGGGTGAGAAGAATAAACAAAATCCCTTCAATAAAAATGGCAGATAGGGCAACCCGCCACTCAATGCCTAAACCAATGACAACAGAAAAGGCAAAAAAGGCATTTAATCCCATCCCAGGCGCAAGGGCAAAGGGATAGTTAGATGTTACTGCCATCACTAACGTGGCGATCGCTGACGAGAGTGCCGTGGCAATGACTAACTCCCCAAATAAATCCCCGGAACGTTCTAAAAATATCGCATTGGATAAAATTGCTGGATTCACGGCTAAGATATAAGCCATCGTCATAAACGTAGTCACTCCAGCAATGATTTCCGTGCGAAAGTTCGTGTGATTTTCCCGAAATTTGAAAAATCGGGCAATCGCCAGTTGGAAATTCTGATTTGGGTTAGGGGGAATCGCATTGGGGCGATCGTCTGGATTCATCTTCTTTAGTCTCCTTCAAAAAAAGAAAATCAGCCTCCAGTGTAAAGGACCGCCCCATCCGATACTGCAACTCCCCATACTTTCCCCATTTTTATCCAGGAATTTCCCCTTTTTTAAGAAAGACAACCCGGTAAACCGGCTCATTTTTATCTAGGGTGGATTGTTCTCGTTCTGTTGCTACTGGCAGCGGATTTTCCGGCAACCATTCCGCTTCCCCTTGCCGTTCAAAGCCCGGATGTTCTGCAAAGCGATCGCGCATTTCTACCGCCACCTCATGAACATCCGATTGCAGAAAAACCATCCCTCCCGGGACAAGATACTTGACCACATTTTCCACTAATTCCGGTTGAACCACTCGCCGTTTTTGATGGCGTTTTTTAAACCAAGGGTCAGGGAATTGAATCGAAACCCGGTGCAAAATCCCCGGCGGTAAGCTCTCAATCAAGGGCGCAAAGGCATGATTGATATTACAAAAAATAAAGTGTAAATTGGTTAATTGCTGTTCATCCCGTTCCGCCAGTGCCGTTTCTACTAAAGGCTCGCGGATTTCGACTCCCAGAAAATTCCAATCCGGTTCTCTCCCCGCCATTTGTAATAAAAAACGCCCCCAAGCACAGCCAATATCTAAATGCAAAGGTTGGGCGGGATTGGTATAAATTTGTGACCACGTTGGGGGTACAATCGGGGTTTGATAGGCATAACTGAGGGGATTAACGTGCTGTCGGACTCGTACTCGAACCAATCTAAAGACCTCCTAGAAAAGTAGGTAAGGGGAAGTATAATTTTATCGCATTTTGCCTCAGTTTGCCAAGAGGCACAATCTTTTCAGGACCGGGTAGGTTGGGCTTAAAAACCGGGTTTCTGCAAAAAATCTGGAGTAATCTGCCATAAATTAAGGGAACTCCAAAAAATAAAACCTCCAAAATGTTCGTAGTGACTCCGTTACTGAGTCATCTTTTCCAAAATGTTAGTAGTGACTCCTTCACTCCCGTCATCTTTAAAGTCACCCCTGAAGGGGTTACTACAAACGTTTGAATCATTTATATTTTGCAATCCCCTAATGCTAGAAAGCCGGTTTTTGTTGTGGGTATTTTATCCAACATAAATCCCTTATGGGCTGCTGAAAAAATTGGCAAAGAAAGTATGCAAGAGTTCTTCATGAATCAAGGCGCGATCAACAATAGCTTGAATGGAGATATCAGAAAGTGGTTCACCATTGGCATAGTGTTCTATCCAAAGTTTACTAATAATATTGGGGTCTTCGGGGATATCAGCTAATTCCCAACCGGGGAGTTCTAACTCCGCCATGAGTTGAGTCACTTTCGGATCATAACTAAGGGCAAAACAGCGACATCCTTCCGCCGCCGCCATAATTAAACTATGTAATCGCATTCCGATGGTCATTTCAACCCCGCGAAAAAGTCCTTTCAGTTCCCGGGGGTCTTCTAACATCAATAGATGATTAGGACCGGGAAGTTGAGCTTGAATGGATTGAGCGATCGCCAAATCTTGAGAGGCTTGAAAGGGGACCAATAACAGACAGGTATTGGTGGCTTTTTGAAAGGAAATTAAGGCACGGGTGAGGGTGTCTAATCGGGCGGGAGTTAACAGGGGATGCGATCGCAAGTTTACCGCAACCCGAGGGGCGGGTAAATCCCACAATCCGGGAACAGGTTTCCCTTCTAACGCCCAAACCGGATCCGGTGCCATTGTAAAGGGAATCTGCCATTGGGCGAGTAAAGCAGCAGAACCGCGATCGCGCACACTCACCCGAGTGCATCGAGAAAAAGTCTGTTTCGCAATCTGGCGGGTGAAGGGGCGTTGTAAAGGACCGACCCCTTGTCCCCAGGCGATCGTTTTCAATCCCAGTCCCTGCGCCAATCCCATCAACCCAGCATAATATAAGGGGCTAACGGCGCTGGTAACATCTTGGATCAAGCTGCCTCCCCCCCAAATAAACACATCAGACTGCCGCAGCACTTGCCAGACGGAAAATGCAGACATCCGATTGTAGGCAGAGACTTGGTAGCGATCGCGAGTCTGGGGGGGATTACCCGAGAGCACAACAGGGGTAACCCCTTCCGGCAGCATCTGCAATAACGAGGCTAACAGAGCCTCATCCCCGGCATTCCCTTTTCCATAATATCCACAACAGACTGCCCGAATTGGCCCCACAATCTTCCTCCTGTCAAACTCAGCAATGGATTAAATTTTCTGCGCTTACCTCAATAACAGGATTAACCCATCACCCTTGTCAAGAGGTTGGAGTCCTGCCCAATCGGGTTAAAATAAAACACAACAAGGGCTAATGCCTATTGTGTTGTCTATTTTTTATTGATTAAATTCATGCACGCCCTCTCTATTCCCACCTGGATGATTCACGTTTCCAGCGTCATTGAGTGGATCGCCGCCATTTGGCTGATTTGGCGCTATGGCGAATTCACGGGCGATCGCTATTGGCGAGGATTATCCTTTGCCATGCTTCCGGCATTGGTGGGGGCGATGTGTGCTTGTACCTGGCACTATTTTGATAATCCCACCTCCTTAGACTGGTTGGTAACCCTACAAGCGACAATGACGGTAGTGGGAAACTGCACCCTCTGTCTAGCTGGTTGGTGGATTTGGCGATCGGCAAAACTTCAGGACAAATCTCAGGATTCTACGGTAATAGAGGAGAGTCAGGAACAGGCGATCGGTCCTCAAAAATAGCAGAATTAACGCGGGCGAATCCGTTATCACTCCCGGGAATTTTGTAGATAAAATCAACAACTTTTTAAGATAAACCGATGATTTCTAAAGATACTTTGTTTGCGGTTTCCCTATTTCCCTATCTGGGATTTTTATGGTTTATGACTCGTTCGGGAAAAATGCCCCGGTTAGCATTGATTGGGTTTTACGGCACTTTAGTCTTTGTTGCGGTAACCATTCCCGTGGGGATTTACGCCCTCAAAGTCTATCACCAGTCCTTAGCCAATGTGGATTTGTTACATGGAGGGGCGGAGGTATTTTTGACCCTCTCGAATATTTTAATCGTGTTGGGATTTCGGCAAGCGCTTCGGCGATCGGGTAAGGAGGGGTGAAGATGGGGAAGATGGGGGAGATGGGGAGGATGGGGAAGATGGGGGAGATGTTCGTAGTAACGACTTCAGTCGTTATCTTTCTTAGTTCGTAGTAACGACTTCAGTCGTTTCCGCGTTACGAAAGCGATCGCTTTCGTAAGGCCCCAATGTCAGGCTCTGTCTCCTAGTTTCCAAGCAGGCAAGGCGGTAGACGCTGAAATTGCTCGTGTTATGGCATTAGCCATAACACGAGAGCAACGACTAAAGTCGTTACTACGAACATCCTCCCCATCTCCCCCATCCTCCCCATCTCCCCCATCTCCCCCAATAAAAAAGCCCGCAATCATACGGGCTAAATCAAGAGGGGGAAGTCGGATCTGATTCCGAACACCCCCCGAGAAGAATAAATTGGTGATTTATTCCGGTGGCAGCAGTGCCATTGGATTGACCGCACCTTGTCCAGCGGTATGGATTTCAAAGTGCAGGTGGGGTCCAGTGCTGAAGCCGGTGCTTCCCATTTCAGCAACTTGTTGACCTTGTTCGACTTGCTGTCCTTCTTGCACCATAATCCGGTGATTGTGGGCGTAGAGGGTAACACTGCCATCAGGATGCTCGATCTCAACCAGATTTCCATAACCACCGGAGTTCCACCCCGCAGTGATAACTACACCAGTGGCGGCGGCATAAATCGGGGTGCCGGTGGGTCCGGCGATATCGATACCTCGGTGCATCCGACCCCAGCGCCAGCCATAACCAGAAGTGAACACGCCATGAGCAGGCCAAATATAGCCATTAAAGGTAGGCGGACTGTCGGGTAGGTAGGTATCCGGAGTTTTTAACGGGGGTAACTCTGGAGAGACTATCTGTCCCACAGCAGGCTGCATCAGGGGTGCGTATGTTTCAGATCCCACCGGCGCTACGGCCAGGATCTGTTCTCTTTGGGTTTCCTGTGCTCTGGGGGCGTTTTCTAAGGTTTCGTTCGGCTGGGGGTTGAACTGGGGATTGATCCGTTCTGATGGCCCAGAAGGGGCAGTAGAAGTGGTCCGAACGACCTGGGTATTGGGGAGGGTCGCTGGGACGGATTCCCCTGTCGCTTCTAAACTGAGGTTTTCAGTTTTGTATTTTTCGCGAAGTTTTTCGATTTCAACTCGTAAACTATCGACGTAACGGTTTTCGAGCAGCTCGGGTTCGATCGCATGAGCCTGTAGGGACTCAGAGAACGCGCTGCTGTCATCCGCTTGAGCGGAAAGTTGCGGTTGGACTCTCAAAGAGTTTTCGGCGATAGAAGTCTCGTTTTCCGGTTGAGAAGTGGTCTCTACTGCCTCAATTTGGGAGTGTTGACCGAGGGCTTCTTGTTCCCGATACTTTTGCCGCAGTTTGAGAATGTCAGCCCTTAACCCATCAATATGGTCACTTTCATCGGCTTCGGTTTCCACGGAGGGAGCCGCTTGAGCAACTAGGGCTGGGGTTGTGGTCCCCGCGAGCATCTCTTCGCTGACTGAGCGATCGCGAGTCATCGAGTCTGATGAGCTTTCTGGCGATCGAGCAATCACTGAAACGGCGGTTTCCGGAATCGAGGCGATCGCTTCTGATGGTTTAGTTGGGGCAGCCAGTGAAAAGGTGGTGTCCGTTGTGATTGGTTTAGGTAAAGCAACGACATCACTTTTTTCTGATGCAGACAGACCCCTTGCTTGAGCGCGGGTGAGGGAATTAAGGTCCCCCGCGATGGGGTTAAGTCCCGGTTCCGTTGGACTCAACGGAATTTTAATCGTCTGATTGACTTCGAGTAAGTCTGGATCGTTGAGGTTATTAGCTTCAACGATTTTTTCTGCCGAGACGCCATTGCTCAGGGCGATCGCATCCAGGGTATCTCCGAAACTGACTTGGTAGATGCGCGATGCCGTGGCACTTTCTACCGCAGGAATCGCGATCGCCCCATTCATATCCGGTTCAGCCAGGTCTAACGCGGTGCGATCGTCCTTCTCGGCTTCCTGGAGGCTGGATAACTCAGGCTGTACTGATTCCTCAGAGTTCTCCAATTCGGGGGTCACTAAGGGGACCAATCCAGACGTTTCACCGGAATTCACTTCCGTTGTAGCCGGTTGGGAATTTTCCCAGGCGTTCCCGGTGGCATTTTCTTCCAAATAGGATTGCCAACCGGGGGAAGTTCGTTCGGATTTGACCTCGGACGGTCTAGCTTCCCCCTCGGGCCTTATGTCCCCGAGTAAGGGTTCGTTTGCTCTATCCTCTAAGGAGAGGGAGTCAACAACGGTCCCTTCCGTGGACTCTTGACCTTCGACCTGGGGAACTAATCCAGAAGGAGCCATTTCCGGCCCGGGGCCGTCGGACTCCTGAGACATTCCCAAGGATGATTCAACAACTGAATTGACCGACTCCTCACCCCACAACTCCGCCTGACTTGGATACAGACCGTTTTCACCGGACTGAAGCCCTTCTTCCAGGGAAACCCCGGACTCAGACTGGATTTCGTCTGCTATTTGCCAGCTAAAACTTGCGCCAGCAGGGTTCCCTTCGCGAGCCAATTCCTGTGGGTATGGAAGGGTTGAGTTGACTTCCCCGGTTCCTTCGGCTTCGCCGCGATCGCCTCGATTGGCGACCTGTGAGGGTACCGGACCCTGTTCAGTGAGGGTCCAGGGAGTTGCTTCTTCCTGAACTTGGGGTTCTACAGCAGAGTCCTCTAGGGTTTGTTCTGCTATCTGGGTTCCTGCCTCCTCAGAGGAGGCTGTTTCTGCCTCCAGTGTGGACCAAGAACCGGGATCCGTCGCAGTTGTATCTGCTGCGATCGGTGGCTCTGATGCTCCAGCACCTTCGCCTTGTTGAGGCAGCAATATGCTAGACGCCCCCATCGAAATTGCAAGTCCAATCATGGCTGCCGAGGTGCGAACCTTACGGGGGCCAGCGAGTACCTGTCTAATCTCTCCCACCGTCCGATTGGTATCGGCGGCACAGGATGGAACAGGTTTTACCTTCTGCGGAAATGCTCGTTTCAAAAAAACGACCTCCTAACGACCAGTGCTTAACTGTCTTTTGAGTCAATGAATTTACCACCAGTCTATGATGTAGATCACATCACAGCAGAGACCGAAGTCACTGACAACAGAATGTTACTTAGGCAAGATTACCCTGATTTTCTGTTTTCGACAAGTTGGTAGTGTTCACAAAATGTTAACGGGCAATTTATATTCCTTTATCCAGCGCTTCTTTCAGGCTAAATTCACTTCTTCGCTTTCGCGTTCCGTTCTGCCCTGAATGGGAGGTGACAAGCCCCCTGCTTCAGAAATAAGCTGCTGTTTGGTGATTATAAGGCATTCAGACGGCAATCCCTGTTTCAATCGCTACGAATCTGGTTGAATGACCCTGTAGCTCCGTTTAGCGCCCTTTTAGGCCCCTTAATTCTAACCGGGGATCAGGAGAAAAACTCGCTCTCGGGTCGCTTTACAGATACCGTAACTCTTGCCACCGTCCGGGTTGTTTCCTGATTTAACAGAACTTGACCCAGACTGGAATTGACCCCACTCCCAATTTAAGTAGATGTACCAAGTTTGGATTTGAGGTGTTTTCCCTCAATCCTTCAGATGAGACTTTAAGCAGATTTAACTCTAAAACACAACCGTATCCCTGAAATGATCCCGGTCTTAATTCTCTCCCCCCTGCCCCCTCGGTCTGGCCAAGAATTTGGCGATATAAGCCCACCTGCCAAGGGTTTGGAGGGAATTACCCCCTCAAATTGAATGATGAAATTCTATGGAGGCAAGGCGATCGCCCGGTGGAGAGTTCGATATGAATTTCTTATGTTTTGCGGAAATTAAATCCCGGATGGGATCAGACATTCTCCCCCGTTTCCCTTGCGGTTTCTTCAGTCCTTCTCCAACAGAAAATCAGTCGGGAGGTACTAGACTAGGGAGACAAACCGGGTTCCTGGAGAAATTTTGTCACCATTAGCAGCAAATCCAGGGGATGAAACCCGGTGTCTTGTCCCTTTGTTCGAGTGAATACTCGATCGCAGTCCTCGTCGAGTCAGTCTTTTGTTAGTGGAGTTGACCCAATTGGCGCAGCGCTTCAAATAGCCCTAATGCGGCACTGACGGACAGATTCAGACTGCGGACCTTGGGATGAGTCATGGGAATATAAAGGGTGCGATCGCACTCTTCCAGGAGTTCTGGGGATAACCCCGTAGTTTCTGACCCAAACAATAACCAGTCATTGGGTTGAAACTCAAACTCAATGTAATTATCCGCCCCTCGGGCGCTAAACCCCAGTTGACGACCTCCACCCTGGCGGTGAAACGCCCGAAACGCCGCTAAATCCTCATGAAAGTGAACATCGACATAGGGCCAATAATCCAGTCCCGCCCGTTTGAGATAGCGATCGCTCGTCTCAAACCCCAAGGGACCGACTAAATGCAGCGGCGTCCCCGTCGCCGCACAGGTGCGGGCAATATTGCCCGTATTGGGAGGAATTTGGGGATGAACTAAGACAACTTGAGGCATGGAGCGCGTACCGTTTCTCTATCCAACTCGGTATCCAACGCGATCGGGGTTCCCGATCCGAGGCTATCCGGCTCTTATTTAACCAGAAACCGGGTTCAATGATAGAAATTTTTAATCATCCGACCTTGAACCCCATTGATTAGATATTCTGATTGACCCCGGGGAGTGAATCAGGCAACCCAAGGCTGACAGATTTTATCTTCCAATTCCGCCTCTTGGTCGCTCATCGAGGCGATCGCCCCTTGAATCACTTGGCGAGGGTCCAGCCCCTGGTCCACCGACTTTAACCACCGTTGCGCTTCATTCCCGAAGCGCAGAATTTTTTTCAGGGGAGAGAGAAAACAGCTAAATCCATGTCTCTTCGCCGTCGGCAAGACTTCTTCATAGAGTTCCTCAATCCAATCTCGGGCCAAAATCGGTCTCCCATCTTGCCAGTGGCGCAATTGGGCATCTAAACTGCGGTGAGCCACCGCAGACTCGTTGGCATCGGTGAGGGCAATCAGGTCATCAGCGCGAGTTTGTGCCGGTAACAAGCTCAGTTCTAGGGGGTCTAGGTGGGGATTTTCAATCAACTGCCACAGACGGGCCTCTAGGAACGCAGAAATGGCAAGTAAGGCGATCGGGTCAGAGACTAATTCACAGATTCGCAATTCCAGGCGATTGAGAGTGTAAGGACGGCGATCGCCATTGGGACGGACCGAACTCCAGAAATGCCGGACATTTTGAAACACCCCCGTCTCTAACTGTTGCTCCGTCCACCGGATAAAATGAGCATGATTTTCAAACAACGGGGCCGTTGCTGGGACTTGCGGGAACAGATGCCAGCGCGTGGAGTGATACCCCGTCACTTCCCCATCCAGGAACGGCGAGGCCGCACTCAAAGCCAAATACAACGGGGCCTCCAAGTGAATCAACCGACAAGCGCGCATCAGCAAATCCGGATTGTCGATTCCCACATTAATGTGAACACTCGCCGTTACCACTTTCGTGCCATAAGTGTTCTCAATAAAGCCGTGATAGGGGTTATGAGGGTCAGAACGATAAAACTGGTCGGTCCTACCCAAAGAGAGGCTACTACCGGGAATTAACGTGTAATTCCCCACCGTCTGGAGATACTCCCGCAGGACCCGCCGAGGGCGCACCAGTTCACATAACAACTGCTCATACCGAAACAGAGGCGGAGTCGTATATTCCACATTTCGGTTATCGGGCTCCCGCATAAAGCGCGGGAGAGCCTCCACAATTTTATCCGAGAGTCCGACAATATCTCCCTGGGGCGTGCCGGTATAAATTTCCACCTCAAAGCCTTTTGATAGCAGCATGATTTGTCCTCCGCTCAATAGTTATGCGTGAAATGGGGTGACTAGAGAAGGGTGTAATCCTCATTCAGAATCCCTCTCATCATGGGAGAGGGATTCTGAATTGAGCTGCCCTTTCTTCCATTATGAGAGAACAGGTGCGGGAAAGGGGACCGAAGAAGCTATCTTTGGTCCCTTTCCGGTCTGTGGGGGAGAGTTCTTACACTCCGAAACCTGAAAAATTTGCCCGTTAAGGGTTATCCCCTTTTTAATCCCATACCGACTCCGGTTTAGGTCAGGGGAGGGGGGTTCTGTTTGACCCAAATTTCCATGCTCCCATCCCTGTGCCTGATTTGTACTTATGATGGCTTGAAGGTGGATTGCAAATCTCTCCATCGGCTGATGTTTTCTCTCCCAGACGGTTTTTCACCGAGGCAAAGCCCGATTCTCGAAGGTTAAAACCAGCGTCGGCAAGGGTTTGGAGACGGATTGCCCTCTCTGGTTTTGCCGTGGCACTCGGGATTTCCTGGCAAACTCACCCCCTCCCCCCCTTGTCAATGGTTCCACACAATCAGACACTTAACTTGTAAAAGAGCAGCCGTCAGCCATCAGCGATCGGCTATGCTTGCACCTGGGTGCAAGTACCGAGTCCCCGGGTTTTGCTTTTGACCGCTCCGCTTTCTGTTAAGACTGGCCGAGCTATTCAAGGCAAACGACTCGGAGGCGACCGGCTGAGTGCTCACGGCTGACCGCGTGACGCTGTTGAGAGGTTTTTCGTGAAAAAAGTCTTAGCCATTATTCTTGGAGGAGGCGCTGGCACCCGTCTCTACCCATTAACCAAGATGCGGGCCAAACCAGCCGTGCCACTGGCCGGGAAATATCGCCTGATCGATATTCCCGTGAGTAATTGTATTAACTCTGACATTCTCAAAATCTACGTTCTAACTCAATTCAACTCGGCGTCTTTAAACCGCCACCTCGCTCGTGCCTACAATTTCTCTGGCTTTAGCGAGGGATTTGTAGAGGTCCTCGCGGCCCAGCAAACGGCGGAAAATCCGACCAGTTGGTTCCAGGGAACTGCCGATGCAGTTCGCAAATATCTGTGGCTGTTTGAAGAATGGGATATTGATGAATATTTGATTTTGTCCGGGGACCATCTTTATCGGATGGACTATCGCGAGTTTTTGCAACGCCATCGCGAAACCAATGCGGATATTACCCTCTCGGTGTTACCCATTGATGAGAAACGGGCTTCAGATTTTGGTCTGATGAAAATAGACGACAATGGCCGAGTGGTTTCCTTTAGCGAAAAGCCAAAAGGAGATGCTTTGCGCCAAATGGCGGTCGATACGACTGCTTTAGGCTTAACCCCAGAAGAAGCCCAAAAAACGCCTTACATTGCCTCAATGGGGATTTATGTCTTTAATAAAGATGTCATGGCGAAGCTGCTCCGAGAATCTACCGATCGCACGGATTTTGGGAAGGAAATTATTCCCGCTTCCGCAAGCGAGTATAACGTTCAGGCCTATTTGTTTAAAGGATACTGGGAAGATATTGGAACGATGGAATCGTTCTACGATGCTAATTTGGCCTTAACGAAGCAACCGCACCCACCGTTTAGCTTCTATGATGAAAAAGCGCCAATTTACACTCGTCCCCGGTATTTACCGCCGACGAAGTTGTTAGATTCTCATGTCACCGAGTCGATTATTGGGGAAGGCTGTATTCTCAAGGAATGTCGGATTGAACATTCGGTTTTAGGGGTGCGATCGCGCATTGAAGCGGGCTGTTTAATTCAAGATAGCCTGATTATGGGTTCGGACTTCTACGAACCCTTTGCGGAACGCCAATCCGGTTTACAAAAAGGTGGGGTTCCCTTGGGAATTGGCTCGGATACGACAATTCGTCGGGCGATCATTGATAAAAATGCTCGCATCGGTCGCAAGGTACAAATTATCAATAAAGACCATGTGGAAGAGGCCAATCGCGAAAGTGATGGGTTCTATATCCGTAATGGAATTGTGGTCGTGCTGAAAAATGCGACCATTACTGATGGAACGGTGATTTAAAAGGGTTAAATTCTCCCTATTTTATTTGAGCAGGAATGGCCTAACAACCCACCATTCCTGCTCAAATAAAACTATTCTCCCTCCCCCGTTCAACGTCCCGCCTTCAGGCGTTATCTTCCTTAAGTTCGTAGTAACGACTTCAGTCGTTATCTTATCTATGTTCGTAGTAACGACTTCAGTCGTTCTCTTATCTTCGTTCGTAGTAACGACTTCAGTCGTTTCCGGGCTAATCATAACAACACCCGACACCGCTAGGACTCCGGTACAGTACCGATCCGCTAGGGGTTTAAATCTAATCCGGTGTCTGGGGAAGAAAGGATCCAAGTTAGGATATTAAACATTAGACCTCTTGCAAAAAAAGGATTGATCCCCCCAACCCCCCTTAAAAAGGTAGGGCTGTTTCATTCTAAAATTTTCCTTGAACCGTAAGCGTTACAGCCAAAGGGGTTGGAGCCTTATTTCCTACTTTTAGGTTAAAAATTAGGAAATAACCTCTGGATCCCCCGCCAGCTAAAGCTTACGAACAAGCAAAAAAGTAATTTGGCCTTGAGAATGAAACAGCCCTACCCTTAAAAAGGGGGGCTTTAAAGAATTTGGCAAGAGGTCTATTAAGAACGACTGAAGTCGTTACTACAAACAAAGATAAGATAACGACTGAAGTCGTTACTACGAACTAAGAGGGATAACGACTCCAGTCTTGATATTGCAGACAGTACGGAAATTGCGTTAGGACCCCAGAGTAAGAACCGAACTGAAGCAGGGGTTAAATTTAGATACCCTAGACTAGGAGCACCGATCGCCTCGGCTGTTTCCAGAAAAAAAACTATAGACTAAATCATTAATCGGTATAGGAGGAATTTTAATGGCTGCGACCGACTTCAAGGACTACTATGCAATTCTAGGAGTCAGTAAAACCGCAAGTGTTGATGAAATTAAGAAGGCTTTTCGTAAACTTGCTCGCAAATATCATCCGGATATGAATCCGGGAAATGCTCAGGCTGAGGCTAAGTTTAAGGAAGTTTCGGAAGCGTATGAAGTGCTTGGTGACACAGACAAGCGCAAAAAATACGACCAGTTCGGACAATATTGGCGGCAAGCGGATGGTGCCCCAGGCGCGGGATGGCCCCCCGGTGGTGGGAATGTGGATTTTGGCGGGTTCGATTTTAGCCAATTCTCCAGTTTTGATGATTTTATCAATGCATTACTCGGTCGCGCCGGGGGCCCTGGGGCGGGTCGGGCTCGTCCGGGAGGGGCCAATTACAATTATCGTAATGCGCGTTCAACTTCGACCAGTGGGTTTGGCGGGTTTGAGGATTTTGCTTCGGGGTTTGGAGGCGATCGCACCCCTGCTGGTGGGACTTCTGCGGACCGGGAAAGTAGTATTACTCTGACGCTTTCTGAGGCGTTTCAAGGGACCCAAAAGCGCTTAAATTTGGGGACGGAGGCGATCGAGGTCCGGATTCCCGCAGGGGCCAAACCGGGGACCCGGATTCGAGTTCGCGGCAAGGGTTTGGTGAATTCCTACAACCAACAACGGGGGGATTTGTATCTGAAGGTGGAAATCCAACCCCACTCGTTTTTCCAGTTCGAGGGAGATAATCTGGTCTGCGAGGTCCCTGTGGCCCCGGATGAGGCAGTGTTGGGGGCAACTATTGAGATCCCGACTCCCGATGGGACGGTGAAAATGAATGTTCCGGCAGGAATTCGGTCCGGACAAACTCTGCGACTGCGAGGGAAAGGATGGAAGACGGCGAAGGGCGATCGCACGGATCAGTTGGTCAGAATTGCGATCGCCGCCCCCAAGGACCTCAATCCTACAGAAAAGGACCTCTACGAAAAAATTCGCAACGCCCGTCACTACAACCCCCGCAGTCATTTACAGTCGGTCCGATTGTAAATGACTGCCTGAGAAAAGGAGTAAAGCAACAACCGGCGGGCAAAGCAACAACCGGCGGGGGATAAATCCCCCGCCTAATAGCTAAAGTCGGTTAAAACCGACTAAAAACACCCACCATTCCATAAGACTTTCAGTCGGGTTCAACCGACATCTTGCACCCGCTGCAACACCTATAGGGGTTAGAACCCCCTGATAATAGCTGGCATTTGTCTAAAGACAGCTAAAAAAATCACCGGATAAGACTTCTAGTCGGTTTCAACCGACTTTAGCTATTAGGCGGGGGATTTATCCCCCGCCGTAGTGGCGCGTCGCGAAGCGCCACTACAGGCCCCCAACGTTTAAACGATTGGCGGCCTGATGTTGCTTAAGTCTATTTGCAACAGGGCGTGACTTGGCCCCAGCCAAGTCACGCCGGAAACGACTGAAGTCGTTACTACAAACGGGGGAAGGGATAACGACTGAAGTCGTTACTACAAACGGGGGAACAAAACAACGATTCTTAGCCCGCGCAGGCGGGCTTTGTTCGTGTAGCCTCCGGGCTTTAACCTGCGGGGGTAGGGGAAAGGGCCTTCTCCATAATCAACTTAGACCGTTTCACAGGGTCGGGGATTTGAATCGGATAATCTCCGGTGAAACAGGCAGAACAGAAGCGACTGGGGTCTTCTCCTGTCGCAATTAGCATTCCTTCCCAACTCAGATAAGCAAGGGAATCTACTTCGATTTGCGCTTCTATCTCCGCTACGGATTTAGTCGCCGCAATCAGTTGATCCTGACTGTCGGTATCGATGCCATAGAAACAGGGATGAGTCACAGGTGGGGATGAAATCCTCATGTGTACTTCCGTTGCACCGGCATCCCGCAAGGCTTTGACGATTTTGCGGCTGGTGGTGCCGCGCACGATGGAATCATCCACCATTAAGACTTTTTTGCCGACGAGGACATCTTTGAGGGGATTGAGCTTCATTTTAATTCCGGACTCCCTCATGTGCTGAGTGGGTTGGATGAAGGTGCGCCCAACATAACGGTTTTTAATCAGTCCCTCTGCGTAGGGGATGCCCGATGTCTGGGAAAAGCCGATCGCCGCAGGAATGCCGGAGTCGGGAACGCCAATGACGATATCCACATCAGCCGGAGATTCTTTCGCCAGTTGTCGTCCCAGTTGCAGGCGATAGCTATACAATGACTCATTGCACATGATGCTATCCGGTCGCGCAAAGTATATCATTTCAAATATACAAAGTTTGCGATCGGAGGCTTGACTCCAATGGAAGGAGGCTAATCCTTCTTCCCCAATCCAGACTAACTCTCCCGGTTCCACATCGCGCAGGTATTCTGCACCAATGATGTCTAACCCACAGGTTTCGGACGCCAGAACATAGCGGGTGGGGTTGCCTTCTAAGGTGCCAATTACCAGGGGACGAATGCCGTTGGGGTCCCGGGCTCCCATGATGCCTTTGGGGGTGGCGATCGCCAAGCTATAGGCTCCCTTACAGCGATGAAAGGCACTGATAGCAGCATCTAACCAATCTTTGCCCTTATCCACTTCCAACCCGATCGCCCAGGCAATCATTTCTGAATCCGTTGTCGTGATCAGGTTGCACTCTTGTTCAATCAACTCTTGACCCAGCGCAGCAGTATTGACAAGATTACCATTGTGTGCAAGAGCCAACGGACCTAACCGAGTCGGAACGATCGCCGGTTGAGCATTCACCACCCGACTGGTTCCCGTCGTCGAATACCGGGTATGTCCCACCGCCAAATGTCCGGGTAATTCGTCCAGAATCGTCTCATTAAAGACTTGGGACACTAGCCCCATTCCTTTATGCAAATGGACTTGGGCGTTACTGTCAAATGTCGCAATTCCAGCGGATTCTTGACCCCGATGCTGAAGGGCATAGAGACCAAAATAGGTCATTTTCGCCACATCTTCACCGGGGGCATAAACGCCAAACACGCCACAGGCTTCTTCGGGCTTATCCGGGCGGTTGGACATAGCAGGGTTAACCTCAGTCGGTTCACTGAAAGACCCTGCGGATGCAGGATAATGCTCGTCAGAGGACAAGGAATGATGGGGGATCATGCTTACGGCTTCGCTCCTGTTTGGGGTAGTAGATCAACCGGGAAGGTTTGGGGATGCAGATAGGCGACGTTCGATGGCATTCGACCAGCGATCGCGCATATCTGCCATACTAACGTCAATTAAGGGAAGGTTAACATCGGAATTAACGATTAAACCCGTCTGGATTTCCGATACTTCCCCAATTTTCTGCCAACTTCCTTCCAAGTCCTGTTGTAAATAAGATTCCCAGTTTTCCACCTGTTCTGGAGATACCGAGACTACAATCCGCGCACCCCCTTCGGCAAATAGGATTTCATCCCAGCGCGAGACGGCTGCTGCATCAGCATTTAAGGTAATTTTCGTCCCTAAATTGCCACCAATACAAGATTCAGCCAAAGCCACCATTAAGCCGCCCTCTGCCGAATCGTGGGCCGATTGTATCCACCCTTGGCGAATCCCTTTCCGACAGGCGGCTTGGACTTGTCGTTCCAACTGATAATCCACTACTGGCGGTTTTCCGGCAACAGTTTCGTGAATGGCGGCTAAATATTCCGAACCGCCTAAAGAAACATTGGGGGTTCTTGCAGTAATTGGCAATCCCAACAGATAAATCACATCCCCAGGATTGCGCCACCCTTGTCCACACACTTGGGTAATATCGGGAATCAACCCCACCATGCCAATCACTGGGGTGGGATAAATTGGTGTCGGTTCCCCCTTGGCATCGAGGGTTTCATTGTACAGAGAGACATTCCCCCCGGTAACCGGAGTCGCAAACTCGCTACAAGCCTCAGAAATGCCTTGACAAGCCGATGCTAACTGCCAATAGCCGATGGGTTTTTCGGGACTGCCGAAATTGAGATTATCCGTCACCGCAATGGGTTCGGCCCCTACACAGCTTAAATTGCGGGCGGCTTCTGCTACCACTGCCTTGGCCCCTTCGTAGGGGTCCAGATACACATACCGAGAATTGCAATCTACCGTAGCAGCAACCCCGCGATGGGTGGCGGGACTGGAGGAGAGGGGTGCTTGAGGGCGTAATCGGACGACTGCGGCATCTCCACCACCAGGCAACAAGACGGTATTATTCTGCACCTGATGATCATATTGGCGATATACCCATCGCTTGGAGGCAATGGTGGGGGTATCTAACAGTTGCAGTAAAATCTCAGTCCAACTCTGGGATTTGCCTTGGATTTCGATGCCTTCAGCGGTGCAAGGGGGGAGATTATCCGGAGTCCATTGCCATGCTTTTTGGGCATATTCTGGGGGTTCTGCCATCAACTGGCGATCGTAAATGGGGGTATCTTCCGCTAAAGCGCGGCAGGGGATTTCTGCGGCAACTCCCCCTTGATGGAGAATCCGCACAATCGGTTCAGCAATCACCGTCCCGGCAATTACTGCCTGGAGTCCCCAACGATGGAAAATATCAATCAGTTCTTGTTCCCGTCCCTTGTGTGCCACAAACAGCATCCGTTCCTGGGATTCGGAGAGGAGGAACTCGTAGGGCACCATGCCCGTTTCTCGGACAGGGATTAAGTCTAAATCCAGTTCAATGCCGAGGTTGCCTTTGGCTGCCATTTCCGAGGTGGAACAGGTAATTCCCGCAGCACCCATATCCTGGGCGGCAACCACTGCGCCGGTGTTGAAGGCTTCTAAACAGGCTTCAATTAGGGATTTTTCTAAGAAGGGGTCGCCCACTTGAACCGCAGGGCGATCGTCTGCGGATTTATCGGTAAGTTCTGCACTGGCGAAACTTGCCCCTCCCATGCCATCTCTGCCGGTGGTAGAACCAACATAGAGGACGGGGTTACCGACACCGGAAGCACCAGATTTGACAATTTCGGGGGTTTCCATAATCCCTAATGCCATGACATTGACGAGGGGATTGCCGGTATAAGCGCGATCGAAGTACACTTCACCGCCTACGGTGGGGACTCCAACACAGTTATGGGTGACAATGCCGGAGGTGGTGACAAACAGATGAGTGTTGTCCACTTCAATATCGTAGACATCGCATTCTTCAACGGCATTCGTTTCAATGCTCTTAATTTTGACAAATGCGAGTTCATTGGAGATGGAATAACGGGGGAATGAATATTTTGTCCCGTTATAACGGTCCAAGGCTGTTGCTAATTCGGCGTTGCGTTCTTCTCCAAAAACATCAGCTAATGCGGTGAGTCCGTAGACATTGCTAACTTCCATTTGCCATAAGGCTTTCCGCTGATAGATGCGGCCTTGGATACTGGTTTCTTTGGCAGATTGTTGATAGATTAGCGGAATAGCTCCAAAGCTCTGCATCAGCAAAGTCACTTGCTCGAACAGTTTATGGCTGGTCGTGGCAAAGCTAATTTTGGCATGATTGCCATGAGTTTTGGTGGTTAAAGAACCGTCGCCGCGTAACAAACCTTTGAGGGCTTCACGCTGTAAAGAACGAGGCCATTGGAAGATAAAATCGGGTAAGGCTTTATGACTGGCGTCACTGCCACATTGCCATACTTCTTTTAAGAGATAACCCAATAGCCAGGATGTGGCATAAACGGCGATCGTAGACTCACGGGTTTCGACGCAGGGGCGCAGTCCGAGGGTTTTGAGTCCATCCATGACGTCATGAACGTATTCGCTTTCATGGAGACCAAAGGTGAAAATTATTTTATAGGTATTGCCATTTTCAGAAACGCAGCCTTCCGAGAGGTAGTAGCCGAGTAAGCGGGCGAATGTTTCATCCGGCTGAATGATGGCATTCATATAGTTAGCTTTGCCGCTGCGCCGATAGAGGCGGATGCTACTGCGCGATACGTCGAGGAGGGTTTCTAATTTGAGAAAATAGGGCAGGGGTAATATGCCTTTGCTGAGATATCGATGCCGATTGGCGGGGGAAGGTTCGATGGAAAGCAAGGCATCACGGATTTCAGTTGAAATCTGCCACTCTGGAGGGAGATCAACGTAAACGTCTTGATTTCCGAGATAGCGATCGTCTAAAGCATCCACCAGATCCAATGCAGGAACTTCCCCAGTGGATTTTGTCTGTGGGGAGGGCATATTAATCAGTATGGGAAGAAGATCCCCCTGCTTTAAGCTATCGGCATTGCGGGTCTGCCAGACTCCCTCTTCTAAAATGCACATCGGATGATCCGGGGTCATGGTTAGGGTCCGACCCAATGCGGTGCCGATGGTAATTAAGGTGGCGGCGCGTCGTTTGAAGACGCGGCGAATGGGTTGCCAGCAACTCTGCTGGGTATCCGGGTCCAGAGAGAGGGTTTCAATGCCAGCGGTTGGATCGAGTTCGGCGGTGGTTTGATTTGGGGGTAAATGGGATTCGACAAAGTTGCCGATGGTATCGAAATGAACTCCATTTTGGTCCCGCCAGATTAGGGTTTCGCTGGGAATTAAGCAGTTCCCATAATGACTGATTCCTTCTACAACGCCGGTGAAGATGCGGCGAGTGCGGGAGTCTTCAATATTGCCGAAGCGGAGGGAGTTGAGAAGGGCGATGGGACGTGCACCCATTGTAAAGATATCTCGGAGGATGCCGCCAACCCCGGTGGCTGCACCTTGGAAGGGTTCGATCGCCGAGGGGTGATTGTGGGATTCGATTTTGAAGGCAAGGCGCAATCCGTCTCCGCAGTCTATCACCCCAGCATTTTCTCCAGGACCGACTAGGATGCGATCGCCGGTGGTGGGAAACTGTTTCAGCAGGGGACGGGAGTTCTTATAACAACAGTGTTCGGACCACATTACGCCAAACATTCCCAATTCTGCTTTATTGGGATGGCGTCCTAGCCGTTTGACGATTTCTTCATATTCTGCCGGTTTCAGACTTTCGGCAGCGATTTCTTCCGGAGAAAAGGGGGCGTTTGAGATTGCAGACATGGATTAGGGCGTTGCACCAGAGTACAGTAACCCTATTTTATCTGGATTTGGGCCATTCCGACGGTTTGATATGTTTTTGTAAGAATTCGCCTGATGCTCAGTGGGTCTAGCGATCGCCTCAGCTATGGGATAATGGGTACGGATTGCTTGCGATCGAGAATTGCTCAAAGATGGACCCAACTTTGGTGTGGGTGACCCCAGGACATCCGTTGGATGAAGTTTATGACCTGTTGTCGGGTAAAGTAGAGGACGGGAGCGATCGCGCCGGATCTCTAAATTGGGCCAGCAACTAATTATCGTAATGTCTCGTAACGAAGCGAACACCCGAAAAGAATTCATTGATAGAGCCCTACAGACAGCGGGATGGAATCTCGAAGATCCAAACCAGGTGGGGATAGAGATTCCGGTGGATGGTTACGATGCAGCACCTTGGAACGGAGTTACGGACTATTGTCTGTATCAGCCGAACGGCGAAGCGATCGCAGTTGTAGAGGCGAAGCGACAAAGCCGCGATCCCAGGGTAGCAGAACAGCAGGTCAGGCATTACGTTACGGAGATTGAGAAGCACCAAAGTTTTCGCCCCTTTGCTTTTATGAGTAATGGGGATAGGACGTTCTTCTGGGATGTAGGGATTGAACAGAAGCGTCAGATAGCGGGTTTCTTTTCCCTGCGAGACTTACAAAATTTGCTCTATATCCGTCAGAACAAAATACCCCTACAACAATTAAGGGTTAATTTAGCGATCGCCAACCGGACCTATCAACAAGAAGCGATTCAACGAGTCAGTGAACGGTTTGATGATGGACATCGACGGGCGCTAGTCGTGATGGCGACAGGTACGGGAAAAACGCGCACCATTATGGCGTTGATAGAATTATTTTTGAAAGCAAATCAAGCGCGAACGGTGCTGTTTGTGGCGGATCGAGATGCTTTGGTGAAGCAGGCGCTAGACGAGAATTTTAAGGTTTATTTGCCCAGTGAACCCCGCGATCGCATTCGGACTTACAATGTTGATTACAGTAAGCGGCTGTATGTAGGAACGCTACAAACTTTAATTAAATGTCATAAAAAGTTTACTCCTGGCTTCTTTGATTTGGTGATTTTTGATGAGTGTCACCGCTCGATCTATAACCAGTTTGGAGAACTCGTAGAATATTTCGATGGGCGAATTATTGGATTGACAGCCACCCCCGCAGATTTTATTGAACGCAATACTTTTCAGGTGTTCCGCTGCTTTGATAATATTCCTACGTTTAGTTACCCCTATCGGGATGCGGTTCGGGAAGGCTATCTGGTTGATTACAGTCTTTATCAAGCAAAAACCCATTTTCAACGGGAAGGAATTCGCGGTGCTAATCTTTCTGAGGAAGAACGCAATACTTTAATTCAGCAAGGTTTAGATCCAGATGATATTGATTTCGAGGGGACTGAATTAGAACGGACTGTCAGCAATCGCGATACATTGCGGCGACAGTGGGAGGAAATTATGGAGGTTTGCTACAAGGATGAATCTGGGCAGTATCCGGGTAAAACGATTGTATTTGCTGTATCTCAAGCTCATGCCTTGCGGTTGGCGGAAGTGTTTGAGGAAATGTATCCCCAGTATCCCGATATGGTGCAGGTAATTACCTCCAAAATGGAACGGACTAACGATTTAATTGACCGTTTTAAAAAGGAGGAAATGCCCCGGATTGCGATTTCGGTGGATTTGTTAGATACGGGGATAGATGTGCCAGAAATTGTTAATTTGGTATTTATGAAACCCGTGCATTCCATTATCAAAATGCAGCAGATGATTGGACGGGGAACGCGGAGTCATCAAACCTGTCGGTATTTTCATCGTCTTCCGAATGGGTATAAGAATGAGTTTTTGATTATCGATTTTTGGGAAAACGAGTTTGACAAAGACCCCAGTGAGGAAACGGTTGCCCAAAACTTACCCGTTACTGTAAAAATTTGTAACACCCGCTTGAAATTGTTAGCGTTTTACCTGGATAATCAAGAATCGGTAGAGTGTCAGCAGGTCATTCGAGATTTGCGCCACCAGATTGGACAGATTCCCCTAGATGCTTTTAGCGTACAGCAGGTTTATTCCCAAGTTGAGCAAGCTTGGGAGGATAGCTTCTGGCGGTATCTGACTCGGGTTAAAATCGATTTTCTCCGAACTCAGGTTGCGCCATTACTCCGGTTTGTGGCGGGGGTTGATGTGGCGGCGGCGACGTTTACGAATAAGGTGGAACGGTTGAAGTTGGAAGTTGTCACGGGTGAAGTTAAAGCAGGGACGGTGGAAGCGATCGCCGAAGATGTCAGTTATCTACCGGATTTTGTCTATCAAGATTCCCAGCGTCGAGGTTCGATGGATCTGTGTTTGTCCTCTAAGCTAAGAACGGCGACACCGGAACAGTTAAACCGTATTATTGCAGATTTGGCGAGTCAGATGAAGAATCGGCGATCGCGTCCGAATTCCTTTGTGGAGATTGATTTGCGCGATCGCATTGCCGTTAGCGGGTATATTACTTTAGGAGAAGGGGGAGAACAGGTTTATATTGAGGAATACCGTCAGCGCGTTGAGGGGAAGGTGTCGGAAATTGTGGAAACTCATCCGACAATTGCCGCCATTCGCAACGGGGAAGCGGTGACAGACTTGCAACTGGTGGCGTTAGAGAGGACTTTACGGCAAGAATTGGAAGGGAGAAATCTCCAGTTATCTGAGTCGAATATTCGCAAGGCGTTTAATTTGAAAGTTGAGAGTTTCTTGGCATTTTTGAGAGAGTTGTTGGAGATTGAAGGATTACCAGATTATCAGGAAATCGTCAAGCGGAATTTTGAGGAGTTTATTGCTCAACGTCAGTTTAATGCCAATCAAATTCGCTTTTTAAGGGCGGTGGAAAATGTGTTTATCAAAAAGAGCCGTTTGGAGGTAGCAGATTTGTATGAGGAACCATTAGATCGATTCGGGGAAAATGCGGTAGAAAGATGGTTTACTGAGGAACAAGTAGATGAGTTAATTCAGTTTACGGAGCAGTTGGCAGCTTAATAACTAATTATTGATAATACAGCAAAATATCAAAAATGGCTTCACCTAAGCGCTTCGAGTTTCCCATCGCTAAAGCAGAATATCTCTTCAATCGCGCCACTGAACCAGGACAAGGAGGAGATAAGCGGAAATTCTGGCGGGATGTGATGGGGTTTGAGTCACCGGAGGCAATTCGAGAGACAATTTTAGCTGAGGTATCCTTAGAGATACTGCAACCTCAGAGTCAGAACGAACAGGGTGAGCTTTATCGGGCTTATATCCAAGTTACAGGCGTTTCTGGGCTCTCTCGACGCATTAGAACAATTTGGATTGTGCTATTTGATGAAGATGTTGCTAGGTTTGTCACAGCAGTACCAGATAGATTAGGAGGATTGTAATGGCTCAATTTCAGCTATTTGATGGGGTTAAGCTCACTGAAGCCATTTCATTAAACGATGGGGGAGTGGCACAGGTGGAAACCGTCGGCACAATTGTGGAAGTTCTGGGAGAGGGAAAGGCGTATATTGTCGAATTGTTTGGGGGTTGGGTTAAGTACGATGAGAATGGTAATTTTGTCTCAGCGACTCAGGATGAAGCTGAATCATTTATGGAGACAATCGGGGTAGAAACCGTTTATCCGCATCAATTAGTTTTAACAATTCCTGCTCGTGAAGCGATGGGAGTTCGTGAACATTTAACAGCCGTGTTAGATAATTTATCGGATGATTTAGTTGCTGAAGTTCGCGACTTTGCGGAATTTTTACAGCAGAAACAGCAACAAAACCAAGTCAGTTAACAAAATGCTAACCGATCCAGAACTGAAATCGAAAGTTGATACCATTTGGGATAGATTATGGTCGTCGGGACTGTCTAACCCGATGGATTCTATTGAACAATTCTCTTATCTCCTATTTCTCAAACGTCTGGATGATGCAGAGAATAAACGAGAGAAACAGGCAAAGCTGCGTAAAAAAGAATTTACCCCGCAGATTGACTCAGAATTGCGTTGGTCGCATTGGATTAATTTTAAAGCAGACCAGGCGCTTAAGCACGTTCGAGATAAAGTTTTTCCTTGGTTGCGAACTGCGGGAACTGAGGGGAGTTCTTTTGAGCGATATATGCAGAATGCGGAATTTAAAATCAGCAAAGCGGGGACGCTCATCGAAGTGTGTAATCTGATTGATGCGCTGAAAATTTCCGAACAAAACCAGGATGTTCAGGGAGATTTGTATGAGTATTTGCTGAGTAAATTAAACGCTGCTGGACGTAACGGACAGTTTCGCACCCCTCGCCATATTATTAAAATGATGGTGCAGATGATTGACCCCAAACCTCAAGATAGAATTGGGGATTTAGCGGCGGGAACTTGCGGGTTTTTGGTAAATGCTTTTGAGTACATTTTACAGCAGCATAGCGAACCCGATGAAGGGGGAAACCCGCAGTTGATTGGCGATTTACTCAGGGATGAAGAACGGGAATTTTTACAAACCGAGGCGTTTACTGCTTACGATAACGATGCCGGGATGACGATGTTGCGGATTGGTTCCATGAACCTGATGCTACATGGTATTAAGCACCCGCGATTTTTCTATCAGGATACCCTTTCTAAGGGGTTTCAAGATGAGAAAAGTTTAGATGTAGTGTTGATGAATCCCCCGTTTAAGGGGAAGATGGATGAGTCGGATATTAACCCCACTTTGCCAACTAAGTGCAAGAAAACAGAATTGCTATTTTTGCACTTAATTTTGCGGGTGTTGGATATGGGGGGACGCTGTGCCGTCATTGTACCGGATGGGGTGCTGTTTGGTTCGAGTAACCAACACCAGGAAATTCGCAAGAAGATTATCGAAGAGAATCGCCTCGATGGGGTGGTGTCGATGCCTTCCGGGGTGTTTAAACCGTATGCGGGGGTTTCGACGGCGGTGTTGTTGTTCACTCGTGGGGGAACCACTGACCGGATTTGGTTTTACAATATGGAGCATGATGGGTTTTCCCTGGATGATAAGCGGCAACCTGTGGCAGAAAATGATATCCCGGATATTTTGAACTGTTGGAAAACTCGATTTGATGAGGAGGTTACGGCTAAAAAAGAGCAGCGTTTGGCAGAATTAAAGGCAGAGATTGCACCCTTGAAGGCGGAACGGTTGAAGCTGTTGAAAGAGGTGAATCGGTTGACGTTTGAAAATGCAATTTCACCCGCCGATGATGAATCGAGTCGCTTCGCTTTGGAAACGGATCAAACTCTGTTGAATCAACTGCATGAACAGATGGAACCGTTGCAGGCGGAAATTAACCAATTAAATCGTCAGTTTTGGGTGACCAAGGCACAGGTGAAAAGCAATAAATACGACCTTTCTGCGAGTCGTTATCGTCAGATTGAACAGGATGAGGCGTTTTATGAGTCGCCACAGGTTACAATGGAGAGGTTGCTGAAGTTAGAACATATTATGGAGATGGAAGTACGGGATTTGATGAGTTTTATCGAGGAAAAATAGGCCAGAGGAGTAAAAGTAATGCGTTATGCTGTTTTAATTGAAAAAGGTGAAACTAGCTACGGCGCTTATGTTCCTGATTTACCTGGATGTGTAGCGGTAGCTGAAAGTTTGGCAGAGGTCAGGGGTTTAATTAAAGAGGCGATCGCATTTCATCTGGAAGGTTTACAAGAAGATGGTTTTCCAATTCCCGAATCTGTCTCTATTTGTGAATATGTGGAAAATTGATAAAAAAGAAATTGCTACTAAATTAAAAAATAACTGGCGATTAGTAAAGCCTAGTGATGTATGCAATCGAATTCATTATTGTTTTGCCGCTAATGCTGATTTCTCTATGAATAGGTAAATGAATTATGACACCGATAAATATTTTGCTACCTGAATCTATCCAGGCTTTTATTGAGCAACAAGTCGCTCAAGGAAACTATGGGACAGTTAATGACTATATCCTGCATTTAATTCGTCAAGAACAAGCAAAGATTGCGCGAGTCGAGTCGCTGTTATTGGAAGGATTGGATAGTGGTGAATCTAGGGAAGTAACAGATGAGTGGTGGGAGACAAAACGCTCTCAATTGGTGCAACAAATTCAGGATACGCAAGAATGACGAAGAAGATTTTTATCACCCCAAAAGCAAGTCAGGATATAGATAGAATCTTTGCTTACATTACCCAAAATAACTCGGATGCAGCATTGCGTTTTTTTGACGCAGTGCGCCAGACATTAGCTAGATTAGCTCAAATGTCTGGTATGGGTCGTCTTTATCCAGTGAATAATCCCCGTTTGGAAGGTTTGCGGAAATGGTCTGTTAATGGATTTGACAACTATTTAATTTTTTATCTAACGTTTGAGGACTATATTGAAATTGTGCGAATTCTTCACGCTGTACGAGATATTGAGACAATTTTGGAGCAAGACGAAGGGGAATAAATATGACCTTTACGCGAGGCGATCACATTTCGTCTGGTCTGCAACGGATGGTTTAATCAGTCTGTAATATACAAATATTTACAAATTTGTGGAATTATGATAAAAAAAATTGAAGATAAAGATTTATTTAAAAATTGTCACTGGGTCAGATTAGAAGAAATATGCCAAACAACTAGCGGGGGAACGCCTTCTAGGAGTATTGCATCCTACTATGATGGCACTATCCCCTGGGTAAAATCGGGAGAATTAAATGATTGCCTAATTTATGACACAGAGGAAAAGATTACCGAGCAGGCAATTAAAAATTCAAGTGCAAAAATTTTTAAACCAGAAACTCTATTGATCGCGCTGTATGGAGCAACAATCGGAAAATTGGGTATTTTAAAAATAAGTGCTGCTACTAATCAAGCTGTATGTGCGATTTTTAACACTAAATATGTTGACAGAGATTATCTTTACTTTTATCTTTTAACACGCCGTAAAAATTTAATAGAACTTAGTTCTGGTGGAGCGCAACCAAATATTAGCCAAGAAATAATTCGTAGGCTTAAAATTCCCCTACCACCGTTAGAAGAACAAAAGCGGATAGTAGCGATCGCCCAAAAAGCCGATCGCCTCCGACGCACCCGCCGCTACGCCTTACAACTCAGCGACACTTTCCTGCAATCCGTCTTCTTGGAAATGTTCGGCGATCCGGAAATAAATCCGAAAAATTGGGATATTGAACCATTTGAAGAGGTATGCGCCATTGATGCAGAAATGGTCGATCCAAAAATAAAGCAATATCATAAATATCTTCATATCGGAGGAGCCAATGTTGAATCAATTACAGGTAATTTTTTAGGTTTAAAAACAGCAGAAGAAGAGGGTTTAATTAGTGGTAAGTTTTTAATCAATCCGCAGCATATTTTATTCTCAAAAATAAGGCCAAAACTCAGGAAGGTTGCATTTCCTCGTATTCATGCACTTTGTAGTGCCGATATTTATCCAATCACAATTAAATCATCTAAGTGCAATCCTTACTTTCTTCTGTATTACCTAAGAAGCGATTATTTCTCTAAAATAGTTTCTGAACTTGCTGAATCCAGAACAAATATTCCTAAAGTGAATAGAGACGAATTAGCAGAACAGTCTATTCCACTCCCCCCCCTCCCCCTACAAGAAAAATTTGCCCAAATCGTGCAAAAATTTGAACGCCTCCGCACCCAACAACGGGAAGCGGAACGCCAAGCAGAACATTTATTTCAAACCATCCTGCATCGCGCCTTTCGGGGTGAACTGACATCATCGGACATCAACGAAGAACCTGCATCCGACCTATTAGAACAGAATCCCCCAAAACAAACAAAACCAGAAACCACTGTCAAAGCTGGCGATACCTCTACCCGTGACACTGCTAAAAATCCAGACACCAAAGCCAAACCGCAAGACACCGAAGCCATTCAGCTAAAATTACCCGGATTTGAATAGAGGGATGACCCATAAGTTTTGGTTAAGAGAAAGTCGCCGCCATACAAACTAAGCCAGTTACGGCAGAGTAGAGAATACTATTTGTGGATGTTTCCGACGCGATTAGTCCTCGATTCCTGGTTCGCAATTGGTCCGGTGCGTTCAAAGAGTGGAGTACCCAATCGGTTCGGGATGCTTTCTTTGCTTATCCCCTCTTCCCCAGATTGCTGAAAGCGGATGCGGTTAAGGAGGCGATCGCGCGTGGGGTGAAAGATGAAACTCTAGCTGATCTGGACAAAAGGCGATCGCTATCCACCGTTTATCTTCAAAAGAGTACAGTAACCCTATTTTATCTGGACTTGGGCCATTCCTACGGTTTGATATGTTTTCCTAAAAATTCGCCTAATGCTTCCTTACTCATTTTGTCTTCCACCACATCCAGGACCATCTGGTATGTCGCATCCGGTGACAAGTCGAGGCGGTATCCGTTGATTCTGAGGAACGTATCCATTACAGCGAAGGCAGTACGCTTGTTGCCATCCACAAAGGGATGGTTCTTTGCCAGATGGTAAAGATACGCTGCGGCTTGTTCTGGTAAAGTTGGATGCAGCAACTGTCCGCCAAAGGTAGCTTGAGGTTGAGCTAGTGCGGAGTCGAGTAACCCTTCGTCTCTGATCCCAGAAGTGCCACCAAATTTGTTGATTTGACGGTTGTGGATATCCAGAACTTGGGACAGTTGAATAAATCTAGGAGTCTGCAAGGCGACGGTAAACCTCCTCCCATTCTCGTTCTGATGCTAAATAAGCCTCCCAGACTTCTTCATCGGAGGCATAGGTAAATAAGGGTTGGTCAGGCGATCGCTCTTGTTCGGTGGAGTTACTATTTTCGGGAGTCGATTCAGTATAGCTATACTGATTAACAGGGTTGATTTGTTTTGAACTCGGTTCCATTTTACTTCCTTCAAAACTACTATTTTTTATAAATTATAGCATATATCAGTCTTCACTAGGTTGTAAAAAAATATTCAACCTTGAAAGTCTTACGAGAGCAAGCATCTTGCTCGCCTGCTTTATTACAACTGATTTAGGATTGCTATAGCAACAACTTCAGTGGTGATAACGAACCGGGATAACGACTGAAGTCGTTACTACAAACAGGAATGAAGATTAGCCCGCCTGCGTGGGCTTTGGCGGGCTATGTTTCCTAAACCTTAGCTACTTCTGAAAAACGAATTTTCAGATAATCATCTTCCATTTTTGCGCCGGAGGGTTGTAAGGCGGCCAAGGCTTGAGGTAGCACCAAATTCCGGCGATGGTTACCGATGGTAATATTCAACTCATCGGCGCTTTTACTGAGTTGAATTTGGTCTTTGGGAATCCCTGGCAAATACAATTCTAAACTGTATTCATTCTGGTTTTGGACCACGCGGACGGTGGTTTCTTTATAGTAAACTTGGCTGGGGTCTTCATCTTTGCCGTACAGGGTTTCTTTGAGGCGATCGAGCGCTTCTAAGCCGCACATTTCCTCAGAATAAAGGGGAACCTCTTTCACGGGTAAGGGATGGAAATTTTCGTGAATTTCCTTTCGGTACTCGGTTTGATTTTCTTTCCAGCGTTGGAAAAATGGGTCCGTAACACTTTCGGGAATAATCCGGTTGGCGACAATCAAATCCGTGGCGACATTATATAAGCTCAAATAGGCATGAGCACGCAGAGATTCTTTAATCACCATTTTTTCGGGGTTGGTGACTAAGCGGACGGAGGTTTGAGTATTATCAGTTAAGACCTTTTCTAATGCCTCAATTTGTTCATAAAACTCATAAGGCGCATCCATTACCTCTTTATCCGGGAGGGAAAATCCGGCGATCGGGCGGAAGATGGGTTCGACGAAGGGTCGCAGCGCAACGGATATGCCTTGGAAGGGTTTATAAAATCGTCTCATGTACCAGCCCCCGACTTCGGGTAAGCTGAGTAAACGCAGGGCGGTCCCGGTGGGTGCGGAGTCAATAATTAGGACATCATAGAAGCCTTCGTCATAATGTCGTTTCATCCGCACAAGACCAAAGATTTCATCCATTCCGGGTAAGATGGCGAGTTCTTCGGCTTGAATCCCTTCGAGTCCTCTGGCTTGCAAAACTTGGGTAATATAGCGTTTGACTGACCCCCAGTTAGCCTCTAATTCGATGAGTGCATCAAGTTCTGCACCCCAGAGGTTCTCTCTAACGAGGCGCGGTTCATGCCCTAATTCCATGTCAAAGCTATCGGCCAAGGAATGCGCTGGGTCTGTACTCAATACTAAGGTTTTATAGCCTAATTCGGCACATTGTAATCCGGTGGCAGCGGCAACGGATGTTTTACCCACGCCGCCTTTGCCGGTCATTAAAATTAATCGCATGGATCTTTTACCCCTGCCTGAGAATTGTTAACATCTCTTTACTTTAACGGTTTTTTCCCGAAACCTGTGGTTTGAAGTGCTGTTTGAGGACCTCCAGGCGGGAGATATCCCAATAATCGATATGGGAGATGATTTTTCCCTCGGGGTTGAGTTGCAATTCGCTACGTCCTGAGATGGCAATCCGGGGTTGCCAGGGGAGGGGGGTGGTCCAGTTCAGGGTCCAGCGGGTTTCGATGGTGTTGTCGATGCGGCGAATGTCGTGTAAGTCCATTTTGATTTGTTTAAACCAGGTGGACATCAACCCAATCATCTGCCGGTAGCGATCGCACCCCCGAAATTCGGTCATCGGGTCTTTAAAATAAACCGTTTCACTATAAAGGCTATAGGTCTGATTTTCGGGAAACTGTTGATAGTCTTGTTTGAGAATTTCAATAATGTCCATAAAGCCAAGAGAATTGCTACAACTTTTAAGAACAATAATAAACCCCCAGCAATTGCCAGGGGTTTATTAAAAAGGTGATTCAAATGAAGGATTGAGAAAGAAGTTTCACCCCTTCATTTTTTAACCTTTATGCAAACCATTCTTCGACGGCTTCTTCTTTGGTGTTGGTCCGACGAGCAGGGGTGATCCGATTGAAGTTCATGTGGATCTCACGGGTTTGTTCACCGTCGGAGGCGACTGCGACGATGGGGTAGTCGATGATGCCATCTTGGAAGGACATCTGGAAGCGGAAGGTCCCATCTGCATTCAGTTTGATTGGACGTCCGCCGATGGTGACGGTGGCATCGGGTTCGGTGGCACCGTAGACGATTAATTCGGCATCAGCAACCAGCCAGAATTTGCGAGGACGGTTGGGGGGTGCGGAGGCGAATCCTGCACCGGACATATTCATGCCGACTCCGGACATATTCATGCCGATACCGGAAGCGGTCGGCACGGCCCACATTCCCACACCGGAGGGGAAAACGTAGGAACTGAGAGACTGTTCGGGGGCCATCGAACCGGGAACGTGCTGCATGGACCCGAACAGGGAACCGGCAACGCGCTGAGATTCGGCAGTTTGGGTCATGCCAAAGATTTCGTCGTAAATGGCGTTGGGGCTGGTTGCCACTGGCGCTTTCTTGCTGGGGGGCACCAGTTGCATGAAGGTTTTGCCGCGCAGGTCTTCTTCCCATTCGATGGTGAGGAAGTGGTCTTCAATCCAGTCGGAGGGATAAACCGGGGGAATGTGGACGAGGGCGGAACGGGAGAGGACTAACCAGCGACCATCAGCACAACGGTAGCCGATATCCACGACGTAATCGCGATCGCTGACAGGGATGGGTAAGTACCATTCCCGCGCGAGTTCGTCGCAAGGATATTCCTGAATGCTGTGGGGGCTTTGGGTTTCGATGTTGATGTCGGTAACATCGTACAGGCGCAGGGCTAATTGTTGGCCCCCTTGACGGCGCATTTCTTCTTTGTTGGTGTTGGGGATATCCCAGTAGCTATAGGCCCATTGGGGATCGCGGGGTAACAGCATGATGCGGCTTTCACCGTAACCACCAGGCAGATCGCCGAGTCCTTCATCGACTGAGGCGAGAGTTCCACCTGTGCGATCTTCTTGACCCAGTTCAAATTTTGCTGCTTCCACTTCTTCCTGTGCCTCCAATGTACGAGTTTGTTCTACGGAAATCTTGGTGCGTTGTTTTTCTTGAATCGATGCCAGAAGTTGAGATTTCCTCATCCGGCTATAACGAGAGATTCCACATTCACTGGCGACTCGGCGGAGTTGCCTTAAGGTCATCTCTTCTAATGGGGGTCGTTCTTTTGCCATTGTTCTCTTGGCCTCCTAAATTTCGGCTATACGGCAGGTGGGTTGGTTCCAATTTCAAAATTTCTCGTTGTGGTTAAATGGGTTCGAGAAATTTAGTTCGGAATGTTAGTTAGCCTTGCCTGTAGATGAGCGATCGCGATCCTCCTTCCCTATCATTAAGTTTTTATGCCGGGACGAATCCCTAGTTAATTAAGTGAATGGAATTTGCAGGCTGGATCATAAAACGGTTGCTTTACGATTTGCCCAATTCATAAAAATTAGCTGCGGCTCGATCGCCGATCGCGTTTTTATTTGCCCCTACAGATCAGGTCCTGCTACACCGTCTTGAGATGGGGTTTTCTTTTGTGTTTTCTTCCGCCCATCTCAATCAGAGGTCCTGATTGGGAGTGGCTTCAGAAATCAACCCAGATGAGTCCATTTCCCTTGACTGTTCCTCGCTAAATGCGGGGATTTGCAGTTACCCTCATGCGCCCGACCGATGTTTCCCGAGGTTGAGGGTCTTCATCCAAAATGGGGTTAACTCTCAATGGGGTCCCTGGGCTGTTGATTACAGCTTTTTTTTGGGATCGTGGGGGATCGCTTGGTTATGTCTATGTTGCAGAAAAGATTCCATAGGGTCAAGGGGGTACGGCAGGTGATTCTAGGACAATCTACGGGTTATTACGGATTTACAAGCAGTTCGGGGATCGCAATGTCATGAATTCTTGATATAACCCTGGGATCGGGGATCGAGTCCCTAGGGGTAATGTCAGGATTTGATGACAATTGCAGGAGTGATCGGTCTTAAGCCTTATAGAGTGGGAGATTTGGTCGTTGGTGATTCCTCGTTACATGGCTCTGCCATGTAATGCCCTCTTGGAGGCTCTGCCTCCTGGTCCCAACCCGGTGCTTAAGATACGGATTGGGCATATCATGGCTTGCGCCATCATACGCGGGATAACGACTGAAGTCGTTACTACGAACGGGGGAAGAGAACGACTGAAGTCGTTACTACGAACGGGGAAAGAGAACGACTGAAGTCGTTACTACGAACGGGGATGCGCTCTTGGATGTTGGGGCTCTTGGCCCCAAACAGGTGGCGGACGCTATGTCACGAGAAGAGAAAGAAAAAATAACCGATGGGGTGGGTCCCCATCGGTTTAAATACAGACTGAATTAGGATTTAGGGTAGGATTACCCAGTCGCGAATGCGCCACTGACCGGCTTCGCGAACGAACTGATACTGAACTCGTAAATTGTCCTCGCGAGTGTTGCTGAGTTGACCATTCTCAAATAACCGGGCCGTTTCGCTCACCTGAGCTTCTACGGTGGCTCGGTTGGGGTCTGTGGGACTCATTTCAACCCCGGTTTCTTGAATAGTGTGGTCATATTCCCAATACCAATTTTCCTGACGGGCGGCTTCGGCGCGACGTTGCCACAAGGAGAGGGCCGGATCCATCAAGATTTCAGGTAATTGTTCCACCTGATGGGTGCTGCCGAGGGCTGCGGATTTGATGGTGAACCATTTTTGCAGGACGCCTTGGGCGATCGCCTCGTTAATCGGTCCCGTTGCGCCGAGTTCTTCCGGGGTGGGTTGGGTGGCGATCGGGATGGCGGATTGGTCTAGCTGAATGCTCAGTTGTTCTCCCCGTAAGGATGGCCCTCCTTGAAATAATCCCGCCACCCAGCGCAAGGAGTTAATCAGTAACCACAGCAGCAATAGTCCCAGTAACCCCCCGACGCCTAACAAAATCCACCGTTCTAGTTTGGGGTTTTTGCCTTTAGCGCCCGTGCGTCCGACACCACTGCGACGGGATGGGGGGGTTTCAATGGGTTCCAAACCTCGAACTCGGGCGGCGACGGGTAATTTGCTGCGATCGTCTCGTTTCCCATTCCCGGAGGCACTGCGGTCCTCACTGGGACGAGAGCGATCGCGAATTCTACCGGGACCAGCAGTATCAGGACTAGAACTGGTGCGAATGGCGGTGGGAAGGGTCGCTAGGGATACGGCAGAGGAGGAGAGACTGGGATTTTTGCCCGGTGTCCCATTGCTAGACCCATTACTCTCCAATCGTAAGGTGGTCATGAATGCCGAGTCCCGTCTGGGGGTCGGTTGCGGTAATCCAATGGTGACCGGATTGGGAGGCGGTGGCACCACCATCCACTCGTTCACCTCATCGGCAGTGGTCTCGGGGAGGGCCTCTAAATAAGCCTGCACCTGTTCATCGGCAAAATAATCTTTTAACGATGCTTGGGCGGTTGCCAAATCCCGGAAATGGGGAAAGACCTCGGATTGTAGCCACCGTTCGGCGTACAAGCACAATCCGGGGAGCAAATCTGGCGAATTCCGAGAATTTTCCCGAATAAAGGTGAGGGTTGCCTGTTCCTGAGTCAGTTCTAGGGATTGGGCCGCATCCTCAGTTTGTCCCAACAGCAGGGAACAGACCGATTGTTCCAGGTGGACATCTTGACGTCGCCCTAAATGGGTCAACAGCATTTGAGCGCGGCGGATCAGGGCCGGTTGTCGGGAGGCAAATCCTCGCGCCACGAGGGCATAAACGGCGAGGTAGGTGGCAACAGCAGAGGGACGACGGGCTTCGGCTTCAAATAATTCTTGCTGTTCAGCAGCGGTGAGATGGCTTCTGAGTTGCTGAATGAACCGTAAGAAATCATCCACGGATAACCCAGAGCGATCGTCCCCGGTGCCATCAATTCCACCCCGTTCCTGCAACATATCTTGCAAGAGTTGCAACCCGCGTTGCCGTTCTTTGCCTCGGGTTTCCGGGAGGGCCAAGAGTTCTAAAATCCGGTAGGGTCGGAGTTTGTAGAGGTCCGCCTGCATTTCTCCGCGCACTGCGGGAAAGAGTCCTTCGCGCAAGAGCATTTCCTGACCGTTTTCCAGGGAGATGGCGGCATTTTCATATTTACCCCCCTGCCATTGTTCCCGACCTAGTTCTAAACAGGCCAGAGCTAAGGTGAGGATAATATCCGCCTCAACTAATTTGGGGTCTCCGAACCGGCCATTTTTTAAACTACTGTTGCTACCGCTGAGGATCGGCAGTCCGAGTTTTAAGACCAGTTCATATTCCCCAAGTTCTTGGAGAATCAGCAAGGACCCGATGAACCCTTCGGAGGGGATATCAATATTGGGGGTATGGGGATCGAGATAGGAGTCGGTGGAGTCTAGGCTCCCTCGTCCTGAATGAGAATCGGTGGAAGCCGATTCTAATTCAGATGCTTTGGCAAGAAAGCTGGCGTCATATTTTTGACGCTCCTCGGGATCGCTCAGAACGGTATAGGCTTCGTCAATGAGTTGTCTGCGAGCACTTGTGGCGACTTCAGAATATTCCCGCCTTGGGAGTTGCTCTTTGCGATCGCGATGGGCCTGCTTAAGCTGTTCAGCATAGCCAGGGGTTTCGACCCCAGGTACCTGAATTGGCAGGCCGAGAATCCGGTAATAATCGAGTGGCACTAGCACAATCTACTTCCCCTGCTTGATGAGCAACCAGACAAAACCAATAGCAGCAAATATAAACGACTAAAAGAGTCCGATAATTATAGCCTTTAGTTTCTATGATAAAAGGTTTCAGAGTTATCTTATCTGGAGAATTGCGGCGTACTCCAAGGTTGAGCTACGGTTCTGCCCGGGCTGGGAGGGTTTGCGTGGCTTGCCCGGTATTGGCTTCTATTTAACAAGGTGCAGGGAGCTTCGTCAACTGGGGGCCAATTCTGTTGGGGTTTCCGGGGCAGTTGCCCTGAGTTCACAAAGCGATCAAACCTTTATGGTATGATGTTTGGCCTAAGTGGCGATGCTGGTGGATTAATCCCTGATTGGGATAAAACAATAGGGATTAAAATCAATTTAAAGTTGCGACAACCGCCGGGGTTCCCCAGCCAAAGGATTGGTTTTCCAGGTTTCCTAACAAAAAAACTGGGTTTCTTATGTTTCAGGGGTTAAACCCAGGCAATTCGCGTTTCTTCCGAGGTCTCGACCCTCGGGTTCCAAGCTACCAGGAGACTTTGATGATTCAGGAACGGACTTTACCAACATTTGACGTAAGCACCGTACAACTGTCGAAAGAAGACGGTTTGATGTTGTACGAAGATATGGTTTTAGGGCGCTTCTTTGAGGACAAATGCGCCGAGATGTACTACCGAGGCCGAATGTTTGGTTTTGTCCACCTCTACAATGGACAGGAGGCGGTCTCAACCGGGGTGATCCGGGCGATGAGACGGGATTGGGACTACGTTTGCAGTACCTATCGGGATCACGTTCATGCCTTGAGTGCGGGGGTACCTGCTAGAGAGGTGATGGCGGAGTTATTCGGCAAGGCAACAGGGTGTAGCAAGGGCCGTGGGGGTTCTATGCACTTGTTCTCGGGAGAGCATCACTTACTGGGCGGTTTTGCGTTTGTGGCGGAAGGCATTCCGGTGGCAACTGGGGCCGCGTTTCAAAGCAAGTATCGTCGCGAAGCGATGGGAGATGCGAGTTCGGACAGTGTGTCGGCTTGTTTCTTTGGCGATGGGGCCTGCAATAATGGGCAGTTTTTTGAGTGTTTGAATATGGCGGCACTCTGGAAGTTGCCGATTATTTATGTGGTAGAAAATAATAAATGGGCGATCGGGATGGCCCACGAACGCGCTACCTCTGAACCGGAAATTTATAAGAAGGCTGCGGCGTTTGGCATGGTTGGCGTCGAAGTGGATGGGATGGATGTTTTGGCGGTTCGGACTGCGGCCCTAGAAGCGGTGGAACGTGCCCGCGCTGGAGAAGGTCCTACTCTGATTGAAGCGATGACCTATCGGTTCCGGGGTCACTCCCTGGCGGATCCCGATGAACTCCGCAGCAAGGAAGAAAAGGAATTTTGGCTGTCTCGGGACCCAATTAAGCGCTTGAGTGCCTATCTGACGGAGAAGAATTTGGCAACTGCCGAGGAACTCAAGGAAATCGAGAATAAAATTCAAGCGATCGTGGATGAGTCGGTGCAGTTTGCGGAAAATAGTCCCGAACCGGACCCCTCGGAGTTATATCGCTATGTGTTTGCGGAAGATTAGCCGGTTGTAAGGGAACTCCAAAAAATAAAATCTTCTAGGAGAGATCCCCCCAACCCCCCTTCTTAAGGGGGGCTTTAATAATTCGGCATTACTTCTAATGCAGAACTTTTTCTATGGAAATCCCTAAGTCAATTTCGGCTATTTCTCAGAGGGGGTGCAAGAATGCGCCCCTTTTTTTGTGGGGTGTAGGGCGATCGCCATAAACCCTTTGAAAACAAAAAAGCGGAAACCTTTGCAGCAGGAAGGTTTCCGCTTTTTCAAACCCTAGCATTCTAAGCAGGTTAGGGTAGCGTCTCAGTTAGGAAGGGAAAGGAAAAGGCTCAGTTCAACCCAACCGTTATCCCGATAGTTTTCCTCGTTGTTTAAGATAAAACTAAAGGAAAAAGGGTTATAACAGGGCCAACCATTTTATTAAAAAATTTATTCAGTGTCGGTTAACTTTTCTATCAAGCCTTGGGCTTTTTCCGCTAAACCGGGTGAGGGATTTTCATCTCGATATTCAGCCAGATTTTCTTCGTAGGCTTTTTCTTCGGTGTGGATATCTTTAGCTTCTTTTAGCATTTTTTCGTAGGATTCTTCTCTGCTCTCTAATTGATTGTCCCGTTTGTTGTTATCGATTTTATATTCTTCTTTGACTAATCTGGAATCTAAGCCGGTTGCGGCTTGGCTAGGATGAGCAAAGGCGAAAGCACCGGAAACGCTGATCAAGGTAAAGGCACAGGCGATCGCCATCAGTCCCAAGCGGACTTGTTTTAAAGCGGATAAAATGCGTTGCATATTTAATGACCTCTTGATTAGGGAACTTGTAAAACGAGAATTTGGTTATATTCAGCATCCTAGGATACCGTTGGAGGCTCTTACCTCTACCGAGAGATAGATTAAAGTCGGTCCTAAATTGTCCAGTAGAGATACGGTTCCCCCTGGAGTGCGATCGCCTGGATTTCAAGTCACAGATTAAACTGTTCCATAAACCTGCGATCGATCCAATCTTTCCAAGTCCAAATTAACCGCAACGGACCTAACCCAAATTTCCCTCGCGAGGCAACTGCCTTTCCGGTCCCCGTTCCAATTAACGTTAAAAATTGCTGTTGAGGATGATAAGCAATTAAAGGTTTATCCTGTAAACGGCGGGAGAGATTTTCAAATAAAGGTTTTCCCTGACGCACAGCAAAGACTCCCGCTTTGGGTCGCGGATTGTTGAGCAGAGTGGCAATATCTCCAGACGCAAAGATGTTAGAATGAGAGATGGATTGCAAGTAGTCATTGACTTGGATAAACCCATGATTATCCGTGGAGAGTCCCGAGGCGGATATCCAATCTGGTGCAGAGGCTTGAGTCACCCAAAATACTCGATCGCACTCGATTTGTAATCCAGATTTACAGTCTAATTTTAAGCGTTCTGATGGCTGCTTTTCTAATCGTTTAACGGTTTGCTTGAGGTGTAGGTGAATTCCCATTTCCTGCATCAGTCGGGTTAAGGTGCGAGAGGCATAGGGACTATGACTGGAGAGAACATGACTGCTGCGATGAAAGAGATGATATTCTATATTGTTGTGGTATTTTGGTGCTAATATTTTGTTAAGATTAGCTTGAATAGACAAGGTTAATTCAACCCCACCAGCACCTCCCCCGACGGTGGCTAAACTGCGGGATCGTTCCGGGGACTGCATGATTTCTTCTCGGAATTGCTGCCAGGATTCTAATAATTTAGGAACGGGTTTAGCGGGAATGGCATAAGTGGCGGCACCGGGGACATTGAGCGTGGCAGGAGTGCTACCAATATCAATGGAGAGAACATCAAAGGGGATGGGGGGATGGTTGGCACAGAGGACTTGGTTTTGTTGTAAATCGAGAGCAATAGCGCGATCGCAATAAAATTCTGCCTGCGCTAAAGTTGCCAAGGGTCTCAAATCGATATGTGCTTCCTCAAAGGTATAAAACCCCGCCAAATAACCGGGTAACATTCCGGAATAGGGAGTCTGTAGCACATCGCTAATTAGGGTAATGCGAATTCCAGGCAGGGGAGACTTGGCAAACTCTCGCAAGGCGATCGCATGACTGTGACCCCCACCGATTAAAACAAGCTCTTTCATGATTCTGGCAGTAGTTGCAGGATTCGAGGTAATCACGTCGGAAATCTGACAGTTGACATCCAGACTTGACCTCATTCATTTTACTCTATCGGGTTTTGCGCCAGAATTATCAATCATTAATCACCAGAAATGATAGGATGATAAATAACTAGATTGCTCACAAAACTGCGTCAATCTTCTGGAGTTGCCATCTTATCGCGTATTATGAAATCAACCAACGAACTGCTAAGAAACCAAGTAGAAAAAGCCCTAATTGCTGCCTTTGGGGAAGAAATGGCCGGGACTGACCCGGTTTTAGTCCCCACGACTAATCCTAAATTTGGCGATTATCAAGCCAATTTAGCCATGTCTTTGGCAAAGCCTTTAAAGCAAAAACCCCGGGATATTGCCCAAAAAATCATCGACCATATCGATGTCTCCGAATTTTGTGAACCGCCAGAAATTGCCGGACCGGGATTTATTAATTTTACCCTAAAAACGAGCTATTTAGAACAGCAACTCGCCGCCATTGAAGGGGATGAACGATTAGGCATTGAACCCGTGAGTCATCCCCAACGAGTGGTGGTGGATTTCTCTAGTCCCAACATTGCTAAAGAAATGCACGTCGGACATTTGCGATCGACCATTATTGGAGATAGCATCGCCCGAGTTTTAGAGTTTTGGGGACATGATGTGTTGCGCCTCAATCATGTCGGAGATTGGGGGACACAATTTGGGATGTTGATTACCTATTTGCGGGAAGTGTCTCCCGATGCCTTAACCACGGCAAATGCCTTGGATTTAGGGGATTTAGTGGCGTTTTATAAAAAGGCGAAAAAGCGCTTTGATGAGGATGAGGAATTCCGGGAAGTTTCTCGGCAGCAGGTGGTCAAATTGCAAGCAGGCGATCGCGAGGCAATCCGCGCCTGGGAACTGCTGTGCGAACAATCCCGCCAGGAGTTTCAACAAATTTATAACTTGCTGGATATTCAGCTAACTGAACGGGGAGAATCCTTCTATAATCCATTGCTTTCTAAAGTCGTAGAAGATTTAGAGACTCAAGGATTATTAGTGGAAGACCAAGGTGCAAAATGCGTCTTTTTAGAGGGATTTACCAACAAAGAAGGGGAACCGCAACCGTTAATTGTCCAGAAGACCAATGGGGGATATAATTATGCCACCACTGACCTAGCGGCATTGCGGTATCGGATTGAAGAGGATGGGTGCGATCGTATCATCTATGTCACCGATAGCGGTCAATCCACCCACTTCGCTCAATTCTTCCAAGTTGCTAGACGCGCCGGTTGGATTCCCGACAATATTGAAGTCGTTCATATCCCCTTTGGATTAGTTTTAGGAGAAGGCGGCAAGAAACTCAAAACCCGCGAAGGTGACACCATTCGCTTGCGGGATTTATTAGATGAAGCCGTCCTCCGTGCGCGCGCTCAACTCGAAAGCATTATCCAAGAAGAAGGCCGTTCCGAAACCGAAGAATTCATCGAAAATGTCTCCCGGGTTGTGGGAATTGGTGCGGTAAAATATGCCGACCTCAGTCAAAATCGGAGCAGTAGTTATATCTTTAGCTACGATAAAATGCTCTCCCTGCAAGGCAATACCGCACCCTATATGCTCTATGCCTTCGTGCGGATTCAAGGAATCAGTCGTCAAGGCAATATCGATTTCGACAATCTCAGTTCTGATATTCAAATTCAATTGAGAGAAGAAACGGAATTAGCCTTAGCCAAACATATCCTGAGTTTGAGTGAAGTCCTCAAAGAAGTAGAAAAAGAACTGTTGCCGAATCGACTCTGTGAGTACCTCTATCAACTCAGTAAAAAGTTCAACCAGTTCTACGAAAACTGTCCAGTATTGCAAGCCGAAGAACCCCAGCGCACCTCCCGGTTATTGCTTTGTGATTTAGCAGCAAAAACCTTAAAATTGGGGTTATCTTTATTAGGAATGCAACTCATTGACCGAATGTAACCCTGGGGTGCGTCAGAGCCTAAAATTGGGTTACTGATGCACCCAATTCCATCAACTTCTATTCGTTTAAATCATGTCCTACGATATTTTATGTCGATTTCTGATTGATGAATTTAGCCGCGACTTTGCCACCTTGTTGATGGGAAAACCCATCGATTTAACGATTCTGAGTCCCAAAGAACTCTCCGTAGAACCCATTCGCGCCGATTCTCTGATTCTCTTCCCGTCCGAAGACTCGGTATTACATATAGAATTCCAAACCGACCCGGATCAAAAGATTCCCTTTCGCATGGCCGACTATCGCCTGCGCGGGTATCGCCGCTTTCGGGAAAAAGATATGCGCCAGGTGGTGATTTACCTCAGAAAAACAAACTCACCATTAGTCCATCAAACCGAATTTATTCTCCCGCAAATGACCCATCGGTTTGAGGTCATCCGTCTATGGGAACAACCCACCGAACTGTTTTTAAATGCACCGGGTTTACTTCCCTTTGCTGCCTTAACCCGCACGGAAAATCCCGAGGAGGTTTTAAACGAAGTTGCTCAATTGATTGAACGCATCGACAACCGACAACAATAGGCAAATTTAGCCGCTGCTTCTTCGGTTCTAGCTGGGTTAGTATTAGATCGAGAGTTAATTAACAGGATTCTCCGGAGGGACATTATGCGTGAGTCACCCATTTATCAGGACATTTTAGCCGAAGGACGCCAGGAAGGTCGCCAGGAAGGTCGTCAGGAAGCGAGTACCGAAATTGCCAGGAATCTACTGCTTAGTGGAATGTCCGTGGAACAAATCATGAATGTCACGGGGTTAACCCGAGAACGAGTTGAGCAATTGACTAACCGCGATTCCGAGTAATTCGCTGGATCCGGTTCAGTTGAAAATTTGGGTAAAAATGCCTGGATTCGATGCCAATGCAGGGATGACAGGCATTTTTATTTAAACTTATCAACCGAGTTAATCCATCGTTGTAGACTTCTATTATTGCTATGTGTGAATCATCCATTTATCAAGAGATTTTTGCCGAAGGGTTCGAGATTGGTTTCCAGGAAAGTTTCGAGATTGATTTCCAGGAAGGTTTCGAGATTGGTTTCAAAGAAGGGTTCGAGATTGGTTTCAAAGAAGGACTAGAAGAAGGACGCCAGGAAGCGATCGCCGAAATTGCCAGAAATTTACTCCTCAGTGGAATGTCCGTGGAACAAATCCTCACTGTCACAGGATTAACCCGAGAACAAGTTGAGCAACTGACTAACCGTGACTCTGAATAACTAGATGGATCCGGTTCAGTTTAAAAGTTGGATAAAAAATGCCTGGATTCAATGCCAATGCAGGGATGACAGGCATTTTTCTTTAAACGTATCCCCGCTTACCCACGGAGTGAATCCATCGTTGTAGACTTCTATAATGGCAGAATAAAACGCCATTTTAAGGAGTTTCTTAAATGAGTTTAGCGATACTGTTCGGTTTGGGAATTTGTACCGGATTGCTGGCGGGATTGTTTGGATTAGGCGGGGGAATTTTGATTGTCCCCGTCTTAAACCTCTGGGGATTTCCGGTAGTGACTGCCGCTGCCACCAGTTTAATCGGGGTATTTTTAACCGCATTGTCTGGCACGATTCGATACAGTTCGACTAAGCAATTAAACTGGCAAAATGCGTTGCAAATGGCTCTGTTTGGGGTTCCTGCGGTCCAAGTTGGAGCTTGGCTGGCTCGTCATCTTCCCGATAGTTGGTTGGCTATTTCTTTTTCACTGTTATTATTAGCGGCTATTTATTTACTGGGATTAAGAAAAACCTTGATTGATACAGAAACTTTTGCCCTTTTACTCGACTCAGACTCGGAGGAGGGAACTCGCCAAAATCAGACGGGTTCCCGGTGGGAGTTTGCCAAAATTGGGGGCCTCGGGGGGGCGATCGCCGGATTATTTGGGATTGGCGGTGGCATTGTCATGGTTCCCTTACAAGTCTTACTCCTGGGAGAATCTATCGCCTCGGCAGTCCCGACAACCCTCGCCGCAGTCACGGCGATCGCCGCTTCCGGTTTAGTGCAATATGCCTGGAATGGCAATGTCTTGTGGATTCCCGGTTTATGCATCGGTTGCGGTGGCATCCTCGGGGTGCAACTGGGAACCCGCCTCCTCCCTCACCTCAGCGCCACCTTAATTAATACCCTGTTCCGCCTCATCCTCTTTGTCTTATCTTTGTACATGATGCGCCAAGGATTGGTCAAAGGAATCATATAAATCCCCGGACTCATTTTTAGCTATTGACGATTGTCCCCCAATCAAGATAATCTAACCCCAACCTGATTAGATAAATTGCCATGTCTACCCTGTTAATTCAACTGCTTGTGATTGGATTAGTTGCCGGTGTCGCCGGTGGAATGTTTGGCATTGGTGGGGGTGCTATTATGGTCCCCGCAATGGTTCTGTTGTTGTCATTAGACCACCGATTGGCAACAGGAACCTCGATTGCTGCTCAAATTTTACCGATTGGATTATTAGGTGCAATGGTTTATTATAAAAACGGCAATTTAAACCTTAAATATGCCGCAGTCATTGCCTTGGGTTTAATCATTGGCAATTATTTTGGGGCATTATTTGCCAACCAACCCTTTATCAGTAGTGAATTCATGAAAAAACTCTATGGTGGTTTCTTGTTCCTCCTCGGGTTTAGATATTTGTTTCCCAATTTGTTTACCCGGTAAGGGATGAGACAAACCAGAGAGTACCTGGACTTTACCATATTAAAGATTAAATTGAGAGAAGATTAAATGAGTTTAAGACAATTTCCCGAGGGATTTCTCTGGGGTGCAGCAACGGCTGCTTATCAAATCGAAGGCGCTTGGAATGAAGATGGCAAAGGGGAAAGTATCTGGGATCGCTTTACCCATCGCCAGCATACGATTCTAAATGGAGACAACGGGGATATCGCTTGCAACCACTATCATAAAATGCCGGAAGATGTGGCATTGATGCAGGCATTGGGGTTACAAACTTATCGCTTTTCTCTCTCTTGGCCGCGAATTCTACCGGAAGGTAGAGGTCAAGTCAATGCCAAAGGATTGGAGTTTTACGATCGCCTCATAGATGACCTCCTCGAAGCCAATATTATCCCCAATATTACCTTAAATCACTGGGATTTACCCCAAACCCTCCAAGAACTTGGGGGATGGGTGAATCGGGAAAGTATAGATTGGTTTGCGGACTATGCGCGAGTCGTGTTTGAGAAATTAGGCGATCGCGTTCCCTTGTGGACAACTCACAACGAACCAGCGGTCCTCGCCTTTATGGGATATGCCTTTGGGAACTTTGCACCTGGCATAGCCGACTATTCCCAAGCCTTTCAAACCTCACATCACCTGCTGGTTGCTCACGGAAAAGCCGTACAAGTCTTTCGAGAAGGCAATTATAACGGTGAAATCGGGATTGTGCTGAGTGTGAATCACTATCAACCCGCCAGCGATCGCCAAGCAGACATCGCCGCCTGTGAGCGAATGTATCAAACCAGTACCGCCTTATTTGCTGACCCTCTATTCAAAGGAGAATATCCCGAACCCTTATTTAACTGGATTGGTTGCCATGCACCAAAAATAGAAACCGGAGATTTGGAACTCATCTCGACCCCCATCGACTTTGTAGGGATTAACTATTATTTTACCTTAAACGTGGCCTTTGCTCAATGGGGAGGATTATTCAAATTAGACTCTACCCAAGTGTCTGCACCGGGTTGGGGTCAAACCGAGATGGGATGGGGAGTCAATCCGCCCGGATTAACCTCAGTCTTGTTAGATTTTAAAAACCACTATGGCAATCCCAAACTCTATATTACCGAAGGCGGTTGTGCCTTGCCAGATACTCCCAATTATGAGGGATTTGTAGAAGATTGGGGACGCATTAATTACTTGCGATCTCACTTTATCGCCGCTCATAATGCCATTGCCGATGGCGTCAATTTACACGGATATTATGTGTGGACTTTGATGGATAACTTTGAATGGGCTCATGGATTTTCCCCCCGCTTTGGATTAGTTCGCGTCGAATTTGACAGCGGTAAACGCATTCCCAAACAAAGTGCCTGGTGGTATCGCGAAGTCATGAACCGAAATGGGGTAGAGGAATAGGATTTCGACTGGATCATAGGTCCAAACCAAGACGCGATCGCCCAAAGCGATCCACCAGTAACCCTGCCGACAATGTAGGATACCCCACCAAGGGCGATCTCATAGACTTATAATAGAGTTAGCAATTCTATAAATAGTAGGGATAGGGTCAACCCTGATGAATGTAAGCGAACTCAAAGTTAATTTACCCCCGGGCTTGTCTGAGGACGAAGCTAAACTTTTTTTAGCCATCAAACTTTATGAAGTGAGCAAAGTCTCCCTGGGACAAGCGGCACAATTAGCGGGATATTCCAAACGAAGTTTTATGGAAATTTTAGGAAAATATCAAGTTCCCGTTTTTGCCTATTCTCCTGAAGAATTGCGAGAAGAATTGGGATTATGAGTTTTGGAAATACAGGAAGCGATCTCCTTTTCCGTACCCAGCAAAGCCCCATGTACCCCCAAACTACCGGCAGGTGATCGCCCTGAAGGACCCTTCCCATAGACCCATTCTGCCCGCCATGTCTCTATAATTTTATGCTAAAGCTGTAGAGTACATCAAGCAGAAATTAACGGTATGGCTGGACATAGTAAATGGGCGAATATTAAACGGCAGAAAGCTAGAGTGGATGCGGTGAAAGGGAAAACCTTCACGAAAATCTCGCGGGAGATTATCGTTGCGGCGCGCAGTGGCGTTCCAGATCCGGATGGCAACTTTCAGTTACGCACGGCAGTGGATAAGGCAAAGGCGGCAGGGATTCCCAATGAGAACATCCAACGGGCGATCGCCAAGGGTGCCGGAACCTGGGATGATGCCAGCAACAACTACGAAGCCATCCGCTATGAGGGATATGGGCCCGGTGGCGTGGCGGTGATTGTGGAAGCGCTGACGGATAACCGCAATCGCACCGCTGCGGATTTGAGGGCCGCTTTTAGTAAGAATGGCGGCAACTTAGGTGAGACAGGATGCGTGAGTTGGATGTTTGAACTCAAAGGCGTGGTGACGCTGCAAGGGGAGATAGACGAAGATGAACTCTTGGAGGCATCGGTAGAAGGGGGTGCCGAGTTTTATGAACCTACAGAACTGGATGAAGATACATCGGGCTATGAAGTGTTTACGGAAGCCACTAATTTGGAAACCCTCAACCAAACCTTAAAAGAACGGGGATATAAGATTGTCAATGCAGAATTGCGCTGGATTGCTAACAATAATGTGGAAGTAACGGACCCGGACCAAGCGCGATCGCTCCTGAAAATGATGGATGCCTTGGATGATTTGGATGATGTCCAAAATGTCACTGCCAATTTTGACATGGCCAATGAGTTGGTAGAAATGAGCGTGGTGTAATTTTATAGAGGAGTGCGAGCATCTTGCTCGCTATTGACTATAGCGAGCAAGATGCTCGCACTCCTAGTCGTAATTTTAGGGTGCGTCAGGGCGATCGCAGAGGAATCAAAGCCCTAACCTGTTCCTCTGGCGCACCTACAACAGCCTGCATCTACCTCAATGAAGGGGAAGATGATTGAGTTTTTGGTGGCGATCACCTCCTAAACTCCCCTAATTCTGCTTATCTCGGGGTGACTGGAATCGCAAATTCCTGGGAATTACCACTTAGGGTTTTATCCCTTGATTTGTTGACAAAACCGGCCTTTTAAGTTATCATAAAATGATATTTTGTTTACTTAAATCCCTTGATGAACAATATAGAAGAGACATCCAAGTTTCAAAAAGCCATTGAAGTTGTAGAGGCCCTTTCCATCGATGACCAAGCGATATTGGTGGAGCTTATCCAACAGCGACTCCGGCAACAGCGCCGGGATGAACTGTTACAGGAAGTCGGGCGATCGCAACAAGAATATGAAGCGGGAAACTTTCACCGAGGTTCAGTGGCGGATTTGTTTGCAGAATTGGAAGAATGAGAAATTTAGTCTGGACTCCCAGTTTTGTAAGAGGGTTTAAACGGTTAATTCGTCGCAATCCTCAACTGAAGACTCAAATTCAGCAAACCTTAGAGCAACTCTCAACCGAACCGTTTTATCCAAGTCTGAGAACCCATAAGTTAAAAGGTGATTTAGAGGGATTTTGGGCCTGTTCTATCGATTATAGTCATCGGATTATTTTTAGGTTTGTCATTAATCCAGAGACTGAACTCGAAGAAATTTTCTTGGTGAGCTTAGGTTCCCATGATGAAGTCTATTAAATTGTACCAATTGAGACGCGATCGCCCCCTAAAATCCCTACATTCTTCTTTGCTTGATTGACACAAAAATGACGGGTATTGAGTGAAATCTAAGGACACGGCAGTGCCGTGTCCTTATTTACAATCTACCCTTTAAACAGGGAAAATTTGCGAGTTAAAGGTGTGAGTTCGTCAGCGGTGCCAAAGAGGACAATGCCGAAATAGATTAAGTCATCGGGATTAGCATTTTTGGTGTTTTGCATTTGCTCGGCAGCAGATGCACCCAGCATACTATCGGTAAAAGCATTATGAAGGATATTCGCTTCATTGGCTGCTTGATGCAAGGTTTTGAGTTGATTGTTGTTTTTGGCGGATAAAATAATGAACGGATAAAGCCCGATCGCAGCAGGTGAAGCCCAATTTGCAGCAAACTCGTAGTTCAAAAATTGCAACTCGTCTATTTGCTGACATTTTGCGACAATTCCGGCGGTGATATGACCTAAGCCATTCATCAATTTAGAGGTTTCGATTTTGGGATTGAGGACGGCAATAAATTTAGACTGGTTATCAGCGTACATGAATTTTCTCCTTGATTTGTTTGGGTGATTATTAGACTTGTTGCAAAATTTCGGATTGATCCCCCCAACCCCCCTTCTCAAGGGGGGCTTAAGAGAATTGTGCAAAAAATCTATGTGTTGATGGATTTATAAAGGCACTACGAGGAGGGTAATGCCTTCGATGCCTACAACCTTGCAGGGTTGACCAGGGGCAAGGGAATTAGTGCAGTGGGGTTGATAGAATTTGGCAGGCCAATAGGAGGCCATGCAGTAAATTCTTCCGGGAAAATTGGGGGCGATCGCCTCTTCGACCCTTCCAGTTACGGGGTGGGAGAACATCTCTACTTTGGGCGGTGAAAATAAACGAGTCACGGCTTCTCTCCAAATCTATGAATAGGGGTTTGAGAAACCTGGGAGAGGATTGAATCCAGGCTCCCAGGAGGGTGAAAAATCAGGGGTTAAATCCGGTTCGCAGGGGCGATCGCATTCATGTCAATTGCTTTGGGTTCTTCTGCTGCCCGAGGCATTTGACTCAGCCCTTCAAATACACAGTCAACGGCGTTAAATAAGCCCCAAACTTCGGTGTATTCTTCGGGCCAATTAGGGCAACCGGCTTCTATATCCCGTTGCCGGTGATATACACCATTGGCCCAATCTTTGTGATTCGGGTGGCGATGATGCCAGTCATGTTCCGGCAGTTCACCTGAAATCACTGCAATTCGCGCGGGGAGATGATATCCGACCATTCGCAGGAGCCACAGCAGCCACTCCCGAGGCTGTTCAGAGAAGGGTGCATCTGGTGGGGCTTCTCCCATGAAGCGCCCTAAACTTTTGCGGGCGATCGCCGGTTTGCCAACCCCAGGAACGACTAACCAGCGGTGTTCCGAGGTAAATTGCAGGAGGGCCGAAATTTGATACAAAATAGTGAGCGGAAAGACCCAAGCCACAAGGAAAGCAAACCAAGTGTGAGTAAGGGTGACGACTACGACTACCACGGATACCCAAATGATAGCCATCGCCCTCCTATACAGCGGCGAAGTAACAAAGTTGCTCAGAAACCGATTTCGGAGAAATAAGCCATGAAAGCAAGGAGAAATCGCCGTTGTGCGTAATTTGCGCCAGTAGAATTTGGTATTCATGATTGCAATGGTGATAAAAAACAAGGGTTTTGATGCGAATTTTGGGGGCGATCGCTAAGTAAAAATCTCACAAAAGGAGCGATCGCCGTTGTAGTCTGATACCATTTTTCGAGAACTCTGATAGGGATCTCTTCACTCCCCCCTTTCCAAGGGGGGCAGGGGGGGATCCCAATTTTGGGGGCGATCACTAAGTAAAATCTCACAAAAAGAGCGATCGCCATTGTCGTCCGACTAGCACGTTAGGGGTCGTCATCCCTCATGCCGGGAGAGAATCCGAGTTCAAGTAAAAAAACCGCGTCTGGGTCCTCCGTGGTAGCAAAATTCTTGCCGTGGTGATCCTCGATATGATCACGGCGGTATGCGCCAAAGTCTTGCGAGAGCAAAACGGTGGAGATGAGTTCGCCAAAAATGCGATCGGCTATTTTATTTCGAGAAAAATTAAAGTGCACGCACTGATGCGAAATGTTGGTCTGGAGCTTTCTCGCCGCGCCAACGACAAATAGCCAGGGGATTGGCAGCAACACCCAAAAAACAGGGGATGAGGTGGCGATCGCCCAAGCAACCGCAGCGCCTCCGAACAGAGATAAGCAAGCCGTGGCTAAGTGGATCCAGGGCGTCTGGTTGAGTAGCGTTTGCTGTCCCCAGTAAGGTTTGCCGGTCAACCAGGTAATACCTTCCTGGAGTAAATGGTACAGGGGTTTAGGCCAAAACAATCCAAGTCGAGCGAGTTTTTCCCGCACTTGTGCGGTTTGGTGCTTATGGGTCATAATGGATCTAGTTTATTTTTTTGGTCGCTGCCCCGATTTTGCTTGGGGCACTTTCATTTTGAAACCTTCCTCTACAAGACTGCCACCACAGTTGTGGTGTTTTTTATGACAGTTTTGGGGATAATCGGAGTACACAATTGTGTAGAGCCAATAGAAAGGGGGGAAAAGCATGAACCAAGCCGAGTTTGACGAAAATTTCGCCAGCCTCACGCCCGCGCAAAATCGGGTTTTGATGCTGTTTATGGCTGAAAAATCTGATCAAGAAATTGCTAAGGCGCTGGGAGACATAAAGGACGCCACTATCAGAAAACATATTCAGGATATCTGCAATAAGATGGGCATCGAAGCCCCATCAAAATCTGCTAGACGCCTTCAATTGTTTGCCCTGGTTACCCAATATAAGCCCGAACTCCGGGGAAACAGCACCCCCACAGTTGTGAATCCCCCCGAAGAGTTGCCCACAGAAGCGGACGAACTGGATTGTGTGGAAGAAGCAGAGACATTTAACCGGGAGTTTCTGGGCCGGGGACCTGCTATAGCAGAACTGGATGAACTTCTCCGGAATGGCGCAAAAGCAGTCCTGATTTGGGCCGGTGGCGGGATTGGGAAAACTACGTTAGCGCGGGAATTTTTCAAGGCGCGTGGCTTTGAGCTTGTGTTGGAACTGCGGATGGCGAGGGAGACCGAGGGCATTACTCCGGTGGAGAGCGTAGTTGAAGATTGGTTCACAAACGACTTGCAGGCAGAATCGGGACGAGAATTTGGCCTCAGCTTGCGGCGGTTGAAGGACTACTTGAAAACCCATCGGATTGGAATTTTTATTGATAACTTGGAACCGGCCCTAGATAATGGTCTATTTATCGAACCGCATCGGCAGTATGTGGAACTGTTGCGGGTGTTGACGGACCCCACGGTACAGTCGGTAACGCTGATTACCAGCCGCGAACGATTGTGCGAATCAGCCCTCAGTAGCGAGTTCTTCAAGCTACTCCACCTACAAGGTTTAGATAAACAGGCATGGAAACAGTATTTTGCCAGCCGCAAGATGGCGATCGATCCGCTGGTTTTAGAACAGATGCGCGATGCCTACGGAGGCAATGCCAAAGCAATGGAAATCCTCTGGGGTGCCATCCGAGACCCGGAGTATCGCGGGGATATGGCAGCCTATTGGCGAGACAATGATAAGGACTTATTAGGCGAAAGGGAATTAGAAGATTTAGTCACCCGTCAGTTTAAACGCCTGGAAGGGCAGAATCCCCAAGCCTATCGACTCCTCTGCCGGATGGGATGCTTTCGCTATCAGGATGTACCCAGAGTTCCCATTGAGGCGCTGTTATGTTTGCTGTGGGATGCTCCAGAAAACCCCCGTCGCATTGTTCGAGCCTTACGCGATCGCGCTTTGATTGAGTGCGAAAAGGGAGAATACTGGCTACATCCAGTCATTCGCGCCGAGGCGATCGCACGGCTGCGATCGGGCGAAGATTGGGAAGAAGCCAATCGAAAATCTGCTAAGTATTGGTTAAATATAACTCAGGAAATTAGAACACCAAGTGAAGCCATTAAAGTATTTGAGGCATTTCATCATTACTATAATAATGCTGATTGGCAGCAGTGTTATGAAATTTTTGATATCCCAATTAATTTAGGAGGAAGTTATAAGTTTCTGAGGCATCACTTAAGATTTTGGGGATGTTCTCATTATCTACTAGAAAATTTAACAAAAATGCAGAGTAAACTTCCTCCAGAACAGGAACTTGATAGAGTGTCTGGTGTGGCCGTATGTTTTTATTTTATATCCGAGTATAAAACTAGCATTAATTACTTTAAGCAAACTCTACCTCACTTAGACACCAATTCAAGACGCTATTGCAGAACGCTGTCCTATATAGCAGAAGCATATCAAAAGCTAGGAAAATTAAAATGTGCATTATCCTATTCTGAGCGAGCGTTAAATATTCTTGATAAATTACAGCAAAGCCTAGCAAGTAATGATTTCAAAATAAGTGAAGCTAAAGCGATATGTTTAAACATAATAGGCTTTAGCTATTTGTATAAGGGGGAAGGGGATTTAGCTCTCAAATATCATATTCAAGCTTTCCAGATCGCCAATGCTGGCAAAAACCATAGAGAGAAAGGTGATGCTTTAGCTTACTTATCTCTCTGTTATAGCAAAATCGATCCAAGAAAAAAAGCAGCAATACAAATCTGCAAGAACTCTATACTATTATTCTGCAAAATGGAAGATAGACTGAGTGAAAGTTTTGCCCGATGCTGGCTTGCCAAGTTATATGCTCATCATGGAAAATTGAATCTAGCGGAGGATATCATAGAACCTGTAGATAAAATTTACCGCCAAATGAACAATCCCTCTTTAACCAGTGAAATCTTAGAGGTCAAAGCAGAAATTTATCGAAAAGGAGATTGTTTGAAAGCCGTTTCTTATCATTTAAAGGCTATAAAAATTCTCGACAATATTGGTGCAAAATGCGATCTCGCTGAGGCATACTATCAGCTAGGCTTAACTTATCAACAGATGGGTGAGACTGAGAAGAGTGAGACAAATTTTCAAGAGGCCATCCGACTATTTACCGAAATTGAAGCCCCCAAGCAAGTTGAGAAAGTCCGCAAAGCAATAGAGAAAGTTGGATACTCGCGCTATTTTTTGATACCGGATGGGTAAGGGTTCTAAAAGTTGCCAAAGCACCCCAACTACAATGCCTCCTCAACCCACCCCAGTCCCACGGTGCTACAATTCAAAGACAACTCACGGAGGATGCTTGAATGAGTGTGATTATTCCCGATGATATCCTGACGGCGGCTAAGATGTCTGAATCTGAACTAAAACTGGAAATTGCTATTCTGCTGTTCAAGGACAAGAAACTCAGCACTGGAAAAGCTCGCCAGTTAGCTGGAATGAATTTACTTGAGTTCCAAGGGGAATTGGCAACGCGGGGAATTTGCGTAAATTATGATGTAGAAGATTTCCAAGAAGATTTGAAAAATTTACGAGAATTGGGCCAATTATGACCAGGTTAGAAACCGGATTTCTTTTAAAATCTCTGCATAATTTCTACAAATTTAGGCAGAAACCCGGTTTCTTGTCCTAGAAGGTTTTATCCCGCTTACTCTGACAATTTTGTTGGTCCTAAATATTGGGTTAAATAGGGAGAAAAGACCTCATAAATTAACGTTAAAGGTTTCTTATGATGCCAAAATAGATAATGTCTTCCCCAAAATGGGCCTTTTTGTCCGAAGGCGGTTTCTAAGGCGGGGGAATGTCCGTAGTGGATGCCTTGGACGTCGCGATAGAGTTCGGTATGCAGGCGCGAGAGGCTCTCCCAGATGGGGATTGAGCGGTTTTGTAGGTATTCATCGACGTGACTGGCTTCCCACCAGGATGCGGCGTAGGCGAGTCGTTGTCCCGAGGCGGTGCGTAGCCAGACTTGTCGCCGCAGTCGGGGTCCGGGGACCCATTGGATGGGGTCCGGTGCGCCGTCGGGTTCCATTGCGATCGCCGACATATCAATCACGTCTACTTCCGTGGGTTCCCCGGTGAGTAGTTTCAGATGGCGCGTTGGCGAACCGTCTCCGAGGAGCAAAATCTGCCATGCCGGTGCGAGTTGGTGGTGGGGTAATCCCTGCTGTACCCACTCTTCTCCCCCTTCCCATAAGGGGTCGAGGCAGTGCCAGGTGGTTGGCGGGGTCACGCTGTTTGTGGGTCGGGAAGTTGCAGTCAATGCGCTTAACAGAACTTAACGTCACTCTCAATCATAGCAACAAACGGCCGCCAATCGTTTAAACGATTGGCGGCCTAACAGCTCAAGTCGGTTGAAAACCGACTAAAAACACCACTGTATCTGACTTGCAACAAACGGCGGGGGATTTATCCCCCGCCTAACAGCTCAAGTCGGTTGAAAACCGACTAAAAACACCACTGTATCAGACTTGCAGCCGTCTTTAGACGACTTTAGCTATGAGGCGGGGGTTTTATCCCCCGCCGGTTGTTGCCACTTAAAATTGCAATAAATTTTAACAGAATTTTCTTGCAAAAATGCCTTTAAACCTTGACAATAGCAACCGGGAAGGTGATGGTTTAGGGAAATGGATGATCAGTCGGTGAGGACTTAAATTCAGGGGGAGATTGTTCAGTACAAATCAGTGGAGCCAGCAAGTCTTAATCGTGGGGGAAACAGTAAAATACAAAGATAAACGGCGAGGGTTTTGGCCGATCGCCGCTGGGGTTTTGGCCGTCGCAACCCTTGGCGGATGGGTTTTTTATGGTCGGGTCCTGAATCCATCAGCTGCCGTGGAGGTAAGCACAATTGCGGTGGAACTGGGAACGATTGAAATTTCCGTTAACAATAGTGGCGTTGTAGAATTTGGTGGTCAACAAACTCTCAAATCTCCGAGGGATGGAACGGTGGATCGGGTTTTGGTGCAGGTTGGCGATCGCGTCCCATCCGGTGGGGAATTAATTACCCTGCGCGACAATCTCGACCAACAAACCAATTTTGCGATTAAACCCTTAGAAATTCGGGAACAACAGCTTTCTTTGGCTAATACAGAACGAAAAGTTTTGGAGGCACAGGACGATTTGACGATCGCTCAAACCGAACTGCAACGACTTGTTCAGGAAAATATTTCCCGAGAAAGTCAACTGGCAACCCTGGAAGCAACCCGTCGAGAACAATTACTCAATCTGGAAACTCATCGCCAAAAATTGGCGGAAGCTCAACAAAAATTAAGGGAATCTGAACAAGAATTCACTCGGTTAAGTGCGGCGGGTTCTCAAAAAATCCAAACCCGACTGGCTGAGTTAAACCTGGATCTTGAGAGAGAAAACCTTACCCTGAGAACCAGCCGACTCAGAGTCATTGATGCACAGAAAGAACTCGCTACCGCACAACAGAAACTACTAGAGGACCAAGACTTAGCGCAACGAGGATTTATTGCCGAACAAGAGGTTCAAACCCAAGAAAGTGCAGTTCGTAGCGCTGAATTTTCTCTCCACGAAGCGGAGGTGGCGGTGACTCAAATCCTTCTGGAGTTAGAGAAACTTCAGCTCCAACGGGGAACCATTGAGGAGGAATTGGCCGATGAGCTGGAGACTGCACAAAAAGAGGTGGAAACAACACAGGAATCTGTCAGAACTGTAGAGACAGCTATCCAAAGTGCGATGTTTGAGTTGGAACGGACTGAAATTGAGTTAGATAAATTCCGTCGGGAACCGAATAAGGAGGTGGAGGAGGCACGGAAGGCGGTCCGAACGGCAGAAGGTCAACTCCGGGAAGTGCGATCGCAATTTAACCAAGAACGCCTCCAACTAGAGCGAGAACAAATTACTATCCAAAACACCCAGGAGCAGTTGGCACAAAATATCGTGGCAACTCCGATTGCTGCAACAATTTTACAGGTGATGGTCAAAAATGGAGATGGCATTAGCGGGGGGGATGATTTGCTCACATTAGGAGACCCCTCGCAAGAGTTTGTGAATCTTCAACTTTCCACTTTGGATGCTTCCCAGGTCAAACTTGAGCAAGAAGCGCGGGTGACGGTGATTGGACCTAATGCTCAGATGTATCAGGGGTTGGTCCATCAGCTTTCTCCCTTGGCGATTTCGGAGGAAAGTAGTTCGAGTCGGACTTCTGGACAAGCATCGGTGCCTGCCACCATCAAGCTGGAGACTCCGACGGGGAGTTTGATTCCTGGCGCACAAGTGAGTGTGGAAATTATTGTCCAGCAGATTAAAGATGTGATGGTGTTACCGATTGAAGTGATTCAACGAGATGCTCCCCGACCTTATATTTGGACGGTGGATGCTCAGAGTCAGGTCCAGAAAAAAACCATTGAGTTGGGTTTGGAAGGGGTGACGGAGGTGGAGATTAAATCCGGACTGGAAGTGGGGGACAAGGTGGTGATGCCGCCTTCAGAGGTATCTTTAGAACCGGGGATGGTGGTGGCGATCGCCAAGGCGGAGGAACCATCGGGGAAAGGGGAAGAGGGTTCCGAGAAATGACGGCGTAGGGGTCGGTGAGTGATGAAGTGAGTTTTAGGGAAGGGAGCAGCAGCATGAGTTTAAGTATATTTGATTTAATCCGGATCAGTTGTGATTCCCTCCGGGGAAATCGCTTGCGATCGGCCTTGACGACTTTGGGGGTGTTTATGGGGGTAACGGCCGTGAGCGCTACCTTGCAAGTGAGAACGATTAGCACAGCGGTGATTGCTGAGGAAATCGAAAAGCGGGAAGCACCGCAAGTTCAGGCGATGGAGTGGTCTCGCAGTGGCAGCAGACTGAGGGTAGAAGATGTGGGATATTTAAAAAGTCGCTTGAGTGGGGTGCAGGCGATCGGCACAAGTGCGGGGATAGATTACGGTGCCAGCATTATCTTTGAGCAAAATGAAGGCACGGCCAACGTCAGTGCGGTTTCTGAAGGCTATTTACAGATTGCTGGTCGCTCCATTTTGCAAGGACGATTTTTTAGTGAGGCGGATTTTACCAGCTATCGCTCGGTTGCGGTCATTGATAATGTCTTACGGGAGCAAATATTTAAAAAGATTAATCCAGTTGGCAAACGAATTTATTTTAATGGTCGATTGTATGTCGTAATCGGTTTAGTGGATACAAAGATTCAGTATAAGGATGAGGAACCCAGTGGGGAAATGCTCGTGCCGATGTCGCTTTATGCCGCACTCACAGGCCGCCGCAATATCGGGACAATTTTGATCCGACCCCAGGAAATGGCAGAAATGAATCGTTTGGAAGAGCAAGTCAAACAACTGTTAACCCAGCGCTACCCCGATGGAGAGGTTTATACTTGGAATAATGTGGAGGATATTATTGAGCAGAAAAAAACCCTGGATCTGGTTTCCCGCGCGTTGTTGGCGGTGGGAGCAGTGGCCTTGTTGGTGGGGGGAGTGGGAATTGCCAATATTACGATCGCCGCAGTGATGGAACGGACGCCGGAAATTGGCCTGCGTCGTGCGATCGGTGCGACGTCCGGGGATATTATGTTCCAGTTTATTTTAGAGGCGGCAATTTTGAGTCTGTTGGGGGGGGTGTTGGCGATTTTAACGGTACATGGATTAACGATGGTGGTGGCCGATCGCTTTGAGTTGCCTTATGAGTTTGAGCGGAAAACTGCTGGATTGGCGATAGGTTCGGCGCTGTTGGTGGGGGTGGGTGCGGGATTTTTGCCTGCGATGCAAGCGAGCAAGTTAGACCCAGTACAAGCATTGCGATCGCGCTAGGATTTGATACAAGTTAGGAAGGATGAAGGGGTATGCAGGATAATCAAGATACAAAGCATGGAGAGATGGCGATCGGCACTCAGACGAAGAAGGAACGGCCTGTTTGGGTGACCCCGACGGTCAGTTTTATAGCGGCTATTTTTGGCACATCTTTGACCCTGTTGGCCGGGAGCAAGTTTCACGAAGGAGGGATTGCCGAAGAACTGACTCCGGAGGCCATTCCGGAACAAATCACGATGCCAGAATTGCCAGTTCCCCCGGTTATTTCCCCAGAAGTTCCGGCCTCACTTCCAGGAGATATTCCCTCGGTCGTTGGGAAGTTGGTGTCTCCCTTGACGCCAGATTTTCCCAGTCCCTCTCCAGTTTCATCCGGTAAAGTGAGAAAAAATGTAGCTCAGATAGATGTGCCACCACCGGCAGAACCCGTTGAACCCAGAGCAGCAGAACCGCCTCGGAGAGAACCGGAAGCGGCAGTGCCTCAAGGCGATCGCCAGGAGCAAAATGAAGTGATATCTCAGAGTCTTCCTCAGTTACCCGTAGAGTCGAATTCCCCTAGTGGCGATCGCGATTTAGACCCAGCAACAGTGCCTTTATTTGAGAATCGGCCTGGGGAATTGCAGCAAGTGCCGGTGACGGGTCCTGAGACTCGTCCTGCGGTTCCTGAGACTCCTGGCGATCGCCTCCTTGAGGGAATTCCCGTAACCCTGGTGGAGGTGGTGGGTTTAGCAGTCCAAAATAACCGAGCGATTAAAAATGCCTATCTCCAGCGCCTCACAGAACGAGCCAATTTAGCCGTGGAATTAGATAAATTTCAACCCATTTTTACCCCAGAAATCTCGGTGGGTATCAATCGCAATGATTTCGGGAGTGCAAGCAGCAACTCTGCTGAAATTAGCGCCGGTTCGATTGTCTCCATGCGAACCTCTACTGGGGGAGAAATCAGTGCGAGATGGAATTTGGGAGGTCTTAATCAAAGTAGTAATCAATCTGAAATTGAGGATTTAGATAATGTTAATCAAGCGCTTGAACTCAATTTTAGCCAATCTTTATTACGGGGTTTTGGCAACGAGGTCAATACCGCTTCCCTTAAAATTGCCGAATTCCTAGAAACCATCAATCAACGAGGTTTACAATCCACCTTAATCGATATCATTACCGAGGCTATTTTAGGATATCGGCAACTCTTGCAAGCACAGGAAGAGGTAAAAATTGCTCAAAATTCCCTAAAAATTGCTCAGGATATATCGGAGATTAATCGAGGGTTGGTGGAAGCGGGGAGACAAGCGAGAATTGAGTTAGTGCAAAATGAACGGAATATTGCCAACCTGCAAGTCCAACTCTTAGGCGCGGAAAATAACTTTGAGCGGGTGCGATTGGACTTGCTCAAGATTCTTGATGTTCAAAATTTCCCAATTATTGCCGGGGAAAAAATTGTGGTGGAAGATACCCAGTTAAATGAAGAAGAGTTGAAGCAATTGGCCTTGCAAAACAGTTCCACCTATCTCAATGCACAACTGGAGGTGGAGATTGCTCAGTTGAATTTACTGCTGGCGGAAGATGAGAGGCGTTGGGATATGAAGTTGAATGCGAGTTATGGGAATGGGTTGCGATCGCAAAGTGCCGATCGCAATGATATGAGAGTGGGAATTAGTTTGAGTAGAAGGTTTGGCGATCGCAGATTAGAGAGTCAGGTAGAGCAAGAACGAGTGAATCTGTTGCAAGCGCAAAATGACCTGAATGATGAACGAGATAATCTTTTAATTGAAGTGGGTGATCAGGTTCGGGATGCTAATTTACTTCTCAAACAAGTAGATTTAGCAAGGGAAGAGAGAGGATTTGCCGAACAAAACTTGGAAAATGAGCGAGAATTACTCCGATTAGGTCGGGGTTCCATTCGCAACATTATCACCGCTCAAGAAGAAGTAGTCAGTGCGAATAATAGCGAATTGACTGCACAAATCAACTATTTGAATGCCTTGACTCGGTTGGAACAAACCGTGGGAATTACCTTGGAAACCTGGCAGGTGAAGGTAGAAACGCCGGAAGAGTAGGAACGGAGGGATGAAATGCGAGGGAATTGACTCCGTTGTGATAGACTACTAAAAATTAGGACAATCAGGGAGGAGTGAGCATCGTGGTTAACCAACTTTCAGGGGGTAACGATGGGTTACAACCTGTAGACTACAGCTACCTTTTGGAGCAAATTTCGCGCGCAATCCAGGGGAATAATCTATTTCAACTGTCTGGGGATAGGAATCGATTGCGAATTAAAATCGATGAAATTGCCGGTGAACTGGCGGCCAATGCTCAGGTTCAGAATCCCCTAATTTCCGCCAATGGGGTGCGATCGGCCTCGGTGAAATTTACCCCCAGAATTGAGGAGCAGTTTAGTCAGCAAATTCAGCAAATTCAAGACCAGTTACGACGCCATCTCCAGGAAACAATGGGGTCTGTGGAGGCGATCGCACAGACCGTTGACCAGATGAGTCGGGAGTTAACCCAGGTTCAAGGGACAACCGGACAACTGGGATTTACCTTCAATTTTAATCAATCTTCTCCACCCCTTCAAAAAGACAAACTCAGACTAGAAACTAACCGTCCTGGCAGTGAATCTCGACTGAAATTCCATAAAGTTACCCTGGTGGTGCAAAATGTGGACCGATTTCCGTCGGACCTGCGCCAGGGAATTGCTAACTATATTACCACTAAACTTGCTCCCCATGACGAAGGGATGCAGCAACAATTGTTAGAAGTTTTGGATGGGTTAGTTCAGGATGAAATTTCCTACTTTGATGATTTGCAGAAATTGGTAGATACCGAAAGTCTGGGAAAGCTCAATAAAGAAGCAAAAATCATCTATTTAGAGCATCTGGCGGAGCATATCGAAACCAGCGATACCCTTGGGATGATTTATCTCAACGATTTAATTCGGCGCTTACGGTTAATCGAAGATTACATCAACGATCAGGAAAAAGCCGATGGGGATTTTGAGGTAAATTATGGAGGAGTAACGGTTAATTATCGAGATGCCTTATCCCGCGCTGAGGTCTTCGATTGTCTGCCAATTATTCCCATCATTGAAGGCAATTTAGGAGAACATACGGACCGAGAAGGGGGGGAACGGCAGTTTATTTTTGGACTAAAACTTAAATTTGGTGGTCCGGTTCAAACCCATGCGGGACAAGAAGTCTTTGATTATAACCTGATGCTGCTGGACCCCAACAGTCCGGAACATCAGGAGGCAATATCTGATGAAACTCGCCGGGAATCCTTTGTCAGAAAAGTATTAGTCCGACTGTTTATTTATTATTTCGTGTTCGCCTCGGATTGCGACCCAGGAAAACCCGATTATAACCCGGATCTGGAAGGCAACTTTGACCCTTGCCGACTGTTTGATGAACGGGTGATGCCAATTTTACGCGGGTCTGAGGAAGGACCGACAAATCCAAAACAGGGGATTTTTTCGGGGTTCGTCCGAGGGATGAACCAACGGAATGTCCGGAGTAAAATTGCACGCTTGCGATCGATGCTGCAAAATGTTATCAAGCGACAAAGAATTTTACCCACCCGGACTTACTCGCGACAAATTAACCTCAGAAAAGGGATTTTACAGAAAGATGTGAATAGTGCGCTACTGGGGTATTTTTTAGACCCCGAGGTAGAAAGAAATTCCAGAGCACAGTTGAAATATGTGACCATTGGTGAACCCGGACTGGAAAACAAAGCACTCTGTCGTCTCGAAGCGAGTATCAAAATTGAAGATATCCGGTATTTTCCGGAAACTGAACGAGAACAATTTACCTGGAATTATCAAATTGCTGGAATTCGGATGCTGGCGGTGGTTTGTACTCCGAATCAAGGGATTTGTTGGCAACAGTATCGAGAAACGTTCCGAAATCAGCCATTAATTCTGTTGGATTATGATAATACGCGCTTGAATCCCGGAGGATTGAATCCGAGTCAGACCTTTATTTATCGGGTCACTTGGACAATTCTTGCTTATATTTGCTTTGATTTAATCCTGGAAAAAGCGCCAAAAAGCTTGTTTATTCCGTTTCTGCGCCTGCATGAGGGAACCCATGAACGACCCCTGCCAACCGAGAAATTTTTAGCCAATCTTTGTAAGGAATTGTCCTATTTGCTGAGTCATCAATATCGGTCTAATTCCCAAGGGATTCGGTTGCAGAACTTCAATCGACATCGGTTAGAAAATGGGTTGAGGTCTCTTTACTCTGTGTTACCGAAAACCTTTCGGGTGATGGAAAGTACCTCACCGTTGCAGTTAGATAAACTGGCGATCGTCATTGTATCAAGTCGAGAGAGTGATGCGGCAACGAACCCTCAATACCGGAAGACTCGGATTGCCAATGTCACTGGAGAAATTATCGGCATCCAGCGATCGCAACCCGATACCATCCAAATTGAACGACTCCAGACCTTTTCCGATAACTACTCCCTGCGTCGCCTCTATCGGGAACCGCCTATTTTAATCGATACCGTCAACCAACTGTATCAACAAGGATACCGGCATATCCTGTATGTCGCACAAGCACCCTATACCAGTACCCTACATATCACCCGTGGCGATCGCGATGAAGACCTGTATTTTATGTCTCCTCCCCTGATCACCGCCTTGATGCAAAACCATCCAGACTTGAAAATTTATCCCATCTTTTTCGATAAATATTACGTCTGCAAATTAGGCGGTCCCCCAGTCAATGCATTTGTGGTCCAAGACACTCAACAACTCACCAGTTTAGCGCAAGACCCCCGACAGCAAGCGGTGGTCTTTCTCAACCTATTTAATGGCATCAGTGTTGGCCGACCGGAGGACCGCTTTTATAATGGTGTGATTTCCTATTCCACCTTATTAGGAGAGTATTATCCCCAAGTGATGGATGACCAATCCATTCGCCAAGATTTAATCTATGACACTCCCCTAAAACGGGACATCTTGCAATACTTAACCCTCTTTCACTTCTCCCGCTTCGATCGCAAAACCCAGCAAACTTTGAAATTAGACCCTTATGAAAATATCATTGGAGAACAGTCCATTGGTGCTTTATCTATCTTTGAACACATGACGCCACGGGTTGAATTTAATGCCTTAGCATTTTTGACTCAGGTTAAAAAAGTGTTAGATTTGCGGAAAGCAACACCCGGGGAGGGATAAATCAAGCGCCTGTAGCGGCGCCAGCGTGATCGCCACTACCTCGCTTAAAACCGACTAAAAACATCACGAGATAAGTGGCGAAACCCGGCCGCCAATCGTTCAAAAAATTGGCGGCCTAACCGAATCAAATCGCTTAAAACCGACTAAAAACATCACGGAATAAGTAGCAAAATCTAGTCGGTTTTAACCGACTTTAGCTATTAGTTTTAACCCCCAGCGGTTGTTGACTAAATAACAATTACTATCAGGAGTCATATCAAACAGATGATTGCAGAAGAATTAGGCCGGTTGTTTGAAGTGGGGTTTAATATTGGCATCTTGTCCTATCTGGAACGCCATCAGATTAAACAGCATTTTGGAGACTTGTATCGCCAGGATTTGCAGGGACTCAAATTACCGAAAATGGTCAAGCGAATCGCGGAAAAACATGAGGCGATCGCACCCCAAAACCGCGAGATTTTGGAAAAATGGAGTCGCTTTTTTATCCAGAAGGGGTTTCTCTCGGGATTGAATTTCTTTCGGGAATATCTGAACTCCCAGGAAGATGGCCGCAAACGTCAACTTGAAATTCTTTACTATCAATGCAGTTTTGCTGGAGACAACAGCATTGGCACTTCCCCCAAAGATTCTAAAGAACATTTCACCCAAGTCTTATGCCAGTTTGAAACCCTCGATTTCCGGCAAATTCAGCGGATTATTCATCAATATTCTGGACAGGGGAAAGCGGGGGAGTTTTTGCAGTCCGATACCTTAATCTTCTTGCGCTATGGTCAGAAGTTCCGGATTTTATCTGTAGATTTATCCGTGTTTTCCGTGCAATCTGCCGAGGATATTGTTCCCCTGGATGATGTGGAAGTCTTGCGGCAAATGCTGAGAGGGGAGTTGGGGTACTTGCGGTCTAAAAGTGTTTTTTCTAAGTTGCGTCTGGATACCGGCAGCAGTCCCGGGTTAGATTTGGATTTATCGAAAGATTTACGGCAATATTTAACAGCATTTAAACGCCGAGATAAAGAAAGTACCAAGTTAATTCAGGCCGGTTCTTACGCGCATAGTTTCTATGGATTTTTGCAGGAATATGGCCTCTTGCCAGAATCCGCTTCCCTGGTTTTCAATGTTGTGGGATATAGCGATCGCCATATTGGAACCATCTCTCTGCGTCCTGACAATCTCCAGTTGTTGGCAACTTGTGCCGAAATTTATAAGAAGGAACCGAAACAGCAAGAAATTAAAACAGCGCGAAAAAATGTTTTAAAACAAATTCAGCGAAGTGCTGCCAAAAGTTTTATCGAGGGTCAACAATTGGTAGACAAATTGTCGCAACCCAACCTCACCGGACCGGGTATCACTGAAGTAATTCATCACGAACGAATTCAAAGTTTTTTTAACTCTGTGGGGATTCTCCCCCAGGAGTTGGCAACTCCCTTGGGTTTACCGGCGGGATTGACCCTGCGAAATGGACACGCGGAACTGATACAAAACGCGCTGACTTCGGAGGAGATTTATCTGTTTTTAACCGGCAATCCGGGAATCGGTAAAACCACTGCGATCGCCAATTTTCTACAGTCCCATTTTGACGAGGGGTTCTTATTCCTTTATGTCAGTCCCCGGAAACAAGTCAATTTAGATATTATCGATAAGTTTAAATCGGCATCCACCGGCAACCTCTGTGACGATCGCCTCTGGTGTCTCACCAGTAACGCCGTCCTGATCCAGGAAAATGGCGGATCTCCCACAGTTCGATATCACACCAACTCCCGGGGAGATGCTTTTAATGCCAACGCGGTCGATTTTATTCCTGCGGATCAGGAAGTGCGATCGCCAAGGGGTCAGCGTCGGTCCCGCCGTTTAACTCAAATCGCCTCCGACAAAATTGGCGATCGCGGGACAAAAACTGCCGGAGTGCTTTCCAGTATTTGTTCTGGCATTCATACCGCAGTCGCCGATCAACTCTCCAATCAAATCCTCGCCACTGTCTCCATCCAATCCTTGCGCGTCACCACCCCGGGAAACACCACCCTGAAACATCTTAGTCACATCTTTAAAAGTGCATACAACCAACGAGATAAAGAAGTCATTCCGGCAAAAATGCGGCAAATCTCGAACCGCATCAAACATCTATTTATTATGATTGACGAAATCACCGGGGATGATAGCGGCGTTCACTTCTTGCAAGGAATCAGTCAATTTCTGCACAACTATGAACTCGCCAACCCCGAACATGGATTTAATACCAAGGTGATTGTAGCGGATGCGTCTATTGTAGACAAAGACGTGATTACCCAACACTTATCTCAACCCTCTCCCGAACCAGATAAAATCTATTTTCGCCTTGCCAAACAGTCCCAAAACCCTCTCACCATCGAGACTTTCCAATTTAAAAATTTACCCGCTTGTGCGATTAATACCAACTCCTACCCGGCCAGTGAGTTGAACATTACCTATAAAATCTTTATCGAATCGGTCAAATTCACCTCCAATCTGTTTAAATCCGAAAAGCGCACCTTAGTCGAGAAGATGCAAACTCGACTGGCGGAAGATATTTATCAGTTATTAATCCAACCGGATTCCCGTCAAATCCTGGTCTACATTCAGGATAAAAAGCGATTGCAGGAACTCATAGAAACCCTTCGCAAACGCCGAGGTAAATTTGAACCCTACAGGGATTATCTGGAAATTCATGCCAGTCTCGCAGAGGCGGAAAAACTGCGAATCCAGACCTATAAACAAGATGTCAAAGTCGTGTTTATGACCTCCTCCGCCAGTCGGGGATTATCCTTTCCTAAAGCACAACATATTTTAGTTGAGATTCCCCGGTTTCAGATTGAGAAAAATCTGATGGAAGTGATTCAGGTGATTTATCGCGCCAGGGGAGAATATCAGGAAAATGGCGTCCGGCAAACCCTGGATACGGAAGAGAAATCCCTGATATTTTACTTAGGCGATCGCGCGGTGTACTATCCCTCCACTGACCCCGAATTTCCCACCCTGGATGACGAAACCGAACGGCAACTGTCGATGCAAGAAAGCATCTTGAATCTCTTGAATATCTTGCTGATTCTGAAACTTTCCATGATGACCCGGATTTTCGGGTCCGGACCCTTGGGGAGAAAAGATTGTCTAATCATTCCCATTGGAGGTAAATCCGTTTCTACTGCTGGAATGACCTTGAGTGGTCAAATCACCCACCTGATTCGTGAACTTAAAACTGAATATCGCCAGAAACCCAGTCATCGCATCTTACAAGATATTTTTATCAGTTTGGAAGGTCTTCTCAGTCATGCGGAATTTATCTTAATGGATGAAACCGGGACCGAGAAAACCATGCAGAAATCCTATCTTTCCTTAAGGGAAGAATTCAATACCCAATTTACCCAATACTGTAACCGCCTCGACCAACTTTTAGACCTTGGCAATATTGAACCGGGTCATCTGGTGGGAAGTTTACTCATTGTTCCGATTCAACAAAGGTTAGAAGAAAGTTATGAAATTCGCTTAGAACAGCAGATTCGCCGCTATGCCACCCCTGAGTTAATGAACAAGATGTTTGCCGTGAGTAAGAGTTTGGAATATCCCGAAAACCTGCGATCGGCCATACGCGGGGGTGCTCTTGAATTAGTGGAATTACTCCACCGGGAAGCAACCCGCACTCAATGGTTTGAACAATATAGCAATAACACTGACCAATATTATTTGATGCCATTGTTTAACTTCATTGCCGGAGAGGCGATCGCTGAGTATTTCAAAGAAGAACCCCAGGAAGAAGAAGGCCAAGAATTTAGAACCTTACTCTCCCGCTACCTCCACTCCCTCTATCCCGCTTACAACACCTTACCCATTGGTCGCCAATACCGAGAATTTCCTTTTTTACTGTTCAGAAGCTACAGTTTAGAGCAAATGCGCGCTAAAATGTTTTCCGATAAGTATTTGTTAAATTCTCATGAGTTAAACGTGCTGAATTTGATTTTATCACGAGAAGAGGAATAATTATAAGGTGGAACCACCGTTCAATTCAATGCTATAATTGAAGCAAAGTTAATCACCTTTTGGAGGCAACGCTGATGATTGCTGTACCCAACTCTATCAGTGCTGAAGAATATCTCGAAATCGAACGGCAAACCCCAATTCGACATGAATATCGACGCGGTTTCGTCTATGCAATGGCAGGCAAAACCGATAATCACGATAAAAAAATATGCCGAAAGCGAAAGTTTATGGTAAAATAAAATGAAAAGTTTAAAACGAAGGTAATGCTTAAACATGGTAAGTCCCTTTGAAGTGGCAAATTACTTTATCTGGTTGGCAAATGAAACTGGCTCTTTTCTCAGTAATCTGAAGCTACAAAAGCTGGTTTACTATGCTCAGGCATGGCATTTGGCACTTGAAGAGTCTCCCTTATTTGAGGAAGACTTTGAAGCATGGATTCACGGTCCAGTTCTGCCAACATTATATCAAAAATACCAGTCTTTTAGCTGGAAACCGATTATCGAGAAGGTTGCCAAACCCACTCTAAACCCACAACTTGAGAAGTTTCTTCAAGAAATTGCCGATGTTTACTTGGGGTGCGACGCTTACGAGTTAAAACGCATGACTAATCAAGAAGATCCTTGGAAACTTGCTCGTGGCAATTTACCGATTGATGCGCCGTCAAGGGATATAATTAAGAAAGAGTGGATGAAAGACTATTACGCAGCTCATGCCGAAGAAACCGAAGAAACCGAAAATTCCGCCGAGTCCTACATCTAAAATCTCGCCTACAAAGCTGGCTCCTCCACAAGGTATCAGCTTTTCATTTACTTATTTACAAACTAACCATCCCAAATTTCCATGTAACCATCAGGATGCTAAGTATTTTTCTGTTTTGCTGGAAAGATTGAAAAATATTTCTACGATGACTTTCACAGAAATTACAGTGAAGAATGCTGCCAATCTACGATGCCATCCCATAGACTGGAGTGACCGGAGAGTGACAGAAAAGTGCTTTGGCATTCCTAATGAGGAACAGTTAGTAGATACGCCTTACCAGTTGTTTCAAGTTTCGGCTAACGAATATGGCAGAGTTCATGGGTTCTTTATTGAGGAGGAGAATATTTTTTATATTGTTTGGCTCGATCCAAACCATAACCTTTATTCATAATTTTGAGGAGTATTAATGAGAGGATAAACCCGCTTCCCCTCAAATTTAGTCTTGTAATAAAAAAATTAAACCTTCCTCATTTCTCCCCAAAATCCTGATGTTTTTGCTCAAATTTCTTGGCAACAAATAGCAAGACCGCATATAACATCAAGGTTTCTCCAAACATTTCTAAAAATTCCTCGAAGGCCACTCTAACTTGTTCGATGACCCAGGTTAACACTTCCCGTTCTGGAAACCACTGGGACAGGAGAGGATTCAAAACAATATGTTTAAATATCTCGCCACCAAATCCCCCAATAATGGCCAGCAACAATCCAGAAATTCCTAAAATGACTAGGTTTCGAGAACTATACCAGAGTGCTTTAAAATCTCGGAAAAAGAAGACCGCGATCGCCACGATTAAAAAGCTATAAATTCCAATCCAATATTTTGTACCCGCAATCGGCATCCAACTGGATGAACCCAGTCCCAGATGGAGTTTGACCAGTTCATCTAAGGTAACATAGAATAATAACACCGATTGAACTAACCAAAATGCGGGGGAAGGCCGTTCCTGTGAGTGGCGGGAAAAGAAGAACATCCCTAAATAAACCAAGGAGAGTTGTAAGAGAATCGATGCTTGTAATAGGGAGGGAATCGTCATGAATCCATCCATATCAAATGGGGGATAAACTTCGCGATGAATGAAGACCCCACCTAGGTAAATGATGACGATCGCCACTTCAAAGCAGATTAATCCCCCAATCCAATAAGGGATGGCAGGTTTAAGCAATTTGGGGTTAAGATTCATGGATGAAAATACTCATAAATTTGCTGTGCCAACCTTGGACCAATTCCCGATACTTCTGCCAATTGTTCCGGAGTCGCAATACTAATATAATCGATGGAATGAAAATGCGCTAACAGTTGTTTTTGCCGTTCAAATCCCAACCCGGAAATTTCATCTAAGCGCGATCGCCGCATTCGTTCAGTCCGTTGTTGGCGGTGAAACGTCACAGCAAAGCGGTGTGCTTCATCGCGCAACCGTCGTAACAATTGCACCCCCGGTTGTTCCGCGTCTGATGGTACAGGTAACGACTCTCCCGGTTGGAAGATTTCCTCACGCTGTTTCGCCAAACTCACAACTCGCACCTCTTCGAGTAAATCCATCTCCCGCAACACTGCCACCACTGCTGACAATTGACCTTTACCGCCATCAATCATAACCAAGTCCGGCCAATCCGGGGACTGTTCAATTTTACCCGTTTCCCGTTTCTGGTTACCTGCATCGCGAAACCGGCGTCCCAGCACTTCTGCAAGACTGGCAAAGTCATCGGAGTGACCCGATTGCACTTCGGGATTGCGGATTTTGTAGCGGCGATAATGTTGATTTGCCGGGAGTCCGTCAATAAAGACGACGCGAGAAGCAACAGCATCGGACCCTTGGACGTGAGAAATATCATATCCTTCGATGCGCCGTGGCAATTCTGGCAAATCCAGGAGTTCCGCTAAATCCTGCATTGCAGCGGCATTGCGATCGCTGAATTTTTGCATCCGCGCCATTTCATAGTCGGCATTTTTGGCAACCATTTCGATTAATTCCGCCTTGGTTTGCCGTTGCGGTGTGAGAATGGAGACTTTGCGACCCTTGCGATCGCTTAACCAATCTCCCAAGATTTCCGCCTCGGGTAATTCATGTTGGACTAAAATTTCGGCAGGAATCTCCACGGAGTCTACATTGCGGTAATGTTCCTCTAACACCCGTTGTAAAATTGCGCCAGGTTCGGCAGTTTGCGCTTCTGCCACAAATCCTAAGCGTCCGACTAACTGTCCGGCGCGAACTTGGAAGAGTTGGATACAAGCGCGATCGCCATTGCTGGAGAGTGCGATCGCATCTTGGGAAAGGCGATCGTCGGGTAGGGAGACTTTTTGACCGGCATGAAGGGACTGCAACCCCTGAATGCGATCTCGAAGTCTTGCCGCTAGTTCAAAGTTCAACTCCTCCGCTGCCGCCTCCATTTGCTGTTTTAAAATATCTAGCAATTCATCCGTCCGACCCTGAAACACCATCGCCACCTTTTGGACAGTTTTGCGATAGTCTTCCGCATCAATTAAACCTTGACAAACCCCAGGACAACGACCAATATCATAATTCAAACAAGGTCGGTCTTTAAACAGGGGTTGGGGACGCTGACGCAAGGGAAAAATTTGCTTGACTAAATGCAACGTACTCCGCAACACCCCCGCATCAACATAAGGACCATAATAACGGTCTTTAGCACTGCCTGCTTTACGCTTGCGGGTGATAAAAATGCGCGGATAAGTTTCCGACCAAGTAATGCAGAGATAGGGGTATTTTTTATCATCTTTGAGTAGGACATTAAAGTAGGGTTGATGCTGCTTAACCAGATTTGCTTCTAATGCTAATGCTTCTGCTTCTGTATCCGTGACGATGAATTCAATATCCGCCACTTGCTGCACCATTCGTTCAATCCGCTGACTCAAACTTTGGGAGTCTCGGAAATAAGACCGCACTCGCGATCGCAACTTTTTGGACTTGCCAATATAGAGAATGCGATCGTCGCGATCGCGCATCAAATAGACCCCCGGAACTGGGGGGATTTCCTTGAGTCGATTTTCCAGTCGTTCTGAATCCTGAATCAGAGTTAAAGGTTGGGTGGTTTCCATAAGAGTTTAGGCATAGAATTGGGATAAATTTATCCTGGATTTTCTATTTTAGCAAAGCTATCCAAGGATGGGGAAACTCACCGGATAGAATAAAGTAGGGATTTCCCATCCTAATTTTTAATCCCTAGGAGAGATGCACCAATGAGACAACATCCGGAACTTCCTCAATAAAGGACCGTAATAACGCATCTTCCGAAGGGCGATCGTACATCTCCTGATAAACTTGTTCAATCAGTTGTTTTACCTGCTTCCCTGGCAATTGACCCCCCAATTCTGCGGGAACCATCATTAATAACATCTCCGTCGGCACCTCTCCCGATAAAGGCGGCAGCACATATCTCACGGATTGTAAAATTTTTGCTCCATTATTTTGGTAAAATTTAATCCGGCGTTCTGCTTGTTCTGAATCTTCGCAAAACTGGGGATTTTCCACCTCGATTAGTAAGGTGTTTTGCTGATTATTTAGCAAATTAATGAGATGAGACATCAACATTCGACCAATGCCGCGACTGCGATAATTTTTATCGGTCCCCAGATAGTCCAGCAGGATAAAAGGGGTCGGTTTCAAAGGATAAATCAAAGCAATTCCCACCACTTGGTTTTCTGCTTTAGCAACAAACCATTGATAAAGCTGATTGGATAATCGCGTTTCCAAGATTTCTAGGGGTTGTCTTTCGCAAGGGGGAAAAGAATCCAGGTAGATTTCTAAAGCACCTTGAAAATCGGGATGATTGATATCGGTCAATTGGACAATTTCTAGCATAATTTTTCGATATTTAAGAAGACAACCGCTTGGGGTTAATTTGTCGGTGGGTGGCGACAACCGCCTGGGGTTAATTTGTCGGTGGGTGGCGACAACCGCCTGGGGTTAATTTGTCGGTGGGTGGCGACAACCGCCTGGGGTT
>JAMXFF010000010.1:39854-56075 GCA_025370845.1 Laspinema palackyanum D2a | reverse complement strand
AAAACCCCCGGCTAATAGCTAAAGTCGGTTAAAACCGACTGCTGGTATTATCTTGTCATGGGGTGTTTTTAGTCGATTTTTAACTGATATTTTGTACCTGTTGTAACAACCATCGGGGTGATGTTTTTAGTCGGTTTTAACCGACTTTAGCTATGAGGCCGCCAATCGTTTTAACCCCCGCCGGTTGTCGCAACTGATTCTAACACCTCTAACACCTGTTTCGGCTGCAATTTATCCTTAAACCACACCATCGGTACTGTCACTTCCTTTAAATTAATTCCCGCCTTTTCTAAATTCAACCGTTCCGAAATCGCTAAAATCAAATCATTCCGCTGAGACTTCTTCACCTGAGCAAATTTCTTCTGTAAATACTCCGGACGCCAATAGCCGACTATTTCTAATAAAAATGTTCTGCCATCGGGATGAACCAGGCGAAAATCGGGAATCATTACACTGCCGGGAATGGGAATTAAATCCACTTCGCGTTCTAATTTCCATTCCGTTTTAGTGGAGTCCCAACGACTGACAAAGGAGGCTTCTAACATACTATCATAGGGCTTACCCGGAGGATAGTGACTGACTAATCCACAGTCTGAATCTAGGGTAAATCGTCCGGTTTTCCAATCGCCAGTGTAGGCGTCGCGACTTTGGAGGGTGGCGTCTAAACTCCATTTGGTGACGTGCAGTAATGCAGGCAAAAGTTTGGCAATGGCTAATCCATAGCGGGTACTGGGTTTAAATAAGCTGGTTGGACCATCAATGGTAATGGTAAATCCGCAGTCGGCATCTCCTTCTATATAAGCCATTAATTGAAATAATTTCAAATACTTGAATAACAGTTTATATTCCCCCGGGTCATTGCGATGGGCGTTGATTAATAAATGAGTAGCGCGATAAAATACCCCTTGCACTTGGGAGACATTGTAACGATGGAGTAATAATTCTGGAGGGGGTGCATCAAATTCTGTGAGGATTTTATTCTCGTTTAAGTCTGCATATAATCCCAATTGAATATGCAGGGGGAGAACCTCCCGTTCTAATTCTTGACTTAATTGAGTGGCGAGTTTTTCTAGGGTGAGTTGAGTTCCTTCTTTACTGGGAACTGTTTCTGCTGCCGCAGTAAATACGCGCTGGCGCAATTCAATGGGTTCCAGGGGAGAAATGACCTCAAAGGTGCTTAAACTGCCTTTTAAAATATGAGCAAGTCCCCGTTTGATGCGGTAGTCGGTGCCATCGCCTTCTATGTCGTGCAGTTGGCGATCGAGTTCACTTTGGGGACAACCCACTGCTTCTTGGAAACAGGTAATCAGTTGAGAGGCGATCGCCAAGTTTTTGGGGTTAATGTCCAATCGCTTGGGAACAATCGTCTCTCCATTCATACGATGACTCAGCAAGTCACTCGGTAACATCGGCGTCAGGGGGTGAGGATTAGCTGATATTATCTTACCCCAATCTCGCCGACTCTAAATCCTGATGGAGGGGCAATTTCTCAATTCCCCCTCCAGTTCAGTTAGATAAATTACAACCCTAAATCAAAGCCAACCCTTGACTAAAATCAGGAGTTTCCATCCCGTTAGTTGCTAACAGGTTTGCGAAGTCATTCCCTCCGGTAAAGGAATCATTCAGGAGTAAATTAGCCGTTTCATTCCCCAATCCAGCACTCAAATCACTCCCATTTGCCGCGAAGGTTTGAATCCCTGACTCATTGGCAGTATTGAAACTGCGGGGATTGATGAGGGGGTCGTTGCTGAGATTAAGTGCGAGATTGCTATTTGTATTCACTGAAGCTGAACGAGGTTGCAGCGAAATTTGCAAGTCGTAATTGGTGCTGATGCGGCCCGAAGAATCTGGAACAACTCTCAGGTAATATGTACCCCCCTCTACTGCTTGATTAAGGTTGCTATTTAAGGAAGAACCAGCAAATCCTCTGGTGATAATATCCCCATCTCCTACATCGATTACTCCATTATTATTGAGGTCTTTAATTAGCTCGACTCTAGAACTCTGAGTAACTGAACTCAGGGAAATATTGAGATTACTGTTGCTGTTAACTGTAAAGCGATAGATGTCACTGGGATCAGTATAACCCACAAAGTCTCTAAAGCGAAGGGGTTCAGTTCCCACAACCCCAATATCTAAAGCGGTATTGAGAGTATTTCCGGGATTCGCTGGTGTCGTACTGGGTTTAGGAGAGAAGCGAAACCGCAAGTCGTAGTTGGTGTTGCCTCTAGAGGAATCCGGGTACACTCGCGCATAATAACTACCGGATTCGATAGCCCGGTTTATATTACCATTCGAGGAAGAACCAGCAAATCCTGTAGTGATAATATCGCCATCTCCTGTATCGATTTCTCCGTTTTGATTGAAATCTTTAATCAATTCCACTCTTGCACTTTCAGTCACGGCACCGAGGGTTAGATCAAACTCTCCATTAGAGGGAACGGTGAATCGATAATAATCAGTAGAGTTATCTGTTCCTACAAAATCTCGGATATCTAAACTTTCAGGAAGGACACCTAAATCCCTGGAAAAGCTCAAGGTGGTATTGGGTGGGGGTGGTGGATCGCCTACTGCTGCGGGTGGCGGTGGTTGGGGTGGTGCAACGGGACCGCCTGGTGCAGCAGTTCGTCCTTCGCGGATTCCTGCGAATACATAGTGTTGGAGTGCTTGTTGGAAGTTGAAACCGGCTGCTTGTAAATCCGGGTTGGCGGCAATATAAAAACTCACGGAAAAACTCGGTGCGGAAGCTCGTCCTTCGTTGATGCCGGAGGCTCGAAAATGGTCGAGAAGTTGCTCGTTATTCAGTCCGGCAGCGGCTAAGTCTGCATTGGCGGCACGATAGAAATTGGCGTTAAAAACTGGGGAAAAACTGCGTCCTTCTGCTACTCCGGCATTTTGTAAATGGTCGTACAATTGCCGGTTACTGGTTAATCCGGCTGCGGCTAAGTCTGTATTGACGGCGCGATATAAATTGAGGTCGATGTAGGGGGAAAAAACTCGTCCTTCGTTGAGTCCCGCATTGATGAGATGGGAAAAGGCTTGCGGGTCGTTTAATCCGGCTAAATCCGGGTTGACGGCGCGATAAAAGTTTAAATCGGCTAAGTTGACTGCCATAATTGACCTCTTGTCACAGGGTTGAACAATTAAGGAGATGAGGTTGGCATCGGTGCTTTCCCTGGGGGATGGCGCGGATGCGGGTTTGGACCTCTGGCTCCTCTGGAGGTGCGATCGCCCCTTAAAAACCCCCAGTTCAGGGTTCTGCGGTGCGTCGGTGCAGGCGGCTGTCTCTTGGGTAGACAGGGACTGCATCCGATTTGCGATCGCTCTCTAATTTGTTACTAGGACAGGGGTGGAGAAATTATGCACAATCTTCTGATGGGTTCGGAAAATTTGTGGGAAATTTTTGGGGAGGCGAGCCTATGATCCAGTGGTGGAGGGAAGAACAGGAGGCCGAGCCTCCAATAGAGCATTCCTAGGCAGAGCCTAGGAACGAGGACCCGGGAGGATAATAATCTTTTTGTGCAGGTAACCCCCCACTCTGTATCGGTGTGGGCAGGTTACAATTACTCTACGGAGACAGACCTGCCTTCATAAGCGGTTACACACAAATCTCGGGTCACCTGACCTGATAAAATAGCCGCTTGTAACTCGCTTAAGGCATCCAATTCTTCTAAAGTTGAACAGTTTTCAAACATCAGACGGAGTTTGTGTTCGGCTGTAACACTTAAATAACCTGTTTGTAATACTTGCTTAATAATGTCAGAAATCATCACTTTACGCTCCTGTTCAACCTCGGTGAAGCCATGACTTTAGTATGTAGCCCCGGAAACAATTCGCCAGTGATGTAGATTTCACCTCGGGTGCGATCGCGATCGCCGCAGTTTCCCCCCTTCACCGGGACTCCATTTTTTGTTAAGATCTAAATAGATCGTTCAATATCAAGAAACCTTAGCTTACTTCCTAGCACAGATCCCCTGGAGCGTTTAAACTTGAACTGAACCCATTGAACCGAATAGTTCTAACTCCGTAGTATTCACCCTTGAAGCTTGACAACGGATTCGGGAATCGAGTAAACCTAGCTCTAGGTGCCTATCCTGCCTTTTTCAGGCAACCGTCATCCCCATCAACCCTCCACCGATGCTCCCTCCCAGGTGAGCCGATCGGCACTCAGACGGCTACTACTCCTGAGAACATACGGATGTCTGCACTCCCGAAGTACACCAATTGAGATACCTTAGAAGACAGAACTACATAAAACTTTACAGTCAGGAAAAATTCTCATGTTTGAGTATTTCACAGAAAAGTCCATAAAAGCAATTATGCTGGCGCAGCAGGAAGCTCGCCGCCTCGGTCATAACTTCGTTGGCACCGAGCAGTTACTCTTAGGATTAATTGCCGAAGGAACTGGCATTGCCGCGCAGGTCCTCAAATCCGAAGGGGTCACCCTGAATAAAGCGCGGGTAGAAGTCGAAAAAATCATTGGTAGAGGCAGCGGCTTCGTCCCAGTGGAAATCCCCTTCACCCCTCGCGGTAAAAGCATTTTAGAAATGTCCCTGCGCGAAGCCAGCCAACTGGGACAACAATACATCGCCACAGAGCACCTCCTGCTTGCCTTAACCCAAAGCCGGGAAGGGGTTGCTTTTAAAATCCTGGAAAACCTCGGGGTCAGCCTGGAACGAGTCCGTGCAGAAGTCATTAAACGAGTCGGGGAAAATCCTGCACCCGCCGGTGCCGTCTTTGGTGGCGAACGGGGTCGGGGTCCTGGGTCCCAAAAATCCCTGCAACTGAGCGAATTTGGGGTCAACCTGACCGAAAAAGCCCTGGAAGGGAATCTGGATCCGGTGGTGGGACGGAAAAAAGAAATTGAGCGGATCATCCAAATTTTGGGACGACGCACCAAAAATAATCCCGTTTTAGTCGGGGAACCCGGGGTGGGTAAAACCGCACTGGCGGAAGGATTGGCGCAACGCATCGCCAACCAAGACGTTCCCGAAACCTTGAAAGATAAACAAGTGTTTACCCTGGATATGGGGTCAATTCTCGCCGGAACGCGCTTCCGGGGAGATTTTGAGGAACGCATCAAAATGATTATGGAGGAAGTTCGTCAAGCCAAGAATATCATCCTGGTGATTGACGAAATCCATACCCTGGTGGGTGCTGGTTCCGTGGAAGGTGGGATGGATGCGGCGAATCTGCTCAAACCGGCATTGGCGCGGGGAGAATTCCAATGCATTGGTGCGACAACCTTAGATGAGTATCGCAAACATATCGAACGGGATGCGGCGTTAGAACGACGCTTCCAACCTGTCACCATTGGCGAACCGACAATCCAAGAAACGATTGAGATTTTGCAGGGTGTCCGAGTGCGCTATGAAGAACATCACAAATTGACCATTTCTGATGAAGCGCTGGTTGCTGCTGCGGAATTATCGGAACGATATATTACCGATCGCTTCTTACCGGATAAGGCGATCGATTTGATTGATGAAGCGGGTTCCCGAGTACGTCTGCGGAATGGCAAAACTCCCTCGGTACTGCGAGAACTGAAAAAACAACTCACGGAAGTGACGTTAGAGAAAGAAGCGGCAGTCCGTGCTCAGGAGTTTGAAAAAGCCTCCAAATTGCGCGATCGGGAATTAACCCTAGAGGAAGAACTGGATCAACGCATCAAAACCGAGCATACGGAAGTCCAAAATACCAAAAACCTTGTCGTCACCGGGGAAGATATCGCTCAAATTGTGGCATTCTGGACCAGTGTCCCGGTGAGCAAACTCACCGAATCCGAGTCCGAGAAACTGATGCTGATGGAAGAAACCCTCCATCAACGGTTAATCGGTCAAGAAGAAGCAGTTAAAGCCGTTTCTCGTGCCATTCGTCGTGCACGAGTTGGCTTGAAAAATCCCAACCGTCCGATCGCCAGCTTTATCTTCTCTGGTCCTACCGGCGTGGGTAAAACGGAACTCACGAAAGCCTTAGCTGCCTACTTCTTCGGGTCAGAAGATGCCATGATTCGGCTGGATATGTCCGAATACATGGAACGTCATACCGTCTCCAAACTGATTGGTTCCCCTCCGGGATTCGTCGGGTATGACGAAGGGGGACAACTCACAGAAGCAGTACGCCGTCGTCCCTATACGGTGATTCTATTCGACGAAATCGAGAAGGCACACCCGGATGTGTTTAATATGTTGCTGCAAGTCCTGGAAGATGGACGACTCACCGATGCTAAAGGTCGGGTGGTAGACTTCAAGAATACCCTGCTGATTATGACCTCAAATATTGGGTCTCGGGTCATTGAAAAAGGTGGCGGTGGATTAGGATTTGAGTTTGCCGATAACCGCGCCGAAGCACATTATGACCGAATTCGCAGCTTGGTGAATGAAGAACTGAAGAATTACTTCCGTCCGGAGTTTCTCAACCGTTTGGATGAGATTATTGTCTTCCATCAGTTGACCAAGGATGAAGTCACAGAAATTGCAGAAATCCTGTTGCGTGACTTGTTGAAACGCCTGGTTGAGAAACAGATTACCCTGGAAATCAGCGATCGCTTCAAACAGCGAGTTGTGGAAGAAGGGTATAATCCCAGCTACGGTGCACGACCATTACGCCGTGCGATTATGCGATTACTGGAAGACCATTTAGCCGAAGCGATGTTAACCGGCAACCTCGATGAAGGGGATTCGGCACTGATTGACCTCGACGAAGCAGGGGAAGTGGTGGTACATCGTGTGGAAGGGCGATCGTTAGTTTCGCCTAGCACTCGGTAAGGCGAGACAACCGCAGGGGGTTAAAACCCCCTGCTAATAGCTAAAGTCGGATGAATCCGACTGATGGATAAACAGTGTCTATCAATTAATGTTGAATCAAAGGATGCGTTTATTACGATTAAAATTATCATAAACTACCCTAATTTAATCTACCCCCCATTTATTGAGTCGGTTTTAACCGACTTTAGCTATTAGGCGGGGGTTAAAACCCCCGCCTCGGTTTCTTGTCCCCGAGGTTATATAATTGCGATCGCCCCCAATTCACCGGGATAAAAGAGGAAATGGAGTGAGTAAACATCGACCCCTAAAAGCTGTCGAATTATTTGCCGGAATAGGCGGTTTTCATTTAGGCATGGCAGCGGCGAATATTCAAACCATTTGGGCTAATGATAGCAGTGAATTAGCTGCTGAAGTGTACCGGAGTAACTTTGGGGAAGACTCTCTCCGATTCGGAGATATCACGCAAATCGATATTGCAGAGATTCCCTCCCATGATATTTTAACAGCGGGGTTTCCCTGTCAACCCTTTAGTCCTGCCGGTAAAAAACAAGGGATTCGCGATCGCCTCCGGGGAACCTTGTTTGAACGGATTATCGAAATTTTAGATAAAAAACAGCCGCAGTATTTCTTTTTAGAGAATGTCAAGCGGATGCTGACAATGGAATCGGGATATCACTTCCGGGTGATTTTGGATGCACTCTGTGCCTTAGATTATTTTATAGAATGGCGAGTGATTAATACCCTCAGCTTTGGACTTCCCCAAAATCGCGATCGTATCTTCATCTTTGGAACCCGCATCAACTCACCCCAAAGCTATCTCGAACTCCTGGAAAACCATTCCGTATTTTTGACCCAATCTGATGTAGAAGCCATTCAAGTCGATAGCCAACTCCAGTCTAATTTTACCCCAATTTTAAGCAGCCAGAGCAAACTTCCCAACTGGGGAATTGCCTATCAACGCCAAATGTATGCCAAACCCATTCCTCCCTTGGCAGACATCCATCCGCGAAAAAAACTCCGCGATATTCTGCAACAAGAATCCGAGGTAGACTCCCAGTTTGATTTTACCCCAGATACCCTGGAAAGAATCAAGCAAAGTAAAGCCGTCAATCGGTATTGTAACGGAGTAGAAATCCTGTACAATCAAGGAGGAGGAGCCCGACTGGGTTATACTATTTTTGGGATTAATGGAATTACATCCACCCTGACAGCATCCACTTCCAGACATTATGAACGATATCGAGTCGGGAATAAATATCGCCGCTTAACTCCGGTGGAATATGCCAGATTAATGGGGTTCCCCGATGACTGGTGTCGCATTGCCAGAATTTATGATCGCTATGCCTTATTCGGAAATGCGATCGCGCCTCCCTCTGTCGCCTGGGTTGGCAACCGAATCGGTCAAAAAAACATTGCCTGCAACCGCGACAACCGCAGCCGGTTAAACCCTTCACCCGAGATAAACGCAGGGGATTTGAACCTAACCGCGACAACCGCAGGGGGTTCAAACCCCCTGCTAATAGCTAAAGTCGGATGAATCCGACTGAGGAATTAAGGGTTTTTATGCAGCTAAAGAAAGACCCCTCTAAATCAGCTAGATAATGTTGAATCAAACCATTCGTTTATTCCGATTAAAATTATCCTAAAATACTCTAATTTAATCTACACCCCCCATTTATTGAGTCGGTTTTAACCGACTTTAGCTATTAGGCGGGGGTTTAAACCCCCGCCGGTTGTCCCCCGCCGGTTGTCGCTATCAGCAGGCAATTTAAACCCCGCCGGTTGTCGCCACTGTCTTATCGCGGACTAAACTTAATCCGATAAACCGAACCCGGATACTCCTTAAATATTTTACTCACCTGACTCCGCAAATTCCAAAAGCGCACTGTATTATCTTCACTTGCAGAAGCTAAAGTCTTTCCATTCGGACTAAAACTCACACTATAAACAATATTCTGATGTTCCCGTAACGTCACCAACAAAGCGCCATCTACACTACGCCAAATTTTCACGGTTTTATCCGCACTTGCTGAGGCAATCAACTCCCCATCAGGACTAAAACAAACCTCTAACACCGCATTTTGATGACCCGTCAGGGTGCGAACTTTGCCATGACGACCCCAAGAAATATCTCGTACCCACAATTTGACCGTTCCATCACCACTTCCTGAAACTAATTGATTGCCATCGGCACTAAAATTAACGCTATAAACGCTATCCTCATGACCTTCTAAAGTTCTTAAGCAAATTCCATTAAACTGCCACAACTTGACGGTCCCATCCGCCAATCCCGATGCAACTAAATTGCCTTTTGGCATGAAATTAATATCAAAAATTCCTGCGGATTGGCGTTTAATCGAAGAAATCAATGTGCCATCGCGTTTCCAAAATTTCAAAGTTTTATCCGCGCTGGCGGTGGCGATGCGATTCCCTTTTGTATTAAAATCAACCCCAAAAACTTCCGCGCTATGTCCTTTGAGAGTGGTTAAAAATGTTCCATCCCGACGCCATAGCTTGACGGTTTTATCTGCACTGGCGGTGGCAATCAGTTTACCATCAGGACTGAATGCCACACTCAACACGCTATCACTATGGCCATTGAGAATCGTATCGACACTGCCATTAAGTTGCCAGAGTCTGACCGTTGTATCGGAACAGGCAGCAGCGATCGCACTAGAAAGGGTGGGGGAAAAAAACATACAAAAATCAGCCCGTCTTGGAGTCAGCAGAAAGAAGTTCAGGGGTATCTATGATTATAAAGGGTTAAGGTTTCCCTTTCATCCCTGGGGGAGAAATGCCTATCAAATTCGCTAAAAATAGAGCGAAAATTGTCTATAATAGCCACATTGGATTGGGGAGGTTGTATGGGGTTAACAAGTGAACTGCGCTGGTTTTATCCAGGTGCTCCACCGGAGGCGATCGCTCATTGGTTTAAAACCCAATGTCCTCAACAAGGGCCAGTGAACCCAGAAACCCGAGATGATCTATATCTATTCACCCCAGACTGTGATTATCTTAATATTAAATGGCGACAAGACCGCCTAGAAATCAAATGGCGGCAATCAGAATGGGGGGAAGTCCAGTTTGGAGACTGCCTATCGGGGAATTTGGAAACTTGGCAAAAGTGCGTTTGTGAGGAGTTGACTGCTGCAATGCCAGAGGATGCGGAAGCAAAGGGAACCTGGGTGAGGGTCCGCAAACGGCGATCGCAACGGTTCTATCAGGTCCAAGATACCACCATTGAACCTATGGGGGGCGATCGCCAGGGTTCCATCGGATGCAGTTTAGAACTGACTCAACTGGCGATCGGGCATCAACCCTGGTGGAGTCTCGCCTTAGAAGCGTATGGCCCTCCAGACACCCTGATTCACACCCTCAAAGCAACCGCAACGGTCCTCAGCGCCTCCTATCCCCGGGAATTTCCCCTAACCCCTGCGGCATCCTTTGCCTATCCGCATTGGTTGCAACAGGTTCTCCAGGGAAACGGGGAAGGTTGCAGGGGAAGGAACGACTGAAGTCGTTACTACAAACAGGGGACGGGGAAGGAACGACTGAAGTCGTTACTACAAACAGGGGAGAACGACTGAAGTCGTTACTACAAACCCCCATCTCCCCCATCTCCCCCATCTCCCCCAACCTCCCCATCTCCCCCATTTCCCGTAATATCGACCCAATTGATTCGGGAATCCCGATCTCTACTCTGGGCAGGGCTTAATTAGAATAAAAATGTGACAATAATAGGGAAAAATAGTATGCAACCCAATAATCCGAATCAGTTTACAGAAAAAGCGTGGGCGGCGATCGCCCAGACCCCGGACCTTGCCAAACAAGCGCAACATCAGCAAATCGAAAGCGAGCACCTGATGAAAGCGTTACTCGAACAAGAAGGACTCTCCAGCAGCATTCTGAATAAAGCGGGAGTCAACGTCCAACAAATGCGCGATCGCACGGAACAATTTATCAATCGCCAACCTAAAGTGAGTGGCACCAGTTCCGTTTATCTCGGACGAACTGCGGATACCCTCCTTGATCGCGCCGATGCATATCGGAAAGAGTATGGCGATGAATATATTTCCGTCGAACATTTATTACTCGGATTTGCCAAAGATGACCGCTTTGGTAAAGGACTCTTCCAGGAACTCAAACTCACCGAACAAAAACTTAAAGAAACCATTTCACAAGTTAGAGGCAGTCAAAAAGTGACCGATCAAAATCCCGAAGGCAAATATCAATCCCTAGAAAAATATGGACGCGACCTCACCCAAGCGGCGCGAGAAGGTAAACTTGACCCCGTAATCGGTCGAGATGACGAAATTCGCCGGACCATCCAAATTCTTTCTCGCCGCACAAAGAATAATCCGGTGTTGATTGGGGAACCGGGGGTGGGTAAAACGGCGATCGCCGAAGGACTCGCCCAACGCATTATCGCCGGAGATGTCCCCCAATCCTTGAAAGACCGCCAATTAATTACCCTCGATATGGGGTCATTAATTGCCGGTGCCAAATATCGCGGGGAATTTGAAGAACGCCTGAAAGCAGTCCTCAAAGAAGTCACCGAATCCGGTGGGAATATTATCCTATTTATCGATGAAATTCATACCGTCGTCGGGGCCGGTGCCACCCAAGGGGCAATGGATGCCGGAAACCTGCTCAAACCCATGTTAGCAAGGGGAGAACTGCGCTGCATCGGGGCCACAACTTTGGATGAGTATCGCAAATATATCGAAAAAGATGCGGCCTTAGAACGACGCTTCCAGCAAGTGTATATCGACCAACCCAGCGTTGCCGATAGTATCTCGATTTTGCGCGGACTCAAAGAACGGTATGAAGTGCATCATGGGGTAAAAATATCCGATAGTGCCTTAGTTGCTGCGGCGACTTTATCAAATCGTTATATCAGCGATCGCTTCCTCCCGGATAAGGCGATCGACCTGGTAGATGAAGCAGCAGCAAAACTGAAAATGGAGATTACCTCCAAACCCGAAGAACTAGACGAAATCGACCGCAAAATCCTCCAGTTAGAAATGGAACGGTTGTCCCTAAAAAATGAAAGTGATATCGCTTCTCAGGACCGATTGGAACGGTTAGAGAAAGAACTCAGCAACCTCAAAGAACAACAACATACCCTAAATGCTCAATGGCAGTCTGAAAAAGATGTGATTGCTCAAATCCAGAGTATTAAAGAAGAAATTGATCGCGTCAACATCGAAATTCAACAAGCGGAACGCAACTACGACCTCAACCGCGCCGCTGAATTGAAATATGGCAACCTCACGAATTTGCAAAAGCAACTGGAACAGGCGGAATCCAATTTAGCTGCAAATCAAACCAGCGGTCAAACCTTACTTCGAGAAGAAGTAACCGAAGCGGATATTGCGGAAATTATCTCCAAATGGACCGGAATTCCGATTAGTAAATTAGTAGAATCCGAGATGCAAAAACTGCTGCAACTCGAAGACGAACTGCACAAGCGCGTCATCGGACAAGAGGAAGCAGTCACCGCCGTTGCCGATGCCATTCAGCGATCGCGCGCCGGATTATCCGACCCAAATCGTCCCGTTGCCAGCTTTATCTTCCTCGGACCCACAGGGGTCGGTAAAACTGAACTCGCCAAAGCACTCGCCGCCTATCTGTTCGACACCGAAGAATCAATGGTGCGAATTGATATGTCAGAATACATGGAGAAACACGCTGTTTCCCGGTTAGTCGGTGCGCCTCCGGGATATGTGGGATATGAAGAAGGGGGACAACTTTCCGAAGCAGTTCGCCGTCGTCCTTACTCGGTGATTCTATTCGATGAAATCGAGAAAGCGCACCCGGATGTCTTCAATATTATGCTCCAAATTCTCGATGATGGTCGAGTGACGGATGCACAAGGACATACGGTAGACTTCAAGAATTCTGTGATTATTATGACCAGTAATGTGGGGTCACAGTTTATCTTAGATGTTTCCGGGGAAGATGAACAGTACGAAGAAATGCGGGGTCGGGTGATGGAGGCAATGCGGAGTAATTTCCGTCCGGAATTCCTGAACCGAATTGATGAGATGATTATCTTCCATTCCTTGAAGAAAGAGCAATTGCGGCAGATTGTACAGTTGCAAGTTGAACGAGTCATCGAACGCCTGCGCGATCGCAAGATGTCGTTGAAATTGTCCGATAGTGCAGTGAGTTTCTTAGCGGAAGTGGGATATGACCCGGTTTATGGCGCACGTCCTCTGAAGCGTTCTATCCAGCGTGAATTGGAAACGCAAATTGCTAAATCTATCTTACGTGGTGATTTTACCAATGGGGATACGATTTTCGTGGATGTAGAAAATGAGCGATTAGCGTTTAAGCGGTTAGCGTCTGATTTGTTAGTTCAATCGGATTTGTAGGGTTCCGCGTAATTGGCGGGGTGGGTTCCGCATAACCGGCGGGGGTTTAAACCCCCGCCTAATAGCTAAAGTCGGTTGAAACCGACTGGGGAGGGTGATTTTAGGGGATAAGTTAGGAGGGATGAGTTAGATGAGTGTTAAATTAATTTCGCATAAATTTACCGTTGATGATTATAGTAAAATGGCAGAAATAGGGGTTTTGAAGGAGGGCGATCGCGTTGAATTAATCCGAGGAGAAATCATAGAAATGTCACCCATTGGAACTCGCCATGCCGCTTGTGTTGCTCGCCTCATCAACCTTTTCATGAATCGCCTGGGAAATCGAGCGATCTCATGGCCGCAAAATCCCATACAATTAGGCAACAACTCTCAACCTCAACCCGATGTAACCTTGCTGCAACCCCGGGATGATTTCTACGCCACCCAACATCCGCAACCGGCGGATATCTTCCTGGTAGTCGAAGTTGCGGATACCACCTTAGAGGGCGATCGCACCATCAAAATCCCCCTCTATGCCGAACATAAAATCACCGAAGTATGGTTAGTCAACCTCCCGGAAAACTGCCTAGAAGTCTACCGCCAACCCACCGCCACCGGATATCAAATTATCAGTCAATTCTATCCCGGAGACACCCTATCCTTACAAACCTTTCCAGACATCACAATCAACGTCAATCAAATCCTATCCTAGTCGTTCTCTTCTGTTCGTAGTAACGACTTCAGTCGTTATCCCCGCATAAAACCTAACATAAACCTAATCATTAACAGTGCGATCGCCAAGCCATAGGGAAACTTAATTGCCATTTATTTTGCCCATTGGTCAAGGCGATCGGGTCTTGGTATTCAGTCAATATAATCTTCGCCTATAATTTTTCTCAAAATAACCCAATTTTTCTTTGATAAAGAGCCATTATCACGGTTAGACCGGGAGCATTGCTGCATTGGCATCGGGAGAGACTGGCTCAAAATGTAACACCATGATTTGCTCTGGACGTAAACCAACAGATTCATAAGTTTGACCTGTGCGAGAGTCCGTAAATTCTACTTCAAACGCCGCCCCATTCGCCAAAATTTCTACCACAGTTCCAACTTGTCCCTGCCATAAATTGTATTGCGGAATATCAACAGTAAGAGCGACTATATCTAATAACTGAATTTGGTTGAGTTTCATCAATTTTACCTCTAATTAGGATAATGGGTAACAGGTCGTTAACTTAGGGATATTGGAACCAGCCTCGATAATCCAACCACTGCGAAGGGTTGCCTTTTTGTCCTGCCATTCCATTGTAAAATCAAGGGTGTAACGTTGATCAAAGTCATCGAGTCTGCCGAGTTGTGCTTCTTGAGTCTTAACAACCTCTAGCAAAATTTGGCGTAAGGCTTCTGCATCATCGGCACTCATCCCCAGAATAGACAAAAACAGCCGCGCCTTGTGCTTGCCATCATTATGTTCTAAGTTAAGGCAGTAGTCCCGGAGTTTACGAATATCGACCACTGCGTTCTCAGCGTAGGGAATGAGCATCAGGTGAAAAGGTTAAACCAGTACCCCGGAAGTTTATTTCAAAATCCAGTCAGTTAGGTTGGGTTATAATAACAACCAACCTCCTACTCTATCCCCTGCCATGAACGAACACCGCATACAAGCTTATGTCAACCTGATTCAACAACTCCTCGCCTGTGCCACCAATGGCGAGTTAAACCAAATCCTCCACCAGTCTATCGAGTTAGTAGATGAAGGTTTTGTGCAGGCGTGTGAACAGATGGCGCAACAGTTGCAACAAGCAGGGGAAGAGCAGCAGGCGCGGTTTCTGCGAGATAGGGCGCAACAGGTGGCGGCCTTTCTTAAGCAGCAACCCTCTGGCGGTGAGGATGAATCCAGGGAAACCACAGGTCATGCTACTCAGGAAGACTATATCTACTTTTTAATAGACGTATTGCAAGCGACTGCAGAAAGTGAAAACGCTCCCTTAGTAGTGTATCACTTGCTGGAACAAAACCTTGATAAATTGAATTTGGTGTTAGCCGAGATATTGCCATATTGGGCCTGTCAAATCTTCAATCAAGTTGAGGAAAATGAAGCCGAAGAAACTTTCGCAGATATTGGCCGCCTCGCGACGTTAATTCAACAATTTCCCAAGGGAAACCCGGTTAATAATCAGGAAATCGCAATTGTATGCTATGGAATCAGTTTAACGGTTTGTACCAGAGAGCAAAGCCAGGAAAGGTGGGCTACTCTGCAAAATGATCTGGGGAATGCCTACCGTAACCGCATCCAAGGGGAACAGGGGCAGAATCTGGAATGGGCGATCGCCTGTTACCAAGCCGCTTTACAAGTTAGAACCAGAGATGCCTTTCCCAAAGAGTGGGCCACGATCCTAAATAATCTGGGGGCTGCCTACAATAACCGTATCCGAAAGGAACCTGAACTGAATTTTCAACGGTCAATTTGTTGTCATGAAGCGGCTTTACAAGTTTTTACCCAGAAAGGCTTTCCCGAACTATGGGCAGCGACCCAAATTGGCCTAGGGAATGTCTACAGTAACATAAACTATAGGGAACGGGGACTGAACCCTGAACACGCGATTGGCTGTTATAAAAAGGCATTAGAGGTTTATACTCAGAAGAACTTTCCCAAAGAATGGGCAATGACCCAAACTAATCTGGGGGCTGCCTACGGTATCCGAGGGGAACAGGTGCAGAATTGGAAATTGGAGATCGACTGTTATAAAAAGGCGTCCGAGGTTTATACCCAGACGGACTTTCCCAAAGAATGGGCAACGACCCACAATAATCTGGGGGCTGCCTACCGCAACCTCAGCCAACAAGAGGAAGCGGAGCAGAATCTGGAATTGGCGATCGCCTGTTACCAAGATGCTTTACAAGTTTATACCCCGAATGCGTTTCGCGAACAATGGGCAGGGACCAAAAATAATCTGGGGAATGCCTACTGTGACCTTAGCCAACAAGAGGAACCGGCGCAGAATCTGAAATTTGCGATCACCTGTTACCAAGATGCTTTACAAGTTTATACCCCGAATGCGTTTCGCGAACAATGGGCAGGGACCAAAAATAATCTG
>JAMXFF010000010.1:0-39754 GCA_025370845.1 Laspinema palackyanum D2a | reverse complement strand
GGGGCTGCCTACCGTGACCTCAGCCAACAAGAGGAACCGGAGCAGAATCTGGAATTGGCGATCGCCTCTTGCGAAGACGCTTTACAAGTTTATACCCGGGAATCATTCCCACAAAATCTTGCCGGAACCTTATGGAATTTAGGGCTTGCCTATCGCGACAGTTCCCAATTACAAAATGCTTCCGATACCTTTCGTGACGCCATTGATACCGTAGAAGAAATTCGCAGTGGCATCATTATTGGGGGTGAGGCAGATAAGCAGAAATTAGCGGAAGAATGGCAACCACTCTATTGGGAAATGGTTGAAGTCTGCATAGAATTGGAGAATTACTCGGAGGCTTTGGAATATGTGGAACGCAGTAAGGCGAGAAAATTAGTGGAATTGATGGCAGCTACCCGCCTCAAACCGCAAGGGGTTTCCTCAGAAGTGTGGGAACGCTACGATGCTTTATCCCAAGACTACAATGCTTTATCCCAAGAGTGTTGGAACCGCCAGCAGCGGCGGGATAGTAGTACAGTCTCCACACTCTGGAAGACTGAAATAACTAAACAACTCACGGAGTTACGTCACCAAATCGATACTTTAGTGGAGGTGGAAATCACCCCCCATGACCCGCAATTCCGATTCGGGAAACGAGTGCAACCCATTGCCTACAAGGAAATTCAAGCGCTCGTCGATGACAAAACGGCCATTGTAGAGTGGTATTTTACGACTAAAAGTATCCATGCCTTTATTGTTACTGGTCAGGGGGAACCTATCCTTGTCTCTACCAATCTGGATGCCTGGGAGAAGTTGACACAGTTGACGAGTCAGTATGTAATCGCTTATAATAGAAGTAAAAGCGACTGGCGGCAGGAGTTGGCCTTATTCTTGCAGCAGCAGTTACCCTTATTCTTGCATTGTTTGGCGGAGATTTTGGAACTGGATCAACTAATCTCTCGTGTTCCTCCCCACTGTCAGGAGTTAGTCTTAGTTCCCTATCGCTTTCTGCATTTATTTCCCCTCCATGCTTTACCCATTTCTAAGACTGAATATCTCAGCGATAAATTCTCCCAAGGGATTCGCTATGTCCCCAGTAGTCAGATTTTGCAGTTATCTTTACCACAAGATAGTACGCCGTTAGAAACGGGGGGAGAAGAGAAATCTTTATTTGCGATACAAAACCCGACGGCAGATTTAGGCTGGGCGGATATCGAAGTTGAAGCGATTCAAACTCAATTTAATCACGTTAATGTCTTAGTCTTAAAAGCAGATGCTGCCAGCAAAACTGGATTTAACCAAGCGGCAACCAAGTTAAAAGATGCCGCTTTCGTCCACTTCGCCTGTCACGGTCAGTTTGACTTTAAGAACCCTCAATTCTCAAGGCTGTTACTTGCCGATGCCAAACTGCCAGAAAGCGATATATCAACAGCAGTTAATGGGTTTGGATGCCTGACTCTGCCCGAAATCTTTAACCTGCGCTTCCGGCAATGTCGTCTCGTCACCCTATCTGCCTGCGAAACGGCTATCACGGATATCCTCAACACTAGCGATGAATATATCAGTATTCTTTCCGGATTTTTATTTGCCGGTTCGCGCAATGTTCTCGGGACATTATGGGCGGTGGATGATTTATCTACGGCGATTTTTATGATTTACTTTTACAAAACTCTCCTAGGGGAAACTCAGCCTACGGTGGCATTAGCACTGAAGCAAACTCAGGATTGGATACGGCAAGTCACTGTGGATCAGTTGTTGGATTGGATTGAAGATAATCCTAATCTCTTTATTAATGAGGAACGGCATAAGAAAATACGCGCTGATTTGAGCAAATATTATAGTTCCACTAAAAAAAATCCCTTCCAGTGTCCCTATTATTGGGCGGCATTTTGTGCGGTTGGACAGTAGGAAAACCGGGTTAGCCCATGTCGGAACGCCGCTATAATTCAGTGGTGAATTGTTTTAGGAGTCATAGTTATGTCATCAGCATCCGTAAAAGAATTGGTGCAGGTTGTAGCCGCTTTACCCCGGGAATTGCAGGAACAAGTGCTGGAGTATTTGCGGGAGTATGTTGCGGATTTACAGGATGAACAACAGTGGGAGGCGTCTTTTAGTCAAACCCAATCAGCATTAGGAGCAGCAGCGCGACGGGCTAAACAGGAACGGGCGCTGGGAAAGTCTATGACGATGGATTTTGAGCGCTTTTTCTGTTAAAATAGATGACTTGATAGCTATCCGTGGAGTAAACGAAAACCAGAAGGAATGCAGGATTTATCGGAAATTTTTAGCCATCTTGATGCTCATTCCCTGGTTTTTGAGCATCTGGAATTATCCGGTTATAAAATAGAGGGGTATTGGGATGAATCGGACCAATTTTATGAAACCATTACCTTGCCTCGTCCTCTTTCCCCTGAATTAGTTACCCGCGCGATCGCCTTACACGGGGACAAACGCCGGATTCAACTGAAATTTGTTCTCAATTCAGCGGAAATCTCCCCCGCAACAATCTGCGGTAACCCGCGTATCGGTGAACTGATGCTAATTTATGATGAAAATCTGGAATTTATCGATGAAAATTGGCAGATTGATATTCACTCTCCATTCATCAATGCGAACCCCTCTCTTTAACCTTTGACTGAAGCACAAAGGCACTAACCCCCTCCCAGCAATTCCCATGAATCCCCCACCCATTCCAGCAAGCGATCGCATTTTTGCCCCCGAGGAATACAATCATTTGTAGAAAAGGTAAGGGTTGCCATCAATCTCAGGATAAAAGATGACAGAGGAGGCAGAAGCGGGGAACGAGAATAACTATCCCTCCCCTTGATTTACGACCCCCAAGAATGGTAAAAATAACCTCGCCCTGCCTTAAGCAAGTATCGTGAATCAGTTTCTCAAAGGATGCAATCTCTATCTCGTCGGGATGATGGGGTCTGGAAAAACCACCATTGCCCAAATTCTGGCCCCTCAACTGGAGTATCGTTATTTTGACACCGATCGCCTGATTGAACAGGTGGCGGGTCAGTCTATCCCGGAAATTTTTGCCGAAAGTGGCGAGGCGGCGTTTCGGGAACTGGAAACCAAGGTGTTGAGCGAATTGTGCGCCTATACTCATCTGGTTGTCGCTACGGGGGGAGGGATTATCCTGAACCGGAAAAACTGGAGTTATTTGCAACATGGGGTGGTGGTGTGGTTGGATGTTCCTGTGGAGCAACTTTATCAGCGCTTGGAGGGGGATACCACCCGGCCATTGTTAAGAGACCCTGACCCAATGGCTAAACTGCGATCGCTCCTTGACCAACGCCAATCCCTCTACTCCCAGGCGGATGTGCGCGTGATTGTCGGTCCTGAAGATGCCCCAGAACAAATCGCTACGGGAGTTTTAAGCGAAATTTCCAAAATCCTCAAACACCGTGTTAATCAGAACTAAATCCTCCCCTTCCCACAGCAACTTGATAGATTCCCCTCAACCCAAATTTTTTGGATGATTCTCAGGGTTGAAAAATTGCCATAAGCTAGGAGTGACCTATTTTCAGGGAATACCTATGCTGACCGAGAAAGAACTCAGCCAACAAGAAACTGAAGCGATGCGGGTAAAGGTGCTTAGTGAAGCCCTCCCCTATATCCAGCAATTTGCGGGACGCACCATTGTGGTTAAATATGGGGGTGCGGCTATGAAAGACAGCACCCTCAAGGACCAAGTAATGCGGGATTTGGTGTTTTTGGCCTGTGTGGGGGTCCGGCCTGTCCTCGTCCACGGTGGCGGTCCGGAAATCAATAGCTGGTTGGACAAACTCGGCATTGAACCCCAATTTAAAAATGGTCTGCGGGTCACCGATGCGCCGACAATGGATGTGGTGGAGATGGTGTTAGTGGGTCGGGTGAACAAGGAAATTGTCGCCTTGATTAATCAAGCGGGGGGTTCTGCTGTCGGGTTGTGCGGGAAGGATGGGAATTTAATCACCGCACGTCCTCAAGGGGATGAAGGCATTGGTTTTGTGGGGGAAGTGAGTTCGGTGAATACTAAAATTTTAGAAGCCTTAGTCAAATCTGGCTATATTCCCGTGGTCTCCAGTGTGGCGGCGGATGAGGCGGGTCAATCGTATAATATTAATGCGGATACGATCGCCGGAGAACTGGCTGCGGCTTTGGGTGCGGAAAAATTAATCTTAATGACGGACACTGCCGGAATTTTACAAGATCCCAAGGACCCTTCTACTCTGCTGCCGCAACTGGATATTCAACAAGCGCGGGAACTGATGAAAAACGGGGTGGTTTCTGGAGGGATGATTCCCAAGGTGACCTGTTGTGTAAGGAGTTTGGCCCAAGGGGTCAAGGCGGCTCACATTATTGATGGTCGGATTAATCACTCCCTGTTGCTGGAAATTTTGACCGATACGGGGATTGGTTCGATGATTGTCGCTTCGGGGTACCAGCGGTAAAGTTCAGCAGCGATTTTTCATTATATCAGGATTACTGAGTCAGAAGGATGAAATAGCTATATATCCTTGATCCTTCTGACTGTACCGGGTGTTTAAATGTTGAATTACTGTGGTTCGATCGCCGACTTCGTTTGCAATTCCAAAAGCCGTGAAGATGCACTCCCTCTGCTGAATGAACATTGCCGATCGCGCTTTTTTCTCCATCCTCGCCGGACTAAAAAAGTGTTGCTGTTCTTTCATGGATTTACTGCTGCACCCTGGCAATTTGTGCCGATGGGCGAGGCTTTTTTTAAGGCGGGTTACAATGTTTTAGTCCCCTTAATGCCCGGTCATGGTCATGGAGGGAATTGGAGTCGCCAGAATCCTGCGCCATTACCGACTACGGCAGCAGCATATCAAGAGTTTGCCCAGGAATGGCTCGATCGCGCTCAAGAGTTGGGAGAAGAAGTCTACATCGGCGGGTTATCCGGCGGGGGTACGGTAGCGGCCTGGTTGGCCTTGGAACGCTGTAACGATATTGCCGGTTGTTTGTTATTTGCACCCTATTTAAGCAGTAGTAGTCGGGTTTTGGATTTGTTTGTGCGAAAGCTGACTCCGGATTATTGTGATTGGGGTGCGCCGAGACCGGGACAGAGGCGATATGGGTACGATGGATTTGCAGTGCCCGCGCTGAAAACGGTGCTGTTGATGGGGGGAGATGTCCTGAATCGGGCCAGACGCGAAGCATCGGCACCCATGTTTATTATTTCGAGTGAGAGCGATCGCGCCGTGGGTCATCGTGAACACCGCACTTTGTTTGAGTCAGTTTCCCGCTTCGCACCCCGGAGTTGGTATCATATTTTTGACCGCGTTTTGGATATTCCTCACACAATGATGACCCAAGGGGAGGGAAATCCTCATGAATCGATGTTGATTGCAATGGCAAAAGCCTATATTGACAGTCATTTAACCTGGGATGAAATTGGGGATATTGCGGAACGGATGACCCGAGGGGAGACGTTTGATGCGGCAGTTCGGACTCTGAATTTAGGCGATCGCGCTGCGGCAGAAATGCCAATTTTCATGACCTTGCTGGATAAGCGTTCTCTCGGTATGCAACGTTATCCTCGGTTGCGTCGAGCTTAAGTTTCTCCCCCGTCGTAATTGCTATATCTTCAGTCAACCCCTGTGCAGGCATAACGATTGAAGTTTTACTGGCATGAAAAATCCGGCAGAGTGATCTGCCGGATTTAATCTTTAAAAGCCCAAGAAATTTATAACGAACCGGGAAGCACGCCTCGCACCCGATTCTGGCGAGGTTGATAGAGGTTCCGGTGAGGGTGTTGAGAATCAATAATCACCGGATTAATCAGGGTAGAATTTTCGATGCGCGAATCAATAATTGTCGGATTAATCAAGGTAGAATTCCGAATCGTCGCTTGTCCGCGTTGGGGATAATATTGGGGATAATAATTCGGAGGATAATAGGGATTATATTGACCAGGATAGACTCCCGGGGGACCATAATGGACATTGCGCGGTTGTCCGATTTGAATGGAAATTCCCCGGTCAATCACGATGGATACATTGGCCTGAGCTGCTGGAGTGCTAAACTGAAAGATGCCAGCGGCGATCGCCATCGGTGTCAAGGCGATCGCCACCGGATGAAACCCTCTAAACAAACGAAATTTCTCAAACATTGTTTTGCCTCAAAATGGGGATAAACCAAATCCATCAAATCCAGTACCAGGTTCGGTGACGCGAAGTGACGCTAAAATGATTCAGTAGATTGGCTAAATCAACAATCAACAGCGACATTTTATAGAAAAATCGTGAGTAGAGAACCCTTAGAGCCATTTAAAATCGAGTACGAGACAGGCAAAGACGCATTTGAGCGCGGCCAGTATCGAGAAGCGGTGCAATTCTTAGGAAAAGCGAGTCAGTTAGTCGATCGCAATTCCCGAGTCGGGGGAGAATGCCTGATGTGGTTAGTTACCGCTTACCAGGCGGCAGGACAATCCTCCGAGGCGATCGCCTTATGTCAAACTCTTGTCCGTCATCCTAGCATCGAAACCCGCAAACAAGCCAAACGCTTAATCTATATTTTAGAAGCGCCAGAACTCAAATCCCGTCCAGAATGGCTCGTTTCCATTCCTGATATGAGTACCCTCGATGAAGGAAACTCAAAAATCGCTCAAGTCAGCATGACGGCAACCGCAAAAAAGCCAAAACCTCAGTCGTCGGAATCGGAACTGCCGTTTGAGGACCTCTCCCAAATCAATACCCAAGATAATGGATTTGTTTGGGTGGCAATGGGGGCGATCGGTTTACTGGTGGCGGGATTGCTATGGTTCAGCTAAATGCTGATGTAGCGCGTCGTTCCAAACCACCGACTCCCCCCTTCTCCAACCCCTTCAAACTGTCCCAAAATAAGGTAAGATAAGCACAGGTGCGTTCTATTCTTCGGTTAACGGCATACCCGAGTTCCGCATAACCCGCGACCCCTGGGCACAGACGCCAGATCCTCAATCCTGAATCAAGCTAGAGCGGGGTAACCCCACGGTGGCGATCGCGGTTTCTCCGATTCCTGCTCATTCAATCCCCTTTCGCGATCCCTCCCCATTGGCACCCTGTCGTGATGTGGCTCCAATGTCCAGGGTCCGGGGTTTCCCCAGCAGCATTCCCCCTTCTCCTGCTCGCAGTGGCACCCGGTGGAAGTCACCCCCGCTGTCGAGTGAAATCGTGCCCAGGTGTATCGCCCAGGAGAAACCCCCAATGCTGGCTCTTTCATCCCCTTTATCCACCCATGAGCGCTACCGTCAAGGATTTATTCTATGACTCAAGAATTTAGACATAAACGCTTCGATAAAGGCCACGTTATTCCCCAATCTTTCTTAGAAGAATTTCGCACCAAAGCTCCGAGTACCCGCCGCTATTTATTAAATTCTTTAACCTTATTTGCTTGTATTTCTCCCGAGCAGCAACATCAGGCATTAAATGATTTAATCCAATCTGAATTAGTCAGTTTAGCTGAAAAAACTCAAAATTATCTCTATGACCGTATCCATACAGTCCTCCAGTATTTTGGCATTGATGAAACCGGAGAATCCAAAAGAATCGCCGAATATTATTATCGGTATTATTTGCTTACCGGAACTATTCCCGAAAATCTAACAACCGAATATTTAACTCATCTTTTAAATTTTATCATTGGCATAGAAGTGATGAAAATCCTCTTCGCCATGAGCTTTATTGAACAACAACGCTTCTTTGAAATTCAGGGGCGTTACGCCATTCAAGTGATGATATTTTATCGCTATATTAAACCCATTCGGGATAAATTAATTCAGGAAAAACTGATTACCCGGGATGTCACAGGCAGTTATTATTATACCAAAACCAACCTAAGTGAGGATAAACTTTTAGATTATATCTTTGAAGTCTTCAAACTGGAAAAGATAGAAACTCTAGGAGAGTTAGCGAAAGATTTACAGTTTGACCGGGAGTATATCTATCAACCCCCTCACGCCGACGAGCGCGATGTGCCGGTTTTCTAACTCCCGCAAGCCGATTGGGGGAGACTGAACTGGCCCTGAATGGTGACCTATCCTCACTCAAACCTTCGGAACACCTTCCCTGAAAATCAACCCATGCCTTAACTCAACCCCGTAGCCACAAGGACCGGGCTGGGGGATCCGCTGACTCTCTAATTTGGACCTCATTTCTTCCCCGAGTTCTGACCTATTTTGCCCAGTTTAGTCCCTACTTTTGATAGATGTGATTCATCCCAGTTTATGCAATCTTAGCCCCAGCCAGGGGAGACCTTTATCAAATTTAGAAACCCATAAACTGAGCCCGCCAAGTCTCAAAAAATTTTCTACAATATTGAGTAAATACATCAAAAAATTGACCGGCCTACCCGATATTTACACCGGCCAACCGTATTTTTACTCATTTTTAGGAAAACTCAGGGCCGATCGCCAATTTTAGGAGAAAAAAATGTCCATCACAAATAGCTCTATAAAACGTCAGAAATCTAGCGCAGCGCCAAGAGTGCTGCCACCACCACCGCCACCTCCCTCGGGTATTATCGCCAGTCGCAAAGCCGCGCAACCGACACCGACTCCAACCCATTATATCAAAGCCCTGGTTGAACAAGCTCATAGTTGCAAAGCCTCGGATATTCATATTCGCGTCGGCGAGGTCCCGCGATTCCGAATCCGGGGACAAATGCGCGAAGCCCCCGAACAAGAACGTCTGACCCCGGAAAAGTTTAACGATTATCTGAACGAAATTCTCACCCCGGCGCAGCGGTCCCAATTTGCAAAAACTAAAGAACTGGATACCGCAATTTTCTACCCCGGCTTTATTCGCTGTCGGGTGAATTGCTTTGAAACCCTGATGGGTGGGGCGATGGTTCTGCGTTTGATTGACCTCCATGTTCCCTCCCTCGACGAACTACGCTTACCGGAAGTCCTGAAAAAAGTGATTTCCCATTCCCAAGGGTTGGTTTTGGTGACGGGTCCCACGGGTTCGGGTAAATCGACGACAATGGCGGCGATGATTCGCTGTTTAAACGAAAGCAGCTTTAAGCACGTGATTTCCATTGAGGATCCGATTGAATATGTCCATGCTTCAAAAAGTTGCCTGATCTCGCAACGGGAAGTGGGATTGCATACCGATGATTTCCACTCCAGCTTGCGATCGGCCCTGCGGGAAGATCCGGATGTGATTCTGATTGGGGAAATGCGCGATCGCCTGACGATCAATATCGCCCTCCAAGCCGCCCAAACCGGCCACTTGGTCCTCGGAACCCTCCATACTCGCACAGCTATCAGCGCCATCAACCGCCTCTTGAATATGTTCAATCCCGAAGAACAAGTCGCCCTGCGAATTCAGATTGTGGAAACATTGTATGCGGTGATCGCCCAACTGTTGCTTCCCACCACTGATGGAGGACGGACAACGATTAATGATGTGTTAATCAATACCACCACCATGCAGGATTACTTGTATAAAGGGGATGATGATGGGGCGTTTGCCTTAATGCATTCCGATACTTATGAGGGAATGCAGGTGATGAATCAGGACTTGTATCGCAAAGTCATGGAAGGTCGCGTGGCGATCGAAGTCGCGGAGATGCACTCTCCGGATCCAGGTGAATTGGATCGGTTGATTCGGACTGGGGGATTTGATGCCTCGCGATCGCCTCGGGATTTTGCTTGATTCTTTGGAGGAAGAAACGACTGAAGTCGTTACTACGAACGGGGAAGAACGACTGAAGTCGTTACTACGAATGAAGAGAACGACTGAAGTCGTTACTACGAACTAAGAGAACGACTGAAATTATCACATCTAATAAAAGAGCCCGCTTAGGCGGGCTTTGTTTGTATAGCGGCAGGCTTTAGCCTGTCCGCTACATCTGCTAGTCTCACAGTAATTAACGTTTCGCCAACTTCTTAATCGACATCTTCCGCAAGCGAATCGATACCGGGGTGACTTCTAACAACTCTTCGGGACCAATGTATTCCAGCGCCCGTTCTAAACTCATTTCCACCGGCGCTTGCAACTGCACCAGTTCATCTCCCGTGGAAGACCGCACGTTGCTCAACTGCTTGGTCTTCGCGACATTCAAATCTAAATCTTGGGGACGGTTATGTTCCCCGACAATCATGCCTTTATATACTTTAGTACCCGGAGTAATAAAGAATACTCCTCGGTCCTCCGCATTTTTCAACGAGTAGAACGTCGCCGTTCCTTCCTCAAAGGCAATAATCACACCGTTGCGACGGGCTTCAATATCTCCGGCAAGGGGGCGATAATCTAGGAAGCTATGGTTCATAATTCCCGCACCGCGAGTCAGACGCATAAACTCCCCTCGGAACCCGATTAAACCTCGTGCAGGAATCGCAAATTCCAATTGAGTGCGTCCCGTGGCATTGACGTGCATATCTTGCATTTCCCCACGTCGTTCTCCGAGGCGCTGCATACAACCGCCCACGCCTTCTTCGGGAACGTCGAGAACCAGACATTCAAACGGTTCACAGGGTTGACCGTTGATTTCGCGGTAGATGACCTGGGGTTGGGAAACTTGGAATTCGTAGCCTTCCCGACGCATGGTTTCGATCAGGATACCCAGGTGCAATTCACCCCGTCCGGAGACGAGGAATTTATCTGGGGAGTCGGTTTCTTCGACGCGGAGGGCAACGTTGGTTTCCAGTTCTCGCAGGAGGCGATCGCGCAATTGCCGAGAGGTAACGAAGGTGCCTTCTTGTCCGGCAAAGGGAGAATCGTTGACCCAGAAGGTCATCTGTAAGGTCGGTTCATCCACCTTAATTAAAGGTAACGCTTGGGGATCATTGGGACAAGTAATGGTTTCCCCAATATTGGCATCCGCAAACCCCGCAACGGCGACAATATAACCCGCTGAAGCTTCAGGCATATCCACCCGATTCAGTCCTTCAAATCCCATTAATTTGGTGATTTTGGACTTAACAATTTCGCCCCCTTCTTTGACCAAAGCGGCCTGTTGACCGGCTTTAATCACCCCATTATGAATGCGACCGATGACAATCCGGCCTACATATTCGGAATAATCCAGGGTGGTGACTTGTAACTGGAGGGGTTTGGTGGGGTCTCCTACCGGAGGCGGAACGCGATCGAGAATCAGGTCAAACAGGGGCTGCATATCGACCCCTTCTTCTTCCATAGTCGTTTTGGCATATCCCGACAAACCGGAAGCAAACAGATAGGGGAACTCGCACTGGTCATCATCGGCCCCAAGTTCGATGAATAAATCCAAGACTTTATCTACTGCCGCGTGGGGGTCTGCTCGGGGGCGGTCAATTTTATTGATCACCACAATCGGGCGCAGTCCTTTTTCTAAGGCTTTTTTCAAGACAAAGCGAGTTTGAGGCATCGGGCCTTCATTGGCGTCCACAATTAGCAGACAGCCATCCACCATGCCCAGAACCCGTTCCACTTCACCGCCAAAGTCGGCGTGACCGGGGGTATCGACAATATTGATTAACGTTTCTTTGAAGCGAACGGCAGTATTTTTGGAGAGAATGGTAATGCCGCGCTCCCGTTCTAAGTCATTGGAGTCCATGACGCAATCAGGAACCTCTTCCCCTTCGCGGAAGATACCAGATTGTTTGAGGAGAGCGTCAACGAGGGTGGTTTTACCGTGATCGACGTGGGCGATGATTGCGAGGTTGCGAATGGGAAGACTCATAAATTGCGTCAGGGATGCGAAATTGCAGAAATAAGTGAAGCAGATAGCATTTATATTTCTTTACAATTCTAGCGCATCTTAATCGAGATTGCAGATGCGATATCTAAATTTTTGTCTTTCCCGATTTGGAGTAGCAACACCAGGCGGGGGTTTAAACTAACAGCGCAAGTCGGATTTATCTGAGATCTTGCACCTGTTGCAACAACCGGCGGGGGTTTAAACCCCCGCCTAACAGCTAAAGTCGGATAAATCCGACTGAAAGTCTTAGGGGATGGTGTTTTTAGTCGGTTTTTAACCGACTTTAGCTATGAGGCGGGGGTTTTATCCCCCTGTAGAGGCGCTTCTCCAAGCGCCTCTACCTCGGTTTCACCCATCTGTAGAGGCGCTTCTCCAAGCGCCTCTACCTCGGTTTCTATCTGCGCCCTCCCTCTGACTGAGGAGTTAGACTCAGTTGCGCCTCGTTGAGATTGGTATTCATTAATTGAGCATTTTCCAAATTAGCCTCTCCCAGACGCGCCCTCGCTAGATTTGCCCCATATAAATTGGCATTTTGGAGGGTGGCCCGTTCTAAACTGGCCCCGGTGAAATTCGCCCCGCGTAAATCGGCCCCCAGCAAATTGGCTCGGTCTAGGTAAGTTGGGGAAACCTTGCAGGTGGCTCCGGGACACTGGGGACCCGTGGGTTCGATCGCCGATAAATTGGCCCCGCGCAGACTCGCTTGTTGCAGATTGGCATCCATCAGATGGGCCCCGCTGAGTTCTGTAAAACTCAAGTCGGCAAAACTCAAGTCAGTACCATTGAGCTTGGTGGTGAGTAAGCGTGCCCCCCGGAGATTCGCCCCGGAGAGGTTAGCAGCGCGCACGTTGGCGGTGGATAAATCCGCTTGGGTGAGGTTGGCATTTCTCAAATCGGCACGGACGAGAGTGGCCCCGCTTAAATTAGCTTTATGAAGATTGGTCCCGTTCATAATCGCATCGCGCAAGTCTGCTGCTGTGAGTTGCGAGATGACTAACGGGGGGTTAACCGAGGTAATGCGATCGCGGCGAATCGTGGCGGGTAGGGGTCGCACAAACCGCGCTTCACTCAGATTGGCCCCAGAAAAATCCGCCCAGCGCAGAATCGCCCCGCGTAAATCCGCCCGACTGAGATCGGACTCGGTAAGATTGGCCCCGCGTAAATCGGCCCCGAGTAAATTGGCCCCAACGAGATTGGCCCCGCGCAAGTCCGCCCCAATCAAGTCGCATCCCATACATTCATTGGTGCGTAATAGCTGGAGGACATGATCGGGATTAACCCCGAAGGCAGTTCGGGGAAAGGCGAAGGGAAGTAATGCCGCAGCAGCAGCGGATACCAGCGTTGCTGCCAACTGTTTTGGTGCGATCGTCCGTTTCATTGTTTTACTGTCTCCTGACTGAGTGTAAAATCCCAATCTAAGGCTTCCGACGCCCTAGCCCTAATTTGAGAGTAGCACTGGCAAAGGCGATCGCCCCTGCTGCCCCGCCCTAGTCGGGAAAATCCTATACTAGAAGAAGATCGGGAAATTCAACGAGGGCAGGATATGGCTCTAAATCCCACAGTAATGCAGGCTGTCGAAAAGCTGGATTATCGCGTTACCGTCGGTGACGTGGCAACCAGCGCAGGACTGCAAGTGAATCTCGCTGAGCGAGAATTATTAGCCTTAGCTTCCGAAGCTGGAGGCCATTTACAAGTTGCGGACACGGGAGATATTGTCTATCAGTTTCCCAAACAATTTCGTGCCACTCTGCGGAATAAGTATTTCCGAATTCAGTTGCAGGAGTGGTGGGAAAAAGTCTGGCGGATTCTGTTCTACCTGATCCGGATTTCGTTTGGGATTATTTTAATCCTGTCGATTTTTATTATTTTTGCCAGCATCTTTATTCTGTTGACAATGGCGAATAAAGATAGCAACAGCAATCGGAGTAGTCGGTCCCGAGGCGGGGGGATGATATTTTTCCCGCGAATGTTTTGGGGTCCAGACATCTTCTGGTTTTTCAATCCCAACTATGGCCGGTATCAGCGGGAAAGGAGACAAAAAGCGGCGGCGGCTTCATCATCAGAAGAGTCGATGAACTTTTTGGAGTCGGTGTTCTCATTTTTGTTTGGAGATGGGGACCCGAATGCCAATTTAGAGGAACGGCGCTGGCAGGCGATCGCCGCTACGATTCGGAATCATCAAGGTGCTGTTGTTGCCGAACAAATTGCGCCCTATTTGGATGATTTGGGAACCGGATATGGCAACGAGTATGAAGATTATATGCTGCCGGTCCTGACGCGATTTAATGGTCGTCCTGAAGTCAGTCCTGACGGGCAGATTGTATATCATTTTCCCGAATTGCAGACAACAGTCCAACAACGGAACACCTTGGCGGTTCCGTCCTATTTACGGGAATTGACCTGGAAATTTAGCGAAGCCTCTTCCAGTCAATTAAGCCTAGCTGCTGGACTGGGGGTGTTGAATATTGGGGGAGGAATTTTCCTCGGGTATTTGTTGCAAGATGGGGCGATCGCTGCCCAGATTGGGGGATTAGTAGCGTTTACTGCCTCGATTTACTGGCTGTTGATTGGCTATGGAGTGGCATTTTTGTCGGTTCCGTTAATCCGGTACTTGTGGCTAAAAGGACGGAATCGCAAAGTCGAAGCCCGAAACGAAGCCAGACAACAACAGGCGATCGTCTTAAATCAACCCTCGGATGAGTTGCGCCAAAAACTCAGTTACGCCCAACAATTTGCCGCCCAAAATATTATCGGAAGCGGGGATATTGCCTACAGCACTGAAACCGATTTAATCGAGCAAGAAAGCCAAAATTCTGCCAAACTGGATGCCGAATGGCGCAAGCGTTTGGAAGGATAAAATCGGAAGGATGAAGGAACACAGATGCTTTTTCCCTTCATCCTTCCCCTCATTCTTCTTGATCCGGCTTCAGCCGTTTAAAGGTCAAAAACCCATAACCATAGGCCGGGGTAAAATTAAAATTGACCATTTCCCAACCCTGTTCTCCCATCTGATTGGAATAGTCATAAAGCGGTTGCTTTTTCTGTTCGTTTCGCAGTTCTTGTCCGTTTGCACTATGCACGCAGAGGTCACCGGCAAAGTAGTCAAATCGAACGAAAAGGTACTCCCACTTTGGCACAGTGATTCTCCTGTTATAGATGGTTGGACAAAAAATATCTCCCGCTCCCTTACTGTGGGAAATAGAGGGGAGAATTGGAATTAGACGTTAATAGTCGAGCAGATCAGTGAGCCAATCCTCAACAGCTTACTCTACACGAATTTTTGCCAAAGTAGCATTTTGATAATAGTGGAGAACGATTTGTTGGTAATTTACACCCTGGGAAGCCAGATTGTAAGCCCCCCACTGACTTAATCCGATGCCATGACCAAATCCTCGACCCTGAATGGTAAATCCAGCGGGGAGATTGGATAGCGTATTTTTACTCGCTGATGGACCCCCCTGGGGCACCACGGTAAACCGGGCGCTTCTGAGGTTGAGGGCCTGCCGTAATTCTTCCCCATCAAGAGTCCGCTGACCCGCATCTCCCACAATCAGGATCGACTGAATCCTTCCGTGGGGGCTAGTGCGCTGAGGTTTCATGGACAGGACATTCCCGACCCCGGAGATCCGGCTGCTAAGTTGACTGCTGGTGAAGGTTTCGGTCCATTGGTAGACCGGGGAACCGGCATCATGGTCAGGGACCCCGCGTAGATAGGGCCTCGGTTCCATCCAGACATCTTCCACATTTTCTGTATGTCCCCCCGAGGAGGAGTGGAAAACGGCTTCAATGGGTTGACCATTGTAAACCAGGACTTGTCCGGCAGTGGCTTGGACCGCAGCATGGGTGGTATTGGCTTCTTTTTCGACCCCTTGATAGACTTGCCAGTAGGTGTCATTCCCTAAGTCATAGAGGGAATTTCCGCGTTTTTGGCGCTGATAGAGGGCATAAGTCCGGGCTGCTACGGCTTGCGCTTTCAGGGCTTCCTGGGGCCAACTCGGGCTCATTTCCGCCCCTAAGACACTGTAGAGATATTCTTCGAGGTCCACCTGGTTAATCACCGTGAGTCCGCCGGAGGTGGGAACCAGGACTGTATTACCGCGATACCAGCGATCGCCAATATAAACAAAGCCATCCCCACTGGGTTCGATCACGATTTGGTTGCCTTGCCAGCCCCCGAGGGCCACACCGGACCCCGTACTCCGGGCTAAGGATGCCTCCATGCCATTGAGTTGTCCCAAGGACCGACCCCCACTATCCAAGACTGTAGCAGGGGTAGAACTGCCAATGGTCACTTCGCTGACATCTTGTTTAATCGCGACTCGCAACAATAAACTGGCTTGCGCCGGGGCCACCATCATCAGCCACATCAAAGCAATCAGCCACCACTGGTGTCGGCTTTCCCACAAAGGCTTGAGTGGAGATAACAATCGGGTTGGGTTGGGTGCTAGTTTCATGGTTGGCAAGCTCCTCAAACAGGGAATCCTCTAAGATAAATTGCAACAGATAATCGGTAATCGGGTTCAGGGGCTTTCTTCACAGTGGAAGTCTGCCCCATGTCTTGTCATAACCCCCTATCATACAAGCAAGATGGGGAGATGAGAGGGCCGATGTCCGGATTCTGTACTCGGAATTTTAATCCGCCCGCGTTTGCTCAGGGATGGGTAGAATTGAGTGAGTTTGATTGAGCCTGAATCAGAGGATTTTCGATTTAATCCAGTTGAACCCAGTATGCAGGAAGTCCGAAGGGTAGAAATTGCGTAAAATAAGTTATTTGAACGGTCAAAAGAGCGCCTTAAGATGCAGATTACGTTTTTAGGAACCAGTTCCGGTGTACCGACGCGATCGCGGAACGTATCCAGTTTGGCGGTCCGTCTGCCTCAGCGATCGGAGGTCTGGCTGTTTGACTGCGGGGAAGGCACCCAACATCAAATTCTCAGCAGCGATATCAAAATTAGTCAAATTAGTCGCATCTTCATCACCCATCTCCACGGGGACCATATCTTTGGATTGATGGGTCTGTTAGCCAGTTGCGGTTTAGCCGGTAATGCCAGTCGGATTGATATTTACGGTCCTGCCGGGTTAAATGACTATCTAGCCGCCTGTAGTCGCTACTCGCAAACCCATTTCTCCTATCCGATTAAAGTCCATCACAGTCGGCCTGGAGTGGTCTATGAGGATGATGAGTTTATCGTCAAATGCGGACGCCTAGAACATCGGGTCACGGCTTATGGCTATCGGGTGGAGGAAAAAGACCGCGCGGGACGGTTTAATGTGGAAAAAGCGGCAGCCTTGGGGATTCCCTCCGGTCCTCTGTATGGTCAACTCAAGCGCGGGGAAACGGTGACTTTGAGCGATGGTCGGCAGATTTCGGGTCAGGAGTTATGTGGACCCACGGAACCGGGGCGGAAAATGGCCTATTGTACGGATACAATTTTTTGCGAGGGGGCGGTGCAACTGGCGCAAGATGTGGATGTGTTGATTCACGAAGCGACCTTTTCCCATCAAGATGCCCAGTTGGCGATCGATCGCCTGCATTCGACCAGTACGATGGCGGCCCAGGTGGCCTTAGCTGCCCGGGTGAAAACATTGATTATGACCCATTTTAGTCCCCGATATGCCCCGGGAAATGATATCCAGTTGGAGGATTTGCGCCAGGAAGCCCAGGCGATTTTTCCCAATACCGAGATGGCTTATGATTTTTGGACCTATGAAGTGGAACGCCATCGTTCAACGGCGTTAGAGTCGGTGGGGAGTTAAGGGGGATCTCCGGGATCCTGGAAGGGCTTTGATTAGACTTCTTACAGAATGGTCTTAAGCCCCCCTTAAACAGGGGGGTTGGGGGGATCTCTACGGTATTTTGCAAGCGGTCTATTCTCCTCCTGTTTCGGAAATAGCCGGACATTCGCATAGCGGAAGGTCTTCCAATAAAGGAATCACTTTCTGATTGGGAACGAAGATAGCGCTGCCATTATCTTCCTTGTACTGATGGGTGCGGAGGCGATCGCGAATTCCTCCCAGGCGATGACTTGAGTCTACGGGCGATCGCGGTTGGGGAACCTCCAAATTCGGCCAGGAGGGTAAATCCACACAAGGACAATTTTCCGGCGGAGTTCCCCGAATTTTGGCAGGAATCGGCATGGTACATCTTGCACAAAGCATCACATCCCACTTTTGCGTTAGCAATTCGGCGATCGTTTCATGGGTTCCCTCCACATAACAACTGCCATTTTTGGGGTCGGTCAGCATTTGCCAACATCTCTCAAATTCTGGACTGTAGGAATTGTCCTGGTAAATTGGGTCCGGCCGCAATTTATCCGTCCCATTATTCACCACCACTTTTTTGCCTAATTGGAACCAGTAGGCAAGATATTTTTTGACCTGTTCTTCCGTCGCCATAAATTTTCCTGAAATCTTTTTGCTGTCCTGACGAATCAACTCCTGCGGAGTAATTCGCCCGATTGTTACTAAACCTAACGAATGGACCAAGAGGCTGTTTCCCGAGAGTTTCTAGCGGATTTAGATATCGCCAGTTCGGAGGATTTAGCCGCACCATCCAAGCCAGTCATCCATAAAGATGACCTATGCTGACTGAGATCCCTGGCGATTCTCTTTCCCATCTTAGGAAACATGAGCATAGATATATCTTAGCTGCTGCTCAACGGAGACGGGTTAGAAAAATCCACAGATTGAGTCGGAGAAATCCTCCTCTGGGGGATATTTAGGGTCAGGCTGAATTGAGAGGTTGTTTCCCTAATCCTCTTGGGTTTTAGTGGGGGGGAGAACCGAACCGATCGCACTCAAATTCACGGCATGACCCCCAGTCACTAGATAAACTGGGTCGGCGATCGCCCCTAAACGCCGCACCACATCCCCGAGGCGATCGCGAAAGCTTCGACCCATTGGATAGGCGGGAATCACCCCCCATCCGGTCTCCTCTGCCACAAAAATTACCGTTCCTTGCTTCAACCCCTTCAGACTCTCCATCAACTCCTCTACAATTGCACTCCAACTTGGGTCATCTTCTGCCAACAGATTCGCCACCCAAGTGCCCAAAGAATCCACCAACAGACAACTGGGATTGTCGGAGGTAGTCCCTTGGAGAAGGGCTGCGGTGAGTGCTACGGGAACCTCTTGGGTCCTCCAGCTTGCCTGTCGCCTTTGGCGGTGGCGATCGATTCGCTCTTGCCACTCCGAGTCATCGGGATCCAGACGAGAGGTGGCGAGATAAATCACGGGTTTACCCGACTGTTGCGCCAGCAGTTCCGCCCATTCACTCTTGCCCGATCGCGCCGGTCCCGTTACCAAAATGATCCGTTTGACCACCCTTTCTATCCCTGATTGTTGTGATTGGCTCAGTCCTGTGTCCGGATTTTCCCGAAGACTCACCCGCCGTGACGACCCTTGTTCCCTGTCATCCGGTCTGGTGTATCAGTTGTTTTGCTAGAGCGGTAAGTTATACTGCTCCAAGGAGAGTCACTCTATTCCAGATCCTTTCACCCAGGGTTAAGGGGGTTGAAATCCGTTAAACAGAGGAACAAAAGGGTCCAAACTGCTCGGGTATCCCGAATTTTTATCGTAAATTATACCGTCCGTTTAACCGCTCAAATCCAAATAAAATCTTAAGACCCAGCCGGACTGAGCACAGGGTCTGTTTAGTGAAAAGCCGCATGATAACCCTGGGGAGTGATTCAAACAATCCGCAGCCTAAAGGCTGGGGAGGAAAGCGGATGAAGCCCGCCTAGGCGGGTTCTTAAAAATATAGGTCTTTAACAACCGGATTGGGACTCAATTCCCACCGGGACGATTTAACAACTCACCACAGGAGCTAGACTCAATCGGAGTAACCCAATTTATGCCACAGCCCGATATCTCTGCAATTATTTGTACCCACAATCGAGACGTCTATTTAGGCGATGCGATTGATAGCTTACTCCAGCAAGATTTTCCCAATTTTGAAATCCTCGTGGTGGATAACGGATCGACCGATCGCACCAAAGAGGTGGTTGCTCCACGGGAGTCGGATCCGCGTCTGAAGTACATTTATGAACCCACCCTGGGATTATCCTTCGCCCGAAATACGGGATTTAAGCAGGCCCGCAGTGAAATTTTGGCCTATCTGGATGATGATGCGATCGCTTCTCCCCAGTGGTTGCAAACTCTGTGGAATGCATATCAGGAAAATGAAAAGTTGGCGATCGCTGGGGGTAAAGTTACCTTAATTTGGCCTGAAGGGGTTGAACCTCCGATTTGGCTTTCTGCCGGTCTAGCGTCCAATCTAGGCGCTTATGACCTCGGGGACCAAATGACCTTGATTCGTGAACCGGGTCTGACTCCCAGAGGGTTAAATTACTCGATTCGGCGATCGTTTCTGGAAACCGTGGGCGGTTTTGATTTGAACCTCGGGCGGGTGGGGAAATCCTTGCTTTCCAACGAAGAACTCCACATGACTGAACTGGCCCTGAATCAAGGATGGGAAGTTGCTTATCTGCCGGAGGCGATCGCCGCCCACAACGTTGCGCCAGAACGGATAAAGCGCAGTTGGTTTTTGAGTCGCGGGTGGTGGCAGGGGATTAGCGAGTGTTACCGCGAACAACTGACAGGACGCGCTGGCATCGGACAGTTGAGTAATGGCGGTGAAAAAGTGCTGCGGGGGGTTTATAAATCTTTAAAATATGTTCGGGATCCGGCCTTAAGCTTTGACAACTTGGTGTACGCTTACGGTCAGATTGGGTATTTAAGTGCAGCCATCCGCGCCCTGTTTTTGGGGTCTCCATCTGCCGGATCCACAAGCACATCGGGTGGGGAGAAGCATTCGAGCGATCGGACCGAACAAGGTTAAAACCAGATAGAGCGAATTGGAGGTGGGAATGTGCCTAGCAAGGAGATAAACCAGGATGAAGGAGGATGAACGAGATTGGCAGAACAGGCTCAGAAGTATCGAGGGCGATCGTAACTTTCACCGACTCTTAACCCCCAAACAAAGCCCCCTACTCTACCCCGAAGATTGAGCATCACCCTTAACCCCTGCGGGTCCAAAATCAACCTGTTATCCATACTGTAAGCTTGCATTAAGTTAAACCAGATAATCATGGCCTCGACACCCTCAAAAATTCCAATTTCTGTTTTGATTCCCGCTAAAAATGAACAAGCCAATCTCCCGGCTTGCCTAGCGAGTCTGGAACTCGCCGATGAAGTCTTTTTAGTCGATTCCCAAAGTAGCGATCGGAGCATTGAAATCGCCGAAAATTGGGGTGCAAAAGTCGTTCAATTCCACTTTAACGGCGGCTGGCCCAAAAAGAAAAATTGGTCCTTAGAAAACCTCCCCTTTCGCAACGAATGGGTGCTAATTGTCGATTGTGACGAACGCATCCCCCTAGAACTTTGGGAAGAAATGGCCCAAGCCATCCAAAATCCCAACTGTGATGGCTATTATCTGAATCGTAGAGTCTTCTTCCTCGGTAAATGGATTCGCTACGGCGGCAAATATCCCGACTGGAATCTGCGCCTCTTCCGCCATCAAAAAGGCCGATATGAAAACCTAAATACCGAAGACGTTCCCAACACCGGCGATAACGAAGTCCACGAACACGTCATCTTAGAACGTCCCGCTGCCTATCTCAAAGCGGACATGATCCATGAAGACTTCCGAGACATTTATCAATGGTTAGAACGGCATAATCGCTACTCCAACTGGGAAGCGAGAGTGTACTATAACCTCCTCACCGGAAAAGACGACAGCGGCACCATTGGTGCCAACTTCTTCGGTGATGCCGTCCAGCGCAAACGCTTTCTAAAAACCGTTTGGGTGCGCCTCCCCTTCAAACCCCTCCTGAGATTTATTTGGTTCTACATTATCAAACTAGGCTTTCTCGATGGCAAAGCCGGGTACATTTATGGACGGCTGCTCAGTCAATATGAATATCAAATCGGAGTCAAACTCTTTGAATTACGCCAATTTGGGGGACAATTAAATCAACTCTCCGCCAAACCCACCGCCGAAACCCCAACCCTTCCAGAAATCAAAGAATCAGCCTAAACCTAACCGCTGAATCCATAACCACAGATTACACTGATTTCACAGACCCAACCTCTGTGAAAATCCGTGAAATCTGTGGTTACTTTTTTGGCCACACTCTCTCCCCAGAAATGGGGTTTCCCTACCCTGGGTCAGGTGAGGGCTGATTTTGAGGAACGGGGGAAAAATAACCAATTGACTAGCCATTTCTGGCGGCTGATATTCATAACAGGGGTTCCCAGTAAGCACCGCAAGGGAAAACAAATTATAAAACCTTTTGGGTTCGTTTCACCCTTGACACCCTGATTAATTTGTGTTAGACAATTATGAGGGAAATCGTAACAGGCCGGAGATACATCAGAATCAAACGCCTGGAGTCAAGTTAGGGGTGGATCTATCTCGTTTGAAACGAGTAGTTTGCTATTGAATTTTTTGGGAAAACTCAATCAAAACTTTAGCATTTTATACAAAGTTATAAATTTTTACGGCCAATATCTGTAGAGTTTCCTCTTCAGATTTGGTCAATGGGTTAGTCCTCTCAAGTCTAGGTAACCTCTTGATAAGCTGTTACCTGTCTAAATTGGATATTAGAAAATTATCAAACCCTCAGTTTAAATCCCGAACAGCTTACCGCTTCATTCATCAGAGGAAGCTGGAACATTTTGCCAGAATGGACAAAAAACCATGAAAACTATTCTAATTTTATCCGTTAATCCACCGGGAACTACCAGACTGAGACTCGATCGCGAAGTTAGAGAAATTCAAGACACCTTGAAGCGGTCCAAATACCGGGACAGCTTTCAAATCGTTACAGAAGGGGCCGTTAGAGTCGATGACTTGCGACGGGCTTTATTAGAGTATCAACCGGCGATCGTTCACTTTTCTGGACATGGAGTCGGAACCGAGGGACTCGTTTTAGAAAATGACGCGGGACAAACTCAACTGGTGAGTAACGAATCATTAGGAAATCTCTTTAAACTCTTTCAAACAAAAATTGAGTGTGTTTTACTCAATGCCTGTTATAGTGAGATTCAAGCCCAAGTCATTCACCAATATATAGATTATCTGATTGGCATGAATCAACCCATAGGGGATGAAGCCGCCATCAAATTTGCCACAGGATTTTACGATGCTTTAGGGGCAGGGGAACCTTATGAGCGCTGTTTTGAAATCGGTTGTGCCTCCATCGCTTTAGAAGGAATGGACGAAGCCGATACCCCCAAACTGAAAGCCAGACCTCGCCCCTATGCTTTTTCTGGGATAAAAGAGCTAGAAGAATCAGCAAAAATCGCACCCGCTTCTCCTCCGGTTCAACCCATCACCCAAGCGAAAACAACTACGATTACTGATAATCGCCGGATTAAAATTGGTAAGGGTAATTTTACGGAAATAAAAGAGGGAAATAATACAGGAAAAATAGGAAGAGATTATATTGTTTATAACAATAATTACAGCCTAGGCAACCCCCAATCTAATCTTGCCGATGCTGCGACAGAACTGCAAAAATTGCTAGACCATCTTGGGCAATCTTATTCAACCGAGACAACCCTCGGAAAAATGCAAATAGCAGCCGAAGCGGTTAAGCAGATGGAAAATAACCCCAGATTATCAGAGCAAATCAGGAGTGCGATCGCCCAGAGTGGCGTTCAAGAGTTTCAGCAACGTCTTAAGCATCCGGCTGCACATTTTGTCATCGGTGCTTTAGAAGATTGGCAGAAAACTCAAAACATTTAAGCCAGTCATGTCAACTCATGCTGTTTAAGACAGGGAATCGAAATTAAATCCTGTTAAAACAGTCTGTAAAAATCGGATAGGGGATAAGAACCTACTTTAGAGACTGTGTTCTATTGCATGGATTGACTTGAATTGAAAAAATAATATTCGTTAAAAAAGGTGGATTTATCATGGAAAATAATAATACAGATAACCGAGAATTCGATATAAAAAAAGGAAATTATATTGAGCTAACGGAAGGGAACTATACGGAGGCAGTCGCTAGAGATTATATCCAAGGGGATTATTTAGTTAATGGGCATATCCTCACCTTCAACCATACTGAAATTATCCAAGCCTCCAGTGAAGGCATCAAAAACCGGGAGTTCATCCAAACCTCACCCTACAAAGGGTTAAAGAAATTTGACGTTGAAGATAAAGACCTATTTTTTGGCCGAGACCAATTTTTAACCGGCTTAGTCAATGAACTCGAACAAAGCAACCTCATTTTACTCATGGGAGCAAGTGGGAGTGGGAAATCCTCCGTAGTTAGAGCGGGTTTAATTCCTTGGTTAGCGCAGAAATGGGGTTCAAAGTTTGTCAAAATCATTTTGACTCCAGACCGGGACCCTTTTGATTCGTTCTATGCCAGCTTACTGAGTAAATACAAACAATCTGATGCCCAAATTGCCCGAGAAGCGAAAGCCGATACTCTGCATCGGGTGATTACTAAACTTAAACAACCAGATGAATATTGGTTAATTGTCCTGGACCAATTTGAGGAACTCTTTACCACGACTCAAGCGGATAAGCGTGACCTATTTATCAATAGCTTAGTCCACTTAAATAAAACTCAACTCAACGCCGTCAAAATCATCGGGACTATGCGGGCGGATTTCTTAGACAAACTGAGTCCGCACCCCAAATTAGCCAAAATTACCGATAAGCATCGCCCCTTGATTGCGGAAATGCAGCCGGATGAATTGCGGTTGGCGATCGAACAGCCAGCCGCCCATCATGGAGTCATTTTTGAGCCTGAGTTAGTCACGGCAATCCTCAAAGATATTCAGGGACAAGCGGGTTATCTGCCCTTATTGCAATATACCCTAAACTTGTTGTGGGGAACCGAAGTTGAACAGGGGTTAGGTCAGAACCGGACCTTAAAGCTAGAAACTTATCACCAGATAGGAAGGGTTCAGGGAGCTTTACAAAAGCACGTTGATGCCATTTATGAGGCTCTATCACCGCACGAGCAACAGGCAACGCAAAGAATCTTTCTAAAATTGGTTGATATTGGTGAGGATGCCGCATCTGGGGGCGAGTGGAAGCCCGTCCGTCGCAGGGCCTCTAAAGCCTTATTTAATGATGAATTAGAACAAGGAGTCCTGGCAAAGCTGATTGATGAAAAATTATTAGTGAGCGATCGGTCTCGCGACTCCCAAGAATCCACAATCGATATTGCTCATGAAATTCTGTTAACCTCTTGGACTACCTTAAATACATGGATTCAGGAGAATAGAAAAGCCATCGCCATTCGCAACCGACTCAATAATGATCTGAATCTATGGAAATCCCAAAAATCGGAGGCAGAACTGTGGAGTGGAGCGAAGTTAGAGCAGGTGTTAGAACTCAGAATTGATCCAATTTTTAATCAAGTTTTGGGCGGGTTTAGTCCAGAAGAGAATCAATTTATTGATTTGAGTCGGGGATTGCGCGATCGGCAACGACGCAAAACGGTAATGGGATTGAGCAGCTTTTCTGTAGTTGCCGTGATACTATTGTGGGGTGCGGTGTGGCAATGGCGATCGGCAACACAGTCGGAGATTGAGGCTAGTAGTTTATATTCTGAGTTGCTTTTTAATCAGGGAAAAATACTTGATTCACTAATAGAAAATTTGCGAATTACTAGCAAATTTAAGCAACCTCCATTTTTTATGGGTAAGCTTCCAGTATCAGCTTGGGGAACTTTGTTTAATAGTGCTTATGCGACAGACTATTATCGCCTGGGAAACCCCGAAGATTATGCTATAACATTAGCTTTTAGCCCCGATGAAAAAACTTTAGCCACGGCTAACAACGACGGCACTCTAAAACTTTATGATATTTCCACCAAGGAACTAATTCCTATTGATCAAAAGGCTGAAAGTCAGATTTTTAAGGTAGTTTTTGATTCGACTGGAAGCAGGTTGGCTTACAGTAATGGCGAGGGTGAAGTTATAATTTTGGATAGTGAAAAACGCCAACAAATAAATAGTTTTGAAGCGGCTAAAAAAAGGGTTGTAGGTCTTTCATTCAGCCTTGATAATAAAAGGATTGCCACCGCCAGCGAAGATCAAAGCATTAAAGTTTTTAATGTAACTACGGGGGAACTAATTCAAACGTTAGCTGAACAAAAAAAAGATATCTATAGTGTTCAATTTAGTCCAAATGGCGAATTGATTGCTTTCGGAAGTCAAGATAATACGATTGAAGTTTGGAAATTCACAAATGGCAATGTTTTTCAACGATATAAAACACTTAAAGGTCATACTGAGATAGTGACAAGTATTGCATTCATTCAGGATAGTCAAACAATTATTTCTGGTAGTTTAGATGACACCATTAGAGTTTGGGATATTGCTACCAGCCAAACAACTCATACTTTTAAAGGTCATGAAGCGGGTATTGTGAGTATCTCCCTGAGTCGCGATGAAACACTACTTGCTTCTGGTAGTCGAGATAGAACCATTAAAATTTGGGATTTAAATAGTAAAAAACAAGTTAAAACGCTAGAGGGGCATCAAAATAAAGTTATTTTTGTAGCATTTAGTCCTGATGATCAAACTCTTGCTTCTGCTAGTGACGATAGAACAACTAGACTTTGGAACGTTAAGGCTAAAGATCAGGAAGATACAATTTTTGAAGGTCATGGAAATTGGGTTCGCAGCCTAGCATTTAGTCCTACTGAACCTATATTAGCCTCGGGCAGTGATGATCACACGATTAAAATTTGGGATACAACCAAGAAGCCAGAGCGAGAAATTATAACTCTCAATCAGCATAACGATAGGGTCAATAGCATTATGTTTAGTCCTGATGGTAAAAGGCTTGCTTCTGGCAGTAAAGATAATAAGATCATTCTTTGGGACATAGATAAAAAAGGTGAGGTTTGGAAAGGTGAGGTTTGGAACACTTTGCAGGATCATGGCGACGAGGTTTCAAGTGTGGCGTTCAGTCCTGATGGTAAATTTTTGGCTTCTGGTAGTTCTGATAAAACTATCAAAATTTGGAATTTAGCTACAGAGCAGTCTATTAAAAATCCCAGTGAAACTATTCGTGAACATAAAGCTGGTGTTAACAGGGTAGTGTTCAGTCCTAATAGTAAACTTTTGGCTTCTGGTAGTTCTGATAAAAAAATCCAAATCTGGGATGTTTCTAGCTGGAAAAGTGTACTTACTTTTGATAGGCATACAGCCGCAATTCATGCCATTACTTTCAGTCCGGATGGTAAGAGGTTAGCGTCAGGGAGCGCAGATAATACAATCCACATATGGGATGTTGACAAGAAGCTATGGGAGAGTTGGGATGTTAAAAAGGATAGATACATTAGAACCCTGGAGGGACATAAGGATTTGATCAGAAATTTAAAATTTAGCCCTGACGGAAAAATTCTGGCTTCCAGTAGTAGAGATGGCACAATTATATTTTGGAATGCTAAAACAGGTAAACAACTTGCCCTAATCAATAATGCAAAATATAATTTTTTTAGTATTGCATTTAGCCCAGATGGCAAAACCCTGGCTTCTGGCACGGCAGAACAAGAAGGTAAAGTTATATTGTGGGAAATTGATATCAATCAACTAATAACTCGGGGTTGCAACCAGGTTTCTCACTATTTAAAAACCAGCAAAGCTGTGAGTGAAAGCGATAAAAAAATGTGTGATGATTGATATCGATACCAACCAATAATGGACAACTTTAAACCAATCCGAGAGGTCTTATATGTCACCGATTGATTTCAAAGATATGATTGTGCTGCTACCGGGAATTATGGGTAGCGTGTTGCAAAAAGATGGGCGGGATGTCTGGGCTATTTCTGGAAAATCCTTCTGGAATGCGGTTAAATCCCCGGAATCCCTGGTCCTGGCACAGGATGACCCAGAACTGGATGATTTGGAGGATGGAATTATTGCCACCCAGGTGATGCAGGATTTCTATCTGGTTCCGGGATTGGCAAAAGTGATTGACGGGTACACAAAGTTACGAGAACTGCTGCTCAGTGGCAAATTCCGAATTTATCCCCAGTCTCCCGAGAATCCCGATTTAGTCAATTATTATGAATTCCCTTACGATTGGCGGCGCGATAACCGGGTTTCTGCCCGCAAGTTGAAGCGGTTTATTGATGAAAAACTGCACCAATGGCGGCAAGAGTCGGGCTATGAAGATGCTCAAGTAATTCTGTTGGCCCATAGTATGGGGGGGTTGGTTAGTCGGTACTATCTGGAAGTTTTGGGGGGATGGCGAGATTGCAAGGCATTGTTTACCTTTGGCACTCCCTATCGAGGTTCGGTGAGTGCGATTCTCTCCCTGTTGGATGGATACAAAAAAGCCTTTGTTGACTTCACCGAAGCCTTGCGTTCTCTTACGTCGGTTTATCAATTATTACCCGTTTATCCCATGCTCCAAACTGCTAACGGTTGTTGTCGGTTGGTGGAAGTGGATGCGCTGCCGGAGTTGGATTTAGGGCGGGCGATCTCGTCCCGAGCTTTTCACGAAGAAATCCGCATTGCAGCGGAAGGGAATCGTCAAGATAAAGATTGGCAAACTCACGGATATGTCCTCGTTCCTTTTGTGGGAACGGGTCAGGTCACCTATCAGTCTGCCACCCTCCTCAATGGCAAATTGGAGGTTAGCAATACGGTCCCCTCAACGATTCCTGATTATTTAGGAAATGGGGATGGTACAGTGCCTCGGGTGTCGGCAATTCCCCTAGAAATGTCGAATATGGGGTATTACAATACCTTTATTCCTGAACATCATGGGTCGCTACAAGCCAATAAAGCGGTACTGGAACAAATTGAGCAGCGTCTGATGCAAATGCAATTTGATTCGTCAGCTATCAAAGGCCCGCAACAGGTTCACTCTGAGTCAGAACCCGTCACTTTAAGCCTAGAAGTTGACGATTTTTATTTGCCGGGTGAACCCGTTGAGATTCGAGCCACTATCCTGAATGGAGGCGATTCTGGGGGAAAATTGGTGGCTCGAATCTCCTCTAAAACTTCCAAGATCCAACCCATTTCCGTCCCTTTAAAAGAAAATGGTTCTCACTGCACCGCCACTCTGGAAAATCTCCAGCCCGGTACTTATGAAATCGAGCTAAACACTGAATCCGGAGTGGAAACCCAGTCGGTGCGTGATGTCTTTGAAATTGCTGCTTAATCTGGGAATTTTCCCTTGTTTTGTAATCACATAGGAAATTAAAAATCATGGCTCAACATTTTGCCGGTGTATGGATTTGGCAACTCTCTTCCCTGCCCGCAGACTATTTAGAAAAGCTCAAAGCTATCAACTGCCAGCGAGTCTATCTGAAAGTATTTGATGGAAAAAGTTCTTCTATGTTTTGGTCGGACCAATGTAGCACCAATATTATCAGCAAATTTCATCAAGCCGGAATCGAAGTTTATGGCTGGGGCTATCATTATGGAACTCCGGACGTGCAAGCCCAAGTTACAGCGGTTCGCGAGGCCATTAACTGCCAGTTAGATGGCTATATTTTGGATGTTGAGGAAGAAGTTAAAAATGTCAACACCCATGAAAATGTCAAGAAACTGCTGCAAGCCTTGCGTCCTTATGTCAAGCCTGGTACATTAGGTTATACCAGTTTTGGCAATCCCCAATATCATCCCGAAATCCCTTGGAAATTACTGGATGACCTCTGCGATATTGCCATGCCGCAAATGTATTTTGAAAAGTGGACCTCGAAACCGCAGGAATATGAAACGGTGGTTCAGGAAGCATTTACGGCTCACGAACAGTTCAATTTAAACAAGCCAATTTTACCGATTTGGGGTTCAGAATCCGATACCCAAAATCCCACAACGGCTGATATTTTGCAAAAGTTTCTCAAGCGTTATCCCGGTTCCTCGATTTGGCGCTTGCCCAACGCGGGAGAAGCAGGGGAAGCGTTTAAATTAGAGTATTCCGGTGAAGAGTTGCCCATTCCCCCCGAATCTTTTATTTACGAACAAGCTGCTAAAGCGGTTTTCAAGATGCAGCTTAAATATTCGTCCGGGTTACTGTTAGGGAATATATTCCTCTTCGATGCCGATGGTAACCAAATCTTTGATGCAGTAGCAACCACGGGACGTCCTGGATATCAAAGCCCCAATCATTTGTGGAAACGAGCATTAGGACCAATTCCCGATCGCAGTGGTTTAGCCATCAGTACGGAAGATGTGATGCTGGAAACCGATGATAGCAATGGCTGGAGTTTTCCCATCTTGCCTCACGTTTTAGCCAGCGAGGACGGACATATCAAACGCGGGGGATTCCAACTTTATAATGATGCGGGAACTCCAGGAACAGCGGGAGGCATTGGCATAATTAATTCGGAGTCTTTCACGCGATTCCGCGCCCTATTGCTTGCCCTGAAACAACAGGGAATTGATAGCATTCCCTTAGAAATTGAATATAAAAAACCTCCACAAACCCTACCAGCCAGCCTTGTTTTCTCATTCCGTCGAGATAAAATTAATTGGTTGATTACCGGATGTCTATCTGTTCTGGATCAAAGTGGAACCGCGATTTTTGAGGCAGAAGCAACCAGTGGTGCAGCAGGATATCAAAGTGCAGATGACCACTGGCAACGGAGTGCTGGTCCACTTCCTTCTGAGGAAATGATTGTTAATGGCCCCATCACAGTCTCAACGGTGGCTCATTATTCTGAATTAATCGGAATAGAAGGATATTTCTTTGATATTCTTCCTCTAGTTTTCCATCGGAATGATGGATACACTCGTTCTCATTTTGGTATTCATTTTGATGCCAATGTTCCGGGGAGTGCTGGCTGCATTGTCTTAACTAAACGACATGAGTTTGATGCTTTTACCGATTTGATGGTTAAGGCAAATCAATCAGGGATTGATCAGATTCCTCTGAAAGTTCAGTATTCTGATGCAGGAACACGCGGTTTTGCTGATGAATGGTGGCAAAAATTGCTAGAGTCTCGGCGAGTTTTTGCTTAGATAGCCCGCACCCATGCATGGTGGGGCTATACGAACAAAGCCCGCCTGCGCGGGCTGATTAAAAAACGGTTTTCACAAACCCAATTCGCTCTTAGCCCTCCCCTTAGCAAGGGGAGGGTTGGGTGGGGTAGAAACCTAGGTTAAAGAAAAGATAACCCTAAAAAACTTTATTTTCTAGTTAAATCCTATCAATGACTGACTCAAATCTCTACGCTTTACTTATCGGAGTTAACTGTTATTTACCCCATCGGTTATCCGATGGCACTTATTACGATAATTTGCAAGGGGCGGTTAATGATGTTAATGCCGTTGAAGCGTTTTTGACGATTAACTTAAAGGTTCCAGAAAGTCACATTTTTAAATTGACTGCTTCTAATCCCAATCCGGTATTAAGAGAACCCGTGGAACCGCAGGAACAGCTTCCGACTTATGCCAATATGGTATTGAAGTTTAAGGAGATAACAGAGATTGGGCAACCGGGCGATCGCATTTATATTCACTACTCGGGTCATGGGGGGCGCACCATCACGGCTTATCCGGAAATCAAAGGGGAAGCAGGGGTTGATGAATCTTTAGTTCCCACCGATATCGGACAACTTGACGAGTCGGGTCAGCCGGTTAATTGCTATCTCCGGGATTTAGAATTAGCTTGGCTGTTGAAACAAATGGAGAAAAAAGGTCTGATAGTAACTGTTGTTTTTGACAGTTGCCATTCCGGGGGTGCGACTCGCGATAAAGCGAAAGTCCGGGGAACGGATACTCTTGATAAAATGCCTCAAAAAATTGATAGTTTAGTGGCATCTCGGGAAGAAATTTTGGACAACTGGCGCTCTTTACAGCAAGTGACCCGAGGGGAATCTATTCTGCATTTAGGGTCGCTTCCTCAATCGAAAGATTATGTTTTTTTAGCGGCTTGTTCTCCCAGTGAAAAAGCCTTTGAGGATGGGTTCCGTTGCGGTGAAGAGAAGCGAAGACATGGCGCACTCACTTACTGGTTACTAGATTCTTTGCAACAGGGTTATGTGGGATTAACCTATAAGGATATTTACGCTCGCATCCGAGCAAAAATCCAAAGTCAGTTTCCCTACCAGACACCGATGTTGTTGGGAGAATTTGACCGGACGGTGTTTGGAAGCGATCGCACCGCAGTTACCCAGTTCTTATCCGTTCAAAAAATCAACCCCGCCAAACAACAGGTGAGCATTAATGCAGGCATTGCCACGGGAATTCGCAAAGGCGCAACATTTGCGATTTATCCCATCGGCAGCCGAGATTTTAGCCAAACGGATACCCGATTAGCCTTAGCTGAGGTGGTGGAATACGATTCAACCGTCGCAGTATGCAAGCTGGAACCCATCGCAGGACAGCGAGAAATTGCCCTCGGTGATCCGGTGATTTTGCTATCTCCACCACCGGCATTAGTTCGCCAAGTTTGCTTATTCCATCAAGAACAAGCAACAGCAGAGGAGATAGCTTTAAGTCAACTGCCTCCTAATAAATTAACCCCGGAAATTTACGCCAAACAAACCCAGGCGCTGAAATCTCTTACAGTCGCTTTCCATGTCTTTGGACAAGGATGGATAGAATGGACTGACTCCCAATCTCATCAAGGCATTTCTTCGGATGATGAAGAAATTGATTATTTGCTCTGTATCAACAATCAAGAAGAATATGAGATTTGCGATACAGCCGGACTTCCTTATAAAAACATCAATCCAGCGGTCAAAATAGATGAACAGTACGCCTCCAAAAAAATAACTCAGCGGTTAATTCATTTATCTAAATATAAAGCCGTTCAAGAACTCTATAACTCAGCCTCTCCCTTACTGGATAAGCTGCAAGTTAAGTGGTTGGGTAAACTAGATGATTATGCAGAGGGCATCGATCCAGATCCTAAGCATTTGAAAAAATTTAAGCCCCTTGATGACCCTTTAAATCCAACGATTCAGGAAGGGGAATGGATTTTTTTGGAAATTATCAATTTGCATTCTCATCCCTTGAGAGTGGCAATTTTAGATTTGCAATCCGACTGGGCGATCGAGCAAGGTTGGCCGAAAGCTAAGAGCGAACCGTATGTAGAAATTTCGCCAGGAGTAGCACATCGAGATGTCGCTATTTTTTGCCCCAGTTTACCGGAAGGATATCAAGAGGGAGTAGATATTGTTAAAGTCTTTGCCACCCTGGGGGAAGCGGAACTGCGGGGGTTAACATTACCGGCACTGGATTCCCCGATGGTTGCACCTCCAGGATATCGAGGTTATAGTGGGTCAGATCCGCTTTCTCTGTTAGCAGAGGCGATCGCCCAGGAAAAACCCGAGGGCCGGAAATTAAATGCTGCGTATTCTTATCGAGAATGGGTGGTCAAACAGTTCACAGTTCGGGTTAAACAAGGGGAATAGAACCACAGATTACACAGATGCCACAGAAAAAAATCCGTGAAAATCTGTGTAATCTGTGGTTCTCTTTCTCATTCCTCAAGTTACTGGCCTAAACTCAGATAGCGACTTAGAATTTTCTGAGCTTGGTGTAACAGTTCATTTTCAAGTTCACCTAAATATCGCTTAAGACGAATTTTATCAAAGGTCATCGGTTCGACACAAACCAACAAACTATCCACTGATAACCCATTTTGTGCCGATGAAGGAACTTCCACTACCACCGGAGAAATCCGAGAGTCATTCGGTTGTTTTGAGGTAAATGGCAAAAACGTTACTTTACTCCGCTTTTGATTGAAAATCGTCCCAGAAACGATTAATGCAGGACGAGTTTTTTGAATTTCAGTACCTACGGAAGGATCGAAACTCACAAGCCAGATGCTTCCCAATCTGTAATTGCTATTTGTTGCCATTCCGTATCCCAACCGAGTTCATATTCATCAACTAGCGCACAAGCGAGTGCAAATGCTTCGTCATCAACCTCTTCCGGTTCCTTCTCTTTCTGCAAATTACCAAGAATTGCCAACGGTGAATCGGTCAATTGCTGTTGCATCTGCGTAGCAAGTTGCACCAAAAGTTGGGCCATTGCCCCAGAGTGGGTTACCGTATTTTTAGCTGTGGCAACATCAACTGTTCCCACGTAACTAGCAGCTAAGTTTGCTTGAGAGACTTCTGATTCCCTAAGAAATAATTCCCGAAGTTCCTCAGTTTCAATTTTATCCAATTCTGGCTTAATTTGCTGAAAAACTCGATTTAATGAAGGATTCTCCTGGATCAGACGAATTAAATCTCCCTGAAGGGACTCCCAAGCCTCCCCATGCTGATACAGTTGCTGACTAATATGCTCTAATACCAATTCTTCATCGGCATTCAGGCGCACTTCTGTCCTTTGCAAACTCAGCCAGCAAGCCAGTACAGTTTTAGCCATTTCATCCATGCTAACTTTCCTATTCCAGGTCAAGTGTCTCTTGATTTTAGCAGATTTATGGCAGGGGTCGTTTGAAAATTTGCCCTGCATCCATACCCTTCATTTCTTTGTTTTCTATCCCACTCCATCCAGGATTTAGCCATTTGATTGATTGGACTACGTTGTTGGGCTTGGACGGAATTATAGAGGTTCCCCGCCTACTTTATTCACCTCGCCAGATGTTGATAGTCCCGTCCTGACTGCCACTAACAATGGTCTGCCCATCCGGGCTAATCGCTACAAACGAAACGTAGTCAGAATGACCCGCTAGGGTATGGATTAAATTCCCGTTGGATAGATTCCAGATTTTGATAGTATTGTCCCAACTGCCACTGACAAGGGTCTGCCCATCCGGGCTAATCGTTACAGAATAAACGTAGCTAGAATGACCCGCTAGGGTACGGATTAAATTCCCGTTGGATAGATTCCAGATTTTGATAGTCTTGTCATAACTTCCACTGACAAAAGTCTGCCCATCCGGGCTAATGGCTACAGAATAAACGTAGCTAGAATGACCCGCTAGGGTGCCGATTAACTCCCCGTTGGCTAGATTCCAGATTTTTATAGTATTGTCATGACTGCCACTGACAAGGGTCTGCCCATCGGGGCTAATGGCTACAGAATAAACGTAGCTAGAATGACCCGCTAGGGTGCCGATTAACTCCCCGTTGGCCAGATTCCAGATTTTTATAGTATTGTCATAACTTCCACTGACAAAAGTCTGCCCATCCGGGCTAATGGCTACAGAACTAACCGAGTTAGAATGACCCGCTAGGGTGCGGATTAACTCCCCGTTGGATAGATTCCAGATTTTGATAGTACCGTCTGCACTGCCACTGACAAGGGTCTGTCCATCCGGGCTAATCGCTACAGAATTAACTAACCTAGAATGACCCGCTAGGGTACGGATTAAATTCCCGTTGGCCAGATTCCAGATTTTGATAGTCTTGTCATTACTGGCACTAACAAGGGTCTGCCCATCCGGGCTAATCGCTACAGACCAAACCCAGCCAGAATGACCCGCTAGGGTGTTCACTAGGGTGTTAACGCAATAAGTCGCTTTCTTGATAACACAAGGATTCGCTTGCAGATATTTGTACCCGCTTACTCCGCCTAACCCCACCAGTATCAACAAACCCGTTGCTACCGCAAAGGGTAGGGTCATTTTGGGGTTTGTTCGGGGCGGATTAGGCGCTGTTATTAATTTTTTTTCCAGTTCCTCAATGCGATGCAATAACGCCTGAGTATTCATGGGGCGCTTGCTGGGAATTCGCTCCATTAAATTATCGATAAAATCTAATAATAGGGGCGAGATTCCCGACAGATAAGCGCGCCAGTTTAACTCATCCTGATGAGCATCATAAAATTTCAAGGGATGTTGCCCGGTTAATAGATGCAAAAAGGTCCGCCCCAAGGCAAAAAAATCCGATTGCGGTACCGCTTGAGCATTTTGCTGTTCCGGTGGCGTATATCCAGCGGAAGTGACTGAAGTAACGCCGCCAACTCCGCCCACTTTCGCTAAATAAGTATAGGTTTCCTGGCGTGCTGTGCCGAAGTCAATCAATACTAATCGCCCATTGGGACGAATCATAATATTCGCGGGCTTAATATCTCTGTGAAAAAACTGCTTTTCATGGACAATCTGTAAAATTTTGGCAATTTCTTTCAACCATTTAATCGCTTGTTCCTGGGTAATTCCTGGATTCTTCTGCTGCCCTAACCATTGTTCTAAATCCAACCCATCAATTTTTTCCATGACAATGCAGTGCAGCCCAAAACCCGCTTGGGTTTGATATTGGAAGTAACTCTCTACTTGGGGAATGCCGGGGTGAGAGAGTTGACGCAGGACTTCTGCTTCTCGCTTAAACAACTCAACGGCTTTCGCGTTGCTATTCCACTCTGACTTAAGAACTTTCAGGATTTTTGGGGTCCCCTGCTCAAACACTTCGTAAATATTGCCAAAACCGCTGCGATCGCTCAATAGCCGCTTGACGCGATAAAGCCCATTCAGGAGTAAGTCAGAACCGCAACTTTGACAGTAACGGCTATTGATATTATCGAGGCGATCGGGTTGACGGCAGTGGGGGTTGATGCAGAGGCTCATACAGTTGACCCAAAAAAATCCGTGAAAATCTGTGAAATCTGTGGTTCCCTATCTAATAATTAAACCACAGATTTCACAGATGACACAGAAGAAAAATCTGTGAAAATGCGTGAAATCTGTGGTTTAATCTTTTCATTCAACTGCTCAACGCAGTGAATTTATACCAAGTGTAGGTTTGGATAGTAGGTCAACATATCATCGGTGGTCAAGGTATCTCCTTTGGCTTGCGGCGTCCAGAGGACCTCGAAGGCTAACAATTGTTCGCTACCAATGCCGCCAATTTGACTTAAGGCTTGCCGCATTTGGTCGGAACTGTTAATCGTGGGGAGTTGGAGATTACCTAATGTGCCAACAACTAGGGTAACCACGATATATTCACTGGGTACTCCGGTTTCGGTTTTCACCAGTTCGCCGTTTGCATCCGTGGGCAATGACTTGGTTGCATTGCCGTCGCGTAACTGGTTATTGACGTTGGAAAGGGTTTCCTCTTGGACTTTGGACCGTTCTGCGAGGGCGAGTTGGTTAAATTTGGCTTCGGCAACAGCTAACCGGGTTTTTTCCGATTGGGTGGCACCGTAAACCCAGTATTCGGGATGGCGCAATAAAGCGAGGCTGACTTCTTGCAGGACTTGGGCGCGCCCTTCGGCAGACCCCGTATTGGCAGTCATGGCGAGTTTATCTAGTTCGGCTTGCAGTTCCCGCGCTTCGGCTAAGAGTCCGACTTGGACTTGCCCGATCGCCACTGTCGGATTATTCGTATATTCCGCAGTTTCTTCGCTACCAGCACGACGGAACGCTTGCATCAAGAAGTTGGCAAGGGCGATCACAATGAAGATACCGAACAATCCTCCAAAACCGCCGCCAAAGCCGAAGAACGGCAGCAGGAAGGGGAATCCAAATCCACCCCCACCGGGATAATAGCCACCACCCCCGGGTTGATAGGTGCGAGTTGGAGAAGAATAGGGACGAGAGGGTGCACGGAAGGAACCGCCCCCGATGCGTCCTCCAGAACGAGCGGCAAAGGCGGCATCGGCGCTACCGAGGACTAAGACGACGACCAAGGCGATCGCCAGGAGGGGTTTGAAAAAGGGTTTAATTGCTGAAAGCAGTTTTCTATACATAAGGCAGCTAGGAAGTCCGATTCTCATCAAAAGGGTTCCGACTCAGAACGTACCGGCTTTATCAGTACCGTTCTGGGATTTGGGAGTCGGCAGGCAGATGTAACTTTCTGCCTCCCTTCTAATGTATCGTTTTCCTCTGCCAACGGGACTCGAAATCCCAAGGGATTTGGGGGAGGATAGCCGAACCTTGGGGATTTTTCATCAATCTGAGTCTTGGATCAATTGCAACAACCGGCGGGCAACCGGCGGGGGTTCAAACGATTGGCGGCCTAACAGCTAAAGTCGGTTGAAACCGACTGAAAGTCTTATCCCGTGAGGTCTTTAGTCGGTTTTTAACCGACTTTAGCTATGAGGCCGCCAATCGTTTTAACCCCCGCCGGTGTTGCAATTGCTTCCTTTGGACCCCTTAGCCGCCACCGACAATCGTCACAATTTCCAGGCGATCGCCTTAGAATGCTCCGCAGCATAGCGGGCATAAGCTAGACCCGCTGGTGCTTTCCCCGGTTTCATCGGCGTTTCATACACCGGACCCACCCCAATATAGTCCGCCCCTTCTGCGATCGCCCGTTGCATTTATTCCGGGTTCGTGGTAGAATCACCGATTAAACGTTGAGGGCCCACCAACTGGTGTGCAAAGGCAGTCGGCATATCCTGTTGTCCCCAATGAACCCCATCCGCATCTACAGCCAAACCCAAAGAAGGGCAGCAGGAAGGGGAATCCAAATCCACCCCACCGGGATAATAACCACCCCCGGGTTGATAGGTGCGAGTTGGGGAAGAATCGGCGCCAGAGGGTGCAGGGAAGGAACCACCGCCAATGCGTCCCCCAGAACCAGTGGCAAAGGCGGCATCGGCGCTACCGAGGACTCAAAAACTATACGCGATCGCAAAGTCATCAAAGTAGCGATCAATCCCCGATAAAGAAAGTGTGAAAATAGAAGTGAAACCTGGTAAATTAATAGTTTCCCCCTTTCTTGACGCTCCTGTTTTCCACTGGCAAATTCCCCTGTTTAATTTCGGGCACTTTCTACTCATATCAATTTCATGATATTCAAAAAAACCTCCTATCGTAACCCTTGGACTTTCGTTCCGACCCTTTATTTTGCTGAAGGCGTCCCTTACTTCATTATTAACACCGTTTCGCTTCTGATTTATAAAGACCTAAAGATAAGCAATGCCGAGATTACTTTTTGGACAAGCCTTCTTTACCTACCTTGGGTCATCAAAATGTTTTGGGGCCCTTTTATTGATATTTACTCAACGAAAAGAAATTGGATACTCTATACAAATCTAGCTATGATGGGCTGCTTAAGTTTAATAGCCCTCTCTGTGCAACTGTCGAATTTCTTTTTCATCTCTCTAGGTGCTTTTACAATCGCTGCTTTTATTTCCGCCACCCATGACATTGCGGCTGACGGATTTTATATGCTGGCATTAAGTCCAGAACGACAAGCTTTCTATGTGGGTATTCGCAATATTTTTTACCGAATAGCCCGGATGTTCACTGAGGGGGTTTTAATCGTATTTGCGGGTAGACTAGCAACATCCCTCGGCAATATTCCTTTAAGCTGGAGTCTGGCTATAGGTCTAACAGCTTTAATGTTTGGGGGACTTTTCCTTTACCACCGATTGATTTTACCTTTTCCTGATAGTGATTCGCAACTTTCTCCAAAGGAAATTAAAGAAACTGTTCCTTTTGTGAAAGTCATTAGTTCTTACTTTCGGCAGAATAAAATTGCTGCTACACTAGCATTTATTTTGCTCTATCGATTCGGAGAAGCACTACTTGGAAAAATGGCTACTCTATTTTTTAAAGATAGTTTAGCAGTTGGAGGCTTAGGACTATCAACAGAAGATGTGGGTTGGATTAACCTAACCGTAGGCGTAATATCCTTACTGATGGGAGGTATATTAGGCGGGGTTGTTATTGCAAAATATGGATTAAAGAAAAGTATTTGGCCGATGGCGTTAGCCTTGAATTTACCGAATATATTTTACGTTTATATGGCTTATACTCAACCTGCCAAATTATTAGTCTATCCCCTCGTTGCCCTGGATCAATTTTGTTCGGGATTAGGCTATACTGCTTTCGCGGTTTATTTAATGTATATTTGCAAGGGAGCGTACAAAACTTCTCATTTTGCGATCTCAACGGGGATTATGGCACTCGGCATGATGGTCCCGGGATTGATTAGCGGTTCCATTCAGGAAAAACTTGGCTATCCAGGATTTTTTATCCTCGTATGTTTACTCGCGATTCCTGGAATGATCACTATATTTTTTCTTCCTTTAGATGAGATAGAAAATTCTCAAGCTAGGTAACGGATAGCAACCGGCGGGGGTTAAAACCCCCGCCTAACAGCTAAAGTCGGTTGAAACCGACTGAAAGTCTTCTCTGGGGATGTCTTTAGTCGGTTTTTAACCGACTTTAGCTATGAGGCGGGGGTTTTAACCCCATACGCATCAAGCTAACTTCTGAAACTCAAATCTGGTAAGCATTAGGGGCCATTTTCCAGTCCGGGTCGGG
>JAMXFF010000109.1 GCA_025370845.1 Laspinema palackyanum D2a | reverse complement strand
GGGCGTAATCGGTGGAGCGCTGTAGGTTAACAACCTGTAATTAAAGAGATTAATTAGTTGTCCAGGCTGTGAGCATTAGGCACTCAAGGGCCAATCGGCAGTTTTAACCAGCGATTGATGGGGATATAAACGCCCCACTTCTTTCTGAATGCGGAATTGAATAAATTGATCCCAATCTCCATTTATATAGGTGCTGCGTAGATTTAACATAGCTTGTGCTCCGGCTATCGTCCATCGCATACCAGCTCGTTCGAGACGATCTTTTACCAAATGGCGACAGGCACCTTCAATCACTCCACTGGCTATCGGATAACCCTGGGCTAAATAAATGTCATAATGCATTCTCTCTTGATTTTTCTGAAAGTAGCCTATTATCTGTTCCAAAGCCTTCATTTTTTGACCTTTAAATCCTCGGGATTTGGCCATTGATTGCCAGGAGTGGATCACTAATGGCGTCTGACCTTTGAGTAGCATCAAAACATAATCTTTAACAAAACTTATGGCATCAGGACTATCGGCTTCACAAAACAGATGAGCAGCCGTCCAAATTCTAGGGGTGACGTGTAATAGATCAAGTATCTCTACTTTATCTGGGGATTTGAGATAGAACTTGGACTGGTCCCATAAAGTTGCTTGACCATCCATGATCACCACCATTGTTTTGGTATTTTGGGAGTTTCGCTCTTGAAGTTGGGTAGCCATCCATTCAAATATTACTGCACTTCCTTTAACCTTGGACTCATCATTCTCAAGATTCAAACTGGCTCTAATTTTTTTATTTTTGGGGTGAGAGCGAGATTTAGAATCCCGTTTTTTCTTCACATTAATCTCAGGCTGCTTAAACAAAGAAACCACCACTTCTTCAGGATGACGTTTGAATGGAGCTATGGTATAAACTGTACCGACTGTAGCCATTTTTTTGCGGTTGGGTTTAGGGCCGCGAGCCGGTTTATGATCAAGAATGGGTGCCGTATCAGATTGGACACGAATGGGAACCCCTTTCCCATCAGCACTGGCCACAATAATACTTTCTTCTTCTTCTGGTGCGTCCATTGTTTCACTTGACCAAAAAGATGAAACATCAGACCCCATTTCTCGATTGGTTCGCTCTAAACTATCTGTAGATAGTCCCCACCCTAAAATTTTTTCTAAGGTTTCATTCACCTGAAAGTAAGAACTTTCTACGGCCAGAGATTGATTCCAGTCTTGTAAAAGGTATGAAAATTTACTCTGGGGTAACTGTAAACGATTATCCGTGGGGACAAATTCTATTTTTTGCCCAACTCTTGTCCCATATACTGTACGTTCTAATTGAAAGGTTCCAAAGATAGAGCAGTATTCACGCTGATGTGTTTTTTCTAAGCGGCGAACGACTCGGGCATTAGGTAAAGTTACAGTTTCTCCCAAGTCTCCTACTCCCGTGAGCGCAAAAAACATCTGAAGGGCTTGATTTCCTATTTGTAAAACCCGTGACCACAGGCCCTGTTCTACTTCGTGAACGGCCAACCCTAATGTCGTTGCTCCTTGGATGTATCCTTCTAGCTCTTCAAGATATTGTTTTAAGCCATCCATCTGGACAAAGGTCGGGGATTGTTGTACTGTCGTCATTGTTGGTTCTCCATTGGTGCTGAGCTTGTTTTTTTGTTCAAAATATCTCATACACTATGGAGAGCCTTCTTGACAAGAGTCCGGCCTTTTGATTACAGGTTGTTAACCTACAGCGCTTCACAGGTTACGCCC
>JAMXFF010000108.1 GCA_025370845.1 Laspinema palackyanum D2a | reverse complement strand
AAGTCACTCAACAAGATATTCGCAATTGGTTTGCTCATTGTTGCTACTGTACCTCATGAGTCCGGGAACCGCTATAACTCTTCCCACCGGGTTTGGTAGTCTAAGAGTTTGACCGTGGGAAATTTTAGTTTGAGCTCATATCCCCCCAGGGTATAAGCATATTCGGTGGGTCGCCATGAGGCGGTGTCATCTCCGAGAATGGCAATGCTGACCACGGGTTTGTTGTATTGGTCAAAGGCGCGGTAGTTATACTGATAGATCCGTTGGCTGAAGTCTTTAACATACTGACTCTGGACTTCGCCGTGAATCAGTATCCACAGCGGATGGCCACTGATGAGTTTAACTTCAAACAGTTTGTCAGAAAATTGAGTACCTAACTCCGAGTCTCGGCCTAGTTCTAGCAGTTCTTTGTCTAGGGACTGATAGGGTTGACTCCAGTCGATTTCGCTATGAATGTCAGGAAAGAAGAATTTGAGAAATTGTTCAAAGTAGAGGGTAATGGCTTCTTTCCACGGGGCATCATAGTCGGCTTTTACAGATTCATATTTCATGATAGATGCGTGGCTTTCAGATAAATGTATTATACAATAAATTAGAAATTAATTGTATAATTTAAACAATTTTATTCGATGATTTTGCAATAAATAAAAACTATTAGAGATAAGTTAAATTTATCCTCTCTACTATTAGGGCTGGAATATTAAAAGGAGGTCTGAGGGATGGACTTTCAGTGTCTCTGGAGGGCATCTCCTGGTCGCCTGCCTGTTTGGGTTAGGGCTGATTGTACTATGACAGGTTGAAGTGTGGAATGGGGGTTCTATCTTTTACGTTTGGATTAAAGTGCCGTTGGTTATCAAATGGTCTAGTAAATCGATTACTTGGGTGGCTAAATCGGGGCTGTGAATTAAAATTCCTAGTTCTAAGTTTAAGGAAAGGGCATATTCCGTGAGATTGGCGCTGGTGAGGAATAGGTGGTGCCGATCGCCTATCACGGCTTTGATGTGCAGGGAACCATATCGCCCGGTGGGGTCTTTTGGCCGTTTTTCTAAGGGCCAAACGAAGATTTGAATGCGATTTAATAGGTCCAAACTCAAGGTTTCCCGCAGTCCAAAGGGAATTTTTCCGCCTCCGGAGGTGGGGGTTTCGGCGATAATTCTCACATTCACGCCGCGATTGAGGGCGGATTCCATTGCGGTGGCGATTTCGGGAATTTTGTAAATGGCAAAACTGACTAAGGTGAGTTGGTGTTGGGTTTGTTCGATTAATTGCAGCAAAACGCGATCGGTCCGGCGGATGGGGAGGAGGGAGGGTTCGGGTCCAGTCCAGACTAATTCGACGTTTAAGGCTTGTTGGCGGGTTGCGATCGCCTGTTGGGTACTTTGTAAGGCTAAGGCGAGACTGCGGCTATCCCACTGCTGGCTATCCTGTTGCCAAAGGGTCAGCAATTCGGCAATCAGGCGGCGGAATTTGGGGTTAGGGAATTGATTTAGGAGGCGATCGCAGCTTTCTATGTCGTCGAGGGGTTCCTCGGTCAATTTTGCCACCAAACGCTGCAAAGTGTCTGGTGGCAAAATGGTAGCAACGCGGTAAATTTGCTCGATTAAGGGACTGTTCACGACGGTTTCCGGTCAAAAAAGGCGAGTTCCTTCTCTTGTACCGTGGTAACCAACAGCGATCGGTCTAAAAACTTATTTCCCCGTTCGCAGGAGGTTTCTGGACTGAATAAACAAGCATGACAAGCCGCCCAATGCAATGCCGGATTGCCTTCCTCCGGCTGATGTTCCGCACAAAGGTAGGGCTGTTTCATTCTAAAGGGCAATCGAGAAAAGGAAAGGCGTTCTCTCTGATGTAAAATGGAAGAGAAC
>JAMXFF010000107.1 GCA_025370845.1 Laspinema palackyanum D2a | reverse complement strand
CCCCCGCCGGATGACGCAACCCACCGACAACCCCCGCCGGATGACGCAACCCACCGACAACCCCCGCCGGATGACGCGATCCACCGACAACCCCCGCCGGATGACGCGCTCGGTAATGGGGCCCGGGCGATGGCAACCCGGCGGATGGCGTCAATTGGGGGATGGCGTCTGGGTTGGGGGGCGATCGCCCCCCAACCCGGGCGGGGGTTTAAACCCCCGCCTAACAGCTAAAGTCGGATAAATCCGACTGAAGATTTTGTAAATCCCTCCACTGCAATGGTTTTAGTCGGTTTCCAACCGACTTTAGCTATGAGGCGGGGGTTTAAACCCCATACGCATCAAGCTAACTTCTGAAACTCAAATCTGGTAAGCATTAGGGGCCATTTTCCAGTCCGGGTCGGGGAGGAATGGCTCCCAAGTGGCCCCTAACGCTAGAGGCTATATGCTTTCTACGGAATTGAGTAATCTTTAAAATTTTCTAAAAAAATCGACACCTAAAGCATTTTGATTTTAAAATATCCATTTGTCATTTAGCCCCCCAAGAGGAAAAAATCGTGATTAATTCAACTAAACCATCCGAAAACCTCTCCGCAATTTCAGAAAAAATTAAGAATTTATTTGATCAAGATAAATTAAATAGAATCTCTAAAGAAACAGGGTTTATAAAAAGAAAAAGTGCCACATTAACTCCCCAGGATTTTTTGCAGTTGATGACCACAGAACTCTTAAAAGAACCCACTTTGTCTTATGGAGGGTTATGCGACTGCTTGGAGACTCTAAACCCGGAGGTCTCTTTAACTTCTCAGGGTTTAGAAGAGCGAGTCAACCGGACAGAATCCGTTGAGTATTTGCGAAAAATTTTTGAAGAGACCCTTAATCTAACTATCCAACCCGTTTACCAAAATATATCTTCAGAACTTTTAAATCCTTTTCCTCGAATTTTTCTCCAGGATAGTACCCAATTTACTCTAAATGAACAATTAGCTCCTCAATTTAGAGGCTCGGGAGGCTCGGGAAGTAAAGCTGGATGTAAACTCGATGTAGTTTATGAATTAAAAAGTGAAAAAATTACTCAAATTCAGATAAGTAAAGCCACCATACCGGACCAGTCAAGAGCCCAAGATTTTGGACACTGGATTGATGAAAACGACTTGATAATTCGAGATTTAGGGTACTTTTCATTGGATGCACTTCAAGAATGCCAGAATAAAAAAATATATTTTCTTAGTCGATTATTACAGTGTACTGATGTTTATTTGAAGCCGGATTCTCTTGAGCCAATTAATCTGTGCCACTATGCCAACAGCCACTCTTCTAATAATTCGGTCATAGAAATTTCAGCCTTTATTGGAAAATCGGCTAGAATTCCCGTTCGCCTAATTATGTATCGATTACCTCAATCTATCGTTAGCCGAAGACGTCAAGAGGCGATAAAAAATGCAAAAAAAAAGGGGAGGACTCCCAGCGCAGAGTATCTAGCTTTGTTAGAGTTCACTTTATTTATCACTAATGTCCCCGACTCAATTTGGTCAAAAGAAGTAGTGGGAACTATTTATCGAATTAGGTGGCAAATTGAGTTGAGGTTTAAGAACTGGAAATCTTTATTGTCTATTCATATATTAAAAGGGAAAAAGCCCGAACGGATTCTCTGTTGGCTGTATGGCCGATTAATTTGCCTCATAATCATTAGTGAATTATGTAGTTGGGCCAACTGGTACGCGCTTGAGTCCAAAAAAGGAGAAATTAGTTTGGATCTGACTATTAAATGGTTCAACCGCTCCGGTCGATTAGCTCAAGCCATACAACAAAATACTTTATCGAGACTTATGGAAGACTTGAAAAAGAACATTCATCGGCTTTGCAAACCAAAAAGAACAAGAAAAACAACCCGATCTCTGATAGACAGCCAAATCCATTACCTGGATAGTTTTCAGGGAGGCCCCATCCCTGAAAACTTTTAAACCATAAGCATTTTAGCCTTAGCTTGATGCGTATGG
>JAMXFF010000106.1 GCA_025370845.1 Laspinema palackyanum D2a | reverse complement strand
TTTTGGGGCAATCATGGTCCTGCTCTGGCTTTCAGCCGTTTTTTTTATTATACTCTAGCCAGGGTGACAGAAGAGGGCTATAGCAGTCCTAAATCAGTTGTGGCAAAATTCCATAATAAAAAAGTTTGGGGAAATCAAATATTTGACCATCCGCAAAAAACTTAAATAGCCCTTTTACAACCTTGAATGAATCACATAAATGATAAAACTGCCGAATAAAGTTTTTAGCTTGTAACCAAAGATCTTCTACTGGGTTTTGCTCGGGAGCATTTGGAGCAAAGGTAGTGCAATGAACTAACCATTCATCTTCTGACAACTTTCCATTTACTTTCGTTAAATATTCTTTAAATTTTTGAGATTTATGATAACTAGCGCCATCCCAAAAAATGGCAATTCTTTGACCTGGTCTTTGTTTTTGTAAATGTTTTATAAAATCTACGGTGTTTTCTGTATTGCCGCTTGAATATTCTTTGACAATAAATTCATGATTTTGATAATCTAATGCCCCATAATAAGTTGGTCTATTTTTTTGATTTTTAATAGGGATTTCCACCCGCCTATCTGTTCGTCCCCAAACATAACCTAACAAGTCTCTCCAAAGAAGATGACATTCATCAATCATAAACACAGCAAGCTTTCCAGCTTTTATTTCCGGCTCCCATTCTTCGAGTTTATTTTGAATTTCCTTTTTTTTTGCTTTGACTTGTTCTTCATCTTTTGCTGGATTCTTTTTCTGAGATTTCTTCCAGCTTATTTGAGCGGTTTTGAACAAAGCATAGTAGCTTTCATCCGAAGCATAAACCACGCCATATTCCTGGTCTAAATGTCGTTTTAAATCCCCGGTTCTTAAATAAGGTTGCTGCCTTAGCCATTCAATCACCTTGGCTTTTGAGTCAGCATTGAGGTAATCTTTACTTCCTTTATATTGAAGTTTTAATCTGTCTACTCCATGAAAAAGAGCTCTATTTTTCCACTTGCTAACAAAACTATGAGACACCTTCAATAGGTTTTCAATTTCCTGAGAAGATGTTCCCGTTAAAATCATTTTAACAGCCAAGGCTCTTTCGACTTCTTGAGTATTTGTGCTGGTGTTGATAAAATCATCTAGTACAGACGTGCAAAAATAAATAGCCAGTCTAGTTAGAGTCCTTGAAGCCTTCAAATTTCCATAAGAATGGTTTGGCGCTCGTTCGGTTGAAGTAATCGATAAACTTAAGGATTTGCTCCGATAGGTCAGAGGTCGAAGTGAACTCTCCTCGTTTTAAAAGGCGACGGGTCAAGATACTGAACCAACATTCAATCTGGTTTAACCAGGATGTGTGTTTGGGCAAATACACAAAACGAATTCGATGGGTGGGGTCGCTTAAAAAAGCTCTGCGAGTTTTCATTGATGCCAAAATTCCTTTTTTCCCTTTAACACCTAGGTCGGTATTTATCTGACAGCGAGAGGCTACCAACTGAACTAGAGATTCACTCATATGAGTATTCAGTTGGTCAACAATAAAAATCCAGCCAGCTTTAGGGTCCGTATCAATTGTCTGCTCGATGTGGTTGACAAAATCTATCTCAGTACGCCTCGGACCAATGGAGGGTTCTATAACTTGTCCTTTAGCAATATCCCAATTGGCTATTAAACTTACCGTTCCGTGTCGGATGTACTCGAACTCTATCCGTTTTACTTGCCCTGGAATCATCGATTGAGTCGGGTAAGCTCTTGACAACGCTTGAATCCCCGTCATTTCATCGGTACTAATCAAATGCACTCCGTTTTGGGCCAATTCTGATGCGCTCTTGTGTAGTTCACAAACGTTTTTTACCTGCTCTTCAAATTCTTCTCTATCTTTAGGGGTTGTATTTAGCCAGTACCGAGAACGGTGAGGTTGAAGATCTGCCTCATTTTAAAAAACGACCCACGCTATAGCGGGAAATTTCTTTGACTATTCCTCTTTTAACGACTTCGGATGCCAGTTCTCTATGGGTCCATTCATTGATTGGGCGCTGACTTTGGGATGGATGTTCACAGGCGACTGCAACAATTTGTACAATATTATCTACCGTAAATGTGGGGGGCTTACCTGGACGGGGTTGATCACTTAAAACCAATATAATCAGTTGAATTAATTTTTTATCGCTAGTTTCTGGGGTTTCTGCTATCTCTAGTCTAGATGAAGCATCAGCCCATCGGGACCGCCACATTCGGACTTGATTCCGGTTCATTTGCAATTGGTCCGAAATTTCGCTGTTATTAATTCCATCAGCCGCCAACAAAACTAATTTGGCCCTTTGTACTAATCGATGTGGATTAGTTGCTTTGCGCGATATTTGTTCTAGTAGCTGATGCTGCCTCAAAGATA
>JAMXFF010000105.1 GCA_025370845.1 Laspinema palackyanum D2a | reverse complement strand
ATTAAACTAAGCCGGGCAGTCGCCCACCCGACTCGTCTTCAGAACCGTGCGTGAAAGTTTCCCTTCACACGGCTCCTCAACAGTTTGGCTCTTGTCATGAGTACCAAGACTGCCATCGCTGGCAGTTTTGACATCGTGGCAATGTCGGTGAAGAAGTTGGAGGTTCTTGTAAGTATCCTTTCCACCTTTTGATTTGGGGATTATGTGGTCCATTTCCACTATATCTTCTTCACGGAAGAATAGCCCGCAATGAGCGCATTTTCCCTTTTGTTTCTTCAGAAGTTTGGATATCTTCGAGGGAACTCCAGGTTGTTCGCCCAGTCTTGAACTCCAGTATTTTAAGTTGCCATCATACGGACTGGCTTCGCCTTTAACTTTCACATGGCGCACGATTGGTGTTTTGTTGTGACTCTGTAGTTGCATCGGGTTCATTTCTGACCGGGTTGCAAACGCCCATCTGCGATTACCAATCGTTTGCCAATATTTCCGAGCTATCCATTTACCCGTTTTATTTGGGTGTTTTCTTTTTCCCCATTTGACCAGTTTCCAATACATGAGTTGGTCCAATTTGGCAAAAATTTCCTTGGAAACACCTGTTGAGTAATAGTTGCTCCATCCCCTGACCATCGGGTTAAGATGCTTAATTAAGGCTTCTTGCGGTGCGGTGATATGAGAATTTATTGCCTCTTTCAGTTTCTGGTAATGGTTTTGGATGGCTTTCTTGCTGGGTTTGATGATGGTTTTGAATCCTAGAGGTTCTTTATGGGTATTCTTTCCGGTTTTGTATTTTCCAACTTTGTGTTGTCGGATATTGAAACCAAGGAAATCGAACCCCGGATTGTCACCTTCTAATGTATGGGTTAGGTGTGTTTTAGCCTCTTTGAGTTCTAGACCTATTCCTTTCAACCATTCCTGGATGTGTTCACGACATTTTCTAATTACATCTTGGTTTTCATGGATGATTACGAAGTCATCAGCGTATCTGATTAGGGATACCGCATCCCTTCGATTCGTTCGGCTACCCTTTCCGGGTAGCTTTTCCACCCTGTCCTTAATGCTTTTCTCCATGCCATGAAGGGCGATATTTGCCAATAGGGGGGAAATGACCCCGCCTTGTGGCGTACCCTCATCTGTCGGAAATAGCTGTCCGGAATCAATTACCCCAGCCTTTAACCATGCTCGGATTTGACGTCTGATGGCGGGGAATGTTTCGAGCTTATTGAGTAAGCTGTTGTGGTCAATCTTATCAAAACATCGTGCAATATCTGCATCTAACACCCATTTGGCTTTACACTTTATGGCCGTAAAGATTGCTTCTCTTGCGTCATGACAAGACCTTCCTGGTCTAAACCCATACGAGTTGGGTTCAAAAACAGCCTCCCATTGTGGCTCTAGTGCCATTTTGACTAAGGCTTGTGCTGCACGGTCATACATCGTAGGTATTCCTAATGGTCTCTTTTCATCTCGACCTGGTTTAGGTATCCATACCCGTCTGGCGGGTTTGGATTTTGAGCCGAGTTCCAGTTGACCTACCAGATTCAAGCGTGCTACTGGGGACAAAGACTTAACTCCGTCCACTCCTGCCGTCTTTCGCCCCTGGTTATCCTGCGTTACCCGCCTGACCGCTAACAGCTTGGCTGACCAGCTTTTGAGCAATATCTTCTGGAGTCCGCGAACTGTTCTGACATCGCCACGACGCTTGGCTTGATAAATTCGTTTTTGCAAGCGGAATACACGGCGTTCAACCGATTTCCAGTTGATTTGTCGCCATTCCAGTCTCACCGTATTAATCGTTTTGGAATTGTTAATCGTTTTGGACATAATTGCTACTTAGACTTTATCTTCCAAATTGTCGTGAGTCCGTCGGCATATCCAATCCATTACGGATTGGCTTTCGCTTCTGACTCAATCTCTCCTCTCGTTAGCTTGCGGGTGGTTCCCTACTCAAGACTTCGACCTTTTCCTTGAGAGCATGACGAGGGGTTATTTCGTTCCAGGTATCGATTGGTTGTGCCTTTAGGATGCCACTCTACGCCGGGTTTATGATGGGTGTATGAAAGGTCAGTTATCGACCTGCCTTTCCTTTTATCCTCAACCTTTTGGTTACTGCGTATCAGTTTAATTTTCGCAGGTTAGTTGTAACGACGCTTTATGCATGGGTTCGTTTTCCTGTCCATAGGCACTTGCTCGATGGGGTACTCGTTTAAACCCGAGTTTAACCACCTTTCATCCCCGCTTCACGGATTGAAGACCACTCTCTACCGTGGGGGAAGTGCTTTCACGCGATACACCTCGCGGGATGGAATTACACCATCATCGATATCTAGTTGTCAGGGTTCAGTTGGGGTTGCCCCCTTCTTTTCATCCCTGCCAGTCATCCCTGAGTGTTGCTACTCATTTCGACTGAACGAATCGCACCAATAA
>JAMXFF010000104.1 GCA_025370845.1 Laspinema palackyanum D2a | reverse complement strand
TAAACCCTCAAGACTGCATAAAGAAAAGAAATCAAAGTTAAATGAAAGTTAAATGAGGTCAAGCCCTCGGTCTGTTAGTACGCCTTGGCTACATACATTACTGCACTTCCACCTAGCGCCTATTAACGGGTGTTCTGCCCGTGACCTTACTGGATTAACTCCATGAGAGCACTCATCTTGAGGTGGGCTTCCCACTTAGATGCTTTCAGCGGTTATCCGCTCCGCACTTGGCTACCCTGCGTTTACCGTTGGCACGATAACAGGTACACCAGCGGTGCGTCCTTCCCGGTCCTCTCGTACTAAGGAAGGCTCCTCTCAATGCTCTTGCGCCTACACCGGATATGGACCGAACTGTCTCACGACGTTCTGAACCCAGCTCACGTACCGCTTTAATGGGCGAACAGCCCAACCCTTGGGACGTACTTCCGCCCCAGGTTGCGATGAGCCGACATCGAGGTGCCAAACCTCCCCGTCGATGTGGACTCTTGGGGGAGATCAGCCTGTTATCCCTAGAGTAACTTTTATCCGTTGAGCGACGGCCCTTCCACGAGGAACCGTCGGATCACTAAGGCCTAGTTTCCTACCTGCTCGACTTGTAGGTCTTGCAGTCAAGCTCTCTTGTGCCTTTACACTCGACGGCTGATTTCCAACCAGCCTGAGAGAACCTTTGCGCGCCTCCGTTACCATTTAGGAGGCGACCGCCCCAGTCAAACTGCCCACCTGAAACGGTTCCTTACCCAGATAATGGGTTAAGGTTAGAATTCTAGCTTGGCCAGAGTGGTATCTCACCGATGGCTCCATACCCCCCACAAGGGGTACTTCAAAGCCTCCCACCTATTCTGCGCAGGCCAAGCCCGAACCCAATTCCAGGCTACAGTAAAGCTTCATAGGGTCTTTCTGTCCAGGTGTAGGTAGTCCGTATCTTCACAGACAATCCTATTTCGCCGAGCCTCTCTCCGAGACAGCGCCCAGATCGTTACGCCTTTCGTGCGGGTCGGAACTTACCCGACAAGGAATTTCGCTACCTTAGGACCGTTATAGTTACGGCCGCCGTTCACCGGGGCTTCAGTCGCCAGCTTTAGGGTTACCCCCTGACCGACTTCCTTAACCTTCCGGCACTGGGCAGGCGTCAGCCCCCATACCGCGTCTTGCGACTTTGCGGAGACCTGTGTTTTTGATAAACAGTCGCCTGGGCCTCTTCACTGCGACCCCCCTCATCAGGGGGCACCCCTTCTCCCGAAGTTACGGGGCCATTTTGCCGAGTTCCTTAGAGAGAGTTATCTCGCGCCCCTTAGTATTCTCTACCTCCCTACCTGTGTCGGTTTCGGGTACGGGCCTCGATTGTTTATGGTGCAATGAGCTTTTCTTGGAAGCTGGACTCCTACCACTTCGACCCCGTAGGGTCTCGTACTCGTGCCTCAGCTCAGGACGTTTTCGCCGTCCCTCAACACCTCGAACACTTGAACCGGTAACCAACATCCGGCTGGCGGCAGCCTTCTCCGTCACTCTACACCAACAACCGAAGGTACGGGAATGTTAACCCGTTGTCCATCGACTACGCCATTTGGCCTCGCCTTAGGTCCCGACTACCCCTCCGCGGACGAGCCTGCCGGAGGAACCCTTAGGGTTTCGGGGTATTGGATTCTCACCAATATTTTCGCTACTCAAGCCGACATTCTCACTTCTATACAGTCCACACCTGCTTGCCGCTAGTGCTTCACCCCATATAGAACGCTCCCCTACCAATACAAAATATGTATTCCACAGCTTCGGTATGTCACTTAGCCCCATTCATTTTCGGCGCAGGAGCGCTTGACCAGTGAGCTATTACGCACTCTTTCAAGGATGGCTGCTTCTAGGCAAACCTCCTGGTTGTCTTTGCACTCCCACCTCCTTTATCACTGAGTGACAATTTGGGGACCTTAGCTGGTGGTCTGGGCTGTTTCCCTCTTGACGATGAAGCTTATCCCCCACCGTCTTACTGGCCGAGTGTTCCCCTGGTATTCAGAGTTTGCATCGATTTGGTACCGCTCTCGCAGCCCGCACCGAAACAGTGCTTTACCCCCAGGTTTAAATCTCGACCGCTGCGCCTAAACACATTTCGGGGAGAACCAGCTAGCTCCGGGTTCGATTGGCATTTCACCCCTAACCACACCTCATCCGCCGATTTTTCAACATCGGTCGGTTCGGACCTCCACTTGGTTTTACCCAAGCTTCATCCTGGACATGGTTAGATCACCCGGGTTCGGGTCTATAAACACTGATTAACGCCCTATTCAGACTCGCTTTCGCTTTGGCTCCGGCAGTGTTTGCCTTAACCTACCAGTGCTTATAACTCGCCGGCTCATTCTTCAACAGGCACGCGGTCAGACGTTAAATCGTCCTTCCACTGCTTGTAGGCTAACGGTTTCATGTTCTATTTCACTCCCCTTCCGGGGTTCTTTTCACCTTTCCCTCGCGGTACTGGTTCACTATCGGTCACGCAGTAGTATTTAGCCTTACGAGGTGGTCCTCGCTGATTCACACGGAATTTCACGTGCTCCGTGCTACTCGGGATTCAGCCCAGCTGCTCTTCTTTTCGACTACAGGACTTTTACCTTCTCTGGTTCCGCTTTCAACGGATTCGTCTAAGTTGATTGGTCTGTTATGGCTGTCCCACGACCCCATCTGGTAAACCAAATGGTTTAGGCTCTTCCCCTTTCGCTCACCACTACTTAGGGAATCGAGTTTTCTTTCTCTTCCTCGGGTTACTAAGATGTTTCAGTTCACCCGGTTAGCTCTTTCCCGCCTATATATTCAGCGGGTAGTACATAGGGTTGCCCCATTCGGACACTTCCGGATAATAGCTTGTTTCCAGCTCCCCGGAACGTTTCGCCGGTCACCGCGTCCTTCATCGCCTCTGCGTGCCTAGGTATCCACCGTTAGCCCTTTGTAGCTTGACCACAAAAGGTCTTCTTTTTTGGATGCCTTCTAAATC
>JAMXFF010000103.1 GCA_025370845.1 Laspinema palackyanum D2a | reverse complement strand
TTCATGATAGATTCGGATGGTTAAGATGAGTCAGTTCTCCTATGTATTGTACCTCATGAGTCCGGGAACCGCTATACTACACCGATGATGAGGGCTTTGAAAGGTTAATCGGAATGGGAGTGGTACTCACCGTACAAGATGATGGTAAAGTCCAGGCTTTATTGGATATTCCCATATTGGGGTATCAGGAGATTTTAGAGAAATTAGGAAACAACGATCCAAAATTTATTAGCCGGACAGTCGTTAAGCCGAATATTACTCGAAATATGATGCTAGAGTATTTGTTTAACTTAGAATAATAACCAGGAGCAAAAATGGAAAAAAACCCAGAGGTGTTCAATCTCCAAAATCGGATATTTCCTGCGTTGGTTGCTCAAGTCATTAATCCTTCACAACTTGTCATCAATAGAGGCTCGCTCCATGGTGTAAAAGTAGGGCAAAGGATGCTAATCTATCGGACGGGCGACCAAGAGATAAAGGATCCGGAGAGTGGCGAGTCCCTTGGATATCTAGAACTGGTGAAAGGAACTGGAAAAGTGATTCATGTACAAGAAAAAATTTGTACAATCGAATCGGATAAAAAAAAGGCTCCTAGACGAATCATAAAAAATTCCTGGGGATTCCCAGAAGAAGATATAATTGAAGGTGAAGCCCTACCTTTTGACCAACCGGAAGTTGGAGATTTGGTTAAACCGATTTAAGGACAAGGATTGTGGCGGGGGCGATCGCATCTTGATGACCCCCGGCGATCGGCTCTTTTCTATTGTGTAGTGATTCAGGACCAAAGCGGAGGTCAATTATGATGCTACGGTATGAAATTATCATGTATTGGAGTCAGGAAGACGAGGCATTTATTGCGGAAGTGCCAGAATTGCCGGGTTGTGCTGCTGATGGTGCAACCTATCAGGAAGCGTTGACTAATGTAGAAGTCATTATGCAGGAGTGGATGGAGACGGCGCAGGCATTAGGGAGTCCAATTCCAGAACCGAAAGGAAGGTTGCTGTTTGCTTAACATCCAGCAACCTCTGTTGAATCTGAGTCCTAATTCTTTCCGCCTGCGCCACTTATATCAAGAAGTGGAGGACCGGATTGAAGGGATAGAGTAGAGTGGGAGTTAGAGTGGGGCAGATGCTTCCATTGGCCCATTCTCGAACTGTTAGATTGAAAACATTAACCCGGAGAGTTCACCATGATTGACGCACGAAAAGCAGTCCTAGCTGCCCAAGATTATTTTAATTCTATGCTCGATTTGTTGAATCAAGATTCCTTATTGGTTGTTTCTGATGTCAGGCTAGAAGAAGTTGAAATGTCAGAAGATAAAAAATACTGGCTCATTACATTTGGATACAATTTAGTTTCTCAATTAGAATTTCAAAAAAATCGGACATCTATAGCGCTCAATAAGGAGATTGTTAAATCAAAAGAAAACAGACATTATAAAATTTTAAAAGTCAATACAAATAACGGAGAAGTAGAATCCATGAAAAATCGAGAGGTATGAGCGATTATTTGAGTCTATTGATTAAAAGATGCAAATCCTGTGGAATATTAAGAGATATCCCTCTTCTGTAAAACCCGGTTAAAAGCCTGATCCCTCGTTGCCTAAAAGGACGCAAAATCGTGATTCTGGCCTAATGTGACAGAAGATGGATATCACCTTAACTTTTTCAAAATAAGGGCTTAATTTTTTCATCATAATTAATTAAAAGTGATGTTAAAAATTCATTAGAAAATTCCTAGGTTCTAAAATTTTTTAGAGATTTACTTTTTAAATCAAAGAGGTTATAATGCTCAAATCGGTTATTGAAACTGTTCTTCGGGAATATCCACAGGCTAATAAAGAAGATTTCAAAAATCATCCATTTGCAAGCTATATGAGGAACGATATAGCCCCCTTTTTAACTAGATATTTGAATCTACCAGAGATTTACAAAATCCAATCTTCAGCAGGTAATGGAGCTTGGGCTACAATACCTTGGATTGCAGTTTTTAATAATTTAGTAACTGATAGTGTTAGGGTCGGGTTTTTCACTGCCTACCTTTTCTGCGCGGATTTTTCAGGTGTGTATCTATCCCTACTTCAAGGAACCGATTCCAAAAAGAAAATGTATGGGCTTGGAGTTTCTAGGGAAATTTTACGAAAGCAAGCTAAAGTATTTAGAAGGATGATTTCTAATGACTTCCAGTTAGCATTACATGAAGATATAGATTTAAAGCTTGATACTATTCCGAAAGAAACTACAGCTAGACGGCTAGGTCAAGCCTACGAAGCGGGTCATATATTATCGCTTTATTACTCCCAAGTAAATTTACCATCTTCGGAAAAAATGTATGCAGATATTTTATCTTTTATAAAAATTTACGAAGAACTGGTTGAGCATAAAATTTCAGATAACCAGGAATTAGATTCGGTATCTGAAGAATTTTGGAGCGAAGATTTAACAAAATATAGAATTCATCGACAAGTAGAAAGAAATCAATCTTTATCAAAAAGAGCAAAAGAAATACATGGATATATTTGCAAAGCCTGTCAATTTGATTTTGAAGCTCACTATGGAACGATTGGACATCATTATATCGAAGCTCATCATATTGTCCCAATTTCTAGTTTGTCCAAAACTAAAGTACAACTAGATCCCTGCAAAGATTTTACTGTTCTATGCTCTAACTGCCACCGGATGATCCATAGAATAAAACCTACCCCTACTTTAGAACAATTTAAAAAATTAATTAATATAGAATAATTAAAAAATTAATTTTTTAAGGGCAAAGTGGTTTTTATAAAACCGGCAAAATTGATGAAGAATTCTTCCAGTTATCCACACTCTTGATTTTTTATCCCAGATTCCGCAGGGTTATATTCTATTTAAAATAGATTTTTGGGCCTTTAACGCCTCAAGTCCCGTTAGGATTTACGCATTATAGCGGTTCCCGGACTCATGAGGTACAGTAGCAACAATGAGCAAACCAATTGCGAATATCTTGTTGAGTGACTT
>JAMXFF010000009.1:86775-159728 GCA_025370845.1 Laspinema palackyanum D2a | reverse complement strand
TTTGGGGTGGCTTTCTCCAACAAGCGCTGGTTACACTTCTTTATGTTGTTCGTGCCAGTCACCGGCTTGTGGATGAGTGCGATCGGGGTCGTTGGCTTAGGGTTAAACCTGCGCGCTTATGACTTCGTATCTCAAGAACTCCGCGCTGCGGAAGACCCGGAATTTGAAACCTTCTACACCAAGAATATCCTTTTGAATGAAGGGATTCGGGCTTGGATGGCTCCGGTTGACCAGCCTCACGAAAACTTCGAGTTCCCTGAAGAAGTTCTACCTCGCGGTAACGCTCTGTAGAAAATTTAATTGCAGATTTTTGATTTTGGATTGGATTTAATTCCCCTCTAAAACCTAAAATCTAAACAAGCGATATCATCTGTTGTCGATCGCAAAAAGAGGTTCTCATCCGTGCAAACATCTTTCAATAGTTCGATGGTCATGGGCGGACGTGACCAAGAAACCTCCGGGTTTGCCTGGTGGTCTGGAAACGCCCGTCTGATCAACTTATCCGGGAAACTGCTGGGCGCTCACGTTGCTCACGCTGGATTGATTGTCTTCTGGGCTGGAGCGATGACTTTATTTGAAGTCGGTCACTTCATTCCTGAAAAGCCCATGTATGAGCAAGGCTTAATCCTGCTGCCTCACCTGGGTACCCTGGGTTGGGGTGTAGGTCCGGGTGGAGAAGTCATCGATACTTTCCCCTACTTTGTTATTGGTGTTCTGCACCTGATTTCTTCTGCCGTTCTCGGTCTCGGTGGTATCTACCACGCCGTTCGTGGACCGGAAACCCTGGAAGAATACTCTTCTTTCTTCGGGTATGACTGGCGCGATAAGAACAAGATGACCACCATCTTGGGCTTCCACCTAATCGTTCTCGGATTGGGTGCTTTATTGCTGGTGCTCAAAGCCATGTTCTTTGGTGGGGTGTATGACACCTGGGCACCCGGTGGCGGTGACGTGCGGGTGATTACAAACCCGACTCTGAACCCCGCTGTGATCTTCGGTTATCTAGCAACCTCTCCCTTCGGTGGCGAAGGCTGGTTAATGGGTGTCGATAACATGGAAGACATTATCGGCGGTCACATTTGGGTCGGCTTCACCTGCATTATTGGCGGTGTCTGGCACATCCTCACCAAACCTTTTGGTTGGGTGCGTCGTGCCTTCATCTGGTCTGGAGAAGCTTATCTGTCCTACAGCTTAGGCGCTCTGTCCTTGATGGGCTTTATTGCGGCTTCCTTCGTTTGGTTTAACAACACTGCTTATCCCAGCGAATTTTACGGCCCCACCAACGCTGAATCTTCTCAGGCTCAAGCCTTCACCTTCTTGGTTCGTGACCAACGCTTAGGTGCCAGCATCGGTACCGCCCAAGGCCCCACGGGTCTAGGTAAATACCTGATGCGCTCTCCTACTGGAGAAATCATCTTCGGTGGTGAAACCATGCGCTTCTGGGATTTCCGTGGCCCCTGGTTGGAACCCCTGCGTGGACCGAATGGCTTGGATCTGCGTAAGCTGAAAAATGACATTCAACCCTGGCAAATCCGTCGGGCTGCTGAGTACATGACTCATGCTCCTAACGGTTCCATCAACTCTGTGGGTGGGATTATCACTGAAGCCAACGGCTTCAACTATGTGAACCCCCGCGCTTGGTTGGCTGGTGCTCACTTCATTTTGGGCTTCTTCTTCTTAGTCGGTCACCTCTGGCACGCTGGACGCGCTCGCGCGGCTGCTGCTGGATTTGAACGCGGTATCGACCGTGAAGATGAGCCAGTGTTGGCAATGACTGAACTTGATTAATTTCTTCTGAATGGAAGGATGAATTTCGAGTAATCAGTTCATCAAAAAAGGCTCCTGCTTTATGCAGGAGCTTTTTTGTTGGAGTAAAAAGCCACACCCCTGCATAGTGGGGCGTTTGCGGACGAAGCCCGCCTGCGCGGGCTAAAGAGTAAAGATGATTTCTGAACTCTGGATTTGGTATTAAAATGTTGGAGAAGTGGGATTTGCTATTACAATAAAATAAATGGCACTGCTGTAGATTGACAGATTGCCATTCAAAAATTTAACATTTAACCGGATATTATTTATGTCTAATTCTGATTTATTTGATGACCTGGAATGGACGGAAGAAGCGAAAGTTAAGCTCAAGAATATTCCCTATTTCGTGCGATCGCAGGCAAGGCAACGAATCATCCAGTTGGCGCGAGAAGCCGAACTGGATGTGGTGACGCCGGAGATTGTGGAAAAGGCGCGCTTGGAATTTGGTCAATGAAGGATGGATTGGGGTTTTTTCCAATCTGACTCGATTTCCACGATCGCAGGTTTGGGTTGAGGCATTAATCGTTTCCCAAATTGGGCATAAAGTGCTGGAATTACTAACAGCGTTAAGGCGGTAGAAGTAAATAACCCCCCCAAAACCACAATGGCTAAGGGTTGTAAAATCTCATTCCCTGCGCCAGCGGCGATCGCCAAGGGAAACATCCCCAAGGCAGAGGTTAAAGCGGTCATCAAAATGGCATTCACTCGGTCTAGGGACCCGTTGATAATCACCTCTTTCAAAGGCATTCCCTGGGCAAATTTCGTATTGTAATTATCCACCAACAACAACCCATTGCGGACTGCTACCCCAAATAGGGTAATAAATCCAATCAGCGAGGCGATGGAAATTACGCCGCCGGTTAAGGCAATGGAGATAATTCCCCCGACTAAGGCTAAGGGTAAATTCAGCATAATTGCAATAGTTGCCGGGAGCGATTTAACCGAGAAAAACATCAGGATAGCAATGGCGACTGCTGCTAAAAGGCTAAACCACAATAAGCTATTACTTGCTCGCTGTTCTGATTCAAATTGTCCCCCATATTGGATAAAATATCCCTGGGGCAAAGTCACTTTTTCCCGAATTTGCCCTTGAATATCACCGACAACACTGCCTAAATCTCGATTCGCCACATTCGCCGAAACTACAATTAGCCGAGAGACATTTTCCCGATTGACTACATTTGCTCCCATGCCATAACTTAAACGGGCAACGTTTCGCAGTGGAATTGTCTCTCCCGTTGGGGTAGAAATAGGAATTGCACCCATTGCATCTAAGCTATTGCGCGCCTTGTCGTTGAGGGTGATAAAAATATCAATCAGTTGCTGATTTTCTGGCACTTGAGAAACAACTCGACCATTGAGGGCGGTTTCTACAACTTCTGACAATTGTTCCATTGTTAAACCATAAGTTGCTGCTGCTTGCCGGTTGTATTCAATTTGGACTTGGCGGATGGGGAGTTGAGGTTCTAGTTGCAAGTCTACCACCCCAGAAATCGGCGCGATCGCATCCCGAACCTGTTCACCAATGCGGCGCAATTCTGTTAAATCTGGGCCAAAAATTTTGACGGCGATCGCACTTCTAACTCCCGAGAGCACTTCATCCATGCGGTGAGAAATAAATCCGCCAATATTTGGCGCAACACCCGGTAATTTGAGGAAACTTTCTCGCAGTTGTTGAACGCTCGTTTCTCGGTCTTTTAAGGCTAAATCACTCAGTTCTACATCCACATGAGCCATACTTACCCCCGCGCCATCGGCATCCCCGGGAGTTCGTCCGGCGCGGACTTGTACCCAGTCATAGAGGGGATTGTTTTGCAGGGATTTGGATAGGGCAATACCAGCGCGCTGGGTCATATCTAGGGAAACTCCAGGATATAAAACCATTGAGTTAACCATTGATTTTTCCCGAAATTCCGGTAGGAAAACTTGTCCCAAGGAAGGAACGATCGCCAGGGTTGCTACTAAACTCGCGAGGGCGATCGCTAGAATAATTTGGGGGGCGCGTAAGGATAGATTCAGCAACGGGCGATACAATTTTTCTGCTAACCGAGAAATAAAAGTACCTTCTTGGGGAAGGGTTTGATTCGCTAACAGAATGGCACAAAGGGCCGGGGAAAGGGTCATGGCGACCAGGGTAGAGGCGGCGATCGAGAGTAAATAAGCCAACCCCATTGGCACAAAAATCCGTCCTTCCACCCCCGTTAAACTAAAAATAGGCGCAAAGACAACAATGATAATTACTGTGGAGAAAACCACCGCCAGCCGGACTTCAACGGAGGTATCATAAACCACTTGGAACGGATGTTTCGGATTACCTTGCGCTTGATTTTTTCGGAGTCCCCGATAGCAGTTTTCCATATCAACAATGGAATCATCTACGACGGAACCAATGGCAACGACTAATCCTCCTAACGTCATGGTATTAATGCCCAATCCGAAGGCTTTCATGAACAATAAGCCAATGACTAATGAGAGGGGAATGGCACTTAAGGTAATCACGGCCGTGCGCCAATTCATCAAGAATAGCAGCATAATCACCGAGACAATAATAATGCCTTGAATCAGAGAACCGCTGACATTGCTAATAGCGGAATCAATAAAATTCGATTGGCGAAAAGTGCGGGCAATTTGGATATCTGTCGGGAAGGTTTCCTGGAGCGATCGCATCCGGGATTCTACTGCTTTGGTGACCGTTGGAGTATCTACATTAGGCTGTTTATTAATCATCATCACCACAGCCGATTCTCCATTAAAACTGGCATCGCCCCGTTTGAGGGCTGCTCCAGTTTTCACCTCTGCCACATCTTTGAGTAAAATCGGCAAGCCGTTTTGGACTTTGACGACGGATTCCTGTAAGTCTTGGATGGATTTAATCTGACCGATTCCCCGGACTAATAATTCTTGACCTCCACCAATCAAAAACCCACCAGGGGCATTAGAATTAGCACCTCTCGCCGCTTGAGCAACTTCGGTTAAAGAGACATTCAGCGATCGCAATTTAGCTGGATCAACCAGCACTTGTTCCTGCCGTTCATCACCGCCATACACCGTAATTTGGGTTACCCCTGGCACGGATAAAAGTTGCTGGGTGAGGGTAGTATCCACGAAATGCCGGAGGTCCATTAAGGAAGTTTCCCCTCCTTCTGTGACGGTAAATGCATATTGCAAAATCGTGGCTAAGGGAGAAGCTAATGGGGAAATTTCTGGAGGATGTGCCCCTGCCGGAAGTTGATTGGTAATCTGTTGAATTCTTTCAGTAACCGCTTGCCTTGCCTTATAAATATCTGCCTGGGAGTCAAATACCACTTGCACCATTGAGAGTCCAACTTTGGAGGACGATCGCACCGTTGTCACTCCTGGCAAACCATTAACCGCGCTTTCAATGGGCACCGTAATTTGCGATTCCACCTCCTCTGGTGCCAATCCCGCCGCTTGAGTTTGAATATCAACTTGAGGCGGTGCAAATTCGGGAAAAACATCCAAAGGCATTTGGGTAATGCTGAAGATTCCCCAAATGGTGATACAGATAGCACTAACAACGATTAGCCACCGTTGAGCAATGGAGTTTTTGAGGGTAAGATTGAGAAGTGAATTTAACATCTGCCGGCTTAACGATCTCCTTGGTTATTGGAAAGGCTGCTGTTTTTTTTGCGGGTACTGATTAAGGCGATCGGGGTTGCCACGAGAAGGACTGCGATCGCAATACCGATGAACCAACCCATCGGAAATGTGCTTTCGGTTGGGGTAGTTTCTAGGGGTTGTTGGGCGATTTCCAGGGGTTGGGGTGTCGAATCCTCAATCAGGGGTGTACTCTGGGTGACTACGGGTTCTGGAGTGGCGGCAGTCTCCGGGGATTGGGTTTTGCGAGATTCGGCATAGAGAGACAAACTGCCTTGAGTGACGAGATTTTCTCCCACGGATAATCCATCCATGACTTCAATCAGTTCCCCTTGGGTTGCGCCGGTGGTAACGGGAACAGGTTCATAAAAGTTTTGATATTGGACAAAAACGAGTTGCTGATCGTCGGCATTAACTAAGGCGGTGATGGGGACCAGAATCGAGGCGCTACCATCTGCTGCTGGGGCGATCGGGGTAACCACAATGCCTAACATTGGGTCGGTTTCCGGGTTCACTTCTACCCGTTCAATCCCACCAGTGGCTTGGAATTCATCCCCATGTCCCACATGGGATAAAGCCAGTTTGGGGAGGGATAAAAGAACCGTTGTAATGAGGACAGTCCGAATTAAAGATTGATGTGAGTAATTCATGATTCCCTCCTGTAGGGGATAAAAGTCCTCCCTAGTCTGGCAAAGGGTAGATGAAATTGAGATGAAACTGAGATTTTGCACCCATTGCAACACCCGGCGGGGGTTCAAATCCTGAGTTGCAACAACCGGCGGGGGTTCAAACCTAACAGCAACAACCGGCGGGGGTTCAAACGATTGGCGGCCTAACAGCTAAAGTCGGTTGAAACCGACTGAAAGTCTTATCCAGTGGGTTTTTTAGTCGGTTTTAACCGACTTTAGCTATGAGGCCGCCAATCGTTTGAACCCCCGCCGGTTGTTGAAACAGGTGCAAGATGTCGGTTGAAACCGACTGAAAGTCTTATCCAGTGGGTTTTTCAGTCGGTTTTAACCGACTTTAGCTATGAGGCGGGGGATTGATCCCCCGCCGGTTGTTGCAACTTAGCTAAAATCAAGCCTGTGGTTAATTTCCTCAAGACAGATGAGAATTTTGCTGGTGGAAGACGAGGCGGATTTAGGACGGGCGATTAAGCAGGTTTTAGTGAGTGAAAAGTATGTCGTAGATTGGGTTCAGGATGGGGTGCAGGCTTGGGACTGTCTGGAAAGTCAGTGGACGGATTATACAGTGGCGATCGTGGATTGGTTGCTGCCGGAGTTATCCGGATTACAGTTATGTCAGCGATTAAGATTGCATCAAAATCCGTTACCCGTGTTGATGTTGACGGCGTTGGGACAGCCGGAAAATCGGGTGGCGGGACTGGATGCTGGGGCGGATGATTATTTGGTGAAACCGTTTGTGATGGAAGAATTACTGGCGCGGTTGCGGGCATTACAGCGGCGATCGCCTCAACTCCAACCCCAAACTCTGACGGTGGGTGGATTTACTTTGGATTATGGCAATAATATCCTCAGTTTCGGGTTGAGTCAACCGCCTCAACTGATTCCGTTAACGGTGAAAGAATTTCAACTGTTTGCCTATTTGATGCAAAATTGCGATCGCATTATTTCCGGGAGTAAGATTCGCTATCAACTCTGGGATTTGGATGAGGAACCCATTAGCAATGTGGTAGCGGCACAAATGCGATTGTTGCGCCGCAAGTTAGCCAATTATGGTTGTCCTTGTCCCATTGAAACCATTCCCGGGCAAGGGTATCGATTTAATACATCTCGGTGAGTTTCTCCGGCAATGAATAGTCATCAATTATTTCGCCGCAGCCGATTCCGTCTTGCCTTTTGGTATGCCGGGGTAATGGCGGTGATTTTAAGTTTGTCCGGTTTGAGTTTGTATCGATCGCTGATTCAGTCGAACTGGGATGCAATGGAACGGGAAATGGAGTCGATCGCCGGGACGTTGCATGATAGTTTGGAACCCATGTTACCTCCTTCTGGGGAAGCGACAACGGTTTTAAAGCGAATTTTGCCGGAACTCTGTGTGGCGGGAGAATCTTGTAATATCAGTCCGACGTTAATTGAACGACATACGATCGGAATTAGCGATCGCAATACTTACTATATTCGCCTGTTTAATCACCAAGGCAAACTCCTGGCTTTTTCTCCCAATCCTCCCCTAGGCATTTCCCGAACATTCCATCCTGAACCCTGGCAAACGTTTCAGAGTCCGAATGGGATTCGCTATCACCAATTTACGATTATTTTACACAATCATGGTCCGAGGGAGTCTTCTTCCCTGCATCATTCTCATCCATCTTGGGGATACTTACAAATTGGCCGAACTTTAGAAGCCTTTGATGGGGAAGTGCAGCGGATGCGATGGATTTTAGGGATGGGATTTTCCATTGCATTAGGGTTTGTGATGATTTCCAGTTGGTGGCTATCGGGATTAGCCATGCAGCCCATTTACCAGTCGTATCAGCAACAGCAACAGTTTACGGCAAATGCTGCCCATGAATTGCGATCGCCTCTAGCGAGTCTGTTAGCGACAGTAGAGGCAATTTTACGATTACCTCCCTCAAATCAGTCGGAAATTCCCCTGATGCTGCAAACGGTGGAAAGGCAGGGACGGCGGTTAAGTCATTTAATTTCTGATTTACTTTTATTAACCAGTTTGGAGCAAAATTCATCCCCAACGCCGTTTAAGTCTTGTTGTTTAAATGATTTAGTCAGTGATTTAACCGAAGAATTTTTAGAGTTAGCAATTATTGCTGAACTGGATCTGGGGAGTCATATTCCCGAGGCTGAAATTTATGTATTAGGACATGAATCACAACTCTATCGATTGGTGTCAAATTTAATTGCTAATGCGATTCAATATACGCCAAGCGGGGGTAAAGTTGAGATTGAGTTAACACGACGAGATCGCCTTGCGGTGATTACGGTGAAAGATACCGGAATTGGCATTGCATCGGGAGAACAAACCCGCATTTTTGAACGCTTCTACCGAGTGGATAGCGATCGCAGCCGTAAAACTGGGGGGACGGGATTGGGTTTAGCCATTGTACAGGCGATCGGGCAAAAACATCAAGCGCATCTTGCCTTGGAAAGTCTGTTAGGATCCGGTAGCATTTTCAGGGTAGAATTAGCAATTTATTCGGTTATAAATTAAGGGGAAAAAACCGATATCCTAACTCTATTGTAGTTGCAAAATCCCGGAGAGATCCCCCCAACCCCCCTTAAGAAGGGGGGCTTTTTAGAAAAACCCTGGACCCTAAAGGGTGGGGTTATACCGACAAAGCCCGCCTGCGCGGGCTAAAACAGAAACCCAACTTTTTCTAACCAGATTTAGCATAAAAAAAGCCGATTGGCGTTCTTAAGGGGGGTTGGGGGAATCCTCCGGAATAAAAGGGACAATTCTATTCATCCATCGCGACTTAATGCTGATAAAATTGCCTGCTGACTAACAGTTTGATAAATGTTAGTTAATGACTGCATCACCGCTTGTCCTGTTGCTGCCGGTTTAATGGGAATCGGTCCTAAAACATCTAACACGGTTTCGCTACTGGGTGCAGGGGCAATCACCACTAATCCCGATTCTAACTGGTCATCATACTGCCAAAATTTCTCTACTTTTAGAGGAGATTTATGCAGTTTTGATTTAGAGTCTTTTACTTTAGACTCCGTTGGTTCGGTATCCGTATCCGTACCCCGAGTCTGCCGTAATGCGGCGAGAATTTGGGATTGGGTGCGTCCCCGTAATTGAAACAATACAAACGGGTCATCACTAAAGCGATCGCCTAACAAATAATAAACCGCTGCAATATGTTTACAGGGATTGGCTTTATCTGGACAGCTACAACGGGAATTGACTTGTTCTAGGGTAAATGGAAACAATCTCACCCCATTGGCAGCAAATACTTCTTCGATATTTTGAGGCATTTCCCCCGCTAGAAGTTTGGCGGAAAAAATTGCCCGTTCTGCCATCGTTTGAATTACATAGGTCCAATCTTCATCAGTTAACGGGTCTAACCAGAGAGAAACTTTATAGGGTTCTGGGTCCGTTCCTTGGACTTGTGCTAATACCTTTTGTCCTTCAAAATCGATACTTAAAACATTTCCCTCTCTAGCATAAACTCTAGCCCGTTCTAACCGCTTTTTAAAGCGATAGGAATTAAGTAAGTCTAGCCATTGTTGTGTCCACCATTCTTTGTCTTGGGTCATTGGTCCTGGGTCATTTGTCATTTGTCATTTGTCCTTGTTATGAGTCGTCTTCATCGATGACGGCATTGCGATCGAGGATGAGTAAGTTGCGTAAATTATCGCTATCTAAGTCGGCTAACCATTGTTCACCTGCGCCTACGACTTGTTCGGCTAACTCTTTCTTACTCTCAATTAAATCGTGAATTTTTTCCTCTAAAGTGCCGGTACTGATAAATTTATGGACTTGCACATTTTGGGTTTGTCCAATTCTAAATACTCGGTCCGTGGCTTGATTTTCGACTGCGGGATTCCACCAGCGATCGTAATGGAAAACATGATTGGCGCGGGTTAAATTTAGACCAACCCCACCGGCTTTGATGGACAATATCATAATCGGTGGTCCTTGGGGGTCTTGTTGGAAGCGATCGACCATTTCTTCCCGTTGGTTTTTGCGGGTTCCGCCATACAAAAATAGAATTTCTCGTCCTAATTTTTGGGAGAGATAAGGTTGCAGGAGTTTTCCCCATTCGGCAAATTGGGTGAAAATTAAGCCCCGATCGCCTTCCGCCAGCATCTCTTCTAACATTTCCTCCAAGCGCAGCAATTTGCCCGATCGCAACGGTTGATTTAGAGTCTTTTCTTTTAAAAACTGCGCCGGATGATTACAAATTTGTTTCAATCTCACCAGCAACGCCAAAATCAAACCATGCCGCTGAATCCCTTCGGCAGAATCAATGTCCGCCAAGGTACTATCCACGGTTTCTTGATACAATTTTGCCTGTTCCGCAGACAGTCCACAAAAGACCGGGTTTTCCTGTTTTTCGGGCAAATCTTGAATGATGGTTTTATCACTTTTGAGGCGACGCAGGACAAAAGGACGAACCAGCGATCGCAATGCCTCTAAGGAATCGGTATCCCCATATTTCTCAATCGGTGTGGCAAATCGCCGTTGGAAAAATTGTCGGGCCCCCAAATATCCCGGATTCAGAAAATCCATAATCGACCACAGTTCTTGCAGTCGGTTTTCTACCGGGGTTCCGGTTAAAGCAATTCGGAATGGTTGAGTTTCTTCATCAATCAAATCTCGAACGGCTTTCGACTGTTTCGCCTGGGGATTCTTAATATTTTGAGCTTCATCTAAAATGATGCCTTCCCAGGGAATAGTCCGCAATTCTTTTTCATCCCGATAAACCAGGGGATAACTGGTAATGGCTAAATTTTTGCCTTCCAGGGCTTTAGCAAACGCTTTTCCTTTAGCCCGTTTGTCCCCATGATGGACCATGACTTTGAGTTTGGGTCCAAATTTTTTAATTTCTCGTTCCCAGTTGCCTAAAACTGAGGTTGGACAAACTAACAAGACGGGATTTTCTAATTCTTTTTGGTCTTGCAAATACAGCAAAAATGCAATGGTTTCAATGGATTTACCCAATCCCATATCATCGGCTAAACAAGCGCCTAATCCCCATTTTTGTAAGAAAGCTAACCAACTGACGCCGCGTAATTGATAGGGTCGCAGTTCGCCTTTGAAGTTGGTGGAGACTTCTAAATCTTCTAAAGTTCGCTTGTTGGTGATCGTATTCAGCAATTCCTCCAGATGTCCCCCGGCTTCAAATTTCACCACCGGGAGTTTTTCCATGACCTGGGTATCTCCCGTTGCCAACCGCAAGGCATCTTCTAAGGTCAAAGACATCTGATTTTTGCGGGATTTAAAGAAGTCCGTAGCGGCGCGAATATCTTGGTCGCGCAGTTCCACCCATTCTCCGTTAATTTCGACTAACGGAGAATTGAGGGCGATTAAACGGTCAAATTCTTTTTTAGAAATGGTTTGACCGCCAATGGTTAATTCCCACTTGAAATTCAGGAGATTTTGTAATCCTAATCCCCCTTGCGGGCGAGTTGGACTATCGGCGCGAATGGATAATCCTAGGCGAGTCGCCCAACCGTCACGCGGGGACAAACTTTCGGGTAAAATTACCCCTAATCCACTATCTTCAAACCGCCAAGTGACGGATTTAATAAAGTGATAGGCTTGCAGAGGCGCGATCGCACAGGATTGGGGACATTGAGTGTCTAAACTCGCTTCCAGAGGGGGAAATAGGCGAGAAGCTAATCCCAATCCCCGCAATAAAGTTTCCTGGGGTTGTTCAATGGTGCGACCTTGATATACAAACTGTTCCACTGGATTATTCCAGATGGTTTTGGCATCGACTAAACAGTAAGCATCATCGACGGATTGCAAGTAATATTGCAACGTCCAACGATTATCGCCATATTCCGGGGGGACGAGTTCAAAGGCGGCGCGGAAGGGTTGCTGTCCGGCGAGATGGGGCGCGACTGGGGCGGTCCAATTGGCGAGCGCAGATTCAATTTTGGCGATCGCATCAGGTTCCCCGGAAATCATCCCCGCTTCAAAAACCAATCCTTGCAGCCATTCTTTCACCGGCGAGACCAAATTTGGTATCGAACCCTCCCCACTCGCCTTGCGGATGCGAATATCCAGGGCCTGAGAGAGAAATCCCTGTAACAACTCTTGGGGTTCCGGGGGGAATTGGACTGCTAATTCTTGTGGGTCCCCGAGTTGATAAGTGCGACAGGCAATCGGCATCTGTTTGGTGAAGCGGTTGAGGCGCTTGCGATCGGTGTCGCTATCGAGGAGGGGTTGCCAATGGGCGACTGCCCCGCCAGTGAGGGGGCGTTGGATTTGGGGGAGAAACTTACATCGCGCCTGGAGGTCCAAACTCCATCGGGCAATGTGGGACCAGAAGCGTAAGTCAGACCCGATAAAATTGTCCGCAGGGTCGAGGGTCCCCAGGGGGAGGGCGGATAAAAAATCAATGGCATCTGCGGGGTTGAGGCAGAGTCCCTCAACTTGCCACGGGTACAAAGCGAAGTCTTCTTCTGAAGGTTGACTCCCGGAATGGAGGGGAATGGGACCCTGTGTGGAACTGAGATCCGTGGGTAGGGCGATCGCCACTGTCTGCCAAGGTTCAATCCCTAGTTTTTTGTCGGTCTTCTTTTGTTTTTTCCCTTTTGCCGGAGTCGGGTTCGCCCAGTCTGGTAATTCCCAAGACAAACGATTTTGTGCGTTTAAGCTGTGAATAAACTCGATTAATTCCGGGGAATTCATGGCTAAAGGATGGGCGAGTACCTTGCCAAAATTTGCCATTTCATCAGGTATAAATCTCCGCCAAGTTTCTCCCCAAATTAATAAATATTCACTGATTTGTTTGCCTTCGGTTGAATCCCCTGATTGAATCCAACTGCCATGTAAAATTGCCATGCGCGTGAAAAATCCTCTGATTGATGAATTATTGTGAAATGGGTTGATTTAAAACGGTTGCGTTAAATTTTAGGTTAAAAAAAAGGGAATTGATAACAGGTTGACCAGGACAATTGGATAGAACAGGGTGTAATTTTCCGGCTAAAATTCAATGCCCTAGAAGGAGACTGGACTCAATTTAACATTTTTCGGGTAACCCAGACATCGGATTTAGGGCGATCGCCCCTCGGGTCAGGAATGGGACAGGGATGGGACTGGGGGCGATCGCCCAAGAAGAACCCCACCCTAACCCTCCCCTTGCTAAGGGGAGGGGACCGGAGGGAGGTGCAGTTAAGGGTAAAAAACCTACTCTTGTAAGGACTACTTCGCCCCAGTCTGAGGGACATCCATCCCGAGTGACTCCTGTGCCTGATCCGGTGAAGATTTTACAGGATTGCGGGGATTATTCTCTCGGGGTTAAAGCTGCGATCGTGGGCTAAAATGGATCAAAAGGCTTGCTCAAGGGGACGAGTACCCAAAGAAAGCATCCAAAGAGCAGGGGCGGCGGACCCAAAGGAGGAGAGATGCACTCAAGCCAAAACCGCTGCGCTCATACCGGGCGACATCATCAGGGATCGTGGCGAAGAGATTGCTGTTGGCAGATCAATCCGAACCCCTGATTGTGTCTGACGCGATCGCACTTTAGAAGTGTTACGATTGCCACAGAAAAGAAAAGAGAGCGAATTAGAAGGAAAAAGGACTGCATGAAAGAAATTGAAAAGTCAATATCCTTTGATGGACGGGATATTCGACTCACTATTGGGTTGTTTGCACCCCAGGCGGGTGGTGCAGTATTGATTCAGTCTGGAGATACGGCTGTATTCGTGACGGCGACCCGTTCTCAGGGAAGAGAAGGGATTGATTTTCTACCGTTGTTGGTCGATTATGAAGAACGCCTCTATGCAGGTGGGAAAATTCCTGGGGGCTTCTTACGCCGCGAAGGAAGACCACCGGAAAAGGTAACCTTAACCTGTCGATTGATTGACCGTCCGTTACGGCCTTTAATTCCGCAATGGATTCGGGATGACATTCAAATTGTCGCAACAACCTGGTCAATGGACCCCCAAGTTCCCCCCGATGTGTTGGCGGTAACAGGTGCTTCGGTGGCCGTGCAGTTAGCCGGAATTCCCTTCTATGGTCCAATGGCAGCCGTGCGCGTCGGTTTGGTGGGAGATGATTTTATCATTAATCCCACTTATAAAGAAATTACCTCGGGCGATTTGGATCTGGTGGTAGCCGGAAGTCCCGATGGGGTAATCATGGTGGAAGCCGGTGCAAATCAACTTCCAGAACAGGATATCATCGAAGCCATTGATTTCGGCTATGAAGCCACCTGCGACTTGATTCAAGCGCAGCGGGAAATCATGGAAGAGTTGGGAATTGAGGCCGTAATTGAGCCACCGCAAGAGGTTGATCAAACCCTGGAAACGTTCATCCAGGAACGGACAACCGATGATATTAAAGGTATTTTGTCTCAGTATTTAGACAAAACCCTCCGAGATACGCGCTTAGATGAGATTAAAGACGCTATCCAAGCGCAAATTGCCGAAATGCCCGAGGAAGAACCTGTAAGGGTAGCGGCAACTGCGGATGGCAAAGCATTGGGGAAAGTCTTTAAAGAAGTCACCAAGAAACTGATGCGGCGGCAGATTGTCGAAGATGGGGTGCGCGTTGATGGTCGGAAATTGGACGAAGTACGGCCTGTTTCCTGTCGCGTAGGACTGTTGCCCCAGCGGGTTCATGGTAGCGCTTTATTTAATCGTGGATTAACTCAGGTGTTATCGTTGGTCACCTTGGGAACGCCTGGAGATGCCCAAGATTTAGCCGATGACCTGCATCCGGAAGATGAAAAGCGGTATCTGCACCATTACAACTTCCCGCCATTTTCTGTGGGAGAAACTCGACCGATGCGATCGCCTGGACGTCGGGAAATTGGTCATGGCGCTTTAGCAGAACGTGCCTTATTGCCGGTGTTACCGGATTATGACAAATTCCCCTATGTGATTCGCGTCGTCTCTGAGGTGCTCTCTTCCAATGGTTCCACCTCGATGGGTTCGGTATGCGGTTCGACCCTGGGTCTCATGGATGCCGGTGTCCCCATTAAGAAACCCGTTTCTGGTGCAGCAATGGGTTTGATTAAAGAGGGCGATGAAGTTCGGATTTTGACCGATATCCAGGGGATCGAGGATTTCCTAGGGGATATGGACTTCAAGGTAGCTGGAACCGACACGGGGATCACTGCTTTGCAGATGGATATGAAAATCTCCGGGTTGTCGATGGAGACGATCGCCCAGGCAATTCAGCAAGCGAAACCGGCGCGCCTGCATATCTTGGAAAAAATGCTCGGGACGATTGATACGCCTCGCGAGGAGCTCTCTCCCTACGCACCACGCCTGTTGACGATCAAGATTGATCCCGAATTCATTGGCATGGTGATTGGTCCGGGCGGTAAGATGATCAAGAGCATTACCGAGGAAACCGGGGCTAAGATTGATATCCAAGATGATGGTACCGTGACCGTCTCGGCGATCGAAAGCGAAAAAGCACAGCGTGCGGTCACAATTATCCAAAACATGACCCGGAAGTTATCTGCGGGAGATGTTTATCTGGGGACCGTCACTCGGATTATTCCGATTGGTGCGTTTGTGGAATTCCTCCCTGGAAAAGAAGGGATGGTTCACATTTCTCAGATTGCGGATTATCGAGTCGGTAAGGTTGAGGATGAACTCGCCGTGGGTGATCAAGTCGTGATTAAAGTCCGCGATATTGATAACAAAGGTCGGATTAATCTCACTCGTTTGAACATTCATCCCGATGAGGCACAGGCGGCTCGGGAAGCAGCGGGACTCGCGTAGAAAAGTCTAGCTTTATCCCTCCAACTTGACCTGGAGGGGTGGCTCATGGCCTGCCTACAGGGATGGATCATCGGTTATAAGTGAGAATGGGTGATAGAAAGCTTCTGATTTCAGAAGCTTTTTGCATTTCCATCGGGCGATCGCCCTTTGGATAGCCGAACAGAAACCCCACCCAGGATGTACCCAGGCGGTGGGGTTCATGCTAAAGAGGAACTTAAACCACAACGGTGAGGGTGGACCTAATCTAACCTTAGTCGTCGAACCAATCTTCCCGACCTAATAAGTCACAGATGCGATCGCGTAGCAAAAAATCATGGTGTTCTAACTCTAGCTCGATATTTCCCCATTCGCGAGCGGGAATGTACTTGCAAAGGGTATAAATCGGTTGCTGGCGGCTGAGAATACCTTTTTTGACCAGTTGACGAGCTTCTTGTTTGATAAAGCCTATGGTATATGAGATAGTAGCTTGAACCATATTGAAAACCGCTATCCCCTTCAGGGTAGTTAGGAGAGTTACTTAATTTTATATTTTAAATGGCTGTTTCCGCTACAATTGACGCCCATATCGTTCTCGAACCATAACAATTTCTATAGCCTTTTATCAATTTGAATCAGGACTTAAGATCCCTCGCTTGCGGTGAAAGTCCGGTTGAGGTTGGGTCATGTTCATGCTTCTTTGAAGAGGGGAGAACGACTGAAGTCGTTACTACAAAAGGGGAACAACCCAGGAGGATGACTTCAGACGGTCTCGGAGTTGAGCGGGATGACTTCAGCCGTTCTCGGGATTTTTGTAGTAAGCACTTCACTTCGGTCTTCATCAAAATTAATACGAATCATCACCGATTTACAACCCAAAATACCAGACTCGAAGTGGGGAATCACCCCGGAGGCCCCAAACAACCCACGGCCCCACCTAGATTTTTTGCCACGTTTTAGCAAGATTGGCGTGAAACGATCCCAATTCGCTTTACACTCATAGTCAGTATTTTGTCGAATTCTGTATCTGACTGAGTTAACCGTGCGAAAAATCATTCTGGCCGGTAATTGGAAAATGTACAAAACCCAGGCAGAAGCCCTGGAGTTTTTAGAGGGGTTCAAACCCACCGTAGAGGACGCCCCGGAGAATCGGGAAGTGGTTCTGTGCGTGCCATTCACTGCTTTGAGCGCCCTGTCCAAAAATTTGCACGGGAGTCGCATTCGCCTCGGTGCTCAAAATATTCATTGGGAAGAAGCGGGTGCCTATACGGGAGAAATTTCTGGCCCAATGCTGACGGAAATCGGGGTGCGCTATGTCATTATCGGCCATAGCGAACGCCGTCAATATTTTGGGGAAACCGATGAAACGGTGAACCTGCGCCTGAAAGCAGCCCAGAAATATGGACTGATTCCCATCCTCTGTGTGGGTGAAACCAAGGAACAACGCGCCGCTAACGAGACGGAATCTCACATTTTAGGTCAATTGGAAAAAGACCTAGTAGGAATCGACCAAACGAAGTTGGTGATTGCTTATGAACCGATTTGGGCGATCGGGACCGGGGAAACCTGTGAATCCGATGAAGCCAACCGCGTGATCGGATTGATTCGCTCAAAATTGGACAATAAAAATGTCACGATTCAGTATGGCGGATCGGTGAAACCGGACAATATCGATGAATTGATGGCAAAGCCGGAAATTGATGGGGTTTTGGTCGGTGGAGCCAGCCTCACCCCGGATAGCTGGGGCAAAATTGTCAATTATCGCGCTTAAGTTGAACGGATAAGGGTTCAGTTCCGAACCGGAATCCATTCTAAGAATCAAGCAGAAGGGGCGCTCTGCGGTGCGCCCTGGACTGTGTAGAAAAGCAAGAAACCCGCACCCTGGAAGGGTGGGGCTATACGAACAAAGCCCGCCTGCGCGGGCTAAAGAAAAATTTTAACAACCAAATTGCGTATCAGTCGTTATCTTAGTTCGTAGTAACGATTTCAATCGTTATCTTAGTTCGTAGTAAATCACTCCCCAACCCCTAACGCTCAAAAGTCATTAATCCAGGATGAATCATCAACCCTTGCCGCTGACGATTCGCGATCGCCCGTTTGTGTGGGGTCAGCGTACCTATTTGATGGCGGTCCTCAATGTTACCCCCGATAGTTTCAGTGATGGGGGCGAATTTAATACCCTAGAAACCGCTGTTACTCATGCCAAGGCGTTAATTAGTGCCGGTGCCGATATCCTAGACATTGGGGGCCAGTCCACGCGCCCGGGGGCCTTAGAAGTGTCCCTAGCAGAAGAACTGAATCGGGTGGTTCCCGTGGTGCGATCGCTCCGTTCAGACCCCACGTTTGCCACCTGTCCCCTTTCCATCGATACCTCGCGATCGCCTGTGGCAAAAGCTGCCATAGAAGCAGGTGCAGATATTGTCAACGATGTCACCGGGGGAACCGGAGACCCAGAAATGTTCTCCGTCGTGGCAGAATTAGGCGTCCCCTTTGTCCTCATGCATAGTCGAGGCACTCCCGAAACGATGCAAAAACTCACCGATTATCGGGACTTAATCGGCGACATCACCGAATTTTTCATCGCTCAAATTCAGAAGGCAACTGCTGCTGGAATTCAACCCCATCAAATTATTCTCGATCCGGGGATTGGGTTTGCAAAAACCTTTGAGCAAAATCTGGACCTAATTAGAAACCTGTCCCAATTTCAAACATTAGGCTGTCCCCTGTTAGTCGGTCCTTCCCGTAAAAGTTTTATCGGACATTTACTCAACCAACCGGACCCCAAACAACGAGTCTGGGGAACAGCTGCCGCTTGTTGTGCGGCGATCGCCACCGGCAGTACCGATATCCTCCGCATCCATGACGTGGCAGAAATGCACGACGTTTGTCGAGTTGCTGATGCCATTTATCGAGCCAAAACTTAAGTGGGATTAGAGCCATTTCCCGGCGGACTGGGGGGAGGATTTCCTCCTGGGGGAGAAGGATTATTCGGGTTATTCAGGTGTTGGCCAATTTCCGGCGTATAAATCAGCTCTGACAGGGTATCATTTAACGCCTTCGGGTCCATGAAAATCACCTTAGAGTTAGGACTCTTACTCAGTTCTTGATTCGCATCCACATAGCGTTTAGCCAACAAATATCTCATCACCTCTGTGGTGGTCATCTGCGGTTGCAGCAAGTCTAAAATCAGTTGCACAGACTCCGCAGTTGCCTCAGCATCAACAATTGTTGCCCGTTTGCGAATCTCAGAAGCTCGTTGCATTTCCATTGATTCTAAAACCGTTTTTGGCGGGTCAAGGTCTTGGACTTCAACGCGCAAAACTTTAATTCCCCAACTAAAAGTTGCTTCATCTAAACTTTTCAACACCCGCTTATTAATCTCCTCAGTGGAATAGAAGGTTTGCTCCAATTCCATGTGACCAATGGTAGAACGCAGGGTGGTTAAAACTAGGTTTTTAATCGCTAAATTGATGTTATTAATCTCATAATAGGCTTTTTGCAAATCCATAATTTTCCAATAGACAACTGCATCTAATTTAATGGCAACGTTATCTTTGGTAATGGCATTTTGGGGCGGAACATCTAAAACTTGTTCCCGGGTCGTATCTTCTACTACGATACTTTCAACATAAGGAAACACTAAGTTCGGACCGGGACTTAATTTGCGATTAAATCGGCCTAACCGTTCGACTAAGGCTTCGTTTCCTTCATTAATGACTTTAACGGCGCTCACGGTATAACCGAGAATGCCAAAAATTAGGGGAACGATGAATGCAAAAAATGTATTCATAAATTCATGATAATTGGAAAAAATAATCTTGAAAACGGCTGAAATTTTATACCCAACTTAAACAGACAGGGGGAGAGTTTAATTCCTGAAGCAATCCCGACCCTTTTGGTCCAAGAATAGCGGGAAGAAATCTCTCAGAAAGGTATTGTCTCTAGTTTAATCGGTTTGGGAAAGTTAAGCATCCGTACAGGGGCGATCGCATCTTCAACTCAGGAGGCGATCGCCCTTGTCAATGCCTCAATCCAACCGCCCGAGGGCCGCTTCACTGGTTGCCAACCACCGAGCCAAGCGCGTGGGGAGGGTTTCATTCAGGCGCAAGGCTGTTTCTTCAGTTCCCAGGGATTGCGCGTAGGCAGCGCTTAAAAATGGGGCGTAGGTCCGCGCTTCCGGGGTCTGCTGTTTGACAAATGCCAAGGTAACCCCGCGCAGTAATTGCCGGAGGTTTTCCGTCTGTTCCCGCGTGGGGTCATCGGGTAAGGCGGTTTGACGTTCTAACAGACTAGGATAGTCAGGGTCCGTGACGCTGAAATGAGTCCCCCCGATCGCCGTGAGGAGATATTTCGGATCTTCCAGTTGAGTAAAGGGCCGCAATTGATGGGTGACTGCCGGTGCCCAAGCATCATCACTGGCGGCAACTAACAGGATGGGAATCTCTATTTTACTCAGTCCTTTTTCCCCGAATAAACTGCCAATATTCGGATTCAGAGCAACTGCCTGTTTAATCCGTCGATCGCGCAAGGTGATTCGATTTCCCGATAATTCTGTGGCGGAACATTGCAATAAATCCGCAGGCGATCGGCCTAATTTACGACCCTCACTACAAAAATCTCGCAACTCGTTTAAATTTAACTCGCCCCCCGCTATAGCTAATGCCGCATAACCGCCTAAAGAATGGCCAATGATTATTGTTTCTGCGGTGTTCAATTTCCCCGCGAGAGAACCGGGTTGGCGGTTGATTTCAGCAAGTTCATCTAGGACAAAACTAATATCTTTGGGCAGTTCTAAAAAGACAGAAGCGGGGATGAGATTGGTGGGGTCTAAGGTGACGGGGAGATTTTCAACTGCCGCCTCATTAATATCAGGATGTTCAATAGCAACGACGGTGATGCCGTGGGAGGCGAGATGTTGAGATAAATAGTTCAATAAGAAGCGATCGGACCCTAATCCGTGGGAGAGAACGGCGAGAGGTCCTTGAGGATTGCTGCCGAAATACAGTTCAGCAGTAATATCTCGGTTGCGCTGGCGATCGCGAAAGGTGAGGGTTTGCTGAGAAACCAGTTGCGAACCGGGTAAGGCGGGGTCGAAACTGGCGAAAAAGGGTTCGGTTTCTAGTTCTAGGTCACTTTCTAACCGAGAACGTAAAATTTGCCCTTCTAAATAGGGCAGATTCAGACGAGATGCGACTCCTATAGCCGAAGTTGCATCAAAAACAATATTATCCCCGGGTAAGGCTTTTAAAATGCCTAATAAACTCAGACCATTACCTTGGGTGGCAACGAGTTTTATGGCATCTTTAATTTGTTCAATTGTACTATCAGGAACCAGTAAGAAAATAGCGCGAACAAAGCGGTTTCCTTGGGGGGATTTGATGAGACGATCCAAGGCGCGATCGCCAATATCCGGGTCAATCTCCACCCGTTGCGCCAACACCTCTTGCAATCCATCCGGTAAAAAGGGACCTAGGGGGGCAAGATTGCCGGGAAGTTCGCCAGTTCTAGCATACTCTTCTAAATCAGCAATGGCGATCGAGCCTTGCCAGGGACCGAGACGGAAAGTCAAACTTTCAGCCGCAAGACTCGCCACATTTGCACCGGAGGCGACTGCCAACATAGCAGCAATCAGGGGTGCGATCGCCCGGTGATGCCACCGTCTAAACCGACGATTAAAGCCAAAATTTCCCGAGAATTTTCCTGATGAATTCCAACCGATTATTTGAGTGTGTTTCACAACTTTTACCCTCTCCATTACGTGCGATCGACAATTGGATTGAACCCCCCCAATCCACAGGTGTTCCCGACTCCATAACCCCAGTCTAACGGACAACACCCGTCCCCCAAAAGGGTCCCCTAGCGGTGGCCGGTGATTACTAACTTTTCAATCTTTATTTGAATGGAAATTAAAAGTATTATTTTTTGATTTTTTGAATGATAATTATGGTAAAATAATAACAAATATTCAACAGTCTGATACGAGATCTGCTGGGAGCAACAACCGGCGGGGGTTAAAACCCCCGCCTAACAACTAAAGTCGGTTAAAACCGACTGCAAGTCTGATTCAGTGGAATTTTTAGTCGGTTTTAACCGACTTTAGCTATAAGGCGGGGGATTTATCCCCCGCCGGTTGTTGAAACAGGTGCAAGATGTCAGATGCTCCCGCTATTGCTAACTTAATTTTATCTCAGCGCCCATGAGAACTGACACAATTTTTTATACCATATTCCAAAAATATCCCACCATCTTCTTTGAATTACTCCACCGTCCGATTCAAGAAGCCAGTGCCTATCAGTTTACCTCTATTGAAGTCAAACAATTGGCCTTTCGGATTGATGGAGTCTTCATGCCCAACGAAGAGGAACCCAACCGACCCTTTTATCTCACCGAAGTCCAATTTCAACCCGATGATGAACTTTACTATCGGATTTTTGCCGAACTCTTTATCTACCTGCGCCAATACAAACCAGCAAATCCCTGGCAAGTCGTCATCATTTACCCCTATCGTCATATCGAACCCAAAGACCAGGTACAATTTCAGGAACTGCTCAACTGCGATCGGGTCACCCGCATCTACTTGGATGAACTCGAACCGGAAGGGGAAAGCACATTAGGTCTGGGAGTTGTTAGACTAATCCTAGAACCGGAAACGGCTGCGGTAGAAACAGCCAAACGCCTAATCGCCCAAGCCGCGATCGAACTCACCAATCCCAACCGCAAACGGGACCTCATCGAACTCATTGAAACCATCATCATTTACAAGTTAACCACCAAAAGTCGAGAGGAGATAGCCGCCATGTTAGAACTAGGAAGTTGGAAAGACAATCGCTTCTATCAAGAAAGCCTTGCCGAAGGTATAGGGAAAGGTAAAATCCTGGGAAAACTAGAGACAGTTAAACCCTTCTTGCGAAAGGGCTTAACTTTAGAAGCTATTGCTGAATCTTTAGAGTTGCCATTAGATTTAGTGCGGGAAGCTGCCGAAGATAGCAATAGTCAGGAAGATTAACCCCACTCAATGCCGGGAGAAATCCGTAGGTTGACATAAACCAATCGACCCCCTCAAATCCAGGACATCATTGAGGGGGTTTTATCCCAGATTTTAGATTGAGAGGATATAGCCGCCATGTTGGAACTAGGAAGTTGGAAAGATAATCGCTCCTATCAAGAATGTCTTGCCGAGGGTATAGAGGAGGGCCTGAGAAGAGGCAAGATTGAAGGTAAAATTGAGGCAAAAATTGAGGCCGTTAAACCTTTAATGCGTCATAGATTAAGTTTAGAAGCAATTGCCGAATCGTTGCAATTGCCATTAGATTTAGTTCGGGAAGCTGCTGAAGATCAGAATAGTCAGGAGGATTAATCCCACTCAAATCTGGAGATCTGCCACATCCCACAACCGCACCACACCATCACGACCTGCGGAGGCGAGATATTTGAGATCGGGACTGAAGGCTACAGAAGACACCGACCCGGTATGTCTGTGAAATGTCCGCACTTGTTTGCCCGTCATTGCCTCCCATAGCCTCACAGTATTGTCCTCACTCCCAGAAGCGAGGACTTTGCTATCGGGACTGAAGGCTACGCTATTCACCCTGTTGGTATGTCCACAAAGTCGGCGCAGTTCCCTTCCCGTAGCTGTATCCCACAGCCGCACGGTATTATCCCAACTCCCAGAAGCAAGGAATTTGCCATCGGGACTGAAGGCTACGCTATTCACCCTGTTGGTATGTCCACAGAGTCTGTGCAGTTCCTTTCCCTTAGCGATATCCCACAGCCGCACGGTATTGTCTTCACTCCCAGAAGCGAGGAATTTGCCATCGGGACTGAAGGCCACGCTATTCACCCTGTTGGTATGTCCACAGAGTCGGCGCAGTTCCTTTCCGTTAGCGGCACCCCATAGCCGCACGGTATTGTCCTCACTCCCAGAAGCGAGGAATTTGCTGCTATGGGGACTGAAGGCCACGCTATTCACCCTGTTGGTATGTCCACAGAGTTGACGCAATTCCATTCCCGTAGCTGCATCCCAGAGCCGCACGGTATTGTCTTCACTCCCAGAAGCGAGGAATTTGCCATCGGGACTGAAGGCAACACTTTCCAGGCAGAGCATAGAAATAGAGAGTTGGCGCAATTCCTTTCCCTTAGCGATATCCCACAGCCGCACGGTATTGTCTTCACTCCCAGAAGCGAGGAATTTGCCATCGGGATTGAAGGCTAAGCTACTGACGGATTTGGTATGACTAGAGAGTTGGCACAGTTCCCTTCCCCTAGCTGCATCCCACAACCGCACGGTTTTATCCATACTCGCAGAAGCGAGGAATTTGCCATCGGGACTGAAGGCCACGCTATTCACTAAACTGTTATGTCCCAAGAGTTGGCGCAGTTCCCTTCCCGTAGCTGCCTCCCATAGCCGCACGGTTTTATCCACACTCCCAGAAGCGAGGAATTTGCCACCGGGACTGAAGGCCACGCTACTGACGGGTTTGGTATGTCCCAAGAGTTGGCGCAGTTCCCTTCCCGTAGATGCATCCCACAACCGCACGGTTTTATCCTCACTCCCAGAAACGAGGAATTTGCCATCGGGACTAAAGGCCACGCTACGCACCCAGTCAGTATGACCAGAGAGTTGGCGCAGTTCCCTTCCCGTAGATGCATCCCACAACCGTACGGTTTTATCCACACTCCCAGAAGCGAGGAATTTGCCATCGCGACTGAAGGCCACGCTACTGACGGGTTTGGTATGTCCCAAGAGTTGGTGTAGTTCCCTTCCCGTAGCTGCATCCCACAACCGCACGGTATTATCCCAACTCCCAGAAGCGAGGAATTTGCCATCGGGACTGAAGACCACGCTGTACAAGGAGTTGGTATGTCCGTGAATCTGACGCAGGAATTGCCCTTTTGTTAAATCCCAGAGGTAAATAACTTGTTCCCCCGCTAAAGCTAACCGTTTTCCGTCCAAACTCACGGCCCCAGAATAAGCAAAGCATTCGATTTCCCAGAGTGCCTCACTACTGCGGAGGTTAAACAGTGCCGTGCCACCCCCGGCAAAGACAATCGCCAATTCCTGATTCAGCAGGATCACTTTTCGTATTGCTCCACGCCCAAAGCGCCTCACGATTCCCTGTGCTTTCAAGTCGGGCAAGATAAAATAGCCGCGCAAATCTACTGCACCTTTGCCTGTACCTGACGCACTTGTTGGCTGGGGCTTTAAAACCGAGGGTGGAACCTGGGGTTGGGGAAGTGGGAGTTTTGCCGATCGCATATTCCCAGAGCTATTTACCTCAGATGCTGCCGGTTTCCACCACTCACTGATATTGTTAGGGCGCTGATTTTTCTGTAGCGGTAAGGCGGAGGCGACTAAACCCTGCCAGGGTTCTTCTAATTGGGGTTCCCAGGGTTCTCCGATGAGGCGACTCAGGGCGGGTGGTGGTAAGGTTCCGGTGAGCATTTGATGTAAGAGCATCCCCAGTTCAAAAATATCGCTTTCTGGCCCGATCGCCTGGTTGCCAATCAGTTCCGGTGGGGCGTAATCTGGGGTAAATGCTCGCGTACTCCGGGTTGGCCCCAGGGTGGCGCTTTCTTGTTTGGCTGCCCCAAAATCGATTAAGACGATTCGCCCTTCCGGTGTCAGGAGGATATTGTCCGGTTTGAGGTCGAGATGATAGACTCCGCCTTGATGAGTTGCCGCTAAAGCACTCACTAAAGAGGTGATGATTTCCCTAACTCGTTGCGGGTCTAATTTTTTCCCAGGCTGCTCGTCTAACTCTTGCCCTAATGTTTTTCCCGAGAGCAGTTCCATCACCAGATAGGCGGTGTTTCTTTCTTCAAATAAGTCTTGCACTCGCACTAAACTGGGATGATTCAGTTTGGCTAAAATCTGCCCTTCTCGCAAAAATCGGGTTAACCAACGCTGATACATTTCCGTCTTGTTTTGGGGAACGGTTAATCCCCCATTATTGCTGTGGCGATGGGCGAGTTCTTGAGGATAATATTCTTTGATGGCAACAGGTTGTTCCAGGCCAATATGATGCGCTCGATAGGTAATCCCAAATCCGCCTCGTCCTAAAGCATATTCGATTTCGTAGGTGTCGGCTTTTAAGCGGGTCTGTTCCGGCAGGAGGTTTTGCTGGAGTGCGGGTAAATGAGCGCCGCATTTGGGGCAGTATTGATTCGTTGACGAGATGCCTTCTGCATGACAGTTTAAACAACGCATAAGCCTATATGTCCACACCTACTCCTATTTTGATAATTTATCATGAAAGGGTGAGGAATTTAATAAATTTTTGTAACAGTTTGGGGGGAGGATTGTCAGGAGGCGCTCAATTCCTTTTAATCCCAAATCCGGTTGTCCAAGACCTGTTTTCTCTAAATTAGCCCGCGCAGGCGGGCTTTGTCCGTATAGCCCCACCCTTTAGGGTGCGGGTTTTTTTATGACCATTAAACGATATTAATCTTCCTCAATGGCTGAGGAGATTACTGTTGCCAAATCGATTAAAACTGCGGCAGAATCTGGCTGGCCATTTTCCACCATCAGTTGGGCAACTTGGGCCAAGGTTTTGACAAAGCCTCGGTCCACTCTCTCGGAGTTTTGATGTAAAATATGGGCAACTTCTTCTCCCGTGTCACACTTTAAGATTTCCTCAATGATTTGAAGATATGCCTGATTGCGCTCGCTGACAGCAGGGTGTGTCCTTTTCACAATTTCGGCAAAAGCCAGTTCTAATTGCTCGGATAATGTCCTTAAAAAACTCGCGGTATCTTCTTCCCCCTCTTCTTCGGCTTTCTCCGCTGCCTGGTTGAGAACGTAGACAAATTGAACATCGATTAAATGTCTATGTTTGCGGAGAATCTTGAGTTCGTCTCCTTCAGGACAATCTAATAATTTTTGAATGAGTTTGATATAAGCTCTGATCCGCTTGTCAGTCATCGGGTTATGTCAAAGATTTTACTTTTCTTATGGTACGTTAAAATTTACCGCAATTTAGAGAGATGTTGCCGCGAGGACCGGGAGGCGATCGCATCGGTGGTAGTTGGATGGGGGGAACGACTGAAGTCGTTACTACGAACATGAGAAGAGAACGACTGAAGTCGTTACTACGAACATGAGAAGAGAACGACTGAAGTCGTTACTACGAACATAAGAGAAGAGAACGACTGAAGTCGTTACTACGAACATGAGAAAAGAACGACTGAAGTCGTTACCCCATAGGGATTTCAGTCGGTTTTAACCGACTTTAGCTATTAGGCGGGGGTTTAAACCCCCGCCGGGTGTTGCAACCCCCCGCCGGGTGTTGCGACGGGCTTTCCCTAGGTTAATCAACGGAGAGGGGGAGATTCGAACTCCCGGAACCCTTGCGGATTCATCTGATTTCAAGTCAGACGCAATCGACCACTCTGCCACCTCTCCAGTGCGGTTCTGTTTTATCTTACCCCGAGTTGTCTGGAATTGAAAGAGTCAACAGGGGAAAAAATCCGATCGCCCTTAAGCGAGGGTAGCAACAGATTCCGGGTGTTGTTGATACAGGACTTCTTCCGAGGCGACTGCGAAATTTTGGTCCACCCAAACCAGGGAGGCGCGAGTCACGGTGTTCCCTTCTAATTCAACCAGGGAAAAGTTGCGTAATTGACCCGCATCTGTAGGGACAATCCGAGGGACACGCGCTGCATTCAGATAAACAGTCCCATCGCTGGTGGTATGCAGGGATTTCCGCAACTGGGTTTGAGTGTGGCGGAGGCGGTGGTGCATATGTCCGAAGGTGACGAGGGGGATGGTTTTGCCCATTTTGCGGGTTTGGGCGATCGCATCGGCAAAATCCGGGTCCCCAAAGTCGCCTCCCAGGGGTTTCCAATCTTTGCCGCAGGGGTCTTCTGGGCGATCGCCTAACCCTTTGGGGCCATTATGTCCCAGAAAAATAATCGTATCGAAGCTGGCGCGTTTAACCGCTGCCATAATGCGATCGGTAGACTCCACAAAACTGCTGACATCGCAGCGATCGCTATAAAAATCGGCATATTTCCATTCGGACCCTCCCCAGCTAAAGGGCCGTGCCCCCACCACCGTTAACCCAAATTCTGGAAAATCTAACTTGCCATACCCCACATGAGTCTCGCCGAGGATATCCAGTTGGGACTGGACCCAATCCTCACTCCGGCGATTATAAGGGCAAGTTTTGCGACCCCAGTCCGTCGCCGTGAACCAAGCGTCATGGTTTCCAAACGTCACCGCTTTGGGAATATCCAAAGAGGCGATCGCCCGGACAATGGGGACCGACTCATTGCCAAAATCCCCCACAAACAGCGCTAAATCAACGCCCAGTCGGGTTAGCGCTTCTCCATCGGCGGGTTCCCATTGTTCATGTACATCCCCAACAACGGCAATTTTAATCTGACTTTTCTGATAATTGTGTCCGAACATCCCTGTTTCTCTCGCTGCTCTTTCTCTAGGATAGGCAATCAAGCGCCTGAATGCGAGGAAACTCCAGCAACAACCGGCGGGGGATAAATCCCCCGCCTAACAGATCAAGTCGGTTGAAACCGACTGAAAATCTTACCGGGTGGTGTTTTCAGGCTTTTTTCACCCCATAGAAAGTCTGATCGCCTGATCTATTTAGTCGGTTTTAACCGACTTTAGCTATTAGGCGGGGGTTTAAACCCCCGCCGGTTGTTGCCACCCCCGCCGGTTGTTGTTCTAGGCCCTTCTTCCCCTTTTTGGTAAAAAATACTATAATTAGGAATAACACCCTAAAGAACGGCAAGTTCACCCCCTGAAAACTGTGTTTACTGCTACTTTATCCCCGCCCAATTCTGCCCAAACCTCCGCGATTCCAGACGATTTATTTGCCGCCATTGAATCCCTCAAGCAGGAACTCAATGCCGTGATTCTCGCCCACTACTACCAAGAACCAGACATTCAGGATATTGCGGACTATATCGGCGACTCCCTGGAACTAGCGCGCAAAGCAGCCAATACCAACGCCGATGTCATCGTCTTTGCCGGAGTTCACTTCATGGCAGAAACGGCTAAAATCCTCAATCCCAATAAACTGGTGTTGCTGCCGGATTTAGATGCTGGTTGTTCCCTCGCTGATAGTTGTCCTCCCGATGCCTTTGGAGAATTTAAAGCCGCTCATCCGGATCATATTGTCATCTCTTACATTAACTGCTCGGCGGCGATTAAAGCCATGAGCGACATTATTTGTACCAGTTCTAATGCTGTCAAATTGGTGCGTCAAATTCCTGAAAATCAGCCGATTATTTTTGCCCCAGACCGCAATTTAGGCCGGTATGTGATGGAGCAAACGGGCCGGGATATGGTATTGTGGCAAGGCAGTTGTATGGTGCATGAAACCTTTTCTGAAAAGAAAATAGTGCAGCTCAAAATTCAACATCCCGAAGCACAAATCATTGCTCATCCCGAGTGTGAACCCCCGGTGTTGCGTCATGCCAATTATGTGGGTTCAACCAGTGCATTGTTAAATTATGTTCAAAATAGTGACAGCAGTATGTTTATTGTCGCTACGGAACCGGGAATCATTCATCAAATGCAAAAACAAGCGCTAGATAAACAGTTTATTCCTGCGCCACCGATGAATAGTTGTGCTTGTAATGAATGCCCTCACATGAGGCTGAATACCTTAGAAAAATTATATCTGGCGATGAAAAATCGCGCCCCGGAGATTACCTTACCGGAGGAAACGCGAATGGCAGCCTTGCGCCCGATTCAACGAATGCTAGAAATGAGCGCGTAATTAGCTCTTAGGCGGGGATTTATCCCCCGCCTAAGAGCTAAAGTCGGTTAAAACTGAGATCTTGCACCCGTTGCAACAACCGGCGGGGGATAAATCCCCCGCCTAACAGCTAAAGTCGGTTGAAACCGACTGAAAGTCTTATGCGATGGTGTTTTTAGTCGGTTTTTAACCGACTTTAGCTATGAGGCCGCCAATCGATTTATCCCCCGCCGGTGTTGAGAATGGTGCAAGATCTCAGTTAAAACCGACTGCAAACACCATCGGATAAGATTTTTAGTTGTCCGTTGGAACCCAAATTTTGTATGAGTGGCAAGGCCGGGATTAAAACTGACTCAAAACACCACGGGATAATGATGAGCAGTCGGTTTTAACCGACTTTAGCTCTTAGCTGGGGGTTAAAACCCCCAGCGGTTGTTGCTACTTATTATTGATTCAAAAAGGCTTGAAGATGAGATGCAAGGTTTTCGATGACTCCTTCCTCATTTTGTAAACTTTTTTCCGCTTCGGCTTCGATGCGGGGAACGACATCCTCGGGCAAATTCAGGAGAGAAACGAGTTTTTGGTAGGCTTCCGCTTCGTCCGCATTAATATTAGGTTCATCGGGAGTGCGAGCACTGGAGGCGATGACTTCATAGCCGAGTTGGAGAACCAGTTCCCGTTCCGGTTGGGTGGCGAGTTTAGGGATTAATTCTTCCAGGGGGATGTTTTGCATCATGTAGTCCCGCAATTCCTCTTTGAGTTGGTCTTGTTGTTGGGGACTGACGGAAAATAACCGACTAAAGCGATCGAGCATGATATCGACTTCTTCTGCTGCGAGTTCACCATCCGCCCATGCCATTGCTGTTACGACTCGTAACAGGTTCATCTGACGCGGGGTGATGGAAGGTGGGGGTGGGGGTTGAATTGCCATTGTTTTTTCCTCAAAACAGGGGAAGTTGTGGCAAAACCTTATCATGCGATCGCCGGGTTCGGCCTGTATCGTAAGGTTATCTTAGGGAATGGGTTGCCAGAAGAGACGCCTGAAGGCGTCACTACGAACAAGAATAGGACTTCAGCCGTTATCCGATGTTCGTAGTAACGACTTCAGTCGTTATCCCCCCTCCGCCAATTTACCCTTTCAGTTGCGTCACCGAACTCCCTAACCAGCCTTTCAGATTATTCTGTTGAGTCGCAGTGGGATTCTGAATCGGGACGATATTGTAAGTCGTGGGACGGGGTTGGGTGAGCACTGCCTCAACGGTTCGTAATTGTTCTTGATGGAAGACAGTAATTTGGATTTTGGACCCGGTTTGATAGTCTTTCAAGCGATCGCCCAAATCTTCGGCAGTCACCCGCATTCCATCAATGGCCAGTAACTCATCCTCAGCATCGATTCCCGCCCGTTGTGCTGGTGAACCGATTTCTACAAATTTAATCATAGCTCTACCATTTTCTGCCTTAACTGTCAAGCCCAGAAACGGTGCTGCATCATTATTTTCAACGGGTTGCACTTTTAACCCAAAGGGTTGCAGATATTCATCCAGAGGTAATTCCGCAGTTCCGTGGATGTAGTCGTTAAAGAAGTCCGTTAAATCTTCTTCCGCAACGGATTCGATAATCTCTTTGAGTTCCTCATCGGTGAAGCCAATTTCTTGGGGACCAAACCGTTGCCACATTTGCTGCATTACCTGATCCAGCGATCGCTCGTTGCTGGAATTTGCCCGAATCCGCAAATCCAACAATAGGGAGACTAATTCTCCTTTCAAATAGTAGGAAATTTGAGAATTATCGCTATTCGCATCCCGGCGATACAGTTTAATCCAAGCATCCCAACTCGATTCACTCAGGGGTTGGTAACGACGTCCGGGAAGGGTTTGCAAGCGAGTAATATCTTTACTCAACCCTTGTAAAGCAACTTTCGCATCATAAATGCCCGCCCACAATGGCAGCAAGATATCATAATAGCTGGTCGTTCCTTCACAAAACCAGAGAGAACTCGTGTAGGTTTCCCCTTCATAGTTAAACACTTCCAGGGGTTTGGGACGAATGCGTTTGACATTCCACAAGTGAAAGAACTCGTGGGCGACTAATTGGATGAAGCGGTTATATTTTTCGGGATTTCTAAATCCAAAGCGGGGATAGTTCAAAGAACAGCTATTTTTATGTTCCAATCCGCCATAGCCTTGGGAAGAGAGATGGAGAATAAATAAATAGCGATCGTAAGGTAACCCTCCGAATAGCCGACTTTCGGTTTCAATGATTTTTTCAATATCGGAAATCAGCCGTTCCGCTTGGAGATTTCCCTGGCCCCATATTGCTAATTCATGGGGTTTATGTTCGACTTCAAAATAGTAGGATTGGTGCGTGCCAATTTCAAAGGGGCTATCCACCAAAGTATCAAAATCCGGGGCGGTAAAGGTGTGGGGACGTCCCGACTTTGAGGGGAGGGAAGTGGTGACTCGCCATTCCGGTTTCGGGGGGATAATTTGAATGGAAATCGGGCTTTTTTCAAAGCCGGGGATATAAAAGAATAGGGCAGCACCGTTAAAATAGCCATGAGTGCTATCTAGGTGATTGGTTCGCACCGAGAGTTCATTGGCATAGATGCGATAGCGAACGATAATTTCAGAGAGCTCGGGGGTTTCGATTTGCCAGTGATTTTTGCTCAGTTTGCGCCAAGGGAGGGCAATTTCGTTGGCATCTTCAGCGGAGAATTCCTGGAGATGTTTGGCATATTCCCGCACTAAATAGGAACCAGGAGTCCAAACGGGCATTTTCAAATCCAGGACCGATGCTCGCCATCCCCGCACCTTTAACATCACGTCAAACAGATGAGATTCTGGCTCATACATCGCCACCTGATAGTAAACATCCGGTGCGATTCGAGGCATCGTACTCGGTGGAATTGTGGTTGCTTCAGTCATCGGTTATTGTTTGTTAGGTTATTGGCTAATCTGGACTCGGTTAGGGGCAGTATTTTAGACTGTCGATTCGCCACGGTTGATGGTATGGCGGTGAGTGATTCAGGCGCGATCGCATCGAGTCCCCTTCCCTGCGGTTTAGAATGCCCCTAACCTGGGATATTTTCGGTAAAAAGGGTTCAAACGTGCCCCGCTAAGTGGGTTAACTGTTTGAGATTGACCAAATAAAGAGATTCAGCAGCTTCATCAATTTTAATCCAGCCTTTGGCGTTCAATTTTTCCATGATTTTGCTGGTTTCTTCGACGCCAATATCGGTGACATCTGCTAAGTCTTTATAGGGAATATTGTAGATTTCTGTGCCTTTCTCCGTTGCCTGTCCATAGTTTTCCGCCAGAGAAACTAAGGTATTGGCAAGTTTGACCGCAGGGGGACGATTCCGCAATTGAAAGCGTAGATTGGTTTGTCTGAGTCGTCGGACCATGAGTTGGAGCATCCGATGATGGAGTTGAGCGTCTTTAAACAGGGTTTGGATAAACCGCTGGGCGGAAACGCTCAGGAGTTGTACCGTTGAGAGGGCAATCACGTCGGTGGAACGGGGCGATTCATCCAGAATTGCCATTTCTCCGAAGAAGTCACCTCGCCCGAGAATCGCCAGAGTTACTACATTGTCTCCATATAGGCGTCGGACTTTGACCCACCCCGTGACGATAAAGTAAACGGCATTACCCCAGGCATCTTCCATTAAGACTGCTCTGCCTGATGGATATTCGTGCTCAACCGCAACGGACAAAAGCCATTCCAGGGTTTCTGGATTGGCGGCACTAAATAGCGGGAAAAGCTCACTAAAGGCTTCGGTCTGCATGAAAGATATTTAAGATAGGGAATGAGGATAAGTAATAGCGCAGAGTCGAGAATTTGAGGTTGTTAAAACCGGCAACAGGAGACCTATTTTCCAGGGCTAACCCTTGAGGGCAAATCCCTTGGGGAATGCTGATTTAGGGTTGGCTTCTGAATTAAACACGCTTCTTTGTTGCTCCTGGATTAACAATGACTACAAAAAAGACCCTCCGATGGGAGTGTCTGGCTCCTGGGAATGGATACTGTACCGATTGTACCTGCGATCATGACGATTTGGCAGCAATCCCGGGAAAGCGGGAAGGGCGATCGCCCCGGGTGTTTTCAAAAGGACTGAATCCTTTTGTTGCCCTATTTGTCCGGTTGATTGGGACTCGGGGTTAGAACCCATAGAGAACTCAGGCACAGTCCAACTCAAGCGGGCTGTGGTTATTCTATAGACCTAAGATGATATTTTCTCATGTTTGGGGTGGCTTTGGAGGAGAGAAACAGATTTGCGATCGCCCAAAAAGCCAGAGTCTAGGATCCACCGAGGACTAGGGTCCGGATCCGATTCATTTGCCCCAGAGGGTCCAAGGCGAGTGTTCTTCCCAGGAATTTCCCCCTCCTTGAGGTCCCTCTCCCCATGAGGGTTCCGTCTTCTCCCGGAATCATTCAGCCCGCTGTTGGCTCCGATTTGACCCATTCAAACAATCCCTCAGACTTGTTTATTCGAGAACCATCTGCACCTCAATCTCCATTGTCAATCCACAATTGCGGTTAAAATTCTCCCCCTTTATTTTCTCAGGGCTAGGATACTTGAATTTTAAATTAATCTCATCCCTCCTCCGAGAGAATTCCCTCAGCTCATCTTTCATATTTAGAGCCTAGAACTGTAAGGTAACTTAAAAAAATAAACCGGTCAAACCCGTTCGTAGTGACTCCTTCAGGAGTCATTTTTAAAGAAACCCCTGAAGGGGGGACGTTGAACCTTTTGATAATTTATTTTTGCAATCCCCTAATAGAGGGACAATTTTCTTCCTAGACTCTCCATTTAGAGATAGAGGGAATAGGCAACTCTTAATTCACCAATAAATTCATCAGTCTAATTAAACAATTCTGGGTTAGCGGGAGAATATTTTGATTCGATTGGACAAAATAGACGGGTTATGCCCCAGGTTCATCCCTTGGGTAGAAACTGAAGGATAAATCAGTCGCTAACCTGGTTATTTAGGTGAGGAGGATTGATCCGGAAAGTTAACCCTAGCGTCGTGGTTGAATTTAATAAAAAGGTCAAATAAAAAATTGCCCTCCCCCTAAAGAAGTAGAATTTCATCCCAAGGAAATCAAATGTTTTATCACGTCAAAGAATTACAATTTAATGCGCGGGTATCCAAACCCGACCCCCGCTTTGCGACCTTACTGCTAGAACAGTTTGGCGGTCCTAACGGAGAACTAGCCGCCGCGATGCAGTATTTTGTCCAGGCATTTGCAGCAAGGCAGGCTTATCCCGACAAATACGATATGCTGATGGATATTGCCTCGGAAGAGTTTAGCCATTTAGAGATTGTCGGTGCCTTGGTGACCATGTTGTTGGATGGCATCAATGGCGACCTGAAAAACGCTGCGGAAAACAGCGAAATGATGCAATTTCTGGGGACCGACAAGAGCGGACGCGAGGACCTGATCCATCAACTGGCGATGACGGGACCGCAATTGTTAGCAGTATCTGGCGGGGGTCCAACGGTCACGAATAGCCAAGGTGTGCCTTGGTCAGGAACTTACGTCAATGCGAATGGGGATTTGACCGTTGATTTGCGATCGGATTTAGCTGCGGAATCTCGGGCCAAAATTGTCTATGAATATTTGATGCAATTTACCGATGATCCGGAGGTGAAAGATACCCTGCGCTTCTTAATGACGCGGGAAGTTTCTCACTACAAAATGTTCGCGGCAGCCCTAGAAACCATCGAACCGAATTTCCCACCGGGAGTGCTACAAGGTGACCCGCGTTACAGTCATTTGTACTTTAATATGTCTAATGGCACCAGTGCTCGTGGACCTTGGAATGAAGGTCAAGGGTCTTGGCCTGCTGGGGAAAATTGGGTGTATGTGGATGACCCCCTCGATTATGTGGTGAAAACAGAAGGAATGACTCGCAATCAAACCAGTGAGGGGACGAATCTGACGGAAGAACAGGTATTCAAAAAGGAACAAGAACTGAGTATGAAGCGTTCTGCGGAGGTCAAATCGGCCAGCCCGAACGGACCGAATCAGTGGTCTTCCTACCAACAAACCGAGCTGAGTAGTCCGAAATCGCAGACGATATAAGCAACACCGAGCGGATGGTTCCGTAAGCGACAACCGGCGGGGGTTTGAACCCACAGCGACAACCGGCGGGGGTTAAAACCCCCGCCTAATAGCTAAAGTCGGTTGAAACCGACTGAAAACACCACGGGATAAGACTTGCAGTCGTCTTTAGACGACTTAAGCTATTAGGCGGGGGTTTTAACCCCCGCCGTAGTGGCTTGAGCTGTGAGGCCGCCAATCGTTTTAACCTGCGCCCGGTCTTGCTTATGGGGTAACGTTTTTAGTTGGTTTTTAACTGCCTGTAGGGGCGCTTCGAGAAGCGCCCCTACAGGCGTGGGATTTATCCCCCGCAGGATCTGGATCTGAACACAACATGAGCTAAAGAGCCGATCGCCTCTTTCAGAAATTATCAAAATCCCGATCGCCCCCCTCCATTCAAACCCTAATTTATAGAAAACCTGATTAATCATGCAAACTTATCCCCCGATCGCCCCCTTGGAGAACTCACCTGATCCCCAAACCCTAGGCGAAAACTCAAACTCTGTGGCACCGATTGAAATCACCTACTATACCGACCCCCTCTGTTCCTGGAGTTGGGCTGTAGAACCCCAGTGGCGACGCTTGCGCTACGAATTTGGCGATCGCCTGGTCTATCGTTACTCAATGGGGGGACTCCTGCGCGATTGGCAACAATTTACCGACCCCCTCAACCATATTTCCCGTCCCATACAGATGGGTCCAGTTTGGATCCAGGTGCGACACCTGACGGGAATGCCCATTGATGAGAAAATCTGGGTCAAGAACCCCCCGACTTCCTCCTATCCCGCTTGTATTGCGGTGAAAGCGGCCTCCCAACAAGGCCCCGGCGTTGCAGAGTCCTATTTGCGGCGACTGCGCGAGGCGGTGATGTTAGAGGGCCGCAATATAGCTCAAAGGGAGGTTCTCCTAGAACTGGGGGCGGAATTGAACCCGGAACTTGGGTTTGATGGCGATCGCTTTGCGCGGGATTTGGACCATCCCGATTCTGTAGAAGCATTCCGCCAGGACCTCAAAGAAATGCGCTATTGCGGGATCGCCCGGTTTCCCAGCATCATGCTACGCCCGAGCTCAGGCCGATCGCTGCTGATGATGGGATATCGACCCTATTCCGTCCTGCGAGATGCCATTGCCCAAATTGCGCCGGATCTCGAACCTGAGCGATCGGTCACCGATGCGATCGCATATCTCACCCATTGGGAAACCATCACCGTCCCCGAGCTTGCCGTTGCCCTTAATCTGAATATAGAAGCAGCAACCATCCTGCTTGATGAAGCCGTCCACCGGGGACAACTGGAAAAAGCCGGGTTCCTGTATCGCAAAACTGGGGGACGGGCTTAAATCATAAACGCTTCCCCCTGGCGATCGTGCCATTGATGGTGAGTTCGTTCGGAAATCAGGGGTTGTATCCGCAACTTCGGGGGAGACCCTTCCAGGACATCAACGCGCAGAAAGGAGTAGGGGCGCTGCTTATGGGAACCCCGACCCTTGCGCCCGAGAAACAATTTGGATCGGGCCACCAGGCGTTCCTCCTCACTTTCGGGGAACATCTCCGTTAAGTCCGAACCCTCCTCTCGCTGACGGCGCAAACTATATCCGCTACCGCCACAGACAATCCAATGAATATGGGAGTCTGCGTGTCCCGTATCTCCGGTTTGTAAATACTCCAGACAGTGAGCATGACCCGTCAGTACCAGGTCCAAAAGGGGTCGTCCTTGGGTTTTGTCCCCCACTTCCTGCGCCACTTGATCTAAAACCCACCGGAGTTGACGGCGAATGGCAAGGGTCTGACCTTGGTCCCATTTGGTTTCCTCGGTCACATAGGGAGGATGGTGGAAATACAGGATTCGTCCCCGCACTTCCTCTGTATTCCAAGAGTGAATTAGCCGTTGTTTGAACCAATTGAGTTGTTCAATATCGGTAACGGTGTTTTCATCGGATTCCAGTTGTTTCTCAATATCGAGTTGCATTTCTTCGATCTGCTCTAACTTCGTTTCGAGATCATCGAGTTGCTCGGCATGATGGGGATTATCGGGGTTAAATTCTTTCGATCGCGCGGTGAGTTCGACCTGCTGACGTTCCAACTCATCGCGGCGTTTTTCCAGCAAGCGTCGGTATTGACGTCCTTCTTTCGTGTCGGGAAGGGGGGTTGGTTCATTAAAGGTATTGGAGTCTAGGGCAAAAAAGTCGATGCCACCATAGCGAAAGGTATAATAACGATTGGGTAAGCGGGTAAATTCTCCGGGTTGATATCGTAAACAGCGTCCGGTGTCGGTTTCGGCGGTGTAATGGCGATCGAAATGAGCGCCGAGTTGGAAGTCGGGAATGTCCTTGAGGTAGTCGAGAAAGGCTCGGGCGTAAGCTTTACCTTGCTCAGAACCATGCCATCCCACATCGAGATTGAAGTGGCCTCGCAGCAGATGGCGCAAGGGTTGCGCCGCTTGGGCGATCGCCCCGTACAAGAGGGGGATGTCGTAGTAATCGTGGTTACCGGGGACGGGGAGAATTGGCAGTTTGAACACCATTTTGTTGTAGGCAATGCGATCGGGATGTTCTCCACCTACGATAAATTCCCGATAAGGTTCGATGAAGTTTTGGGGGTAATATTCGCTAGAACCTACGAGATAAATCACATCGCCGGTATGGAGAATAAAGCGGCAGTTGTCCTGGTGTTGGAGCATCTGTTTGGCGAGTTGGCGTTGGGGGTTGTTTTTGATGTGGCGTCCGGATCCGCTATCCCCAATGACCAAAAAGGAAAACTCGCGATCGCCTGATTTCCCGTCATCGAGCTCAAAGCGGGTGCGATCGATCCCTTTAGACAGCGGCAGGGGATGTTGCGATCGCAATCGGGTTTTCATTTTCTCGATTTTAACCGCAGTCGTGGGATCCGATACGAATTTCATAACTCCTTATTCCTGTGTATTTATATTTTTTCTGCGGTTTCGATCGTAGCCCTAGGAACCCCCAAAGCACATCTACCGAAATATAGAAGCAGGCATCTTCTGGACTAACTTGCGGATTTCAGGCGGGAACTCGCTGTTTTATCCATCCTGTGCTTGGTGTACTGACATTTTGCCCGCATTTTCTAAACCCAATGGCACGGCAGGTGCAGGATACTTAAAACTCCAGGTTGGCACAGAGGAAGGCGATCGCACTTTCCCATTGCACGGTTTGATGGAGGAGATGACGCTGAAATGCCTCCCTAACTGCCTGAACCTCTGTCCCGGAGAGCATCTGTGCCAATCGGTCCCCATAGCTGGGTTTTTCCGACTGGGAGGGAGTAAACCAGCGATCGAGCATGGCAGAAGTAATCTGTAATTCCTGGTGCGATCGCTCAATTTGCAACTCGACTCGAAACCCCACGGATTCTAAATCCCGTTGCAAATCTGCTGCATCCCAATTTACCATCGGATCCGTAGGGTCTTGATAAATGGCCTCTTCTGCTGCCATCAGGCGATCGCCTAAATTTCCCTTGAGTCCTTTCCCTCCTAACAACCGATATAGACGCTGAGTATAACGCGGCAAGGTTTCCCCTAAAACTAACCCTCCTGACTCTGACAGCAGGGACGCCAAACTCCTGGCGATCGCCCGTTTATCCCCTTCCCGAACCCAGGCATTTCGGCCCAGGATGCGGTCAAATTTGACTCCCGGTGCTTCCTTGTCCAGGGTTGGCCGAATTTCAGATAGAGACGATGCTATCACCATCGGACGCATTAATTCCGGCAGGGATGCAGATTGTTCGATTAACGCCCTCACTTCGGATTCCTGACGGGCGATCGCATAAACTCCCCCTTCTGGGACTCGTCGGACTGCTTCCCAAGTGAGTAATCCACTTTGGGCGTTCAAATCCAGAATCAGATGATGCCGTTGGGGTTGTGCCATCTCAAATAGGCGATCGCGCACCTGTCCGAGGCGATCGCCGACTTGTCCCAACGTGCGCTGCAACCAGCGATCGGCAGTGCGATCGCCAGGACCATAGGTGAGAACTTCTGCCGGGGCGACCCCCACCCCTTCCACCATTGCCGCCAACTGCGCTTCCCGCCGTCGCGCCACCTGGTTGGCAATTTCTCCCTCTTTCCCCTGATTAGACGGTTGATAAAACACCTGTCCCTGCAAACTTTGGGGTAAATATTGCTGTTCTACCCAATGATCTCGATAGGCGTGAGGATACAAATATCCGGCACCATGTCCGAACCCCTTTTTATCCCGATTCCCATCTTTTAAATGGCTGGGAACCTCTGCCTCTCGTTCTTTTTCCACGGTTGCTAAGGCATCAAAAAAGCCCATAATACTGTTAGATTTAGGGGCAGTAGCTAAGTATAGCGCCGCTTGGGCTAAATGATACCGTCCTTCGGGCATTCCCACGCGATCGAAGCTTTCCGCACAAGCATTTACCATCACCACGGCATTCGGATCCGCCAGTCCAATATCCTCACTGGCTAAAATCAACATCCGTCGGAAGATAAACCGTGGATCTTCCCCGGCATACACCATTTTGGCTAACCAGTACAGGGCCGCATCCGGGTCCGAACCGCGTAAACTTTTAATAAAAGCACTGATCGTATCAAAGTGAGCATCCCCTTCCTTGTCATATAAAACCGCCCGTTTCTGGATGGATTCTTCCGCCACTTCCAAGGTAATGCGAATCTTGCCGGTGTCATCAGGGGGGGTGGTTTCCACCGCCAATTCTAAGGCATTCAACAGCGATCGCGCATCGCCATTAGCAACATCCACGAGATGAGCTGTTGCCTCTGGATCCAGATGGACCTGGAGATGTCCATATCCGCGATCGCTATCCCTTAAAGTTTGTTCACAAATCTGCTGTAAATCCGTGGGAGTCAGGGGAGTCAGTTGAAAAATCCGCGATCGACTGACTAAGGCTTTATTGACTTCAAAATAGGGGTTTTCTGTGGTTGCTCCAATTAGAATAACTGTACCATTTTCCACCCAAGGTAAGAGGGCATCCTGTTGAGATTTATTAAACCGATGCACCTCATCGACAAATAAAATGGTTCGTTGGGACGATTCCTCTCGATGTTTTTGGGCAGTGGCGATCGCCTCCCGAATCTCCTTCACCCCAGAAAGCACCGCATTAATCGCAATAAACTGAGCTTGGGTACTATTAGCAATCACCCGCGCTAAAGTAGTTTTTCCCGTCCCGGGAGGACCATAAAAAATCAAAGAAGAAAGTTGATCCGCCTGAATTGCCCGACGCAACAACCGTCCCTCTCCCAAAATATGGTCCTGTCCAATAAATTCCTCCAAAACCCGGGGTCGCATCCGCGCCGCCAATGGTGCATCTTTCTCAAGATTTGGTTGTGTTTTTGTCTTAAATTTCATCATCCCCATTAAAACTAATAGAAACCCCAAATAAAGTCGTTCTCTTAAGTTCGTAGTAACGATTTCAGTCGTTCTCTTAAGTTCGTAGTAACGACTTCAGTCGTTCTTCCCCGTTCGTAGTAACGACTTCAGTCGTTCTCTTCGTTCGTAGTAACAACTTCAGTCGTTCTGAATTGTTCGTAGTAACGACTTCAGTCGTTCTGAATTGTTCGTAGTAACGACTTCAGTCGTTCTGAATTGTTCGTAGTAACGACTTCAGTCGTTCTCTTGCAAAATACCCGTTTGATCCCCCCAACCCCCCGGGAGATCCCCCTCCCGTCCCCCTTAAAAAGGGGGAAGCCAGAGGAATAAATATTTAGTTTTAGGGGGGCTTAAGAGAATTTTGCTAGATGTCTAGTCGTTCTCTTCGTTCGTAGTAACGACTTCAGTCGTTTCCGGCACAAGAATCCCGCAAGTTACAAAATATCAACCCCGATAATCAGAGTTCATCGGGCACAAACTGCTAACCGTTGAGAACCGATCGCCGCCAAGTAATCCGGAGTTAATCCCCAGACTTTGCACTCAAAACTGGCATTAACACGCTTCCCACTGGAACGCACGATCGCCCAGTCACAATGGGGTAAAACTTCGTTTAAAAATGTTTCCGCACTCTGGAGAGAAGGAAAGCCAAAATAGTCCACCCAGGGTTGTCCGTCGGCGAGTAAAGAGACCCGGCGATCGCCCCTTTCGACCGTTTCCCAGTTGGCGGTTTTAGGACAGGACTGTAACAGATGATGCCAAGCCTCTAAAACTGCAATGAGTTCGTCCTTTTTGAGACTTCTCCAAGATTGAGGATGGCCCAAAATTTTTCCAATGACGCCGGGAGAAAATACCGTGCCTTTTTGACGGCGATGGATGACTGCTATCTCGTGGATCAACTGTTCTTTGCTCAGACTGATAGCCATAATAGTTCAGGGGGGAGTTCATCTTATCCCTGGTCTTATTTTAGCATAAAATTTCTGGCAATTCCCAGATTAGCCCTTAGAAAACCTTAGCGGTTGATGTAAATGGATGACCCTTGATTTTCATCATCTGTCCCAAAAATTTTGCCGCCAGAAAGACCCGGTAAAAATTCTAAGGCTTCTATTTTATGACCATTAATGCGATAGAGAGGAGCTAGAGAAGAAGCCGGACGAAATTCAATGGCGTTGCCGTTCATTGAAAACAGGCCAGCGGCGTAAACAGCGGAATCAAAAGGTCCATCATCTCCGGGGTCGCGAGAGGAAGTGATATAGAGAATGCCCGCATTGTTAACTTTGATGTCACTAATGTGACGAACATCTTCCTCGGGCCAAGGAACGGTAATCACAGCCGATCCTTGACCCGAGATTTGATATCCGTTCCAGTCAAACCAGCCCCAATAAAGTACCCCTGAATCATCGGGACTCCCGCGATGACCCCAAACGGCTAACAATTGCCCATTAATCAGGTGTAAATCAAAGCCTTCTAAATTAGTATTTTCCGGCAAATCTGGAAGAGAAAAGATTTGGCGCAGTTGAATGGTTCCGGTAGAATCGAGGGTGAAATAATAGACGCGACCGAAACTGGTGACTGCCATAAAAGCCGAGTCTTGAGTGCCTGGGACAAGGGCGATCGCCTCTAAATCGATCGGCCATTCTTCGCCATCAGGCCACTGTAGGGGTAAATAATCTAAAGAATCTTGTCCGCGAACGGTTAAAATAGCGATACGACCGTCGCTCTCTATTTTATTGTCATGGACGATCACAAAACAAGTGCCTGGGGGACATCCCATTTCATCAAGAGAGTTTTCAACTAAGGCGATGCCACTAATGCCAAAAAGAATGCCGGTTTTAACCGGACGCCACTGTGCTGAGGCAGACAGCAGTGCGATTAAAAAAACCAGAACTGTGGTGGCAGCAGCGAGGAAGAAGGGGGGAACTTTACGCATTTGAAACCTCTCCAACGATAGTATTTCCCGTGAGGGGTGGTTAGGATGAAGGCGATCGCCGATTGCACCCCGGGAAAATCCCAGAGTTGGACCTATCCCCGGTGGGATGAACAACCCGGGATAGTGGTAACCGGGGGGAAATTTACCGCATTCAGCGATTGAGCTTTGAGGGATTAGACTCTATAAACCGACCTAGAGTTCTGATGGGACAAGCCACAAGATGACAGCCCTAGGGCAGAAAGGTACCTCCGGAGTAATACAATATCACTAGAGAATGAAGAGATTAGACCTCAATTTTCGCAAGCCTTCCCAAACAACCCAGGATAAGTCAAGATAAACCCTGCAATTGAGGAAGACACTGCGCCGAATTATTAAATGCCTTTAATTTATGCTTGAAAGTACCGCTTTTTCTGTACAGTTAGCCATTGACCGCCATCCGTTAACCGTCACGCCAGATACTCCAGTTAGCTCGGCGATCGTGCTGATGAGCCAGGTACAATCGAGCTGCGCGATCGTGGTGGCAGCCGATAAAATCCTGGGTATATTTACGGAACGGGATGTGGTCAAATTGACGGCACAGACTGGCGATCGGGAAATAGAGTCATTCAGCAAAGCGTTTAGTAAACAACCGATTTCTGCATTAATGACCTCTAGGCCGTTTATTTTACAGGAGGAGCATCTTCCGAATCTCGTCACCCTCTTGGATTTGTTGCGTCAAAAACAGATTCGCCATGTGCCCATCGTGGATCCTGATGAGAAATTAGTAGGAACGATTACTTACCAGAGCATTCGGGAAATTATCCAACCGGCAGATTGGATGCGCTTGAGACGAGTGGTGGAAGTGATGAACCCGAACGTGATTACGGCGTCCCCGTCGGCATCGGTGTTGGAATTAGCCACCTTGATGAGCATCCATCGGGTCAGTTGCGTGGCGATCGCCCAGAATCGCCACCGGGATAATGCAATGCCGACCCCAGAAGTTCCCCCCATGCCGATCCCGATCGGAATTGTCACAGAACGGGATATCCTGCAACTACAGGCATTAGAACTCAATCTGAGAAAACTGACCGCTGCCGAGGTGATGAGTTCGCCCCTGCTGCTGGTGCAACCGACAGATTGTCTATGGACTGCTCATCGGTTAATGCGGGAGTATCGAGTCCGACGATTAGTCGTTGCCGATGAGGGGGATTCGTTACAGGGAATCATCACCCAAACCAGTTTACTGCAAGGATGTACACCGATTGAGATGGATGCAGCGATCGCCGCATTGCAGGGCTTAGTCGAAGAACGCACCACCGAACTCCAACAGGCGAATGAGCAATTACGACGGGAAATTTTAGAACGCCAACATACAGAAGCAGCCCTGCTCCTGTCCCAAGCGCGTTTGGCGGGAATCCTCAATAGTGCTGACGATGCGATTATTTCCATTGACGAAACTCACCGCATTCAACTGTTTAACCAAGGGGCTGAGAAAATCTTTGGTTACAGTGCAGCCGAGGTAATGGGACAACCGCTAGATCTCCTGATACCGGAAAATCTGCGTCAGAAGCATCGCCAGTATATTAAAAACTTCCGCGACACCCCGGAAGTATCCCGGACAATGGGGACGCGATCGCAAGTGTTCGGACGCCGCAAAGATGGGAGCAAATTTCCCGCAGAAGCCTCAATTTCTAAATTAGAAGTCGGTTCAGAACGACTGTTTACGGTCATTTTACGCGATATTACCAGCCGAGTTGTGGCCCAAGAAGCCCTGCAATTGCAACTGGAACGAGAGCGCGTCATGTCTGCCATGCGCGATCGCATTCGTTCTTCTCTCAATCTCAAAGAAATTCTCAACACCACCGTTGCCGAAGTTCGACCCTTTTTAAATACCGATCGCGTGATTATTTATCGCTTTCACCCCGATTGGAGTGGCAAAGTTGTCGTAGAATCTTGTGCCAATGGAACCCGAGAAATTCTCAACCTCACGATTCTCGACCCTTGCTTTGGGAAAACTCATGCCCAACTTTATCAAAAAGGACGCCTCAAAGCTACCTCGGATATTTATAGCGCCCCCATCAGTCCCTGTCATCGTAATTTATTAGCCCAGTTTCAAGTTAAAGCGAATTTAGTCGTGCCGATTTTATTAAATGAAGACTTTAGCCACAATTCAGAAGAAGAATTAGGAGAAAATTCCCCGGGTAAGAAGAATCAACTTTGGGGATTGCTGATTGCTCATCACTGCCAAGGTCCCAGGCAGTGGCAGAATTGGGAAACGGAGTTTCTCCAAGAATTAGCCACCCAGGTGGCGATCGCCATCCAACAATCCACCCTCTTTGAACAACTGCAAGCGGCCAATCAAGAATTACACCGAATTGCCTCTCTTGATGGCTTAACTCAAGTCGCCAATCGTCGTTGTTTTGATGAATTTCTGCTTCAGGCATGGCGACGAAGCCCACCGGATCCCCTCTCCCTAATTTTGTGCGATATTGACTACTTCAAACCCTATAACGATACCTACGGACATCAAGCCGGTGACGAGTGCCTCCAACAAGTGGCCGCAGCCCTCGGTCAATGTATTAACCCCAAAAGCGAACTGATCGCCCGATATGGCGGAGAGGAATTTGCCGCCATTTTGCCCAATACCGACCTGAAAAATGCCTTAGAACTCGCCGAACGAATTAGGATGCAAGTGGCTGAATTACAGATTCCTCATGCTCAATCTCACGTAAGTTCTTACATCACCATGAGTTTAGGGGTAGCAACCCTCACCCCCAGTTCCGAAACCACTCCCACCCAACTGATTGCCAATGCCGACGGAGCCCTCTATGTGGCTAAAGCGCAAGGACGCAATCGAGTGGTTTGCGCTTAATCAGGGATGTTCTTTCTCAAATCGCACCCCCCACTCGTGCATCGTCTCCAGAATCGGTCTGAGAGTCATCCCAAATTCCGTTAAAGAATACTCGACTTTGGGGGGAACCTGGGCATAAACCATCCGGTTAATAATCCCATCCCGTTCCAGTTCCCGCAGTTGCTGAGTTAGCATTTTTTGAGTAATTCCAGCCAAGGCGCGATGCAGTTCTCCAAATCGTTTTACTCCAGAAAATAGCTCTTGCAAAATCAAGACTTTCCATCGTCCCCCAATAATCGCTAAAGTTGTTTCCACTGGACATCCCACTTGTTTTTTGCCTTCCGCTTTTGCTTCCATTGTTACTTTTTGGGAACTAACCCACTTAAAAGTGCATACTTTACAAATCGACTTTACCCATTCTAAAGTAAGTAATAAGTAAAGCATCTAAATTCCATAAAACCTGTCGCGATCGCATTGGAGGAACCCATGTTAACCCTACGCAAAGCAGAAGAACGGGGGCAAGGCAATTATGGCTGGCTCAAAACCTCCTATAGCTTTTCTTTTGCCAACTATTACGACCCTCAGTACATGGGATTTCGTGCCCTGCGGGTGATTAACCAGGACTGGGTGAGTGGTGGGGGCGGCTTTCCCACCCATTCTCACCGCGATATGGAAATCCTCACCTATATACTAGAAGGGGGATTAGAACATAAAGATAGTATGGGAAACACATCCGTCATTCTTCCCGGGGAAGTGCAACGCATGAGTGCGGGAACTGGAGTTGCACATAGTGAGTTTAACCCTTCCCGAACTGAATCCGTGCATCTGCTGCAAATTTGGATGTTACCGGGCCAACAAGGACTCCCCCCCTCCTATGAACAAAAACACTATTCCGAGGCGGAAAAACGCGGCCAATTGCGGTTAATCGGGTCCTCAGATGGGCGAGAGGGTTCCGTTACTATCCATCAGGATGTGAATCTGTATGCTACTATCCTGCATGAAGGCGATCGGGTGGTGTATGAGATTCCCGCGAACCGTCATGCTTGGATACAAGTCGCCCGGGGTCAGCTAACCCTCAATGACCTCCCCTTGAAAACTGGGGATGGGGTTGCCTGTTCCGCCCCGGAAACCCTCACCCTAGTTGGATCTGAGGAAGAATCTGAAGTGCTGCTGTTTGACTTAGCTTAAGCGCCGAGGGACTGGAGGCAAAGCCTCCGGGAGAGTCAACAACCGCTGGGGGTTAAAACCCCCAGCTAACAGCTAAAGTCGGTTAAAACCGACTGAAAACACCACTGGATAAGACTTTCAGTCGGTTTCAACTGACATCTTGCAGCAGTTGCAACACCCGGCGGGGGTTTAAACCCCCGCCTAACAGCTAAAGTCGGTTAAAACCGACTGAAAACACCACGCGATAAGACTTGCAGTCGGTTTTTAACCGAATGCAAGCTATGAGGCCGCCAATCGATTTATCCCCCGCCGGTGTTGAGAATGGTGCAAGATGTCAGTTAAAACCGACTAAAAACACCACGCGATAAGACTTGCAGTCGGTTTTTAACCGAATGCAAGCTATGAGGCCGCCAATCGATTTATCCCCCGCCGGTGTTGAGAATGGTGCAAGATGTCAGTTAAAACCGACTAAAAACACCACGCGATAAGACTTGCAGTCGGTTTTTAACCGAATGCAAGCTATGAGGCCGCCAATCGATTTATCCCCCGCCGGTGTTGAGAATGGTGCAAGATGTCAGTTTCAACCGACTTTAGCTGTTAGGCGGGGGTTAAATCCCCCGCCTGGTGTTGCCACTTACATCCCCGGTTCAGGCGATCGCCACTCCACCCCAGAAGGCGATGGCACATTGTCCAAATCGGGAGACTCCTGAAACACCGTTTCCAGTTGATCCGGGCTTAAAGGCGGACGTCTGCCCCCGAAGATGTCATGGAGCAACGTATAAAAACAGGGGATAATAAATAAAGTGAGAAACGTTGCTAAGGATAACCCCGAGAACACCACCACCCCCAAGGGTTGTAAAAACTCGGACCCTTCCCCGACCCCTGCCGCCAGGGGCAACATTCCCAACACCGTGGTGATGGTGGTCATCAAAATTGGACGCAAGCGTTGGGGGGCGGCTTTCAACATCGCTTGCCGTCGGTTAATCCCTTCCTCTTTATAAATTTGGTTGGCAAACTCCACCATAAGAATTGCATTATTCACCACAATTCCCACTAACAGAATCGCCCCGACTAAGACTGTTGCCCCCACCGGGGTTTCCGTCACATACAGTCCGACAATTCCCCCCGCTAAGGCTAAAGGAACCGTTAGCATAATCACCAAGGGGTCAACAAGGGAATTGTACTGAACCGCCATCACCACAAACACCAGAAAGGCGGCTAATCCTCCTAACAATTTGAGAGAGTCTTGTAACTCTTTATTGGTTTGCGCGGAAGAAGAAGGAACCACACTCACCCCTGGAGGAAAATCGATACCCGCCAGGACCTCAGCAATCTGCTCGTTTGCCTGTCCCAGGGTTGCCCCTTCGTTCAAAGAACCGCCAATAATAAACACCTGACGCTGATTAATTCGTTGAATTTCTCCGGGTGCTTGTCCACGTTCTACCGTTGCCACATCCCGCAAGCGAATTGATCGATTATTTCCCACTAATAGGGGTAATTGTTCTAACTGAGTGACCCGTTGGACCACATTATCCGGTAAGGTCACGCGAATATCAACCAGGCGATCGCCCCGTTGGAGTTGCGTAGGAACGGCCCCTTGAATTGCCGTTTGAATCGCTGACCCAATATCATTCACCGACAACCCATATTCACCCGCCCGCAACCAATCTGGGCGAATTTGTAACTCCGTTTGTTGGGGGTCGGCATCGGGACGAAAACTTGCCAAAGTGGCTTGTTCATCTAATGCCGCCAGGACTTCTTCCCCCGCTTGTTCCAATGCCCGAACATCGGTCCCTTGTAACGTAACATCCAACTCAGCGCGAACTGGGGAGTTCGTCAAAATAATCCCCCGGACACTTTCGGGACTCATTCTCAATCGGGCATCCACCAGATTCAGCTTTTCAAATTCCTTATTCACTCGGGTAATAAAAGCGTCAATATCCGTACCCGGTTCCAAGGCGATGGTACTCGAACCCCGCAGAGGATTGGGGGAGACACTGGTACCAAAAAGAAAGCCTCCAGCAGTGGTAAAGGCATTCAAAGTTTCCGGTTGTTCCAGTAAAATCTCATCCACCTTTGCCATGATTTGCAGGTTTTGAGCAACGGTGGTATTGGGAGGAAACTGGGCAAATAAGCGCGCTTGTCCTGTATCAATGCGGGGTAAAATTTCCTGGGGAAGTCCGCCAGCTAACCAAAAACTCCCGCCGCCTAAAACAACAATGGCAAGGGTAATTACAATCAAGCGCAGGCGTAAAACCCATTTTAAAATCCATTGATAAAGGCGGCTAAATCCATTGAATCCTGCATTAAATGCTCTTAAAAGAAAGAATTGACTTAATCCGCTGGTATAGGGAATGGCTAATAAGCGGGAGGTCAACATCGGAACAACGGTTAAGGCAATCAGTAAGGAGGAGGCAACGGCAAAACTAATGGTTAAAATGAGTTCGCTAAAGAGTAGAGAAAATAGGCCACCAATCAGTAAAAAGGGTAAGACGGAAACGAGGTTAGTGGTGGTGGAGGCGAGTAAGGCGGACTCAATAGACCGACTGCTGGCTTCCGCTTGAGCGATCGCCTTGGAAGAGGTTAGCCGTTTCTTCTGCTGACTTTTCCCCGGGGTCATCCCCACCCCTTCGGCGATGGTTTCCAACATGACGATCGCATTATCTACCACAATCCCCACCCCCAAGGCTAATCCCCCTAAACTAAACACATTCAGGGAGAGACCAAACACTTCCATTAAGGCAATAGAACTCAGGGTTGCCAAGGGAATCGCCAGGACAATAATGATGGTTTGGCGAATTGAACCCAAAAACAGTAACACCGCCAGGGCCGCGAGTCCCGCCCCGGTTAACCCGGAAATTGCCACATTAGAAATCGAATTTCTAATAAAAACCGACTCATCTAAAGTCGGATAAATTTCCATATCCGGGGGAATTAACCCGGACTGACGCAACTGTTCTAGTCGCTGTTTAACCCCCTCTACTGCCGTAATTGTATTCGCATCCCCTTGTTTTTGAATGCTAACTTTTACCGCAGGTTCACCATTCAAGGTGACCAACACCAGTCGTTCAGCCGTGCCATCGATGATATCAGCAAAGTCCCGCAGATAGACTCGGCCTTGATTGGGAATTTCAAACGAAAGATTGGCAATCTCATCAGCGGATTCAAATTGTCCCCGGGCGCGAGTGAGTGGTTCTTCACTGCCTCCGGATAAGCGACCCCCGGCTACATCAACATTGCGATCGCGCAACTCATTTAAAACCTGGGTTAACCCTAGTCCGTAGGATTGCAATCGCACCGGGTCAATGCGAACCTGAATCTCTTCGGTAATGCCTCCGGAGACCTCCACCGACGCCACACCGGGGACAACCCCTAACTCTCGGACTAACTCCTCATCGGCAAACACCCGCAACTCCACATCTTGGAGGGAGGGGGACTGTAAGGCAAACTCATAAACCGGAGACTGAGAGGGGTCTACCTTAAACAATCGCGGGGAGTCCACCGTATCTGGGAGACGTCCTTGGGCGCGGTTAAAGGCAGCAGTTGCCTCATTCAGGGCCAGATCCACATCCCCCCCGGGTTCAAAGAATAAATCGACACTGACTCGACCTTCCCGGGTTTGGGAATAAACCTGAACCACCCCTTCGGTGGTACTCAGGGCTTGTTCTAAGGGTTTCGTAATCTCTTCGATCGCCACTTCAGGGGAGATTCCCGGGGAATTCAGGCGCAGTCCAATCCGAGGATAGGTAATCGCCGGAAGCAGATCCACTTGAATCGAGGTAAGGAAGAACACCCCCATAACGATCGCCGTGGCGGTGAGGGCCAAAGTGCCAATATGCTGGCGAATTGCGGTTGCACTGATGCTGAATCCATTCATATTTTCGGGTGCTAACGGTGAACATTTAGCCCGTGGGGGAGAGATTCACGGGCATATTGATGATTGATTGAAAAAAGGATGAAACAAACAAGGGTGGCAGCATATTCCAGGCGATCGCCTCAATTCCCTAGCATAAAGAACCTCTCCCTAAATCCCTCTCCTCAGAGGAGAGGGACTTTGAAAATAGCAAACTGCCAGTCTAGGCAGTTTAATAAATTTCCTTTAAGAGGAGGAAACCCCCGCCCAATTTATTAAACCTCTGGCAAAATTCTCTTAAGCCCCCCTAAAACTAAATATTTATTCCTCTGGCTTCCCCCTTGGGAAGGGGGACGGGAGGGGGATCTCCCGGGGGGTTGGGGGGATCAATCCGGATTTTTGCAAGCGGTCTATTCTTCTGACAAGGCACTCAAGCGCACCTCATCCCCATTTGACAGGGGGCGACTGCTACGAATGACATAGCGTTCTCCCTGGGAAAGTCCTGAGAGAATTTCCACTTGATTATTCAAGCGTTCCCCAATTTGGACCGTTCGCGCTTCCACGGTGGGGGTCCCCTCTCCCTCCCGAAGCACAAACAGGGTATTCTCCTCTTCCCCTTGCAAGGCGTTTTCTGGAATCACGACTTGTTCCGTGGTTTGGGTGTCAAAGGTCACCCGAACCAGCAACCCACTCCCAATCCGGCCATCGGGGTTAGGAATCGTCACTTCTACGGGAATTTGGCGCGTTTCTACATTGGAGACGGGAGAAATGCGACTGACTCGACCCTCGACTACTTCCCCGCCCAAGGCATCTAAACTGACGGTAACGGGTTGTCCGACTCGAATCTGAGCTAAGGCGAGTTCTGCCACAGGAACGATCGCCTTTACCTGGCTAAAATCGCCAAGTTTTAAAACATCGCCCCCCGGTTGCACCAGGTTTCCCGGTTCCGTCAGGCGATCGAGAACAACGCCGGTAATCGGGGACCGCAAAAAGGCATAAGACCGACGTTCTCGGGCTTGGGCCACTACAGATCGTTGGGCCTTCACCCGTTGTTCGGCACTACTGACGGACTCTTGTTCGATGAGAATCTGTTCTCGGGCCGATCGCACCGTTTGCGCCGCCACGTCAGCTTCCGTTTGGGCCAGTTCTCCCTGTTGACGAGAAACGGCCCCTTCAGCCGCTAAATTGAGGAACCGTTCTGCATCTTTTTGAGCTTGTTGGAGTTCCACCACGGCTTGATCCAACTGGACTTGAGCATTTCTGACCTCATTGCGGGCGCGGACCACATCCGATTCCCGGGCGGCTAATTCGGCTTCGGCTTCTGAGAGAGAGATTTCTAGCAGGGTGCCATCGAGTTGAGCGAGGATTTCGCCTTCTTCAACGCGATCGCCTAGGTCTACGGTCATATCCAGTAACCGTCCTTCAGTTTGGGCGCGCACAGAGACCTCTCGAAAAGGTTCTGTATTACCGCTATAAACCAGGGGTTCGCGTAAGGTATCTGTGCGGGCGACGGCCACCTCGACACTGGGGGAACTGGGTCCCCGTTGTCGTTCTCTGGACCCACCCGGGGTGGCGGGTTGACCTTCCGCCTCTCGGTTAAAAATGCTGGGACATCCCACTAATCCCACCGCGATTACCATGCAGAACAATAGCCGCCCGGTTTTCATGGAGTTCCCCAGCGATCGGTTCCCTCGGTTGTGCTGAATTAAACAGGACTTAAGCATTTTTGGAGGGCAAAGCTTAAATGTAGAGGCGATTCGCGAATCGCCTCTACATTTGGGGTTCAATGTTATAGATTGCGTAACTCCTGTTGGACTATCCCACTGCTGCTGGGACCCTTGACGAATGGATGGGGGAGATTGAGACCGCATAATGATCCGTTAGCAGACCGTAATTGTTTAAGCCGAAGTTAATTCAAATATCTTAAGGATGCAGGAGATGGATAAAAATGTGTTCTTGGGACAAGGATGCCGGACTCCTTATAATTTTGACGGGGTTCGATGCAAAACGGTTCACTCCCCAAAGGTTATCCGTTGCTACAATATCAGGAGGACTCCAATTTAACCAGAATCCCTTATAGTCTGGGGGGCCAATCCATGCCATCCGACTGAGGACTGAGAATCAATCCATCTACCGTTGTTGTAACGCTTTTTTTAAATAACCACTATGTTGCAGACACCGCTTTGCAGAATGATCGGGGTGACTTCTCTGGTGTCGTTTTTAATCCTAGGGGCTTCTCAATTCCCGACGAGAGCAATCTCTACCAAACCGGGCGGAGTGATTTCCCCTGAAACCCTTGCTCAAAGTGCTCCAGAACAAGAACCGAATGCCTGTAACCCAGAGGCGACCCCAACGGCTCCCTTGATGGCATTATTGCCCCCCAATCAGAGTCAAATTTCAACGGTCAAAGGGCTACCCGCTTTTTTATTTCACATCCCGGAAACCTCGGCCCAAACTGCTGAATTTGTCTTATTAAATGACAAAAATCAAATCCTTTATAAACTCCGATTTGCCATAAATGGAAATCCCGGGATAATTCGCCTGCAACTCCCGGGTTTTATCAACCTAGAACCCTTAGAAATTCAAAAAGTCTATCCCTGGTCATTTTCAATGATTTGTAATCCCCTCTCTCCATCCCAGAATCTAACCTTAACCGGGACCGTTCAGCGCCTCCCCCTCTCCAGGAATTTCGCTACTCAGTTACAAAATTCCTCCCCCAGTAGTCATCCCCAAATTTATGCTGAAGCGGGACTGTGGATGGACGCCTTCAGCAGTTTAGTAGATGTCAGTCAACTCCCCCTGGAGGATGGATCTAATCAACAAGAATGGGAAACTCTATTGCAATTCATGGGATTAGAAGCCTTGGAATCCTTGGAATCGGGGGGGAGATAGGGGAGATGGGGGAGATGGGGGAGATATACCAATCCTAGATGATTTGTAACATTTTCATCTCCCCTCGGACGTTCTGGGCCGCCAACGAGAAAGGGGCCGCCGACGTCTTCCACAACGGCACGCCAGGACTGCTCTATGCAGCCAATTTACCAGTCGTATTCGCAACAGCAAAAGTTTACGGCAAATGCTGCCTATGAATTGCGATCGCCTCTTGCCAGTCTGTTAGCGACGGTAGAGACAATTTTACGATTACCCCCCTCAAATCAGTGGGAAATTCCCCTGCTGCTGCAAACCGTGGAGAGGCAGGGACGGCGGTTGAGTCATTTAATTTGGGATTTCCATAAAAAAAGTTCTGCATTAGAAGTAATGCAGAATTATTCAAGCCGATTGGCGTTCTTAAGGGGGGTTGGGGGGATCTCTGATAGAAGATTTTATTTTTGGGAGTTACCTTTCTGATTTACTGTTGTTAACCAGTTGGGAGCAAAATTTATCCCCAACCCCTTTTAAATCCTGGTTTTTAAATGATTTAATCAGTGATTTGACCGAAGAATTTTTAGAGTTATCGCTGATTGCTGAACTGCATCGGGTGAGTCATATTCCCGAGGCGGAAATTTATGTGTTAGGACATCACAGAAGGCAAGAGGGGGGGAGAGATGTCCCCTTGTGGTCGCCCTCTTGGGCTAATCGTATCAATGGCTACTTTTTTTCTCCTATTTAATGCTTCCTTTTGCCCAAAATGCAAGTTACGCATGACCTAAATGCATAAATCAAAAAAAAGTCTAAAAATTGTAATTTCCGATACATAAACCCCTTGGCATATTCCTTAACTTGTCTGCACAAGGTTAAACAAACCCCCTGTTCTCTTTCACCACTCAATCCCTCGCGATTAGATATTCACATCCCACTGTTGATTCCTAACTGAAAAATGCCCCAATTTAACCGTCGCAAATTCCTAATTACAGCCGCTGCAGCAACAGCGGGAAGCTTGTTCCTCCATAGCTGTGGACAGAGTAATGACCAAGCCCAAGTTGAGGTTGAAATTGACCCCGCCGATGCTCCAGAAACCCCAACAGTAAGACTAGGATTTATTGCCCTAACGGACTCCGCTCCCCTGATTATTGCACGGGAAAAAGGCTTTTTTGCTAAGTATGGGATGACAGATGTCTCCCTTGAAAAACAAGCCTCCTGGGGAACAACCCGTGACAATTTAGTCCTCGGTTCTGGGGGCGGCGGCATTGATGGTGCCCACATTCTCACCCCCATGCCTTACCTATTATCGGAAGGAATTGTCACCGATGGACGGCCGGTGCCGATGTATATTTTGGCGCGTCTGAATGTGAATGGTCAGGGGATTTGTCTCTCCAATGACTACCGCGATTTAGAGGTTGGAGTGGACAGTAGCCCCCTCAAAGAACGGTTTGCTGAACGACGGGCTGCCGGTGCAGACTTACGGGCCGCCATGACCTTTCCTGGGGGAACCCATGACTGCTGGATTCGCTACTGGCTAGCAGCCGGAGGCATTGACCCAGACCAAGAGATCTCAACCATTGTCGTCCCACCCCCGCAGATGGTAGCCAATATGCGGGTTGGCAACATGGATGCTTTCTGTGTCGGAGAACCCTGGCCCCTGCAATTGGTGAACCAAGAGATTGGTTACAACGCCTTAACCACAGGGCAACTCTGGCAAGACCATCCCGAGAAGTCTTTAGGAATGCGGGCAGATTGGGTTGACCAAAATCCCAAAGCGGCCCGGGCCCTCTTGATGGGAACCCTAGAGGCACAAATCTGGTGTAGCGAACCGGAGAATGTGGAGGAGATGTGTCAGATTCTCTCCCGCAGGTCTTGGTTTAATGTCCCCTTTGAAGACATTATCGATCGCTCTCGGGGCATCTATAACGATGGTATCCGTGAGCCGAAAGAACAGCCGCAGTTGATGCAGAAATATTGGCGGGATAATGCCTCTTATCCCTTCAAGAGTCATGAACTCTGGTTCCTCACGGAAAATATCCGTTGGGGTTATCTCCCGCCAGATGCAGATATTCAGGGCATGGTGAACCGAGTCAATCGGGACGACCTCTGGCAAGAAGCGGCAGATGCCATTGGTCAGGGAAGCATGATTCCTAAAAGTTCTTCCCGTGGACCTGAAACCTTCTTTGATGGCAAAGTCTTTGACCCAGAAAAACCCCTAGATTACCTCAAGAGTTTAGAGATTACCCGAATTTAGGTTCAGCCCCACAAGAGGGCGCGCCACTTCCCCATCTTCCCCATCTTCCCCATCTTCCCCATCTTCCCCATCTCCCCCATCTTCCCTATTCCCTTCTCCCCCATAAAAACTATGACTTCTCCAACCTATCCCCGACGCAAAAAGTTCCGATTTATACCCCAACAGTGGTTTAAAGCCGCTCTCAAGAAGGGGAAAGAGCTTATTCCTTCTACGGTTGCTATTCTGATTTTTCTAGTCATTTGGCAGGCGTTTACATCGGTTTCGGATTCGACCCTGCCTGGTCCGATTCGCACGGTCTCAGAAACCTGGGAATTGATTATTAACCCGTTCTTTGATCATGGTGGAATCGACAAAGGTCTATTTTGGCAAATTTTGACCAGTTTACAACGGGTTGCTTTAGGGTTCTCCCTGGCGGTGATTGTAGGGGTCTCTTTAGGGATTCTGGTGGGGACAAACCGCTTGATGTATCGGGCATTAGACCCCATTTTTCAAATCTTGAGAACCATTCCCCCGTTGGCTTGGCTGCCAATTTCCCTGGCGGGTTTTGAACGGGCGAATCCTTCTGCGATTTTTGTAATTTTTATTACAGCAATTTGGCCGATTATTATCAATACTACGGAGGGAGTCCTGCAAATTCCTCAAGATTATAATAATGTGTCGCGAGTGCTACGACTCGATCGCAAGACCTACTTCTTCAAAATCCTCTTTCCGGCAACGGTTCCCTATATTTTTACCGGACTGAAGATTGGCATTGGCTTATCTTGGTTAGCAATTATTGCAGCAGAAATGTTGATTGGCGGTGTGGGGATTGGCTTCTTTATCTGGGATGCCTGGAATAGTTCCCGGATGAGTGACATTATCCTGGCCGTAATTTATGTAGGAATTGTGGGACTACTTCTGGATAAGTTGATTAGTTTCTTGGCGAGTTTGGTCGTGTCTGAAGACTAGGCTCAGTAAGGGTGGGTCTTCTTTAATCTTCTTTTGTTGTCCTCTACTCCTGCTTAATATCCATGTCTATTTTTGCTGAAGTTGACCATATCGAAAGAGTTTTTAATCTCCCCAATGGAGGCACTTATGTTGCTCTGAGTAACATTGAACTCAAGATTCGTAAAGGCGAATTTATCTCCTTAGTGGGTCATTCCGGCTGTGGTAAATCAACCCTCTTAAACCTAATTGCCGGACTGGATCAACCCACCCGAGGGGGCATCATTTTAGAAGGTCGCCAGGTAACGGAACCGGGACCCGATCGCATGGTGGTCTTTCAAAACTATTCTCTCCTGCCCTGGCTCACTGTGCGGGAAAACATCGCCCTAGCTGTGCAGTCCGCTATGGGCGATCGCCCCAAAGGAGAACAACGGGGTATCATCGAACATCACATCGACCTCGTGGGCCTGCGTCATGCCGCCCATAAACGCCCCGCCCACCTCTCTGGGGGCATGAAACAACGGGTGGCGATCGCTAGGGCCCTAGCCATCCGACCCAAACTCCTCCTCCTCGATGAACCCTTTGGGGCCCTAGATGCCCTCACCCGAGGGGGACTGCAAGAACAACTGATGCATATCTGTGAGGAAAGCCAGGTCACCTGTATCATGGTCACCCATGATGTCGATGAAGCCCTTCTTTTGAGCGATCGCGTGGTTCTCCTCACCAACGGGCCGGGATCCTACGTCGGACAAATTCTTGATGTTCCCATAGACCGTCCCCGCACCCATGTCTCCGCCGTCAAAGATCCCCACTACTACAGTCTCCGCAACGAGATTGTCTATTTCCTCAACCAACAGCGACGGGCCAAGAAACGCCAAAGCCAACCCCAACCCCAACCCCAACCTCAACCTCAACTCATCCAAGTCCACGAAAACGGCTTAGAAGGCTTAGAAAAAGTCAACCTCAACCTCGGCTTCATCCCCCTCACCGACTGCGCCCCCCTCGTGGTGGCGAAAGAACTAGGGTTCTTCCAAAAACATGGCCTAACCCAAGTTACCCTCAGTCGTGAACCCAGTTGGGGCGCGATCGAGTCGGGCATTCGAGAACAACGCCTCGACGCTGCCCAAATGACCGCCGGAATGCCCCTGGGCATGACCCTCGGTCGTCAAGACCATTCCCCCCTACCCGTGGTCACGGGCATGACCCTCTCGCGCAACGGCAACGCTATCACCTTTCATCGTCACTTCTACGACGAGGGCATCCGGACCCTCGCCGACCTCAAAGGCTTCATCGCTGCCGATCCTGACCGACGACTCACCCTCGGGGTGGTGCATCCGACCTCCATGCACAACCTGATCCTACGCTACTGGCTGGCCTCGGCGGACATCGACCCCGATCGCGATGTGGACCTAGTGATGATCCCCCCCGCGCAAATGATCCCCAACCTCAAAGCGGGCAACATCGATGGCTACTGTGTCGGCGAACCCTGGAACTCCCGCGCCGTCCACGAAGGCATCGGCTTCGTTATGGCCACCGACCCAGAAATCTGGCCCGGTCATTGCGAAAAAGTCCTGGGAGTGCGGGAAGACTGGGCTAAAGCCCACCCCAACACCCATCTCGCCCTGATCCAGGCCCTTCTCGAAGCCTGCGAATACTGTGACGATATGCGTCATCGGGAAGAAGTTTTAGACCTCATCTGTCGTCCCAAGTACATCGGATCCGATCCCATTTACACCCGTCCGGGCTTCATCGACGCCTATAACAAAGGCATTGGTAAACCCGAACCCATTGCCCGTTATCACCAATTCTTCTTCGACAAAACTAACTGTCCCGATCGCACCGAAGCCCTGTGGATTCTCACCCAAATGGCCCGATGGGGCATCGCCCCCTTCCCCCGCAACTGGATTGAGGTCCTCGATCGCGTCCGTCGCGTAGACCTCTTCTCCCAAGCCGCCCAGGGGTTAAACATGATGGATCTAGGCCGCGATCGCCAACCCATCATTCTCTTCGACGGGGCCATCTTCAACCCCGACGATCCCATCCACTACCTAGAACAACTTCAAATCAAAACCAACCTAACCATCAAAGAAATCGATCTCAACCTAGCTTCCCTAGAAATGTCCGCCGCCTAACCCCGAAGCGCTGTATTTCCGCAAGCGTTGCCTTTTGTCTTTTGCCTTTTGCCTTTTGCCTTCCCTATTAACCCATGCAAACCCTAACCACCTCCACCAGCTATCCCCAAGGCACTAATGACTCCTACCTCGTCATTGATGGTCTCAGTAAAACCTATGCCACCCCAGAAGGTCCCTATCCCGTTCTCGATAACATCCAACTCACCATCCGCGAAGGAGAATTTATTTGCCTGATTGGTCACTCCGGCTGTGGCAAATCGACCCTCCTAGATATGGTGTCCGGCTTCCGTCAACCCAGTGAAGGAGTAGTGCTCCTCGAAGGGCAACGGATTCAAGAACCCGGTCCCGATCGCATGGTGGTCTTCCAAAACTACGCCCTCCTCCCCTGGTTAACTGCCTACGAGAATATCTTCCTGGCAGTCAACTCCGTCTTTCCCAAACTCAAACAACGGGAGAAAGTGGCGATCGTGCGAGAACATCTGGAACTCGTCGGATTGAGTGACGCCGCTGACAAAAAACCCAAAGAACTCTCCGGGGGCATGAAACAACGAGTCTCCATCGCCCGCGCCTTGGCGGTGCGCCCCAAAGTTCTCATTCTCGACGAACCCTTCGGCGCCCTCGATCCCATCACCCGGGAAGAACTCCAAGAAGAACTCTTACGAATCTGGGCCGATCACAAAGTCACCATCCTGATGATTACCCATGATATCGACGAAGCCCTCTTCCTGGGCGATCGCCTCGTCATGATGACCAACGGCCCCGCCGCGCGCATTGGCGAAATCCTAGACTTACCCTTCCCCCGGCCCCGCGATCGTGCCCAACTCATAGAACAGTCAGAATACTACGACTTACGCAACGAAGCCCTCGACTTCCTCTATCGTCGTTACGCCCATGACGACACTGCTCTCGTATGATGGCGGACGCCATGACACTGATCCATGAGCGGATTAAGTACCTGTTGTTTGGGGACTGGCGCGATCGCCTCTTTAAGGAGCGCGTTACTTGGCCTTACGCCAAGTAACGCGGAAACGACTAAAGTCGTTACTACGAACATCTCCCCATCCTCCCCATCTCCCCCATCTCCCCCATCCCATCCCATCCCAAACTACCTAGGCGATCGCCGGGGTGGGAAAAAATCAGGAAGGTCCAATCCGGGCCAACTTGGAGGCGGTATCTCCGGTTGAGGTGTGGGAGTCGGAGGTTTGGCAACCCGCGATTGAGGAGGGGGAGTCGGAACTACCCGGGTTTGAGGGAGAGAAACCTGCGGTTCATTGGAAAATCCGGTGGCGATTAAGGTCATTCTCATCTCTCCATGCAGGCGATCGTCAATCACCGCCCCAAAAATAATATTCGCATCCGGATCCACCACGTTATAGACTTCTGCCGCTGCTACATTCACTTCATGTAAGGTGAGATCCATGCCGCAGGTGATGTTAAAAACAACCCCTTTAGCCCCGTTAATCGAAGAATCTAAAAAGGGAGAAGACATGGCTGAAATCGCCGCTTGTCTAGCGCGAGATTGTCCTTGACCAATTCCGATCCCCAGTAAAGCAGTTCCGGCGCGACTCATCACCGATCGCACGTCGGCAAAATCCACATTCACCACCCCGGGAATCACAATTAAATCGGAAATCCCCTGTACCCCTTGGCGCAGAATATCATCCGCCACCCCAAAGGCATCCTGAACCGGCATATTGTCAGAAATCACGGACAACAATTTCTCATTCGGAACGGCGATCGCGGTATCCAAGCGAGTCTGTAATGCCGTAATCGCTTCCTCGGCAAGATGACTGCGCCGTTTCCCCTCAAAAGCAAAGGGACGAGTCAAGACCCCAATGGTGAGTGCCCCTTGTTGTTTGGCAATTTCCGCGACAATTGGAGTGGCCCCAGTGCCGGTTCCCCCACCCATCCCTGCGGTAATAAAGACTAAATCACTCCCTTCCATCGCGGAGGCAATTTGACTTCTGGCATCTTCCGCCGCTTTTTGTCCGATGAGGGGATTTCCCCCGGTTCCTAATCCCTGGGTGAGTTTCTGCCCGATTTGAATGCGGCGATCGGCACGGCATTGAGCTAACGCTCTAGCATCGGTGTTGATCCCGACAAATTCTACCCCAGACAGATCACTGGCAATCATCCGGTTGATGGCATTACACCCGCCACCCCCGACGCCGATCACGGTAATTTTAATGAGACTATCGAGCACGATCTCGTTACTCCTGATTTGATTCTGGTTCCAGAGGGGGGTGCGAACGCATCTCCATCTTTTTTACCCAACGATAATAACCCACATCCCCAAAGCTAATCCGAGGGTAGCTAAATGTTGGGGAAGCAGCGATCGCAGGGGCTCTCGACCAATTTTTTGGGTTAACAGAATACTGAACCCTACGGCAGCAATGAGGGTGGTTCCCTGCACAAAGGCAATCACTGCGGGATGGGCAATCCACACGGGCAACCCTTCCCCACTTAACCCAAAGGTGGCAAAGGTAACGGGTAAAATCCGTCCCGCTTCTCCCAATCCCAAGCGCAAATAATGAGCTAAACTTCCCCCTAAAACTAAGGGCAAATATCCATAAGCTAATTGGACAAAGGGTTTGGATTTGAAGGTGCGGTTCAGTTGGGCAATGACTGCCCCCGCCACTAACACAACTGCCCCCGGAACCCCTAATGCGCCTAGGGACAATCCCAAATGGGGCCAAAATTGGCTTAAATCAATGCCTAATCCGAGGACTGCATTAATCTCGGGCAATCGATGCAGAAAGATTCCCCCTAAAAGTAACAGTAACAAAGCAACTTCATAGGACCGTGGCTGATGAGTGGTCCACAAATCAATTCCCGGCGGTCGTAAGTTGAATTCAACAGACCGATGGGGACAGGCTTTTAAACAGGTCATGCATAAAACACAATCCCGGTTATCTTCTAATTGCGCCGGATGAGAATAGAGGGGACAGCCATTGGTTTCCAGTCCTTCCCCTTTTTGGGGACCGCCTTTATAACATTGATAGGTGGTGCATTCGGCGGAACAGGTTCCCTGTTGTGCTCTTAATTCGGTCATGGAAAGTTTGGCAAACAGTCCATTCATACCGCCAATGGGACAGAGGTAGCGACACCAAAACCGCCGTTCAAAGATGGCTGAACAAATCATCGCCCCGGCAGTGATTAAGAGGAGTAACCAGGCGGAAAGATAGGCAGTATTTTCTAAATGCCAGAGTTCTTCCCAGAGGAAAATTAAAGTAAATAAGCCAAAGAGGAACCATCCGCCCCATTTTTCCGCTTGCTGTCGGGGCCAGGGTTTGAGGTTATGTTTTAATAATTTTTCGGAGATTTTTTGGGTGATTTCTCCATAAATCATGAAGGGACACACTGCACACCACAAGCGACCGACAAAGGGAAAGGCGAATAGGACTAATGGCCACCACCAGGCCCAAAAGAAGTTGAGGGCAAAGTTGCGATCGCGGGTTTGCGGACCGAGAAATAAGATGGCAACGACGAGGGCAAAGGCAACAACGGTGAAGCCATAGTTAATGCGATCGGGCCACCAAGGACTGCGAAGAAAATGGCGCAATTTGGGATAAGCATTCAGTAAATTGAAGCGAAATTGCTTTTTCTTCCCTTGGGTGGGCCAGAAAATTTCTTCCGTTAATTCTTGGGCGCAACCTGACTGGACGATCGCCCGTTCTACTAAGTTTTGCAACTCCCGAATATTGCCGGGAAAATCATAAGATTGCAGGCGACGAAGGGCTTCTGGGGTGAGTTTGGGTTTGCTCAGACCTTTGGCGCGACAGTACAAGCTAATATAATACTCGACTTGAGCGCTAATGTCGGCTTTTCGGACTCGCAGGGGAGGAACTTTGAGGGTTTGGTCCAGATGAGGGGCGATCGCCGGAAGATGTTTTTCTGCGATCGCTAGAATTTTGGCGCGGGTGGATTTAGGCGGGGCGGGACTGTCCCCTTCTCGGGTGACGGGTGTATAAGTGGAGGTTTTTAACAGGGTGGCGATCGCCTCAACCAGTTCCTCCGGCAGTTCGTCAATGTTGTTTAAAACCAGGGTTCCTTCCCCCAACCATTCGATCAGTCCCGGTTTCCCGCCCGCCCGTCCAAAAAGTTCGGCCCCCCCTTTTTGGAGAATTCCACAGTTGATTTTGACAATCGGTTGCCGACGGTGGGGGGAACCATAGTGAATCAGGGCGGCCATATTATCTTTTTCTAATCCCGGTTCCCCGAAAATATAGACCGATCGCCTATCAGAACCCGCCTCTCTAATCTGCTGCCTGAGACGTTTGGCATAGCGACTTCTGCCCACAATTCCCCGTTTTGCTTTCGTAACAAGATAGGGGCGTAAAGCATCTTGTCGTTCTTGTTCATAAGTCAGCGCACTCGACACCTCGGCAAGTTCTTGGGCGAGTTGTCGGTTCAAAGTTTGGGTGATTTCTGGGTATTGCCGGACTAATTCTTGAACTTGGTCCCCGGGGACAAACCAGAATTTAGATTCGGTGACGGTGGAAATCGTCTGTTCTGGCGGTTGGTCTAAGAGTAATTCTCGGAGGTTAATCGTGCAACCCGGACCCAATTCACCGGAGGAACGGGGGGCATTTTTCAAGGAAGTTTGTAACTGTCCTTGAAGAAGGATGTAGAATCCGGTGGGGGTTTTTCCCGGTTCGGCGATCGCCTGGTTTGCGGGTAAGATTTGCTCCTGGATGACTGCGGCGATCGCCCTTAAGGATGCCTCAGATAAACGACTCAACGCCGTTCTTTCCTGCAACCAGGTCACCGGATTGATTTCTGTCATAAATTCTCCGTTTTCTGCACCATCTGTCTTAATTTTAGCAATCTCCCTATCCCCGTTGGAACTCTGACACAAGGGGACCCAAGGACTGCTCGGGATTTCCCGAAAAAAAGTGGTTCCGTTAACCGTCGGGACAAGACCTTCCCTTGTCTTGAGGAGTATTGAAGAGAAAAGTTAATTAGACCTCTTGCATAAATCTCTTAAGCCCCCCTTCTTAAGGGGGGTTGGGGGGATCAATCCGTTATTTTGCAAGAGGTCTATTTTTTAGACTTCCCCTCCGGTCTCCATCATGGGGGCCAGTTGAATTCGGGAATGACGCCAAAATTTTGATTTTTAAAAGGCATCCTATAAGAGTCTAAATCATAGAGTTGGCTGGGTTACTGCAAGCGTTCGATCGCCGCAATCAAGTCTTGGGGTTTGTCAATTGCTAAGTCGGGGTTATGTTTAGCCAAAACCATTTTAGAATTAAATCCCCAAGTTACAGCAATGACTTTAATTTTAGCTTTTTTAGCCGCTTCTATATCTCGGGTTTCATCTCCAACATAAATGACGGATTCTGGGGAAACCCCTTCTTTTTTTAAAAACCTTCTAATCGCTTTGTTCTTGCCAAACAAGGTAGAACCGGCATGAATAAAGCTAAACAATTTAGTCATTTCATTCCTTTCTAAAAATGCCTTAACATTTTCCAGGGAATTAGAGGTTACGATTCCGAGTTTATGCTCTTTCTGCTTGAGGGTATGCAAAGATTCTAAAATTCCCGCAGTGGGTTTTAAATTTTGAATTTCATGATTTAACTCTAGTTTAACCATTTGCAACAAGAAAGGAATTTTAAAAATCGGCACTCCTGAAGTTTTAATGATTTGCAATGAATTCATGTTCCTCAAGTTTTCCACATCTTCTTCGGTAGTTTTTTTATATCCAAATTCTCCTGACAAGCGATTAGTGATTTTTACAATAGAATCTAGGCTGTCTGCAATGGTCCCATCAAAATCAAACAAAATTATTCTAGCTGCCATCGACTTCCTCTATCATTCTTCTACAATCTATCTAACTCTACTTGACGAGGTAAAACTCTCGAATCGGGCAAAATTTGGGCAATTGCAGCGATGAAAACCCTTAAATCCTGACTTTTTCACCTCTTAACTCCCCCCAGCGCTCATCGGAAAGATCCAACCCCTCTCTATCCACTTCCGAAACATCCCCCCCACGGAATAAAATCATTAGGGGTGGCATCCGAACGGACATGGAACACCACCGGGTTTTCTCCCGTGATTTTAATTTTACGTTAGATAATGCCCCCCACTGACAACTGGGGAAACTTATCCTAAAATCTACCTATAGACAGAGGCATTATTAACATGACCCGAGATCCATCTCGTTGCCGCCACCCGAGGGAACTCAATGGGGGGTCACCGCAAGCAGCCCTCAACGAGAGTTAGCCCACTCTGTAAAACTCAGAAATCAGGGGTTCCCTGAGCGCCCTTGCCATTTTTAAAATTTTGTACATAATAGGGAAAAGCGTTGTCCTTTCTTTTAAAAAATTGCTGATGAAACCTAAGCACGTTTTAGCCGGAATTCTTTCTACTGCGGCTGTTGCCAGCGGCATTTTAATCACCTCAGAGGCGCAGGCACTTGGCTGTCCCTTTGCTAAAGGCGCGGGTCAATCGACTCAAAATCTCTCCCATCCTGCCGTAGGGGCGAAAGCTGCTCTTTTAGGCGGTGCAGTATTAGCAGCCGGTGCTAGTATTTTGGCAATCCGTCGTCTGGCTGGCGATCGCAGTCCCGAACATCCCGAATTTTCCTCAACAGATGAGTTGATTCTGGCATCGGAAGTGTTCCCCACGGAAGTCACTGAACCCCAGGCATCGGTTGTGGAAGAAAAAGAGCTAACCTTAGTCCGCTAATACCATCCCAACCGGGTTGTTCTTGAAACTGCTCCATCTATTTGGATTCCTCATCAGTTGGATAAGTCAACCCGGTTGAACCTGCATTATCAATAACTTTATCAATAACATTAAACCGCTTAATTTAAGAACCTAACAATTCGAGTGGCCTTTCTTCAAAATATCTTAGAACAAACCGCGATCGCTTCAGGATTGTATTTAGCTCGGGTAACCTGGGTCACCAAAGGGCTAGACGGCGTGAGACTCGCTCTATAAAAGACTAATTACTGGGCATGAAATTTTATGCAGACTTGGGTCAGTCGGTTGAACACTATAACTTTCTGTTGGCTGTTAGTGATATTTATAGGCGGATGTGTTACGAAGGTTGACCCCAACCAACCGGGAATTGATGCAGGAATTCCCGATGGTAAACCGTCCAACTCGGCACAAGCGGCATCCCCTCAAGAAATTGTGCAATCCAACGAGGTGCGATCGCTTCCCGGTGGATTAGATCAAGTCCCCATGTTTAATAGTAACAGCCCCGAATGGGTCAAAGTTGAAGGCATTTTACTTTCCACCTTCCCCCCAGAAGGCAAGCAAGTCCCCGGCGCCCATCTCAACTTTGCATTTAACGATAAATTTGAGCTATTTGCTCACCATTTTACCCATACTCCCCCCAATTTACAAACCCTCTATATCGGAATTCTAGTCAATAATCCTGGCCCGGAACCTGTTACGATAACCGTCCCCGAAGGGGCGAGTTATTTATTAGAACCCGATGCTCCCTTCAAAGAAAAACCGGCAATGAGTGAAAATCCCAATGGGGAGATTTATTCAGGGCCAGGAATTCGCGCTGTTGATAATGTATTGCGCGGCATAAGACAAGCAGATTTACCCGAAACCTTGGTTATTCCACCAGGAGAAAATCAGATGTTAATGAATCATCCGATTCCCGTCAAAGGCTTAGAAAAACCGATTAATGGTCGTTCTACCTTTCTGCGATTACAGAGTGATGGGCCGGTATATTTGGCATCTTTAGCGCTGTATGCTAAAACCGATGCCAATGGCACCGAACGCGCCCCAAATTTGGCAGAATGGCAGCAACTTTTAACTACGGGAAATTTAGCTTTACCCCGAGACAAAACCCCCAGTCCACCGGAACAAGTCAGTGGTCAATTGATTTATAGTCGGGTGGCTGGAGTTCAGGAAGGGTCAAAATGGGAGGCGAATTTAGTGGATGAAGGGAGTGAGTATTTAGCACTTCCAGACCCAGCAAAAGCGGTGTCTTATGTGATTAGTACCTTACGCGCAGGGACATTAGGAACAGGTCAAAGTCAAGCGGCCAAGCTATTAGTTCGCTATCCCGATACAGCCTATGAATCCCATGCGAATTATGGCGTGCATTATGATTTGACCCTACCCCTGCGAAACGAGAGCGATCGCCCGCAACAGGTGGCAGTTACCTTAGAAACTCCGATGAAAGAGGAACGCTTATCCAAAGGCGGATTAATCTTTCGTCAACCCCCGTGGGATTATCCCTTTTTCCGCTCAACGGTCCGCTTACGTTACACCGATGATAACGGAGAAAACATCACCCGTTATCTACATTTATGGCATCGTCGGGGACAGATTCTCGATCCATTAGTAACCTTAAATTTAGCCCCGAATGAGGTGCGATCGGTCCAGGTTGATTTTCTCTATCCTCCGGATTCAGTCCCGCCTCAAGTTTTGACGGTGAGGACATTAGAATAAAGAGGTCTAATTTACCCCAGCCTTAAAGCAGGGATTTGAGTGCTAAGGTGAAACCCGGGACAATATTTTCACCATTTAAGATTGCGGTTGCGGGATATTGGGTGATGGACCCGTCAGCACGATAAACGAATCCCTGCTGATTTTGGCGATCGATTAACCATCCCAACTGCACTCCATTTTCAATATATTCTTGCATTTTATCCTGGAGTTTTTCTAGTCCGTCCGTTTTGGAGCGAATTTCTATGACAAAATCGGGAGGGAGATTTAAAAATTCATCGGTTCCTTGATCCCATCCTGCGGGTAAACGTCCTTTCGCCACAAAGGCAGCATCAGGCGATCGCACTGCACCATTGGCTAATTTAAACCCACAACTTGAACTAAAGACTTCCCCCAAATCGTGCTGTTCTACCCAATACAATAGATAGGCACCTGCTTTTAGTTCTCGATTACTAGAAATTCCTCCAGTGGGTGGCATAGTCTCTAACGTTCCATCTGCATTCCGTTCAAATCTCAATTCAGGGTTTTGTGAACTGACTTGCATCAGTTCTTCATCGGTTAAGGTATAAAACTTTTGGACCATTATTTTACCTCGAAACACTCCCATTCAATGGGGTATTCTTTGATTTAATATAACAATTTTACTGCATAATTTTACAGCGGGATGGAAGAAACGACTGAAGTCGTTACTACGAAAAATAAAAAAAGCCCACCTGAGCGGGCTTTTTTTTAACGACTGAAGTCGTTACTACGAACGATTAGCCTCGCATTTGAGGGTGGGGGGCTAATTTAATCCGATTTAAAGTTATAAAGAAACGACAACGCCGGGGCTTTCATTTGCCATGCGGTCTACACTACAAACGGCATAACTTCCCGGTTGCAATCCGGTGATGGAATTGGTACCGGAATTGAGAACTTTGACCAGTTGCCATTGGTTGCCGTTGCGACGATAAACGGTCCAGTAGCGAATGTCATTATTGCCGGAATTCCAGGCGATCGCATTCTCACTGGCACGAACACCTGTGGGAACTGCCGGTGGAACTGCATCTAACCAAGGCATCGTCGGAGGCAGTGCCTGAGACGGATAGACTGCTGCTCTAAACCGCTCGTTGATTCCTAACCAATTTTCCTTAAACACTTTCATGCTAAAGAAAATATTACCCAGGGACAGTTGATCCACCGCTTGGCGAGAAATTTCCACCTGTCTTTCAAACTCGGAAATCGGCCAACCACTGCCATCGAGTTTGCTCAGATAGTTTCCGGCATAAATATGACGACGCAGGGGATTATTTTGACTCCACCAGTTTAATAAAACCGGATAGCTTTGTTGGGGAGGGTCGATCCGCCAATAGAGTTGAGGGGCTAGATAATCAAGCCACCCTTCATCTAACCATTTTTTAACGTCGGCATAGAGTCCATCAAATTGGTCAAACCCAACAATTCCCTGGACTTTTCCAGGACGATAAATTCCAAAGGGGCTAATCCCAAATTTAACGTAGGGTTTTTCGGTTTTGACGCCGTTCCAAATCCGTTCGATCGCATCATTGACGTTTTTTCTGCGCCAATCGGAGAGTCCCAGGTTTCCGCCACTGCTTTGATAGGCGGCATAAGTCGCGTTATCAGGGAAGCGCACCCCTTCTTGTGGATAGGGATAGAAATAGTCATCAATATGAATGCCATCGACATCATAGCGCCGGACCACATCCATAATCACGTTATAAGCCCGGTCTTGGACCTCTTTAGCCCCGGGGTCCATCCACAGTAAATCCCCATATTGATAGGCATATTGGGGAAACATGGAGGCTATATGGTTGGGAGTTAGGCCATATTTTTCTCCCGGCATTTTAGCGCGGTAGGGATTAAACCAAGCATGAAGCTCGATATTGCGCTTGTGACTTTCGGCGATCGCAAACTCCAAGGGGTCATAAAAAGGTTGGGGCGCTTGTCCCTGAGTTCCCGTCAGCCATCCACTCCAAGGTTCAATTTGCGACGCATAAAAGGCGTCTCCATTCGGGCGAATTTGCAGGACCAAAGCATTCAAATTTAAAGATTGCATCTGGTCCAAAATGTCCACCAGTTCCGCTTTTTGCTGGTCTACGGACAGATTGCTGGCCGAGGGCCAATCAATGTTAGCCACCGATGCCACCCAAACCCCGCGAAATTCGTGCTGATGGCCGACGCTGACGAGTTTTTGAACTCGATCATCGCCTTGCAGTGGAAATTGGAGTTGGGTCATTTCAGGGGAATTCCGCTCAACTCCAGGGTTGTTGATGGGTGCAGGGACTGCAGTGGGGGGCGCAACCGCAGGGGGCATCACCGGGCGCGGATACTGCGCGGTCCCCGGTGGAACGTTGAGCAATAACAACAGTAAACAACCCCAGACTGCAAACTGGATTTTGAGTGGATTTCCCGTGAAAAAAGTCCGGACGATGCGCCGATAGAGGGACCACAGGTCTGTTGATAAATTGCCTGTCGCACCGTTTCGGCGCATCGGTTGTCTGGGCTGGAAAATTCGGAATACTAAGCGCATCAATTTCATGTCTATCTAATCCCGCTGGATACCCCGCGTTGCATCAACGATCTTAATAACGTTAGCGTAGATTGGGAATTCTATCATCCCGGGATCTACTCTAAATTCTGAGAGCTTCGAGACGCTGACCGAACCGACTGGGCAGCAGTTCCAGGGGTTGCTTACGGTTCCCCAGTCGGGATTGCGATCGCCCGAAAAAATCCAGTGATTCTCCCGGGCGATCGCGATTCTCCAGGTTCGGTGGCATTCTCGTCTGGATTAGCAATACGCCAGAACAGTCAGTCTATCCCGATCTTTTCCGAGAATTGACTCCCTTGAGAATTTAAAGCGTTTCCCGCTGTTTGGCCTCTGGGGGATGATAACGGGGTCTGATTCGGGGGCTGCTTTCCCGATTTCCCGTGATGCAGATCACAACCGACCTCTGATCCGATCCGCTGTTGCCCTGGGCTTTAAATCACCGCCCCTTTTGACGATTATCACGAGCTACCCACCCTTGCGATCGCTGTAAAAGCTTGAATTTCAGGCGATATTAAAAGGGTAGAGTTCAACCACACCTCGCCATGCAAGTACCTACCCTTTACTCCACCTCCCTGATTGCTGAAGTCTTCGGTCAAGCCTGGAATGCCGGTTCCCTAACGGTCAATCAACGGGAAGGTTTGATGGCTGCCCTTGTAGAAGATACCCTCAATTCTGAAGACTATGCGGCGATCGACCGTCTACAGCACGCCGTGCGCCGAGGATGGATTAAAGTCACCGAGTAATCACCCGAACCCTGGACCTTTGCTCCCCTGATGCTTTCTAAAAACTACTCAAAATTTAAACCCTGACTCTCTTTATCTCTCGATTCAAACATTAAATTCCCTCATCAATTCAACTTTAAATTCCTTCTTAAATTAACAATTTAGTGAGATATTTGGGTTCAAACTACACGAGGTTCGTGTAGTTTTTTTTTAGAGTTCCGGGTTCCATTATCAATTGACAATGGCTCTTTATCAATTATCAATTATCAATTGACAATTATCAATTGACACTTGACCCTAGCTCAATCGAGCGGTGCATTCTAAAATTAAACGTTGATTAATCAGGGCAAAAGGCTGAATAGCGAGGGCTTGTTGGAATGCCTGAATCGCTTCTCGGTACTTTCCTAGGGTGGCATAACATAATCCCAGTCCATGTAGCGCTCCAAAATGAACCGGATTGAGTCCGATCGCCACGCGGCAGTCCTCTATCGCTTTGTAATAATCGCCCATACTGTAATACAAAACCGCCCGTCGATTCCAAGCTTCGGCAAAATCCGGCTGATCTTCAATCAGTTCCGTTAGCACCGCCTCTGCCTCTTTCAAACTGCCGCGATCGAGCAGCACTTGAGCTCGCTGGAGAAAGTCCAACCCATAGATGCCTTTTTGGTGGAACCAGATTCGCCAAAGCTCTTGAGTGGCGCGCTCGCGGACTCTCTCCGTTGGGTTTTTCAGGTCTTCCAGTAACGGTTCTATCGAGGATCTATCCATAAAAGCTGCGCTCAAAGCACTGAAGGTGGACGAGCAGAGGCTCATTTCTATTATGCCGCCTCGGGTTACCTGCTTTGAAGACCAGAAATCGATCGCGGCGATCGCCAAGGGTGCTTCCCCTACACTGTCACCTCACGCCAGTTGCCGCGCCAAAACACGATCGCCAGGATCATCGCCCGGATCATCCAATCACAGGTAGAACCGATCCACACCCCAACTAATCCCCAATTCAACACAAACGCAAACAGATAAGTCGCCAACAATCGGACCCCAAACCAGCCGATCGCCGAGACATAAAAGGCCGTTTTCGTATTTCCAGCACCTCGGAGTGCTTGCTCGATGGCCATACTCATTGCCATAAACGGTTGCGCCACTGCAGCGATATATAAACAAGGCACAGCAGCCGCAATAATCTCCCTATCTTTGGAAAAAATCCCTAACAATACCTCGGGAATTCCCAAAAATAACAGACTACCCAGACTCAAACAGCACAAGGCTAATCCGGTGGCAATAATGCTGCTGGTGGTGGCTTGATCCGGTCGATTTGCCCCTAATTGTTGGGCGACGATCGCCGCTGTGGCAATGCCAAATCCTTCGGCAATGTAGTAGCAGATTTCCTCAATTCCCAAGGTAATCTCATAAGCTGCCATTGCCTCGGTCCCCAAGGTGGCGATCGCTGCACTAAACCCCAAATACCCTAAACTCCGAAACAGGCGTTCGTTGAAAGTTGGCACTGAGACGCGGAATAATCGCCGCAAGGCTTGCAGTTCCCCTCCGCGATCGCGTAAGCTCAAGCGCGCAGTCCCTCGATACAAAATGATCCCCAAAATCACAGTGTTAATTGCCATTGCTGTCACACTGGCGATCGCTGCACCGGCTATTCCTAGGGTGGGTGCGCCCCAATTGCCGAAAATTAGACAGTAGTTGAGGAAAATATTGACCCCATTGGCAACGAGTCCCACAAACAACGGGATTTGAGTATTCCCGGATGCTTGCAATGCGGCAGCAGCAACAATTGAAAGCAATTGCAGAGGCATTCCCAGGAAGATAATCTGGAGGTAATCTCTGGCAGATTGTTGGACTTGAGGGGTTCCGAAGGGAAGAGATGCCAGGAGGGGATTTAAACCGAGGATGCTGCCGAGGGCGATCGCCAGTCCCGTCCCGAATGCCAGCACCAGACTGGCGCGCAGGGTGGCGTTACTGAGGGATTTATCTTGGGCTCCCACGGCGCGTCCAACGAGGGCGATCGTGCCGACGGAAAAGGCCGAAAGGGTGCTATAGAGACACCAATGCAGGGGACCACTAATTCGCATGGAGGCTAAGGCGGTGCTGCTGTAGTGACCCAACATGGCGCGATCGGCGAGAAACACCAAGGCTTGTAGCAGTAGTTGGGCGATCGCCGGAATGGCTAATTTGAGCACCGCACGTCCAATGGCGATCGGTGCTGTTAGGTTCTGAGCATTGCCTAGACTCGATTTAAAGAATTTCATGAATGGGATGAGGAGGAACAACCGGGGAAAGATGTTGTTATGAGGTAGGAATGTTGGGGTGGGGGATAACGACTGAAGTCGTT
>JAMXFF010000009.1:0-86675 GCA_025370845.1 Laspinema palackyanum D2a | reverse complement strand
ACTACGAACATGGAGGGGATAACGACTGAAGTCGTTACTACGAACATGGAGGGGATAACGACTGAAGTCGTTACTACGAACATGGAGGGGATAACGACTGAAGTCGTTACTACAAACTAAGAAAGCTTATGACTGTAGTCTGGTGGAAAATCGGTGAAAAATTACCCGGCTTCTGAGGGGAAACCGGGTTAAATTGGAGTGAATTGTGCAAGGGGCGATCGGGTTTTAACGAGGAAGCCATCCGGCACTTAAAATGACCGTTAGGCCCATAAAAATAATCGTCAATGCCCAAGTGATGCGATTGAGAGTGGTTTCTGCACTTTTAGCACTGGTAAACAGTTGGGCTTGTCCTCCAATCCCGCCAATTCCATCTCCTTTCGGGCTATGGAGTAGGACTAAAATAATTAAACTGATCGCAGAAAATAACCAAATGAGTTGGACGAGAGTTGAGATATTCATGGTGCAGCGATACCTGGGTAAATCGTTGAAATTGAATGCTTGTTTATCTACTCTGATTTGTTCAAGGTCATTTGTCAATTTAATTAAAAAATGACTTTGAACAAACCGCCGTGGATGATCCTGAGCGTCCTAGACGGGAATTCGCAGGGGTTCGCGAGAGGACTGAAGGTTGAAAGCGGGAGATTCAATGGCAGAACGTCCAGTCATTTCCTCCGGTTGCGGGAGTTGTAAGATTTCCAGGAGAGTGGGAGCGATATCGGCTAAACAGGCATCAGTCCGCAGTTTGACTTCGGTCCCATGACCCGGAATTTTCCGCCCTTCTCCTTCCACGAGAATTAAGGGGACTGGATTGGTGGTGTGAGCAGTCCAAGGGTTGCCTTGTTCATCGATCATATATTCGGCATTGCCGTGATCGGCGATGATTAAGGTAGTGCCTCCGGCTCGACCGATCGCATCCAGCAAGCGCCCCAAACATCGGTCTACGGTTTGGACTGCGGTAATGGTGGCGTCGATATTTCCCGAATGACCGACCATATCGGGGTTGGCATAGTTCACTACCACTAGGGAATAAATCCCTTTTTTCACGGCGGCAACCACCACATCGGTGACCGCTTCGGCAGACATTTCCGGCGCTTTGTCGTAGGTTGCCACCATCGGGGACTGGACTAATTCCCGGTCCTCCCCCTCGAAGGGTTCCTCTAACCCCCCGTTAAAGAAATAGGTGACATGAGCATACTTTTCGGTTTCTGCTGCTCTCAACTGCCGCAACCCGTGATTGGAGACGACTTCTCCGAAAATATTGCTGAGGTTTTGGGGTTCAAAGGCGACCAACACGGGGAGTTCTGAATCGTACTGAGTAAAGGTGGCAAAGGAGAGCGGTTCAATTTGATCCCGCTCAAATCCTTGAAAATTGGGGTCTACAAAGGCGCTGGTGAGTTGTCTGGAGCGATCGGGACGGAAGTTAAAGAAGATCACCCCATCTCCGGATTCTACGGCTCCTGGTGCAATCCGAACCGGCAGGACAAATTCATCGGTGAGGTCCTGGAGGTAAGACGCTTGTAAATGTTCGATAACCGACCGACCATCACCGGGTCCATCGGTGGTCATGACTTTATAGGCCATTTCTACCCGATTCCAGCGGTTATCTCGATCCATTGCATAATATCGACCGCTGAGGGTAACGATGCGACCCACGCCAACTTCCTGGGCTGCTGCTTCTATTTTTCTCAGGGCTTCTGCTCCGTCTCTGGGAGAGGTATCCCGCCCATCGGTGATGGCGTGAATACAAACGTCGCTCAAGCCTTGGGCTTTGGCGAGGTTGAGTAGTCCAACTAAATGATTTTGGTGGGAGTGGACCCCTCCCTCGGAGCAAAGCCCCATGAGGTGGAGTTTTCCGCCTCTGGCTTTAATCTCTAGGCAAACTTTAACCAGTGCCGGGTTACTTAAGATGGAGCCATCTTCTACTGCATCGGTGATCCGCAGGAGTTCTTGTTTGACAATTCGACCAGCACCGATATTCATGTGACCGACTTCGGAATTGCCCATTTGACCTTCCGGCAGCCCCACTGCTTTCCCGGATGTGCGAATTGTGGTATTCGGATAGGCGGCCCGCAGGCTGTCCATCACGGGTGTTTTGGCAGCAGCAATAGCATTTCCTGTGGTTAATTCGCTGACTCCCCAACCATCTAAAATGACTAGCACCACTGGAGAAACAGGCTCTTGTGCCATATTCATTGACCCTTTGATTCGTTATTTCTGTTTAATCATTTGACTGCTCTCCTTCCCACTGCCATGCAATGGAGAGGGAGATTCTCCGGATTTCTGGGCCGGAGTTCCTGCTTCATAGCCTGTGGACTCGATTCCGTTACCGGCATCCTTGTCGCTTCGACTCTACAGGTATTTTCTATTCCCCTGTAACCCAGGGTACTAAAAATTCTGCCATCGCAGATCACCCTTTGATTGGAACTCTGGCAATGTCTGGTGGATTTGGGCGAGCCACGTTCAGTGAATGGTTCTATTGTAACGCTTAATCTGTCAGGCAACGTTTGACCGAGTGTTCAGGGCATTGTCTTTGCCATCTGCTCCCCATTTTCGTTCCCCGGTCATGAAGAGTCCGGTGAGGACTGTTCTTAACAATCTGTTACAATCGAGGACAACTTTCTCAAACGCTTACGGGTGGGAAGGATGAAGCCAGAAGAATTGAGGGGACTGTTCTGGCTGGCGATCGCACCCAGGGTGGAGCCTTATGACCGGGGTTGAGTTGATGAATGCCCCAAAAAATTCTAATCCTAGATGGGATCGCCACTCCTCAATTCAAGATACGATTCAAGATACGATAGACGTTAATTTTGATAGCACGATTGGTTTGTATGATCTCCCTAAAACAATATTGGTCCCGCCTCCTGGCCCTAGTTTTGGTGATGACGATCGCCTTGGTGGGCTGTTCAGGTAATGGACTGCTCACCGGCGATTATCGCCAAGATACCTTGTCATTGGTTAATAGTATGAGAACCGCGATCGAACTGCCGGAAGATTCCCCCGAGAAATCCTCTGCCCAGGCCGATGCTCGTCTAAGAATCAACGAATTTTTTGCCCGCTATCGTCGGGATGAGTCCGTGGCGAAGCTGGCCTCATTTACCACCATGCAAACCGCATTAAATGGGTTAGCTGGACATTATAATTCCTATCCCAACCGTCCGGTCCCCAAAAAGTTGAAAGACCGTCTTGAACAGGAGTTAAAACAGGTAGAATCGGCTCTGAGTCGAGGAACTTAACCCACCTATTTCCCATCCGGGTAGGGGTTGCTCAGTTTAGAGTGAGATCCTCTTGTGCGGGTCTTTTTTGGGCGATCGCAACATTGCCCTCGCCCAAAAAAATAAGTCAATCTATTAGTCCCCCCTGTTGAGGGGTAAATCTATGATGTGGAAGGCTTGGCGCTTAGAGGTCGTTGCCAACTCCAATCTAATCAAAGGCTGGCAATCATGCTGAAAAACTAAGATAGAACTGAACAGTGCTGAGAAACTTCTGCGTGGATTCTGTACGGGTACCTGATGTCTAATCGTCTCAAAAAAATTTTTAAACCTAAAACAGCGATGACGCTTGACTGGCAGCATTTTTATCGCGGTTTCCTGGCAACGCTTCTCACCGCGATCGTGAGTCCCACATTCTTGATCCAACCGGCCCAGTCCCAAGTTCAAGGGTCCTGTCTGGCTTCTCCAGCAGATATCGCCGAAAAAGAACAACTGCGTCAAGCCACCCTGGACGGTGATCAGGCTGCTCGCGATCGCTATCAAGCCTTTCTGGTCAAAGAAGCTGAACGCTTACAAGAATGTCGCCAGCAAACTTGGCCCCAAAATCAAGCCCTCTGGTTACGCCTGTATCCCTGCGATCTCCAACCCGGAGCCTTAGACGCTCTAATGGATAGAATCGTTAACAAGGGCTACAACCAAGTCTATCTCGAAGCCTTTTATGACGGCCAAGCCCTCTTACCCCAGGCCGAAAATAACACCCCTTGGCCTTCCGTCGTCCGGGTCCCTGGCTATGAAAATGCCGATCTCCTAGCTGAAGGTATCAAAAAAGGCCAAGAACGCGGCCTCAAGGTCTATGCCTGGTTGTTCACCATCAACTTTGGCTATAGCTACAGCGAACTGCCGGACCGCCAAGGGGCGCTCGCCCGGAATGGGCAAGGGCACACCACCCTCACTGTCATGCAGGACCCCAGCTTGCATGAACAGGTCGGTCAAAGTCATGCCAATCATGCCTTTATCGACCCCTACAGTCCTCAAGCGCGTCAAGACTATGCAGGGGTGATCCGGGAAATCCTCAAGCGCAAACCGGACGGGATGTTATTCGATTATGTCCGCTATCTACGCGGCGTCGGCCCTGCTTCTGTCGTCACGAAGCCATCGGACCTCTGGATCTACAGTGAAGCATCCCAGCAAACCCTCGTGCAACGGGGTCTCAACCAGAAAGGTCAGGAATTAATCCGGCGCTACGTTACCCAAGGCTCCATTACCGCTAACGATATTGCTGCGGTCGATGCACTCTATCCCAATGAGGCAGAACCCATGTGGCAAGGGCGGAATATCCCCCCTGGCGCTAAAACGATGGGAACCCCTGGGGAACGTCTGCCCCTCCTGCAATGGCAACTCTGGTATCTCACTGTGGCTCATGCCGTGCAAGGAATTATTGATTTTGTCCACCTGGCCGTCGATCAAGTTCGACCTCAAGGAATCCCTTCCGGTGCGGTATTTTTCCCCGGGGGTAACCGTCCTGTCGGTCAAGGGGGATTTGATTCGAGGTTACAAGCTTGGGATCGCTTTTTGCCAGAGATGGAATGGCATCCAATGTCTTATGCCAATTGCCAAAAACCTGATTGTATTATGGAAGAAGTTGAGCGGGTTTTAAGCATGGCTCCTGAAGGCACCCAGGTCATCCCGGCTTTAGCTGGCGATTGGGGCGTTGCAGTCACCAATCGACCGCCTTTAGAAGACCAAATGTATGCCTTACGGCGCTATTCTTCCCGGATTAACTCCGTCAGTCACTTTGCCTATTCTTGGCAAGAACCGGAGTCGGACCGCGATCGCAAGTTCTGTCAACTCAATTAAGTTGTAACGAAGTTCTTGGCAATCCCCGCCTGACTCCCTCAAAACATAAAAACCCGGTTGTTTAGATCCGGGTTTTTATGTTTTAAGTACATCAAATCAAATCAAGCCGCTCCCATGACTCCACCTCACCTTGCTCCTCTCTTTCCAAAGGAAACTACGAGGCTTTTACCTAATAATTTATAGCTATAAAAATAATTTCACCATCGTGGTCAAAGAGATGCCTTGAGATTCATCCGTAAAGCTCTCAAATTGCCACCCGATTTTTCCTTGATAATCATTGAGAATCGTTAAATAACCCAAGTTTGAATTGCTCCGCTCGTCGGCCTCTGCATTCTTCTCCAACTGTTCCAGATACAACTGTTCAGGGTCGCCGACACTTAATCGTTCAATGAAGGCCCGCAAAGTAGCCGCCTGTTGTCCATTTATACCATTCTTGGTTATTAAAATAATCGAATCTTCATATAAATGAATTTGAAGGGTGGTGGGATGAGGCAATGTAGAATCACTAAATTTCATAGCGTTTTCTAATAATTCATTGGCGATGTAGTTCACGCTCTCAGAGCTTTCTGCTTTTTTATGACAGGGATTCTCCGGGTTTCCATTTTCTCCAAAAAATGTGGATAAGTAATTGGCTACAAAGTCCGCTGATAAGCCATTATTGCGCCATCGCTTTTTAATAGAAGCCGAACTCGGGGAGAATCCCAGAATTAAATACTCGGTGCCAAGAGGCGGATTTGGAATGAAATCTCCGAATATCTCAATCATAGTATGGGGGTCTGTATTCATTGAGGGGATGGGAAAATATAGAAAAAAACATACCCATTGCTACTCGACAACTCTAAACTCTACATTACCCTCGTCAGGGAGCCGATTATTCATCGGCTGCCCTCAAGGTGCAGGGGTGGGTTCCATTGTGATCGGACCCCTGAGATTTAAATCTCCCTTGGTCCTGCTGTTCCGGCGGATTCCCCTTCAGATAATAGAATCTATTGATGCCCTACATTCTATTATCTACCTGTAAAGACCTCCTGATGGGATCTGCACCCTTTCACTTTGACAGGATTCCCAGTTAGCAGCTAACCATTGATACAATTTATCTGCGAAAAGTTCCCCAATTGGAAAAATTAATCTACCTTTTGTTATAACACTTGTCTGAAGATTCGGGGTTGGGCCTACCCGCTATGATAGAGCGAGTCTTGTCGGAATTGGACCCTCTTTTGATCCGGGGGAGGATCTGGCAACCGATGAGCAATAGGAAGCAAGATGCTCCTACGAATTAATGGTCTTGTCAGCAAGATTGAGACTCCCTAAAGAGCACCTCGGAGTCCTTGGGATCTAACAGACTCGGAGTGGGTGCTAGAAAATAAGCGAGCGCTCCTGTTTCACCCCGGAAAGAATAGGGTTAACGAGATTTTGCTACGCCTCACTCACTTTCTCCATGCAGGGGTTCCTTTTTTACAGAAAATGAGCCAAAATTCTGTTAGAGTCCAGAACAAAGCCTCTCGGAATCCAGGACTTCTGGAAAAACTGGGTTCCTGAATTTAACCCTCCCCGGCCAAAAACAACAATCCCGCCAGCACAAGTCTGGCGGGATTGCGTTTTATATCCCTTTACTAAAAAGACCTACTGGCCTATCTAATTCTATTAAGTATCTTAAAAATTGAATATAATTAACCTTGCCAAGAGGTGCTGTAGCTTAAAATACAGAATCCAGTTTTTTTGGCACAGCCCGGTTTGGATCCAGGGTGAAGACAGTCTGAGTAGATTGTTGAAATCAAGGCGATCGCTTCCTTCGGAAATCGCACTACAGCACCCGAATAAACAGGGAGTCATCTGCGATGGAGTGAACTGTTTATGAAACGGCTGTTTTGGATTAGCATCATGGGTTTATCTGCCACCCTAATAGCGGCGGTACAAATTAAATCTCAACCCTTAATTTTATGTGATTATGAGGTGCCTCCAGTCTGTAGTGACCCTAGCGGATGCCACCCCGAACTCGTCTGCTCACCGTTGTCCGAGGCGATCGCCAAAGGAGCGGAAAAATTAGGGGGATGAAATGCTCAGTGCTAGATTTAACAAGGGTTTCCGGATTGTGAGCCAAAAAGGACCATCACCGAATGCGATCGCCCCAGTGGGGAGTCTCCTCTACATCGGCCAAAGCGCGTCAAAAGCACGATCAATAAATTGGGTACGGTGACTCCCACTTAGAGGGAATGGAAATTTGGGGTTATGCTTCATCCTTAACGTTGCAAGTTCGGCCCTAAATTTTGCTGGAAAGCTGTAGAACCCGCCGGAGTAATAAACCCGAGTCATTTTGAGGATTCTGGGTTGAGAGTTCCGGGCGGTCCAAACTTTGGGAAAAACTGAATCTGGATTATTCAAAAACCTAGGCGATCGCCTCTTGAAAAACCCCCTACATTCCCAGGGTTATTGAGGCGATCGCCTAGTTTTTTGCATCCTTTAATCCTTTAATGGCGGTGATTATTATTATATTTAATTCTCGCCCCTGCCCATTGTAACTTTTCCCGCAAGGTCTGATAATAGGAATAATTTTCCTGTAAAATAATAAACTTAGCCCGACAATCTGCCATTCGGACATCCACCCGATGTCCCGGCCAAATTGAAGTAGCCATTACCCCATCCATCCATAACTTCGTACTTAAATCCGGGTCTGCTAAAGGCCAAATACTGACCACCGCTCCTGGGGGTAACACTATCGGACGACTGGACAAACTTAGGGGACAAATGGGAGTCACGGCGATCGCCTCCATCCCATCATGCATAATCGGACCATTCGCTGAAACCGTATAGCAGGTTGAACCCGTAGGGGTTGCCACAATCAGACCATCTCCCTGATACTGATCCACCACTTCCCCATCAATTTCCATTTCCAGAATTGAGGTGATCATCCGGTCTGCTGCTGCCGGTTTAACACACATTTCATTTAACGCCAAAAAGCGATCGCTCGCCGGTTTCATATTCGTATGATGCCCCTCATAAACCCGTCCTTGGAGCATCATCCGGCGTTGAATCGCATAGCGGTCCTCGAACAAACGATCCCACACTCGTTCCGTATCTTTAAACTCCTCAAAATGTTCCGTAATAAACCCCAGATGCCCGCCCACATTGACTGCCAACATCGGAATTCCCTCCGGAGCCAGTTGTCGAGCCGCTGCTAGGGCCGTCCCATCCCCCCCAAACACCACCGCCAAATCAATTGGACTGGTCGAGGAAGCCAAAAAAACGGGATAGGGATTATCCTTAGACCCACTGGGTCCCACTAAAACATGACACCCGCGATTTTCCAACTCCCGAGCGCATCGATCGGCCCACCGTCGAGATAGGTCATCTCCGGCTTTATGAGCAATAATTGCATTTTTTAGCTGCACTTGAGACTAACCCCCTAACCGTTTTATTTTTTTCTGGGCATTCATCAGTTTATCCAGTCAGCCCATGAGCTATTGTACGAATTCCTACGGTTTATCACCCTGGAGCGATCGATTTATCCCCCATTCAGGTGATCTCTTCCTGACTCTTGTTGTCGGAACCCCTAACCTCTAAATCTCCTCAAAATATCCTCGTTGAGGATGCTGATTGCACCATTCCACCGAAACTGAATGGCCGTCCCAAACAGACTCACCCAAAAATTAGAAACCGGGTCTCTTTTAAAAAACCCGGTTTATATAGAGTCATAGCCTCGCGACGCAGACTCTTCTTACCATTTCAGGAGATTGAACTGTTCCATATCCACCGTATCCCGGTTCCGATAGATAGCCAGGACGATCGCCAAACCCACTGCCGCTTCCGCCGCTGCCACAGTAATCACAAACACGCCAAAAACCTGACCCTTAATTGTAGCGGAGTCCAGGAAATTAGAAAAGGCGATTAAATTCAAATTCACGGCATTTAACAATAGCTCAATCGACATCAACACCCGGACAGCGTTGCGACTGGTAATCAAGCCATAAATGCCAATGCAGAACAAGGCCGCTGCCAAAACTAAAAAGTATTCGAGTTGCAGTTCCATTAATCCTCATCAGTATCTTAGTAGGGTTTGAATGATTAAGGGGTGATGAAATTCACCCCTTAAAACGGTAAAAGTTCAAAACCTTGGATGTCCTTTTACCCCGTTCATTCTTGGGTTTCCACCCGATTTCCCCGGAGAGCCGGGACAGGTGTGCGGGGACGTTCCGGCAGTTTCAAATCCAGTTCCGCTGAATCGATTTGAGCTTTTCGCTCTGGCGGAATCAACTCCCGACGGGCCAAAATAATTGCGCCGACCATTGCCATCAACAACAGTACAGAAGCTAATTCAAACGGCAGTAAAAAATCGCTGAATAAATGTTCTCCAATCTGCACAACCGTATTTTCTGCAGTTGCCGCAGTCGGTGTCACGGCCCAAGGAGTTGAGAGGACCATCGTGCTTAACAGCGCGAATAATCCCAAGGCGACGAGGGCGGTTGCTCCCCGCCGGATCCAGTAATTGGGAAGGTTTGTAAAATCCTCCTGTTTGTTGACCAGCATGATGGCAAACAAAATCAGAACGTTAACGGCACCGACATAAATCAAAATCTGGGCCGCTGCTACAAAATCAGCATTGAGCAACAGATACAAACCGGCCATGCTGATAAACACACCGCCTAATAGAAAGGCCGAATAAACGACCTGAGACAGGAGGACGACACCCAAGGCTGCTCCTATCATCATCACGGCCAGCAGGCCAAACGAAACTATCTGAACGCCTTCCGCTAAATTCACTGTATTTGTCCTTTGTTCTTTGTCCTTTGTGCTTTGTCGGGGGTCATTTGTCTGGGGTCATTGGTTTGGACCATTCTTCATTTTAAGTGAAACTATCCCCTAGGATTTTTTGACAAATTTCCCCTATTTTTCTGTGGATTGTTCTTGTTCCATTTGTTCTCGAATTTCTTCGGGACGTAGACCCGCACGACGAGAGTTCGGGGGCAAATCATGGGGAGAGATCACGCCTTTGGGTAGATAAGCGAGTTCTCGCAGGGGGGTCACCATTGGATCGTCAGTGACCTTGTAAGGTAAGCGTCCCATTGCCACGTTATCAAAATTCAATTCGTGGCGATCATAAGTGGAAAGTTCGTATTCTTCCGTCGCAGAGAGACAATTGGTCGGACAGTATTCTACACAGTTGGCGCAGAAAATACAAACGCCGAAGTCAATACTGTAGTGTTTGAGTTGTTTCTTTTTGGTTTCTTTGTTGAATTCCCAATCCACCACGGGCAGGTTAATCGGACAAACGCGGACGCACACTTCGCAGGAAATGCACTTATCAAATTCAAAGTGAATCCGACCCCGATAGCGTTCAGAAGGAATCAGTTTTTCGTAGGGATATTGCACCGTAACCGGACGACGGCGCATATGGTCAAAGGTCACGGAGAGTCCTTGACCGATATATTTGGCCGCTTGAACGGTTTCTTTGGCGTAGTTGCTAACTTGGTTGAGGAATTTGAGCATAGTGTTCTCGGCGATGACTGCTAGGTGATAGGGAGTGGTGACCTGAAGTCAAGATGAAATTAAGCGATCGCGCAATAACTGGGCAGTTTTTGAACGAAAGGAAACCCGCTTTACCCACCAAAGGCAAAGGGAAATGCCAACTTTAAGGCAGCAGTTAAGAGCAGATTGACCAGAGACACGGGCAGCAGGAATTTCCAGCCTAAATCGAGGAGTTGGTCGATCCGAACGCGGGGTAAGGTCCAGCGCATCAGAATGGCCAGGAACACAAAGAAGTAAGCTTTGAGCAGGGTCATGGTGATGCCGAGGGTTGCGGTAATCACTTGCAACCAAGGGGTGGTTTCACTGACACCCAGCCAGCTTCCCAGAAGTTCTACGGGGATCGGAGATTCCCAGCCCCCCAGATAGAGCACGGCGATTAGGAGTGCGGAGAGGACGAGGTTGACGTAGGAACCCAAGTAGAACAGGGCGAATTTCATGCCCGAATATTCGGTTTGATATCCGGCGACGATTTCTTCTTCAGCTTCTGGGAGGTCAAAGGGTAAGCGTTCGCATTCCGCCAGGGCCGCAATCCAGAAGATGATAAAGCCTAGGGGTTGACGCCAGACATTCCAACTGAGGATGCCATAGCTGGATTGCTGTTCCACAATGTCCAGGGTGCTCAGGCTGTTGGACATCATCACCACCGCCAGCACACTCAGGGCGAGGGGAATTTCATAACTGATGGACTGGGCTGCTGCCCGCAATCCACCGATTAGAGAGTATTTGTTATTGGAGGCATACCCTGCCATCAGCAAGCCGATCGGCTGAATGCTGGAAAGGGAAATCCATAAAAAGATGGCTACCCCCACATCGCTAATGATGAGATTTTGTCCGAAGGGGACGATCAGGAAGGAGGCGAACACGGGGACTACCACCAGGACCGGCCCGAGGGTAAAGAGGATGGGGTCAGCTTTCGCTGGCAGGATATCTTCTTTGAACAAGAGTTTGAGACCATCGGCGGCGGGAGCTAAAATCCCCAAGGGGCCGATGTATTCTGGGCCAATGCGCTGTTGGACCGCAGCAGAAATTTTTCGCTCTAGCCAGACGGTGACAAGTACGCCAATTGTTGCGACAACGAGCATGAGCACCATAGGAATTGGCATCCAGATGGCTTTTGCTGCTCCCGCTGGAAGGCCCAAATCTGCGAGCGCTTTTATAAAACTTCCTTGTAGGTCTATACCTGGGTTCATGCTTCCTATTGAGAGTGTGAAGATTTCTTACGACTCGGTTAAATGCAATAACAGTATAACGCTCGATGGACGCCAGAACTCTGCGAGAGGCTTGAGTTTCAGTCTTTAGGGAGCATCTCAATTTTTCCAAGAGACCTAACCCCCCAGCCCCCTTCCCTACAAGGCAAGGGGGAAAAAGAGGTTAATTCCCCCCCTACAGCAATAAAAAATTTGGATTATTCACCCGATGCTTTGAGGAGAGGGCCTGATCAGAGGGAGGGAAGGGGAGAGTTAGGCAACAAAAAACCCTCAGATTATGAGAATCTAAGGGCAATGGTGGCGATCGCGGCTAGATGGATGATTCCCATTCTTAACTCAGGGGTAGGGGTTCCTCCAGCCGAGACTCAACCTAATTCCGTCGCGTTAACGTTAACGTTCGGCGATCGGAATATAAGGCGCGTTATGAGTTCCGGTATAAATTTGGGTGGGACGGTAAATCCGGTTTTCCCCTAATTGCTCTTTCCAATGAGCCAACCATCCTGCCACCCGGGAAATCGCGAAGATTGGCGTAAACAAATCCGTAGGAATCCCCAACTTCCGATAAACCAGACCCGAGTAAAAGTCCACATTGGCATAAATGCCTTTGTAAGCGAGTTTTTCCTCCACCACTCGCTCCAGCTCTACAGCAATGTCATAATAATTATCCCGGCCAAACTTCTCAAACAATTGTTCCGCGAGACTTTGGAGGATAATCGCTCGGGGATCCTTAACTTTGTAGACCCGGTGACCGAACCCCATAATCTTAGATTTAGTCTTCAGACAGTTTTCAATATAGGGTCGGACATTTTCAACCGAGCCAATGGCCTCCAGCATATCAATCACTTCTTCATTGGCCCCTCCATGTAAAGGACCAGCTAGGGTTCCCACCGCTGAGGCCACCACTGCGTAAGGGTCCGTCAAGGTGGAAGCCGTCACCCTTGCTGAAAATGTCGAAGCATTGATGGTATGTTCTGCATGAAGCGTCAGGCAGATGTCGAACACACGAGCCTCTAGGGGATCTGGCTCTTCTTCCGTCAGCATATACAGAAAGTTGGCGGAATAGTCCAAATCGTCCCGAGGTTGAATCGGGTCATTCCCTTTCCGCATCATTTGGAATGCCGCCACCATTGTCGGAATTTTTGCCAACAACCGGACCGCAGCAGCGCGAATATAGGCTGGATCGTCTAAAGCCCGACGGGAATAGAATAAGCCGAGGGCAGCCGCTGAGGCTTGCAGGGCGTCCATCGGGTGACCGCTTTCGGGAAAACATTTCATCATGTCCCGAATGCGATATTTAATGCGGCGGTGGTAGCGAATTTCCTTCTCAAATGCATCGAGTTCATCCTGGGTCGGGAGTTCGCCCCAGATCAATAAATAGGAGGTTTCCAGAAAGGTGCTTTTGAGGGCCAGTTCTTCAATGGGAATATTGCGATATTCCAAAATTCCTTTCTTCCCATCCACGAAACTGATACTGGATAGGGTGACCGGAACGCCTTCTAACCCGGGCTTAAATTCAAAACCGGTCTTTAGTTCGTCCGCGACAGTCATAGGTTTAGCCTTCGCTGTAATTAAATATCTTCAAGCTAACTTATCAGATCTGCTTGGACTGTTCCTGCTTTTACAAAAATCCTTTATAGAGCAGCCCCTGAACATCCACAGCAGGTAAGGGGATAAAAGGTTTGGATTTCAATGCTTTCAGAGCTTGGGGTGCAGAAATCACGCCGGAGGACTGACGACTGGTTGGTGATGAATTGATGATTTAGATAAACCATCATCCATAACCAATCGCCAATTAATTTATAGCAATAATTTGGGGGAGGTCAGCCAAAAGAGAGAGCTATTCCCCACCGGATCCCCAGTTTCAGGGATGACCAACCCAATCACCCCAGCTTTTTTGAGCAGCAGTCCTTCTTTGGCTTCTCCCCACACCAAAATTTCTGCCCAGTTGCCCTGATCCGGCTGATGTCCGACGAGGGCCAAACAATGGCCGCCATTTTGACGCCATTGTTGATACCAGTTCAGCCAGTTATTGATATCGCCATTCGGGACCAGGGAAGTGGATTCTTTAATCTGATGCCCCAAACCAGCGGTTTGGAGAATATCCGCCGTTTGCATTGCCCTGAGCAGAGGACTGGTCAAAATCAGATCGAAATGAATATTCAAATGATGCAGACGGTTGGCGACTTTCCGGGTTTTTTGAATCCCCTCCTTGGTGAGCTGGCGCTTCTCGTCAGGGACATGATCTGCCCGGTTTTCGGCGATCCCATGCCGGATAAAATAAACTTTAGAGGGTGTTTTCATGAATCTCATTTTCCTGGTGAGGCTGGATTCCGGAGGGCGAAACCGTGAGCTAGACCCGAGAAATACTGCCCCGGTTGGAAACTGACCCAGGGGCCCAGAATGCCCCCGAGGGATATTTTCCTAAAGCGCCCCACTTGGGTTTAAGCTCTTGTGGAGTCGGGTTCTAGGGGTTGTCGTCAATGCCTAAAAACTAAAGTTCGCGCTGAAACTCTTCTAAAATGCTGAGGAGGTCCATTTGTTCTCGGGTGGGAATCAGATCAACCAGGGGAATTTGTCGCCTTCCTCCCCCGAGAGTGACATTGATTCCGGCGAGGACTCGGACCACATCGGATTCGGTGACGGGTGCATTGTTGCTGACCAAGGGGTAAAGTTGTTCCGCCACGAGGGTGTGCAGATGGGCGTCATCTAAGCGCAGCCGCCATTTGGCGACATCGATATAAACGCGATCGGCTATCTGAGCAGCCAGGGCTTCTATTTTTTCAGTGTTGCTGGAATTAGCCATTAGATTCTTCAGAATAGTTTGCTATTGCGAAAATATAAACCCCATGAGCGATTAGCAGCAGTAGCCAAGCGCTGGTGAGCCAAGGGGTCCAGGGCCAGGGGGAAGATTGCCATGCCCGGAAAAACCAGAGGCCGGAATTGCTCGCCGCGAACAGGGCGACATGGAGGGCGAAATTCATGCGATCGTCGAGTTTCCGGTAATCCGGTTCGCTGCGATCGGGTTGACGAGGCCAACGAGGTGGCATAGATTACCTTTCTTTTCTAATGAAGTTGCTCGGGTTTTGCCCCGGGCTTGTACTTTTAAAATTGTAAGTCTTCCCTACCTCGGATGAATCAGCGATCGCCCCTCATCCCAGTTGCCGCTCATCGGTTTTTAGCCAAGATTCGTTAACAAGCTTCAAAACTAGGGCGCTGTTCAATCCAGTTCCCGGAGGGATTACCAGACAAATTGCCCTATTCCCAGGGAGGAAGAAGATTTTTTCCCCAGTCTTAGTTCAAAAAACACAGGATAAAATGCAAGTAGCAACCTTCACCACCCCACCCACCCCAGCAGCTTTGTGATTCCTTCACGCTTATTCCGGCAACATTCTCGCAATCGCCAGACCGCTCTGGCAATCATTCCCTTAGCTAATGAAGCAGCGACTTTTGACGCCTATCGACTCTTACAGTATCACGGGATTTCCCCGGAGCATCTGGCGATTGTCGGTGAAGGGTACAGTTCTCCGGCTCGTGTAGGTTTATTAGAACCGATGCAAATTGCGGTGGACCAAGCTCGCCGGTTTTTGATGGTGTTTGCCACAATGGGTTTCCTGGTGGGGTCGGCATTGGTTTTGGCCTTACACCTGGGACTGATTAACCCCCTGGGGTTTAACGCTCTGTGGCTCATTCCGGGGGGGGCGGCGATCGCCGCTGTTTTGGGAGGCATGGTGGGCGGGTTAATCGGCTTTCTAGGCGAGGGTTCCACGGTGGGAGTCTATCATCATCATCTCCGCCAGGGCGGGTATTTGTTGATGATTGAAGGCTCCCAACAACTCGTAACTCTCGGTGAGCAGGTTCTCAAACCTTATGCCACTCCCAAAGCGTTTTAATTGGCTTGATAGTCTCCCGATTTGCCTCCTGTCTTGCTTTCTAGGCGAATGCTTTCAATGGCGATCGCCTTCGATAATGCTTTAGCCATGTCATAAAGGGTTAGTGCCGCCACGGAAACTGCCGTTAACGCTTCCATTTCCACCCCTGTCTCCGCTTTGGTCCTGACTTCGGCGAGTATCCGATACCCGGGAAGCTCCTCGTCAGGCAGAATCTCTACATCAATTTTGTGCAAGGGTAAGGGATGACACAACGGAATCAACCCCGAGGTTTGTTTTGCTCCTAAAATTCCCGCCAGTCTTGCCGTCCCTAAAACATCTCCTTTCGGTGCATTCCCAGCTTGAATCTGGTCAAATGTCTCCCGATCCATCCGGACCTGTCCCGAGGCGATCGCCTGCCGATGGGTGACTGCTTTTTCCGAGACATCCACCATGCGCGCTTGTCCTTCAGCGTCTAAATGACTTAGCTGATAAGGGTTTGGGGAATTTTCAGATTTTTTTTGAAAAGGGGGTTTCATTTTCCAAAAGCCTGTGTTAGTATTATTAAGCGGTAAGGGCTTGTAGCTCAGTGGACTAGAGCACGTGGCTACGGACCACGGTGTCGGGGGTTCGAATCCCTCCTAGCCCGTTTATTACAATCTAAACAAATTTTGGGTGTTGAGTTGGCTTTTGCTAATTCAGCACCCAAAAATTTTTTTTGCCCGGGTTCAGGATGATTTTTGTAGGGCATAGAGGTCGCGATCGCGACCCAAGGCAAACTTGAGCGATTGGCGTAAGTTCATATTGGACTGGGTGAGAAAAATCCCCAATGCTACGAAGGCCATCACCGAGGCGATCGCAAAAATATTTCGATAGCCTAAATCTTCCGCCAGCACCCCCAAAATCGGCCCCGCCAAAGCGATCCCCAAATCAAACCCGCCAATACATAGCGCAAACAATCGCCCCCGTTCCTGGGGTGCACAGCGATCGGCAACTAGGGCCACCATCATCGGCAAAAACGTTCCGGCACCGCATCCTTCTACCGCCCCAGCCAGTAAAAAATCCCGGCTATCCTGGGCTGTCCACAACAGGACCATTGCCAGACAGTACGCCAGCAAACCCCCAGAAATAAATAACCCTCGTCCATAACGGTCCGAGGCGCGACCCGTGAGCAGACGCATACTAAAACTTACACTAGCCGCTGCGGTGTAAAACCATCCGGGATTAAAATCACTGGCGGTTTCCTTAATAAACAAGGGGACAAAGGTTGCCACCGCTCCAAAAACTAGCCCGATTTGCAGCATAACCAGGGAGGGAATCCGGACGCGAGGACTCCATAACAGCCGCCAAAACGAATCGGTTTTGACGCTGGAATTTCCCGAGTCTTTACCCAGTGCAGGGGAGGTTAAATCTTCCCTTAGCGGTTCACTGACGAAGTAGAGCAAGAGGAAACTCAGCAGTCCCAATCCAAATGCCATGATGAACAGGGGGGGGTAACCGGCAGCTTCCAGTAAAAACCCTCCGAGGGCGGGTCCGATCGCAACCCCTAGGGGAGTGACCACGCTCATATATCCAATTAATTCGCCGCGATTGCGATCGGGGGCTAAATCGGTGATTAAGGCACTGTAAGCGGTGGTAAAAGCAGCCACACTAATGCCGTGAAATGCCCGTACTCCCATCAATAAGGGAATGGAATCGACGAAGAGATATCCTAAGGGGGCGATCGTTGCCACAATGGTTCCCAACCGTAACACGATTTTGCGACCCCGGCGATCGCTCAAGGGTCCTAACCAAGGCCGGGAGGGCAGTAAACCCAAGGCAAATGCCCCCATCACCAACCCGATTTGTCCTCTCGTCCCCCCGATATGCTCGACATAAAGCGGCAGTGTGGGCAGCAATGAAGCCAGAGAAGCCCAAAATAATAAGCCTGCCGCAAATAATCCCAACAGGCTATGGCGACGCTGCGGCTCTATCTCTAAAAATACCTTCAAAACCTTGGTTCCTTTTCTTCCACTGCAACAAATGAACGAGCTAGGGCATGGGTCCAGTAACGGAACTCCAAAAAATAAATCATCCAAACTTTCGTAGTGACTCCGTTACTGAGTCATCTTTAAAGAAACCCCTGAAGGGGTTACTACAAACGTTTTGGCGGTTTTATTTTTTGCAATCCCCTAACGGGAAGACCAACGGGGGTTTTTTGACAAAATTTCTGCCTTTGAAAGCCACCAAGAAAGGGCCAAAAATCCGGTTTTTTCTCCCAGGGATCTTATTCTGTCCCGATGCCCGAGGAGGCCGCAATCTGCCGACCCCCTCTTTTATGCTAATGATTTTTCCGCAGTTTGTTAAAGAATGTTAAGATTTCGACGCTTTAGGTTTCCGAGTCTTGCGGCAAATAACTCCTTAAAACTCGCCCTGCACCCCGGAGTTGTTGATAATAGTTACGACTGATGGGATCATCGCTGTTTTCCGCAAGGACATCGATGCCGATGCCGTTGCGTCCCACTTTTTTTCCGGAACTGTGGATATACCGACCCTCCCCGAGATAAAGGCCCACATGGGTGGCTTTTTCTGGGGTTCCAAAAAATACGAGATCCCCTGACTGCAATTCGTCGATGGGTATGGGTTGGGTAAAGGCTTCCTGTTGATAGGCATCCCGAGGTAACCACACTTGAGCGGTCCGGAAAGCGGCCTGCATTAATCCGGAACAGTCATAGTTGGGGGCGACGGTCCCTCCCCAGAGGTACTGATTGGGGACGCTCATGGCTTGGTGGGTAAAGGCAATGATGGCGGGGATTTGGGGTTCTATTTGGGTCCGGTCAAGGGCGATCGCCTGGTAAGGGGACTCGGCTAAGTCCAGATTCTCCAAATCCGCAACTGCCAGCCATCCAGGATAGTCATCTTCACATAATTTGACCCCCACAGCCCCCTCCGTCGGAGGGAGGACAATTCTCAGCAGACGGCCCTCGGATGCCTGGGTTGCCAGGGCCTCGCACTGCGGGGAATCATAGAGATTGAGACTGACTCGGCAGCGATATTGCGGTGTATCGGACCCTTTAGAAGCTAGATTAAATTGAAGCTGACTCACCAAGACCATAGTTTAGAAATAAATGCTTAATTGTTAAGGCACAGTAACGCGACAGCAGCCGAAAAGTCGCTAGAAGAGAGAATAATTGATTCTGACTTCTAACGTTTGAATTAAACAACCTCAGAGAGAACCATGACATTTTTCCGCAAAGACGAGCAACTCGAAAACTTAGGCGATCGCATTTTAGCGGCAACCTGGGAGCAATTTCCCCAATTAAACCGCAACCAACTGGCCATGACTTGGGTGGTTTATGACCCACCCGTCTCGGTGAATACCGGCGGTGCCCTGAGTCCCGATGCCTTTTGGGACCATCCCGTGCGGGGATTTAACTATCGCGGCGTGGAACGGATTTATCCGGCAAGTGTGGTCAAGCTGTTCTATCTCGTCGCGGTTTATGAATGGATGGAAAAAGAGATGATTCAGACTTCCCCGGAGTTAGAACGGGCCATCCGAGATATGATTGTGGACTCCAGCAATGATGCCACGAGTCTGGTGGTGGATGTGTTAACCGGGACTACCAGTGGTCCCGAATTGTCTGCTGGACCGTTTGAAACCTGGAAGCATCAGCGCAATTTAGTCAATCGCTACTTTCAGTCCCTGGGATGGCCGGAATTGGAATCGATTAATGTTAATCACAAAACTTGGTGTGATGGGGCCTATGGTCGGGAGCGGGTTTTCCTGGGAGAGTTAATGGAAAATCGGAATATGCTGACCACCAATGCAACGGCACGCCTGTTGCATAGTATTGTCGGTGGGGTGGCGGTTTCAGGGAAGGCAACCACGGCGATGATGAAGTTAATGAAGCGATCGCTAGAACCCGAGGACCTGGCGGAGGACCCGGAAAATCAAGTGACGGGGTTTTTGGGTGCGGGACTCGATCGCCAAACTCGGATTTGGTCTAAAGCAGGTTTAACCAGTACAGTGCGCCACGATGCGGCTTATATTGAATTACCGGAACAGCGCCCTTATTTATTGGTGGTCTTTACCGAAGGGAAGGCGCACAGCAAAAATGAAGCTATTTTGCCCTTTGTTTCCCAACAAGTCGCCCAGGCAGTGGGTTCGCTGTAAAACTGGACTGGTTTTGGCGTTTTTGGGGGGTGAGGATTTTTCTGGGTGAAAACTCAAGGCGATCGCCTGGGTTTCGCGTGGGTTCGGGTTCTGCATGGGTCTACTCATGACAATGGCTCGGTTGAGGCTGAATTCTGCTTTTCCGAATAAAAAATTCCCCCCTTTAACATTGAAGTAACTATTAGGAGTCACTGTGAAGTTTCTATCGATCGCAACTGGTGTTTTTCTATTCGGTTTGATTGCTCTCGGTGGTGAGGGTGGTGTAAAAAGAGCGATGGCCGAGCCATTCTCGGGCGATGTCGCTAGGGAATGGGGCTTAAAGGCGATCGGTCAGTTGCCGGAGGATACCTCGGTTGGACCGCTCTCAGGGGAGGTCCAGTCTGAGGGGGTCAATCCACCCCCGTTACTCGCGGCTGAATCGGAAAATTTTGCGGAATTATTAACGGGAACTACAGCGATTACTACTCCCCATTATTTCAGAGTTCCCAGTCCGCAAACGGTTCCCCAAAATTCGGCTACTGAAGCCGAAAACAATCCGGTTTTGGCTCAACGAGATAACGATATCGAACTGGGTCGAACCAGTCGGGGAGTGGGTAACTATATTGGTGCTGCCATTAATATTGGGTTAAGTGATGATGCTAGTCCCCTGGGAGGAGGCAGTTTTGCCTTGACGAGTAAAATTGGCCTCGCGGAGCAAGTGTCTGTCCGTCCTTCCCTCTTGTTTGGAGAACACTTGATGGTGATGGTTCCGGTCACCATTGACTTTCCCTTTGCCGATACGGAAGATAGCTTACAAGTCGATCTTGCTCCTTATATTGGCAGTGGGATTGCGCTTTCTACGGATGAGGATAATTTCATTGGATTTTTTGGCACTGTGGGAATTGATCGAGTCTTATTTGACCGATTTGTTGCCAACGCTGCCTTAAATGTTGGGTATGTCGAGGAGGTTGAAGTCGGGATCTTTGTGGGGGGAGGGTATCGGTTCTAAATGCCTCTGCTGTAAACCCTTTCGGTTAAGTTCCTTATCGGATTAGCGATCGCCCTTTCCCTCCATCTGCGGTAAAAGTGGACTATTCCGCCCTCTCCTATTTGTTAAATTTTGTTCACACAACCCCTAAAATACATCTCCGGGAAGATTGCATCTGCGGGTGGGATGGATTAGATTAGCAATGTTTTAGCATCTGCCCTTCTCGGTTATCCGAGCCTTGTCCTGGAAGGGCAGATGGCTAGGAGTTTTTGCTTTTAGTTTGCGGATTTCGCGGTTTATGGAACACTCTGATTCATTGGGAAAATCTCGGGGCTTTGTTCTCAAGAATCCATTGCGTTCAATCGCCAATTCCTTTCCCCCCAATGTCACTTTCCCTGAACCCGAACTCATGCAAAAACGAAGCAAAATAATTCACATTTATTGATGAATTTGGAGGGCTATGATGGGTGTGAGGAAAAAATGGGCAGGATATAGTGCTTTGATGGTATTACCTTGGTTAGGGATCCAGCAGGCTTTACCGGCTACAGCGCAAGATTTCAGTCTCCCAGAACAACCCAATCAGGAGATGCACTGGTCGATGGACCTAGAGGCACAACCGACTCAGGAAGACGGTGAGACTTGGATACCGCAACTCACCGAAACTGACCGCGCCAGTCTTGAGGATTTGGGACTGTCCATTGACTTTAATCAAGGGGACTTTGTAAGGGACGCAGCTATCCTTCCGGAAAACAGCGAAGCGCAATTCCCCCGGGAATCGGAAATGGACCTAGAAGCACAACCGACTCAGGAAGAAGACGAAACGGCGATCGAGCAACTCACCGAAACTGAGCGCGCCAGTCTTGAAGATTTGGAATTATCCATTGACTTTAATAAAGGGGATTTCGTCAGGGGTGCCGCTATCCTTCCGGAAAACACCGAAGCACAATCCCCCTCGGCATCGGATCTGGCTCAGGCTCGTTTTCCCAATTATCGCTACAGCGCGGGTTTTGATTTACCCAACTTTGGATGGGTCAGGATGGACGGTCCCGGCATTGATAGCGTCCTGGGTATTAACGTGGGACTCGGCGTCTCCTACAAAAAATACTTTCAACCTGCGGTTCCCGGGCAGTTTACTGGATCCTGGGGCGTGGGAACCTTTGCTTTGGTATTACCCTACGCTACGATTGGTGGCGATTATCAGTGGGATAATGGCTGGTACGCTGGGGGCAATATCGGTGCAGGGTTGTACTTCTTTGACGATGTAATTCCCTTCCCCGTTGGCTATATCGGCGTAGGTTATCGCTGGTAAGGATTACCAACACCAAAACCCCCTAATCAAAAATCCCCCAGGACCTTGGCAAGGCGTGGGGGATTTTCAAAATAACTAGCTCTCCACTGACCCATTCCCATGCAGAGTAAAATGAGAGCCACTCTGAGTTGCCGAGAGTTAACTCTCGTGAGTCGGGTTGTTTGAGAACGGAGAGGGAGGGATTCGAACCCTCGTTACGATTAAAATCGTAAAACAGATTAGCAATCTGCCGCTTTCAACCGCTCAGCCACCTCTCCAAGGTGTCTTGAGACATCATAGCAGGTTTTTTTCGGTCTGAAAAGACCTTTGGCGAGGAATTTTCCAATTTTTTCAAAAAAACTGGATAAGACCTGAGATATTGGACCCGTGGCGATAACCGTTGGGGGTTGAAACCTCCGCAGGGGCTGGCATCCCAAGTAGGTTCTGAAATTAGGACGGGAGGACCTGGCCCCGCCTGTGCCCGGTTCAGGGTTTGATCTCGGACGCCGGTACAGTATGAGAACCCTGGAATCAGAAACCGGGTTTCCTAGCCTCCAGATTACAAAGCCCGTAAGAATTTTGTAAAGAAACCCGGGTGATCTTCTCAATGCTGTACTCTGAACCAGGCAGGTCTAGGGAAATTGGCGTGAAATCCATTCTTTTTTGCCGGTTTATTTTCCCTTAAAGTCAAACCTAGCAAGACTTCTGGGGGAGATTTTCAAAAAAGATTAAAAGATGATAAACTATTGAAACTTCCAATCCAAAGTGAGTCACCTGACTCAACTCGCCCAAGCCCTCAAGTCGGTTGGATTATGAATAGTAACCCTATCTAGTAGCGAATTGTCTCTCACGTTAACCCGGGAGGGAAAAAAGTGAGCTGTAATCAGGTAAGAAGCGGTATTGCTGCTTAACCCAGTGTGATCAAACTAATGCCCGCGATCGCTGATGATCGAAAACCCCATTTTCAACGAATGTCAAGGCTAGATTCGGGTAAAAGCTGCAACATTCGCGATTCTAAATAATCAGGCACGAGCTGGCGATCGCGTCGGACTGCTTTGTGCTGTTTGTCGAATTCCGGTGAAAACAAAACTATGGCCGTAAAAGCTAACCAACACATTGCCCTAATTTCAGTTCACGGCGACCCTGCCGTAGAAATCGGGAAAGAAGAGGCGGGTGGACAAAACGTTTACGTCCGTCAAGTCGGTGAGGCACTCGCCCAGCAAGGGTGGCAAGTTGATATGTTTACCCGCAAGGCTAATGCAGAAGACCCAACTGTAGTAGAACACGCCCCCAATTGCCGCACCATTCGATTAGTGGCGGGTCCAGAATCCTTCGTCCCTCGGCAAGAGATTTTTGAGTATTTACCGACCTTTGTTGAGGCATTGATTCAGTTTCAACAACAAGCGGGAATAGAATATAAATTAGTTCACACCAATTACTGGCTCTCTGCCTGGGTGGGAATGGAACTCAAGAAACAACAAGGAGTGAAGCAAGTCCATGTTTACCACTCCTTGGGCGCTGTGAAGTATAAATCGATCGCCACGATTCCGACGATCGCCACCACCCGGTTGGGAGTAGAGAAGGCAGTCCTGGAAACGGCAGAACGGATTGTCGCCACCTCTCCCCAGGAACAAGACCATATCCGAACCCTGGTATCCCAGAAGGGGACTATCCAGATTATTCCCTGTGGCACCGATATCCACCGCTTTGGATCAATTCAAAAGCAGGAAGCGCGATCGGCTTTGGGAATTGCACCGGAAAAAAAAGTGGTCTTATATGTGGGTCGGTTTGACTCGCGCAAAGGAATCGAAACCTTAGTTCGTGCCGTGGCCCGATCGCAGTCCCGAGAGAATACCAACCTGAGTTTAATCATTGCCGGGGGTTCCCGTCCAGGTCAAAGTGATGGCATTGAGCGCGATCGCATTGAGGCGATCGTGGACGAGTTGGGTCTCCGGGAGATCACCCATTTCCCAGGACGGATCGGCGATGAGTTGCTGCCGCAGTATTACGCCGCCGCCGATATCTGTGTGGTCCCCAGTCACTATGAGCCCTTTGGATTAGTGGCGATCGAAGCAATGGCAAGTCGCACTCCGGTGATTGCCAGTGATGTGGGTGGATTACAATTTAGTGTGAAAGCGGAAGAAACGGGATTACTCTGTCCACCCCAGGATGATGCCGCATTTGCTGAAGCCATTGATCGGATTCTGTCTAATCCCACTTGGGGCGATCGCCTCGCAGAAGCATCCCGTCAACGAGTAGAAAACCTGTTTAGTTGGGATGGAGTCGCCACACAACTGGGCGAACTTTATCAGCAACTGCTGACAGAGACCCTCATAGAACCCCACCTAGAAAAAGCGATCGCTTAGGACTGGGTTTTAGACCAACGGTTTTTGTGGGATTGAGTCCATCCCTCCCCCTCACCCTAAATCGATGGCGGCCCAAATTGGGCGAGGGACTTTGAATCCGTCTCCCCTTCTCCCAAAATGGGAGAAGGGGTTGGGGGATGAGGGCCAAATGCTCAGATCTATCCCTCGGATTAACCCCCTGCATTCCTTCTAACCCCGTAGGTTCAAACCCGCCTACGGGGTTTTATCTCGATAGTCCCTTCAGCCTAACCCCTCAACAAAAATATCATGGAAATACGCGGCGTTTGGATGACGACCACCGATAGTCAAGTCTTCCGATCCAAAGAAAGAATTAATGAAGCAATCGCCTTTCTCGCCGAAACGGGATTTAATGTGGTCTTTCCCGTCGTCTGGACCAAAGGATTCACCCTCTATCCCAGTCGAGTTTTAAAGCAGACCTTTGGCATGGAAAGTGATCCGCTTTATCAAGGTCGAGACCCCTTAGCAGAACTCATTGAAGCGGCCAACTCGTCGGGGATTGCGGTGATTCCCTGGTTTGAATATGGATTCGCCAGTTCCTATCAGTCCAATGGGGGAATGTTGCTGCAAAAAAAACCAGAATGGGCGGCCAAGGACCTGTCAGGAAATCTCCTCAACAAAAATGGGTTTGAGTGGATGAATGCATTGCACCCAGAGGTCCAAGACTTCTTGTTACAGTTAATCCTGGAAGTGGTCCAAAATTACCCGATCGCAGGCATCCAAGGGGACGATCGCCTCCCGGCATTTCCCCGGGAAGGGGGCTATGATGAATTTACTCGCAACCTTTACCGCCAAAGCTTTCAGTGCGATCCCCCGTCCAATTGTCAAGACGCCCAGTGGTTGAAGTGGCGTGCGGATTTACTCACGGAATTTTTATCGAAACTCTATCAACAAATTAAGGCGATTAATCCCCATTTGTTGGTTTCCCTTTCCCCGAATATTTATCCTTGGTGTTTGAATGAGTACCTGCAAGATTCTCAAACCTGGCTAAACCGAGGACTGACGGATTTGATCCATCCTCAGATTTATCGCCGGGATTTTCAGAGTTATCAACGGGTAGTTAATCAGATGGTGAAAAGCCCTTGTTTTTCAGAACAGTTACCGCGAATTTCTCCGGGGATTTTGATTAAGTTAGGCAAATATCGGATTAGTCCAGAATATTTGTTAAGCGCGATCGACTACAATCGGGCTTGTGGGCTTCCGGGAGAGGTGTTATTTTTCTATGAAGGGTTAAGGGAAGATGATAATGCGTTAGCGAAACCATTGCGATCGCGCTATAGTAGCCCGGTGCCATTTCCCACTGCTTTAGAGTTAAATCAATGGGTTGCGAATCAGCCGACTGGGAGGACAAACCGCCGGGGTTCTGGTTGGTTAGATTGGCTGAAAAGTCGGTTTTAGGGGAGAGTTTGGGAGGGGTGGCTAGAGGGGCGATCGGCTTATTTAAACCAGCGGTCGATCGCCGGTTGCCACTTCCGCTCAGTTAGATAGGCAAGGCCAATTAATATCATTAAATTTAATCCATAAAACGCCCAATGTTTCGGAAAATTAGAATTTAAACCCCATTGAACTAAAATCGGATAGCTAAAGATATAAAGTCCATAAGAAATGGGAGCTAAGATGGAGAAATAGCCCAAGATTTGATTAAAATAAATCAGGTGATTACGATACCAATATAGTCCACCCGTCAACAGGAGCAACGCCGCCAAGAAGTGCCGAAACATTAAAAAAGGATAGTAACCGGGCTTGAATTGAGATTCGCCCAACAAAGGGATGGCTGAAATCAGCACCATTCCTAACAGGGCAAGTAAGACGGGTCGCATATTTTTAAGCGTAAATTTCCTATCTTTTAAAAAGATATTGGCCATTTCTACTCCCACCCATCCCACAATAAAATAGGAACAAATCAAGGAAATTTGATTGGGTAAGAGTACATAGGTTCCATAAGAATCTGCGGAAAATAAGAGGATATAGTAAATCCGCCTTGTGGGATTGACAACCCAATGAATGAGCGGATAAAACATCATGTAGAACCACCATTCGTAAGATAATGACCAGAGGGGTAGGTTCCCTAAGAAAGGGTAAAACCAAGTCCCGGGCTTCACGCTCCCAAAATCCTGGAGTAAGAGAAAATTACCCAGAATGTCCAGTCCAGATAGTCTCTGCAGTAGGGTTCCGTTCAAACCCAAAATTAGCATCGAAAGCAGCATGGAAATTATTAGAGGAAAATAGATTCTTCTAAATCGCTTAATTAAGTAGTTCCAAAAAGACAAGTTGGGGTGACGGAACAAGGAAATTCTGACCAGGAATCCACTTAAAATAAAAAAAACAATAACGGCTTCTTGTCCAGCAGCAAATATTATTTTTACAAAATCTGGAACTAGGTCTAGGCTATGCAAACCGTAAATAAAGTTATGAATTAAGACATAAAAACAGGCCGCTCCCCGAATGGCATCAAGTTTGGGAAAATAAAATTTTTCACCCATATTCGTTCAATCCTATAGGATAGAGTATTCGGTGAGAATTTATTAGAATGGAAAATTCACCAGTTACTTATGGTTAAAATGCCCAAGCCTGTGGGTTTTAAAGCATCATTTAAACCGGCTTGATGCAGGTTGGCACTGGGGTAGTGCTGTGAAACCGTAACCCGGTCAAACCGATTCAACTGCTCTGGGAGGAAAGGGTTGTAAGGCAAACTCTACCCCTTTGGGGGCTGTAGGTCTTTTATATTATAGGGTAGAAACCTCAAGTTGCAATCCAAATGAAAGGTGAAACTCGATGTTTTGACATGAGGAGGCGATCGCCCCTAAAAGCAGACAAAGAACTCCCCGGGTTTGACCCGGGGAGAAAACCGGCCCGAACTGGACCCATGCCGGTCATGGGTGCAGGTAATTATCTCTGGGTAAACTATGAACTCAAATGAAAGGAAAACGTTGACTGCCGGTAGAGTTCGGTGGCAATTTCCACGGGAACCGGCTTACTAAATAAATAGCCTTGGGCCGCATCGCAATTTGCCGACTTCAGAAATTCTAACTGTTCTAAGGTTTCCACCCCTTCAGCCATCACCTCTAAATTCAAACCATGCCCGAGGGTGACGATCGCCTCAATAATAGCCGCATCAGGGGACTCAGTGGTGACTTCTTGGATAAACGAGCGATCAATTTTTAACTGATCTAAAGGAAAATGCTTCAGGGATGATAATGAGGAATAGCCCGTGCCAAAATCATCCAAGGCAATGGCGATTCCCATTTCATGGAATCCATGCAACAGAGAAATTGTTAAGTCAACATCCTGCATGGCAATGCTTTCGGTGATTTCCAACTCTAAATAGCCAGGAGGGAGTTTGGTTTGCCTTAAAATTTGGGCGATTTCTTGCAGTAAATTTTGTTGATGAAACTGACGGGCCGATAAATTCACCGCCATCCTAATCGGGGGAAGTCCGGCTAACTGCCACTCGTAATTTTGCCGGGTAGCGGCTTCGATCGCCCATTTCCCGATGGGACAGATCAGGCCCGTTTCTTCTGCCAGGGGAATAAATTCACTGGGGGGAACTAACCCCAGTTCTGGATGCTGCCAGCGAATCAGCGCTTCCATACTGATAATTCGTCCCGTTTTTAAATCAATTTGAGGTTGATAGTACATCCGGAACTCATCTCGGTCTAAGGCTTTGTGTAAACTCGTTTCTAACAGGAGTCTTTCACAGGCTTTCGTGCCGATCGCCGGGGTGTAAAGCTGATAGTTGTTCCTCCCTTGTTGCTTGGCCCGATACATGGCTGCATCAGCATTTTTCAACAGGGTTTCTACATCTTCTCCATCATAAGGAGCTAGGGCAATTCCTAAACTGGCTTTCACATAAAAATCTTGGCCCTCTAACCGAAAGGGTTCCTGAAAACACTTTAAAATTTTGTTGCTAATTTCGGCCACATCCTCAGCGGAACTCAAATGATTAATTAAAAATGTAAACTCATCCCCACCCCAACGCGCCAGCATATCTTCTTCGGGCAGAGAACGACTTAACCGTTCGGCGACAATTTTGAGGAGCAAATCTCCAAGCGCATGACCCAGGGTATCATTAATGGTTTTAAATCCATCTAAATCCAGAAAAATCACCCCGAGCATTTCCGCCCGGTGTTGGGTATCTGCTAGTGCCAAAGAAAGGCGCTCGTTAAAGAGTAGACGATTAGCTAATCCGGTCAGGCGATCGTGAGAGGCTTCGTGACGAATCAAATTTTCAACTCGCCGTTGCATGACAGCCATATAGAGATGAGTCCCCACGGATTCAGCCAGTTTAATTTCTTCAACCTTCCAGATTTTAGTCTGTTCTTTTTTAATTTCTCGCCACGCTTCAAAAGAAGCCCGAGGTTTCTGGTTCCGTTCGTCTAAATCATTTCGTCCAGCCCATAAAGTTTCCGTTTCAATTTCATTTCTGAACAAGGTCAAACATCCTAAATATTGTTTATTATATTTTAAGGGGACAATCAAAATCGACCGAATTTTAGTCCCTTGAAAAGCGAAGGCCAAGGGGCTGAAAGCTCGGGTTTTATAAAGATTGCCTATACTGACACTGTGCAGATAAACGATAGAGTGGGGGGTGGAGTGGGATTCCTTATTTCCGTTTAAAGGAGAGGGTAAATCGAGTTCATATCCCTCAAGACTGGCCCGTTCTGGGGGAGAGAGATTTTCCTTCTGAACAGTTCCTGGCTTGGTCTCGGGAGGCGCAATTTGCTCACTCTTGTTAATCAACTGTTGCCAACAGTCTGTTTCTTCAATCCAAGCAATACTAGGTTGAACGCCATAAGTATAGATTTGAGCCACTGCCCCCGTCATGTCTGGATTGATATAAAGTCGGCCTGCATCGGCCCGTAATGCGAGTACGGTTTCTTTTAGAACAGTTTGGCGAATTTTTTTGATGTCTAAAGGCGAATGCAGCAATCCGCTAATTTTATTCAGGACGGCTTCATCGCGAGCTTGGTTGCGAGTGCGATTTAACAAATCTGATTGGGCGATCGCAATCGACATTTGATCCACCAGCAATTGGACGATCTCAATTTCTCGTTCTGAATATCGTCTGGGTTTAGCATGATGGGAAACCAACAATCCCCACAGATGCTGTTGGTGGAGAATCGGAATGGATAAAGAAGAAGATACCCCCATATTAGTCAGATATTCCGCATGACAGGGGTCTACGGGCCAATAGTGGATCCCTCCTCGACTGATACTTTCTCCATTGTCTGAAAAATCGAGTTCTTCAGTGGTTTTGCGTCCCGATGCCACATCGACGATCACCCGTTGACGGGCTGTTAGAAATAAGTCTCGCGCCTTCACGGGAATATCCGTAGCGGGAAACCGTAGTCCCAACATCGAGGGCAAGCGATCGCTTTGAATCGATTCCGCAATCACCTCTCCGCTGCCATCTTCTTCAAATCGATAAATTTTAACCCGATGGGTATTTAAAAAAGCTCTAATTTCTCGGGCTGTAGTTTCTAAAATTTCATGTAATTCTAAAGATTGACGAATCCGACTCGCAATCCGGTTTAATAAATTTTCTCGGTCTAATATAGTCACTGCACTGTGTTTAATTTTTCTACGAATCATTGCTGAGTTCTACCCTTCATTAGCATGGTAATTTTAATCGGAGCTATCCGGATTGTGGGGGGAGACTAAACCCCTGCTCCCAGGCATGAGCTAACTACTGCTCCGAAAAATTTTGAGTCAAGAATCCCGAACATCACCCCGTTGCCTTGGGGTTCTTATCCTAGGCGCTACAAGTTAATTTACTTACCAATTACCCAACCTCAAACTATTTATATTAATTTTACGAGTTTTAACCCGGAAATATTCAAAGGGGGCCACTGTTTTAATATTTTTTAGTAAAAGCACCAGGCATCAGGTACCAGGACCAAGGGACTAAGGACCAAAGGACCAAGGACCAAGGGACCAAGGGACCAAGGACCAAGGGACCAAGGACCCCGGTTGTACAGAACCCGAAGGTTTTCCGGATTAGAAAAACAACCAGGGAAACGTCATCCCCATTCTCATGCTACAATCCGATTTCTCTGAATGCGTGAGGCGATCGCCCGCTTGGACTCACCTTAAGGGGAGAGAAGAATTTAGGGGGGCGATCGCATGAGCTAAGGACTGGCAATCAGGGATTTTTCCTGAACCCGAGCCATTCTGTGTTAAAATATATTTCGCAGATAAAGTTTGATTGTCGTGTTTGTTGCGATACAGACAAGCCAACAAACACTATCGGGTTTTAAAGCCAATTCATAACAGATAGCCAGTTTCGGACAAAGCGCGACTGGACGGCTTTGTGCTCCTATCTGTGAGCCTTCGATTGTGAACCCCACCCTCGCAAACGGCTCTCCCGGGGAGGATTGCCCCCATCGGCTATTTCCGTGACTGGAAGATCCAGCTTACCCGAGTTGGGGTAAAGCATATTTCACCCGCCCATCTTATTGTTGATACTCAGGAGGATACCGGATGACTCAAGTCGTTGTCGGCGAAAATGAAGCGATCGAATCTGCACTGCGCCGCTTTAAGCGCCAAGTTGCAAAAGAGGGAATTTATGCAGATATGAAGCGTCAGCGTCACTTTGAAACTCCCCTAGAAAAGCGTAAGCGCAAAGAAATTGCACGCCGACGCAAACGCAGATATTCCCGATAGAAGACCCTCAACCCGCTCATCGGAGCGGGGGTCATCATTGGCGATTCGCCTTTGCAGTAGATAGTCCGGGAGTGGGAAGCAGCTTGCTACAAATGCTAATACTGCTTTAACGCCCGTTCTATCTCCCGCTTGTGCTCCCGTTCTTTCACCGACGCTCGCTTATCGTGGAGTTGCTTGCCTCGAACCAGAGCAATCTCTACCTTAACTAACCCACGCTTGAGATACATCTTTGTCGGTACCATTGTCAAGCCTTTTTGTTCCACCGTCCCAATCAACTTGCGGATCTGATCCCGGTGCAGCAATAGCTTCCGAGTCCGGGTCGGCTCATGGTTAAAATAGAGACTGGCCGTCTGATAGGGGGAAACGTTCACATTCAGCAGCCACGCCTCCGCATCCCGAAACAAAACATACCCATCTCGGATATTCACCTTCCCGGACCGAATGGATTTGACCTCGGTCCCCCTTAATTCAATCCCCGCTTCGTATGTTTCCAGAATCTCATATAAAAAACGGGCTTGGCGATTATCACTGACTATTTTGATGCCTTCGCTTTGTTGCGCCATCGGTATTTCTTAGTTTCTACTCATTCTATGATCAACGAAAGGCGATCCAGCTAAAAACTAGCCTGAACGCCTTTGTCTTACTTTCTAGCCTATCGTTTTTAATCGACTGCTTACATCACTCTAACCCGATCTCCCCTCCCCCTACCCTACCAACCCAAAACCCAAAGACTCCCAGTCGTTCCGGATTGTTGGTAGTAACGACTTCAGTCGTTCCGGATTGTTGGTAGTAACGACTTCAGTCGTTCCGGATTGTTGGTAGTAACGACTTCAGTCGTTCTCTAGTCCGGGCGTACAGTAGACCACAGGGCCCTCTAATCTTCGAGGGAAATCTTTTCCATCCCCAGTTCCCGACTGCCGGTTTTAGCCCAACGTGCCGTCCCTTCGTTGCCCTTAAATTCATAATCCAATACCGCCAGGTTAGTGCTAGTCCCCCAACCCACAACCAGCCAATCATCCACCCGCAAACCGATCCCACGATAGGTTTCATCATCGACATTCCAGGTGACTTGATAGATATCCCGGGATTCGGTAATGGTTAATTCTCCACTAGAGGAAGCACCCTCTTCTCCAGGGTCTGTACTGCTAATTTGATAGGAACCCGCTAACTCACCCGATCGCCCTCCGGTAGCGAGTTCTGTGCCAACCTCTCCATTCGCGGTACTGAGGGTCCATTTGCCATCTAAGGTGCCATCGTTCTCGATTCGATAGAGGGCCACGCCATAAATCCCCTCGTCTAGTCCAGCCCCTACCAGTAGCCGTCCCTCTTCATAGAACCCCAACCCGGAATAATTCCCTTGGGAGGTTTCCCAAGAGACTTGATAGAGATTGTCCGTATTCCCGACGGCAGTGATATCCAGACTGCCGGTGTAAGCTTGACCCCGGGGAGTTCTCGCTTCCGTAATCCCCCAGACTCCTTCGAGGCGATCGGGTGCGGACCTGCGCCTCCAGAAAAATGAGGTTTGATTGGATTCTACTTCCTGCATAACCGGCTGTTCGAGCGCCCCGATGGTGGGGGATGCAGCCCCAGCCAACACCATCAGGACACTCAAGAGATAACGGGCTGTATTTCGATAGCTCACGATCAGGTTTCTCCTTCCTTAAGTTCAGTCAAGGGTTAAATTCAGGGACTTTTGGAGCCAACACCCAACTCCAATGCCCCGTATGAAGGCAGATGACCCCGTTGTAGTCGGGAGGGTTTCGCGGGGGGCGGAGTCTCCCGATTTGCCATATAGAGTCCTCTATTGAGGTGGGGCAATTCATTGGCTATCCCTATTTCTCGGCTTAAATCCCCCAAATTTGCCTAAGTTTGGGGAGGTAAAATCTCTCAATCGCTCTGATGGCAAGGGCTTGAGCCGTAGTCGAGAGAGAGGCCATCTATGCCTTAAGGGGTATTTTTGAGAAAAAACTTGAAAAACCCTTGACATTTGATTTTCAAACGGTAACAATGAATACAGAAAGTAAATCGTTCATCCCTCACCACAAGCCAGTTCATATCTGAACGGCATGAAGCTGGCAAGGGACGGAAGTAGGGAGTCACTCCCGAAGGAACGCGCCTCATCCTACAAACAAGACTCTATTTAGGAGGCGAAAAACATGAAACTTTCATATCGTGGCACCACTTACGAATATACTCCCGCAGAAGTTGATGTTACCGAAGGCGAACTGGCTGGTAAATATCGCGGGTTAGATTGGAAATTTTGCAATCAGAAGAAAGCACCGGTCCAGCAAGCGACCGTGGAACTGAAGTATCGGGGAGTTGCGTTGACCACTGGTGAACCACAGTCCGCAAACAGCTCGGCACCGGAACAAGCGCGCCGTCTGATGATGGATCGGCAAGTCAAAGGTGAAAAACGCCAACGTTCGATGTTGAGCCGTTTGACTGCTGAATTCAAGAGCATCCCTGTTCTTGCCCATTAAGGGAAAGTGATTTGAGATCCAGCCTGGTTCGCTAGAGGCTGGGTATAAATTCTCAACAACTTAACTGTTCTAAATATCTCCCATCTGGGGGATATTTTTTTATGGGTTCAGGGCTTACGCAATCTGGAACATCGAAATCTAAATGTAGAGGCGATTCGCTTGCTCGCCTCTACATTTAGCGTCAATTCTCAAAATCTGGGTAAGTCTTCCCAGAGCAGAGGAAGGGGTCTTTATATGTCAAAATTAAGTAGAGATCAGCAGTCGGTTAAGCTGTGGTCAGTCGTTCAAGCTCATCACCCTGGATTAATCGCCGATCGCCTGGAAAAAATATCGATATCCCTCTGTGGGCGATCGCCCCTCGCCTGTCCTCTGTTGAGAACCTAGCCCTCGTTGATTATGACCCAATTTGACGAATTGCAGCCCCCCGAAGGCTTAACCCCACCTCCATCGCCCCCGGACAGTTCACCTCCGGCGAGACCGATTGCCCCGGTGTGGTCCTGGGTCAACCACTTGCTGGGGGCGGGTTCTGACTATGAAAGAGGGAACCGACTGTATGAACAAAAAAATTATGCCGGGGCAGTCGCCTTTTATGACAAAGCGATTCAAAAAAAGCCCTCGATGCATCGGGCTTGGCTGAAACGCGGCACGGCCCTGATGAATTTACATCGCTATGAAGAGGCGATCGCCGGTTATGATGGGGCGATTCAAGTTAACCCCGATGACTATTGGGGCTGGACCTTCCGAGGTCGGTGTCTATTCCATTTAAACCGATATCAGGAAGCCTTGGCCTCCTTGGATCAAAGCATTCAAATTAATACTAATCAATATGAAGCCTGGTATTTCCGAGGGCGATCGCTCTTAGAACTCCAACAATACAAATCCGCCATTACTGCCTTTAATAAAGTAGTCAAACTCAAACCCAAACTCTCTAGCGGATGGTATTACCGAGGTCTGACTTTCCTCGGCCTCGATCGCCCGGAACTCGCCCTAACCTCCTTGGAACAAGCCATCACCCTAGACCCCCAAAACCCCGCCGCTTGGTTCAATCAAGGGGTCGCTCTCGATCGCCTGCAACGCTACGGCGAAGCCGTCACCGCTTACGATCGCACCCTGCAACTGGTCCCGGATAATGCCGCATCTTGGTTTAATCGCGGCGTCAGCTTGGACAAGTTACAACGCTATACCGAAGCGGTCGCCTCCTTTGATCGGGTGATTCAATTCGCCCCCAGCAATCCCTTAGTCTGGTTTTATAAAGGCCGCGCCCTCAAGCATCAATGGGTAGAAGCGGCGATCGGCTGTTTTGATAAAGCCATTGAATTACATCCCAATTGGCCCGAGGCTTGGATGAATCGAGGCATTGCCCTCTCCGATGCCGGTCAGTATGAAGTCGCCTTAACCTCCTTTGACCAAGCTACCAAAATTAATCCCAATTTATCCACCGCTTGGTTAGGTCGTGGCATGGCCTTGTATGGGATGGGCCGCTATCAAGATGCGATTCAAGCCCTGAGTAATGCCATTCAAATTCAGCCCAATTTTCCCGAAGCTTGGTATCACCGAGGACTGGCTTTAGAGCAACTCCAAAGATATGAAGAAGCCCTAACGGCTTATGAAAAAGTGGTCCAAGTGACCCAAGAACCAATGTTTCTTTATCGGTCCTGGGTCAAACGGTCCGAAGTGCTGGAAAAACTCGAACGCTATCCAGAAGCGCTCGATGCCTTTGCCAAAGTGCTGGAAGTTAAACCCAACGATGCTCAAGCTTGGATGAAACGAGGGGATTTACTCTCCTTAGCGCAACGGTATATTGATGCAATTGTGGCTTATGACCAGGCGATCGCCATCTGGCCCAACCATTATGAACCCTGGATGAAACGAGGGCGAGTTTTGAGCAAAATTGGTCAATATCCCCAGGCGATCGCGGCCTATGATACGGTGATCCAAATGAAACCGACCCATTCCCCGGCTTGGTTGCGGCGCGCAGAATGCTTGGAGAAATTGCACCGCTATCCCGAAGCGGCGCGATCCTACGGTGTGGCCCTGGAAGTTGACCCCACCTGTACCGATGCGATCGAAAAGCGCAACCGCCTCCATGAAAAACTGGCACAATCTCCGGTTTTTCCCAATGAAACCGATTTAAGTTAGAGGGAAAAAATTAGTTCGTTTCCCTCCTATTCAGGGTGAAGCCATGTTAAAACGAATCACAATAGCAACAGCAGTCGGATTGATTCACTTGGGGATATTTCCCGCTTTAGCTTTCAGTGCTAACCCAGAGCACCTCTTGCAGCTACAAACGGGTAATGAATGTCGAAACTGTGACCTCAGTGGGGCGGATCTCACCGGGTTAGATTTACGGGGGGCGGATTTAATGGGTGCCAATTTGCGAAAGGCCATTCTCAGTCACGCCAATCTGATGGATGCTAATTTAACCGCTGCTGACCTTCAAAATGCCATTTTGATTGAAACGAATTTGTTTAGTAGCAACCTCAGCTATGCTAATCTCAGCGGTACGAATCTTCAAGATGCGATTTTAGTCAGTGCGAATCTCAACGGCACCGACTTTACAGGTGCGGTTCTTCAGGGTAGCAGCGGCGTCCAAGTCCGGAATCCGGCTTTAGAATAAATTCGTCTCTAAATTCAGGACTTACGGATATTTGGAGAATCTCCCCTAAATGTAATAGACCTCTTGCAAAATTCTTTAAAGCCCCCCAGGAACTAAACATTTATTCCTCTGGCTTCCCCCAGGAACTAAACATTTATTCCTCTGGCTTCCCCCTTCTTAAGGGGGACGGGAGGGGGATCTAAGGGGGACGGGAGGGGGATCTCAGGGGGGGAAAGGGGGATCAATCCTTTTTTTTGCAAGAGGTCTAATGTAGAGGCGATTCGCTTTCTCTCCTCTACATTTAGGGTTGAAGGTTAAAAATTGCGTAAGTCATGTAAATCTGCCGCGCTTAAGACTGAAAAATTACTCCAATCCTGCCCATTCACTATGCGATTATCTTATATTCAGTCGGGTTTATGGTTGCTGATGCTGGCTGCGGTGCAGTTAGCTTTATTTCCCATTTTCGTCGAGATGATGTTTCAGGAAAAATTCATCTTCGGGACGATTGAATGGGGGGGATTGCTTCCCCAAACGCCGGGGAATTGGCAGTTGATTTTTTGGATACAGGCAGTTGCTTCCGTTGCTGGCATCCCTATCCTGGGAAAATTTTATTATCCGCAACTGGGAGAAGACCTCAAGAAGCTATTCTGGGGAGAAAATCCCAAGGTGTTAAAGCTTGCCATGCTGAGTGGATTGTCCCTATTTGTGGCGTGGGAGGCGATCGCCATCGGCTGTTCGCAAATTCCCCCTGGGGTAGTGGTGGGATTTTTCCTGATCTATCCCATTTTAACCACTCTCGGGGCCTGGAAATTCTGGGGATATCGTCCCCATCAAACCCGAATTACGGCGATGACGATTGTCACGATTGGCAGTTTATTCGCCTTAAAAGTTCCGGCTATGTTTGCTGCGACTCCCATCCAAGGGTTTTTGGGAATTCTGGCGGCAATGGTTGGGGGGATTGCTTTTGCCAGTTATTTGCTGTTGACCTATCGAGGGACCCGATCGCTTCATCCTCTCCCCTTTAGTGCGATCGCCTTGGCAACGCTGCTGGGATTCGCGTCCCTGAGTTTAATCCTCCCGTTACCCGGGACTGCGATCTCGATGCCACTCTCGGAGTTACCCCGTCTGATGGTGGGGAGTGTCATTTTAGGGATTTTAACCTTGGTGGGTTATTCGTTCATTGCTTATGGGATTTTACTCGCTGGGGTGACTCGGGGTGCGACTGCGATCGCCAGTGTCCCGGCATTATTTGTTCTATTTGGAGCAATTCTGGTTCATGATTTCCTGGATCTCAAACAAATCTTTGCTTTAGTGATTGTCATTGTAGGATTATTAGTCTTAATTACTGAACCGATGGTTCGGCAAGATTGGTATGATTGATACTGGGACATTTTTGAGCTCTCCCCGGCCCTCTTTTAGAGAAAAGAGGGAGAATAAGGAAATTTTTTTATTGCTCAGAGGGGGAATTTACGTCTTTCTACCCCTTCCCTACAAGGGAAGGGGGGTGGGGGGTTAGGTCTCTTTTCAAAGTCGAGATGCTCCCTATAAAGCAGTATTAGAGAAAAATTAGCCAATCCAGGGATAAAACATGGTAGAGGGCGATCGCTTAATCTTGCGGGACTGTCGCTTATTAACTGGGGAACGGGTCGATATTCAGGTGGAACAGGGGAGGATCGCCGCGATCGCCCCCCACCTATCTGGGCAGGCCCCTCGGGAACTGAATGTTCAGGGCCACTTGGTTAGTCCTCCGTTTGTGGAATCTCACATTCATTTGGATTCCGCCTTAACTGCGGGAGAACCTCGGTTTAATCAAAGCGGTACATTATTTGAGGGGATTCAAATTTGGGGGGAACGCAAGCTCCAATTGACCCGGGAGGATGTCAAGCAACGGGCGATCGCCACCTTGAAACAATTGGCATCTCAGGGGGTGTTATTCGTTCGCACCCATGTGGATGTGAGTACACCAGACCTCACGGCGTTACAAGCGATGTTGGAAGTGAGAGAGGCGATTCAAGAATGGGTGACGTTGCAAGTGGTGGCATTTCCCCAAGATGGGATTTATGGAGAGGTCCAGACGGCAGAATTGCTGGAAGAAGCGTTAAAACTGGGTGCAGATGTGGTGGGTGGGATTCCCCATTATGAATTAACCCGGGAGGATGGGGTGCGATCGGTTCATCGCATCTTTGAATTGGCGCAACAATATGACCGACTGATTGATATTCACTGCGATGAAATTGATGATGAGCAGTCGCGGTTTCTGGAAGTGGTGGCCGCTTGTGCCATTCGCAGTGGTTTCGGTGAGCGAGTTACCGCTTCTCATACCACGGCTTTTGGGTCTTATAATAATGCTTATGCGAATAAATTAATGGGATTTTTGAGGCGATCGCAGATTAACTTTGTGGCAAATCCCTTAATTAATATTACCCTGCAAGGACGGACGGATACCTATCCTAAACGGCGCGGTATCACCCGAGTCAAAGAATTATGGCAAAATGGTTTAAATGTTTCTTTAGGACAGGATTGTATTCAGGACCCCTGGTACAGTTTAGGGACGGGAAATATGCTCGATGTGGCTTATATGGCGCTTCATGTGTGTCAGATGACTGGGATTGAGGAAATCAATGCCTGTTATGATATGGTCACGACTCATGGCGCAAAAACCCTCAAAATCGAACAGGATTATGGGTTGGAAATTGGCAAACCGGCCAATTTAATCATCTGGGAAGCAGACAGTAAATTTGAGATATTGCGCCGTCGTCCTCCGGTGCGATATGTGATGGCGCGAGGCCGATTACTCGCCCAAACCCAACCTTCCATCACCACTTGGGAACTGGAGAATTCCGGTGAGGGGGTTTAATGTTGAGAGGGGAAATGATGAAGAGTAGGAGATGATTGCGGAATAGGGGTGGCATAGAGAAAGATGAATCGGGAAACATCAGGGGGTGAATTAATTCGGAGGGGGGGTTTCCTCAAGCTCGGCGATCGCCCGGAGAATATTTTGATAATCTAAATGCGCTAAATAATATTCTAACTGTTCGGCTAAGGTCCTATTATGGGGAGGGAGTTGAATAATCAGTTGCTGAATCTCCCGGGCATCAGCCCTGTAGATAGCCTGAGTCATCTCAACAATCCATTCGCTAGAGAGGTGGGAGTCAGCAAATCGTTCAGATTTAACGGATTTAATCGCTTCCAAAATGGTATTATAATCAAAATTTTCTAGGCATTCTCGAATAATTTCCTCTAGTTCGCCGCATTCTGAAGGAATTTCTGAAACAAGCCGATTGAGTTGTTCATCATCAAGGGCTAAAGTCGCATATTCGAGATCACAAATCAGGGAAGTGGATAATTTGCTTAAATTTTTCCATTGATTTTCTCTGAAGCGCAATTTTTCGCTTAAAATAGAGGTCATTTCTTCGTAAAAGTAGGATACCCCCAAGTGCTTAGAGAGCATTTCAAAAACTTTGGACTCTTGAATGGGTTTAGTCAGAAAATCATCGTAGCCAGCGGATAAAATAGCGGCTTTATCTTCTTCAAAAACACTGGCAGTCACGGCGATAATGGTGGGGAGTGACCCTTGAGAAATTGTTTTAATTTTTCGGGTGGCTTCGCATCCATCAAGGATGGGCATTCGCAGATCCATCCAGATTAAATGGGGGTCAAAACTGTTATAAATTTCAACAGCTTCTTGACCATTTGTGGCTTCTCTCACCTCAAATCCCACGGATGAAAGCATCGTAGTCAGCAGTTCCCGGTTAGTGGCTTGGTCATCCGCGACCAAAATCCGATAGGTGGGTTGATTGGGGGCGATCGCCACGACTCTGGGGGACCAAGTTTGCTCTCCCGAGTAGTCCGTTGATTCCACAGGCTTAACGGCAATTTGAAATTTAAAGGTTGTTCCCACATCAGGTTCAGAACTCACCGTAATCTCGCCCCCTAACAAGCGTACATATTTACGGCAAATCACTAACCCAAGTCCCGTCCCTTCTGCCGCTGCCATGCCCGTTTCCGTCTGGACAAAAGGCTGGAATAGCTTGCTGATTTCCTCGGAACTAATCCCTTTGCCGGTATCGGTTATTTCAAAACTTAAAAAGGTTTTTTCCGCGTCGAAGAGGGCATTCACACGCAATTTAATTTCTCCCGAGGGGGTGAATTTAATTGCATTGCTTAAAAGGTTGATTAAAATTTGCCGGAGTTTGAGGCGATCGCTCTCGATGACGAGGGGAACCCGGTTCTCTACGATAATGTCCAAATTTAACCCTTTTTCCCGGAGTTTGAGTCGAAACATCTCTTCGAGTTCGACCAACATATCTTTTAAGATAAATTCCATCAAATTAATCGGCACATTATCGTCATAATTTTCTAGTTTAGATAAATCTAGGATTTCATTAATTAAATTAAGAAGATGTTCTCCACTGCGATGAATAATGCATAAATTATTTTTTTGTTCCAGAGTTAAATTAGAACTATGGCTCAACAATTGAGTGAACCCGATAATTGCATTCAGAGGAGTCCGTAACTCATGGCTCATGTTGGCCAGGAAGCTAGTTTTAGCCCGATTCGCCGCATTCGCTAACTCTACGGCCTCTTGCAGCGCTTCTTCCGTCCGTCGCCGAACCCCGATTTCTATTTCAAGTTCCTGATTTTTTTCTTCTAGCTTTTGCTTAAGTTTTTGATTGGTTAACTGGGCTTCAATTCTGACTAATATTTCCTCGGAACGAAAGGGTTTGGTAATATAATCGTTAGCCCCTTTTTTGAAGGCTTGAAGTAAATTTTCGACCTCATTACTGGCGGTTAAAAAAATTATAGGAATTTCGCTAAATTTAGGATTACTTTTTAAAATTTCACAGACTTCTAGCCCGCTCATTTCTGGCATCATCAAATCCAGAAGAATCAGATCCGGATGGGCGCTTTCCACCCGTTCTAAAGCTTGTTGACCGCTGGGGGCAAAAGTAGTTTCATACCCGGCCACTTCTAATATTTCCCCAATGACCTGGAGATTTTGTCTGACATCATCTACCACTAAAATTAAACAATCTTCGGGTTCAAATAACAACATAAAAGTTGGGGATTTTACGGGTAAGAATTAAACAAGAAAGGCACTCATTCAAGCCGTGCCATATCATCGGGGAAAGTTAGAGGGAGGTTTGGCTTTGGAGTCCCTTAAACAAGTGGAGTTTTGGTTTAGAGAAGACAATGGACTGGATGCCGTTTGAGTTTGGAGGACTCCCCTGAACAAGCCTTGGGGAATCGATTCCCCAAAACCCGATTTTTCCACGCTTCACAATCCGCCCCTTAAGAAGATTGCCTCATAATAATGAGCGTCTAACCTCGGGAAATTTTTCTAGGGTTTTAGGCAGGCGTTCCCAGTCAAAGGCGGCTATCTGGGTTTGGAGAGTCGTCGCATAGTCTAAGAGTGCCTGACACTGATATTCTAACCCCCAATCGTGCAAGCGATCGCTAAAGTTTCTTAAGTCACGCCGTTTCATGGTTTGAGACAACATAGGCCAGGTTGTTTCTTCTTCCTGACGCAGTTGTTCAAGTAATGCTGGCAATTCTCCTACCACTTCCCGCTCAAGGGGTTGTTGAGGTTCCAAAAGTGACCGGCTCGGGGAACAAAGCCTCAGGGCTTTCTCCCCTTCTTCCTGGGGTAAAACACTCTTTAACAAGCAAACCAGTTCCGATCGCATCAGCGGTTTGCGTAGAAACCCCTCGCATAACGATTTGACAAGGGCTTCATCACTGGCTCGCGAAGAAGCAGTGACCACCACAATGGGTATCTCCTGGGTTTCTGGGTTGTTCTTGAGAAATTGCGCCACTTCGATGCCGTTGAACTCAGGCATCCACAAATCCAGTAAAATCATATCGGGGTGAGAGGCGATCGCCTGTTCGATGGCTTCGCGGCCATCCCGCGCAAACAGAAGTTGGTGCTTTGTTTTGCCAAAATAACCCGCAATTAACTCCAAATTCGACGGGACATCATCCACGATTAAAATCGTCCCCCGTTGGAACTGCTCTAAATTTTCATCTACAGGTGCCGACTCGATCTGGCCCATCTCAGTCCGGGCAATTTCGACCTCGGGAAAGACGAAGGTAAAGGTACTGCCGCAATGAAGTTCACTTTTTAAATCAATCGTTCCTCCCAGCATTTCCGTGAGTCGTTTAGTAATTGCTAAACCCAGTCCGGTGCCGCCATACTTACGAGTTGTTTTCCCATCGTTTTGGATAAACGCCTCAAAAATATGCTCTTGGCGATCAAATGCTACCCCAATCCCTGTATCAGACACAGCCAACTCTAAACTCAAATGGAACGGGTCGCGGGTCTTGGACAAATCAGTATTTACATGAATCGTCACGAACCCTTGTTCCGTAAATTTCAGGGCATTACCCACCACATTAAACAGGATTTGCCGCAAGCGGACTTCATCAAAGATAATCCCCTCGGGAACCGATTCATTAATTTCAATAAATATCCCCAGACCCTTGGCTTCTGCCTTCTGGGAAAAAATCTGCTGAATATCCCGCACTAACGCTCGAATTAATACAGGTTCATAGTTCAATTCTAGCTTCCCTGACTCAATTTTAGACAGATCCAGGATATCGTTAATTAGGGCCAGTAAGGTTTGGCCACTTGTCGCAATAGTCTGAAGATACGACTGCTGTTGTGGCTCGTTCATCATCCCCTTGAGTAATTCACAAAATCCTAAGATGGCATTCATCGGCGTCCGAATTTCGTGGCTCATATTGGCCAAAAACTCGCTTTTTGCTTGGTTGGCCGATTCCGCTTTTTCCTTAGCCTGTTGCAGCTCATCTTCGATCTGCTTGAGTTCGGTGATATCCATTTCAATGCCATCCCAAATGGTGCGTCCATCCTCCATCTGACGGGGCACTGACCGCAGTTGTGACCATTGAATTGTTCCCTCCTGGTTGTACTTCCTCATCTGCATTTGGAAGGGAGACAAATTTTGAAAAGATTCTTCTGTAAGCTGGGCATTCAACGGTTGATCTTCGGGAAAAATTCGGCTGTGCAGTAAGGTCGAGTCCGCGAGGATTGCCTCCGGTTCCAGTCCAATTAAACGCTTAATTCCGGCACTAATATAAGCAAAATGATAGCGTCCATCGGGTTCGCGGACCAACTGATAAATCAGCCCTTTATCAAGATTGTCCCCCAGAGTTCGCAGAATCCTTTCTCGTTCTTGGAGAGCGAACTCAGCTTGTTTGCGATCGGTGATATCCTCGACAATATAGGAAAATCTCGGGTAAGCGCTCGTGATTCCGAAAATGGGACAAACGCTGGCAGATAGCCATTTTTCACCCCCAGGAGTGAGATGCTTGTACTCAAAATTAACGGGCATTCCTGTGTCTTGCGCGGCGCGGTAGTGACTCAACCACATCTCCAGAGACGCTTTGGTAATACCCATCTCGGTGGCGAAGCAATTTTTCATCGCTTCGATGGTTGTCCCAAAAAATTGGGCAGTGGCTAAATTGTCGGTCAAATGCAGAATATCATCGGGATAGAGTTCCACAATTCCCATCAGCATCGAGGCACTGTTAAAGAAGCTGCGGAGAGTGGATTCGCTCTCATGGACGGCTTCTTCCGCCTGTTTGCGATCGGTGATATCTTCTGCAATCCCCACAAAGCGGTAGGATTCCCCAGATGGATTTTGGATGGGAAAGGACCGCGCTCGAATCCAGCGGATTGCTCCTGTGGGTTGGACGATGCGGTAGATTTCATCGAAATCTATTCCTTCGCTAATTTGGCGAATTAACCTTTTTCCGATGTACTCGCGGTCCTCTGGGTGAACCGATTCTACCCAATCGTGAGGATTTTGATATAAACTCTGGCAACTCCTACCCCAAATTTCTTCATAAGCGGGACTGATATAAATCATCTCGCCGGAGTGAGTCAGGATAAAGAAAACTTCTCGAATATTTTCAGCAAGTTGTCGGAATTTTTCTTCGCTTTCCCGTAATTCCAATTCCGCTAGTTTAGCAGCGGTAATGTCTTGGACGGTGCCAAAGAGTTCGACTATTTCACCCAATTCATTGAAAACAGGCTGTCCTTTGCCAAGGATATAGCGGACCGTGCCATCGGGTAAAAGAACTCGAAATTGATGTTCTGGGGAGAACTCTTGAACCCTCACTTCATAAAAATTTTCAGGAAAATGTGGGGAATCTTCGGGGTGAATTCGCTGTAAGAATTCAGAATAAGTGGGTTCGAGGGATTGGGCTTCAAATCCGAGAATCCGAAAGGTTTCTTCAGACCATCCTAGCTTTTGAGTGAGCAGATTAAAGGACCAGTTTCCCAAATGAGCGATGCGTTGAGCTTCGAGTAAAGCATTTTGACTCTGGCGGAGTTTTTCTTCGACTAATTTGCGATCGCTGACATCTATAACAATTCCATGCCAGACTAGATCCCCATTTTCTCGTTGCTCCGGTTGCGAGTTCCCTTGGAGCCATTTGATTTTTCCCGAAGGCGTAATAATTCGCCATTCATGTTTAAACACTGTCAAGGTTTCGCGGGCAGATTGATCCACCTCAAAATATCCGGCCTTATCTTCGGGATGAATCGTGTTAATGATGGCGGCTTCCACATTTTGAAAGATTTGCTTTAAGGGAATCTCTAAAATTTCTTCACAGGCCTGATTAATATATTCAAATTCTAGGGAACCATCGGGATGTTCCACCAAAGAATAAATATTACCCGGTACAGCCTGGGCCAGGTTTTGCAGCCGATTTAAAGTAATTTTTAAGACTTCTTCAGATTGCTTGCGCTCGGTCATATCAATGGACATTCCGATCATGCGATTGGAGATTCCGCTGACATCGGTGACAACCTGAGCATGGACCTGAATCCACCGCCATCCCAGATAACTCGGGGGAAAACAAATTCGATATTCTGTTTTAAACCCTCCTCCTTGGCGAATGGCTTCTTCATTTAGCTCCTGCAATTCTTCTCGATCCTCGGGATGCACAAGGGCGAGGTATTCTGCGTAGGACATGACTTGAGGAACTGAATCAAAGGTTCTGGCGGAGAAGACCATCTGATTGGTTTGGAGGTCTCGTTCCCAAGCAATGGTATTGGAAACTTCTAAAGCTAACCGTAACCGCGATTCACTGTTTCGGAAAGCCGCTTGAGCTTCTTGGCTTTCCTGATAGAGATTCGCTTGATGGATCGCAATGCCCAAGGGTTCCACAACGCGACGAGCCAGTTCGATTTCTTCCTCCTGCCAAGGGAGGGATTTTGGACTCCATAAACTCAGAGAACCCCAGATGGTGCCGTTCACGGAGAGGGGCACTAATAACCAAGTTCCTTGGCGATCGCGAGCCACTTCTTCATTAATCGGGTCCTCAATGGTACTGGTATCCACCACCACCACTTGCAGTTGCTTGAGTTGCGCGGCAAAAGGATTACCTTCATCCGGGATATCTTCAGCCACTTCTTCGGGTAATTCCGACTCGGGAGTATAGGAATATAAATGAGTCCAGACCCCCTGTTCCGGCAGATAACGCACGATGGAAGCGCGCTGAAAGCCCACGAGTTTGGCAATCCCCATAGTGGCGGTGGAGAAGATGGTACTTAAATGCAGGGATTGATGGATCCCTTGAATCACCTGGTTTAAGAGGTGTTCCTGCTGGGTTTTTCGCCCTAGGGCCTGTTCAGCTTGTTTGCGGGTGGTGATGTCAGTCACCATTGCCAAACTCCCAAGATACTCTCCGGCTTCATCAACAATGGGGGTCGCCGAGAGCAGGGTCCAAAGGGGTGAGCCATTTTTGCGGTAAAACAGGAAGTCATGCTGCTCGATGGTTCCTTCTCTACGCTGTTCTAATTTTTCTCGGGCTTCTTGTTGTCCCGCTTCATCCATAAAATACAGAAGGGATTTTCCCAGCATTTCTTCCGGGGTATATCCCAGGAGTTCAGCCATTTTGGGATTGACAAAATTCGTGCAGTCTTGGGCATCAATGCTCCAAATTCCCTCATTAGCCGTTTCCACGATGCGGCGATATTGTTCTTCACTCTGTTTGAGGGCTGCTTCCGCCTGCTTGCGATCGGTAATGTCAACGGTGACTTGAGTAACAAACCAGCAGTTTTCCTGGGGTTCCAACCGGGAGGTATATCGAGTAGATAAGTAGCGAATGCTACCTGCTTTGTGCTGGAATCGATACTCAAAAGTGCTACTTTTTTCTATAAAAATTTTATCAAATAATGGAAAAATAACCTTCTCTAGATCCTCGGGGACGATTCGGCCCATCCAAATAGATTTGTCCTCCAAAAAGTCTTGGGGGCTATAGCCAAAGACCGCTTCACACCCGGCAGATAAATAATCGATCTCCCACTCTTGAGTGTTCATGATTCTAATTCGGACGATCGCCGCGATCGAGCTATTGAGAATATCATTTAACTTTTGTTCAGAGGCGGTGAGTGCCAGTTCCAGCGCTTTCCGAGAAGTAATATCCTCCCCAACCCCAATGAATCGCTCCGGGTTACCCGCTTCATCCTGCAACAGGTTAATTTGAGCAAAAATCCAGCGAATTTCTCCATCGGGTCGCAGGATCCGATATTCTCTTCCCACCGACTTTCCAGCAAATTGTTCAGCGACAGAGGCCTCTACAAGAGCGAGGTCTTCTGGATAAATTGATTCCTTCCACGAATTAGAATCTTGATACAAACTTTCACAGCTTCGTCCCCAGATTTCTTCGTAAGCGGGACTAATATAAATAAACTCTCCGGTAATGGCCGATCGCACGAAAAATATCTGTCCACTCGTCTGGACAATCTCCCGAAATCGTTCCTCACTCTCTCGCAAAGCTGTTTCAATGGCTTTGCGTTCACCAATATCTTTCAAAATAGAAAGAATCACCGGCTCTCCATCCAGTTGTATGACTTCAGAAGAAACCAGCGCAATTTTAATCTCTCCCGATTTAGTCCGCCAGTGAAGTTCCTGACTTTTAACCACCCCGGTTTCCCTCAGTTGTTGCCGGATGATATCCGCTTGCTCGGGGTCAACAACCACACTGAGTTCTTTCGATGAACGATTAATAATTTCGTCATATTCATAGCCCGATAATTCTAAAAAAGTATTATTAACATCCAGCCAGCTTCTACTTTCGACATGGGTAAGAATAATCATATCGGGACTGTGGCGAAAAATCGTAGCATATCGCGCCTCGGACTCTCGCAAATTGGTTTGGAGACGCGCAAAGGCGTGGCGCAATTGTGCTGACATTTGATTGAACGATCGCGCCATCCCCGCCAGTTCCTGAATCGGCAAATTTTCATCCAGAGTTCGCTCCCAATCCCCATGAGCTAAGGTGGCAGCAGTTTGACTGAGGATCACAATGGGACGAATAATTCGCTGAGTTAACCAGGTCCCGAGGGCCACTGCCCCCATGACGGCTAAAACTCCCAACCCCATGCTCTGTTTAAAGGATTCCTGCAACGGTCCCATTAAATCGACTTCCGGGATAACCGTTACAATCTGCCAATTCAGCCCATTTCCTGCCTTTTGATAGGGCAGATTATGAGCAAAATAACGGTGACCTTCCTCCGTAAAACTCCAGGCTTCGACGCCATCTCGGTGACTCCCATTCCGGAGATGTGAAAGCAAATAGTCACTGCTTAAGCGCACCAAAGGATGAGAACTTTGCTGCGCCAATTTCCGATGAATAGCTCCCGAGTGACTTTTAATAACAGGGGATTCCCCGGTGGAACTGGCAATTAATTTTCCATCGGGTTCTATGATAAAAATAACCCCAGACACCCCTAATTTAATTTCTTTTAAAAACTGATTAACTTGGGTGAGGGGTACATTAATCCCAAACACTCCAGTCAGGGTTTGAGTAATCGAGTCCCTAATTGGCCAACTGGCATTAATTGCTAATTCTTGGCTATCCCACCGTTGAAAGATCGGAGTCCAAGTAGGTCCTTGTTGCTGTTTGGCGGCGAGATACCAGGGACGTTCTCGAATATCCCAATCCAACGGAAGCCTTTGGGTTTGTTGCGGCTCTCGACTCGGTTGCCCGTTCCCATCAATGGTGTATTGATCCAGAGTCTGACGACGGAAATGATTAATCACCCCCAGGGTCATCTGACCCTGAATATTACTGGCAATTCTGACATCCCCTTGTTCATTGGCATAGAGAATATAAGGAATCTGATTGAAGCTAGAAATTTCCCAGATTAGCTGCCGTTCTATCTCTTCTAAATTCTGCGCGTCTAGGCGCTCAAATTCAACCGCATTAACATTACTGCGGTTAATCTGTTCGGCTAGAGAGAGATAGTTGTCCAGGTACAAATCCACCCTTTCCCCGGCTTTCGTCATTAACTGATGGGCAATCAAACTGATGGCCTGATGACTGCGCTGCAAAAACAGAGAATTAGTCAGTCCGACGCTCAAGACTAGGAGCAGGACAAGTGGAACATTTAAGAGGACTTGCAGCGGGATTCTCAATCGATATCTTGAAAAGATAGCTCCCATAGCCAGTTAGATCGCGCACAGTAAAGAACTTAAGAAAAAACATGAACCAGGAAAATTTGTTCACCCTCTAAACCCACCGGGTTAATTTTTTTAGGGGTTGCACAAATTATCCGGGATTGAGTAGCACTTGGACCCTGGATTATTCCAACTGGCCCGCGTTAACCCAGTCAGTTTGAATCTGTTTCCTCTCACCCCTTGAGCCGGATGATTCTGATGGCTCAATATCAACCCGTGGCTGGGGGGTTTTTCTCTTTCCCCCTAGAAATCAGGAGTCTGATTCTCCTTCTGTCATTTAGTTTACCCGATTTTGATTCGTAAGCGCCTAAAATCACCTAAAATAGTGAATAACGACATGGATATAGGAGTCTAAAAGTGCCTAAAGAGCAGGATAAGGATACCCAAACTCAGACCGTTCAGGATAGTACAAACCCGGGCAGCCAAATCACTAAATTAGCCCCGGGCCCTCACGGTCGTCCGATCGCCGCAAATAATAACCCCGCCAAGGAATCTGAGTTAATGGGTTATCTGGATTAGGGCATGATCAACCCTCCTCAATCGGTCAATCGATGGGCATCATTCACCCTTTCGCCTTGATGAGCGCGGCACCCCCCCGATCTTCGGGCCCTTCTCGGGGTGGGAAGGGGCGCGTTTTTTCTGTTCTTTGGGGATTGAATATCCCGACTATCTGATGAATTGAGGTGCAGGATCTTTAACCCGCTTCATCTCAATCTCTAAAGGGTTTAATGGCAAAATCTCCCAGGGTCAAGGTATAGCTAGAACGCACTTGGGCGATCGCAAACTTAATGATCACCTCACAAGCGACTGCCACTGTGAGGGTGACTAAATTTCTCGCCAAAGGATAATCACAAATATCATCCTGAACCGGGGAAGGAATCCGATACAGTTCATTCCAAATAATTTCGGCATAATCCGTCGCGAGGCCGACATGAAGACAGGGGATTTCCTGAGTGGCACAGCAATCTGCTACCGCTTTTCGAGACCCACTATTGTCAAAGGTATCGATGACTAATCTGGCTTGACTCCCGATGAGTTTACTGGCATTTTCGGCGGTCAATTCTTTAGTTTGGACCTCCAGTTTAATCCCCACCGCCCGATAGAGACTGTTGGCTAAAATCTTGGCTTTAAATGCGCCAATATCTGAACGATAATAAGGCTGAGTGGAAAGATTGCGCTCCTCAATGCGATCGCGATCAATCACCATTAGCCGTTGACAACCACTTCGGGCTAAACTTTCAGTCAGATTCGCACCCAAAGCACCCGCCCCACAAATGGTCACCGGAAATCTCTCAAGTTTCCCCATGACTTCCGGTGTTCTATAGAGTTGTTCGTGAAAATAAATCGACATTTTTCTGGCTAATTCTACAAAAAAAACTAAAATAGACCTCTTGCATAAATCTCTTAAGCCCCCCAGGAACTAAATATTTATTCCTCTGGCTTCCCCCAGCAATTAAACATTTATTCCTCTGGCTTCCCCCTTATTAAGGGGGACGGGAGGGGGATCTCAGGGGGACGGGAGGGGGATCCAAGGGGGGTTGGGGGGATCAATCCGTTATTTTGCAAGAGGTCTAATAAACTTAATCAAACCCTTCATCCCGATTTTCAATCACACCAATCAGGGATTGTAAATCAAAATCGCGGTCCCTTCCGCTCAAACAAATTCCGGAACTCAACACAGTTAAATCCTGTTTAGAAATCGCTGAACTATGCTGATCCCCGTTCCGGGTTGTCCAGTGAACGGTCCAATATTGCTCCCCACTTTCTTGAAAACTCTGTAACTCGCCTCCGCCCATTTTTAATGCGGCTTGCAACCGTTTTTCATCCTGGTAATGCTGCCAATTGGGGTTGAATTCGGCGATTTTTCCGCAGACTTGTTCATAAACTGTTCGCATTTCTGGAGTCAGTCCTTTAAAATTCAAGTCTTTAGGCTGAGTTAAGCGCTTCAACTCGGTTCTGAGCTGTTCTGTAGGCAGTGGGTCGGCACGGCGATCGCAGGCTTCAAACCAGCCATTTTTGCCATCCCAACGCACCACAACCGGGTCAAACTTTCCCCCTTCTCCCACCAAATGAACAATCACGGGTTTGACGGTTCCCGTGCGCTGACGCCAGTCTGATTCATTCATGGGATAAGCCAACCAAGTTTGACCGCGCAGGGGATAAGCTAACCACAACCGCGCTTGGGGAAATTGTTCCAAATATTCAGCAATTTGTAGGAATTCTGCGGGTTCGATTAGCTGGGCTTTTCCCGGGGCGATCGCCTCAAAAATCCCCCAACCTTCAAACCCTCTGGGTTCAATCTCAAAGGTATAAATAATCCCCGCCATCCGCAACCGGACAAGTCCCCCCGGCACCGCTGGTGCGAGAAACTGTTTTCCCTGCAAATCAGCCTCTTGAAGCGTCAATTCTTGGAGCAAGTGCCGAATATTTTTCATAAGCTTTTCTCCTCAATCAATTTTACTAAAAAATTCTCTGAATTCTTGCTAATTTCAGGAGTTGTAGGGAGCGATACCCTCCCACTCCTTTATTGATTTAATTGAGGTTTGGTTTATCGCCGAAGCAAATATTCTGGCGGAACTTCATCCACGAGCCACACCCCATTATCGGAGCAGTAAAATAAATGCCCATTTTGGTGCATTTCCGCAGATTTAATGGTGAACACCACAGGTTTACCGTGACGCATTCCCACCTGTCTGGCGGTGTCAATATCTGGGGATAAATGAACATGATGGCGGGTTCTTTTTTGTAATCCCTGGGCCAGAATCGAATCAACCGCTTGCTCTCCGGTGCCATGATAGAGGATATCCGGGGGACAAATCGGGTCCAGTTGCAAATCTATGGGAATACTATGCCCTTGATTTGCCCGAATTCGCGTGCCAGTGGAATCGAAGGAAAAGCGCTGTTTATTGCTGGTTTTCACCACTAATTCCAGTTCAGAACGGGTGATGGGGAACTGGTCTCGTTGTGCTGCTGCTAATAAGGCTTCCACCGGAACCCACCCCCCGGGTTCCAGTTCTAATCCGATTTCCTCGGGATGGTGTCGCAAGTGATAACTGAGATATTTACTGATTTTAATCAGTTGATAATTTTTGTTCATTACATTTTCCGGATGGAGTTGGCTCAATAGACCCGAGGGTTTTCAGACAAAATCCATCAAAGGTCTACTTTAAACCGCACCCGGTGGATTTGGCCTATTTTATTTTGGGGAGTTCCCTTAGTGCCGAGTTCAACGCGCCTCTGTTAAACAAATTGAGTTACAAATTCATAGATTAAATCAATTCGGCCTTTGCGTAATACAGCCGGATCTAATCGGTCGGTGGTGTTACAAGTCATTAAAAACACCAGCTTTTGTTGAGCGTTGATGCCCTCTACATCTAAGACGCTTTGATATAAAGTGCCATCGAGTAAGCTCAGGATATGTTCAGTTTTATTACTGTGTTGCGCGGCTTCGCTTCCCCGGTCTTGGGCGAGGTTATCTGCTTCATTAATAATGATGCAAATTTTTTCTAAATAACTGGGGGGAACGAAATTTTCTACGGCATCATGGTCGAGAATAAAAATTACATATCCCAAGGGGACTAGAATTTCTTTGGCAACGGCTTGGGTCCAAGCGGTTTTGCCGGTTCCTGGTGCGCCCTGAACGAGGACGGCGAGTTGAGGTTGGGTAAAGATGGCCTCTTGAACGCGATCGGTAAAGCCTTGAATATCGGCAGGAAAGGTGCGAATCGGAAATTCGCTATGAACTTGACCAACACGGCTTTGATAACCACTGAGCATGACTGCTAGATTGTAGGTGGCTTTGTTAATCAGCGATCGCAAATCGTTGGCAATCAGCGTATATTGAAATTGATTGCGGCCTATATTTTGAATGCGCCCGAGGTGGTCGATTTGCAGCCAAATATCCTGCTTTTTCCAATAGGCATAAACGGTCCCCATTGTTTCGATGCGCTCCCAAGTGGAAAACCGCTCGATGGGATAATAAAAATGCCGGTCTTGGTAATATTGGGTAATCAAATTGGGCCGGCCCAAGAGGTCGAGAACTTTAAAAATAGTAATCTCTTGGAGGCGTTTGAGGACGTAATCAATGGGGATGCTGTCCCGGCTAACCAATTGAACCACGGGGGTTTCTGCGGCGAGCATATCGGCGGTGTGATAATTGGGTCCAGCGGGTGCGGGAGTAATGTAATCCCAAAACTCGTTGAAATCTCCCCGGGTGTATTCGGAAAACACATTTAAAATATTGGCCCACCAGGTGAAGTTTTGACGACCTAATGCATCGGCAATATCACTACTCATATCTAAGGTTTTGTGGGCCAATTCCCAGGGGTCTTTAGCGGCGAGATGGAAAAAATAACCCCAATCAAAATCCCGGGATAAGGGTCGCCAACCCGCTCCCAGTAATCCCCGGTCTTGATTGGATTGGCGATCGCGAAGTTCGTTTCCGTTGTCAAAGTTGCCGAATGCCATAATTTAAGTGAGTTTTGATGGCCGAACTGAACTAAAAGTTTACACTGAGCCTTTAATGGGTTGGAAACCTTAGCCCTTTCTTGAAAATAAGAGGGAACGGTTAGTTTCTGTTGAGGGAAATTATGGGGCTGCTATATGGGGGCAAAGTAATTACGGCAAAATTCCTGATATGAAGATGATGTTTTTCATAAGGTCCCTACGGATAGAATGTTAACAAAAATAGGAGGCGATCGCCGAGTCAATGACCTAGGCGATTTCCCCGGGGTCTCCTCCTGGGAATGGTGATAGGTTCCATTGGTCCGTGTTTTCTAGTGGCAGGATGGCGATCGCATGGCTTTGGATGGGGTACTCATATCCGGAGTAAACACTGTCGGCGTTGAGCTCTACCGGGAAGGCGATCGCCCCCCATTCAAATTTATGGCAATTTAAAAAGTTAGGCTTTTGATTCCAACATAATACAGATATGTTACACCCTTGTCAAGAGGGCAAGAAAATTTTGTGGGCGGGTGTCTATAGCCCGTCTCAATACAGGAGTGGGAGCATCTTGCTCCCTACGGCGCAAACGACAGCAAGATACCCTAACGGATTAATTTTTTTAGGCTAGGAATGATTTAGACCCGCTCTATCCAGGCTCTGAGGGTACGAGGAGGGGGAAAGATCTGGTAGTTGACCCGAAATCTCCCCGCAGAGGTTGCTCATACTTCTATTGGCCCTTATTCTGAATCTCCAGTTTCTGAAGTAGGGTAGGCAGGCTATAGTAAAAGAAAGAAGCCACCCAGGATAAAATCGAGGGGTTCTATTATGCAATTAGCCGATTCAGATATTGATTTATTTTACCATCTATACTATTCTATCTTAATTTACGTTAATCAAAAATTTGGTCTTTTTGCAGGATTCGGTGGCTCGGAGGAAATGTCAGAACTGACGCCGTTACAGGTTAATGAACTCCGCCAGCAACTCTATACTCATCCCTACCTCTTTGATTTATTTGCCGAAGAAAACCCCCTAAAATTTACTCCAGATTTACTCACCATTGTTGCCAGTTGGAATAATTTTATTTCTGGAAGATTTTATATTTATAGTTATCAAAAAAAATATGCCGTGTTAATTGACGATCGCCCTCCGAGTAAAGCCTACGGGGTTTTAGCCTTGGATTGTCCCTTTCCGGAACTGGTCGGGAGTGTTTTGCCGGTGATGGTGGAAACGGTACTCTTACCCTTTAAAAACAAAATTATCTATGATGGAACCTTACAAGCCTATCCCTTTTATTTAGGCTTGAGCATTAAAGGGAGTCTGAGTGAAACCTATCATCATGCGGTGGAAAAATTTGGAATTATCGCCTCTTTGACCGAATTTGAAGCAGGGGAACAATCACCAGAACCTCAGCCCGATGATGACCTTGGCCTCCTGAGCGATGGGGAACGGCTGAAAATTTATCTCCAGAGTGAAGACAATCGACAAAAATATGAATTACAGATTCAAGAATTAGTTGAAAAATCTGTAGAATTTAAAATTATATATTACCAAGAAATGGGGCGGTTGTATGCCGAAATTTATCAGGAGCGCTGGCGAGAAATTGGGATGAAAAAGGGATGGATTGCCCTGTTTGAAGAAATGCCGATCGCCAGCGGGGGCACCAAGGCCGAGCTGGAGGGAATTTTAAAGAAAATTCTCCCGGCTGATCGCCGAAAATTCGTCTATATTTTTCGCCTCAAACCGGGCGATCGATAAAATTGCAGGGACTGAAACCAAATACGGTGCTTGTAGTCTGTAACCACCAACACCCAAGGCAAGGTGCGGCGATACGGATGGAGCCTCTCCTGCGCTTCTGTTCAGAGGAAACAGACTTGAAACGAAACCACCGGATTGAGCCTAAAAGCCATTCCCCCCCCTCAGATAGACTAGGGACAGAGAGGGTGCTACAGGGTTGCACATCGATTAGAATCACCGTCTGGTGAACATTAAGATTTTCTACAGGACTCCAGGGGTGGCCCCACGAATGGCAAATCAACGAATCATCAAAAACAACAAATTGAGTTTACGAGCACAGCAGATTTACCGATGGATGGGATTTGGCATCGTGATGTTGGCTGCGGTTTGCCTAGCGCTTCCTGGGCGATCGCAAGATTCAGCCGGGGTGATGCGCTTGATGCAAACGAATCAGTGCCAAGCCTGTATTCTGACGGGGGCCAATCTGAGCAATATGGACCTCACCGGTGTGGATCTCAGTGGTTCTAACCTGACGAATGCCACTTTCCGAGGGTCCGATTTGAGAGGGGCCAACCTCACTGGGGCCAACCTCACTGGGGCGGACTTACAAAGTGTCAATCTTCGAGGGGCCAATCTGACCGGGGTCAACCTCACTGGGGCCAATTTATCTCGGAGTCAGCTCGTGGGTGCCATTTTATTTTTAATTAACCTCGCCAATGCAGATTTGACCGAAGCTAATTTAAGCGGGACGGATCTCAGCCGCATCTACATTGAGCAAGCGAACCTAAATGGTGCTCAACTCCAGGGGAGCAATCTCACGGGTGCGGAACTCTTTGGGGTGACCCTCAACAATGCCAACCTCAGTGGGGCGATTCTCAATAGTGCCAATCTCAGTGGGGCCAGTGTGCGGCAAGCGTTCCTGCAAGGCGCACAGATGCAAGGAGCCAGTCTCAGAAATACTAACCTGAGCACGAGTAACTTCCGAGGGGCCTTTTTAGCCCAGGCGGACCTCTCTGGTGCGGATTTATTGGATGCCGATATGCAGGGGGTTATCCTCAATGAGGCGATTTTGATTAATACTCAGATGAGAAATGTCCAGCTTCAGGGAGCGAGTTTAGAGGGGACGATTCTCTCCGGTGCGGACCTAGAGGGGGCCATCCTCACCGGGGCCACCTTCCGGAATGTCGAACTCACCGGCACTAATCTACGAGGGGCGGATCTAACTCGGATTGAGATTGAGAATGTAGATTTTACTCAAGGGACAATTTGTGACGCTATTTTACCCGATGGGAGAACAGCAAAGTGCCGTTAAGCGGAGATCGGGCAGCCGTTGCAACAACCGGCGGGGGATAAATCCCCCGCCTAACAGCTAAAGTCGGTTGAAACCGACTGAAAACACCACTGTATCAGACTTGCAGTCGGTTTTTAACCGACTAAAAACACCACTGTATCAGACTTGCAGTCGGTTTTTAACCGACTTTAGCTATTAGGCGGGGGATTTATCCCCCGCCGTAGAGGCGCTTTCAAAAGCGCCTCTACAGGCTAAAAGGTTCAAACCCCCGCCGGTTGTTGAGAATGGTGCAAGATGTCAGGTTAACCGGAGATCGGGCACCGGAATCGTTTAAACTCCTGCTCTGGGGTAGGAATTTGCTCGGTTGACTGTTAAAATAATCGGCTATGAAGATTTTTGAAGTAAATTGAACGACTAAAACCAAGGGTCAGGGATGAGAGATTAGAGGTTAACTTTATGGGACAGAGCCTGGAGAAAAGGGGAATTTAAGCCTAACGAGTCATGACCCGGATTGTAGACCTATCGCCAATCGGTATGAACTGGGTTGGATGAGGTCCTTTCCTTGTTTAAATGTTCAAATTCGGACCCTTACCGGCAGATTGAGCGAGATTTTTTAGTCTAGGTTCTCCGGTGAGGAAAGCACTGGAGGTAACTTATAAACCCGCAGGGATTTCGAGAACAAATTACCATTCACCCGGGATTGGCCCTGGCGATCGTTAGAATTCAGAGAATCTGGGGTAATCTAAATAGGGCCAATTTGCCTAGAACTACCGCAAAAAGAGGGGACAGTAGAAGCGATCGCCGGTTTAAATTAACGGTCAATTGTAGCCAAAATCACTTTTTTGGAGCAGTGGGATGGGGTATCTCTACGGGGTAAATCTATAAATAATGTCAACCCCCGTAGGATGTTTTAACCGCCGAACCCAGAAGGCTCTTAAAGCCTAGAAAATAGAAACCCAGAGGCAGTTTATCTGGGGGTTGAGATTCAAACCCCCCCCTTTGATGGATCCGCTCCCCCCCGGGGAATTGAATCGTCCAAAGCGAGTCAATTCTTTGGCAGTACCCGAGAAAATTTCCCGGAAACTGCATGGAACTAGAAAGTGGCAGGACTTGATCCTCAAGGAGATATTTGGAATTTCATTCCTCAAACCTTGGGGAAACCCGCTAAAAAATCTATCAATTTTCAGTTAAAAACCGGGTAAACTATTTCCAAGCGCGATCGCTCCCCAAGCCTCCTAGACGATTCACCCCTATTCAGGGAACTTTTACCCCAGAGATCACGGCTTAAATATCCAGGACTGGCGCTTTAAATCTGGCCCATTTTAGAGGGGGTTAACCTGGCTTTGAACCAGATTTCCGGGAGCGTCAAAGTCCGCCAAGAATAACCCTAGAGAAGTTCAGTATTGAGGTTATGCTCACCTCCTTTAAAGTCAACTTAATTGGTGCTTGTCTGGGATTCGTAACCGTGGGTTTCGGAGCCTTCAGTAATCCCGCGATTAATCCAGAAAGCCACACTTGCCCAAATGCCCAAACCATTGGAGGCCAGATTTGCCGGGGTCAAGTTCCTAAAGAAATGCCAGAAGAAGCTTGGGGTCAATTTGGAGCCGTTGCTTATCAAGCAGCCGCCGAAGTGATGCGCTCCAATAATGCTGAACCACAACCTTTAACCGAGATTCAAAAAGAATATTTACGCCCCCATTTTGGCGATTTAGTTGATCGGGTGGAAGTCGTTTATAATGCGACTTTAATGGAAGATTGGGTGGCGGCGAGTTTCAAAATTAATGTCGGTGAATCCAACGCTCAAGTTTATGGAAACACCATTTATATTAAGAAGGAGATGAAAGAAAAGGACTTTGAGCAACTTGTCCTGCTCTCCCACGAACTCATCCACTGCCAGCAGCACGAAGAACTCGGCAGTTTAGGAAATTTTGGCTATCACTATTTTAAGGAATATAAGAAGGCCAAAGAAAACTACAGAAATAATAAATTAGAAGTAGAAGCCTTCGATTTCGAGAAAGAATTCGCGGAAGGGTTAGCCCAAAAAATGCCCGGATCTTACCGTCCCCGATAACCTCAGGGACACCGGCTAAATGTTCAACCCGTTCGGGGGGGTCCGCGCCACAGAGAGAGGCACTTACAGGGTAGTCAGTCCGGAGGGTTTAGTGCTATTGTGGAAGGAACAAATGGTCCGCTTAAACATCATCCCAACTCAAGACACTCCACTCGCACAAGCAGAACTTATGATTCGATTTAAACTTGCTCCGGCCCTCAGTTTAGCGTTAACCTTAGCGATTACTTCCATCCTCGCTGCGGCGCAACCCATGTTTGCTCTGTCTAATCTGAGTCAACCCGTCCCCCAAGTGACGCAAATGGGTCCATCCGGGGCGATCGCCACTCCCCTACATCCGAGTCTGCTGTCGCAAGTTTCCGGCAACTTAGCTTCAGTATGGATGACTCCGGAAATCCCCCATCAGGGGGCCTTGATTGCTCAGGGGTCTGGAAGTGACCCGATCCGGGATGCCCTAGGATGCTCCTGTGCAATCTGCATCGGACAGTCACAAATCGAAGTTTAGCACTGAAATAGAGCAGGGGAATCAGAGCGATGATATCCTTCAAACTCGCTCTGTCCTTTGCGGGTTTATGCCTCGGGGTGCGCTTTTTCAAGGTCGGATTTGGAGAGGGGAAGGAGAACGCTGACGGTAGTGCCGAGATTAAGCTGACTGTCTACCCGAATCCAACCGTGATGATTTTCCACGATCGCCTGGACGATCGCTAGTCCCAATCCGGATCCGGTAGAACCCCATTCCGGTGATTGTTGGGGTTCATGACTCCGCGCTGGGTCCACCCGATAGAAGCGATCGAAAATATGAGGCACTGACTCCGGGGGAATGCCGATTCCGCTATCTTTCACCGTAACTTGGATACCGCCATTGCCACTCGGGCGATTGCTCAGCGCGCTACATTCTAAGGTGATGGCAATTTGGCCCCCTTTCCCTGTGTATTGCAATCCATTACTGACTAAATTCGTAAAGAGTCGCGCCAGTTGGTCCCAATCTCCGGGGATGGTAAAATCCTGACCCGGTTCGGTTTCTATATCCCGAGGAGGGGACGCAGGGGGATTACCGCTATGGGGAGGATCAATAATTTCTAACACCAATTCAATGCATTTTTCTGCGGCGATCGCCTCCTGTTCCTCGATCACTTCCATCAATAAGGCATCCATTGGTACAGGTTCTTTCCTCACCTTGACCATGCCGCTATCTTGTCGCGCTAAAAAGAGCAAATCATCCACCAATCGTCCCATGCGGCGCGTTAAACGTTCTACTAACTGCAATTGCTGGCGATGGATTGGGGAATCTAATTCCGGGTCCGCAAGGGCGACTTGCACATTGGTTTGAATGGTGGCGATCGGATTTCTGAGTTCATGAGAGGCATCGGAGGTAAACTGTTTGAGACGCTGATATGATTCTCGTACAGGTTTCATGGCTAATCCTGACAGTAACCAGGCGATCGCACTAATGGCAATTGCCATCAGGGAGGTGCCCAAACTTAAATCAATAATTAGTTGGCGAATGGGTTTGGTGACTTCAAACCAGGGATGACTGACTCGCAAATATCCCACCACTTGCCGTCCCATTTCCACGCGATCGGTAAATTGGCGCAGGAGTTGTCCTTGAGACAGTTGTACCGTTTCCCCATTCTTTTTCGGGTGCAGGGGTATTTCTAAGGGTTCCCAGAGGGTAGACCATAATAATTCCCCAGTGGGACTAAACCATTCTAAATCGATATGGTCATCTTCGACAGTTTTGGCATTGTTGCGGAAACTAGCGACAACATTCACGGTATATTGTCCGGTGTTGGGGTTTTCATCGATCGCCAGCGATCGTTCCACCACTTCCACAACGTGCTTGAGGGTGTCATCAATGCGATCGATTAAGGTACTGCGAACATACACATAAAATCCCGTAGCAAACACCAGCAGCAACACGGCTGTGAGTGCTGCGTACCAAATCGCTAACCGTCGGCGCGTTGCTTGAAACATTTCTCCGATAATCCTGTAGGTTTATTATAATTGTAGAGTGAATTTTCCACTAAAACCCCGCTCCGCGAAGGCAGGACTCTGACAAATACCGACTAGGATTGCGCGGCCTAATCTGCAAGAGTGTGAAACTAGGTAATCCTTTAATTGTATGACTTTTAATGGGCGATATTTCTTGATTTTTGCTTTCACTGCCGTTACCCTGTATTGGATGTCTGCAATTTCAGGTAATTTGATTATTCCCCTAAATTTGACACCCAATCCAGCCCAGGCAATGAATAATTTAAACGTTTCCACTGCCTCTTATTTAGGAAGTGACGCTGATGATTGGGGGACTGCGGTGGCGATAAGTCCCGACCGCACTATCTTGTTCACGGGAAAAATTCCTCACCATAATTTGGGCCTCACTCCGGTTAACTTACTCGGCGGTGGAGATGGGGTGATTCTTCAGACGGATGCTACGGGGAGAAAGCTATTATCCCTGACTCGAATGGGAAGCATTATCGATGATATCGAAGTGAATAGCAGGACCGGAAAAATCGCCGTTGTCGGAGATTTTGGCTTGGCATTGTTAGCCGACGCTCAAACCTTACTCTGGCATCAGGAGTTAGGCAGTGGCGGGAGTGCAACCATGAGTAATGGCCGCCGGGTGGCAATGGGAACCGATGGCACAATGGCTGCTTTATTTAATAAGAAAATTACCATTGTTGATGAAAGGGGAACCGTTGTATCCGAATTTCCAATCCCGGGAAAATTTGTAGAAGATGTGGCGATTCATAGTCCCAGTCAATCGATTATTATTACTGGATATTCCCAGAAAGATCGCGGGGGATGTCGGCAATTGCAAGTGGCGTTTATTCGCAGTTATGATTATCAGGGAAATCTCAACTGGACCAATTATGATTGGACTCATGCCGAAGCCCACGGGGGGAACTCTTCCTGTGCCGATACCCGAGGCAGTCGCCTCACCCTGGGATTAGATGGCAACCTCTATTTTGCTGGGGAAAGTGCCGGAGGTAATACGATTTTTAGATATGACCCCCGAGACTTGAGCAAAGATGCTCCAAATGTCATCTTTGACCCCTACAATCATCCTTATAATACGGCCTCGAATCATATTACTTATTATGCTCGATTTGGCCCAGTGACTGGCGAAATTAAAGCGGGACAATTCAACTTGTCGCGCCTGAGCAGTGGCCGGGGAAATACGATTATCCCCCGGGCGATCGCCGCTGATGAACGGGGGAATTTATATATAGGAGGACAATCTTCCGCCAGTTTCGCCAATCGCAATGAATCTACCATTTCGGGTCAATCCGGGGCCTATGCCGCTTCTGATAATTTTGTTTTAGCAGTGCCCTCAGATTTGAGGACCCGAACCTTTATGGTCAGTTGGAATAAAGGGTGTAAAGGGAATAATCAAGTGGTGGGAATTGCCACGGGATATGGGATAACGGCCATGATTTCTGATACGGCTGGCTGTGATATGATTACGGTGAATGCGGTGCAGGGAAAACCGCAGGGAGGTATGGAGATTTTGTATTCAGTGTGGGAGAATTGAGGGGATAGGAAGGGAGCGATCGGGCTTAAATTAATGCGGTAACAATCAGGATTAATCGACGCAAATTTTATCACAATCCTGAAAATCTAAAAAAAACATAAAAAAACCTCAATAGCCCAATGAATGTGGTAAAATTTTACCAATGTAGAAGTGCCCTTATCCATGAAACAACAACCCACCTATTATGAATGGTTTTGAAAAAATAGAGATTTATGGATTCCGTCGCTTACGCTCAGTCCAAGTCGAGATGAGACCTTTAGCGGTCATCATCGGGGCCAACGGAGTGGGGAAGACATCTTTTTTGGAAATGTTCTCCCTGTTATCAGAATCGGCAAAAGGTCAGTTACAGTCAAAAATTTCTGAATTGGGAGGTCTTAGCGATATATTGACGCGAGATCAGGCGGAGAATTTGCGAGTGGATCGGTCAGTTTCTTTAGAAAAATATGGAAATTTTAAATATTTTTTAAAGTTAGACATTAAAGGCCAACAATTCTATGAAATAGAGCGGGAAGCTCTTCAGAGAGTACCCCTGTTGTTTAATTACATAAATTCCAGCGGTGTAGATGTACAATATTTTACTAATGATAATCAGGTTCCGGTCCGTCCCAATTGGGAACATAATCCGTTAGAAACATCCCTTTCGCAAGTTCCTAAAATGTACCAAGAAGCAGAAGCGGTGAGGAAGCAATTAGCCTCATGTAGCTTTTATCGAGCTTGGGAATTGAATTTATCTCCTACCAGTCCTGTCCGATTACCGCAAGCGATGCGTCCCGCCACTTTACCCGGAAATCGGGGGGAAAATTTAGTATCTTGCCTTTATAATTTACGGGAAACAGACCCGGATCGATTTGAACTAATAACTGATAGTCTGTGTGCTGCCTTTCCGAGTTTTGAACGCTTGAGTTTTCCGCCAGTAGCGGCAGGCACATTGGCATTGACTTGGAAGGATAAAAATTTTTCGCACCCCCTTTATATGCATCAACTTTCCGAGGGGACGGTGCGGTTTTTGTGGTTAGTCACCCTGCTGCAAAGTCCGAATTTAACTGCGGTAACGCTTATCGATGAACCGGAAGTCAGCTTGCATCCGGAATTGTTACGATTGCTAGTGGATGTCATGCGAGAAGCATCGAAACGAACACAGCTAATTGTGGCTACCCATTCCGATCGCCTAATCCGATTTTTGCAACCGGACGAAGTGCTGGTATGCGATGCGGATGAACAGGGGTTCACCACACTGACTTGGGCAGATTCTCTGGATTTAGAGAAATGGTTGGAAGAGTATAGTTTAGATGAACTGTGGGCGATGAACGTCATCGGAGGGCGATCGTGAAAATCGCTATTTTAGTTGAAGGGGCAACAGAAAAAGCATTGATGCCGAGTTTGCGGCGCTTTCTGAATTCCCGCTTACCGGGAAAAATGCCTAGGCTAAAGGCGATCGTTTATAATGGCCGTATTCCTAAACAAGATAAACTCAAAGGGGACGTAGAAAAGCTGCTCAGTGGGAAGGATGCTTATGATGCAGTCATTGCCTTAACCGACGTTTATACCGGAACCGAGGATTTTAAAAATGCAGCGGATGCTAAACAAAAAATGAGAGAATGGGCGGGAAACAATCCAAATTTTTATCCCCACGCTGCACAACATGATTTTGAGGCATGGCTGTTACCGTTTTGGCCGACGATTCAAAAGTTAGCAAAGCATAATAAATCGGTTCCTAGCGGCAATCCGGAGAAGGTGAATCATCATAAACCGCCCTCAAAATATATTCAAGAAATTTTTGAACAAGGCAAAGCACCCAGAAGCTATAGTAAAACTCGTGATGCCTCAAGAATTTTAGAAGAAAACGATTTGATGGAGTCTATCCTGGTTTGTTCGGAGTTCAAGGCTTTTATTAATACAATTTTGTGTTTATGTGGCGGTGAAGAAATTCTGTAAAGTGCGATTCATTTAAGGCGATCGCCTCTGGCGGCGAAGATTTTATACTCCGTCCAAGAAGAACAGAGACAATTAGGATCGATACTCCAGCCGGTTGATGTAACCTGGATCAACCCACAGGTTTTTCTCCTGGGGTTGATCTGGCTTAGGAGTTGGGATGACTATACTGATACAGGGATCGCCCAAGGTTGCCATGCTTTTTGCTGGACTGAAATGGTGCCACTGCGGACTGAGGCATCCCAGCAAGTGCGATCGCCTTCGCGCCAGAAGCGTATGTCTATCGAGGAATCCCCCACCTCTAAATCGCACAAGGTCAAATCCGGTAACCAATCTGGCAAATAGGGATCAACATATAAGCAGCCGTGAGGTGCATCCGCTTGTAATCCCAATAGCGCCTGAATCAGGTGAAAGACGGAACCGGCGGCCCAAGCTTGAGGGATATTGGCTTCAATATAGGGGACGGGAAATGCTCCCACCTGGCGCTTTGTTCCGGCATAGACTTCGGGAATCCGATAGCAGGCGAAATGGCTGGCTGTCTCGAAAATATCCGCTGCTACACCGGCAACGGCTTCATGGAAGCCATAGCGTTTGAATCCGAGGGCAATGATGCCGTTATCGTGGGGCCAGACGGACCCGAGATGATAGGAAAACGGGTTAAAAGAGGGGTGGTTTGAGGACAAGGTGCGAATTCCCCAACCACTGGACATATCCGGTTCTAGCAGCCGTTTAACCACCCGTTGAGCGCGTTCTGGGCTGACGATGCCACTCCAGAGGCAATGACCCGGATTTGAGGCGATTGAGCGCACCGGCTGTTTATCCGGATCTAGGGTCAAGGCATAAAATCCCACATCTTCACACCAAAAGCGGTCCTCAAATTGCAGGCGCAGTTTTTCGGCTTTGCCTTGTAATTCCGTGGCGCTATCCTTCTCACCGAGTGCCTCAAAAACTTCCGCCATCCGCATCCAAGCATCAAAGACATAGCCTTGGAGTTCGCACAGGGCTTTTGGGGATTTGACTTGAGATCCATCGGGATAGATGATTGACTCTCCGGAGTCTTTCCAGCATTGGTTTTCGATGCCTTTTTCTGAGCGCACTTGATATTCCTGAAAGCCATCCCCATCGAGATCACCGTAGCGATCGATCCAGTCCAAGCAACGGAGTGCGACTTCCCGGTAATCTTTCAAGAGCGAGTCATCCCCTAACCATTTCCAGGTTTCGTGGAGGACAATTGTATAGAGGGGGGTGGTATCCGCTGCCCCGTAATAAGGCGATCGCGGACTTTTTTTCAAGTAAACCAACTCCCCATGACGCAGTTCATGGAGGATTTTGCCCGGTTGTGCATCCTGCCAATCACTGTATTCTTTCGCCTGAAACTGTCCTAACTTCTGGAGTGCACCTCGGGCAAACCCTGGATGAATAATCTCATTTTGCAAGCTGGCGGTTAAGCTATCCCGACCAAATAGCGCGACATATTTGGGAACTCCTGCTGCGGGTAGCCAGACATCGGGAGCCATATCGTAGTCATAGAGGCGCATCGCACTCATGTCTTCCAGACTCTGGCGGTACAGTCGCTTGACATCTTCGTTCGAGGTTTTGATGGTTGTGCAGACATCCTGCCACTGCCGCTGCAACTGTTGCAGTTCGGTATCTACATCGGATTTGATGGCTTCGTCATAGCACAAAGAGATGGGGTTGTGGCAGTGTTCGTTATCAATCAGGATATAGCAGCAGCAAGCGTGCCAACTTGCACCCGCTTCTAATTCAATTTGAAAGGTAACTCGACCATTTGCATAATGCGGGGGTGATGTCAGGTTATTCCAATGGGCGATCATGCATCGATAAAAATCCCCATTATTATAGGTATGGCAAAGTTTATACTCTTTTTTATCCCAGTCGGTTTCAATTTGACCTCGGCGCACGAATTCCCCGGATTGGACTTCAAAAATATCCGCAAAGTCGGAATTAATCTCTAAATCCAAATGAAACTTGACGGCTTCGAGGCTATGATTGGTAATATCTAGGTCTTCATGAATTCCATGTTCGGCAGTCCGAGCGATGGTTAAGGATAGGGCGCCTTTAGGAATTTCTCCGTTTTGGCTAGAAATGGCGGGATTAGTTAAATAAATTTTGCTGGCGTAATAGCGGGTGACTGACGAGGTAAGCCGCACCCATGATGTATTGTCTATAAAACAGGCATATTCACTTAAAAAGCGGGTATCATCAGCAAAAATTCCTTGAAACTTATCGCATTGAATTTGTCCGTCCAGTTCGGACACCATAAATATGCTGCCATGATTAATGGTTAAAAAAGGGGGTTCTACAGTGACTTTCATGTTAAAATTAGGTAAGTTATAAACGAGGGAACCGGATGAGGGTTCAGCGCATTACCACTGAACCGATGGAATGGAAGGGATGTGTTAGGTTTTAAAATGACTGACCCACTCTATCGAGTTGCTAACACACCCGTTAAAATCCTGGGGTTTGAGAGAGTGGGGGGTAAGGAATTAACTAGCTTGAGAAGCGCGTTCAAAGCGGCGGTTTACTTCTTCCCAGTTGACGACATTCCACCAATTGGTCAAATATTCACCCCGCTGATTTTGGTAGTTCAAGTAATAGGCGTGTTCCCAGACATCATTGCCCATAATAGGATATTGTCCATCCATCAAAGGGCTATCTTGATTGGGGGTACTGGTAATTTCTAGTTGTCCTTGAGCGTTGCGAACTAACCAAACCCAACCACTGCCAAATTGACGGGTTCCCGCTTGATTAAATTGCTCTTTGAAGGTCTCAAAACTGCCAAAGGTGTCGTTAATGGCTTGAGCGATCGCCCCGGTAGGTTCTCCCCCGCCATTGGGACTCATAATTTCCCAAAACATGGAATGATTGACGTGACCTCCGCCATTATTTCTAACGGCTGTGCGGATATTTTCCGGGACCTGATTTAGATTGCGGATTAATGCCTCAACACTTTGGTTTTGCAGATTGGAATTATTTTCTAATGCCTTGTTTAAATTACTAACGTAACTGGCATGATGCTTATCATGATGTAACTCCATCGTCTGAGCATCAATATGGGGTTCTAGGGCATTATAGGGGTAAGGCAATGGGGGTAATTCAGCGGGAGACGCACTTAGTTCATTTCCGGGACTGGTTGGGGTTGTTGGCGTTTGAGACAGGTTGGTTTGCCCCATTCCCTGACAAGCAATCAGCAGGAATACAGCCATTAATCCGGCCAGAACTGAACCAAAGCGCCATTTTTTCGGGTTTCTCATGGGTAAATCTCCACTGGGTGAATCTAATTAAAATTTAGCGAGTGATGCGAAGAATTTTATCACCATCTGGGGGACAACCGCCACGACCATCACAATTGCTGGTAGTGATATAAAGCTCACCATCAGGTCCGACGATCGCCTCTCGGAGTCGTCCGTACTCCCCTTGCAAATACACTTCATGCTGCTGCACTTGTTGGGGAGATTCCGGGTCAAAAACCACGCGCTGCAAATGTTCCGATCGCAGAGAAGCGATGATTAAATTTCCTTGCCATTCAGGGATTGCGCTTCCTGTATAAATGGCCGCACCTCCCGGAGGTAATGCCTCTCGCCAAACCATAGAAGGGGTAACTAATCCCGGCTGAGATTCACAGCGTTCAAGGGTCGGCCACCCGAGATTATCCCCCGCTTGTGCGACACTCAGTTTATCATGGCCTCGTCTGCCTAGTTCCCCGCTGGGTCCATGATCCGTGACTTGCAAGGTTGTCTCATTCACCCAATCAAATCCTTGAGTATTGCGAATGCCCAAAATATAGACGGGATTACCGGGAAATGGATTATCCGGGGGGACATCGCCCTCGGGGGTGACCCGGAGAATTTTACCGGCGAGACTGCTGACATCTTGGGATAAGTCGGGTTCGCGGGCATCTCCTGTGCCAATATACAGCATTCCATCGGGTCCAAAGCGAATCCGTCCGCCATTGTGGAATTGTGCGACGGGAATATTATCCAAAATCATGCGATCGCGAGTCGCCTTTAATCCATCTGGGGCAAGTTGCCATCGTTCAACTCGGTTAACGGATGAGCCATTTGTATCGGCAGTATAGTAAATATAGAAGAATCGATTACTGGCAAAATCCGGATGCATGGCAATTCCCAGCAGTCCCCCCTCACCCCGGGCCGTAACCGTAATATTGGCGACTGCTTCGGGCCGCAGTTGACCGTTTTGGACCAATCGCACCTGTCCGTTTCGTTCAGTGACCAGCATATCCCCATTGGGCAAAAACCCAATCCCCCAGGGAACATCCAGTCCATTCACGACCTCTTCTACCCGAACATTGACTTGACCTTGGGGACCAAAACCATCTTCTACCAAGATACAAGCGGCCTCACTACTGGGGGTGGGAACCCCTTGGGCCAGTTCCTGGGGCCGGGTCCCCTGTCCGGTGGTGTTATTTTCCAGCAATGCGCCGGAGGGGGCGGTACAACTGGCCACCCCCATTAAACTCACGATGGATATGAGGGGGAGAATATGGGTTAACTTCATCATCAACTCTAAAACCTCAGTCATTGGATTCTACCGATTTAAGCAGGTAGAGCGACCCCTTAATATAAGAGAGTAAACTTCAAGAACTGCCAGTATTCGGTTATAATGGGTACGGCGGTTTTGGGAATACCAATCCAGGCTATAATAAGGAAGTAACAAATGGCATCTGTCCTGGGGAAGAGTCGCCCCGGATAACCAACTCAGATAGGTGATAGAAAATCGGAGATGAAGGGAGAATCATAATGCCTTTACTCTAGCCGATCGCCATTATCCCCTTTGATTAATAAGACCGATCACTAGGATAAAATGCGCTACAACTCGGGGTTCAATCCTAGAAATGCCCTCGGTTCTTTCAGAGAAGTCCGGCCTATCCGGGATTAACCGGGGGGTTCTGTAATTATAAAGAAAAATAGTAGAGTCAGGAGTTGGCAAACCATGATAAATTGGGGTTATTATTATCTATCTATTTTCAGTGTTGTGAGTGCCTTACTATTCGTTGAAGGGGGTTTAGGGCAGAACTCCCTTCAGGCGCAAGTCATCCCGGATAATACCCTACCGAATCCTTCCGGGGTGCAAGTCAACGGCAATACCCTCACGATTGAGGGGGGAACTGCTGCCGGAAGTAACTTGTTTCATAGTTTCCAGGAATTTTCCATCCCGACGGGAAGCACGGCAATCTTTAACAATTCCACCACTATAGCGAATATTATTACTCGGATTACTGGGGGGAAACTGTCCCAAATTGATGGGGCGATCGCCGCCAATGGCAGCGCCAATTTATTTCTCATTAATCCCAGTGGCATCGCCTTCGGACCGAATGCGAGTCTGAATCTGGGTGGTTCTTTTGTCGGGAGTACCGCTAACCGTGTTTTATTTCCAGGCGATCGCGCCTTTAGCGCCACGGACCCTGATTCATCGCCAATTCTGAGTGTGAATGTCCCCATCGGGTTACAATATGGACCGAATCCTGAGAGCATCGTTGTGAGAGATGGGGTCCTGACTGTGCTGCCGAATCAAACCTTAACCCTGGTTGGGGGTGAGATTATCCTGGAGGGAGGACAATTACTGGCCCCCGGTGGGACGGTGAGTTTGGGGGGGATATCCGAGGCGGGAGTGGTGGAATTACAAGGAGAAAACGCCCTAAAACTGCCGGAAACTGTCAGGCGATCGCCACTTACTCTCACGAATGGGGCGCAAGTGAATGTGGCAGGGGCAGGGGGTGGAAGTATCTCAATTCAGGTGGAGAATCTGCTGATTTCGGGCCAGTCTGAGATTCGCGGGGGGATTGGGGAAGGGTTAGGAGAACCCGGTGCACAAGCAGGAAATATCGAAATTGATACCACGGGAAACATTGTTTTAACGGAAGAGAGTGCGATCGCCAATGAAGTCCAACCCACGGGGATAGGACAGGGCGGTAATATCACTTTGAATGCCACCACCTTTTCCGCCACCAGTTCAGTTGTTTCTACTAGCACATCCGGGGAAGGGGATGGCGGCAAATTGCAAATTACCGCCCGCGATTCCGTGGTATTCGATGGACAGGGGAGAGATGATTTCACCACCATCGCCTCGGCAGATGTGGCACCCGAAGGGGTGGGAAATGCAGGCGGTATCGAGATTCAGGCGCGTTCTGTGTTGGTCAAAGATGGGGCGGGCATCATTACGGGAACCCGGGGGCGAGGGAATGGGGCACCTTTAATCATTCGCGCAGTGGAGTCGGTGGTTTTTGATGGGTTGAATTCCAGTAACGATGTGCTAAGACCCACGGGGGCGGAAAGTACCGTAGACCCAGAGGCAATGGGAAATGCGGGAAGTTTAGAGATTGAGACGGCAGCATTACGCATTCTGAATGGGGCGAATGTGGGCAGTACCACCTTTGAGGCGGGGAATGGAGGTCCTGTGCGATTACAGGCAACGGAGGTGATGGAATTTGGAGGAGTGGATCGCGTCGGCAATCCGGTGATTGTGTTTAGTGATACGTTGGGAGAGGGGAATGGGGACAATTTACGGATTGAAACCCCGAGGTTGATTTTGCGGGATGGGGCACAGATTAGTGTGGGTACATTTGGTGCGGGGGATGGGGGAAATTTGGAGATTTTGGCAACGGAGGCGATCGTGTTATCCGGTTCAGTTCCGGCAACGGAGGGGGGATTTTTCTTTACGGATGAGTCGGGAACGCTGTTTCCTACGGGCATTTTTGCTGCTTCTACAGAGACGGGGAATGCGGGGACGATGCGGTTGCAGACGGGACAGTTAATGTTAGGCGATCGCGCGATTATTTCTGCCAGTGGTGAGAGTACGGGCGTTGCGGGGAACATGGAAATTGTGGCGCGACAGATTCTGCTCAACAATGCGGCGATCGCTGCCGAAACGGTACAAGGGGATCAGGCGAATATTTTTATTGAATCTCGGGATATCCGGTTGCGTAATCAAGGGGGAATTACCACCAATGCCAGTGGGAGTGGGACGGGAGGGAATATTGCGATCGCCACGGATACCTTAGTTGCCGTAGAGAATAGCGATATCACTGCCAATTCCAGCGCCAGTTTTGGGGGTCGCGTGGCGATCGCCGCCCAAGGCATCTTGGGGACTAACTTTCGCACCGAACTCACACCCCAAAGTGATATTACCGCCACCTCCGAACTCGGCGCGGAGTTTAGCGGCAGTGTCACAATTAATACCCCCGATGTCAATCCCTCCACAGGATTGGTGGAATTACCCGCAATGCTGGGACAAGCGAGGGATAATTACTTCGTCGGTTGTGCCTTATCCGATGAGAATTCTTTTACCATTTCGGGACGGGGAGGATTACCCACCGACCCGACTCAACCCCTCCAAACCCAACCGATTTGGCATGATTTACGCAACTTTTCCCAAGATTTAGAGGGGGAAACGGTTACTTTTGCCCCCTCTCGGAGTCGTACCCCGTCCTTGCCGGAAAAGCAGTCTTTCCGACTCAAGGAAGCTACCGCTTGGCGACGGGATGCGGATGGAACGATCGAGTTAATTACGGCGATACCCGAGGGAAGTATTTCTGTTTCTGGGTTGCGATCGCCTAACTGTCAACGAATTGAATAATCTCGGTGGTTAATATCTGGGAATCAGTCTTGCGAGTCAGACCATATCTGGATATGATAGGAACGAGAGAAAATGGCGATTCCTGTTCCCTAAGCGGATGAGGATACGCTCTCCCGATTCTTTAACAACCCGGCAATTTCTCCGGACCCATCAGATTGGATTGCTTTATGTCTAAAACTCCTGACTTGACTGAACCCCTCATTCGCCAAAACTCCCTCCCTGAATTGTTTAGCAAAGGTCGGTCAGATTATGAATCTGGCAATGTAACCGCAGTGACCCGGCGAGGCAATTTACTCAATGCCGAAGTGATGGGTAAAGCAGTCCAACCCTATCGGGTTCGGGTCGGGTTTGATGAGGGCGGTTTGACCTCGGTGACTTGTTCTTGTGCTTATCATGAATCTGAATGGTGTGAACATATTGTTGCCACCCTATTTGTGGTGATGCGGCAACCGGAAGCGATTCAAGATCGTCCGACTCTGGACCAACTGCTCAATCAGCTAACCCTGGTCCAAACCCAAGAATTAGTGCAAGAGTTGGTCAAAGAAAACCCACAACTCATGGATGAAATTGACTGTTACATCACGTTAAAAACTAAAACAGCAAGCACACCCAAACTGTCCAAAAATCAGCGACCTTCTCCCATCAATTCTGCCCCGTTTCGGCAGCAGGCGCGGGATATTTTATATGAGGGGATGCGGTATTTTGAAAATTTAGATGGGGAAGACGACCCGGTAACCGAAGAGTTATTAGATTTAATTGATAATGTTCAAGGGTTAATAGAAATCGGGGAGACTTATAATGCTTTAATCGTGTTAGAAGCCATTGCCTCCGCTTGTGCAGCGGATTGGGACCGGGTGGAACAGTATGGGATTGATTCCGATGACATTGTGATTGCCTTAGATGAGGCGATCGCCGAAGCAATTCTCAGCGACTCTCTCAGTTCCAGTGAGGTGGAACAGTGGCGATCGCGATTAGAAACCCTCCAAGATGAATGGAGTACCGAATTTGCCCTCAGCTTAGAATCCCTCACCCAAGGATGGGATGCTCCCGATGTGGTAGAAGCCCTCAAAGGAACGCTCCTCGAACCCGAACTCGAAGAAAATTCTTCTTCCAATTATTCCCCAGATTTGGTGTTAATTCGATTAAAAATCTTGGATCGCCAAGAGCGATATCAGGAGTATTTGAACCTGGCTAAAGCGAAGGGCAAAATGAAACAATATCTGACCATGTTGGGCAGTTTAGGACGAACTGCCGAAGCAATGGAAGCCGCCCGGAACCAGATGAAAACGATGGAAGAAGCGTTATCCTTGGGTCAAACCTTACGCAGTAATGGGGAAGTCAGCAAAGCCTTGGAAGTCGGAGGAATGGGGTTGAAATTACCGGGAAATTGCCAATATGAACTCGCCAGTTGGACCGCTGGTTTAGCCGAAGAATTAGGAAATGTCGAGGTGGAACTGGAGGCGAGACAATTAGCCTTTTATGATAATCCTCATACTAAAGATTATTTCCGAATCAAAGAACTAGCCCGTGAAAATTGGTCCAAAATTCAGCGTGATTTATTAGAGGCTCTCCAGCAATATAAGACTTTGGGAAAAACTGAGGTTAAGGTGGATATTTTCCTAAATGAAGGCTTAATTGATGAGGCGATCGCCTGCGTAAAGGACTTAAGTGATTATTATTCAGATTTGCTACATCGGGTCATGGATGCCGCAATTAAACAACGTCCAGACTGGGTGATTGAAAATGCCCGACCCCGTGCAGAATCGATTCTGGATCGCAAAAAATCAGAATCCTATAATCAGGCGATCGACTGGTTAAAAAAAGTCCGGTCCGCCTACCTTCAAAAAGAACAGTTGGAGGAGTGGAGAACCTATCGTCAAGACTTGCTACAAACCCACGCCCGCAAACACAAATTCCGGGGGATGCTGGAAGATATGCGCTTGTACTAAATCAATACCCGCACCCTAAAGGGTGGGGAGGAAAGCGGATGAAGCCCGCCTGGGCAGGCTAATAGAAAAACCCGACTTTAGACAACCGAATTTGGTATTAGGGAACTCCCAAAAATAAATCCCTCAAAACATTCGCAGTAATTCTTTCAGGAGTCATCTTAAAGAAACCCCTGAAGGGGTTACTACGAACGTTTGGATGATTTATATTTTTCAATTCCCTTAATTGCTCTAATTTATGGCATAATTGTAGCACTAACCCCCTATAAATATAGGTGAGCTTATGTTTCCCTCTCAAAGGTTTACGATTACGACTTATCTCAGTCCCGATGACGTCCAAAAACAATTAATAGCGGTTGTGGAACCTCCCCCTCAAGGGATACAGTTCCAGGGGAAAAGGTCGGAAAAACCCTACCAGGGACAAATCGGCGAACACTCTTTCAAGATTTCCCGAATTATCTCCTATCGCAATTCTTTCTTGCCCCAGATTGAAGGTCGAATTCAGGCACAGGGGAGAGGCAGTCAAATCGAAATTGAAATGAAACTGCACCCTGCTGTAATAATTTTTATGTGCGTTTGGCTGGGTATAGTTGGACAAGGGGCTTTGATGTTTTTAGCGGTCCTGTTCCAAGAAGAATTTGACCCCTTGTTCTTAATTCCTGTGGGAATGTTAATTTTTGGGTTAGCGTTACCTTTAGTTGGATTTCTCCCGGAAGCTAAGGGGTCTAAACAGTTTTTAATAGAGTTGTTCCAAGCCCAAGAAGAAAATTCAATGTAAAAGGGAGGGACAGCCTTTATGTTAAAATAGCATCGGTTTAGGTGAAGGGAGAGGGCAACGATGAATATTCTGGTGTTTGGGAGTATCAATCTGGATTTAGTCACCCGCACCCACCGCCTGCCAAAACCCGGTGAAACTCTGGGGGGAATTAGCTTTTTTACCGCATCCGGTGGCAAGGGTGCAAATCAAGCGGTTGCTGCTGCCAAATTGGGCATGATAACCTGGATGATTGGACGGGTGGGGGGGGATAGTTTTGGACAGGAACTGCTGGAGAGTTTGCAACAGTCTGGGGTGAAGTGCGATCGCATCTTTATCGATGAAAGCACCCCCTCTGGAATTGCCACGATCGCCGTTGAGGATACGGGAGAAAATACCATTATAATTGTCCCCGGGGCTAACGATCGCCTGGATGAGTCAGACTGCGATCGCCTCACAGATTTATTACCCGATGCCGCCGCATTATTATTACAATTGGAAATTCCCCTATCCTCCGTTTTGGCAGCCGCTAAAAAAGCTCAAAACGCCGGAGTTCCTGTCATTTTAGACCCCGCCCCTGCCCGAGAACTGCCCCCAGAATTGTATTCCTTAATTGATATCATTACCCCCAATGAAACCGAACTGAGTATCCTCACCGGAATTGCCGTGAAAGATGTAGAAACAGCCCGAGAAGCGATTACCGAATTGCAGAACCGGGGAGTGAAAACAGCGATCGCCAAGTTAGGGGCAAAAGGGGTGCTTTGTGCCAGGGGAGAAGAACAGTTTTTTATCCCCGCCTTTGAAGTGGAAGCAGTGGATACCGTAGCGGCAGGGGATGCCTTTAATGGCGCATTGGCAGTGGCGATCGCCCAGGGATTGTCCTTACGGGATGCCGTCGTTTGGGGGGCTGCTGCCGGTGCCTTAGCGGTGACAAAACCCGGTGCTCAATCCGCCTTACCCAGTCGCCTCACTTTCGAGGAATTTCTCCGGGAGGGGAAAATTAAGGCGGGATAAATTATATCATGTTTGCGTGATTACCCCGAGGGACCTAACCCCCCAACCCCCTTCCCTTGCAGGGAAGGGGGAGAAGAGGAAGACATGGTTTTTTAGGGTAATCCACCGGAGTTGATATTAATCCAAGGGCTGAGTCGTGGCGATCGCCGCAATCCCATATACTGAAATCCCCTCTTTAGACAGGGTTTGGATGGCTTCTTGACAAGTTGCCCCGGTGGTATAAATGTCATCGAGCAAAATCACCCCCTGTTTCGGCTTGCTGCGGCGCAACCGGGCCCCCACCTGCATCGCATTGGCGAGAGTTTGCTGGCGTTGTGCCGGGGATAATTGATTTAACGCCTCCGTATCTCGCACTCGTTCTAAACCCCGAGGTTCTAACGGGTATCCCGTCAGTTCGCAAAAGCTTTTTGCCAGTAATTCTGCCTGATTAAATCCCCGTTTCTTTTGCTTGGCAGGGTGGAGGGGAATGGGAACCACCGTCAGTCCCTGCGCCTTTGCCAAGGGAGACTGTAACCAAGTTTCAGCCAGAGAGTGCCCCAGGGGTCGGGCAAGTTCCGGGCAGTTTTGGTACTTCATCACCGCGATCGCCCGTTTCATCACCCCCCCATAGCGACCCCAAATCAACACCGGAGGGGTTTCCTGTAATAACCGTTGCTTCACCGAGAATTTTTGGCGCTGTAACTGGCGATCGCAACCCGGACACAGCAGCGGTTTTCCGGGGCGATCGCACAAGGGACAATTGGGTTTTAAAAACAAATTCACCCACCCTTTCACCAATGCCGACCAATTTCCCATCATCTCCCAACTTCCCTTACCTGTACTAACTTTTAATCTTAAGGTTCTTCGCCCCCCTGCTGCGACTTGACCCAGTTTTGTGAATCGATGCAAAAGGGAGCCACCCAGACTATGATAGAGGATGTCCGAATGCTTGCTTGATTGTGGATCACCTCTACTGGCTTGACCAAATTCAACCCTCACAACGGTCGTTAGTGGGGGATAACCCATTTAATTTAAGTCAGATGGCGCAACAGGGCTATCCGGTGTTGCCCGGATTTGTGTTGGCAGCCCCTGCATTGCGAGAGTTTTTAGAAACCTATCCTTGGGAAGAACCCCTGTTTGCCGAACTCCTGAGTTCCTCGGTGCATCTAAATGTGGATGATCCCCGACAGCTCAAGGCGATCGCCCAACATATCCGGGAAGAAATGATGGCGGCAAAGTTACCCCAGCAATGGATTAATAACTTGGCAATCGCAGCGCAACAACTGAATTCCCCAGGGTTAATCCTCTCCCCTAGCGTCACCCTGCCGAAAAATACCCCTAGTCCGCTCAAATTTTCGGGGTTAGTGGAAAGCTATGTTTGCCGGTGCGATCCAGAGGAAATTGCTCTGGGAGTCTTGCAAACTTGGGCGGAGTTATTTAGAGCTAGAAGTTTATTGTATTGGCAGCGATCGCGCATTGAACTGCGTTCCCTGAATCTGGCGGTGGTGGTGCAACCCCTACACCCTGCCATCACCTCCGGAACCCTTACCTATACCCAAGCGCACTGTGAAATTCAAGCCACCTGGGGATTGGCCCTCTCGATTAAACTGGGAGAGGCGATTCCCGATTGGTATCAAATCCAGTCCGACAGCGGAAATGCGATCGCCCAAATTCTGGGGAACAAACACCTCAGTTATGAACTGAGAGTGAACCCCACCTCACGGGATGAGTTCACCGCAGAAATTAGCTTGCCGAGTCCCTACCGTTGTCTTCAACCCTATGTGGTGAGTGATGAACAACAACAGGAATTTGCCCTCAAACCCCGTGAACTGGAAATCTTGGGGGCGATCGCCCGAGACCTTGGCAGTCACTTAGACCGCCACTTCATCCTAGAATGGACCCTCGCCAAAGCGGCAGAACAGTCCCCGGCACAGATCTATATCACCGGAGTGGAAGTGGGAACTCCCCTCTCCTCATTGGGAATCCGGCCCCCCTTAGACCCGCCACCGGCCCCAAAATCGGCCCCGATCACCGCAATCGAGGGAGAAGAAATGCCCCAGATGATCCTCGGAACAGCGGCTGCCAAAGGAGTCGCCGTCGGATTAGCCTATTGCATCCCCTCCCCAACGGAAGTCTTGGAAAATATCCCCCCGGGACGGATCTTGATTGCCAAAGAAATAGTCCCCCATTGGCTACATATCGTCCGACAAGCAGCAGCAGTCGTCACCGAAGCCGGGGGAATGACCAGTCATGCGGCGATTCTTGCCCGAGAATTTGGCATTCCGGCGGTAGTGGGCGCTGCTGGAGTCACCCAAGCGATCGCCACTGCCACGGAAATTTGTGTTAATGGGGATACCGGCGAAATTTTTGTACTCCCTGCCGGAACAGTCCAACCCAGTCTTGAGCGATCGCCTCACCCTCTTGCCTCTGCTGTCTCAGAACCTCATCCCATGCCTTTACCAGAATCTGACCCCGTAACTGCTTCCTCTGCTCAACCCTTTCCCACCGCTACACAGTTGATGGTGAACTTGTCGCATCCAAGTTCCTTAGACCGAATTACGGATGCCTACTTAGATGGTGTGGGGTTATTGCGATCGGAAATGATGGCCCTGGAAATTTTCCAATCGGAAGACCCTTACCAATGGTGCGATCGGCACAAAAGCCAGGAATTTATCCACCGGATTTCCGACCCCTTAAAGCGCGTCGCCGAATTTTTCTTTCCTCGTCCGGTATTTTATCGGTCCTTAGATTTGCGCGGGTACGATTTGCCAGGACTGCGATCGCCGGGACAAACCAGCATCAACCCCAGTCGCAGCGCCCAAACCTTGGGGGTACATGGCGCATTTAGCTACCTCCTTGACCCGGCATTATTTGATTTAGAACTGGAAACCTTAGCCAAACTGCAACAGGAGGGGTTGACCAACCTGCGATTAATCATTCCCTTTGTGCGAACCGTCGAAGAATTTATATTTTGCCGGAATCGGGTGCAACAATTCAAACTCGACCAGGTTCGGGACTTCCAACTCTGGATCATGGCGGAAGTGCCTTCTGCCTTATTTTTAATCCCAGATTATGTGCAAGCGGGAGTCCAGGGAATTTCCATCGGCACCAATGATTTAACCCAGCTACTCCTCGCCGCAGACCGAGAAAATCAGCAAATGTCCCAGGTGTTTGACCCCCGTCATCCGGCAGTTATGAGAGCGATTCATCAACTGATTCAGACAGCAAAAGCAGCAGGAATTCCTTGTGCGATTTGTGGAGGCGCACCGACCCGGTATCCGGAAACCATTGATACTTTAGTGCGCTGGGGAATTGATGGAATTTCCGTCGAACCCGAGGCGATCGTCCGCACCCATCAGGCGATCGCCCGATCCGAACATCGCATCCTCCTAGAAACTGCCCGTCGTGACTCCGGGGATTGTCCGTTTTAACCCTTATATCAAGTATCAACACCCCCCGGAAGTTCTCCGGTCCCCTCCCCTTGGCAAGGTCCGGGTTAGGGTGGGGTTCTTCTATCTCAAGTTGCAACAACCAGCGGGGGTTCTCCGGTCCCCTCCCCTTGGCAAGGTCCGGGTTAGGGTGGGGTTCTTCTGGGGCGATCGCACGTCAAGAAGAAAGAGGTTGGACCAGCCTCCATACAGATGCGGTAAGCGGAGCTATCCCGTAGGGAATCGCCTCCAAGAGGGACCCCACCCTAACCCGGACCTTGCCAAGGGGAGGGGACAAGAGGTGCAGTTTAGCGTAAAAAACCTACTCTTGTAAGGGATTAATCTCCCGCCGGTTGTTTCCACTCTTGCTCCCCCTTCCCTCGCAGGGAAGGGGGTTGGGGGGTTAGGTCCCTCTGGGTAATCAAGCAAACATCATATTATTAAGCCTCCGAATCCGTTGCGGGAGACTCCACTGGGGCGACTGGACTCCAAGCACTTTTCACCCTGCTATTGCGGTGCATCAACGCCAAAGTCAATTGTTTAAATAACCAGTATAAAACCGTAATCACCACAAACGTGACAATCATCACCAAAACCGGACGACGACCAATCAAATCATTCATCACACTTCTGACTAAAATATCCGGGTCCGTCAGAATATCCCAACTATTAAACCGTTGAAACCGACCCAGATAAATCCCGACTGCCGTCAATCCATGTATCACCACTTCCGCTAACCCAGTCCACCGACGTAACCCACAGCGTTCCATATAACCAATTAAATAAATCAGCGACAGAACATAAGATTGAAACCCCACAATCATAAATATCAAATACTGGGGAATCAAAGCTAAAGTAATCATCCAGACCGAGTGTCCAGCGCGAATATCATTGATTAAATGAATCACATCGGTTAACACATAAGGCGCATTCGGTAAAAAGGCAATAAACGCCACAAATCCCAACCACCATAACAGGGAACGCGAAACCGTCGAGCTATTTTGACTGCGCCGCAACTGCCAAATTTCCGAAGACATCAAAATCAGAGTCAGGATGAGAATCCAGATTAAGTAATCGGCACTGATTCGTTGCAGCAGGAAAATTCCCGTCCGGAAAACCCGATGAGCAGTCGGCAGAAAAGTGGCCCCTAGGATGAGAAACACTCCCCACCGCAACCATTGCGATCGGGGTTTGTGAAACAGCCAAAAACTCAACGCTAAGGGGACAACCGCTAAAAACGTATTCCACACCATAAAGCGATGATTACCTTGCATGATTCCCCATGCAACAGTCATCCAGTCCATCAATTGAGCAGTCATAGGCTTTTTGTTTTAGGGATTATTTCAACAGAGCTGGTTTCCTCCCTTACTATGATATTCACTCCATTCTGCGAGTTGCCAAATTGCTGAAAGTCTTGACAAATTAGAGATTTTGTGGTAATTGAAAGACTAATCAGGTAAGCGCTCAACCCCACCTGCTATATAAAACTCAATTCTCACTATATCCCCTGTTCCTCGTGACTTGGCTCCGCCGAGTCACGCCCTCTGGAGGCTCTGCCGCCTGTTACAGAACAGGCGGCAGAGCCTCGTCACGAGAGTAACATCACCGCCTATCCCGAGAGTCGTTCCCGACGATACACCCATCGCGCCAGCATCCCCGCCACAACCGTCCACCACAGCAGCCATTGGATATGAATCAGATGGTAGCCATCAAAGCGGAATATCCCTTCCAGTTTCACCTCTCCCATCCAAGCGACAAGTTGGCCATAGTGATAAGTGGGTAAAAAGAGAATAATATATCTCACCCAAGCTTGAGGAAGTAAGCGTGAGATATTTAAGCCAGAGCTAAGTGCCATAATGGCCAGGAAAGCTAAAAGGGCAAAGTTCAACGATTCGGTTTTGAAGAGATATGCCAGGGTAAAGCTAAAAATGGCGAAGGGAACGACTCCTAAGACTAGGATAAAGCTCAGGTAAAACATCCAGGGTTCCCAGATGAATGAGGAGTTTTCGCTGAACTGACTCGCACCCCAACCGCTGACAAAAGCCAATCCAGTCATTAAGGAGGCTAACACCAGGAAGTTCCCCACTTTAGCGGCTAGATAGGTGGTAAAGGACAGGGGAGTGATCCGCAGTAACTTCAACCAGCCGCGATCGCGTTCTGAGGCAATCTTAACCCCAAACTGACTCACACAGACAAAAACCACCAACGCGGCTAGAGATGCAGCAACCAGGGATTGAAACTGGTCGGGGGTATTCTGTTCAATCGAGAATCCCGCAAAAATCGCAAATCCCAGGCCGATGATAATGGTATCAACTTTACGAAAGGTTTGCAGCAGTTCAACATATAGTTGTCCCCAGAAAGCTTTGAAACTAAAGCTGCCGGGGTCTGACTTATATTTTAAGTTAGAGGAGTTTTCGCCATCGGCACTGGACTCGGATTTGAGTTTAGCCCCTTCCTCAAACTCATGGTAATCATTTTTTAGAGCCTGATAAGGAGGAAACTCTTGAATTTCTAAGTTTCCATTGTCGTTACTTAAGCGCACTTCCCGGGTAACCAAATAAGCAATTTCATCACAATCTTGTTCACTGTGACTAATCGCCAAAATTGTTTTCCTTTGCTGCTGAAACTCCCGCACTTGTTTCCAGAAATTTTGGCGAGCTTCGGAACTGAGATTGTTCGTCGGCTCATCAAGAATTAAAATATCGGGATTTCCGACAATGGCTAGGGCAAAATAGAGGGATTGAGCCTGACCGCCAGCGAGGGTAGTGGCGTAATCATTTTGCTTGGTCGTTAGGCGCGATCGCTCGATGGTTTCAGCTAAATCAAATGGCTGAGGATAATAACTTTGAAACAGCCGAATGGTCTCTTTGACCGTTAACCCTTCCACGGGCTTGGCTCGTTGCAGCATCGTTCCCAGTTTAAGATGTGCTTGCGGGTCTTTGGGCGATTTTCCAAAAATTTCAATTGACCCCTCATCAGGAGCCTGCAAGCCACAAATTAGGTTGACCAGCGTTGTTTTGCCCGAGCCATTATCGCCCCGTAGCAAAATAAATTCACCGGGCAAAATGTCGAGATTTATCTTATCCAGGACCTTTTGGCTTTGCTTGTTGATGACATAACTTTTTGACAAGTCCCGGATTTGGATGGCGGTTTTCATGATGTAAATCCCAAAATCAGAAAAAAAATTAGCATGAGGTTAAAGCATTTGAAACCAGCCGAGATTTTGGAGTAATAACCACACTCCCAGACCTGACAATAACGCCGGAACCAAGGGGATGGGAAACATACTCATCAAAATTAATGTAACTGCGCCACCAATGAGCATTTCTGGAGTGAATACAGAATCAGTTGTGCAGGTCGAGAAAATGCAAATTTGACTGGATAGCAAGCTCGCAATTAGTACAAAAGCCGCTAAACCCGCGATAATTTTGGCTAAACTTTTAGGGATTCCGAAGATTTTATCTGAGTCATTCATGATTCATTCTCCCATTTTTCTAATTGACTTGATCTATAATCCAACATAGTCCAGTAGCCGCCGCACTTCCCGCCACAAAGGCAATGGGAGGAGGAACCAGTAACGCACTACTTCCGATGGTTACGACGGCTCCAATCGCAGCAGCCGTTCCGGGGGAACATCCCGCAGATTTCACATTCACCTCGGCTACAGCCACCTGGTCTGGATGACTGACTGAGCGAGCCTCAAGCCTAGTTTTCCCTTTCTTCACCCCAGTCACCATTCCATTGTCATCGACTTGAGCAATGTTGGGATTAGCTGAAGTCCAAGAAACACTTTTGTTGAAATAGCCTCGTCCGTCTAGCTTCGCTTGAACCCGTTTCTGGTTATTCACTCCAACCTTCACCGAGGAAGGTTGAACCTGAACATCGGTGACAATAGGATCGAGAATCCCAACTGTAACCGAGCGGGACTGGCTTTCATCGATAATTGGAGTAGCTGTTAGGGTAACTTGTCCCCGATCTAACCCATTGAGATCGCCATCGGGGGAAATAGTTGCTTGCTCGGGATGATCTGAAGACCAAAACATCCGGGTATCCGCCGCCGTACAATTCCCTTGACAACTCGCTTGGGCGTTCAAATGAACCGTTTCGCCAACATAGATCTGTTTGGGGTAAGATTGAAGCTGAATCCCGGTAATTTGAGGCGGATTCTCAATCACAGAAACCCCAATGGTTTGACTGACACGGGGGTTTTCTGTCCAAACGGCTGTTAGGGTTGTGGTTCCAGTTTTTAGAGCCTTGACTCGATTCGTCTCATCAATTTGGATGATGTTGGGATTAGCGACTTGCCAAGAAATCGACTTGTTTTTCAACCATCTAACACCAGTAAAGTCAACAGAAAGTTGTTTTTCAACTCCTTCTTTGATTCGCAACTCTTGGGGTTTAATGCTTAAACTGGGTAAAACTTCAATAGGAATTTGAAACTGGACTGATTTTTTGGCTGAATTTTGATTCTCCAAGCCAATCCTGACCGAGACTTCCGTTTTCCCCGCGTCTTTTCCTTGGACTAAGACCTGTTTTCCCTCCTCTTTATCTAAAAAGGCGATGCCTCGATTTTTGGATTTCCAGTGAATTTCGGGGGTATAATCGCCTGTCCCTGTGGCCTTGGCGTTGAGGGTAGCGGTTTCTCCGGGTCTAATTTCTATGGATTCGGGGGTGACTGAGGTTTGCCAACAGCTTACTTGGTCACCCTGCTGCCACCAGATAATAGCACTACAGCCATGTTGGTGAATTAGGGTATAGGTGACGAGTAGGACAGTCCAAATCAGAAATATGCCGAGCAACCCTCCAAAATATTTAGAAAGTTGATTCCGCAGTCCTGAATCAGACTGAGATTTTGAAGGAACTTCTGATGTCATAAGCCGAGTTATTTGTAAGGTTCAGGGGAAAGCTCTTACGACCCTTTAACGTCTCGAACTTTATAGTATCATTAATCGCTCCAGAAAACTAGCTCCGACTGCGACGATCCGACGGAGCTAGTTTTCTGGAGAAGATTCCCAGCAAATAGCCCAAAACAATCAGTGGATTGAGCAGCATTACCCGAAACCCCCGAGGCGTTCCTAACGTCGCCCAGAGGTGACCACGGCAACTGGGCCGATCGCACTTGAAAAAGAAGACCATCGGGCGCGGGAGTCATTTTCCCCTAATCGACGGATATAATCTCAAAACTATCGCGGTTATGAATCCGATAAAATAAAAAATCAGAGTCCAGGGTTAAAATTTGGCGCTGTCCGGTCTCTTCTGCTACCCATACAAGAGTTGCATCGGCAAAGTCCATTGGGCGATCGCGATATTGTTCCATCAATGCTAACAAACGGGTCATCTGTTGCTCTGTATCAATGGCATAAGTGATGAGCCCGCCATTGATAATTAGCTGGCCCAGTTGATGTTGCATTGTCCAACCGCCTAGCCGATGAGTCAGATACATGGCTTCTGTGAGACAAGCCCAAGTTGTCAGCAAGGGGCAGGCGTAACGACTAATAGCTTGGCGGTAAACGTGGTGTTTGGGCTGTCGGCGATCGACAATGGTAATCAAAATGCCAGTGTCACAGAGAATCACAGATTCAATCCTTGATCACGGTATTTTTCAACAAGGTAATCACTGTAGTTTGGCGGTGCGGTTTCTACGTTAGGAGGTGGGGAATCGAGGGGGAGGGTATCCACTTCAGCAAACCAGTTTTCCCAAAGGGTAGTGTAATCGGTTTGGGGTTGAAGGGAGCGGGCAAAAGCGAGAATTTGGGTTAAGGATTCGGGGGGAAGGCGATCGAGTTCGCGATCAAGTTGTTGTCGGATTAGAGGAGGGTTTTGCATGGGCGGGGTTGATAGGGTAGGTTGCTTAGGCGGTTGAGAAACCGGGCTTCTTAGGAAACATTATGCCTTACAGTTAAGGTTATTGCAAAAACCCGGTTTCTGGGCTTTCTGGGACTAGAGGCAAGAGCGAATTTGGCCGCCGAGTGGGTGTTGGTGCAGTCGGCTGTCCGAGAGTCCGGCGGCTTGGCTTATATGGTTTGGAGTCTTTTGTAGTCAGGACTTAAGCAATCTTTAACACTAAACCCTAAATGACTGTAAAGGCGATTCGCGAATCGCCTCTACAGTCATTTAGGGTTAATTCTCAAAATTTGTGTAAGTCGTGACATCGCTTCAGCCATGTCACGAGTAGAGAGAGTAGAGTAGATTCCGCGTGACGAAATCTGAAGCCGAGGCACGCCCTCTTGGAGGCTTTACCTCCGGTGAGGCGCTTAAGTGAGAAGTTCTGGGCGATCGCGTTGATTTTCAGGGTAATCCAGAAAAATAACCTCACAATTTACACCGATTTATTGATTTAAGTTAAGAATTAAATATTTTTCCTGGATTTTTCCTGAATCTTAGATCAGGTCACTGGGGTACCGAATGGCCTCAAATTTGACGAAACCCGATTCACAAGTTAGGGTAGGAGTAGCATAAACTTCCTAGGAAATTATTATGGCCTTAGAGCTATTCGAGCCGAGCTACTATCGCAGCGTTAATCCAGATCTAGGCGGGTTGAGTAATGAACAAGCTTTACAACATTTAATCACGTTTGGGTTGGTAGAAGGGCGAGAATTTTCCCGATGGGTAACGCCCCAAATGTTGGATACTTATGCGGACTGGAATTGCGGAATTTATCCTAATGCAGAGGCTTTTAATTCTCCCCAAACTCGCTTAAGGACTGCTTTTGAGCATTTACGAGATTTTGGACTCGATGAAGGGCGGCCTTTGAGAGTCCAAACTGATTTGGTGATTTTCTCTCCCTTTAGTCCGGCGATTCAGTTACGGGTTCGTCCTGAATACTTCAATGCGGAGTATTACCAACAACGATATGCGGATTTAGGGGGACTGAGTAATCAGCAGCTCTTTCAGCATTTTGTGAACTTTGGGGTCAATGAAGGCCGCCAGGGGAGTTCATCTTTTTCTGTTCAAACTTATCTGGAGAACTCCGGTGATTTACAGCAGATTGGGTTTACCAATGAACAGGCGTTAGAACATTTTATCCGGTTTGGGGTGGATGAGGGAAAGCAAAGAACACGCCTGAGTTTTGTTAGTCAAGTTCAAGATAGATTACAAGAAAATCTGGTGTATTCTAGTTTGTACTATCGCAGTCAGCATCCAGATTTAGGGGGTTTTAATGATACCCAGTTGTTTGAGCATTTTCAAGATTTTGGTCGAGATGAGGGCCGCAGAGCTTCGCCGTATTTTGATGTGAATACCTATTTAGCCAGTAATGTTGATTTGCAGCAAGCGGGGTTAACTAACCGAGATGCGATCGCGCATTTTATGGCTTTTGGATTTGAGGAACTCCGTCAAAAGACTCCGTTAGCTGCGGAGGTAGAAGCTTTGAAAAATAATTTAGCAACGGCTCCTTTTTTAGGGGAAGTTCAATTAGGTATTCGGCAAAATTTACACGAAGTCCGACAAGTTGCCAATCCCGACCGGGTAGATGGGCTAATTTCAAATGAGAATCGGGTAGATTATTATCGCTTGGAATATTTGCGTAACCCCATCTTGGAGTTTCCAGGGTTGAGCGATCAGATTAATATTAAAGTGATTAATGTTAATCCTGATTTTTTCCCTGAATCTTTGCGGGATCCGTTGAATTTGGATGTCCTCTGGACCGGAATCGATGCCCAAGTTTTAGAGCAAGTTAATTTACCGATTGAAACAACGGTTCTGCCTCCGGAAGCTTTTACGGTGGTTGCTGAAGTGAATTCCACGGATCCGAATAGCCTCGTCCTTGAGGTGTTAACACAACAAAATTTTAATCAACAGAACGTTAATCCAGAGAATTTAGTCCTGATGGTGGAAGCATCTGATGAACTGACAAATCCCACTCCTTATTCTGTCATTTATCGGTATCCATTCCTCGCTCCTCCGCCTCCCCCTATACCGCTTTATCCTGCACTGCCTCCCGATTTGCCGCCTGAGTGTTTTGATAGTCCGATCGCTTCAATGGCTTCCCTTCCTTTGGCAATGGTTGAAGCGGGAAGTTTATCCGATGCTCTTTGGGATTTGGGACAGTCGCCGGAAGGGTTCAATTTGTTGGGTTAAAGGTGGATTTTTTCAGACAAGAGGAATAGACTTCTTGCAAAATTCTTTAAAGCCCCCCAGAAACTAAATATTTATTCCTCTGGCCTCCCCCTTCTTAAGGTAGGGCTGTTTCATTCTAAAGGGCAATCGAGAAAAGGAAAGGCGTTCTCTCTGATGTAAAATGGAAGAGAACG
>JAMXFF010000102.1 GCA_025370845.1 Laspinema palackyanum D2a | reverse complement strand
CTTCAGTCGTTCTCTTCGTTCGTAGTAACGACTTCAGTCGTTCTCCCCTGTTCGTAGTAACGACTTCAGTCGTTCTCCCCTGTTCGTAGCTCAACAACGGCGGGGGTTAAAACCCCCGCCTCATAGCTAAAGTCGTCTAAAGACGACTGCAAGTCTTATCCCGTGGTGTTTTCAGTCGGTTTCAACCGACTTTAGCTGTTAGGCGGGGGATTTATCCCCCGCCGGTTGTTGTTATCAGGCAGCAAGAGGCAAACTACCCGCATCTAGGCTCCAGACAGGGGTGCGTGACTTGGCATTCGCCAAGTCACGCGGTAACGACTGAAGTCGTTACTACGAACAGGAACTCCGTCAGGCAGCAAGAGGCAAACGAACCGAATCTAGGATCCGGACAGGGGTGCGTGACTTGGCATTCGCCAAGTCACGGGGTAACGACTGAAGTCGTTACTACGAACATGGATTCCATCAGGCAGCTAGAGGCAAACTCCCCGACTCTAAAATGGTTTGATAATAGCGCCGGAGTTGTGCTGTTGCCGCTTGCCATCCCCATTGTTCTGCTTCTTTGCGAGCGTTTTGGCGGAGGGATTGGCGTTCGATTTGGTTGGCGAGGAGGCGTTGGGTGGCGGCGATCGCACCATTCTCGTCATCGGGATCAAACAGGTATCCGTTGACCCCATCGGTGACGATATCCAGAATCCCTCCTCTGGCGGCAGCAACGACGGGACAACCGGCTGCCATTGCTTCTAACAGCACTAAACCCAGGGTTTCGGTTCGGGAAGGGAAAATAAAGGCATCGGCAGAGGCGAAGGCGCTGGCTAATTCTTCTCCATGTAAATAGCCGACAAAATGGGTGGGGGTTCCGGCAAAGTGTTGTTCGAGTTGTTGCCGGGTGGGTCCATCACCGACTAAGGCTAATCTGGCATGGGGAATGGCTTCTAGGACGGGTTTAATGCGATCGATTTCTTTCTCGGCACCGAGTCGTCCTACATACAGCAGCAGGGGACTGTCGGGATTCCCTTGACTGAGGCGATCGCGCATTTCTCGACTGGCTAAATGAGGTTGGAACAATTCCGTATCTACCCCACGCTGCCACAAATCCACCCGTTCAATGTCATGATTTCGCAATTCTTCCACCATTGCCATTGAAGTGCATAAGTTCAATTCCGCTTGATTATGAGCCGCTTTCAGCAGTTCCCAAAGCAAGGGTTCTAGCATTCCTAACCCATAATGTTGCAAATATTTGGGGAGGTGGGTATGGTAGGAAGCGACTAAAGGAATTTTCAGACTTTTAGCGTAGTAAATTCCCCCGACTCCTAACACAGCGGGGTTGACAACATGAATTAAATCGGGGTTAAAGGCTTCGAGTTTGCGCCGGATAGAGGGAGTCGGAAAAGCTAATTTTAGTTCCGGATATAGGGGTAAGGGATATCCAGTAACGCCGTAAACTTCGGCTCCTTTGTATTCAGTAATGCCGTAGTCAGGAGAAAAGACGAGTACGCGATCGCCAGCACGTTGCAGTTGTTCGACAGTGCGGCAAAGTCGGGTGACAATGCCATCAACTTTGGGATAAAAGGTTTCGGTAAAAAGTGCGATTCTCATATCAAATTTTAGTTACACAAGGATTTTAGGTCAGCCTATGAGCAACTTCAACGGGTTTAATTGATAAATGATAGTGCGAGATTCTAGCTCTTGTCACTAGGGAGCTAGAATTTCGCACTCCCTTCAGAACGTTAGAAAGGATATAAAACCCTTTAGTTTCAACGAATGCCGCTAAAAATTAGGGTTTAACGTCGCCAAGATACTTTAGGTAGAATCTGGTTTTTGTCGATTCGGTTCTGGTATTTGACGGCGAAATTCAGCAGAGAATCGAGTAGGGAATCGGATAGATAATGGGGTTGTAACCCTAAATCCAGCAGTTTGGTATTTTTGGCATTGAAATAATGTTCTTCGAGTTCGACTCTGGGGTTCTCCAGGTGGTCAATCTCAATTTTCAGTCCCATTGCCATCCCTGCTTGTTGCACCTTCGTTGCCAGTTCACCGATGTTGAATAGTTCGGTAAATTGGTTAAAGACACGGAATTGTCCCGGTTCTGCTGGATTGGCGATCGCCAGTTCCATGCAGCGTACCGTGTCCCGAATATCCAAAAATCCTCGGGTTTGTCCGCCTTTGCCATACACCGTCAGGGGATGTCCCACTGCTGCTTGAATGCAGAAGCGATTGAGTGCTGTTCCAAACACGCCATCGTAATCGAGGCGGTTGATTAGCATCTCATCCATGCCGGTTTCTTCCGTCAGGACCCCATAAACCACCCCTTGGTTCAAATCTGTAGCACGCAGACCCCAGATTTTGCAAGCAAACTGGATATTGTGACTATCGTGAACCTTACTTAAGTGATAGAAACTTCCCGGTTGCTTCGGATAGGGGAGGGTATCTTTGCGCCCGTTATGCTCAATGGTGATATAGCCTTCTTCAATATCGATATTTGGCGTGCCATATTCGCCCATTGTGCCTAACTTCACCAAATGGCAGTCAGGGAAATCTTCCTTCATGGCATAAAGCAGATTCAGAGTTCCCACCACGTTATTCACTTGAGTGAGAACCGCATGGTCACGATCAATCATCGAGAAGGGGGCCGATCGCTGCTCACCAAAGTGAACAATCGTATCCGGTTCAAACTGATGGAGGGCCTTACTTAAGAAAGCGTAATCAGTGATATCCCCAACGAACAGATCAATAGACTTGCCAGTTAGATCGCGCCAACGCTGCAACCGTTGCTGAATCGGGGCGATCGGTGTTAGGGTTTCAACGCAAAGTTGTGCATCCCAATGCCGACGCACCAAACTATCTAAAATTGCGACATCGTAACCGTGATTGGATAGGTAAAGCGCAGTTGCCCAACCGCAATAGCCGTCACCGCCAATAACCAGGACTCTCATAGGTAGATGAATCTTGCTTGCCAATACTCGGTAACTCTACCAGGTTTGTGCCACCTGTGGGATATTTCCCCCCAGCGACTTGACAGAATTCCGCAAAAAATCTGCATTAAGGAATACCAGACTACAAAATCCCACCGCATCCGGTCCCCTCCCCTTAGCAAGGTAGGGCTGTTTCATTCTAAAGGGCAATCGAGAAAAGGAAAGGCGTTCTCTCTGATGTAAAATGGAAGAGAACG
>JAMXFF010000101.1 GCA_025370845.1 Laspinema palackyanum D2a | reverse complement strand
CTGTTACCTTAACGGGTAATAGTGCTGTCGTAGCATTGTCCGGGAAAACCCTGGAAAATGTCGCGTAAATGTATCAGGTAATGTTTGTAGTCGGTTTTAACCGACTTTAGCTATTAGGCGGGGGTTAAAACCCCCGCCGGTTGTTGCCTCAGAACGAGGGGTTGGGTTAGGATTCCCCTAGAATTTTGGCGGCAGCGGCGACACCGGCACCGACTTGGGTTGCCTTACCGAGTTCTTGCAAGGCAGCTTCTAAGGCAGCAATAGCGGTGAGGATGTCGCGATCGCTGACAAATCCCAAATGTCCAATTCGGAAGATTTCACCCTTGAGGTGGTCTTGTCCTCCTGCCATCACGATATCAAACCGTTTCTTGACAATGGACCGAATTTGTTCCGCATCGGAAGTTGCCACAGCGGTAATCGATCGCGCTGCTGCATTATCCGGTGCATAGAGTTTCAATCCCATTGCCGTGGCAGCCGCCCGAGTGGCCCGCATTTGCCGTTCATGGCGTTTGAAGATATTCTCTAACCCTTCCTGCTTCATCATCCGCAGGGTAGCTTGCAACGCAAAAATCAGGTTAACTGGCGGCGTAAACGGACTGCTATTTTTATCCGTGGCTTTCTTGTATTTGCCCAAATCCAGATAAAATTTCGGCAGTTTGGCCGTTTTGTAGGCTTCCCATGCTTTAGCGCTAACGGCAACAAATCCCAGTCCCGGAGGAATCATAAAGCCTTTTTGTGACCCCGAGGCGACCACATCCAGTCCCCAAGCGTCGATCGGCACATTCATCGCCCCTAAACTGGTGACGGCATCGACGATAATTAAAGCCTGACCGTGAGCTTTAACGTGACGATTGATGGTTTCTAGGTCATTGACTACCCCGGTGGAGGTTTCGCTGTGGGTGACGATGACGGCTTTAATTTCTTTGTTGGTATCCGCTTCCAGCTTTTGCCGGAATTCCTCGGGGTCCAACGCTTGTCCCCATTCAGCAGTGATGTTGTCTACGGTGAGGCTATAGGCTTTGGCAACTTGCGCCCAACGTTCCCCAAATTTACCATTGCTACCCACAATCACGCGATCGCCTGGACTCAGGAAGTTAATGATTCCCGCTTCCATCGCGCCAGTTCCCGATGCCGTCAGCATCAAGACATCGCTTTGAGTTTGGTGCAGCCATTTCAAATTTTCGGTCACCTCCGCGATGACTGCCTCAAATTCTTTGCTCCGGTGGCCTATGGGATGTTTTGCCAAGGCTCTTAATGCTTGTTCTGGCACCGGAGTAGGGCCCGGAATCATTAGCATCAGCTTGTCGTCCATTGAATCTATTCCTAATACAATTAAATTTAAGTGTGAGGAGTTCCGATTAGATGCCTCCCGTAAGGCTCTTGACCGGCGAGTGCTGTTGCTGAATGCGCTTTCACCCGAATCTTTGATTCTACTGGGTTACGCGATTAGATGCAAGAGCTTGGTGCTTACTCAGGATTGACCGCATTTCCAGGGGTCTTAGCAGCCGCCACTTCATTAAGGGACCACCGATGTTCTACCGGGATATTTTCGCGCTGAAACTTGGACTCTAGCTGCTTCTGTTGGCTTTGGGCTTTTCTGAGGGTCACAATCAGTTGTTGCACCTGTTCCCGAGCGGAGGGATTCTGATTCACGGCATAGAGGGTTTGCCGTTCCAACAGTTGCAGAAGCAGTTCATAGTGGATGGGGGAAGGAAGAGGAATGGGTTCCATAATTGCCGCAGCGGTCTCCCGTAAATGGATGTCTAATTCCTAGAGAATCAGACATTGCATGGTTTCAGTATAGAACCTGACGGTCCCTGAAGGTACGGTGGCGTCCGGTGGGGTACGGCGTGATCCGGCGGGGGATAAATCCCCCGCCTCATAGCTAAAGTCGGTTAAAACCGACTAAAAACATCAAATCATAAGACTTTCAGGGGTTAACGGCCCCACCTGTAGGGGCGCTTCCCGAAGCGCCCCTAAAGTCGGTTAAAACCGACTAAAAACATGAAATCATAAGACTTTCAGTCGGTTTCAACCGACTTTAGCTGTTAGGCGGGGGTTTTAACCCCCGACGTAGGGGCGCTTCCCGAAGCGCCCCTACAGAATTTATCCCCCGACGTAGGGGAACCCCACCGTTGGATGAGGGAACCCTCGGCGAACAGGGATCACAGGTTAAACCCATGAGTCCCAAATAGGGAATTACTGGGGAAAAATAGCAGCGAGGGCTTCCCCGGGGTCGGGTTGTTTCATAAAGGCTTCCCCAATCAACACCGCTTTGGCACCGGCATCAACCACCCGCTTCAGGTCCTCCGGGGTCTGGAGTCCGGATTCGCTAACCACGATGATATTTTCCAGGCGATCGCGCCGTTGTTCCAGCAGTTGACAGGTTGTGCCTAAATCGACGGTAAAATCTTCGAGGTTGCGATTATTAATGCCAATTAAGGTCACCCCATCTAAGGATAAAACTCGGTCCAGTTCTTCCAGGGTATGCACTTCAATTAGGGGAGTTACTCCTAATGTTTTGGCAATTTTAATAAAATACTGTAAGTCTTTATCCGATAGGATTGCGGCAATCAATAACACCGCATCCGCCCCATTCACACGGGCTAAATAAATCTGATAGGGATAGATGATGAAGTCTTTGCAAAGTAAGGGTAAATCAACCACCTCGCGGACCGCTTTGAGGTAGTCAAAACTGCCTTGAAAGAATTTACTATCGGTGAGGACCGAGAGACAGGCGGCCCCACCTTTTTGGTAAGATTGGGCGATCGCCACCGGGTCGAAGTCTTCGCGGATCACCCCTTTGCTGGGAGAGGCTTTTTTAATTTCCGCGATCGCCGCCGGTTGTTTGGAGGCTGATACCAAGGCCCCCAAAAAATCCTTCGGTGCAGGGACTGCCTGGAGGAGTTTTTGTAACTCTAGCAAAGGCTGGCGATCGCGCCATGCTTCTACTTCTATTTCTTTGTGCCAAACGATTTCTTCGAGAATATGTCGAGGTTCAGCATCAGGAACCTGGATTTGATAGCGCATCGACTTGACGCCTACAGCAGGATTGGGAGGACGGCGGCGAATATTTGGCATGGGGGTTAGAGTCAATCCACAGAAATAACAGCAGGGCGAGGAAAAGAGACCTGACCCGGGTAGTCTCTACCTCAGTAGTAAAGATTTAACCACAAAAGCGAGCGATCGCATTGATCCGTGCTGTCCAAGGGGTTCAGAATTTTTTAGTCCCCAATTTAGACAGGCAACAGATTCGGGAGGCGATCGCCTGAACAATCTCTCGCCTAAACTGGTTTAACATAGAACAAAAAGCAATCCCATAATCCAAGGTAGGGAACAATGGACGCGCTGATAGAGACCCTCAATGCCAAATTAACCCAATGGGAACCCGATGTGGCGGAAGCAGTACGTCAAAGCATTTCTGAGATTATAGAAATGGCCGATCGCGACCTTCTGGATATCATGCGATCGCGCCTCGTGGAACAGGAGGTATTAGATTTAATCGATGAACCCGAAACCCGGTGAAGTCTGGCTAGTCGATCTGGGATTAGGCGCAAAGATGCGACCTGTTCTCATCGTATCTCGTGCCGATCCAAATAATCCCCATTTTTGAGGGTGCAGATTAAAGCTCGATCGCCATCTGTCCCAACCGTTTGAGAATCTGTATAGCGGTTCCCGGACTCATGAGGTACAGTAGCAACAATGAGCAAACCAATTGCGAATATCTTGTTGAGTGACTT
>JAMXFF010000100.1 GCA_025370845.1 Laspinema palackyanum D2a | reverse complement strand
AGGAGCCGTGTGAAGGGAAACTTTCACGCACGGTTCTGAAGACGAGTCGGGTGGGCGACTGCCCGGCTTAGTTTAATTCGATAGATTTTATCCATCCAGTCAACTCTGTTCTAATTGCCACCATCGACAAAAAATGCCGTTAAACCAACGCACTTTTGAATGTCAGAACTGTGGCCTGAAGATTGATAGAGATTGGAATGCCAGCATCAATTTAGAAAAATCGCCGGGTTCCGACGATTACACTTGTGGACGGGGTGCTGCCGACAGTCCCGGATGAAGCAAGAAATAAACATCAATATCCGGCTATGTCCGGGTTTGTGTAAGTTTTATAGAACAGATTCCATCGGCTCACCCCAAAAGGTCGTTAAGGCTGGGGCAAAGCAACTATTATCTTCAATGGAGGCGGGTTCAGCGATGCCCCGAACACTATTTTCCATTGCCAAGATGCGATCGCAATCCCGGACATACAAAGGAGTCAGTTGACGGCGTTGGGCCAGCAAATCTTCGAGTTGCAACTCAATAGGTGCATCGGAGTTCGCCTCCACCAAAGCAGCCGCACGGGCGATCGCAGCTTGTTGGACGATATGAGCAATTTCAGCGCCCGTACAGTTTAGGGTCTCATCAACCCATCGCTGTTTTTCTTCCATTGTCAACGGGTCATGTTCTCCGACATAGCGCGAGTCAAACCGGGCGGCATGGAGTTTACAGATATGCCAACGTTCCATTGCCGTGGGAAAGCCCACATAAAAGATGCGGTCGAATCGACCAGCCCGGGTCAACTCTGGGGGCAATACTCGTAAACGGTTGAGGGTGGCAATGGTGAAAACATCGGATTGCTTATCCTGCAACCAAGTCAACAAAACGCCCAAAATTTCAGCATTCACTTGACCGCTGCCCGGTTGAGACCCAGCAAACAGCTTGTCAAATTCATCAAAATATAGCACCACTGAACTGCAAGCATCGACCCGCCGCAGCAGGCGTTGCAGGTAAGAAACCCCAGCAGCGACCAAGGAGCCAGTATCCACCAACGCCAACTCAAACCCGAGACGATGAGCGCATACTGCCGCTGCATGAGTTTTGCCCGTCCCCGGGGGACCCACTAACAACCAGCCTTTGGGTTTGGCTAACCCATATCGTTGTGCTGCGCTAGAAAAACCAAACTTGACCCGCTCTGTGGCGCGTTTAAGGTTGTCGAGTCCACCAAAATCGTTCAGATGCCGAGGCGGTTGAAACAGCACCCCAGATTCGCTCAATTTCTGACGGCGATACCGTTGCATGGCTTCAACTAACGTAAAATTGCCAAAAACTTGTCCTTGCCACAACCGTAAACCTTCCTTGATTTCTTCCAAGCTCAGAGACCGACTATTTTGAGCGACTGCCTCTACATCAATCCCGCCCAACTCTGACCCGAACAACTGGGTTGGCAAAAATTCATGGAGAAATTGACCAATTTTAGTTAGGTCCGGCAGAGTAAATTGCAGTTGGGGGATAGCCCGGGCCAAATCCATCGGCATTTTTTTTTCCAGGGAAGATAACAAAACTAGATAACGTTTTCCTGGAAGTGCGGCAAAATGATTGCGTAAGGCCAATATCCGAGAAACTAACGCCCAGGTGCGTTCGCGGCTATGCCAATCCGGTGCATCTAACATCAGCATTTGAAAATTGTCTACCACATAAATCCCATTGGGAGCCTCAAACAAAAAATCGAGCATCCGTAAAGGACAATCAAAATTTACGTTTACGTTTGCTTCCCCCCAACTGCCATCGGGATTTACCCGCCGAAATTGCATTCCTTCTAAACTATAGGTGGGCAAGGATTTATGCTGCCCCGAACGGGCGATCGCACCCAAGGCAGTATTCCGTTCGCTTAAGGGGACGAGCAACCCAAGCACTGCTGTCCCCGCATCCAACCATTTTTGTAGCTCTTGTTGTAGTTCCATATTTTATCGCTCCAAATCAGCGGGTGACTTGCGGATTGCAGCACTTTTTTGAGTTAAGGCAGGCACCATTTGCTCGAAATAGCGCAAATCTGCCTCATTCAACTGAGATTGGAGACGCCCTTGGGACTTAACCAGCAAAACCCCGTCACCCTTAGCTCGCTCTATTCGGACTTGCCCTTGGGCGGATGCCATCCATCGATAGTGAAACCGCCCTGCAACTTCAACCTTCCCACCATTGGCCTGAGCATAGCGAACCAAAGTTTGGACCACCCGGTCCACCCGAGCAAAATAGCAGGCATCGGAGGACCCGTCGGGGGCAAAATCACCGTTGGGGGTTTTTCCTTCGAGCAGTTGCGATCGCATTCTTTCGATACTCTGATGAGCGGACTGGGAGAGTTGAGACTGCTCAACCTGGATGCCGAAGGGGGTTTCCTGCCACTGCACTAAAAGCTGGTCTTGAGAATCGCTCAAGCTATAGAATGTACCCTGCTTAGAAATTTGATACTGACGGCTTCGGTACGTTTCACCATCGCAGTAGCGATGGAACAATTCATGCAAACTGCGGGCAGATTGCTGAGACTGAGAGTGAGATTGCCAACGTTCCCGAATTTTTTCTACAATTTGATAACTGCGCTGCCACCATGCGATGTCCTGGGGCTGTTGAGTGCGCTCCTCAATCCACAAAGAAAAATCATCTAATTGTTGTTTTTGATTGAGTTGCTGGACTTGTTCAGAAAGTTGAGTGATTTGGCGAGTTTGGAGTAGCAGCAATTGTTTAAGAGAAGCGCAGTCGTTCGGGAGTTGATTGATTTGCTGATAAATTCGGGCTACACCAATTTCCTCCGTCGGACTCTCGGTCTGTTCAAACGCTTCAGGAGCAGTTGTGAAACCATCATCCGGCGGAGGTCCTTGCACCACTGCTTTTTCTAGCCCTTCCGGGTCACCCAAAACTTCATTTCGGTCTTCTAAGGTATAATGGGTTGGATTTGGATGTGAGGCCACTGATTCTAAATCCAGATAATCCCAGGCGTCCTCGAATTCGGGCGGTCCAGCTTCTACCGCTCTTAAAAAGGTTTCATCCTCATAAAATACAACAGGTGGCTCAACTCCATCAAAATCAGTCAATTCAGGCTCATTGAGAAGGGCCGAATTGCTTGGGCGCTCGCCTTGAGGTACCCGAGGAGTTTCGGCAACCCCCTCGGACTGTGGCGGTTCAGTTTCTACCGCTTCATCCTCATCAAACGCAACTTCTGGCTCAAATCCATCAAAATCAGTCAATTCAGGTTCTTTGGTGGGGGTTGAATTGCTCAGGCGATCGGCCTGAACAACGGGAGGAGTTTCGGCAACCACCTCAGACTGATATACTTCTTCCAAATTTGGATTCCAATGGTTAGTCAAAACTCGTCCAGTCTCATCAGACTTAAGCATGACTTGTTCATCCAAAATAATCAAAATGTTTGGAGATTCGGGTACAACTTCGCCTACAGGGGTCGCTCTGAGTTGGCGTAAGCGGTCTACTCGCTCAGGGTCCAGTAGTCGCCCGACTAAACCGGACAGTTCATCCCGAAATACCCCCTCCTCATCCCGGCCATAAATTAATTGAGAATTTTCATAGATTTTCAGATTATCCTTCGGTCGGGATGGAGCAGGCTTTAAAAGTCTTTGCCCAATCAGTTCGGTCATCAGCTTAAGCATCTCCTGATAATTACTCTGGAAAGCTAAAGCTTCACTGGAAGAAATGGAAAATTGATTCATGATTTTATTTTCTGTTATTCAAATTTTTGATTAGGGGTGAATTAGAAAACCTATTTTAAATTTCAAAAAGGGTCGTCAACTTGCAAAATTAAAAGTAATTTAAGCTGCTTAGGACAACTGATTTAGATAACACAGTTCATCACTTTTTATTAAATTAATAAACTGGTCAAACAAATTAAATATTTTTATCACTAAAAGATATTAACAGTTGTTGACCCCGGACTCGATTCAGTAAAATCTGCCCGTTGCTGATAACCACCACCAATTCTCCATCAAACACCCAGGCTACAAAATCAGTCAGTTGATGAGGTGTCCGGACTTGTTGATAAGGGACGCCAAAAATTGAACCGGCCAACAATCCATGTTGGTCGAATATTTCAATGACTTGAGCCGAATAATCCACAGGTAAAGGAGCAGACTTACGCGCTTGACGAATTCTCTGTTGCCAGTCAGGATATTTTTTTAAAAGGTTTAATTCCACAATTTAATCCTCCTAAAATTCAACGTTAATTTCTTCGCCCCCTTTGGGTTCAGGTAGGGCTGTTTCATTCTAACAAAACATAGAGGGAGTAACGACCGTAAAATCAATAGCTAGAGCGAGAATGAAGC
>JAMXFF010000099.1 GCA_025370845.1 Laspinema palackyanum D2a | reverse complement strand
TCCCCGACCCGGACTGGAAAATGGCCCCTAATGCTTACCAGATTTGAGTTTCAGAAGTTAGCTTGATGCGTATGGTTTGAACCCCCGCCGGTTGTTGTTGCTTGAGAGAGTCTCGCTGCTTCTGGGCAATATAAAATTTAACCGCCTCGTTAATCAAAGCACTGCGCTTGAGCAGAACATCATCCGCAGAATCATCGGATTTCGTGAATTGGTCAATCAGTCGAATTGTTTCTTCCGGCAAGAGGATTTGTAAATGCTGGCTCATTTGGGCTAGACCTCAATTCGGGATGATTTCATTGTACAGGGATTGGCGGGCATGGGAAAGTTTAAATGCTGTTTTGGCTATGATTGTTCATTTTCAGCAATATGGAGAAATAAAATGATAACTCCACTCAATCTAAATCGTCATCGCAAGGCAAAAATTTGGCTAGGAGAGTTGCCCAATTTAATTAATCCCGAGCATGGATGTTTAGAGCGCTCCTTACCCCGTAGAACATCCACATTAACTCATCGACAACAGGGAGCCATTGAGATGCTCGTACCCTCAGCGGGACGCGCTCTTTATGGACTGTTAGGGGGTGAATTTTTTCCCACTGACTCAGGAGAACTTATCGTCAAAGTGGCAGTACCAGAAAATACCGAAATAGAAATGCCTGGGTCACTTGCCTCTAACCTCGATACAGTTTACAGGAGTTTGCCCGTTGAGTATGCAGACAGCGTATTTAATGGGATAGGTGATGCAGGGGAAATTCTCGGATCTGGCATACTATTTTGCAACTGTGCGGCACATAGTCCCGTGGGTTCATCGCCGCGTATGTTTCGCCAGATTGCACTCATTCTGGTCCGATTAATCGCTTCTCAAACAGCATCAGTATCGGAGGAAGAATTCACGGAGGAAGAATTAACCAGATTGGTTTCGGCAGGGTAACGGCAAGGCGATCGCCAGTTCAAAAACAGGATAGCCGCAACCCACCCGAGAAACCCGGTTTAAACACCCAATTTTAGGGGTGAAATCATCAGGATTCAATCGAAGTATCAGGAGGCGATCGCATTTCAACCTATCCGATGCCCCCTTCACCGCCTATTTTTTCCGCACAAACCACAACCCCACCAGATGCACCAACAGCAGCAACAGCCATTGCAAGTGAAATGCTGGAGGTAAACCGGCAGATGAAGCAACGGATGCAATACCTCAAATCTGCCCAGATTCAGAGTAAAATCGGAAAATACTCCTAATGTCCTGCAATCATTACAGATAAATCAATGGAACCCGTAGAACTGACAGCGATCGCGATTTTGGTACTAACTCCAATTGCTCAAGGAGCGCTTGGAAAGGTAGGAGAAAATCTCCTTGAGAAAGGTGGTAATCTATGGAAACGGATCCAAGCCAAACTGCCGAAACTAGCTGCCGACCTGAAAAGGGCTAACCTAACCCCATTAGACTATGGTGAAGCAGTGCTAGAACTAAAAGCTGCCGCCCAGAAAGATCCAGAGCTCCGTGAAGCAGTCCAGGAAGTCGCAATACAAGCCCAGGCGGATCCACAACTGGCTGATGAGATTGCAAAAATTCGACAGACTCTTAAATCTCAACAGCCAACCATTCAAAATTTGGCAAAACTGGCCGAAAAAATTGGAGTTGTAAACCAAGCCCCTACCTACGGCCAGACAAACAACATCAATATAATATGAGTGCCTTCGCCGGAACGGGATCCGGTTAAGTCAACTCCTCCTATCGACTGGCGCGAAGTCTGCGAAACGATGCTCAACCGCAGACTCAGCAGCAACCTTCTCACCGCCAACGAGGATATCAACTTTAACCTTGATGACATTCACGTTCCCCTGGCGCTGGTGGAACGACGCCAGCGCGACAAACGCCCCGGGGAGACTCGCGCCGAAGACGGTTCGCAACTCTACGAACCCACGGGATATGAAGAAAAACAGCGCTTTGAACATGATCAGTTTTTGCAAGATATCCTCGGCAAAGGGGAAGGCAAAACCAAAGGGCGGCAGATTGCCATCATCGGCGAACCGGGTGCCGGAAAAACCACCCTGCTGCAAAAAATCGCCTTTTGGATTTTAGAGGAACGCTCAGATTTGCCGATTTGGATTTCCTTAGCTGACTTGCAGGGACGGGAACTCGGCGACTATTTGCTGGAAACTTGGCTAAAACAAGGGATTCCCTCATCGCGCCTGAGTGAACAGGTGCGGGAAGACTTTCTGGCGCAACTGGAACAAGGGCGGGTGTGGTTGCTGCTGGATGGGGTGGATGAGATGGCGACGGAAAGGGCCACGGCAGGATTGCCACTCCAGCAAATCGCCACCCAACTGAAAGGCTGGATCGCCTCAGCGCGGGTGGTTCTAACTTGTCGGGTTAATGTCTGGGAAGCGAATCTCAATGCTTTGGAAGCGTTCGAGACTTATCGGATGCTGAATTTTAAGTATCCCACCCAGGTGGAAGCGTTTATCGGCAAGTGGTTTGAACGCAGCGACGCCGCCAAAGGGGAAGCCCTGCGCCAGGAATTAGCCAAAGCGGAATATCAGCGCCTACAGGATTTGGTGAAAAATCCCCTGCGGTTGACCCTACTGTGCAGCACTTGGCAAACCTCCGAAGGGTTGCCGGAAACTCAGGCAGAACTTTACAAAAAATTTGTGGGGAAAATTTATCAGTGGAAACAGAACTATTTCCCCACCACGGAACCGCAGCGTCAGCAACTTAACCACGCATTAGGAGAGTTGGCGCGGCGAGGAATAGATGATGCCGCCTCTCCGTTTCGCCTGCGGCATCAGTTGGTTACCGAGGTACTGGGGGATCGCGATGATGATAAATCTCTGTTTGCTTTAGCGCTGCAACTGGGCTGGTTAAATCAGGTGGGAGTCGCAGCAGAAGACGAGACAGAGAAGGTTTACGCTTTCTATCACGCCACGTTTCAGGAATATTTCGCGGCGTTAAGTATTGAGGATTGGGATTTTTTCTTGCCTAGAGAACATTGCGATCGCCCGGTTCCGAGCGGCAAGCCCTATCGCATCTTTAAACCCCTGTGGAAACAGACAATTTTGCTGTGGTTGGGGCGCAAGGATGTACCGAAGGAAAAAAAAGAAGAGTTTATATCCCGGTTAATCGAGTTTGAGGATGGATGCAGAGAAGGGGAAAACCGATACAGGCGCGATCGCGGGTTTTATGAATATCGTGCCTATTTTCTCGCTGCTTCCGGAATCGCGGAGTTTAAGGAATGCGATCGGGCCGATGCAATTGTTGCTCAAGTTGTGCGATGGAGGTTTGGTTATTTTAACGAAGAAAAACAAGACTGGCGGACTGTTCTCGATCCGATAGAATCAGACGCGAGAACTGTTCTGCGAGAAACGGAACGTACCAAGGCGATCGCGGGGTTAGTCCATTTAATCATCCACTCTGAAAATGAAGAGAACCGCTGTCTAGCGGCAGAAATTTTGGGTAATATTGACCCCGGCAATCCAGAGGCAATCGCGGGGTTAGTCCATTTAATCGCTCACTCTGAAGATGAATATACCCGCTGTCTAGCGGCAGAAATTTTGGGTAAAATTGGTGCGGGTAATCCAGAGGAGATCGCGGGGTTAGTCCATTTAATCGCCCACTCTGAAGATGAAGATACCCGCAGGCTAGCGGCAGAAAGTTTGGGTAAAATTGACCCCGGCAATCCAGAGGCAATCGCGGAGTTAGTCACTTTAATCGCCCACTCTCACAACGAATTGACCCGCTGGGGAGCGGCAGAAAGTTTGGGTAAAATTGGCGCAGGCAATCCAGAGGCGATCGCGGGGTTAGTCCATTTAATCGCCCACTCTCAAGATGAAGATACCCGCAGTCTAGCGGCAGAAAGTTTGGGGGAAATTGGCGTGGGCAATCCAGAGGCGATCACGGGGTTATCCCATTTAATTGCCAACTCTCAAAATGTATTGACGCGCTTGTGGTCGGCAGAAAGTTTGGGTAAAATTGACCCCGGCAATCCAGAGGCTATCTCGGAGTTAGTCACTTTAATTGCCCAATCTGAATCTGAATATACCCGCAGGCAAGCGGCAGAAAGTTTGGGTAAAATTGGCACAGTTAATCCAGAGGCTATCTCGGAGTTAGTCAATTTAATCGCCTACCCTACAGATGAAGATACCCGCTGGCTAGTGGCAGAAAGTTTGGGTAAAATTGGCGCGGGCAATCCAGAGGCGATCTCAGAGTTAGTCAATTTAATCACCCACCCTACAGATGAAGATACCCGCAGGCAAGCGGCAGAAAGTTTGGGTAAAATTGGCGCGGGCAATCCAGAGGCGATCTCGGGGTTAGTCACTTTAATCGCCCTCTCTCAACCCTTGGAGGTAATCAGCTCTGTTGATGCATTTCCGATCGCGGGGTTAGTCAATATAATCGCCCGCTCTCTAGATGGATATACCCGCTGGTGGGTGGCAGAAAGTTTGGGTAAAATTGGCGCGGGCAATCCAGAGGTGATCGCGGAGTTAGTCCATTTAATCGCTCACCCTACAGATGAAGATACCCGCAGGCAAGCGGCAGAAAGTTTGGGTAAAATTGGCGCGGGCAATCCAGAGGCGATCGCGGGGTTAGTCCATTTAATCGCTCACTCTAAAGATGCCGATATCCGCAGGAAAGCGGCAGCAAGTTTGGGTAAAATTGACCCCGGTAATCCAGAGGCAATCGCGGCGTTAGTCAAGTTAATCGCCAACTCTAAATCTGAATCTACCCGCAGGCAATCGGCAGAACTGTTGTGGAAAATTGACCCCGGCAATCCGAGTGCGATCGCGGGGTTAGTCAATTTAATCGCCCACTCTCAAGATAAATATCCCCGCAGGGAACCGGCAGAAAGTTTGACTAAAATTTTGACAACAGAAGAACTGATGCCGTTTGTCGTGACTGGTTTAAAAGATTGCTTATCCAATGAGACTTATAAAAATGACTTTTATCGCTACGAGAAATCCTTCCAAGTCATCTGGCATTGCGCCCAAAACCTGCCCTATCCTGAATTTTATCGAGCTTGGCATGGTGAGGAGGATGAAGTAGAACCCGAACCAGTCTCCAATTTACCCCAGCGCCTCTATGCCAAACTGGAAGAAATGGGATTGTCTTCATCCCTCCAGTTAATCTGCATCGATGGCAGCAAGTTTATCGATAAAGATAATCCTGCTGCTAAAATCTACAATGAAATGCGCCGCGCTAACTGTCCCAAAAGTGCAGATGGCACACCGAAAACAATGGCGGATTTGCAATCCTATTGGGATGAATTGGCGTTAGAATCGGAACAGGCGATCGTTTTAGTGTTTTACGAAACTCTAACTGCACCGGAAATGTCAGGATTTAGTGAGAAATTTCTCACGGATTTAAGCAAATGTGATGGGGCGATTTGCGTGGTGACTGAGGCGCGAGTCAGTGGGTTGCAAACGTTTTCGCCGAATCAAAGGAATTGGCTTGCAGAACTGGTCAATTGGATAAAAAATTGATACTTTTCAGATGATTTCGGCCCGTCCTGCTACTCGAAACTAAAAGGACATTATCTGATACCAAATCCGTCCATCAAAAGCCGTTTTCATCTCTGACGCTGCGAAGGCAGGCTTCGTCCGTATAGCCCCAGGCTTCAGCCTGCGGTTTTCCAACATTAACCCTCAATAGCTATCTGTCCTAACTGTTTTAAAATTTGCAAGACTAAATCGAGTTCATTGCCCGGATTGAACAGGGAAAATAATCGAGAATTGGCATATTCAGCCACAGGATGGCGAGTGGCTTTCAAAAATAAAAACTCATTGCCATTCATAATCATCCCAAAGGTTGAACCCTCGCCCTCGGGATTGCTTAACAGATAGGTTAATGCTTGCAGGATAGCACGGGTGACTGAAAAATCGCTCCGCTTTGATTCAATGACGAATAACCAGAGTCGATGTTTTTGCACCAGTACATCAATCCGACCCTGAATCACCATTCCTTCATCTGCCATTTCCACTGTCACGCTGGTTTCGGTTTCTATCCGAAAGGGTGGGCGGTAAAATCCAGCTAAATCTAGCAACGGTGCAAGCACTACCATTTTCACGGTATTTTCTAACATTGGTGGGTCTTCCATCAAAGCTAAAAAATTCGCTTTGACCCGCTCTAATGTCTGCTGTTCAATGTCGCTCAAAGGGGGATAGGGTTCGCTCCATTCTGGGAAAAATTGCGGGTTTTGTGACAATTTCAGCCCGTTGTTGCGCTTCCACAACTCTGAATAGGTCATTCCTCCGGGTCAATTCCCCCAGCACGAAGTTGATCCGCTAATCGTTCAGCCCGTTGGCGTTCCTGTTCGAGCAATTCTGTACCCCACAAGAGTAAATTCCCCTCTTCATCCCACCAGCGTAGCCAGTATCCGGGCCAATTGTCTAGTTTTCCTTGCCATACTCCCAAGAATAGCTGCATTTCGGGTATCCAAAACCGGCCTTCTTCATTTGCAGATTCAAGTTTATAGCGCTTGTTTTCCCCTAACCGATACAGTTCTAATGTCCCCGTTGTTATGTCAAAAATTCCATAACTGGGAACTTGCAAAATCTGCTCGTAGTAGAATAATTTCCCTGGTGGATAGGTTTCTTTGATGGAATATTCTTCCCCTTCTATTTCTGAGAAAAACTCCAGAACGAGAGCGGGAATTTCTCCTTGCAGTCGGGGGGTATAACAGCGATTGACTTCCAAAAGGTCAACGGTAATGTGGGGAATGTAAGCCCAATCTGGCGCTTTGACGACGAATTTGCCATTGAGGGTGGCACAAATGCCGTAGTTGGTGGTGGTGAGGGCGGTTTCCGGGAGTTTTCCCGCCAAGCGTAGGCTTTCGGTTAAGGCAGCCGCAAGAATCGGTTCATTGATATGATCCACTGGGTCATCAGGCAGCACAAAATGATCGGGAAACTTTTCCCAGGTGATGGTGTAAGGGGGGGTGCTGGGTAACATGATGATTCCTGATGCGGTAGGGTTGATTAATTACTCTATCATAATCAGATGGATGAGGTTGTGCCACCCAGTCATCGGGTTACCCCGTTTTTAGTTCAGGGATACAGAATGGGTTAGAAACCGGGTTTTTCAGAAAATTTTGGCTTGTGCGGCACTTCCGGTCCCCTCCCCTTGGCAAGGGGTAGGGCTGTTTCATTCTAAAGGGCAATCGAGAAAAGGAAAGGCGTTCTCTCTGATGTAAAATGGAAGAGAACGC
>JAMXFF010000098.1 GCA_025370845.1 Laspinema palackyanum D2a | reverse complement strand
GTCGTTACTACGAACGAAGAGAACGACTGAAGTCGTTACTACGAACGAAGAGAACGACTGAAGTCGTTACTACGAACTGGGGAGAATTATTGATGGTTTGAACAGGGTTTTATGGATGAGCCCGCGTAGGCGGGCTTTGTTTGTGTAGCCCCAGCCTTTAGGCTGTGGGGTCCCTGAAATTGGGTTAGTTTTTCCTTTGAACAATAGGGATTTCGATGATGAATTCACTGCCTTTGCCCGGGGTGGTGATGCAGTCTAAAATACCGTTATGTTTTTCTACTACGATTTGATAGCTGATGGCTAGTCCGAGTCCGGTTCCTTTGCCTACGGGTTTGGTGGTGAAGAAGGGGTCGAAGAGGCGGGCTTTGGTTTGTTCGGTCATTCCGGGTCCGTTGTCGGCGATGTGGATGATGGCCCGATCGCCTCGAACTTCGGTGCTAATCCGAATGGTGGGCAAGGTTTCTGATGGGTTGCTTTCTAAGGCATCGATCGCATTGTTAATAATGTTCATCAAAACTTGATTCATCTGAGACGCATAGCACTGAATCAAGGGCAATTCCCCATACTCTTTGATGAGTTCTATGCTATGGCGATCGCCTTTGGTTTTGAACCGATTTTGCAAAATTAACAGGGTATTCTCTATCCCCTCATGAAGGTCTACTTCTTTCATATCCGCTTCGTCTAGGCGGGAGAAGTTGCGTAAACTTAAAACAATTTTACGGATGCGATCTGTTCCCATTTTCATGGAGGCGAGAATTTTGGGCAAATCTTCGGCAATATAGTCCAATTCTAGCTCTGCAATTGCCTCTTCCAGTTCTGTATCCGGGGTGGGATAGGTTTCCTGATACAGGTTAATAATACTCATTAAATCTTCTGTATAGTTGCTCAAGTGAGTGAGATTACCGTGAATAAAGTTCACCGGATTATTGATTTCATGGGCAACTCCAGCGACTAATTGGCCTAAACTGGACATTTTTTCGGTCTGAATCAGTTGGGATTGGGTTTGTTGTAACTCCTGTAAGGTCTTTTGTAATTGTTCGGCTTGTTCTTGGGCTTGGCGGGCGCTCTCTTGGGCTTGGTGGTATAAGTCCGCTTGGTGCAGGGCGATCGCCAATCGTTCGGCAACGGCTTGCAACAGTTCTACTTCCCACTCGTTCCAATTTCGCGGTTGATAGTGGCTTCCGCAAACCAGGCAACCGATATCTCCCGAGGCAGTTTGAATGCTAACAATGACAACGGCGCGATACCCCCACACCGTATAAAGGGATTGGACCTCTGGATCGGAGTCGTCGCCCAATTCATCGCACTGAATCAGCTCAGTGTTAGCAATTTTAACTTCGACGGGAGTCCCCTGAACGGGATAGCGCCCGATGCGACTGGGGAGTTCAGGGTTTTTCACTTCTGTGACGATTTCCCAGAAAGGGGGGGTACTACAGCAGCGATACCATATAAAACTACAGCGATCCAGTTCTAATAACTGGTATAGCTGTTGAACAACGGTTTCCAGGATAGTATCCACCTCTAGGGAGTTGCGAATATCACTAGAAATCCGGTTGATCAGGAATTCTCGATTGGCGAGTTGTCGGGATTCGGCTTCGGATTGGCGCAGGGCTTTTTCAGCTTGTTTGCGATCGCTCACATCGACGCCAATCCCCCAGCCGGACCAACCGGGAATCGGAAATTGTTTAGAAATATTAGACCAAGCAATGGTTCTAATTGTACCATCTTTGGCGGTGAGGTCCAGTTCCCAATTTCGGTAATGATTGTCTAATTCAACCATTTCAGTCATCATCGCGGCTCTTTCTTCCACAATGGGATACAACATTTCCACCGCATGGGGATTGCCGACGATTTCATCGACACTGTATCCGGTGACTCGTTCACATTCGCGGTTCCATGCGGCAAATTGTCCCTCGGCATCGAAGGCATTCATCATCACGGGCATATTTTCTAGGATGCCACGCAGGGATTCTTCTCGCTGTTTGAGGGCGGTTTCTGCCTCTTTGAGGGCGGTGATATTTTGAGCAACTAACATTCCGGCAAAGATTTCCCCATTCGTATGGGTAACCGGCAGTAGGTGGACGAAATAAATTCTCTCACGAAAGGGTAATTCAAAGACGGCTGTCTCACCCGCAAAGGCGGCTCGATAGAGGGGTTCTAACATGGCCGCAGTTTCTGGAGGCCAGAATTCCCCGAGGGTTTTGCCTTCCATGTCGGTTTTAGAAAAGCCGATTTCGTCTAATTCCCGTCCATCTACCAGAGTATAGCGCAAGTCTTGATCAAACAGACAGATGCCACCGTTGGGGAAGTTGCGGGCGATCGCCCGATAGAGTTCTTCGCTACGGCGCAAGGCTTCTTCAGATTGATGGCGTTCGGTGATATCGTGTCCTGTTCCGATCAGTTTCACGATCTCTCCTTCGGCGTTAAAAATGGGTTGCCCTTTGGAGGAAATAAATTTGATAGAACCGTCTGCAAGCAGCATTCGGTGATTCCGTTCAAAGGGTTGACCTGTCTGGAGAGCCTGAGTGATATCGGCTTGGAGGGCTTCCCGGTCCTCGGGATGGACGAGTTCTAAAAACTGTTCATAACTCGGGGCCGATTCTGCTTCCTTCATTTTATAAATGCGTAACAGTTCATCGGACCAATCCACTTGATAGGTGGTCAAATCGAATTCCCAGGACCCGATATGAGCCACTTGTTGCGCTTGGGCAAGTTGCAAGGCATTACGCCGCAGGGCTTCTTCCGTTTGTTTGCGATCGGTGATATCCCGGATGATGGTGGAAAAATATTCCAGAGTGCCGCTTTGGGACCGATGACTCATAATCACCTGTAAAACGGGGATTTCCTGACCATCATGAGCCAGAAAAAGGGTTTCACCACTCCAAACCCCTTCTTGGATGGCGGTAGGCAAGGCTTCATTAAAGATTAAGGACTGGCATGATTCGGGAACAAATCCAGAGATGTGATGAGTGGAGACATCATCGCTCTCGGCTAACCCCACCAAGCGCCGCCCTGTCTGGTTGAGGTAGAGAACGCCTCCTTTTGCATCGGAAATCCCCACGAAATCCGGGGTCGCTTCCAAAATGGTGATCAGTCGTTCCCGCTCCTTTTCGGCTTCTTTGCGATCGGTGATGTCGGTGACAATTCCATCCATGCGGATCGCTTGACCGTTAGCATCATAAATCAGCCGAGTCCGCGCTTGGATGGTGCGAATGCTGCCATCGGGGCGGATGATGCGATATTCAACTTCGCTGCTGCCGGTTGCCATCACTTCTGCATTGTAGCGCTCAACCAGATGGCCATCTTCTGGGTGAACCATCTCTTGCCAAATCAGCGGATTTTCATAGAAATCTTGGAGAGGACGCCCGTAGAGGGTTTCGGTGGCGGGGTTCAAAAACAGCGGCTTGAAGGTATGGGGATTAATGGACCAGACCATATCATCGAGGGAGTTGAGGATGCTGTTGAGGCGGGATTGGCTTTCCTGGAGTGCTGCTTCGGCTTCTTTGCGATCGGTGATGTCCCGCATGGCAATGACGGCCCCTAGCTTGTTCCCGGAGGCATCTATGATCGGTTGACCACTAACGAGGATGGTGCGCTGCTTCTGATGTTTCGGCGCGATGATCAGTTCTACATTTTGAATGGTTTCCCCAGAAAAGGCCCGAAACAAGGGCACTTCTTCCATTGGCATCGCGGTCCCGTCCGGGCGGTATAAATTGTAATACTCGCCCCACTGTTCGGCGGGGATGGGGCTTTCCGGGAGTCCACAATATTCTCGGGTGGCGCGATTAAATAGGGTGATGATGCCGTTGGCGTCACAACTGGCAATGCCATCGGCTAAGTTATTGAGCATGGCATTGAGGAATTCCCGTTCTTTCTGTAACGCTGCCTCTGCTTCGTTTCGAGAGGTGATTTCTCCTTGTAACTGGGCGATCGCCTCTTGGAGTTCAGCAGTGCGATCGCTGACGCGAGTTTCCAGGTCTTCATTGGCCTGTTTTAGGGCCTCTTCCATCTGTTTGCGATCGCTGATATCGACAATGGCCCCGACAAACCCGGTGACTTCTCCTCCCTCTCCAGTTTGAGTGACGGCTTGGCCAAGTATCCAGATAATTTTCCCATCCTTATGCACCATCCGGCATTCCATCCGAAATTCGATGGGGTTTTGGATAAATTGAGACCATTGAGCAAAGACATAAGAGCTATCTTCGGGATGAATCGCCCCGGCCCATCCATAGCCCATTGCTTGTTGGGGGGAGATTCCGGCAATTTCACACCATTTTTTGTTGACATAGAGGATTTTTCCCTCGGTATCGGTTTGGAAGATGCCGATGGGGGAGAGGGAGGCGATCGCTTGATACCGGCGCAGACGGTCTTGTAGGAATTTGATGCTGTGGCGGTTGTGGGGGGTTTGTGGCGGTTCTTCTAAATGGGGGCGATCGCTAGGTTCCAGGATTTTTCGACCCAACCCATACATCACCCCCTCTTCCCTAGACTGGCTGATTTCCCACTCCATCCACTGATAAGTGCCATCTTTTCTCTGATAGCGATTTTGAAAACTAACCCGCTCAATTTCCTCAGATAGCTTGCCCATTTCTCCGGCAGTTTGCTCTCGGTCTTCCGGATGCACCCCAGGGATAAAGGGGCGATTCACGAGGTCTTCTGGAGTCAAGCCCAAGGTTCGTTCCCATGCGGGATTAACCTCTTGAAAATTCCCCTCTAACCCGAGTAGACAGAGTAAATCCTCGGAACGGATAAAAAATCCCAGATAATGGGCTGGGTTGGCTAAATTCGACCGTTTTTTTGCTGATTTTTTGGGAGGTTTGATAGGCATAGATTACCGTCGGTCACTAGGTTTGAATTTAGGGGTTTTTCAGGGGATTAGAGAGGGACCTTCTTTCTGAGTTTTTTAGGGCGGGTTTCAAAAATTAGTCTATCCTTTTTTCCAATTCTGTGCTGGAATCTTTGAGTGGTAAGAGTCTCCCTACCACTGGGCTGTGGATCTCAGGGATCTCAGCAAGGCCGGAGTTAGGGGTCAGGGTCTTTCTCAAAGGGCAGTCCATCAATGGAACCTGTGATCCGGGGTGAAATCCCCAAGATTTGGTTCAGTGGGGATCGGGGGGAAAAATAGCTCGACTGACGGCAACTCCACCCTTTCCCCTTTAAAATAGGCACAGACTTGTCCCTCATTGCTCTTTTATTTTTTATTAATCCAAATGCGTTATTGGGTCGTTCATCTATTTCTGGCGATCGCACTGAATGGTTGCGCCAGCCTTTCCTTGAAAAACCAGACTCTTGAATCCGGCGCACCTTTCACCCAATGGACCAACGCACAAAAAGAAGAACTGCGAGAAAGAAGCACCCAGATCCAACGCCTTCCTCCTTATTCGAGTTTAGATCCAGCGGAGGTGGAATTTCAACGCAGGAGTTTATTAATTCGACAAATAATCGCCCGTCCAAATCTGGAAGAACGCGATCGCTGGTGGCGCAGAAATGACATTGGCGACCCTCATAAATATTTGCTGCCTATTATTTTAGCCCGCCTCAGTTTGCCGGAGGATTATGACCCTCAACCTAATTGGGATATGTTGTTAAAATTGGAACGGGAACGCCCGGACCTGTATCATTTCCGCAGTATGCTAGATGTGCGAATTTTCTTCCTCCATCGCAACCGTCTCCCGGACCCGGTAAAAGCCTCTTACCAAAGTATGTTAACCCGTTCTCGGATCGAGGAGTGGCAGGAAGGGGGTACGGAAAATCATGGGTTTATGCAGCGGGTTTCCGGTTTGGCCCTGATGGATGGCAGCGGGTTTCCGGTGGAACTCCCCCATGTGGCGGAAACCAATGAGGCTTGGTTGCGATCGCAACTGGATAAGTTTCTCACAATTGGTCAAGGAGAATTTCATTCCTCCACCTATTACGGCTACAGCATCGCCGGATTACTCAATCTGTATGATTTTGCTGCTACTCCAGAACTGCGGGAATTAGCGACGGCTTTATTAGACTGGTATGCCACGAATATGGCTTTGCGCCTGAGTTGGGGAACCTCTGGTGGGGCGGAAAGTCGCGGGTTCGATCGCCAGACTTGGAATAATGGATTGAGTGCGGTGGCCTGGATCTGGTGGGGAACTCCAAATGGCACGAATGATCAGGCGATCGCCGATGCCATGCAGTTAAACCATGCCAGACTCGCCTTGGCGCCGAGTCTGAGTTCCTATCGTCCTCCGGAACATTTACGAGCGATCGCTCACAAGCAAGTTCCCCTCCCCTTCTCGGTCCAAGCCAGTCATCCCGTCTATTACAGCTACCATGCGGACAATCACCTCTGGGAAACCTTCTACGTCACACCAGATTATACCGTTGGTACTCTGTTAGAAGGCTCTCGCGATTATCAAGTAGAAGGTACCATCCGGGCGCAATATGCCACCTATAAACTCGTAATTCGCGACCCCAATGGAGTGAATAATCCCATAATCAGTCTGGGAGGGACCTATCATTCCCCAATGGCCACGGGAAAAACCCCCGGAGACCAATATCTCCAAGAACGAAGTGCGGTCATTTATCAGCAAATTCTCACGAAATCTGATGTTGAGGCAGGAGTTCCGGCCCAGTCGCACCTCGTCTTACCAATGGGATATGGAGAACCTCGCCGCCATGAAGATTGGTATATCTGGCGCATTCAAGAAACTTGGGTCGTGGCCCGGGTCTGGGGAGATGACATTGCTTTACAAATCCCGGTGGATGAGAAACACGCCGCTTATCAAGCTTTAGCGGCGATCGGGAGTCAAACCGCTTGGATCGTGGATGTGGCGGGGGTCACAGAGTATCCCACATTTGATAGTTTAATCCGGGCCTTGGACCGAACTGAAGTGAGGGATGACGCTTGGGAAACCGAGGGCAGGTTAGAGTATAAAAGTTTGGCCGGGGATGAGCTTACGATGACCTACAAACCCCAGGGTGCGATCGCGACTGCCACCATTAACGGAAAACCCCGCCTCCTGGAAAATTGGCCAGTCTTAGAAAGTCCTTATGTTCGGCAACCCCTAAATAGTGGCTTCTTAGAAGTTACAGAACCCCAACTGGGCACCTGGCGGTTGCGGACCACCCCAAGCGGACCCCAATGGGAGGCCAAACCCTAATGGATTTACCTCACATTTAAGCTCACTTCCGGTCCCCTCCCCTTGGCAAGGGGAGGGTTAGGGTCTTACAAGAGTAGTTTTTTCCAGTCCCAGGATTTACCTCACATTTAAGCTCACTTCCGGTCCCCTCCCCTTGGCAAGGGGAGGGTTAGGGTCTTACAAGAGTAGTTTTTTCCAGTCCCAGGATTTACCTCACATTTAAGCTCACTTCCGGTCCCCTCCCCTTGGCAAGGGGAGGGTTAGGGTCTTACAAGAGTAGT
>JAMXFF010000097.1 GCA_025370845.1 Laspinema palackyanum D2a | reverse complement strand
TACGAACTAAGAGGGAGAACGACTGAAGTCGTTACTACGAACTAAGAGGGAGAACGACTGAAGTCGTTACTACGAACTAAGAGGGATAATGACTGAAGTTGTTACTACCGCTTCCCCATCTCCCCCATCTCCCCCATCTCCCCTACGGTACAATCAACACCGGACAAGGGGCCAAATTAATCACTCGGTTGGTGACGCTATCGGCGAGACCCTCTTCTGTTAACCCAATCCCGCGACAGCCCATAATCACGAGATCCGCATTAATTTCGTCCGCTACATCGCAAATGATAAAGGCGGGTTTTCCTTCCCGTTCAATGGTTTCCGCTTCGATACCTAGCTTAGAAAACATGGACTGAGCATTTTTGAGTAATTCGGCGATCGCCTCCGGGGTCATCACCCGTTCTGGAGGTGGAGGTTCCTCTCCCTCCACCTCAACCTCATTCACAGACAGCAAAATTAAGCGCGAGTTGAAGGTTTTGACCATTTGGGCCACCGTATCCGCCGCTTCTCGGGACTCGCGACTTTCATCAATTGGAAAAAGAACAGTTTTAAACATAGCAGCCGTGTTTAGGACGCACTCAACGATAAAATGTTTACGGCAAACCTTCCAGATCGATAGAGATTGATCTATCAAGGGCGCCATTCCTGGCGTCAGTTTTGGGGTACTGCCTCGGCGCAGGAGTTAAATCCCACGCGCTATAAGCCGATTTTCTCGAAAAACAGACCAAAAAACGCAATTAGGAGGGATCTTCATGCCCAAGAAAACTGTAGCAAATTTGTCAGCCTCAGACCTATCTGGTAAACGGGTGTTAGTCCGTGCTGACTTCAATGTACCCCTAGATGATGCCGGTAACATCACCGATGATACCCGGATTCGGGCCGCATTGCCGACGATTCAAGATTTAACGGGTAAAGGGGCCAAGGTGATTCTGTCCAGCCACTTTGGACGTCCCAAGGGTCAGGTGAATGAAAAAATGCGCCTCACCCCGGTTGCCAAGCGCCTCTCGGAATTATTGGGTCAAGAAGTTATCAAATGCGATGACTGCATTGGCGATGAGGTGGCAAGCAAGGTCCAAGGCATGGAAAACGGCCAAGTTGCCTTACTGGAGAATGTCCGGTTCTATGCTGAAGAAGAGAAAAACGACCCAGAATTTGCCAAAAAGCTGGCTTCTGTGGCCGATTTGTATGTGAATGATGCCTTTGGAACGGCCCACCGCGCCCATGCTTCTACCGAAGGGGTTACTCATTACCTGAGTCCTTCCGTTGCCGGGTCTTTGATGGAGAAAGAACTGCAATACCTGAAAGGGGCGATCGAAGAACCTCAGCGTCCTTTGGCAGCGATTATTGGTGGTTCTAAGGTTTCTAGCAAAATTGGCGTCATTGAAACCCTTTTAGAGAAGTGTGACAAACTACTCCTCGGTGGCGGGATGATTTTCACCTTCTTGAAAGCGCGGGGAATCAGCGTGGGGAATTCCTTGGTGGAAGATGACAAACTAGAGTTAGCTAAGTCATTGGAAGCGAAGGCAAAAGAACGCGGCGTAGCGATGTTATTGCCGACGGATGTGGTAATTGCGGACAAATTTGGTGCTGATGCCAATACGCAAATTGTCAGCGTGGAAAATATCCCTGATGGTTGGATGGGATTGGATATTGGTCCCGATTCCGTGAAAACTTTCCAAGACGCTCTTGCGGATTGCAAGACGGTGATTTGGAATGGACCGATGGGTGTGTTTGAAATCGACAAATTCGCCAAAGGAACCGAGGCGATCGCCCATACGTTATCCGAACTCACCCCCAAAGGTACCACCACCATCATCGGCGGTGGCGACTCTGTGGCAGCCGTGGAAAAAGTTGGATTAGCCGATAAAATGAGCCACATTTCCACCGGAGGCGGTGCCAGCTTAGAATTACTCGAAGGCAAGGAACTCCCCGGAGTTGCCGCCTTAGATGAAGCCTAAGTTTTGGAATATTTAGACCGGGTTTGATACCCAGTCCTAGGGTGTAACGCTGCCTGAACAGAGGATAACTCGTTCAGGAGTTGAGTAGGGGTAATTCATCAAATTACCTCTACTTTAACCCGGCAAAGGCAACCGTCGTAAATATCAGGGATTAAGTTCATTTTTAGCCGTCTCGAAAGCCTGAATTTTTTCATAAAGGCTATCAACAGTTTCTCGGTTAAAAACTTGCTCTTTTGTTTTTAAATAATCCCCTTCTCCCAGTTGACAAACCGCTACAAAGCGAGCGAAACTAGAGGGGTCAAGATTGTTTGATAAGATGTCTAAGGCTTGGTGAATTACCTGTTTTTCGCTGGGTCTATTAATTTTCATCATCCATCTCCAAAATAAAATCAGCGGGATTAATGACTCGCAGGTTAAGGGTTTTACAACGATTAATTAATCGTTGATCGTAGGTTATCAAATAATCGCTCTGGGTCGCTTCAGCACAGGCAACGTGCAAGGCATCAATCGCTTTAATCCCAGTTTTTTCTAACGCTTGGGCGCGTTGTCGAATCGACTCGGTGGCGATTTGCCGGAAAGTGGCAAGACTCAGGTAAACGTCAACGGATTTTGCCCGTTCTAAATCAGAGTTTCGGCTATTCTCATATTCTAAAACGTTGGAACTCACTAATTCTAGCTGATGATCTTGAATCAGTTGTAAAATCAGGAGGACCGCCTGGGTTTCAAGGAATATTTTAACTTGAGACTGATCATCAAAGGGGCGATTGTAAGCACTGGTATCGAGGTAGAGCCGCATTATATCATTTCCTCATGAGTTCGGGGGTGGGTATCTTGGGGATTCATCGTAAAATATTTTACTCAGTAAGAGAATGGAGTGACATTATATAACAGAATTAATTCACCGCTAATGGGTTGAGTAGAGCCATTTTATTTGAGATGGATTAACAATTAAATTTCATTTAAAGATTGATTCTGATTTAAACAAAAAATCTGCTCAGTCATTCAACCTAATCCCAAAATATAGATGAGGTGACAACTTCGGGAATGACAGCCTGAATGTCTTCTCTGGTAATTGTTGACTGACTGGATGTTGAGCGAGTTGATTGGTGCCGATCGCCCTAATCCCAAACTAAAATCATTCCAAATCGCGCTATAATAATGTCTTGCCATTTTTACAGGTTCACGACGACTCCAATGTATCTTAGAGAAACAGGGTTTGGATTGATTCAGTTATCAAAACTTCGCGATCGCCTCTCACATACTGGGACGTTTGATGAGTAAAGTTTTATTACATCAACCTTGACCATCCCCCATTCTCAATCGTTTACTGGAGTCGGGTTAACCCCCAAAATTCCCCCAGGGAAGCCTACGGCAATTGGTCAGTCCAACCTGGCGCTGCACCGTTCTCAACAGTCAATCATCCCACTAAACCTATCCATTCAGTGAACTCATGAAAATAGCTCGAAATATTACCGAACTCGTCGGTCGCACTCCTTTAGTCGATTTAAACCGCATTCCTCAAGCCGAAGGTTGTGTGGCTAGAATTGTGGTGAAATTAGAAGGAATGAACCCCGCCTCTTCCGTTAAGGATCGCATCGGCGTCAATATGATTAATGTGGCGGAAGAGGAGGGGAGAATTATCCCCGGAAAAACCATCTTAGTTGAACCGACCTCGGGAAATACCGGAATTGCTCTAGCAATGGCTGCTGCCGCTAAGGGCTATCAACTGATTCTAACCATGCCAGAAACCATGAGTCAAGAGCGCCGATTGATGTTAGGCGCTTATGGGGCTAAGGTCGAATTGACTCCGGGCAATATGGGCATGAAAGGGGCCATCTCTCGCGCCCAAGAAATTGTGGACAGTACCCCGAATGCCTATATGTTGCAACAGTTTAGCAACCCCGCTAACCCACAGGTTCATCGGGAGACGACAGCCGAAGAAATTTGGGAAGATACGGATGGTGAGGTAGACTTTGTGGTGGCTGGGGTCGGAACGGGTGGGACTTTAACTGGAGTGGCAGAAGTGCTCAAGGCGCGCAAACCCGGTTTTAAGGCGATCGCCGTTGAACCCACCACCAGTCCCATTCTCTCCGGCGGATCTGCCGGTCCCCACAAAATTCAAGGGATCGGGGCGGGATTCATTCCCGATGTGTTGAAGGTAGAACTCATTGATGAAGTGATTGTGGTCAGCGATGATGAATCAATGGCCTACAGTCGTCGTTTGGCCCGGGAAGAAGGTCTCCTCTCCGGTATTTCTGCCGGTGCCGCCTTATGCGCCGCTATCCGCCTCGCGCAACGCCCAGAAAATCAAGGGAAACTGATTGTCATGATTCAGCCAAGTTTTGGGGAACGTTACCTGAGCACTCCCCTGTTCCAAGACCCTGAACTCCAAGAGGCAGCAGCAATTAGTTAATCTCTGTGCATTGATTTTTCCCCAGAACTCGACACCGTGACCTAGAAACCCGATTTCTCTGTTACGGTGTCGAGTTCTGCTTAGGGACCTAACAGCACCCGAGAGGCGATCGCCCCCGCATTATTTCCACCGGGTTGTAAAGAATTGTAAAAACCACTAGACTCTCCGCTTAGGGGGAGAGTTTATCCTATGTTTAACAGGAAAAATTTCAGCCCTGGAGAAATCAAAATGAACGCAAGTTTATTTACAAAAACCGTCCTAGGAACCGCCGCCGCAGGTTTGACCCTTTTAGTCGTCAGTGCGAGTCCTTTATTCGCACAAAGACCCCAAGGACAGGCCCCCCGCATGACTCTAGAACAGATGCAGCAACAGCATGAAGAAATGAGAGCGCAGATGGAGGAAATGAGGGGGCAAATGCAGGGAATGCAAGAAATGAAAGAACGCTGCAAAGCCAAAATGAATGGTGGCACGATGGGCGGTGGAGAAGAGGGTTCCACCCATCAGAACCAACAAAACCATCAAAACCCTACCGCGCAGTAACGAAAAGAAGCGATCGCCCTCTAGGGAAAAGCTGAATCTGTCGAGTCCATCCCCTGGGTGAGTCAGAGTATTAAAAGATTTTGTTGAGAAAGAGGCGAGCGATCGCCTCTTTCTATTTTTAACCCTAATTGGTGAGATTTTTAGAGGGATGCTATTATTTTAAATAACTTATTCATGAGACAGTAAAAATAATCCATTATGCAAATCAAAAGAATTAAAAAAGGTCGAAGCATCGGAATTTTTGATGATTTAGATATTCCGGATGGTCAAGAAATTAGCTTGTCCAGTGAGACCGGGGGAGAATTTTGGCAACGTCTTCAATCCTTTCGCCAAGAGCAGGATGCTGAGGAAATATGGCTCGAACCTGATGTTTTTGATGGATTGCGGGATTCATCCTCGGATCGAGAAGTAATTTTATGAGTTGACGATTTTTATTGGATACTAATATTATTGCAGGGACGGTGGGGGGCTTTCCCTGGCTTTGACTCGGTTTTTAGTGCCAGGGTCCCCGATGGAGAGCGTACCCGGCGATCGCTCCCGCTCCGGAGTGGGTTACTATTGAGAGCATACGGATACAGTTTTTCTTCTAAGATTACCGCTTACACTACAATATCTATCAAACTGACCCTGTTACAATCTTCCTACCTTTTCCCCCTAATTCTCCATGACAGACACCGTTCTTGATGTTCGCAACCTGCAAGTCCAATTTTTCGCCGAAGGAAGACCCGTTAAAGCGGTTGACCAAATTTCCTTTAAGGTCCAACGCGGCCAAACCGTGGGTATCGTCGGGGAGTCGGGTTCTGGGAAATCCGTCACCTCCCTGGCGGTAATGGGATTAGTGCCGACTCCGGGACGGATTTCCGGGGGCGAAATTTGGTTTCGAGGAACTCAGGAAGAAGAACCCATCGATTTATTGGCCCTCCCTCCCCAAGCGAAACAGCAGTATCGCGGGGGCAAAATTTCGATGATTTTTCAGGAACCCATGAGTTCTCTGAACCCGGTTTATAATATCGGATTTCAGCTTACTGAAGCGATTTTGTTGCATCATCAGGTATCAGAATCCGAGGCCAGAAGAAGGGCGATCGCCGCTTTACAAGAGGTGAAGTTGCTACCCAGTGATCCAGAGTTGCGCGAACAGGTGCAGTTGCCTGAAACAGCAACGGAACGGGAAATCATGCAACAGGTGAATCAGCAAAAATTGGCGATTTTGAAGCGCTATCCTCATGAACTCTCTGGGGGTCAAATTCAGCGGGTGATGATTGCAATGGCGATTTCCTGTGACCCCACGTTGCTGATTGCGGATGAACCGACAACGGCCTTGGATGTGACGGTCCAGGCGAGAATCCTGGAATTAATGAGGGATTTGCGCGATCGCCGAGGAATGTCCATGATGTTTATTACCCATGACCTCGGGGTGATTGCGGAAATCGCCGATCAAGTGGCGGTGATGTACCAAGGTAAAATAGTCGAACAGGGTTCGGTATTACAAATTTTTTCTAATCCCCAACATCCTTATACAAAAGGTCTATTAGCTTGTCGTCCCCGTCCCGATCGCCGGTTAATTTATCTGCCGACAGTCTCGGATTTTATGGAAGTAGTCACCAATGCCAGTGGCGATCGCGAGATTCGGGAAAAATACAGCGAAACTCACGAATCCCTGGACGGAGTAACCAACATCCAAGAAGTCAGTGAGGCAGACATACAACGCCGGTTAAGCAACCTACAGCTAAAGTCCCCCCTGCTAGAAGTTTCTAACCTAGAAGTCGCTTTTCCGGTGCGCGGTATCTTTGGAGAAACCCAACGGTATGTGATGGCAGTAAATGGGGTTTCTTTTGAAGTGTATCCCGGAGAAACCTTGGGATTGGTGGGAGAATCCGGTTGTGGTAAAACCACCCTTGCTCGCACCTTATTAAGATTAATTGAACCCACTGCTGGGAAAGTCTTATTTGAAGGGCAAGATGTCGGCAAACTTGAAGGGAGAAGGTTGCGACAAGTACGCCGCGAAATGCAAATTGTTTTCCAAAATCCGTTTAGTTCCCTCAACCCTCGAATGAGCATTGGGAACTTAGTGATGGAACCGTTGAAAATACATGGAGTGGGTGAGAGTTCCCGCCACCGACGAGAGCGATCGGCCTATTTATTAGAACGAGTGGGATTAAATGCGGAATTGATGAATCGCTATCCCCATGAGTTTTCCGGAGGTCAAAGACAACGGATTTGTATTGCTAGAGCACTAGCGCTAAATCCAAAGTTTATTATTTGCGATGAATCGGTTTCCGCCTTAGATGTATCGGTGCAAGCGCAAGTGCTGAATTTGTTAAAAGAATTACAGGAGGAGTTTAAACTCACCTATATTTTTATCTCCCATGATTTGAGTGTGGTCAAGTTTATGAGCGATCGCATTCTAGTCATGAATAAAGGCAAAGTCGAAGAAGTCGGTCCGGCAGAGAGCATCTACAGCAACCCTCAAAAAGACTACACGCGATCGCTCATCGCCTCTATCCCCACCGGCACCCTCGATCGCATCCAAGAACAACAAGCACAGCGTCAGGTGTCGGCGTAGTTTGGGGAGGATGGAGATCTTCCCCGTTCGTAGTAACGACTTCAGTCGTTATTCCCCGTTCGTAGTAACGACTTCAGTCGTTATTCCCCGTTCGTAGTAACGACTTCAGTCGTTATTCCCCGTTCGTAGTAACGACTGAAGTCGTTATTCCCCGTTCGTAGTAACGACTTCAGTCGTTATCTTAGTTAGGAAGTTGAAAAGTAACTCGGATCTTTAGTATTTTTAAGATGCGAGGTTTAACGAACTTAAGAGAACGACTGAAGTCGTTACTACGAACTGGGAAAGAGAACGACTGAAGTCGTTACTACGAACTGGGAAAGAGAA
>JAMXFF010000096.1 GCA_025370845.1 Laspinema palackyanum D2a | reverse complement strand
ACTTCAGTCGTTTCCGGGTTCGTAGTAACGACTTCAGTCGTTTCCGGGTTCGTAGTAACGACTTCAGTCGTTCTCTTCATACTCTTAAGTCCCCCAACAAAGCTTAAAAACCGGGTTTCTTCCACAAATTTGAGATAATTTCCAAAAATTAAAACAGAAACCCGGTTTCTAGTCCCTCAGCAAAACCGAAATCCCTACCGATCCCAATCTGCCACTTCATACAGAAACTTCGTACCCCCAAGCAACTTGCGATTATAAGAGGTACTTTGCACAAAAACAAGATACTTCTCCAAATTAGCCGGTTTAATTCGCACCGTTTCCCCTGGAGGTAATCCTAACATCTCCCGGGCCGATTCTCCCTCAAACAAATCCCCCGTCCCCCGATCCATCAAAATAATTTCCTTCTTCCCTTGAATTGTTTCAGTTTTCGTAAACTCATAAAACCCTCGTCCCCGTTGAAACGTCAGCCCATTTTCAACCACAAAATCTTTAATCGCACAACTTTTATCAATATCCAACACTTGAAATCGCCCCGGAGTCACCGCCCGCAAATCGGCAGATTCATGATAAAATTCTCCCTCCCGATTGAGCATGGTATTAAACATTTTGTTTAACCCGCGACTCATCCGACCCTGTTCCGTGACTTCCGCTTCATAAGCTTGCAATTGGTCATCAGACGATTGCTGATAACAAACCGCTAAAAACAGGTCTGTAATATAGGCAAACTGGTCTAAATTAATGTGAAATCCCCCAGACTTTTCCGCCAGTTCTTTATAGAAAAGTGTGGCATGGGACCGATTCAGGGCTTGGACGCCGTAAACGGGAATTCCCATTTCAGCTAATTTATCCACTTCCTTGCGCCAGTTCAATTTTTGAGGATTTTGAGCCGGTGCATGGGGAATGTCATCCCCAATTAATACCAGGGATTTGGTACTGGCTGAACTCCAGGATAAAGATTGAGATTCATGCAAGACTAATTCATAACATTCCGGTGCATCTCCCCCTCCGGTTGCTTCGACATTTTGCACAAAGTCGCAAATTTTATCCACATCTCCCGATAAGTCTAAGTGTTTAGTAACGTAGGTTTTTCCAGCGTCACAGTAGTCACCGTGAGCAATGATTCCGATGCGAATTCCGGGGATTTCATCCAATAATCGGGTGATACTTTGTTTGAGGTTTCGGCGGACTTGGGTGAGGCAAGGGTACATACTCCCTGTGGTGTCAAAACTGAAAACGACATCAATGGTTTTAACGCTCATTCGGGTTTCTCCTCTAGTCATGAGAGTTGGAGTTATAGGCGAGTTAATAGCCGGTTTCCCTGGTATTTGGGTTCCGGGTAAGGAGCAAATAGGGCTATGTCTTTACCCGGTTTCTACGCCTTTATAGTCTCATTCTATCTAATGTTGATGTTTTTGTCAACATTTTTTAAACCCCTGAGTTGGCTAAAAGTTACTTGGCACAATCCATGCAGGATTTAGGAGAGATAAACCTGGAGGATTTGTAGGCTTAAGCCGACACTTTTCCCTTCATTTCCAATAGAAAAATCCCTCTACTGGAGGATGGCGCTGATAATGGAACTAAGGATCCAGATGCCGACTCCGACGATCGCAAAGACGGCAAGCATTAACCCCCCCAGTAGCAGCACAATAAATAGGGTGTCGGCTTTTTTCTCTGAGGTGGGGGCATCTAAGTGAGTTTCTAACAATTCCATATTGCGGACATTGGCTTTCCATGCAGCATCAAATAAATCTCCAAGGACGGGGACTGTTCCAATCAGAGTTTCTAGGAGGATGTTGGAAACCATTTGCACTAAACTTTTCCGGGGGACTCCGATCTGGGCGGCGCTGAATACAATGTAAGCGGAGAGTAACGCACCGGCAATATCGCCTCCTGCGGGTAGGAGTCCGAGGAGGGGGTCGAGTCCAAAGCGAAAGCGGGTTCCGGGGATGCGAATGGCGCTATCCAGGAGATGACTGAGGCTGCGGAGGCGTTTGAGGGTTTTGAGTTTGGGGTCCGTTGGAGTAATCATGGGCGAGGGTAAATAAGGGGTCGATAACTGATTTCCAATTATGACGGAAGAAAGGGGCGACTGAGTTGCGCGATCGCCGCCTAGGAAGAAATCCTCAGAGGATTTGGTTGGGGTGACACTCTCGATTTTGTATAGAAATACAGGGGTTTTACTGAGGAATGCGGCAGTGGAGAATCGGGGAGGCGATCGCCAAACTTCCCAGAATCACCCTCCCGGTAGATTACAACGCCAGGGGGTATTTTGCTATGCTCGAAAGGGTGAATCAGCCGATATAAACCTTAAATTAGGACCTTAAAAATGCCTGAAGACTATAAAGCACAACGCACGGTTTCTGCTATTTTTCAAGAACAACAGCAAATTGATAGTGCAATCCGCCGTCTCATCGATCGCGGGATTCCCCAGGACCATATTTCTGTCATGGGTAAAAATTTTCAATCCAATACTCGAATCACCGGATTTATTACTAAAAAAGATGTGATTTTGGGAGGACTTAGAAGCGGGGCGATCTTCGGGTCTCTGTTTGGTTCATTTTTGAGTTTACTAACCGGAGTGGGTGTATTATTTATTCCCTTTCTCGGTCCCGTGGTGGCGGCTGGACCCATCTCGGCGGTGTTATTAGGGGCAGCATCCGGGGCGATCGCAGGAAGTGCGGGGGCCGGATTAGTTTCCCTCTTCGTTGCCTTGGGAATGCCGGAAGAAAAAGCAGCAGTTTATCAAACTCGTTTAGAAGCCGGGGAATTTCTTGTCATGGCGGAAGTTCCTGAAGGGAAATCCGGGGAAATTCAACTCTTGCTGGAAAGTGCCGGAGGACAAGAAATTGCTGTTAATTCCATGACTTTGCCGCGTCCTTGTGCCGGGTCCTGCAACAGTCCAGAAGATTTATCCCCGGAAGTCCGCACCCATCTTTCTCCGGATGCTCAAATCACATTTATTCAACGATATAATGCGGTTTTGGCTGAAACTGCCGATCCCATGAAAGCTGAACAGGCTGCATGGAAAATCATTCATCTGGAGTATGAAGAAGATGAAAATGGGGTTTGGTCTAAATCTAAGGTGACTGTTTAAAATATAGACATCGATAAGGAGTGCATAAAATCTGCGGCATAGCTGACGCGCTGAACAAGCAGGCTGCGCCAACGATGTGCGGCACTCCGAAAATGTTAGAGAATCTACCCTAAAGGTAGAGGCGATTCACGCATCGCCTCTACCTTTAGGGTTTAATACTAACTATTCCGTCAGCATTATTAAATTTTTGTAAGGAATTGACATAACTTGCCCTTTGTATGATTCAATTAGATTACCCGATTTTTATTTAGGTGGAAACCCATGAAACAATATGTCTGTACTGCCTGCGGCTATGTTTATAATCCCGAGGCGGGAGACCCGGACTCGGGAATCGCACCGGGTACTGCATTTGAAGATATCCCTGATGATTGGGTTTGTCCGGTTTGCGGGGTATCTAAAGAGGATTTTGAACTCGCTTAACTGTTACTTGATGCCAGTTGTTTCGCGTTTATGAAAAAACTTTTAATTACCGGATCGAGTGGATTTTTAGGCTGGCATCTCTGTCAAATGGCTCAAGCAGAGTGGGAGGTTTTTGGAACCTATTCCTCTCATGAAATCACTATTCCCGGTTGTCAGTTGATGCCGGTGGATTTAACGGATTTTCAAGCCATTAAATCCCTCTTTCAGGAGATTAGTCCCGATGCCGTGATTCATGCGGCGGCTCAATCTCAGCCGAATGTTTGTCAAACCTATCCTGAAGAATCCTACAAAATTAATGTCACGGCGGCGAGTGATTTGGCGGGATTATGTGGAGATGCTGAAATTCCCTGTGTTTTTACTTCGACGGATTTAGTTTTTGATGGGTTAAATCCGCCTTATGCTGAAACCGATGCAGTTTGTCCGGTGAGTCGGTATGGAGAGCAAAAGGTGGAGGCGGAGGTGGAAATGCGCGATCGCAATCCGCAAACCATTGTTTGTCGAATGCCCCTGATGTTTGGGGAGGGGGGACCCGCTGCTCAAAGTTTCCTTCAGCCGATGTTACAAACCTTGCGATCGGGACAAGAATTAGCCTTATTCACCGATGAATTTCGGACGCCAGTGAGTGGGAAAACTGCGTCCCAAGGGTTATTATTCGCCTTAAAACAGAATGAAAAGTTGCTACATTTAGGCGGGAAAGAGCGGGTTTCGCGATATAGTTTTTTTGAGCAGGTAATAGAGATTTTGGAGGTTAAGCAGGGGCGGATTAAACCCTGTCGGCAACAAGATGTAAAAATGTCGGCCCCCAGACCGCCCGATGTGTCTTTGGATAGTTCTAAAGCCTTTAGTTTGGGGTATAATCCATTACCGTTGCGCTCACAGTTAGCTGAGTTATTGGGACGGGTTTGATAGGAATAGAAACCGGGTTTCTGGCGACAGTTGTTGCTAATTATCAGAGATTTGGGAAGAAACCCGGTTTCTGAGTTTTTTTGGAGTGGGTGGAAAAAGAGGACAGACTGTGGGACAATAGCAGTTTTGAAGGGAAATGCAAGGATTTAAGGTAGTGAACGATCGCCCAGTGAAGGTGGTGGTAATTGGTGGGGGTGCAGCGGGTTTTTTTGGGGCGATTAATTGCGCTCAAAACCATGCTCAGAGTGAGGTAACCATTTTAGAAGCAGGACGGCAACCCCTGGCGAAGGTAAAAATTTCCGGGGGTGGACGATGCAATGTGACTCACGCTTGCTTTGATCCGGGGATGTTAGTCACCCATTATCCCCGAGGCGGTAAGGCGTTGCGGGGGGCATTTTCCCGGTTTCAAGTCCAGGATACGGTGAATTGGTTTGAAAGTCGCGGGGTGAATCTGAAAACTGAGGAAGATGGGCGGATGTTCCCGACGACGGATGATTCTGAAACCATTATTCATTGTTTGATGCAGCAGGTGCGAAAATCGGGGGTGAAACTGCGGACGGGGGTTTCCGTGGTGGATGTGCGTCGGCTGTCTCCCGAGGAAGGTGAGAACGGGGGAGGATTTGAAATTGTCTTGAAGTCTGGGGAAACCATTGCTTGCGATCGCCTCCTATTGACAACGGGTAGCAATCCCCAGGGATACAAAATTGCCCAATCCCTGGGACATCAGATAGAACCGCCAGTTCCCTCACTGTTTACTTTTAATGTCAAGGACCCTCGCTTCCAGGATTTAGCGGGCGTTGCCGTGAAAATGGCGCGAGTCCAATTACGGGAGGCTAAATTGACCCAAACCGGACCCGTTCTGATTACCCATTGGGGTCTGAGTGGTCCGGCGATTCTGAAACTTTCCGCATGGGGGGCGAGGTATTTATATAACCACAAATATCGGGCGACTCTAACCATTGATTGGTTACCACAGTATAATCCGGAACTGTTGCGAGAACAGTTACAGGCAGTGAAATCTCAGTTACCGCGTAAGGCAGTGGCGACGAGTTGTCCGTTTCCGATTCCTCGGCGATTGTGGGAACGGTTGTTAGCATCAAGGGGAATTGATACAGAAACTCGCTGGGCGGAAATTTCTAAAAAAGCGATTAATCAAGTGGTGGAAGAACTGACCCGAGGGGAGTATCAAATTCAGGGGAAAGGGGTGTTTAAGGATGAATTTGTCACTTGTGGCGGGGTTTCCCTGAAAGAGGTGAATTTTAAGACGATGGAGAGTCGTTGTTGTCCGGGGTTATATTTTGCCGGGGAAGTGTTGGATATTGATGGAGTGACGGGAGGGTTTAATTTTCAAAGTGCTTGGACGACTAGCTGGTTGGCGGCGCAGTTGTTGGGGAGTTGAACCCCTGATTTCACGGATTTTTATGGATGTTTACGGAGGTTTTGGTGATGAGGGAAGAGACCGATGTTTTTGTGTTTTTGGAGATTTTTTCCCGAGAGGGGGGGATTCAATCTTATGTGAAGGATATTTTGACGGTGTATGGGGATTGGGCGGCCCGTCAGGGGAGGGTGGCACAGGTGTTGTTGTTGCGGGATGGTCCGGATTGTGAGAATCCGTTGGAGGGTCATCCGGGGTTGCAATTTGAGTATTTAAAGTCTTCGCCGCCCATGTGGGGACGGGTGAAGTTGGCTGGGGTGTTGGCAAATCGGCTGGTTTTGCATCGTCCGAGGCGGGTGTTTTGTGGTCATATTAATTTAGTATCGTTAGTGCAAGGGTTGTGTCAACCGTTGGGGATTCCTTATACGGTGTTGACTTATGGGAAGGAGGTATGGGAACCGCTGCCGAAGATGGCACAATCGGGGTTGCGGCAGGCGAGTCGGTTATGGACGATTAGCCGATACAGTCGCGATCGCGCTTGTGCGGCGAATGGATTACAACCCAGTCGCTTTGAGTTACTGCCTTGTGCGGTGGATGAGAGGCAGTTTACGCCCGGTCCGAAACCACCAGAGTTGCTTGAACGCTATGGGTTAGCGGGCTGTAAGGTATTGATGACCGTGGCGCGTCTGTGGTCTGGGGATATCTATAAAGGAGTGGATGTGACGATTCGGGCGTTACCAGAGATAGCACAAGCCCAGCCTGATGTCAAGTATCTAGTCATTGGGCGGGGGGATGATCAGCCGAGATTACAGGGATTGGCGCAGGAGTTGGGAGTGAGCGATCGCGTGGTGTTTGCGGGGTTTGTGCCGACGGAAGAGTTAGCCCTCCATTATCGCGTCGCCGATGCCTATATTATGCCCTCTCAGGAGGGATTTGGCATCGTGTACCTGGAGGCAATGGCTTGTGGAAAACCTGTGCTGTCTGGGGATGCCGATGGATCAGCGGACCCGTTGCAGGATGGCAAACTGGGCTGGCAAGTACCACATCGGGACCCCCAGGCGGTGGCGGCTGCCTGCATTGAAATCTTGCGGGGAGAGGACCGCCGCTGTGATGGGGACTGGTTGCGCCAGGAAACGATTGGGGGGTTTGGTACGGATGCCTTTACTCTTCGCGTCAAACAACTGATAGAGTTTACTGAGTAGGATAGAGGTATTGGCGATTTTCTGTGGGAGTCAATTTGTGAATCAAAACAGTTATAAATCCTTGCTGATGAACCTATCGGACCTGAGTCGGTGGTTGATGCCGGTATTTATCGTATGGGTGTTAATTTCCATCGGGTTGGGATGGGTCGTGAAGTCGATTTTAATCTTAATCGTGGCCGTCACCCTGCTGCCGGTGATTGGCTTTTTTGGCTTGCGGTGGTGGTTGAGTCGGAATCTGATTCTGGATCAGTGTCCGGTGTGTAGTTATGAACTGACGGGACTGAATCAGACTCAAATTCAATGTCCCAGTTGTGGGGAACCGCTGATGGGGGAAAAGGATCATTTCGTGCGGTTGACCCCCCCGGGGACCATTGATATTGATGCGATCGAGGTATCGGCTAAGGTGATTGAGGAATCGAAGTGAAGGGGGCGATGGGGGCCTACAACGGCAGGTTTTTTACGCTGATGGTGATTTGCCTTGTTATTAACGGCACCTCCGGTTCCCTCCCCTTACCAAGGGGAGGGTTAGGGTGGGGTTCTGCGATGGTGATTTGCCTTGTTATTAACGGCACCTCCGGTCCCCTCCCCTTGGCAAGGGGAGGGTTAGGGTGGGGTTCTGCGGGACGAAAGCGATCGCTTTCGTCCCGCAGCAGTCTTTCGGGCTTAAGCGCCTGTATGGAGGCTGGGGAAACCTGTTTCTGGGTGACGAGGAGATCGCTGAAGAAGAACCCCACCCTAACCCTCCCCTTGCCAAGGGGAGGGGACCGGAAGTGAGCTTAAATGTGAGAGAAGCCCTGGGACTGGAAAAAACTACTCTTGTAAGACCCTAACCCTCCCCTTGGCAAGTAGGGCTGTTTCATTCTAAAGGGCAATCGAGAAAAGGAAAGGCGTTCTCTCTGATGTAAAATGGAAGAGAACG
>JAMXFF010000095.1 GCA_025370845.1 Laspinema palackyanum D2a | reverse complement strand
GGCTTCATTCTCGCTCTAGCTATTGATTTTACGGTCGTTACTCCCTCTATGTTTTGTTAGAATGAAACAGCCCTACCGCACAAAGGGGGTCCGAGGCACAGAGGCGCATTTGTTCTAAGGCTTGGGTCACATGATATCCAAACGTGGCCGGTTCTCCTAAGTTCACTAATCCCCCTAATGTTCCCTCACTATCGGCGGAGGCAGTATAAATTAACACCCCTGCTTGAGGGCCGTTGTCATCGGTGGGTAATTGAGAGTAAATTCGTTCTCGCAAACTGGCAGCATTATAGCCACATTCAATGGCAAGTTGTCGCATTAAAGCATGGGCAAAGGACTGAATTAACACATAGCGCATTCCGGAAAAGTTGGCTTTATCTGGGTCAAGATTTCGGCTATTTAACCAATCTTTGTAGGCGTTGCGGGTATCATTTCCTCGGTCTTTAACTGATTTTTTATTTTCCCATTTTGGGATTAATTCCTCATTGAATTCTATGAAAATTCCTTCGCCTTTGACTTCCGTGGCGGGAACCCAAGTGGGAATAGTGCGGCTGAGATTCACCCAATATTTTTCGGGAATCTCGTCTAAATCCGTAAAGTCCCCGGGAGATTGCAGCCGCGTAAACCCGATTAGCGCCCTCACTTCTCGGAGTCGGTCTACTAGGACGATTTGTTTGAAATAGTCGGTATAGTTTTGGGGAGGAGGAACGGGACGGAGTTGAAAATCTGAGGTATTTTGCTGGGGGTCTGCGGCGGATAAAAATTTCCATTCGGGGGTTTTGAGGTCTTTTAATTCCTCGGTTTCTTCCCCGCTTTGTTTTTGTTGAATTGCCTCCCAAATTTGGGGAATTGGATAGGGAGTAAAGTCTTGCAGTTCTCCTGTGGATTGAAAGGCGGATAACAGAATCCCCAAAATTTCTGGGGTGGTTGCTTTATTTAACCGAGTCCAATTTTGGTCAACTAATTCGGCTAATTTTCCCGATTGGGTGGGGATGGAGAGGGCGGATAAGGTGATGGAAAACCAACTATTAGATGCGCCGAGGAGTAACCCTTTCATCTGTTGGTCGCATTCATCATCGAAGTTGCGGAGGTGGGGATGGCGACCCCGACAATTGGGCATATTTTGCTTGCCTTTTTCTCCAAACGCATCGGAGAGGGGGCGGGGAGGAGTATCGCAGCGATCGCAATACACCATGATATCCGCAGCAGTTCCAGAAATTCCCCGTTCTTCTAAGCGCAAAGGACCGGGACAACTGGTATTGCCATGATGGACAAAATACAACCAGGGAAAATCATCTAAATGTCCGCGATCGCAAGCAGCCAAAAATCGCACAGGAATCACTTTCGGAGGTTTTTTCGATTTGGAACAATTTTCATGAACATAGTGGGTTTCAGCGGGACGATAGGGATTACTTTTTAATTGGAAAAATCCTGATTTCAAGGGGGCTAATAATCGACATCTGGGACAAACTACCCAACCGGGAAAAGGGGCGACGGGAATGCCGATGCGGGAGAGTTCATCAGAAGAACTCAGGGAATTACTTTCATCTGTAGGGAGTGGCGGGGACAGTAGTTGCTTGACTTGTAACCCTAATTTTTGCCGAACTGCGGACAGTAATCGTTCTTCGGGTAATTCAACACTGCGTGATTTGTCCCAATCTTCTAATCCCATAATCATGACGGAAAGGTTGGGTAAATCGGCAACGGCACCAACTCCGAAGGAAAAGAGAATTTGACTGGGACGGAGTTCACCGACTCGGTATTTGTAATTGGTTTTGGAGGAGTTCATGATAGGGCAAATAGAGGACAATAAACAGGGAAAGACCCCGCGATCCGGCGGGGGTTAAAACGATTGGCGGCCTCATAGCTAAAGTCGTCTCAAGACGACTGCAAGTCTTAATTCGTGGTGTTTTTCAGTCGGTTTTAACCGACTTTAGCTGTTAGGCGGGGGTTTTAACGATTGGCGGCCGGTTGTTGCTGTTAGGTTTTAACCCCCGCCGGTTGTTGCTTATATTTCCTCCTGTTTCCGGTAGGGTTGGGGAAGCCGATCGCTGTCATCATCCGGCGGTTGTTCCGTAAAAATCAACCCAATTGTCGGTTCTACATTCCGCAGAGAATTTAGACAAGTAAAGTCTTGCCAACGCGCATTTCCCGGCGTTTTTAACAATTGAATTGTAGTACCTTCCCGCTTGGTGATTTGATATTTCAAAATTCCGCCTCCTGGAGACGGTTTTGCCTGAGATAACCAGCGGTCTAATTTCGCTTCTAATTCTTGGCGGACTGCTTGTCCTTGGGGGACGCCACCGATCGCCTCCGCCCGTTGGACAATGGTGGCGATCGCCTTTTGGACCGAGGGCCGATCGCGTTGAATATTTCCGGCTGCATCATTGGCATTTAACTCCTCATCTCCTAACCGAATTAAAGACACTAACAACGCCGTTAATCCCCTATCTAACGCCCCCGATGCAAAGGGTGTCACCGATAGCGCCTCTACGTTTTGATAAAACGTGGCGTGATAATGGGCAAAGCGTTCATAATGAGATAAATCTCTGGGACGGGCCCAATTATAGATGGTAATTACTAATCCCGGAGAACTTCGACCGACCCGGGATGTTGCTTGGATATATTCAGCAGTATTCTTCGGTTGTCCACAAACCACCATCACCCCTAATCGCTTGACATCCACCCCCACAGAAATCATATTTGTTGCTAGAATTACATCTAAGGGTTCGGGATTTTTGACCTTTTCTCCTGCTTTACGCCGCTTTTTATTGTCCGCTGCTTGGTCCGGGTCAAAGGGTACTTCTAACTTGTCTAAAATCTGGGGAATTTCGGTGGAATCCTTGCGGGAGGTTAATTCATCTACGTTGTTTGAAAACCGTTTGGATAATCCCCGCTTGTCCATTTGTCTGAGGCGGGTCTGGATGTCATCTTCCACTAAGCGGCGGGTTCCCCCTAACTCTCGCAAGGAGTTAAAATAACCCACTAACGTCATCCAAGAATCGACATCTTTGCCATATTTATCATACAAGGTTTGGGCCGATGCTAGGGTGGCGACATAGACGCGAATCATGGCTGCTTTTAAGCGTTTACCTGGGGCGCAAATTCCTAGGTATCGCCGTCCGGGGTCTTCTTCACTCGGTTCTCGTTGGCGGGAAAAGAAGTTGTCTTCGATGTCTAATCCTTGGGGTGGAAAAACTTGCAAACTTCTTAAAAATAGGTTATTGACTTGGGTTTGCGCTTGGCGAATCGTGGCGGTGGAGGCGACGACTTTGGGGCGGATTTTTTTGCCGTTGACTTCCCAGGAGGCGAGTTCATCCACGGCAGTTTCATAGAGTCCGACTAGGGTTCCTAATGGACCACTAATGAGGTGCAATTCATCCTGAATAATTAAATCCGGTGGCCGTAAGTTGGGATGGGGACGGGTTTTGGCAGCGGGGAGTGTGGCGGTTTTTTTATGACTATTTTCATCTTGGAGGTCCGGGGACCGAAATCCATGCCGATCGCAGTATCCACTCACTTGCCCAAACAGCATTTTCACTTCCCCTTTCCAAGGCATTTGGGCAAATTTATCCACGGTGGCAATTAATAACGAAGGCAGACAGCGATAAATCTCTTCATCCACCACAACCACCGGCAATCCTTCCCCTTTGGAAAACAGACAACGCCCCATTTTATCGCCACATTGAATCATTGTCCGTCCTCTGCCTTTCTCCACCGAATCAACCTTGATATTTGTCCCCGGGTCGATCGCATTGCCACACCAGGGACAGTTGGTCAATTGGTGGGGTGACCCTGTTCCTCCGGTATAAGATTGGCCGCGTTTTTGCTTTACAAACTCTTCACTCTGTGATGTATAGTTAGGAGTGCTGCTGTTACCCACCCAGAGGCCAATTCTAAACGGGACTTTCCCCCAGGTTTGCTCATCTTGGCGGCGAAGGGACTCACAGGCACAAATTAGGGTGGTGGCCCGTTGGAATTGTTGCAGGGTCAGCAGGCGGAGGGTATAGCGCATCAAAACTGCCACCCCATTTTCCCCATCGCGACTGCCTACGGTGCCTTGCAGACGGCGAATGGCTAAAGTATAAGCAGTTAACCCCAAATACGCCTCGGTTTTACCGCCTCCTGTGGGAAACCAGAGTAAATCTGCTGTTGCCTCCGTGGGATGAGTCCGATCGCCGTGATGCAAATCCGTGAGACTGGGGAGATTCAGCAACACAAACGCTAACTGAAACGGATACCAACTGCGATTTTTGGGGATATCCAACCCTTCTAGGGTGACAGTCTCTCCCCGTCGGACTTTTTCCGCATAGAGACTATGGAGGCGTTGCTGCCACATGGCGGCATTGGCAAATTGAAACCCCTGAATTGCTTGGGGGTTGGTTTGCAATAGGGCAATTCCTTCGCGAATCCGTCTTAAGGTTTCTTGGCAGTTGGCGATCGCCCGTTTTGCTGCTTCTCTCCAGGGGTCGAGTCCCTCACTTGGTTGCTGCAAACGGTCCTGTTGCTGGGCAATCCAAGAGGCATAAGCATCGGGTAACGGGGTTAATAATCCCGGTAAGTCTTGGGGAGTGACTTGGGCGAGTTCCTTCATATCTAAACTCAACCCCGCCAATTCCGGGATTTCTTCCACATTGGGCGGGGTAGTTTGGGGTACTTCGTATCGGGGTACAAAACTCGTTGTGAGTTCCGTTGCCCGATTCAGGTAAGATGGATTTTCCTCCGGCAATGTATCCCTGGGGATGTTCCTTGGGGATTGTTTCACCGCCACACTCACCCCATGTCCCACCGCAAATTCCACCTGACGACGATACAACATCCCCATTGCTTCATTTTCCGCCCGAATCATGGGATCAAGATGTTCTAGGGCCAAAGGTAAGGGTCGTTTGATAAATATATCCGGATTATTTTTATCCCCGGACCGAATTTTTAACTCCGGTTGGAACATCCAAGCGCGATCGCGTAATTTGGAGGGTTCCTGTTGTCCATTCACCAGAAACACCGTGACAATCCAATCCCCATTATCCATCCGGCGAGATTGACCCCTCACAATAATTTCCCCTGATTGTTCAGCATTGGGAACCCATTCAAAGCGGTGATTTTGTTTCAGGGGTTGGATGCGACTCCCGGCGATCGCATACCGTTTCCAAACTGTTTCCGGGTTGCCATTCTCCTGAGTCAAAATTTCACTTTTTTCCCGGTCATATTTTCCCCAAGATGCCGTAATTTCTAAACTTTCCGCAGTATTTTCTACGCAAAAAGTCAATCCCATCGAAGAGGGAAACATCGTAGAGGGAATTGCCACCGTTTTCTCCGTTGTCCCTTCCTCGGAATTATCCTTTCCCCCCACCGCTAATTCATCTTGCTGTTCATCCGTCCCCTCATCCTTTCCCTTGTTTCTCCTCAAAGGGGCGAGTACACCGACTAAATAGCGGTCCGTCACGCGAGTTTCGTTGACTTCCTCCGTCTCTCCATTCACCGGACCGAGTAAATCCTGAATAATTAATTCCTCTAATTCTGCCCGGATTTGCGCTGGAGAAGGTTTGGTAAAAATAGCGGCAGGGGGTGAAGTTTCCGAGGGAGTTTGGAGGGTCATCTTCGCTTCGATGAGACTTCCCGTTTGTTCGGGATGATTAGCGGCAGTATATTCAGTTTTAAGAAAGCTGAGTTGAGTTTCCGCATCCATTGATTGGATAGGTTGAGATTTTAGGGATGCTGGTTTTTTGGGAATCGTTTCTGCCGAGATATTCTCTCGCCGCCGGTTAAAAAATGCAGAGACAACCTGAATAATGCGATCGCTGACGCCATCATCCAGATTCAACCCCTCACTCTCCGAATCAATCCCTGCCAATAAAATCTCTAAAACTGCATCTGGGGCCGATTGAACCCTACTCCAATCCAGTTTCGCCTTACCCTCGCGCAAGTCTCGATTAATCGCAGCGAGGTCTAATTTTTCTGGAAGGACCGGAGGGAGTTTGATGATTTGCATAACGAATCACATCCGAAAATAAGGGGTTGTAGGATTAAGTGGATTTACTGAGATTGGAAGGGTTGGGAGAGAATGCCTAATATTTTATCATAACTCGTGATATAATATTCATCTAAATCGATAAATACCGTTTGTCCGGTCAGCTTCAGAAATTTCCAAATTGCCCCGGTGGTCACTGCACCATAAATTGTGGAAAATTCAGGAGATTCTCGCTGATTGAAGCGTTGCGCGGCAATCATTTCAGCGATACACTGACCTAAACCATTTTTGATATTTTCGTTTTTTGCTTCAACTAAAGTCACCACAGGACTGCGGATTTCGTACAGTTCTCGGGAAGCGGTGAGGATATAATCGCAAAACCCGTTCAGTCCTAATTCCGGTTCTACTTCAAATTCTGTCCCCGAAAAAAAGCCGATTTCTCCGTTAAAAATTCGGCGAACTTCGAGTAATATGGGAGCAATTAGCAGTTCAGAACGTGCTTTTTCGGTGTTGATAGCATTCGCCAGGGGGAGATATTCGGTTAACGTGGTTTGTAAATATTCACTGGGTTTTATGCCTGGGACATTGATAAATAAATGTTAGGTTTCATCCATTGTTAAATTAAATGCGGTTCGGACTTGATTAATGGTTTTAAAATCACTGTATGCCATAATTTGAAGAATGAATGATGAATCTTGAAGTAACTCCGATAAACCGGCGGAGGTTCAAACCCTTCCGGTCCCCTCCCCTTGGCAAGGTCCGGGTTAGGGTGGGGTCCTCTGCGCTTGAGTATAAAGGCAATTCCCTTTCCGGTCCCCTCCCCTTGGCAAGGTCCGGGTTAGGGTGGGGTCCCCTGCGCTTGAGTATAAAGGCAATTCGCTTTCCGGTCCCCTCCCCTTGGCAAGGTCCGGGTTAGGGTGGGGTTCCCGTGAGGTGGCGCTCGCCACCTCACGCACTCGGGGAGGCGCGCCATGTCAGGAGGACTCTCCACCCACCCATTCCTTCTGACGTGCGGTAAGCGAAGCTATCCCGTAGGGAATCGCACGTCACGGAGACCCCACCCTAACCCGGACCTTGCCAAGGGGAGGGGACCGGAAGGGTTCACACTCCCGTCCGATGTGGCGACACCTCGCTAAAGAAGAACCCCACCCTAACCCGGACCTTGCCAAGGGGAGGGGACCGGAAGGGTTTGAACTCCCGACTGATGTGGCGACACCTCGGACGAGTAACGCATCGCAGATTATCCTTCCGAATTCCGATCGCCCTCTAGTTCCCGTAAACGCGCCTCCAATTCCCGCAGGCGTTCTTCTGCTGAATCTGCGCGTAACCGTTGTTGTGCCGCTTCCTGGCGTTGTTGTGCCGCTTCCTGGCGTTGTTGTTCCGCTTCCTGGCGTTGTTGTGCCGCTTCCTGGCGTTGTTGTTCCGCTTCCTGGCGTTGTTCTTCTGCAAATTTGGATAACTCTGTAAAAGTCAGAAATTTCTCGCCATCGGGACGGTAAATCGTAAACTGTTCATCCTGCAATTCAAAGCGAATCCCTAACCGGGGACTTGTACAGTTTTCCGGTTGTTCAATTAACTCCAGTGAACCCGCTTCATTGCGTATCCACCCATTGAAATCGAGGCGATCAGGGTCGAAAATATAATATTCTTCCACCCCATAGCGGTCATAAAACTGCTGTTTCTTCACCATCTCATTGAGGCGATTTCCTGGGGAGAGAATTTCAAAGACGACTTGGGGAGGGATGTTTCCTTCTTCCCATTGTTTATAGGAACCCCGATCGCCTTTGGGTCGTCCCATCGCTACCATCACATCAGGCGCTTGTCGGAGTTTATTATTCCCTTCGACGGGATACCACAATAAATCTCCGGCGACAAAGACATTGGGATTATCATCAAACAGAATTTCTAAATTCTCTTTAATCACAACAATCCAACGAAATTGGCGGGTATTATCAGACATCGGATTTCCATCACAATCGGGGTAAATGACCTGGGTCGTTTGAGGGGTGGTTACCATAAATTAGACCTCTCAATTTCGGTGTCTAGGGTTGTCTGATATTTTAACTAATTTTGCCGTCAATAGGCAACCCCCATCAACCGGCGGGGGATAAATCCCCATACGCATCAAGCTAAGGCTAAAATGCTTATGGTTTAAAAGTTTTCAGGGATGGGGCCTCCCTGAAAACTATC
>JAMXFF010000094.1 GCA_025370845.1 Laspinema palackyanum D2a | reverse complement strand
GGAACCCTTATGTCCAATAATCTAACCTAGATGTCTACCAGTTGTCTACCGATATAAGCAATTCTGATGGCGTGCTGACTACCGCGTGGTAAAACTTATCTGGCCTACTGGTAGACAACTGGTAGACATCTATGCCATAATAAGGGTAACGATTAGAGGTAAAGGTTATGGCAGTTAAACGGACCGCAAATAAAAAGGACCCTTCAGATAAGGCTCAAACCAATAAGGATAGATGTCAGGTCAACGTCCGGCTCACTCCTGAGTTACTCCAGGCGATCGACAATGCCATAGAAGTCAAACCGATGACCCGTTCCGATTTCTTCGTTAAAGCAGCAGCGTACTTCTGTAAGTATCCTGAGCTATTAGACGATGACCCTACCCCTCCTGTAGACAAGTTTCAGAGAATACTCGAACTGCTAGAAGCTAGAACCAATAATGACTCTGATGAGTCTGTAGACAACTTGTCTACTAAAACTGTAGACAACAGCAATGAGTCTGATAAGTTGTCTACCAGTTCAGTAGACAAACCTATAGAAGCTACTGCCTACAAGGAAATTGACGATAAGGCAAAGTCAGAAGGTTGGAACTCCAGTGATTTATCGAAGCGGTTGCTCTGGGGTACTGTAATCGGTAACCCAACTGGTAAACCTGCCATTGCAACAGCTATCCGGGGGAAGTCTCCCGATAAGGATTTTGAGGAGTGGTCACGCTTAAGGGACCCTGATGGCATAGGTTGGGTGCAAGTCAACAAAATTAAGAAAGGGGAACGTAACCCAAAGTACCTATTCAAGCCGGTTCTAGGCAATCGGTAGACAACTGTCTACAGTAGCAGTAGACAACTGGTAGACATAAATTAAACCCGGTAGGTAATTCTACCGGGTTTCTTCATTTGGCCTAAATTCGCGCTCTAAAGCCGTTTACAGGTTTAAATGACTTCAGATACGTTTATCTAGTCGAACGCGGCCTCTAGTGCTGCTAAATCATCTGCATAGCTGGCTTCTAATTGGGCAACGTCATCGTCATAGCTGGCTTCTAGTCTGGCAACGTCAGGGTCAGTGTGGTAACACAGAAAGGCTAAGTCTTCCGGGGATGGAAGTAAAGATTGCCGCACAATAGGACCGGGGGGCCGCTTAGACCCTTTGGGTAATCCTATGGTGTTATCGCGTATCCGTCGTTTATAGGTATGGGTGCTTAGGGAACCGTCAGAGTCCCTTATGGTCACCGAGCGATACTCGTAGCCTAGGTGATAACCGAACCCGGTTTTAATGTTAGGGGTCATAAATTCTAATTATGGTTCATTAGTCGTGCATAGAGTAGGCTCTATAGTTGTCTAAACGGTATTAGTTTTGCCCTAAATGGTACTAAGTCGCACTAACTCCGCTTAGTGGGAGGGGGAAAGGTGACATTAATCTGACCCTTTACTCCCTTTGGGGCGATCGCCAGTAGTCCACAAAGATGCTACTGGCTGATCAGAATTAGTAGCCTAATCGGTCAAATCTATCCTTTAATTCATAGAGCCGGGTCAGTCGTTTATCCTCGCTTAGTTGCCCTAATTCCATTTGGTCAACGTCCGGCAACGTTTGAGCGTAACTCTCCAATAACGCACGTTTACCGGGCTCTAAATTAATTTGGGATGTCTGAGTCGGTTGCGCCGTTTGAGGCGCTTTAATCATCGTTCTGAGTGCCGATAAGCGAGCCACTGGAGATAGCTCTAGTAATCTTTTTTGTTCTACTTGGGGCAAAGACGCGAATAAGGTATCTACTTGGTTCTGCATGAGTAATTCTCCTAATTAGTTTCTGATCGTTTCTGTAATTCGAGTAGATAAGCGCGTTGCAGTTCGGGACGGTAACGCTTAATCTCATCAGGGATATTTACATTATCGCTGGCGTATCTTGCCGGTGTGAGGTTTTTTAATAACTGCAACCGGCTTTTCACCGGCTTAAGAGCAGCTAACTGGCGATCGCCTAAAGTCTGACCTCTAAACATCCTTTGATAGGTGTAATCAGCCGATATAGCCCTGTAAGCTGGCTGATTAAGTCTTTGATGCCAAGGGCGTCTAGTCGGGAGTGTGCAATACATAATCGGTCCTCCTTAAACAAACATTGGATGGGAGCCTTTCAGCCCCAAGTGATTCCTGACGTAACGGTATTCTGACCCTTCTGACCATGATTCTATTTGCTGCTCTAGCTCCCAGGGTTGATAAAAGTTTGGGTCACTTCCGTAGCGGCTACGGATGGAAGGTTTCTTAGATGCCTTGACCCCTAGAAGGAATTCCCACCATAAGACCCTCTCTTCGTGGCTTAAAGGCATACCGTTACGAACTGGCGGTACATAGCTCAAACCTCTAAACCCTAACGCCCCTAAAGCCGGATGATGACCCCCCTCTTTTATAGGGGCGGGTGAGGTGTGATTTTTACTAGAGGTTGTAGTGTGACAGTTAAAGTAATTTGGAGTAATACTTAAAGCCGAATCGGTGTCACAGTTACTAACAGGGTCTAAAGCCTTATCCGGCGCGGGTTCTGGCGCTTCAGATTTTTCAGGATTTTGAATTATGAGAGTGCTGTCACACCCCTCTGATTCTGTAGCAACGTTTGTGGTCATAGAGTCAGGCTTAACCTTGGCGTTAATCTGATCAACCCAAAGACCAATGATGTCCCCTTTAGCCGGATGGTGGATGTCAGGGTAATGATAAAAGCGCTTAATCTTGCCATCTACCCTCACCCGCTTACTCTCCACTAAAGATGAGCTAATCAGGCTCAGAACATCGTTACAGATGCGTATAGGGGACTGATTAACATTTACAGTGACGCCTAAAACCGCTTTAATCCGCTTAACTTTAGCCTTGATAGCCTTCACAACCGCTTTAATCTCTGGAGAATCTTTAGTAAATTCATCCCCGGTTAAGAGTGCGTCTATTCCTAATTCCTGGAGTAGCTTTACCTTTAGGAGATAGCTTTTAAAGTCTGGAGTATGCACCGCTTTACTGCTCTTCCTAAAGTCGAGATTATAGTTATCCTGTTTGGCGGCTAAGTCTGGCATCCAATAAAACATCTGAAGCTTCCACTGCTTATGAGTACCGTCATCGTGACCAGCGATTAAAGATGATGATAGGGGTTCATAGCCGCCTAAATCTCGACAAACTTTATACCGCTTATACGAGAGTAACTCTAGTTGTCTATTCCTTTGCTCGCTGATATTTTCAGTAGACGTTATTAAGCCTTTCTCTACTCCTTTCTCCTTTAAGAACTCGGTAAACCTACCAGCCTCATAAGCCTGAGCGGTCTCATCGTCCCACTTGGGGGAATCCCGCCGCGCATCACAGCTAGAGGAATGATGGTTAATCCTAAAATTCTTGTGCATTTTAGCTAAAGCCTTCCTCTCGCTTAATTCAAGATACCCTGCATTAATTACCTTTACTCCCTCCCCCTCTAAAAGGTCAATAGCATTCTCACGGTAATCGTAGTAATCATAATTAAATCGTGCCAATTGTTTACAGAACGTTGCCTTAGCAATTGGACAAGTCTGATTTGACAAATCATCAGCGTCAGCACGTTCTAAGACCCTCACCGACTCTTTAAACACTGCGGATTCTGTAGCAGCAATTGACTTCCAATATGTAGACCCATTAGCCTTAAAGGTCATCCCACGTTCGGGAATAAAGCAATGCCTATCTACTGGCGCTCTTACCCGGTCAAGTCTTTGTCGGTATTCGCGGGTGTGGACTAAGCCTGCGCTAATGTCACAAACACCGGACCAATAGTTTCCGTCCATAGAGACAGCACTAGAAATAGACGTGGAAGAAAGCACTACGTCATACTCAGGCGCGATTGAGTTTAACTTTTCAATCAGACCCTCTCCGTTATCGTCTAAAATTTGTGCCGCGAGGGTATCGGAATCAATGGTTAGTATCTTTACTCCCTCTATGTCTTCTTTCAGTTTCTTAGTTAACACGGTAGTGCCATAGGTGCTGTCATCGTCCTGACCCTCGGTGCTAAACCAGAGAGTTTTGTGAGGTCTACCTATCGCTACAAGTTCTAAGTTAGTCTCGATTAATCTCTTAGCTTGTTGGTAGACTTCTACTTGGGAGGGATAGAGGTGAAGGTCATATTTATGCTCTGGTTTCCACTCGTTAACGATGACCTTGGGAACGATGGATTTAACCGGCTTAACACAATCGGTAATGAAGTTAATGTCTAGGTCAGAAATATCAGCCGACATAGCCACGACAAGACCATTTGAGCGGCCTAGAACGTCTTGCATTAACCCTTTGAACGTGTTAATGACTTCTACTCTATCCTCTTTACAAGTGTCGCTCCCTAGCATCTGCTCTAAAGTTTGGTCAAACTCATCAAGGATGACTACAACCCCTCTTTCTGTAACGTAGTCGCCTTTCTTAATCTCGCCCCAAGTGTCATTACCGGATACCTTTAGACTCACCTTGCCGTGAGACTTACAAGATTCCACACAAAATACTGTACCCTTTCCCCCTTTAGTCTCATGTTTATCGTCAATATATCGCAGGTTAAACCGTTTGGCTAAAGCGCGGCCAGTAGATTTACGATTGGTAATTACTAAAACATCCCTAAATTCTGACCAATACATTACTTCCTGCTCTACCGCCCAAGATTTACCTACTCCAGGTAAAGTCTTGACAATCAGTAACCCGGATGCGTCACCTAAATCACACCCTAAGTGATTCTTAAATTGCCCCAAGTAACGCTGATTGATTCTAATCTGTTCGTATTTGTCTGAGATACTCCAAAGGGTTTTATCGGGGTAAGGGCAAGACTTACGAATATTACATCCGGTCAACTCGTAATCTTGGGTCTGTACTAAATAATCATCGATACCCATTTTAGATTTACCTAAAGATGGAATCCTCAGAAAGGATACTTTAGCGCCAGCACCTTTTAAGAGGATTCTAAGGGAGTTAGCTGCTGCCCCTACTTGCTCTTGACTTGCCGGTTTAGCGTCATAGTCGAAGGCAATCATAAACAATCTACCGGCTAAACCAATTGCAGTTAAAGCCGGTTTGAGGCTCTTAACTTTAGTTAAAGGGTCTTTGTCGGCGAAATTCCACACTCCAGGGAGTGCGATCGCAATGTAACCCGCGCTCAACAAACTTGCAGATTTCTTAGCACCTTCCGTAATGTAGATGGGGAGGTTAGGGTGAGCCTTTACCCATTGCCAGAAATTAGTGTACTCACCTTTAGGTACACCGTAACGCTGGCTGATTTTATCCCAAGCTTCAGGACCGGGATTCAGATAGAAGATACCAGTAGGTTCTTTAGGCGGGTGCTCGTATTTAATTAACTTACTGTCTACTGACCTTGGGGCGATCGGCTTAATGCAGCACCAAAGTGAAGTAGACTCCCAACCCGACAAAGGGTCTAAAGGTTGATGTACCCATCCGCCTTCATTTAGGTTGCTGTAGCGCTTGATATAGCTGGCGTCCACAGGGCAACCGGATGATTGTCGTCTATGAAGTTTGGGGGAATATAGGAGGTAATCAATTAATGCCCCTTCCTCTCCCTCTACTGTCTCCCCAAAGGGTTTAAAGTTTAGCTTAATAATCTCCCTGGAGATACCGGACCCGTAGAGGTCGTTCTTGAACCATTCCTGGAATTCATTACTCAAAAACATTACCAACCCTCCCCTACTGGCAGGACGGGGAGAATAGCTGGAATAATTCCAAACTTGGGACAATCCTTTGTGGGGATAGCGGCGTAAAGCTTACCACAACGATAGCAGGGGATAGCTGCCGCATCAGCCTTTCTGTCCAAGTAAAGCTTAAACTCTCTGTTGCCACAGCAGGGGCAACGGTGACCTTTTAAATTTGCTAGAATAACCATATATGCAGGGTTTGTAGTGAGTTCCCTGCAACTAATCGAAGCTTTTGACCTTGCGGAAATGACGTTAACCGCTTAGAATGGAATTAAGTAATACAGAGGGGTCAGGCTTTCGTGATTAGTTGCGGGAGGTTGGCTTCTTTTTTCTTGTCTATTCCAATATACAACTAAAATCCGGTTCTGTGTGGTAATTCCTAACAGTTTCCTCTAATCTGTTAAGCGCTTAACGTTATGGTTATTTGTGTGGAACGCTTGCACTGCACAGCCTGACAGGAAAGTACCTGTTAGGTTCACTAAATTAATGCAATAAAGAATTTTGGAAAATAAGGAAATAATTTCCTGCTGATAACTAAGCGCTAATGAACCGCTAACGTAGTAATTAAGCATACTTACTCATTCCAGTTAGCTAGAACGTTTGCCTAGGGGGACCCCTAGGGGTCTAAGGGAGAGTGATAAGTAAATCTTATAAGCGTAACGTTATCGTGTAGTACCGCTAATGTTTGACGCTGGCGTTACTCCAGGGCAAAGTAACGCCAGCACCATAAATTAAGCCACTATTGCGGCGTAAACGTCTAACGGGATTAACTCATGCTCACCCCATCCGAAGTCTGCTCCGCGATAACCGTCAAATTTTAGAGCATAATCCCAACGGTCATCGTCCCATACCATCCCAGAAATCGTAGCCTCTAGGGTATGCGTAACGCCAGCGTCAGGGTCATTTGAAGTCGCAATGATGCGATCGCCTAAAGAGAATTTAGGGTTAGTTGCCCCAAGTGTTCGTAGATAGTCCATAATGATGTTTGCCTCAGTTGTATGTGAACTGGGGAAGTCGTCTAGGGGTTACCAGCCTCTAGGCGCAATTAATACGCTTCACTCGTTCCCAATGAAATTAAGCAGCATAACGCTGGCGTTAAAGTGTCTGAGACAGATTAACGCCAGCGTTATGTTATTTATCTAAGCCCAAATGATTCCACAGCAGGGCTGTAGTTATTTGCATACTCCGGGGTGGAATATGCTTACCTGTTAGCCAGCGAGTTATCGTTTCCCTTGTGACTCCGTACAGAACCGCCAATTCCTCATGACTGTATTGCGTAGCGTAATACAAGTCACGGGGATGACGTTCGGGCAATGGAGTGACAAGGTTACCTTGTCGAAGGTCCCTGGAATTAACCATAATTATTGTGCCTCAGTTGTATGTGAACTGCGGAAGTCGTCTCTAGGGTTACCAATCCTAGGGGCGCGTCTAAGCACCTAACGAATTCCATCACATAAATAATAAACCCTTGGGGTCATCTTGGCAACATAGACGCGGTTTTATTTTACAGAACGCAGTCGAGTGGTTTTTAAAAACTGACAGGGAGTTTTAGTGGAAACCTTAAGCTTCAAATCTTAGTCGGAACCTGACCCAAACATTAAACGACAGAATCAGGGTTCTAGTCCTCTTGGCAACTTCAGGGAAAGTCTCAGGCCCGGACGGAAAACCTAGGGCTGCAGCCTACGGTTAATCAGGGTTCTAGCCTTTCCGAGGTAACCTAACGATAGAATAAGGGTTCTAGCCTGCTGGCGATCGCCTAACCATGACCCTGACCCTCTCCGTAACTGGTTACAGTAGACGGGTAAACCTGTAACCATAACAACGAGAGAATCATCGGTTCAGTGGTTAAAATGCCAATGGTTACAGGTTTACCCGTCTATGACGCAACATTGGCGTGAATCGAATTTTTAAGGATGGAGTTAACGGTTGTGTGAATCCAATCGGTCCCTCCCCGTTTGGTACGGATACCCAATTCGGTCAACTTGCTGGCGATCGCTCTTAGTGATTCTCCAGACTCCCTTAAACGTTTAATCAGGGTGATGGTAGCTTGCTCCTGTTCATTGGCTACCATATCTCCAGACTCGTTAATATCGAAGCCGTACACCTCACGGCAATACTTCCGCTTAGTAGACTTCTTATGCTGCATTGCAGTTTTAGTCCGTTCTTTAATCAGGCTTCTCTCAAGTTGAGCGAACCCGGCCATCATGGTCAACATCATTTTGCCAAACGGGTTACTCGTATCTAAACCCATCCCATTAACATCAAGTAGATGAGTAGTAATGCCCTTATTATCCCAACCTTCGATAGTCCATAAGGCATCAGCACTATTTCTAAAGAGCCGGTCCAACTTAGCGGCTAAAACGTGGGTTACCTTTTTGGTGCTGACTAATTCAATCAACCGTTGACCGCCAGGACGCTGACTCAGATACTTACCGCCAGATATTCCATCGTCAACGATGACCTCTACAACCTCTAAATGGCGCTCGGCACAGTAAGAGATTAGCTTTTCCTTCTGAGCATCAATACTTACACCCTCTTGCGCCTGCTCTTGCGTACTCACCCTAATGTACAAAACTGCTTTGTTATCGAAGCCTTTAGAACGTGCCATAATGGATCCTAGTTAGTTTTAGTTTGTAGGTCCCTGCATGAGTACCAGTCTTGCAGGGACCTTTTAAGTTTAGGGGTGTTTACAACGGACATCCCGGAACCCTTATGTCCAATAATCTAACCTAGATGTCTACCAGTTGTCTACCGATATAAGCAATTCTGATGGCGTGCTG
>JAMXFF010000093.1 GCA_025370845.1 Laspinema palackyanum D2a | reverse complement strand
CAGTTAAGACTTGGGCTGGTCAACTAACTGCAAGCGTGAGGCATGAAGCCCCGTTACTTCAGTGCGGGGTGCTGACCATCTTAGCTTTCACCCCTTGTGAATCTTGCCGCTTTAACAAAATTTACAAAGACAGCAATTGCTATTGAACCTCCCCACGTCTAAAGCCGGGGGATTCCTGCCTACCCCAAAGGGCGACCACGGGACATTCAAGTATCCTTTCTTACCATCAAAACAACTATCCCTAAAAGAGATGATGCAATTTGGCTTACTTCTATTATTGTTCTTGAAGAGCGGAATTCACCACAAAGCCAGGTAGGTACGCTCTGCATTCTGATATTGCTTGCCAGTTGTATAGGCTTGCGGATCAAGGCAGTAGTGACTTACTGTGCCGGAATTTCACCGAAGACGTGAATGCAACAACCACGCAGATGATTATTCTTAATCGCTTCTAGCATTTTAACACTGTTGGCTTATATCCCCACGGATAAATCCGGGGGCTTTACGCCGATTATTGGTAACGGATCCGAGGAGGACCGACTCTGACTAACTTGGCAACCGGCGCGATCGCACTCATTCACCCACAGAAAATCTACGAAGCAAGGGACAATACGATTTGACTCTTTATTGTCAAATCAACAAGGTCTATGCCTGCTAGACAACCCCCTCCATACACACCACAGAACAAAAGACCGGCACTCCAAAACGTTGAAATCGAGCTTCATTGCCGACTAGACGAGTTAATGGAGGAGCGGGGTCTGACTCAACAGGAGCTCAGTGAAGCAACAAAAATTGGGGCAGCAGCCCTCCGTAACATCCGAGAAAACACTGCCAAAAGGTTCGACAAAGGAACGTTATGCGCCCTGATTAACTACTTCAACCTAGAGTCCCTAGACGAATTGTTCACAATTATTTACAATTCTCAGGATTGACGAATTTTCGATTAATCGATAAAATTAAGCCAGGAAAAAGTTGGAGGAGAACTAAATCGGACTAACTCGGAGACCAGCGCGATCGCCTTCTTCAAGGAAAAGCCCTTAGTGGGATGGGTCTAATCTACTATCCTAGATAGATAGCTAGATAAAATCCAAAACCATCCAAAAGGATTAACCAGTGGGAAGAGAACTCAAGTGCAACCTAGACCAATTTATGGCCAGCAAAGGACTCACCCAACTTGACTTAAAAAGAGAAACCGGATTGAGTCCCATCACAGTTCGGGCCTTACAGAACAACCGCTTTAGTCGAATCGATAAGGCCAGCTTGGAAAAACTGCTTGATTTCTTTGAGGTTGACTCCCTCGACCAGTTCTTTACAATTATTCATAATGAAGACAGGTAAAGAAGTACATATCTAGTTTAAACTACAAAAAAGGCGAGTACCACCTCGCCTAAACCAAAAATAAATAGTAACTACAAAATATCATGAATAGCCTACAGAAGTCTATAGGTAGACGGTTTCCGTCTAGCCCCAGTCCGCTCAATCTCCGCCTAGAGTACGACTACAGCACTTTTGGTTCCCCGGAGCTCCAAACCCAGGCCCAGGAAACTTTACAGCAATTTTTTGGTTTTGTTCAACACACCTTCATTAGGGGCGTAGAGATTGGGCGCAGCTTCCGCCAAATCCTCCAGGAACTATGCGAAGAGAATGGTTCGACCGAAGGCTCTCAAAGGTTTGAAGAGTGGCTCGAATCCTCGGACTTTGGGGGTTCCACTTGGATGGCCCGGTCGCTCATCCAAATTTCTCAGTGGTTTGACAACCAACGTCAACGCATCCAGAAGCTCATCCTCAACTCGGTCCAATCCTGGTCCGTCAGCGCTGTCAAAGAACTTACCAAAATTGGCGATGAGAACCTGCTCGTAAAATTGCTAAAAGCAGGCAAACAGACCGTCGCCAGCATCCGCCAGACCCAGAAAACGATTACGTTAGGGCAGCCCGCCACCCTGGCCGACTGGCGTTTAATTTCCTACGCTTCTTGCGAGATGGATGAGGAAAGTCTCGCGACCCTGCAAGCGGAGGCCCAACGTCTGGCTCAAATGTCCCAACCGGACGCCACCGAGCCGGTGGTCCTCACCGACCATTTGGTTGAAGCAGTCCAAACCCTGACCGACTGGAACATCTCCAAACTCATCAAACCCCAACCCAAACGCAAAACTAACCCGGCGATTGCTGCTTTCCTTGCCAACTGTGGGGACCCCGATGAAGTAGTCCCAGAAGCGCAACTGCAATGGATAGAGCGCGGCTTGGGGTTGGACGCCAAGGCTTCCCAAGAATTTCGCTCTTGTGTTCGGAATTTGGCCCAAGGGGAATCAGGAAACTCCTCTGATGTAATCCCCAGGCATCACCACCTCCAAAAAGCCCTGGGTATGATGCAAAAACTCGCGCCGGTAGTTCCGCAATCCCAACAGTCGGACCGCCTACTCGAACTCGAACGGCAAGTCAAAGACCTCACCGCGCAACTCAAGGAAGCAGACAAAGCCACGGCCCTGATTCATGCACTCCAAGCCCAGCGCGATCGCCTCGAACGAGAAAACCAACAACTGCAAACGTTGATCCAAGAAAATGCCCAAAAAGATTTAGAAATTCATTTGCTCGAACAACAATTGACTCAGGTGGAAGCCACCCGGTCGGATGAGGTCCTGGAGCAGTTAAGAGAGCAAAACCAGCAACTACTAAGTCAACTTGAGCAGATGCAGCAACGATACAATGCCCTAGCTTCAGAAATGGCGGCATCCAAGCAAAGCCTGAAATATGCGGACAATTCAACGTTAGTGGCCAAAGTCATGGCCTTAGAAACTCAACTAGCTGCACAAACACAAAACTCACAACAGCCAACCACCCCGGCACAAAATCCCCAGGTCAATATTTACAAGGCCCTGCTCGCGCAAATGGCCCATCCCATCCCCGCTTCTCCCGTCAACGAAGGCGATCGGGTGTTGGTTGTCAAACCGCAACATCCAGCCACCGGCGAATTTGTCACCGTAACAACGGAGCCGGATTCGGTCAACTTTGTCCATATTAAAACCGATGCGGGTGAAACATGGCATATTTGCGCGGAAGATTTGCGTTTGGAAGCAATGTTGGGCGATAGGGGCCTGGATTCTATTTCCGAAACCTTTGCCGCTGCTGCCTCAAAACAAAGCCTTCCCGGTTGGACCGAAAAAGGTTATCGCAGTCCTTATGGTCTGTTCTATCGCGGTTGGGCTGCGATCGCCCAGTTTGCCGAGTCTGTCTTACAGGCAGAGTCCACGTTGGAGATGGGTTAGTGCATAAGTGAGCTAGGCCCAATCAAAAATCACGGGGGAGCTTGCGCTCACATCAGATGGACTATCTTAGTATAATCAATCTGATGCCTGAACTCACTGAATCCGAACTCAGACAATTTATCGGCACCACCGCCTATCACCGCCACTGGCTCGGCGCTTTCGTTTTGACTGACGGCGTACAATATCTGGCTGAGAAAGGGGAAGCCCATTGGTTGATAGATGCGATCGCGTCGTATCAACCGGATGCTCGCGTCAAAGAAGACCCGATGCTGCAAGACTTTCAGCTTTGGGAACTGGCGGTGGAAAACCATTCGGCAGTGCTTACCCTATCCCGGGATACCGATGACCCGGTACTAACGCAAGAAATTGAGTACACTGATTTTCCGTTATCGCACATCAAACTTTATCTAACCCAAAAAGTTCTGATGCTAACAAACGAATATTAAGTACACGACTGTACCCACACTGAGCAACCCGGTCTTATACTACAGCGAATTCTGAGTTTTTGGCTCTGCCTATCCTGTTTGAATTGGAGGCAGAGTCAAACCTTCCGCTTACCGAGTACAGCCAAAACTGCTTAATCTCACTGTTGTTGCTTTGATAATTTGCAATGATAAAATCTGAAACAATTGCCGTTGATATTTATTTTCCTTCCGAAGAAAGCCATTTTTATCGAGTAATTGTTGGTGCAGTAGGCGGTTTATTCCAAGGAGCAGAAATAGGCAGCGGCATAACCGAAGACAAAGGCAACATCCTGGCCATATTTCCCAACCAAGAACTAGCCGACAAGTTCATTCAATCTTGCCAAAAAATCGAAGGATTGACCACCAAAATCTGGCAATTTACTGAAAAATTTGACCAAAATTAATGACAATGAGCAATCAACAACCCCAAATCACCTGCCATTCTGAAGGGTTTGAGTTTGAGGCTGCGCCAACTCCCCAAACTGAAATTCCTAATGCCTACCTACTACCGATAGGCATTCCCCCAAAACTTTTATCCGCGTTGTAAATCACAGATGAACCGGCCCAACGGTATGTTGTCCTGACCTATCAAACTAAAAACTGCTATTTAGAGTATCTTTGGGGCAGTCATACCGATTCTTACCGGGTGTATTCGGCATTCATTAAGCATTTTGCTGTAGCCATCCATCTGATTGGTTGTGACTTGGGTTCTGATGAAAACTATCCGGTTTACGGTTTGCTGTTAGACCAACAACAAAATCAAATTTGGTTAGGGCAGTATATTCACCTGAAAACATTCTTCAAAACCTGTTTTGAATATGCTTACCCCCAGCCCATTTTGCCCTCAGAGCCGCCAGGAAAGATTCAAGAAAACCTCGGCATATTTCGGCAAGACCTTATCCAATACCTCAACAATGTCCCCAAACTTTCAGCGCAAGAAATTTACAAAAAGAACCAAGCTCAAATGAGGATTCACGAAGAAGCCATTGGTGTGATTAAAGAATACCTTGACCAGCACCTTCCCCAAGCGGTTAAACTGGCTAAAAAACGGTTGCATGAGGCAAAAAACAATCAAGATATACAAACAATTCTGAAATTATATTCGCTGATTTTCCGTCTTAACCAGCCACAAAACTAGGTTTAAGTTAGATTCAGTTTTGCCTTGATTAGCGGGTTGATTGATATTCCAATATTGTCACAAACTAAAATCAACCCGCCTATCATTTTCTTACCACTGTCCTGACCAATAAACCTCCTAATATTCACCCAAAACTGGTAGCCGCGCTAAATCTAACTAATCCATTCTGTGAGATAGGAGAGTTGGGAAGCAGTTCCACTGAAATTTTGAATAGCTAAAACTAATCACAATGAGCAATCAACCACACGAAATCACCTGCCATTCTGAAGGGTTTGAGTTTGAGCCTGCGCCGACTCCCCAAACTGAAATTCCTAATGCCTCCTTACTGCCAATGAGCATTCCACCAAAACTTTTGGCTGCATGGCAAATCGAAAATGAACCCGCCAAACGGTACATTATTGTGACCTACCAAGCTACCAATTGTTATTTAGAATATGTTTATGGTGGGCATAGCGATTCTTACCGAGTATATTTTGTCTTCATTGGCCATTTTGCCGTAGCCATCCACCTAATTGACTGCGACTTAGGTTCAGACGATAGCTACCCGGTTTACGGTTTGTTGTTAGACCAACAAAAAAATCAAATTTGGCTAGGGCAGTATATTTATATCAAAAGATTCCTAACCAAATGGCGGGAATATACCTACCCTGAGCCGGTTTTGACGCTAGAACAGCGGGAACAAATTCAAAGAAATTTACGAGAGTTTTATCAAGAACTTGTCCAAGATGGTAACGAATTGCCGCAACTGTCAGCCCAAGAATTTGGTGAGCTAGTCCAAGCTCGGATGAAATTGGAGCAGGAAGCTATCTGCGCGATTACGGAATACCTCGACCAATATCTTACCACTGCACTCAAAATTGCTGAAGAACGGTTACAAGAGGCAAAAGGCAATGGAGATTATCAAGTGATGATGTATTTGTCTTCGTTGATTTACCGCCTAAAACAACGACAAAATTAGGTTTAATTTATGTTGACTCTTGCCCTGATTGGCGGGTTGAATGGCGCTCCTATAATGCCACCACATAAACTCAATCCACCCATCATTCTTGTTCACACGAAAACACGCTCAAACATTCACCGAGGAAGAGGAAGACGCGATGAGAATTACCAAGGAGAGATACTCGAAACCCAGTTTGCGACGATGGACCACTTTCGTGGTGCGTGATGGCGAGACGGGCTGTATTTATTTGCGAGAACTGGTTGATTGTCAAATGGGAAAAATCTTCCTGAAAATCTCAGAGTTCAATTCGATTCAAAAGGCTCACCGCTATGCCCGCACACTTCGAGCGGAATATGGCAAGAAAAATGCAAACGAAGTGCTGGATATCTTGACCAGTAAAATCGGTGGTTCTAGCAAAAAATCTCGCAGAAACTCTCGCAAAAAGGTCAGCAAGTGATGCCAAACTTTCATCTGGAATTAGACTCCAATTTAGTCATACCCACTCCAAATTTTGTCCCATCCTCCTCGGGTCTGCTATTACCGCGACAGTCTGCTAATCCCAAAGCCTATCCGCTTGCTATCGATTTGTTCTGTGGTGCCGGTGGATTTAGCTTGGGCTTTATGCAAGCAGGATTCCAGGTGGTTGCTGCGGCGGATAACAACGTCCATGCTGCACTCACCTATATGCACAACCTCGGAGCCTATCCCTGCCAATTCCACTATGGCAGCGAGGATGACCGAATTCAACTGGAAAAAGCATTACTCAGCCAATGTCGCGAAATTCAATCGGATAGTACAGTGCAAATTCCGTTCATTAGCGGTGGTGGATGGCGCAAGGCTCACCCCGATGTTCCCGGCTGTCCCCATTTTTATCTCGGTGATATCTGCCAACTTAACGGTGAAGAATTGCTCGGTTGGCTGGGAGTAAAACGCGGTGAAGTTGATGTAATTATTGGCGGGCCACCCTGCCAAGGATTCAGCCGGATGAACCGCAACCGCAACCCGAACGACCCGCGCAACCGCTTGATTTTCGAGTTTGCGCGACTCATCTGCGAAATCAATCCCAAGTTTTTCGTACTCGAAAATGTGCCAGAGTTGGCAACCATGACCACTCCCGAAGGAATTCCGGTGTTAGATGCGTTTTGCCAGTGTTTGGATGAGCGTGGTTATAGCAGTTATCAGGCACTCAAATCTTCGCTAAAAACGCAGCATAATTGGGTCTCTACTCAATCGACTAACCCAGCAAAATCAAAAGCAAAGTCTCGTGATAAGGCTGACTCACAATACGAACAACTAGACCTGTTTTAGGAGAGTTTCAATGTTTTGGATTCTGTACTACCTCTTTCTGTCCAGCGTTTTAAGTTTAGCGATAAGTCTGCGATGTTGGAGTAATTGATAATGCGATAAGTCTGCGATGTTGGAGTAATTGATAATGCAACAACTCGAATTTAATTTAGGCACCCATTTCCTGCCAGATATTGCGGAAATTAAAGGCAGCCATCAGGGACTCTATCCGGATCCTTTCCGGTTGAAACGAGTTTGGGACAAAATCGCTCAAAAACCGTTCCATTATTCCGCTCCAGGTTCTCACATCAAACTGGGCATTGGACAAGCACAACTTGCCAGCACCGTTTACTGGTTGGTCGTTCTTAAGGTAGCGCAATACCAACACAATCATTTAATTCCCACCGAACGAGGACGGTGGCTGTTGGAAAAATTTGACCCTTACCTACAAGATGCCCAAACTCCTTGGCTCCTACATTACTGGGGTTTGGAACCACCCTGTTTCATGCCAAGTTGGTGGTGGCTGTTCAATTGCCTGAACCACCGAGAATTCGAGGAAGACGACCTACGAACAAAACTGGCGGAGTTCTTGCAAAGACAAACCGACCGTAAAAACCCAACGGCTACTGCCCACAATGATTTAAGACTTCTTTTAGCGCTATACCAGCCCACAGGACAATATTCAGTGGGGCAGATAAATTTGTTGAGCATCAATTTGATTTACTCAACCCAAATCGAATATTTTAAGCGCTCGGGCAGAACGGGATTTTACAACCAATACAAATTTAAGTTTAATCAGCGGAGTGTCCCCACCCAATGGGTATTGCTGGCCACGGCAGAGTATGCCGATCGAAAACAGACTGACCAAATCCCACTCGCGCAACTGGCCTACCAACCGAACAGCCCCGGCCAAATATTTAAGTTGGGGGAAGATGCGATCGCCAACCATCTAGAGCAAGCCGAAGGCATTGAATTAGCATTCGACACCAACAATCGGTTGCAGGCCAAAATTTCGGATAGTTTTCAGCATTCATCCAACGGAATCCCAAACTTTTGCTAGTTCACCGAAATCCATCCCCATCACTGTGACCATTCACCAAAAGGACTTTTTTTATGATGTATGCAATCCAAACCTGCTCTATAAAACTTACACAAACCCGGACAGAGCCGGATATTGATGTTTATTTCTTGCTTCGTCCGGGACTGTCGGCAGCACCCCGTCCACAAGTGTAATCGTCGGAGCTCGGCGATTTTTCTAGGTTGATGCTGGCGTTCCAATCTCTATCAATCTTCAGCCCGCAGTTCTGACATTCAAAAATCCGTTGGCTTAACAGCATTTTCTGTCGATGGTTGCAATTAGAACAGAGTTGACTGGATGGATAAAATCTATCGGATTAAACTAAGCCGGGCAGTCGCCCACCCGACTCGTCTTCAGAACCGTGCGTGAAAGTTTCCCTTCACACGGCTCCT